>NZ_LT635475.1:0-1200000 GCF_900120165.1 Ezakiella massiliensis
ACAATTTCAACGAATAAACAAAGGACGAAATAATTTAGGTCAAGTTACTAAGAGCGTAGGGCGGATGCCTTGGCACCTAGAGCCGAAGAAGGACGTGATAAGCTGCGAAAAGCTACGGAGAGCTGCAAATAAGCTACGACCCGTAGATATCCGAATGGGGAAACCCAGTTTAGCAAACCTAAACTATCCACTAGTGAATACATAGCTAGTGAGAAGGGAACCCGGAGAACTGAAACATCTAAGTACCCGGAGGAAAAGAAAGTAACAACGATTCCTTAAGTAGCGGCGAGCGAACGAGGACCAGCCTGCGAGGGCGCAAGAAAAGAGATAGTCGAATCGACTGGAAAGAGAATCAAAGAGGGTAAAAATCCCGTAGACGAAATCGAATGGAAGCAAACTCGCTTAACAAGTAGCATGAGACACGAGAAATCTTGTGTGAAGATGGGAGGCCCACCTCCTAAGGCTAAATACTACTAGGTGACCGATAGAGGACAAGTACCGTGAGGGAAAGGTGAAAAGAACCCCGGAAGGGGAGTGAAATAGAATCTGAAACCCTATGTTTACAAGCAGCGAAAGCACGTTAAGAGTGCAATCGTGTACTTTTTGTAGAACGGGCCAGCGAGTTATTGTATATAGCGAGATTAAGGCATTAAGTGCTGTAGTCGGAGGGAAACCGAGTCTTAATAGGGCGGAAAGTTATATATAATAGACCCGAAACCGGGTGATCTATCCATGTGCAGAGTGAAGTATCGGTAAAACGATATGGAGGCTCGAACCGGGTAAGGTTTAAAACTTATCGGATGACGTGTGGATAGGGGTGAAAAGCCAAACGAACTCGGAGATAGCTGGTTCTCCTCGAAATAGCTTTAGGGCTAGCCTTTGAGAAAGTTTAATGGAGGTAGAGCACTGAATGGTCGCGGGGCATGTATATGTTACCAACACCTATCAAACTCCGAATGCCAAGAAAACAACTCAAGGAGTCAGACATGGAGGGATAAGCTCCCATGTCAAAAGGGAAAGAGCCCAGACCACCGACTAAGGTCCCAAAGTGTAGATTAAGTGGCAAAGGATGTGAAGTTACTTAGACAACCAGGATGTTGGCTTAGAAGCAGCCATACATTTAAAGAGTGCGTAATAGCTCACTGGTCAAGTGATTTTGCGCCAAAGATTTCCGGGGCTAAATCTAACACCGAAGTCGTGGACTTGATATAATCAAGTGGTAGAGGAGCATTGTATGTGGGCAGAAGCAGTATCGTAAGGAACTGTGGACTGCATACAAGAGAGAATGCTGGCATGAGTAGCGAGAGGTGAGTGAGAATCTCACCCATCGAAAACCTAAGGATTCCTGGGCAAGGCTCGTCCCCCCAGGGTAAGTCGGGACCTAAGATCAGGCTGAAAAGCGTAGTCGATGGACAACTGGTTGAGATTCCAGTACTATCAATAGTCGTTATTAGAGAAGTGGTGACGCAGGAGGATTAACTTACCCGCACGACAAGGAAAAGTGCGGCCAAATACCAAGCCAGAGAATGTAGGCAAATCCGCATTCTCGCTAAAGTAAGGTATGATGGGGATCGAAAAACAAGTAGAGAAGAAGACTAATTCACACTGCCAAGAAAACCCACTATCGAGACTAAAGATACCCGTACCGCAAACCGACACAGGTAGGAGAGGAGAGAATCCTAAGATGAGCGGAAGAACCTTTGTTAAGGAACTCGGCAAAATGACCCCGTAACTTCGGGAGAAGGGGAGCCAATAGGCTAACTATTGGCCGCAGTGAATAGGCCCAAGCGACTGTTTACCAAAAACACAAGTTTCTGCTAAGAAGCAATTCGAAGTATAGGAGCTGACACCTGCCCGGTGCTGGAAGGTTAAGGGGAAGGCTTAGCGCAAGCGAAGGCTAGAACTTAAGCCCCAGTAAACGGCGGCCGTAACTATAACGGTCCTAAGGTAGCGAAATTCCTCGTCGGGTAAGTTCCGACCCGCACGAAAGGTGTAACGATTTGGGCACTGTCTCAACAAAGGATCCGGTGAAATTGTAGTATGCGTGAAGATGCGCATTACCCGCGACAGGACGGGAAGACCCCATGGAGCTTTACTGTAGGCTGGCATTGGATTTCGGTAAAACATGTACAGGATAAGTGGGAGACTAAGAAACAAGGGCGTCAGTCTTTGTGGAGTCACCGGTGGGATACCACTCTTGTTTTACTGGAATTCTAACCTAGAACCGTAATCCGGTTCAGGGACACTGTCAGTTGGGCAGTTTGACTGGGGCGGTCGCCTCCTAAACAGTAACGGAGGCGCTCAAAGGTTCCCTCAGCACGGACGGAAATCGTGCAAAGAGTGCAAAGGCATAAGGGAGCTTAACTGCGAGACATACAGGTCGAGCAGATAGGAAACTAGGACTTAGTGATCCGGTGGTACCGAGTGGAAGGGCCATCGCTCAACGGATAAAAGCTACCCTGGGGATAACAGGCTTATACCCCCCAAGAGTTCACATCGACGGGGGTGTTTGGCACCTCGATGTCGGCTCGTCTCATCCTGGGGCTGAAGTAGGTCCCAAGGGTTGGGCTGTTCGCCCATTAAAGAGGCACGCGAGCTGGGTTCAGAACGTCGTGAGACAGTTCGGTCCCTATCCGTCGTGGGCGTAGGAAATTTGAAAGGAGCTGTCCTTAGTACGAGAGGACCGGGATGGACAAACCAATGGTGCACGAGTTGTCACGCCAGTGGCATAGCTCGGAAGCTAAGTTTGGACAGGATAAGAGCTGAAGGCATCTAAGCACGAAGCCCCCCTTAAGATAAGATTTCCCATCGTAAAGAATAAGGCAACTTGAAGAAAACGAGTTTGATAGGCAATTGGTGTAAGAGTAGTAATACTTTAAGCTAAGTTGTACTAATGTGCCGAAGACTTGACCAAATAAAGGTTAAAGTAGTTTATGGTATAGTTTTATAGGAGCGCGGTTTTACTAGCGTGAGGGCCCCACCTGTTCCCATGCCGAACACAGAAGTTAAGCCTCACAGCGCCGAAGGTACTCTGACGGCAGCGTCACGGGAGAATAGGTCAAAGCCGCACAGAAGAAATTAAAGAGGGACATTTAGATGCCCCTCTTTAATGTATTCTAAAGATAAGTATTTCACCCAGCTTGTGTAGCTCAACGGTAGAGCAACCGGCTGTTAACCGGTAGGCTGTAGGTTCGAGCCCTACCACAAGCGCCAATATAACTTTTATTTTTGACGCGGAGTGGAGCAGTTGGCAGCTCGTCGGGCTCATAACCCGAAGGTCGCAGGTTCAAATCCTGCCTCCGCAACCATTTAGGCCCTATGGTCAAGCGGTTAAGACATCGCCCTTTCACGGCGGTATCCCGGGTTCGAATCCCGGTAGGGTCACCAATTTTATCTTATACTATGGGCGGTTAGCTCAGTTGGGAGAGCATCTGCCTTACAAGCAGGGGGTCATAGGTTCGAGCCCTATACCGCCCACCAATAAAATTTAATAGGAGGTATATGCATAAGCATATATGTGAAAGCATGAGGCCCGGTAGTTCAGTTGGTTAGAATGCCAGCCTGTCACGCTGGAGGTCGACGGTTCGAGTCCGTTCCGGGTCGCCATTTATGGAGGAGTACCCAAGTTGGCCAAAGGGGACGGACTGTAAATCCGTTAGCTTAGCTTTCAGTGGTTCAAATCCACTCTCCTCCACCAGTTTATGCGGAAGTGGCTCAGTGGTAGAGCATCGCCTTGCCAAGGCGAGGGTCGCGAGTTCGAATCTCGTCTTCCGCTCCAATTTTTTATAATTATAAATTCAAACTTTGCGGGTGTAGCTCAGTGGTAGAGCCCCAGCCTTCCAAGCTGGTTGCGAGGGTTCGATCCCCTTCACCCGCTCCATTTGCGGCTATAGCTCAGTAGGATAGAGCAACGGACTTCTAATCCGTGTGCCGGGGGTTCGAATCCTCCTAGCCGCGCCATATGCGGCACTAGCTCAGCTGGATAGAGTGTTTGACTACGAATCAAAAGGTCAGGGGTTCGATTCCTCTGTGCCGCGCCAGTAAAACCACCCAGTGAGGTGGTTTTATTCTGAGCTTTTACTTGACTTTTTACATTATATTTTGTATAATATATCTATTATTTGGAGGTGAAAAATGGCTAATATTAAAGCAGCTGAAAAGAAAATTCGCGTTATTGAAAAGAAAACTTTGGTAAACAAGAGAAGAAAGAGTGAAATTAAAACTTACATTAAGAAGTTTGATCAACTTATTGATGCAGAAAATTATGCTGAAGCAGAACAAGTTTTAAAACTTATCGATAAGAAGCTCAAGAAAGCTGAACAAAGAAACCTCCTTCACAAGAACAATGTTTCAAGGAAGATGTCACAGCTACACAGAAAGCTTAATGTTGCAGCTTCAAAATAAGAACTCATGGGACTTGATAAAAGTCCTTTTTTTATTATAAATTTTTATTTTGATCTTATGCTTTAGTTTCTTTATATATGGTTGCTGTGTTGGATCAAATAAGGGTGTGTAAGCACGAGTTTATGTTTTTGAAATATGTCTTTTAGTAATATGTATAATAGGAGGTGGCTTATGTCTTTGAAACAGTCTTATACTGTTTGTTATATTAGAAGATCTGATGGAAAAACTCTATTTCTTGAAAGAAATAAAAAGAAAAACGACATTAACCATGCAAAGTTTATTGGTATTGGTGGCAAGATTGAAGAGGGTGAGAGTCCTGATGAGTGTGTTAAGAGAGAAGTATATGAAGAAACGGGACTTAGATTAAAGAATATTAAGTTTTGTGGACTTGTTAAATATTATTTAAATGAAGATTATTTTGAGAATATGTATGTCTATTACTCAGATGATTACACAGGAGATATTAGAGAATGTGACGAAGGCAGCTTACACTGGTTAAGTTTTGAAGAGTTTATAGAGATGCCCCATTGGGAAGGAGATGTTTTGTTTCTACAAAGGGCTATTATGGGTCAAAATTTTCCTGATATGGAACTATTTTACGATAGTCAAGGTCTTAAATCCTTTAATCGTCTTGATTAGTATTGTTGATAATTCTTATGGGACAATAAGTTTCTTTTGAATAAATCCAGGGCTTATGAATATTGTTTACAATAATCAGAATTTTAGATTTTTAATAAGTTTGATGAAGATAGTCTAAACTTGAGAAATAAATTTGTTTTATAAAATCTTTCATTTCTAATTTTTTATGATAAAAATATTATTATTAAAGCGATTTGTTTGTTTTAAATGCTTGACAAATGAATGTTAAACATGTATAATACATGAGTATTGTTTTTTAAGGAGGACCCGGAAACCTCGTTATTAAACGTCACTATATTGCTCGAAAAGGAGAAGAAATTATGAAATCATATATGGCTAAACCACATGAAGTAGAGCGCAAGTGGCTATTAATTGACGCCGATGGCATGGTTCTAGGTCGTCTAGCTACTGAGGTTGCAAAACTTCTTCGTGGAAAACACAAGGTAACTTACACTCCACATGTTGATACAGGAGACTATGTAATTGTTACAAATGTAGATAAGATGATTCTTACAGGAAAGAAACTAGATCAAAAGAAGTATTACTATCACACAGGATACCCAGGAGGACTTCGTTCAGTTGATTACAAAACAATGATGAACGAAACACCTGAAAAGGCTTTAATGTTAGCTGTTAAGGGTATGCTACCAAAGAACGCCCTAGGTAGAAAGATGATCAAAAAACTCCGTGTTTACTCAGGAGAAGACCATGGTCATGAGGCACAAATGCCAGAAAAGTACGAATTTGAAGGAGGTCGCAGATAATGTATCAAGCAAATGGTAGAAGAAAAACTTCAACAGCTCGTGCTATTCTAAGAGAAGGCAACGGAAATTTTGTTGTAAACGGTCTTGATGTTAACGAATATTTCGAATATGAAACACTCAGAAGACTTGCAAAAAGCCCACTTGATTTAACAAACACTCTTGATAAATACGACATTACAATAATTGTTAATGGCGGTGGAAAGAGCGGACAAGCTGGTGCTGTAAGACACGCAGTTAGCCGTGCTTTGTTAGTTGCTGAACCAGACCTTCGTCCAGTTTTAAAACAAGCTGGTTTCTTGACAAGAGATTCAAGAATGAAGGAAAGAAAGAAATACGGTTTCAAAAAGGCAAGAAAATCAACACAATTCTCAAAGAGATAGTATTTACTCTCTATATAGAAATTATAAACCCTGCAGCTTTAATGCTTGCAGGGTTTTTTGTTGGCTTAATATTCATTAAAATAAAGGGAAATAAACGATGGTAACTAACACATAACTAACACGAACTTTTTGAATGATTTGTCGAGACCTGTATTTATGTAAATTGTATATTTATAAATGGCTAAGCTTGTAGATTAAACTTACAAGTTTTTTGCTTTTTAATTTGCTTGTATACAGAAAGGAAAATTATCTTTAACTGTAAGTAATATAGCTAAGTGGATTATAATGTAATTGTGTTAGGCAAACTTTATCTTTTAATTCGTTTGCTCGAAACAATTATTAAATGTAGCTCATATTTAAAATTTATTTTACAAGATAATTTGATTTAGTCAAATTGATTTTTATGTAAGTTTTCTTTGAAAGCTTTGTTTTTTACAAATCTTTACTTACTTTAATTATGTTATAAGAGTTTTTAATAGGATATTTCTATTTTTTAATAATTGAATTTTGCCTGGATGTGTTGAATATTATACTTTATTAGGGTATAATAAACACAAGGACTGTTATGAGGATGTCCCAATAATATAAAGGAGGTATGTATTATGACAATGAAGACTCCGCTTTATGAAAAGCATGTTGAGCTAGGCGGCAATGTTGTTGATTACGCTGGCTGGATGTTGCCTGTTGAATACACAGGCCTAAAGGACGAACATAACGCTGTTCGTGAAAGAGCCGGAATGTTTGACGTTTCTCACATGGGTGAGATTTGGGTTGAAGGTAAAGAAGCTGAAAAATTTGTTAACTACCTAATGACCAATAACATTATTAATCAAGAAGACAATCAAATTCAATACACATTTATGTGCTATGAAGATGGTGGTGTTGTAGATGATCTTTTAGTCTATAAATACAACAATGAAAAGTATTATCTAGTAGTTAACGCTGCTAATGTAGACAAAGATTTTGATTGGATTAAAGAACAATCCAAGGATTTTGATGTAAACGTTAGAAATGTCAGCAATGAAACTGGCGAAGTAGCGGTTCAAGGCCCTAAGGCTCAAGAAGTTGTCCAAAAACTTACAGATCTTGACTTAGATACCATAAAGTTCTTCTATTTCAAGGATGATGTTGAAATTGCTGGAGTTAAATGTATGATTTCCAGAACTGGCTACACCGGAGAAGATGGTTTTGAAATCTACACAACTAACGAAGGTATAGTTAAAGTTTGGGATGCAGTTTTGGAAGCTGGCAAGGATGTTGACTTAAAACCATGCGGACTTGGCTGCAGAGATACTTTAAGATTTGAAGCTTCACTCCCATTATATGGACATGAAATTTCAAAGGAATTAAATCCTGTAGAATCAGGCTTTAAATACTTTGTTGATAGAAAATCTGACAACGATTACATTGGCAGAGATGCTCTATTAAAGATTGCTGAAGATCCAAAGAAAGTTTTGGTTGGATTTGAACTAGTAGGCAGAGGTATTCCTAGAGAAGGATACAAGATTGAAAAAGATGGAAAAGAAATTGGCCATGTTACAACAGGCTATCTATCACCAACTCTTGGAACCAGAATTGGAAACGCTTTAATTGATGTCGAATACAAGGGTATTGGCAACACATTTGATGTTATGGTTAGGAACAAACCTGTAGAAGCTAAGATTATTTCAAAGAAATTCTTAGAAGCTAGAGGTGACCATCATAAAAATAAATAAATTTATTAAATTATAGGAGGATTAAAATGGAAGTAAAAAAAGATTTAATGTACACAAAAGACCACGAATGGGTCAAAATTGAAGGCGAAGAAGCATATGTAGGTCTATGTGACTATGCTCAAAATCAACTAGGCGAAATCGTTTACGTAGAACTACCTGATGTTGACGATGAATTTGATGTAGAAGATGCTGTTGCAGCTATTGAATCAACAAAGGCAGCAAGTGACTTATTTGCACCTATGGCTGGTGTAGTTACAGAAGTTAACGAAGAACTCGAAGATGCTCCTGAACTATTAAATGAAAAACCATACGACGCATGGGTTGTAAAAATGAAATTAGAAGATGCATCAGCTACTGATGGTCTAATGAACGCTGAAGAATACGAAAAATATCTAGCAGAGGAGGCATAAGTAATGCACCCATACCTTTCCCATACGGAAAGTGATATTAAAAAGATGCTCGATACAATAGGCGTAAAGTCTATTGACGATCTTTTTAATGATATTCCTGAAGATATGAGGGTAAAGGGAGATCTAAATTTCGATAAGTCAAAATCAGAAATCGAAGTTAGAAATATAGTTGGTGGAATGGCCGCTAAAAACCTTACACCAGCTTTTATCCCTTCATTCTTAGGCGCAGGAATTTACGATCACTATATTCCAAGTATTATACCAGCAATTACTTCTAGATCGGAGTTCTACACTTCATACACTCCATATCAACCAGAAGTAAGCCAAGGTACCCTACAATATATTTATGAATTCCAAACAATGATTTGCGATTTAACTGGCATGGATGTTGCAAACGCTTCTGTTTATGACCACTCAAACGCAGTTGTTGAAGCAGCTATTATGTGCGCTGCAGTTTCAAAGAAAAAGAAAGTTATCGTTTCTGAAACTTTGAATCCAAGTGCTAGGATGGTTTTAGACACCTATGCACACGCACAAGGTTTGGAAGTTATCACAATTCCACAAAAAGATGGGGTTACAGATGCTGAAGAATTAGAAAAAAATATGAGCGATGATGTAGCTTGTGTTATGGTTCAAAATCCAAACTTCTTTGGTATTATCGAAGATGCCAAGAAGCTTGGCGAAATTGCCCATACAGGCAAGAAGACATCCTTTGTAGTAAGTGTTGATCCTATTTCACTTGGTATCATGAAGAAACCTTCAGAATACGGTGCAGATGTTGTTATAGGTGAAGGTCAAGCCATGGGCATTAACATGAGCTTTGGTGGTCCATCTCTTGGTTTCTTTGCAGTAAAAGAAAAATTCATGAGAAAGATGCCAGGCCGTATTGTTGGTCAAACAGTTGATCACAATGGTAAACGCTGCTACGTACTAACACTTACAGCTCGTGAGCAACACATTAGACGTGACAAGGCAACTTCAAATATCTGCTCTAACCAAGGTGTAAATACTTTGGCAGCCAGCATTTATATGTGTGTAATGGGAAAACAAGGCCTAAGACGCGTTGCTGAACTTTGCACACAAAAGGCTCACTATCTACAAAAAGAATTAGAAAAGAAGGGCTTGAAATTAAAATATGACCAACCTTTCTTCAAAGAATTTGTAGTTACAGGCATTAACGAAGAAGAACAATACAATGCTCTCCATGAAAAGAATATTATCGGCGGTCTCGCTCTAGATAGATTCTTCAAGGACATGGATAAGGAAATTATGTTTGCGGTTACTGAAAAGCGTACAAAAGAAGAAATGGACGCTTTAGCTAAATACTTGGAGGTAAAATAATGTTTAGAAAATATGATAGTTTAATTTTCGAAGTTTCAACTCCAGGCAGAACTGCATACCAATTACCAGCTTGTGATGTTGAAGAGAAGGATTTGAAGGACTTTATCCCAGCTGATTATCTATCTGATGAATGCCCAAAGCTTCCAGAAGTTAACGAAGTTGATATCGTTCGTCATTACACAAATCTTTCTAACAAAAACTACGGAGTAGATACAGGTTTCTATCCACTAGGAAGCTGTACTATGAAGTACAATCCAAAGATAAATGAAGAAATGGCTGCACTACCAGGATTTGCTGGTTTGCACCCTTACCAAGATTCAAGACAAGTCCAAGGCGCTCTTGAACTTATGTATAATTTCCAAAAGATTTTGGCTGAAATCAGTGGTATGGATGAAGTTACTCTCCAACCAGCTGCTGGTGCTCAAGGTGAGCTTACTGGTATTATGTTAATCAGAAAGTACCACGAATCAAGAGGCGACTTCAAGAGAAACAAGGTTATCGTACCTGACTCAGCTCACGGTACAAACCCAGCTACTTCTTCAGTAGCAGGTTATACTCCAGTTGAAGTTCCATCTGATGAAAATGGTCTGGTTGACCTAGATGCTCTAAGAGCTGCTGTAGGTGAAGACACAGCTGCACTTATGCTTACAAATCCAAATACTTTAGGACTATTTGATAAGCATATCAAGGAAATCACTTCAATTATCCACGAAGCTGGCGGACTTTGCTACTATGACGGTGCAAACGCCAACGCTATTATGGGTAAGGCACGTCCTGGTAAAATGGGCTTTGACGTTATCCACTTTAACGTTCACAAGACCCTATCCACACCTCACGGTGGTGGCGGACCAGGTGCAGGCCCAGTTGGATGCAAGGATTTCTTAAAAGAATTCCTACCTGTTCCAGTTGTCGAAAAAGATGGAGATAAATACTTCTTAAACTACGACAAGGAAAACTCAATTGGTAAGATGAAAGACTTCTACGGTCACTTTGGAATCTTAGTCAGAGGTTACACATACTGCTTGACAATGGGTTCTGACGGACTTAAGAGAGCAAGTGAATTAGCAGTATTAAACGCTAACTACTTGGCAAGTTTATTAAAAGGTGAATACAACCTACCAATTGATACAACTTATAAACACGAATTTGTTCTAGCAGGACTCAAAGATCATGAAATGTCAGGCGTTACAACACTTGATGTTGCTAAGGGATTAATCGATAGGGGCTTCCATCCACCAACAGTTTACTTCCCATTAATTGTTGACGAGGCTCTTATGATTGAACCTACAGAAACTGAATCTCTAGAAACACTGGATGCATTTGCAGGAGCAATGTTAGACATTGCAAAGGTTGCAAAGGAAAATCCACAAGAGCTCAAAGAAGCTCCACACAATACAGATATTTGCAGACCTGATGAAACACAGGCTGCTAGAAACCCAATCGTTAAACACGCTTGGTAAAATTATAGGCGGCTTTTTAAGTCGCCTTACATAATGGAGGAAAGTATGAAGGAATTGGATTTAAATAAGGAAAAGGTCAAACGCCTTAGAAATATAAAGCCGCAGACAACAGTTAAGCAGGCTATATTAATTGTAATAGGAGTAATTATGATTGCTATTGCAATTCATTTCTTTTTACTTCCTAACGACTTATCACTTGGAGGTGCAACAGGTATTGCACTTATCTTGAGTAAGTTAACTGGTATATCGGCTCCACCACTTTTAATTGTGGCTAACATATTTTTATTTATAATGGGATTCATATTTATAGGCAATAAATTTGGAGTTCTCACAGTTATTGCTTCCCTTGGCCTATCAGCTTTGGTATGGCTTCTGGATGTTTTAATTCCCCTTCAAGGACCTATGATTGATAATATGTTCTTGTCATTAATAGTTGCCTGTATTTTATACGGGGCAGGCGTTGGCATAGTTTTAAACCAAAACGCATCTACAGGTGGCAGTGATATCATTGCCAAAATTTTAAATAAATTTTTAGGCTTAGACTTAGGAAAGGGATGCTTACTAACAGACTTTATCATAACTATGATTGTTGGCTTTAACTACGGATTAGAAATTGCTTTATTCTGCCTGGTTGGTGTTATTTTAACAGGTCTTATTGTTGACTATACAATCGATGGCCTAAATGTTGGTAAGCTTTGTTATATAACTACTTCTCAACCGGAAAAGATCTGTGAATTTTTAATCTCAATTGGAAGAAGTGCCACTGTCTACAAGGCAAAAGGTGCCTACTCAAACACAGATAGGGAAATTATACAGACTGTAATCAATAACCGTGACCTGATAAGGCTCAGAACTTTTATTCACCAAATAGACGATAAGGTCTTTATGGTTGTTACAAATGCCCACCAGGTTTTTGGTTGGCACTGGAAAAATATTTGGGATTAGACTTTTAATTTTACTGTTTTTATGTTACAATTACCTTAGAAAGGGGTTCGGATTCACAATGAAAAAATTATTTAAATACTCTTTAATAATTGTTCTTATGTGTTTTTTAGTTTTGCCAGTTCAGGCAAAAGAAAAAGACCTTGTTAGAATGAAGGGTATTATAAATCATGACTTTAAAGAAAAGCCCTACATCGTGGATTCCGTTAGCAATGATACGCTCTTTATGCTTCCCTTAAGAGAGACTATGGAGACTTTAGGTTACAATGTAACCTGGTATAGAGACGGCAGAATAACCGTTAAAAAAGGCTTGATTAGAGCATCTCTCATAGTAAACAAGGATGAATACAGGGACAGGTATGACGAGCTAAAAAAGATTTACACAACTCCAGTTTATAATGACGGGGTTTGTTATGTGCCTAATACTTTTTTCACTCAGGTCTTGGAATATGATACTTTTATTATAGGCGATACTGTTTATCTTAGAAAAAAGATTGATGGTATAATTTCCAGGTCCAGTGAATCGATTATAAAATATGAAAATTCTGGCACAAGTGATGTTACAATTGCTTACCCAGCCTTTACTTCTAAAAAGTACGAATTCGTAAATAGAGAAATAGAAAAATATATAGAACGCATAAAAGAAGAGTACAGGTTTGACCAAGTTAATCTTTTGTATGACATTGCGATTTCCAATTCAAAAGTTGTAAGCGTTATCTTTAAAGGTGATCTGATCAGTGGTGAGGATTCAAAATACTTTTTTGATTCTTTGAACTTTGATATAAAGAACCAAAAGAAGATTGATTTTAAAGATATTATAGTCGACACAAAGTCATCCAATAAGTTCCTAAAGGAGAAGATGAATTTGGATGATGACTATGACTTTAGAATTGAAGATTTTAAGATGTATATAGTAAAAGATGCTATGGTAATATATAAAAACTCAGAGCAAAATAAAACGATAAATAAATATTTTAAATTATATGAGTTAGAGCATCTTTCTTCAAAATATGGAGAATTTTTGTTCGAGCGTTAGGATAAGTGCATCTAGGGAACCGTGATTTATCAAAGGACCAAGCGATGCAAGAAGTGCTTAATTGGCACTTCCACACCGTAGGGATAAAAACCCAGACGGGTAGGTTTTCCCTACCCGTCTGGGTTTTGTGTTTTTAATGGACATTTTGTCAATTTTTTATGTAATATAGGAGGTCATTATGAAAGTAGCAATTATTATGGGAAGCATTAGCGACAGAGATGTAATGGAAAGGGCAAAGAAGATTTTAGATAAGTTTGGAATTGAAACACATTGTGAAGTTATTTCTGCCCACAGGACTCCAGAAAGAGCCATTGAATTTGCATCAACAGCTAGAGAAAATGGCATTGATGCAATTATTGCCATTGCAGGAAAGGCTGCTCACCTAGCAGGTGTTGTAGCTGCCATTACAACTGTGCCAGTAATCGGTGTTCCAGGCAAAACATCTGTAATGGGTGGGCTTGATTCACTCTTCTCAGTTGTACAAATGCCAAAGGGAATTCCAGTTGCAACAGTTGCAATTGACGGTGGAGAAAATGCAGGTCTACTTGCAGTTTCAATGCTATCCTTGAAATACCCTGAACTCGTTAATAAACTTCAAGCCTATAGACAAGAGCTAAAGGACCAAGTAGTAGAAATGAATGAGGAGCTAGGCAAATAAATGAGCGGCGTAGCTGGTGTTTATTCAAAAAATAGTAGCGCAAAAGAGTATATTTATTATATGCTCTACGCCCTCCAACACAGGGGCCAAGAATCTGCAGGGATTGCTTGCTATAACAATGGTCTTATAGATTATCATAAGTCACAGGGTTTGGTTAATGACGTTTTTCCTAAGGATATTATGGAAAGATTGGCTGGCAATATCGCCATTGGACATGTAAGAATGGCTGCCAAGGATGAGGGGCTTGACTACCCTTATTTGCAACCAATAGTTGCTGGATACAGGCAAGGGGCCTTGGGTATTGTCCACGATGGGCATATTTCAAACGCTCCTCAATTAAAAGAAGACTTGCAAAACCAAGGTTATATGTTTCAATCTTTCTTAGATACAGAAGTTATAGCGACCTTGCTAGCAAAAAATACCAAGGAAAATATTGAACAATCCATATTAGACACTGTTAAGATGTTAAAGGGATCCTATTCTATTATAGTTATGGCCAATGAAAGTCTTTATGCAATTAGAGATTTTTACGGAATAAAGCCACTTTCAATTGGCAAGCTCAATGATAAATATCTGGTCGCAAGTGAAACTTGTGCCTTTGATTCAATAGGTGCAGAATTTGTCAGAGACGTTGATCCAGGTGAAATTATTAGAATTAACGAAAATGGCATAGAAGTAGTTCAAAAAGGCGATCCATCTAGAAGGAAGCTTGGAGTTTTTGAGATGGTCTATATAGCAAGACCTGACTCATATATTGATGGCAAATCAATTTACTCGGTCAGGAGAAATGCAGGAAAGATTTTGGCCCAAGAATCTCCAGTCGACGCAGACCTAGTTGTTGGGGCTCCTGATAGTGGAATTAGCTTTGCTATTGGTTATGCGGAAGAGTCCGGCATTAAATATACAGAGGGCATTATAAAAAACAGATATGTAGGCAGGACCTTTATTCAGCCAACTCAAGAAATGCGTGAGCTAGCTGTTAGAATTAAATTAAATCCACTTAGGGAGTATATCGAAGGCAAGAGGATAGTTTTGGTTGATGACTCTATCGTAAGGGGCACAACTATGAAGAGGACTGTTAAAATGCTAAGAGATGTAGGCGTCAAGGAAATTCATTTGAGGATTGGAAGCCCAATGGTTAAGTATTCATCCAATTTGGTTATGAACACACCTACCAAGGCTGAGCTAATTGCAGCTAACCATACAAAAGATGAAATTAGAGATATAATTGGTGCCGATAGTTTGGAATTTATATCTACAGATGGGCTGTACAAAGCTCTTGGAGGCAGAGAATTTACCGAGGCTTGTTTTACAGGAGTATTCCCAGAAGGGACAATATAAGGAGGATTGTATGACATTATCTTACAAAGATGCAGGCGTTGACAAGGAGCAGGGCTATCGTCAAGTTCAAATGATTAAGGAGCACATCCAAAGGACAAACCGTGATGGAGTCATGGGTGGCATTGGTGGTTTTAGCGGATTATTTAAATTAAATAATTACAAAAATCCAGTGCTCGTAAGTGGTACAGATGGTGTTGGAACCAAGTTAAAATTTGCTTTCCTATGCGATAAGCACGACACAATAGGTATTGACGCTGTTGCTATGTGCGTTAACGATATTTTATGCCAAGGTGCCGAACCTTTATTCTTTTTGGATTACATTGCAACAGGTAAACTAATTCCAGAAAAGATGACTGAAATCGTAAAGGGCGTTGCCGATGGTTGCGTTCAAGCTGGAGCTGCTTTAATAGGCGGTGAAACAGCAGAGATGCCAGGTTTTTATAGCGAAGACGAATATGATATTGCAGGTTTTGCAGTTGGCTGCGTAGAAGAAGATGAAATTATCACAAATGACGCAGTTAGCGAAGGGGATGTTTTAATCGGGCTTCAATCATCAGGTATTCACTCCAACGGCTATTCCTTAGTTAGGAAGATTGTATTTGATGTTTCAAAGGCAGATTTGGATAAGGTCTATGATGGACTTGATAAACCTCTCAAAGAAGAGCTTTTAACTCCAACCAGAATTTATAAGGATGCAGTTTTTGCTTTAAAAGACAAGGTTAAAATCCATGGTATGTGCCATATTACTGGTGGTGGATTTTATGAAAATATTCCTAGGATGATTCCTGATGGACTTTTTGCAGAAATTGATACAAAGGATATTAAGAGACCTGCAATTTTTGATCTCTTGCAAGAATGGGCAAACATCAATACAAAAGAAATGTATTCGACTTTTAATATGGGCATAGGCTTTATATTTGCTTTGGCCAAGGACGATAAGGATGCAGCTCTAGAAGCTCTGAAAGCTGCTGGAGAAGAGCCAGTTGTACTTGGAGAAATCGAAAAAGGTCAAGGAGACAAATGCATAATAAAAGGGTTATAATTTTAATTTCAGGCGGTGGATCCAATATGGAATCCATCGCCAGAAATGTAAAAGATATTGATATTGTGGGCGTATATGCCGACCGTGAGTGCGGTGGAATTGATAGGGCAAAAAATCTAGGCTTGAGAGCAGAGTTAATTTCTAGCAGTTTTTTTAAAAACATTGCTGATATCATAAAAGAAAAACAAATTGATTTTATTATCCTGGCTGGTTTTTTAAAAATTCTTCCAAGCGATTTTGTTAAGTCGGCCCCTCCAATTTTAAATATACATCCGTCGCTCTTACCTAAATACGGGGGAAAGGGATGTCATGGCATAAATGTTCACAGGATGGTTTTAGAGGCTAATGATAAGTATTCTGGTGCAAGTGTACATATAGTAGACACCGGCATAGATACAGGGCCAATAATTATGCAGTCCTTTATATCTATTGAAGGATTAAAGACTGCTGAGGAAATTGCAGCAAGGGTTTTAACTACTGAGCATAAGCTTTACAGTATGGCTATTAATGAATTTATTAGAAATGGAGGAGACAAATGAAGCTAGCATTATTTTCATGCTATGATAAGAATGGGATTGAAGACTTTGCCAAAGAACTTATTAATTTAGGTTATGGAATTTTATCCACAGGCGGAACATTAAAATATCTTCACGACAAGGGCATTGAAGCTATGGACGTCAGTGAGTACACTGGTTTTCATGAATGTTTTGATGGAAGAGTAAAGACTCTTCATCCAAAGGTTCATGCAGGTATCTTGTATAGACGCGAAAATACAAAAGACGTTAAGGAATTAAAAGAACTTGGCGCTCAACCAATTGATATAGTTGTAAATAGCCTATATCCATTTGTAAACACATATCTTTCAGATGCAAGCGATGATGAAATCGTAGAAAAAATTGACATAGGTGGACCAAGTATGATCAGGGCCGCTGCAAAGAATTATAAATATACAAATATTATCGTCGACAACAGCGACTTTGAAATCGTCATTGAAGAATTAAAAGAACGTGGCGACACAAAACCAGAAACCAGGATGTATCTTGCAAAGAAGGCTTTTAACCTAACAGCTAATTATGACGCTTGGATTGCCAAATACTTTAACGAAAAAATGGATGACGAATTCCCAGATCTCTTAACTATTCCTTTCCACAAGGAAGGTGAATTAAGATATGGCGAAAACCCACATCAAAAAGCTTTTAGATACAATATGTATAATGGAGAAGTGGGAGGCATTTGCCAAGGAAAAGTCCTTCACGGCAAAGAGTTAAGCTTCAATAATATTTATGATGCTAGTGCAGCTGTTGAAATGGTAAAACTCTTTTATGAAAAGCCAGCAATCGTTGCAGTTAAACATACAAATCCATGCGGAGTAGCTGAGGCTGATACCATTAAAGAAGCTTATTTAAAGGCCTACGCATGTGACACATCATCAATATTTGGTGGAATTATTGCATCTAATCGCGAAATAGACAAGGAAACCGCCGAAGAAATGGTCAAGATTTTCCTTGAAGTAATCATTGCACCAAGCTTTAGCGAGGAAGCTCTAGAAGTTTTAACAAGCAAGAAAAACTTAAGGCTAATTGAAATTCCTGAAATAGTTGACGGTCCAAAAGATGGTATGGATATGAAAATCGTACCAGGCACCATGATCATCCAAGAGAGAGACATGGCTGAGGATTGTAAGCTGACAGTTATGAGTAAGGTTCAACCTACTGATAGTGAACTTGAAGATATTAAATTTGCCTTAAAGGCTGTTAAATTTGCAAAATCAAATGCTGTTGTCCTCGCTAAGGACGGGGCTACAGTTGGCATTGGTCTGGGCAATGTAAATAGGTTCTTTGCTGTTGAAGCTGCACTTAAACAAGCGGGAGACAAGGCAAATGGAGCAGTCCTTGCTTCAGATGGTTTCTTCCCATTTGACGATTGCATTAGACTTTTGGCTAAACATGGGGTCAAGGCTATTGTTGAGCCAGGCGGAAGCATCAAAGATAAAGACACTATCAACGCTGCTGATGAATTAGAACTTGCACTTTTATTCTCAGGTAAGCGTCATTTTAAACATTAATATATAAAAAGGAGAAGGTATGGAAAAGTTTTTTAAATTAAAAGAACATGGCACAGATGTTAAGACCGAAATTATTGCAGGTATTACAACATTTATGACAATGGCCTACATCCTAGCTGTAAACCCAATGCTCTTGGGAGCAGCTGGTATGGATGCAGGCGGAGTATTTACAGCAACAGCTCTATCAGCTGGTGTGGCCACAATTATCATGGCTCTTTATGCAAAATATCCATTTGCACTAGCACCAGGCATGGGACTAAACGCTTATTTTGCATTTACAGTTTGTTTGGGGCTAGGTTATGATTGGCAATTTGCACTTACAGCAGTACTTGTAGAAGGATTTATATTTATTATTTTAAGCTTGTTAAAAGCAAGGGAAGCAATTTTTGATTTAATTCCATTATCATTAAAGAAGGCTGTCTCTGCAGGTATTGGCTTGTTTATTGCCCTTATTGGTTTGCACAATGCTGGAATTATTGTAGGCAATGAAGCAACCTTAGTTGGACTTGGTAAATTAACTGAAAATCCAGCTATAGTTGCGATTTGTGGTTTGTTAATTATTTCAATCCTATATGCAAGAAATGTTAAGGGAGCTCTCTTAATCGGTATTATTGCTTCCACAATTATTGGCATCCCACTAGGAGTTACTGAACTTCCAGAAAGTTTTCAAATCTTTAGCTTGCCACCATCACTTAGCAATGTTGCCTTTAAGTTTGTTGGCTTTGATCAAATTATGACCAAAGAATTTTGGATCGTAGTTGCAACATTCTTGTTTGTAGATATTTTCGACACAGTCGGAACTTTAGCAGGCGTTGCTTCAAAGTCAGGCATGCTTGATAAAGACGGTAAACTTGAAAGAGTCTCTCAAGCGCTAACAGCGGACTCTATAGGTACAATTTTCGGCGCTTGCATGGGCACATCAACAGTTACAACTTTTGTTGAAAGCTCAGCTGGTGTTGCAGAAGGTGGTAGAACAGGTCTAACATCACTTACAACAGCTATTATGTTCTTGCTCGCTCTATTTATTGCTCCTCTATTTGCAATTATTCCTGGAGCTGCAACAGCGCCAGCCCTCATTATCGTTGGTGTATTTATGATGGGCCAAGTAGGAGAAATTGATTGGCATGATTTAACAGAAGCAGTACCTGCATTTCTAGCAATCGCTATGATGCCATTTGCATATTCAATTGCAGAAGGTATTGTATTTGGTATTATTTCCTACACAATCGTTAAAAGCTTTACAGGCAAGGCAAAGGATGTATCTATACTTATGTGGATACTTTCAATCCTCTTTGTCCTAAGATATATTTTCTTATAGAAGTTTTTAATAAAATATTTAAAACAAAATGGACCTAGGTGTGCAAGACCAGGTCCGTTTTTTATTTGCAATATAAATTGATTTTTAAATTCAAAGGTCAAGTGGCCGATTGATTAATAAAATAAAATAATGTATAATTTAAATATTGGAGGTAATATGAAAAAGAGAGATTATGCACCGATGATAGCTTTGGCTGGGCTTACGGTAATTATGTTTTTAGTTGCAATTTTGGTAAAGAGCAAGAAGATTTTAATACTTACTGGAGTCGTTTATTTTGTTGCTTGCAATGTCATTATTGCATATAAGAGATGGATTAGACCAATCCATATAGTAATTAGCTTTGTCTCCTTACTTTTGGCCTGGTTTTTCACCTGGATTTTTCTCAAAGGTATAATAGGGTACGACCTGATGAAAATTTTGCTTATATTTAACTGTGGCTTGTATTGGCTAAATGCTCTTTTAACTGTGGTTGATTTTATTATAAGAAAAAAACGCAGACTCCCACAATATATAAGCATGGCCTGGTTTTTACTAACCACCATTATAATTTCATATATATTATACGTCTACGTTTTTAATTTTATATCTATGTTATCTTTTTAGATTAACTTTAAAACTTCACCAACCAAGTATAGCGAACCTGCGATGAGAATTAAATCATCAGGGTTTGCTATTTTTTTGGCGTAAGCTAGGGCATGATCAACATCTTCAAAGGCCTGGTCTGCGTCGGACTCTTTGGACAAGATATCAATGCTGGTGCTGTTGGAGTCACCGTTTGATGTGACGATGAGTAAGTCTGATTTGGACCTCATAAACTTGGTCATGTCTTGGTGGTTTTTCCGGTCCATAATTGCGATTATTGTAATCAGTCTCTTGTGGTCAACACCTTCTATAGACATAAATAGTTTTTCTATGGCGTCAACATTATGGGCTCCATCTAGTATTATCAGAGGATCTGTGCCTATTACTTGCATCCGACCCTTCCACTGGGAATTGGAAAGAGAATTTGCAATTTTTTCTAGATTTGTATCGACATCAATATTAAAATACTCCAGGATTTTTATAATAGCCGCATAGGCGAGGGGGAAGTTTTCGCCCCTGATCAGGCCAAATTGCTTGGGATTTATTCTTACACTTTTATTTTCAAAAGTTACTTTAAATTCTCCCTTAACAGGAATATTATCTGGCAAGATAAAATCTTTGTAATCATAAAGTTTAAAGTTATTTAGTTTGGAGGCTTCTTCATTTATAACATCATGAGCTAGGCCTTTGTTAAGAGTAATTGAAGAAGTATTGTCCTTCATTATGCCGGCCTTGTGCCAGGCAATCGATTCTATAGTATTACCCAGGGCAGATATGTGGTCGATGGACAGGGAAGTGATTACAGATAAAATGCTTTGACCAAGAACTTTTGTGGCGTCGCATCTACCGCCAACTCCGGCTTCTAAAACTACAAGGTCCAGATTTTTATTGGCAAAATAAATATTTGCAACTAATGTCAGAACTTCAAAGTAAGTGAAGTCGCCATATTCGTTCTTAATTTCTGCTTCAAGTTCGGATATTAAGTCAATCAAGGCATAAAATATATTATCAGGAATTTCCCCGTCGCTTGTAAGAATTCTTTCATTGTAGGAAACCAGATGAGGGGAGGTGTAGAGGCCAGCCCGCATGCCAAAATCATTTAAGCAGTCAAAAATTGCCTTGGAAACAGTTCCCTTGCCGTTTGTGCCAACGATATTTATAACTTTTATTGGCTGCAAATCCAAAAGACCAAGGGCAGCCCTCATCCTATTTAGCTCACGGTCAGGAGGGTTTCCAGCTCGTGACTCAAGATGATCAATAATTTTATTGATTTCCTCTTTTGAAAAAGATTTTTCGCTTGCAAAAATTTTATGAATTTTTTCCTTGTAAGTCATTATCCTATAAACCTCCTCCACTTTTCTCCTAGTACTTCATTTGTACTTGAGACTAAAACAAAGGCTTTAGGGTCGATTGAATGTACATAGGCCTTTAATTGCATGTACTCACGATTGTTTATTGCTGTCAAAATCATCTTGCGCTTCTCGTGGGTGTATGCACCTTCGCTTGGAATTAAGTTTGCACTCCTGTGTAGGTCATTTATAATAAAGTCAGAGACTTCATCGACTTTTGATGTATTTATAAAGCACATCTTGGATGAGTTTAGTCCATCAATTACAGTATTTATTAAAACCGAGTTGATAAGAACACCAATAAATGAATAGAGCATAAGCTCTGTGCCAAAGGCCAAACCAGCCATAATTACCACAATCATATCTGTTATAAAGCAGCCAATGCTTAAGTTTAGACCAAAGTATTTTTGTAGGATTTTGGCGATAATATCAGTGCCACCAGTAGAAGTATATTGGTTAAGGACCAGGCCAACGCCAGCGCCTTGGAGAATTGTGCCGACTAGTAAGATCAAAATTAAATTATCTGAAAGCGGCTTTGGATTTGGGAAAATAATTTCAAAGAGCCAGACCACAGCGGACAAGGTCATGCCTACGATAATAGTCTTGACCCCAAAACTCTTGCCGACAAATATTAAACCGACTGCAAATAAAATTATATTTAATACTGTATAAATTGGACCAACATTAAAGGGTAGGTAGTGGGCAAGGACGATTGCAAGACCGCCGGCACCACCTGTGGTAAGGTTGCTGGGAACCAAAAAGAAATGGACAGCCGTTGCAACCATTATAATGCCTAAGCTTATTAGTGATAGCTCCTTAAGATTAGTAGATTTTTTATTATTTAAATTTTTATCCATAAATATACCCCCTAAAAAACAAACTGGGATTATTATAACACAAAAAAGAACAAATACATAAATTACTGCTATAAATTTAGCAGAAAAAAGAAAATGCCAGGTAAAAATCTTACCTGGCAAAACTATTTTATCTTATCCGATAAACTTTCTCCATTTTTCACCTAGAACTTCGTTGGCACTTGAAACGACCACAAAGGCCTTGGGATCAATTGAGTGAACAAATTCCTTTAGCCTCATAAACTCACGGTTGTTAATGGCTGTTAGAATTAATTGAAATTCCTGTTGAGAATAAGCACCGCGACTGTTTAAAAGGTTGGCAGACCTGTCCAAGTCTTTGATAATAAATTCACAGACTTCTGGTACCTTGCAGGTGTTAATATAGCAAAGCTTGGATGAGTTTAATCCATCAATTACAATGTCGATTAGGGCTGAGTTTATTAAAACACCGACAACTGAGTAGAGCATGAGCTCAAAACCAAAGGCAATTCCAGCTAGGACAACTACGACAAAGTCAGCTATAAAGCAACCAATACTTAGGTTTAGGCCAAAGTATTTTTGAAAAATCTTGGCGATAATATCTGTGCCGCCTGTTGATGTGTATTGGTTTAAAACGATTCCGACTCCAGCACCTTGGATAATAGTTCCTAAAAACACAATTAAAAATAAGTTGTCCGAGAGTGGAGCAGGGTTTGGATAAAGAATTTCCAAAAGCCAAACAACTCCTGACAATGAAAGGGTAACGATAACAGTTTTCAGACCGAAGTCTTTGCCAATAAATACCAGCCCAACTAAAAACAAAATAATATTTAAAGCTGTATATATTGGACCAACATCGAAGGGCAGGTAGTGGGCAAGAACAATTGCAAGTCCACCAGCTCCACCAGTAGTTAAATTACTTGGAACTAGGAAAAAATGAATAGCCACAGCCACCATTAAAACTCCAATAGTAATAAGTACAATCTCCTTGGTGGTCGTGGTTCTTTTTGATTTTACAGTTACATCCATATGTCAAACCTCCTTAAAAAATAAACTGAGACAATTATAGCACAAAAACAAAAATAAACATAAATTAGCAATAGAGGTTTATCATATAAAAGCAAGGACCTAAAGGTATTTTTTATTATAGAAGTGTTTAGGGAAAAAATGGTAAAATAAAAGCAAGTCGGACATGGGTATAATTGTCAAAATGAAAGGAAGAATCTGTAAGCATATATTAAAATAAAGGCAGGAATCTAGGTGAAATTGAAAGAGTAAGGACGCGCTCAACTATAAAAGGAGAGACAAGGACTTGGGTGCAATTAAAAAATAAGGTATTACAAGTGCTTATAAATAAATATTGGCATTGATTCACTTGCAAAAATAAAAATGTGGCCTGAAATTTGTAAAAAGACTTAAAAAGATGTAGAATTAATATGGGTGAATGAAGTAAAAAAAATTTTAGCTTGACATAATTATTTGCCTATGATAATATAAGCTTATCGTAATTGATAAAAATTATTAATTAGACAAGGAGATTTTATGAAAAAAACTTTTATTTTTATTTTATTAATAGCATTAATTTTTACAGGGTGCGGCCCAAAGACAGAAAACCTTGCCAGTGACAAAAGAAAAGTTACTGTTACAACTTCATTTCTTTATGATATGGTAAAGGTCATTGCAGGTGATAGTGTAGAGAGGGATTTGATTATTCCAGCTGGAGAAGACCCACATTTATATTTGATGAAGCCCGAGGATTCTAAAAAACTTGAGAGAGCTGACCTTGTTTTGTATCACGGTTTGCACTTTGAAGGTAAGATGAATGAGGCCCTCGAGGCAGTTGGAGTTCCAGTAACAAAAGATTTTTCAGATCAAGAGATAGGAACTATCGATGGCGATGAAACAGAATTAGACCCGCATTTTTGGTTTGATATTTCTCTTTATAAGAAGGCAACTATTACAGCTTGCGAGGAATTAAAGAAACTTGTGCCAGAAAAAGCTGAAGAATATCAAAAGAATTGTGACGAGTATCTAGGAGAACTTGATAAGCTAGATGCTTATAATAGGGAAAGACTTGATGAGATACCGGTCGAATCAAGATATATCGTAACTCCACATGATGCATTTAATTACATGTCCAGGCATTATAATATTCCTGTCATAGCTCCACAAGGTGTTTCAACCGAAACTGAGGTTGGGGTTAAGGATATGGATGAAACTGCAAACTTTATCTATGAACACAAAATCAAGGCAATTTTTGCAGAGAGCACAACGGACCCTAAGAGGATGGAGGCCCTTAGAGCTTCTGTTTTGAAAAAGGGTTTTGATGTCTTGGTAGTTCAAGGCGAAGGCAATGAATTGTTTTCTGACAGCTTGGCAACAGAGGGCAAAAAAGGAGACAACTATATTGATATGTACAAACACAATATTGATTTGATCGTAAACAATTTAAAGTAGGTGACTAATGAAGGATGAAATAATTATAGATGTTGAAGATTTAACTTTAGCTTACAACGAAAACCCAGTTGTATGGGATGCTGATGCCCAAATTATAAATAATTCAAGGACGGCTATTATTGGACCAAACGGAGCTGGTAAGTCGACATTTCTAAAGGGAATTTTGGGACTAATAAAGCCCTTGGCCGGTGAAGTTAAGATTATGGGGAAGAGCCCAAAGGATGCGAGAAAGCATATTGCATATATTCCTCAAACAGCTAGTGTAAATTGGGATTTTCCAACAAATGTTTTAGACGTGGTTCTTATGGGCCGCTATAAAAGTTTGGGCTGGATCAAAAGACCTGGCAAAAAAGATATGGAAATCGCAAAGCAAGCCCTAAATAAAATGGGCATGTACGAATACAAAAACAGACAGATATCTGAATTATCTGGAGGTCAAAGGCAAAGAGTTTTTTTAGCTCGTGCAATTTGTAGTGATGCTCAAATTTATTTTATGGATGAGCCCCTTGCAGGTGTGGACATGACAACAGAAAAGATTATCATGGATACCATTAAAGAATTCCAAGCAAATGGCAAGACCATAGTAGCAGTCCATCACGATTTAAATACAATTAAAGAATATTTTGACCACCTTGTTATTATAAATAGAAGGGTCATTGCCTATGGGCCAATGGACCAAGTATTTACGGAAGAAAATTTGCAAATAGCATACAAAAAGGGGCGTGATTAAGTGAAAGACTTATTTACCAACCACCTCTTTATTATGGTTGCTATTGGCACAACATTACTTGGTATAGCCTCGGCGATGATTGGTACAATAACGGTTTTAAACAAAAAAAGCTTGATAGGCGATGCTATTGGCCATTCAAGTTTTCCCGGTATTGTTATTGCTTTTATGATATTTTCCACCAGGTCGCCTTATGTACTTTTGATGGGGGCAGTCTTTAGTGGATTTCTGGCCTATATGATTATCCAAAGGATTGCAAAGGCAGAGACCCATAAGACGGACACAAGTCTTGCGGTTGTGCTATCAGGTTTTTTTGGACTTGGTATGGCACTTAATAGTTATATTCAAGGCAACCCATCTTATCAGGGAGCATCTCAAAGTGGGCTTGCCAATTATATTTTTGGCCAAGCAGCCTTTATAACCAAGCAAGACCTCTGGTTAATCTTTGGTGTGAGCCTTGTGTCAATGCTCGTGATGACTTTGTTTTATAAAGAAATCAAGCTATATGTCTTTGACGCCCAGTATATGGAAGCATCTGGCTTTAACAATAAAATTATAGATACAATCATAACCATAACCATGGTTGCCATTATTGCTGCAGGATTAAAGGTTGTTGGATCAATTTTGATTTCTTCAATGCTAATTGCACCAGTAGTTGCTGCCATGCAGTGGAGTAAAAAATACAATGCGGTGGTTTTGATCGCCGCTTTGGTAGGTGGCCTATCAAGTTTTATTGGAACGGTATTTTCAAGTCTCTATGCCGGAGTATCAACTGGACCTGCTATTGTTCTTGTCATGAGCTTTATTGCAATTATTTCAATAATTTTTGGCAGGTGGGGGGTTGTAAAGACTGCTCTTAGAAGGAGGGCTATTAAAAATGTTTGAGATTTATTTGACAATGCTAATCACTGCAATTGCTCTTTCGATTATTGGAACATTTTTAGTTCTTAGAAATCTTTCTATGACGGCAGATGGCATTAGCCACTCTGTGCTTTTGGGCATCGTTGTTGGATTTTTAATTTCCAGAGACTTTAACAGTCCAGTTTTAATTGTTGGAGCTGTACTTGCAGGCTTGCTTACAGTTGTATTGGTTGAACTCTTGTTAAAGTCTGGCAGAATCAACGAAGACTCGGCCCTTGGAATTGTTTTCCCATTATTATTCTCCCTTGGAGTTATAATAATGAGCAGGATTTTAAAGAACACTCATCTTTGTGTTGATGGAGTCCTTATGGGGGAAATTCTAATGAGCAAGTTCAACAGAACTGTGTTTTTAGGAATTGATATGCCGGTTGCCTTAAAGATGGCTCTAATTGTATTGACAGTAAATTTGCTATTTATAATGGTATTTTTCAAAGAGCTAAAGGTCACTGCCTTTGACACTGGATTTGCAATCATATCTGGTTTTTCAGCAGCCTTTATCCACTATATGACTATGACCTTGGTCAGCCTTAACTCAGTTATTGCTTTTAACTCTGTGGGAAGCATCTTGGTAATTTCATTTATGGTAGCACCTGCTGCTTCGGCAATTCTACTAACCAAAGATCTCAGAGATTCAATACTGCTTACAATTTTAATAGCTTTTATTAATGTAAGTTTAGGAGTTTATCTAGGCTACAATTTAAATATTAATATAGCTGGTACCACGGCTCTTATAGGCATGCTAACCTATATTATCTGCCATATAATAAAGCCGGGAGGTCTTATGACCAAGCTTTTAAACCGCAAAAAGCAGTTGGATTATTTGAACGAAGTACTCGTGCTTATTCACATACAAAACCACATGGGTCATGATAACCAAAATATTGAACTTGGTGTAAACACAATTCAAGATCATTTAAAGATGAATTTAAATACCATGAATGAGACCATAGATAGGTTGATGGATAAAAATATAATTCAAGCTGGTGAATTTTATTCGCTTACAGATAAGGGGATAGAATATTTTAGAGAAATTGAAAAGAGAAATGGAATTTAAATAAACTCCGGATGGCCGGAGTTTTTTATTTGCATTAAATTAATTCTAAAAAATTAATTTCAAAATAAATGAAAAGGGCAGAGGTAAATGGTTATGTATTTTTAAAAAATAAAAAAACTGCGAAATAAATCGCAGTTTATAAGATTCCTTCTTTCTTCATTAGCAAGTACAAGAGCAGAGACATTAGAAGCAAAGCACTTCCAACTAAAAAAGCTCTTTTTAAAAACGGATCTTTTAACATTTTAATGCATCCACCTTATCTAATTTTTCCCATGGAAGATCTAGTTCTGGTCTACCAAAGTGGCCATAGTTGGTAACTTGAGAGTAGATTGGTCTTCTTAGGTCAAAGTTTTCGATAATTGCAGCTGGCCTTAGGTCAAAGTTTTTGTAAACTCTTTCTCTAATGCTTTCAATATCAATTTTTTCTGTGCCGAAGCAGTCGATATCAATTGAAGTTGGTCTTGCAACGCCGATTGCGTAGGATAGGGCAACTTCACATTTATCAGCGAGACCTGCTCCCACAATATTTTTTGCAACATAGCGGGCAGCATAAGCAGCAGATCTATCAACCTTTGTTGGGTCCTTGCCGCTAAAGGCTCCGCCACCGTGTTTTGCATATCCGCCGTAGGTATCTACAATAATCTTGCGGCCGGTTAGACCTGTGTCAGATTTTGGACCACCGATTACAAATCTACCAGTTGGGTTGATGTAATAAACGGTTTCATCGTCTACATATTCTGGTGGAATAATTTTATCTATAACTTCACGCTTTACATCTTTTCTTAGGTCTTCGATATCAACTGATGCCAAGTGTTGGGTAGAGATAACTACGTTTGTAATTCTAACTGGCTTGTTGTCATGGTACTCAACTGTAACTTGTGATTTTCCGTCTGGTAAAATATAAGGAAGGATGCCTTCTTTTCTAACAGCGGTCAAACGTTTGGTCAAATCGTGGGCTAGCTTGATGGCAAGTGGCATCAACTCTTCAGTTTCATTTGATGCATATCCATACATCATACCTTGATCGCCAGCGCCAATTTCGTCGTACTTGTCAGTTGAACTGCCTTTCTTTTCGTATGAGTCAGAAACACCCATGGCAATATCAGGGCTTTGCTCTTCGATAGAAGTTAAGATGCCACAGTTTTCAGCATCGAAACCGTATTTGCCTCTTGTGTAGCCAATTGATTCTATAGTTTTTCTAACTATAGCAGGTATATCGATATAGCAATTGGTTGTAATTTGTCCGCTAACAATAATGTAGCCGGTAGATGCGACAGTTTCGCAAGCGACGCGTGCATTTTTATCTTTTTCAAGTATCGCATCTAAGATTGAGTCGGAAATTTTGTCACAGACTTTGTCTGGGTGACCTTCTGTAACACTTTCACTAGTATGAAATCTAATCATTTATTCTCCTTTCAAATTTAAAATAAAAAAACTCCTTCATCAGGAGCCACAAAAACATCTTAAAGATAAGATCATCTTTCAGATTAATCTGTAGGACTTGGCACCTTAAAACTAGGTTGCCGGGCTTCACAGGGCCTATTCCCTCCGCCTCTCTTGATGAACAATATCATTTTACCACATGTGGTATAAGTTGTCAAGCAATTTTTATAAAAAAATTTTTTGAAAAAATACGATTTTTGCGTGATTTTTTTTAAAATTTGTTATATAATGAATACTAGAAAGAATTTTGCAAAATGAATTTACTTAAGGAGGAATTATGGAATTTTACAAAGAGGCACTTACATTTGACGATATCCTATTGGTTCCAGCTGAGAGCCATGTATTACCACGCGAGGTTAATACAGAAACTATTCTGACAAATAAGATTAAATTAAATATCCCAATTATGTCTGCAGGGATGGACACAGTTACCGAAAGTCAAATGGCAATTGCTATGTCAAGAGAAGGCGGCATTGGTATTATTCACAAAAATATGACCATTGAAGAGCAAGCCCATGAAGTTGAAAGGGTAAAGAGAAGTGAACATGGAGTTATTACCGATCCATTTTATCTTTCCAAAAATCATATTTTAGCTGATGCAGAAAAGTTGATGAGCACATACAAGATCAGTGGAGTTCCAATTGTAGAAGAAGATGGAAGACTCATCGGCATTATTACAAACCGCGATATGAGATTTGAAAATGATATGTCAAAATCAATCGAAAGCACCATGACCAGTGAAAATTTAATCACAGCTCGTGAAGGCGTAACAATGGAGGAAGCTAAAGAAATTTTGATGTCTCACAAAATCGAAAAGCTTCCAATCGTTGACGAAAATTATAAGCTAAAGGGATTAATTACAATTAAAGATATAGAAAAATCAATTGAATTTCCAAATTCATCAAAGGATAGCCAAGGCCGTCTACTAGCTGGCGCAGCCCTTGGTGTAACTGGCGACATGATGGAAAGAGCGGCTGCTCTTGTAGAAGCAAAAGTTGACGTTGTTGTTCTAGATACAGCTCACGGTCACAGTGCTGGAGTTATGAAGGCTGTAGAAAAATTAAAGGTCGCTTATCCTGACCTACAAGTTATTGCAGGAAATGTTGCAACTTATGAAGCTACAAAGGCACTCTTTGCTGCAGGCGCTGACTGCGTAAAGGTTGGTATTGGACCTGGCAGTATTTGTACAACTAGAGTTGTTACTGGTATTGGCGTTCCACAAATTACAGCTATCATGGATGCAAGAAAAGCTGCCCAAGAAGAAGGTAAACCAATTATTGCTGACGGCGGTATCAAATATTCAGGCGATATTACAAAGGCAATTGCAGCTGGCGGTAATGTTGTTATGCTTGGCGGACTTCTAGCAGGTACTGTTGAAAGCCCTGGCGAAGAAGTTATCTATGAAGGCAGACGCTATAAAGAATATCGCGGCATGGGTTCACTAGGAGCTATGTCAGCAGGATCCAAGGACAGATACTTCCAAGAAGGTACTAAAAAATATGTACCAGAAGGTGTCGAAGGTAGAGTTCACTTCAAAGGTAAAGTTGGTGAAGTCATTTATCAATTGATGGGTGGATTGAAATCAGGTATGGGTTATCTGGGCTGCAAAGACATTGCAGAACTCATGGTTAAACCAAGATACGTAAAGATTACTTCATCATCACTCGTTGAAAACCATCCGCACGACATCAACATTACAAAGGAAAGTCCAAACTATTCACCACAAAGATAATTTAAATTTAAATTGCAGGGTTTTTGCTCTGCAATTTTTGTTTTTATAGGGTGAATTTCCTTTACAAAAAAATATCTTTATGATAAAATAGATAGGTAAATTAGATAAAGGAGGTGTGGTTATGAAAAGAACTTACCAACCAAAAAGAAAAGCTAGAAAGAAAGTTCACGGTTTTAGAGAAAGAATGAGCACAACTGCCGGACGCAAAGTTTTAAAAAGAAGAAGAGCAAAAGGCAGAAAGGTTCTAAGCGCTTAATGCTAGCAAAAGAAAACCGTCTGAAGAAAAAAGAGGATTTCAGCTCACTTTATAAGAGATCAAATTTTAAGGCCAATCGCGTTTTTAAAATCCGCTATAGGCGGGGGGTTAAACGCGTGGGAATTGTCGTATCAAACAAGCATGGCAAGGCTAATGTTAGAAACAAATTAAAAAGAAGAATTCGTGCCATCATGAGAGAACAGATTCCAAATATGGAAAATTATGATATTATAATTACTCCCAAGATTGGTGCCAGTGATCTGTCGTATAGTGAGCTTTCTAGAAATCTCTTGCATGTTCTAAGGCTCGGTGGAATTATTAAATGAAGTATATTGCAATAGGATTTATTAAATTCTATCAAAAAGTAATATCAAAATATATTTTAAAGGGTGCTCATTGTAGGTTTACTCCTACTTGTAGCGAATATGCCCTCCAGGCTTTTAAGAAATACAATTTTTTTAAGGCCTCTTACCTTAGTTTTAGACGAATTTTAAGATGCAATCCATATTGCGATGGGGGTTATGACCCTTTACCATAAATACAATATCGAAAGGAAAGACTAAATGAACTTTTTAGCAAACGCTCTGGGCTGGGTTATGAGATATGTCTATGATTTTGTAGCGTCCATTGGCCCGGAAAACGAAAACTTTAGCTACCTTGCAATTACGATTATTATTACAACTATAATTGTTAAATTGCTGGTGCTTCCTTTACAGCTTAGGAGCTCTAAACAAATGAAAAAAACACAAGAGCTTCAACCCCAAGTAAAGGAAATTCAAATTAAATACAAACACGATCCCCAAGCTGCAAATATGAAAATTCAGCAGCTATATAGGCAAAATGGTGCCAGTATGACGGGCGGTTGTCTACCACTCTTAGTACAGTTACCAATTATACTTGCATTTTTTAGGGTAATGCAAAATCCAAGCCTTTATGTATTCCATGAAACAGGAATGTATGACAATATGTTAAAGACATTCTTGTGGATCAAGGACTTGACATTGCCTGACCCTTTTTGGTATGGTTTACCCCTAATTACTGCAGGCGTAACATACTTACAAACTTTAACTACACCTAAGGTAGGGGCTCAATCACAAGAGCAACAAAGTATGTCAACTATGAATTATATAATGCCTATTATGATTTTCTGGTTTGCTCTTAAATACCCTGGTGGTCTAGCCCTATATTGGACTGTAAGCACAATGTTTACAGCTGTTCAATCTTTAATTTCTAATAGAGAATTGTTGTTTAAAAAAGGAGAATAAGATGGATAGAGTTACACTTGAAATGAAAACTGTTGAAGAAGCTATTGAATCCGCATTAAAAATGCTTGAAGCTACAAGAGATGAAGTAGATGTTATTATAGAAGAAGAGCCTTCCAAGGGTTTTCTTGGTTTAGGTGCCAAAGAAGCCAAGGTTACTGTTGTCCGCAAGGGCACAGGTCAAACGGCTCAAGTACTAAATGAAATTGAAGATAATAAATCAGACTTTGAAAAAAAGGTTGATGAAGTTACAGCTGATGCTAAAAACGCTTATGATGATATAAAAGAAGACGTTTCTGAGATGGCTGAGAAAGCATCAGATAAGGTATCTGAACTCGCTAATGATGCAAGCGATAAATTTAATGATGTAAAAGAAGATGTAAAAGATAAATTCGAAGACATGAAGGAAAGCACAGAGGATTTTGTTGACGAAAAGATAGCTAGACCTATGAAGTCATTCTTACTCGAAGGTGTTGACCACTATAAAACTGAAGAAGACATGGCTGAGGCTGCTAGAAAATATCTTGAAAAAACAATTAATCTAATGGGTTTTAAAGGCCATGTAGAAATTATTGATGAAAGAGAAAAAGGTGAAAACCTTGTCCTTGATATCATGCTTGATGACTACGAACAAAATTCTAGAATCATCGGCAAAAAAGGTGCAACTATTGATGCCCTTGGATATATGGTAGGTCAATTTGTCAGAGGTCGCTATGATGAAAGACTCATGCTTGAAGTTGATTGCGGAGATTATATCTACGATCAAAAAGAAAAGCTCAAAGCCTTTGCAAGGGATGCTGGTGAGCGCGCTATCAGAGATGGCGAATACAGATTAAGACCTATGAACGCTTACGATAGAAGAATTGTCCACAAGGCATTAAATGATATGGAAGGGGTCTCTACTCATTCTGAAGGTGAAGAACCGAGACGCTCCATTGTTATTACAAGAGACCCGCAATAAAGCGGGTTTTTTAGTTATGAGAACTATTGCAGCTATCGCCACTCCACCTGGTCGTGGAGGCATTGGCATCGTGAGAATGTCAGGACCTATGAGCCTTGACATATTAAAGAAAATATTTAAAACAAAAAAAGATATTAAGCCAAGATTTATGCACTATGGTCACATTTCCTATGATGATAAAATAATAGATGAGGTTATGGCTTGCTATTTCAAAAGACCTTATTCTTATACAACTGAGGACATGGTTGAAATATATTGCCATGGTGGTTATGTTTCGACTCTTTATATTTACGAAATTCTTTTAAAAGAGGGGGCAGTTCAAGCTGATGCTGGAGAGTTTACTAAACTTGCCTTTTTAAATGGCAGGATTGACCTCTTGGAAGCAGAAGCTGTGTCAGGAATCATCGATGCCCAAAACAAGGAAGAGCAAGTTTTATATACTAATGTCCTTGGAGGCAGCCTGTCAGAAAAAATAGATTATTTGGCGAATGAACTTTTGTCTTTGATTGCTGAGTGCGAGGCCAAGATTGATTATCCTGAACTTGGCAATGTCGATGACATGAAGGCAAGAGTTGATGAAATTTATTTGGCTATTGAAAATCTTTTGGACGACCAAAACAGGTCAAGCTTTATTAGAGAAGGTATCAAGACTGCTATTATCGGCAGGCCAAATGTAGGCAAGAGCTCCTTGTTAAATGCAATTACAAATAAGGACAGGGCTATTGTTACTGAAATACCTGGGACTACTCGCGATACTATTGAAGAATTTATAAATTACGAAGGACTTTATCTGCACTTGATAGATACTGCAGGCATTAGGCACACAAGTGAGGTTGTTGAATCGATTGGCATTGAACTCAGCAAAAAATCTGCAAGGGAAGCGGATATTGTAATCGTGGTTATCGATGGGTCAGATAAAATTTCCGATGAAGACAGGGAAATTTTAAATTCTGTAGAAGATAAAAATAAAATTATTTTTATAAACAAGGCTGACAAGGGCACAAGCGCTGACCTTGAAGAGATAAAAAAATACAGTGATAATCTGGTTATTGGTTCTATTAAAGAGGATCAAGGCATTCGCGAGATCATGTCACTAATTAAAAAAATATTTATCATTGATGTAGATGCGTCCTTTACATCTATATTTAACCTTCGCCACAGGCAGGCCCTGGAGGCAGCAAAGGATGAGTTAATACAAGCCAAAAACGATATGGACTTTATGCCTTTTGAAATAGTCGAAGTAAGTCTTAGAATGGCTTTGGATGACCTCTATTCGATTTTAGGAAAAAATTATGATGAAGATTTGATTGACAGAGTCTTTCAAGACTTCTGCGTAGGGAAGTGATATTATGGATTATGATTTAATAGTAGTAGGGGCTGGTCACGCTGGATGCGAGGCCGCTATTGCTGCTGCAAATATGGGAATAAAAACTTTAATAATTACCATGAACTTGGACGGAATTGCAGCTCTTTCCTGTAATCCAAATATTGGTGGAACAGGCAAGGGCCACTTGGTTAGAGAAGTTGACGCCCTTGGTGGCTACATGGGACTTAATATTGATAAGTCCTTCATCCAATCAAGGATGCTAAACACATCCAAGGGACCAGCTGTTCACTCGCTTAGAGTCCAAGCCGATAAACTTGAATACCACAAGCACATGAAGCAAAAGCTGGAGGACACAGAAAATTTAATTCTTCGTCAAATGGAGGCTGTCGATATTATTGTAGAAGATAATGAGGTAAAGGGCATTGTCCTTCGCGACGGTAGAGAAATTCGTGCACAGGCTGTTATCTTAGCAACAGGAACTTACCTAAAGGGGAGAGTTTTTATTGGCAAAAATATTTATGAGTCAGGGCCAGACGGCAGATTTCCATCAATTCTCCTTGGAGACAATTTAAGAAAGCACGGCATTGTCCTTAGGAGATTAAAGACTGGGACACCGGCAAGGGTTGATAGGAAAACTATAAATTTTGAAAATATGGAAGTGCAACCTGGCGATGAAGAGATAACACCATTTTCATTTTTAAATACAAAAGAAGATATCGATCGTCCACAGGTAAATTGTTATTTAACTAGAACGACCAAAAAGATGCATGATTATATTAGAGACCACATGGAAGAGTCGGCTCTTTATTCTGGGGCCATAGAAGGGACAGGCCCACGCTATTGTCCAAGTATTGAGGACAAGATCAAGCGTTTTCCAGATAGGGACGACCACCAAGTATTTTTGGAACCTGAAGCTGAATCGACTGATGAAATTTATGTCCAAGGCGTTTCAACTTCCATGCCTGAGTACATCCAAGAAAATATGTACAAGATGATTGAAGGCATGGATGACGTTCGTATTATGCGTCCGGGCTATGCCATTGAATATGATGCAATTTTTGCTACATCTCTTAAGTCTACGCTTGAAAGTAAGGACATAAGCAATCTTTTCTTTGCGGGCCAAATAAATGGTTCTTCTGGTTATGAAGAGGCGGCAGCCCAAGGCCTTGTCGCCGGAATAAATGCGGCAAGAAAAATCAAGGGCCAAGATGAATTTACTATTAAACGTGACGAAGGCTATATTGGAGTTTTGATTGACGACCTTGTAACAAAGATTACCTATGAACCATATAGGATGATGACGGCGCGTGCTGAATATCGTTTAACCCTTCGCCAAGATAATGCTGATCTCAGACTAACACAAAAGGGCTATGATATTGGCCTGGCTAGTGATGAACGTTTAAAGAAAATGCTTGAAAGAAAAAAAGTTTTGGAAGGCGCGATTAAATTATTGGAAGATAAAAAAATCACTCCAACAGAAGAAACAAATGAACTCTTATCGAAGTTTACCACGCCAATTAAGACGGCTATTTCATTAAAGGAGCTAATCAGGAGGCCAGAAATTCGAATTGACCAAGCCCTTGAAATGTTTCCTATAAATATTAATTTAGACAAGGAAACAAAACTCCTCATTGAAACAGAAATTAAATATGAGGGCTATATAAAGAAAAACAACGATAGAATTGCCCGCATGCACAAATTTGAAGATCGTAAATTGCCAGAGGATATTAATTATCATGAGATAAAGGGCCTTAAACATGAGGCGGCTGACAAGCTTACACAAATTAGGCCGGAGACCTTGTCTCAAGCAAGTAGGATTAGCGGGGTCAGCCCATCTGATATGAATGTGCTCATGATTCATCTTGAACTGGAAAGGCGGAAACATGAAAACAGAAATAGTTAATAAGGAAAAAGTTGATAGATATTTAAAGTTAATCCAAGAAAAAAATAAGGTGATGAATCTAACTGCAGTTGATGACTACGATGAGATGTGGGATAAGCACGTAATAGATTCTGCAACCATTATGCCTTTGCTAAAAAAATACGAGATTAAAAGCTTGATTGACATTGGCACTGGCGCAGGCATACCAGGCGTGATTATAAAACTTCAAGACGAAGATTTAAAAATTACCCTTATGGATAGTTTAAAAAAGAGAATTAATTTTTTAGACGAAGTTGTAAGCGACTTGGATTTAAAAAATGTAAAGACGATTCATGCCAGGGCAGAAGACTTGGCCAAAACACATGAACGCGAGGCTTACGATGGCGCAATCTCAAGGGCGGTTGCTAGATTAAACACACTTGTTGAATACTGCCTGCCATTTGTTAAAGTCGGTGGATATTTTTTCGCCATGAAGGGGCCGGCTATTGATGAAGAGATTGAAGAGGCAAAAAAGGCCGTAAAAATTCTTGGCGGAGAGATTCTTGAGAATGTAAAATTTGATTACGACTATGGGGAAAGAAATATTTTGGTTATTAAAAAGATAAAGCCAACACCCAAAAAATATCCCCGTGGACAAAACAAGGCAAAAACTAAACCCTTATAAAATTTACCTGGAGAAGAGCTCCAGGTTTTTTATTCGGTAATTATAATTATAATTACTGTATCTAAAAGAGGCTACCATAAGTTGTTGATCAATTATTATAAATTTGTTAAATACTTTTAATGCAAAAAATTAATAGAAATTTTAAAACAAAATCATGTTTAATTGTTTACAAAATTATTAAATGTGGTATAATATACCCAAGTACAAAAAGATTGTTGGAAGGAAATATTATGACTACATATTTTGAAAGAGATTATAATAGAGCTTATCATAGTAGTAATTACTCGTCTGAGAGTATGTACTATTATATTTTTATGCAATCATTAAGTAAACTACAAGGATAGGGATTTCTTGTAGTTTTTTTGTATAAATTTTCTGGTATTTCCGTGGTTATCACGTAAATATAAATTGTCACAAAACAAGGAGGATAATATGAAAAGATTTTTGACAATCATTATTTCTATAGCTATGGTTATGACACTATTAACCGGCTGTGGAGGAGACAGTGCGACAAAGGGCGGAAAAGACGCTACACTTGTAGTAGTTAACGACTCAGACGCTGTAACAATGGATCCTATGGGATCAAACGACAATGCTTCATCAAAGGCATTAGTACAAGTATACGAAGGTTTATTTGAACTTACCGGAGACGGCTCAATCAAACCTTTACTATGCGAAAGCTACGATCAACCTTCAGATACAGAATATGTATTCCATCTTAAAAAGGGAGTTAAATTCCACAATGGAGAAGAAATGAAGGCTGAAGACGTTGTATTCTCAATCAAGAGAGCATGTGAAGCTCCAAACGTTCTTCACTTGTTCAACACAATCGACAAAGATTCCATTGAAGCTGTTGATGATTATACAGTAAAAATGCAATTAAAGCACCCATTCAAGGGCGTTTTGATGGCCTTTATGCACCCAGGCGGATCAATTCTTTGCAAAAAAGCTGTTGAAGAAGCTGGCAAAGACTACGGTCAAACAGGTGACAAAGTTATAGGTACAGGTCCATTTAAACTTGACGAATGGCAAAAAGCTACAGTTTTAAAATTCTCACGTTTTGAAGATTATCACGGAGAAAAAGCTGGCGTTGCTAAACTTGAAATGAAAATCGTTCCTGAACCAACTAACAGATTCGTTGAATTGCAAACTGGCGGAGCACAAATCGCTTACGAAATTCAACCTCTAGACGTTGAACAAGTTGAAAAAGATGACAAACTTCAAATGTTTAAATCAGATGACTATGGTACAACATACTTAGGATTTAACACATCCAAAGCTCCATTTGATAATCCAAAGGTAAGAGAAGCTATTGCTTACGGTATTGACATGGAAGAAATTATTCCAAAGGTATGGCTAGGTCTAGGACGTACAGCATCCAACTCAATGCCACCAACATTAAAATACTCAATCGGTGATTCAACACAACCTAAGAAACGTGATGTTGAAAAAGCTAAGGCTTTATTAAAAGAAGCTGGATATGAAAATGGATTTGCTACAACTCTATCAACAAACGAAAGAAAACAAAGAGTTGACATGGCAACTATTATTAAAGAACAACTTGCTGAAATCGGCATCGATGTAACAATTCAAGTTATGGAATGGTCAGCATTCAATGACTTATTAAAGAATAGTCAACAAGATATGTTTGAAATCGCTTGGATTTCAGATACACCAGACCCAGACACATTCTTATTCCCATGCTTCCACTCATCTGCAAAGGGTGAAGGCGGAAACTACTGCTTCCTAGACGACCCAGAACTAGACAAACTTCTAGAAGACGCTAGAGAAGAACAAGACGATGCAAAACGTGGCGAACTATACAAGAAAGCTCAACAAAGAATTCTTGATACACAAGTTTGGATTCCTCAATACTGGTCAGAATTAACAGTTGCTACATCAGCAAAGGTTAAAGGTTTTGAAATGAATCCATTTGGTTTCTACAAACTAAACAAAGTAACAATAGAAGAATAGTTATTAAATTGAATAAGGCCACTTCAATTTAGTGGCCTTTTCTTTAATATTAGGAGGTACAAATGGTAAAATATATTTTAAAAAGATTATTGTATCTTATCCCCGTTATTCTACTTGTAAGTTTATTTGTTTTCTGGTTATTGTATGTAACGCCTGGTGATCCGGCGAGAAACGTTTTAGGTCCATCTGCAACAGAACAACAAGTTAAGGATTTAAGAGCAGAATTGGGTTTGGATGATCCGTTTTTTGTACAATACGGAAGATATCTAAAAAATATGGTACTTAAGGGAGATTTAGGTAGAAGTTATATTACTAGGGTGCCAGTAGTAAAAGAAATTCAAAGTCGTGCTGGCGCAACTATTAGACTTGCATTTTTAGCTATTACATTTGCAGTAATTCTAGGTATTCCTATCGGGATTATCTCTGCTGTTAAACAATATAGTATTTTTGATAACATAACAATGATTTTTGCCCTTATAGGGATTTCCATGCCAGTATTCTGGCTGGGACTTTTGCTTATAATGTTGTTTTCTGTACGGCTTGGTTGGTTACCAGCATCTGGTTTTGATTCACCACGCCAATGGATTCTTCCGGCAGTTGCTCTTGGTGCACAATCGGTTAGTGTTATTACCAGACAAACCAGAAGCTCCATGCTTGAAGTTATTAGACAAGACTATATAAGAACTGCAAAAGCAAAAGGCCAAGAAGACAAGGTTATTAGAAAAAAACACGCTCTTGCCAATGCTCTTATACCTATCACTACAGTTATTGGTACACAATTTGGTCAGTTGATGGGCGGAGCTCTTATGACAGAAGTTATATTTTCTATCCCAGGAATTGGTCGTTTAATGGTTGACTCTATTAATAAACGTGATATGCCAATGGTTATGGGCTGCGTACTTTTCGTAGCTATTACATTTGCATTTGTTAACTTGATCGTTGATATTCTCTATACTTTCATCGATCCACGTGTTAAGAGTCAATATGTGTAGGTGATAATTATGGCTAAAGAAAATAAAGTTAGAAAAGAAAAATCTAGACGCCAAACTGGTCTAAGTGAAGTTATGAAGAGGATGTCAAGAAATAAACTTTCCATGGTTGGTCTTGTAATCCTAATAATATTGGTTTTAAGTGCTATATTTGCAGATGTAATTGCACCATTTAAGTATAATGAAATCGTGGCTGATCCTTTTGTTACACCAAACAGCGAATTTATATTTGGAACAGACCACCTTGGTCGTGATATTTTCTCACGTGTAGTTTATGGTTCAAGAATTTCATTAAAGGTTGGTTTTATTTCTGTTTCTATTGCGCTTATTTTTGGGGTAACTATGGGCGCTATAACAGGTTATTATGGCGGTAAGGTCGATACACTCGTTATGAGATTTATCGATATCCTACAAGCTATTCCTGATATTTTGCTTGCGATTGCAATTATGGCTGCACTGGGCACAGGTCTTGGCAACCTTATGATTGCTGTTGGTATTGCATCAGTTCCTGCTTATGCGAGAATTGTTAGGTCATCAGTTTTAACAATTAAGGACAATGAATTTGTAGAAGCTGCAAAGGCTAATGGATCTACAGATTTTAGAATTATTTTTAAACACATAATCCCTAACTGTATGGCTCCTATTATAGTTCAAGCTACACTTGGTGTTGCTTATGCAATTATCAATGCAGCAGGTCTATCATTTATTGGTTTGGGGCTAGAACCTCCAACACCTGAATGGGGCGCAATGTTATCTGATGGTAGAACATATATTATGCACTACCCGCACATTACGGTATTTCCAGGACTTGCAATTGTAATTACAATTTTTGCTTTAAATGTTATGGGCGATGGTTTAAGAGATGCTCTTGATCCTAAGCTTAAGAGATAGGAGGGAATTATGCAAAAAGGAGATTTATTAAATATAAGAAATCTATGCGTTGAATTTCATACCGACTCAGGAATAGTTAAAGCAGTAAATAATATGAATTTATCGCTAAATAGATCAGAAACTTTGGGTCTTGTTGGAGAAACTGGGGCTGGTAAAACTACAACAGCCTTATCAATATTAAACTTGATTTCAGATCCACCTGGAGTAATTACAGATGGTGTTGTTGAATTTGAAGGGGAAGATGTACTAAAGAAAAAGGGCAAAGAAATGAGACAGATTCGTGGTAAAAAGATTTCCATGATTTTCCAAGACCCTATGACTTCTCTAAACCCTGTTATGACAATTGGTGATCAAATTAAGGAAGTTATTGAACTCCACACCGATCTAAATAAAAAAGACCAAGACAAAAGAGTACTTGAAATGCTAGAACTTGTAGGTATTAGACCAGAGCGTGTAAACGACTATCCACACCAATTATCAGGTGGTATGAAGCAAAGAATAGTTATAGCTATGGCTCTTGCTTGTAATCCTGAAATCATAATAGCTGACGAACCTACAACAGCTCTTGACGTTACTATCCAAGCCCAAGTATTGGAACTTATGAAGGACCTCAAGAGAAAATTTAACACTTCGATTATTATGATTACTCACGACTTGGGAGTTATAGCTGAAATCGCAGACAGGGTTGATGTTGTATACGCTGGTGAAGTTGTAGAAAGCGGTTCAACAAAAGATATTTATACAAATAAATTGCATCCATATACAATTGGTTTGTTCGAATCAATTCCAAGTTTAACGGATGATGTTGAAAGACTCGCAGTTATTCCAGGTGCCACACCTGACCCAACTGACTTGCCAAAAGGATGCAAATTCCACCCAAGATGCACACATTGCATGGAAAAATGTAAGCTAGAAGATCCGAAGATGTATGAAGTTGAAGAAGATCACTTTGTAAAGTGTTTCTTGTTTGAAAATTCGGACAAGACCGAAAATAAGGAGGTATAAGATGGATCATTTTATTGAAGTAAAAAATTTAAAAAAATACTTTCCTACTAAAAAAGGTCTCTTACATGCTGTTGAAGATTTATCCTTATATATTGACAAGGGTGAAACTCTAGGTCTTGTTGGTGAATCTGGCTGCGGTAAATCTACTGCAGGTCGTGCTATAATTAGACTACACGAACCAACCTCAGGTGAAATTTACCTAAATGGCGAAAATATAATGAACAGGCACAGCAAAAAAGATTTGCGCCTCCTAAGACGGGAAATGCAAATTGTTTTCCAAGATCCATACTCATCACTAAACCCTAGATTAAATACCTTTGATCTTATAGCTGATGCTTTATATGTAAACAAGATTTACAAGGATAAAAAGGAAATTGAAGAAGTAGTTATGGAAATGATGGAAACAGTTGGTCTTGAAAAGAGGCTTATTAACTCATATCCTCACGAACTTGACGGTGGTAGAAGGCAAAGAATTGGTATAGCAAGGGCCCTGGTTATGAAGCCAGAATTTATCGTCCTCGACGAACCTGTATCTGCTCTTGACGTTTCTATTCAAGCTCAAGTTTTGAACTTACTCCAAGATATCCAACAGGATAAAGAGCTTACCTATCTATTTATATCTCATGACCTTTCGGTCGTAAGACACTTGTCAGACAGGGTTGCTGTTATGTACTTGGGCCGTATGGTTGAACTTGCAGACTACAAGGCAATCTTTGAAAATGCATTGCATCCATATACCAAGGCGCTCTTATCAGCTATACCTGTTCCTGAATACGACTATCAGGCAAAGAGGATTATACTTGAAGGCGATGTACCTTCTCCAATTGATCCACCAGATAGATGTGTATTCTATGGAAGATGTAGGAATAGAAAAGAAGGCATTTGCGATGGCCCACACCCACAAATAAGAGAAGTATCTCCAGGACACTTCGTAGCTTGCCACTTGGTATAATTAATTATTATTTATAAAAATAAAACTGCTTTGAAATTTAAAATCAAAGCAGTTTTTGTTTTGTATAAATATATAATTTATCCAAAGAGGCCGGCTACATAATCTTCTGTGCGCTTGTCTTTGGGATTTTCAAATATTTGATTGGTCGGTCCCCACTCGATTAATTCTCCGTTTAACATAAAGAGTGTATAGTCTGAAATCCTCTTTGCCTGTTGGAGGTTGTGGGTTACTATTATAATTGTTATTTCGTCTTTGAGGTCGACCAGGAGTCTTTCGATTTTTTCTGTGTTTCGTATGTCCAAGCTGGAGCAGGGCTCATCTAGCAAGAGAACTTTGGGTTTGATTGCAATGCTTCTAGCTATAGACAGCCTTTGCTGCTGGCCGCCAGAAAGTTCAAAGGCCGATTTGTCCAAATCATTGGCAACTTCATCATATAGGCCAACTTTTTTTATTGCTTCAATTGCCTCGTCTTTGTAATTCATATTGTGGTATTTGAGGGCGAGTTCCACATTGCTCTTAATTGATAGGGGAAAGGGAGTTGGCTTTTGAAAGACCATGCCGATTTGTTTTCTTAAGTCGTTTATATCGTAATCATTAATATTTTTATCCGTATATAAAATTTCGCCCGTATAGGATCCGCCGCGCTCTTCGATAATTTTATTTAAGGCAACTAAAAATGTAGTTTTACCACAACCCGAGGGTCCAATTATTGATGTTATTTTATTTTCTGCAAAATCTATATTTATATTTTTAACGACATGGTTGTCGCCATAGAAAATGTTCAAATCTTTTGTGCTAATAATTGTCATCTTTACCTCCTATTAAAAGAGAGAATGTGTTTATGATAAGTAGGATTATCATAAGGACGAGGGCTGTCCCGTAGCCCATGGTGGTTGAAATGCCTTCGTTAATTAAAATATACAAGTGATAAGGCAGGGCCATAAAGGGTTTAAATAGCCCGCTTGGTATGCCAGTGTGGATGACAGCTCCTGTGAGCATTATTGGAGCTGTGGCACCAATAGCCAAGCTCCCACCGAGTGTAACGGTTTGGATAATTTTATTTCTTAAGCCCTTTAAAACTATATGCCTGATTATAAAGCCTTTGTCAATGCCAAGCGACAGAGCAGTTTCTAATTTATCATAATCATAGTTTATAAATAATTTTTCAAGTCTTATTTCAATAAAGGGGAAGATCATTACCGCCAAAGTTGCAGAAGCAGATAGGACTGACCTGCCAAGTCTAAGTTTATAGACAAGTAAGGTATATCCAAAGAGTCCTAGGACAATTGAAGGAATTCCAGATATGCATTGGATTATAATTCTTAAAATATTTTTAGTTCTGTCTTCTTTTAGGTAAAAGACAATATAAATTGCCGTCATCAAAGCTAGAATTGATGAAATAAAGGACGACAAGAAAAATGTAATTAGAGATCCAATAATAGCTGGCCAAATGCCGCCTTCTTTTCCTGGCGGTAGGCCTGACGGACTTCCAAAGAGAAAATCCCAAGATAGGACATGGGCCCCTTCTTTTACTAATTTCGAAAAGAGGGCGATAAGTATAGATGCAAATATCAATAAATTTATAAAGAGCAGAACCTTAAAAATTGTATCTTTAAACTTTCTCATCTTTGGTCCCCCTTAGTAACTATAAAGGAAAATAAAATATTTGTAAGTATTGTTATAAGCATTAGGACCAGGCCAGCAGCGTAGAGGCTGTGGTAGTGCATACTGTTTAGTTCGACCATACCCATCTCAAGGGCAATGAGCGAAGGAATAGTTTGTCCCTTGCTCAATAGTGTAGGCATAATTGGCGCGTTGCCAATTACCATCATAACGGCCATAGTTTCACCAAAGGCTCTACCCAGCCCAAGGATTATGCCTGCGATAATATTTTTAAGGGCATCCTTAATAATGATTTTCCTTAAGAAAAAGTCCTTACTGAGGCCAAGTGACTTGTAGATTTCATTGTATTTTTGATAAGACTCTTCCATCTTATCAAAGGTTACTGAAGTTATATAGGGGATAATCATCAGGGCCAAGAGGATGCCGCCAGCCAGAACTGACTCGCCAGTAGCTAAATTAAATTTTTCTTCAAACATTTTAACGATGACAGTTAGCCCTAAAAACCCGTAGATGACAGATGGAACTCCAGCCAGGATATTTAATAAATTATTTATGTATTTCTTGTACTTGCCAGGCACATAGCCGACTATTAGCAAGCTAAGCCCTAGGGAAATTGGCGTGGCAAATAATATTGCAAGAAAAGATGTGTAGACGCTGGCTAAGATGATTGGTAAGAGGCCAAACTCTAATTCAACTCCTCGTCTCCAAGTCTTTCCTGAAATAAATTCAATTATGGAATGATTTTTAAAAAATGGAAGACTCTCAATAATTATAAAAATCAAAACTAAAAATAACAAAGAAATAGAAAAAAAGGTAAAGATAGAGAGAATACCTTTAAAAAATTTATCGTTCTTCTTCATATCTTTACCTCCTTTATAACTATTTTACAGGAACAAATCCTAGGTCGTGAAGGATAGCTTCGCCATTATCTGATTTTAAATAATCCATAAAAGCTTTTGCTTCACCTTTTAATTCTCCGTCGTGAACAATGATTAGTGGTCTTGAAATGATATATGAACCATCTAAGATTGTTTCTTCAGTTGCTGCAACGCCATTAACCTTGATAGGGAATAGCTTGCCTGCGTTTTGGTTTGATACACCAAATGATGCGTAGCCGATTGCGTTCTTGTTTTCAATAACTTTTTGAACTAGGGCACCCATTGATGGAGCTTGGATAACGTCTTCGCGAACTGGTGTTTCGCCCATAATAACTTTTTGGAAAACTTGGTGGGCTCCTCCGCCTAAGTCTCTAGCAACCACTACGATTTCTTCATCAGGTAGGCTTGGGTCAAAGTCTGACCATTTTTTGTATTCGCCTGAGAAGAATTTTTTGATTTCTTCGCTTGAAAGATCATCAACTAAATTGCAAATTGGGTTTTCTGGGTTAACAGAAATTGTAAGAGCGTCGATACCGATTTTATTTACAACCAAATTTTCAATTTCTTTTTCGCTGTCTTTTAAGTCACGAGCAAGCATACCAAAGTCTGCAGTTTTCTCTTGAATAGCTTTGATACCAGCACCTGAACCGCCAGTTGAAACGTTAACTACAACGGGCTTATCTGCAAGGCTGTCGTCGTATTCTTTCCAAGTCTTGTAATTTGCTTTGAAGTCTTCTGTGACTGCTGATACAACAGGTCCTAGTGTTGAAGAACCTGCAAATGATAATTCTCCACTTGCGTCTGATGCTTTTTCGCCTGAATCAGCAGGCTTAGTGCATCCTACGAATAAAAGTAGAGCTGCAATAATAATTGCTAATGTCTTTTTCATTAATATTTCCTCCTTAAAAAATAAAAATGTTCATTTGAGATTATAGCATTATTAATTATTTTTATCAACCCTATAAACTAAAATTAACAACAATAGCAAGATAGAATTTTCAAAAGGGGTTTTAAAATATTTAATTTATAAATTAATTTTATTAATTTTATCATTAACATTATTGACAAATATTAAAAGAGATGTTAAAATATAGTTGAGGTGATCATATGGCAAATAAAAAAATATCATCCTGTCCGGTTTGCGGAGGATCTTTAATTATCAAAGAGGTATCCTGCACAGATTGCGGTACAACTATTAAAGGCGAATTTGAAGAAGACAAGTTTTCAAAGCTTAGCCAAGAGGAAAAAGATTTTATAGAAATTTTTGTTATGAAGAGGGGCTCAATCAAGGAGATTGAAAAAGAATTGGGCATATCTTATCCAACAGTAAGGAATAAGCTCGATGGTGTAATTAAATCTCTGGGCCACGATGTAGGCAAAGAAGAGTCTAGGATAGATATCTTAAACAGGCTTAATGAAGGGGAGATTAGCCCGGAAGAAGCCACTGAACTTTTGAAAGAATATAAATAAAAGAAGGAGGTTCGTATGAGTAGAGAAAGAGAATTGATTCTAGAAATGCTAAAGGATGGCAAGATTACAAATGATGAAGCCTTAAAACTATTGGACGCCATTGGCGAAAACAAGAGTCAAGAAAAGAAAAACAAATCTTCTAACAAGGTTTTTGATGATAGCTTTGTAGACAAGGTAACAGATTCCATTTCAAAGATCGGGACCAAGACCGAAGAGGCTATAAAGAAATTAAATCTGGATAATCTATGGGAAGGCATCAGCGTAAATATAGGATCTTGCTTTGAAGATTTAAATGCCAGGACCAGGCAAGAGTATAATCATGACCTAAATGAAGACGGAGAAGTAAAAGGCATTGATGTTGAAAACATACGCGGTAGATTAGATGTAATCACAGATTTGTCCGATCAAATAAAAGTTGAAATCGACATTAAATACGACGAAAGGGACAACAAAAACAATAAAAATGATTACTATGATATTTACCTTGAAGGAGATACTCTAAAGGTTAAACCAAAGTTTAAAAAATACAAAGCCGACTCCTACATTTCTGATATAAGATTGACCCTGCCAAAGAGGAATTTTGAAGAAATCAAATTGGAAAATGTTTCCGGCTGCATAGAGGCTGAAGGATTAAATGCGGATGAAGCAGATATTGAAGCAGTATCTGGTAAGGTGATGGTTAAAAATTCCAAGATGGACAAGGCAAATATTGAAGCTGTGTCTGGCAAAGTTGAAATAGAAAATATTTCAGGTACAAATTTAAATGCAAGCACAGTTTCCGGCAAGGTTGTGGCAGATGAAATCGACTATAAAAACGCCTACCTCGAAACAGTTTCAGGCAAAATTGAGATTGATGACATTAAAAACTCAGCTGAAAGGATCGACATTGAAGTGGTTTCTGGCAGCATTAATTTAGGCTTGGACGGAGTTGACAAGCCAGTTAAACTCATAGGTAGGAGGAAGAAGAGATCTAATTCTAGGGAATTCTTCGGCTACAGGTTTACTAGATTCGAAGAGATAGGCAATAAAATTATCGCCTACACAGATGATTATGTAAATGATGAGTCTAGTCTCATAATAAATGTAGAATCTTCCTTTGGATCTGTAAATATTGATTAATAAAAACAGATTGTAATTATGAACAGAATTAAAGCTTGAGAAAAATTAATTTGACATTGAACATTTTATATGATATGGTTAAGATGACAGGAAGAATAATAGAAATCTCGAAATTTTACAAGGGAGTGATTTTATGAAAAAGAGAATTTCTTTCCTAGCCTTACTAATGGCAATCTTGTTTGTGGTTCCTACAATGGTTCTTGCAAAAGATGCAGAAGTAATTAGCATGGAAAATGAAATTGCTAAAATTTACAACTCAAAGGCAGTTGTGACAGCACATGGTGTTGATATCAGTGTTGATTTATTTTCAAAAGCTGACTTCAATAGAATTGGCGACTTGCTTCACAGATTAGCTGCCAGAGAAGACATGAAAAACAATCTTGTTCCTATGGGTAAGGAACCAGTAGGCGACTGTTATACCAAGACAACAACTGTATCCATGGATAAATATCAAAGCCACTCTCAAAGTGTATACTATGACAACGGTGGATTTAGAGGAACACTCTATTTTGATAAATATGAAATTGAAGGGTACAACAAAATCGTCTACTATAAGGGAAGAGTTTGCAGATACTAAAATTTAACTAATAGTTAGATTATTGATTTTTATTAATTCCTGTTCAGCTGGGTCCAATTTGGACCAGCTTGGATTTTTACATTTAATATTCATTAAAAGGCCTGGGCTAACACCCAGGCTTTTGCGTTCAATAAATTATTATTATTTAAATTTTAATTTAAAACTCCGAGTCTAATTATACGAGTCTAATTATAATAGAAATTATGAAAAAATCATAGGTTAAATTTGTGGGCATTTGCTTTTTCCATATTGAGTAAAAAGTATTTTAAGTCCGCTCCATAGGCATAGGCTCCAGGGTTATTTGTGCCCACAACTCGGTGGCAGGGAATAACAAAAGGTAGGGGGTTATTTTTCATGGCAGAGCCAACAGCACGGGCTGCCTTTGGATTGTTTATTCTCATGGCCAGGTCTTTGTAAGTGACCGTCTGACCGTAGGGGACTAATAATAATTCTTTATAAACTTTTTCTCTAAAGGGAGTCGCTTTTATTTTAATCAGCAGGTCATCCAAGAGTCCCTGACCCTTAAAATAATCTGTAAATTTATTTTTGATTTCGATTTGTGCTCTATTTAAATTTTTATTTTCATTTTCACCCGTCATTTCGATTTTTATAATCTGCGAGTCTTCGCAGGTGATTTTTAAATTACCAATGGCAGTTTTTATTACAAAGTCCATCTATTAACCCCTCCTAATGTAAGTATAGCAATTTTTAATTTGCTCTTCAACTTATAATTGATATCACTGATGGTTGATAAAGTACTAACTATTTTTGTAAAAAGTTATATTTTATTAAAAAATCCATTGACATACCCAATACTTTTTAATATAATAAAGTTATAATAAGAGCAATGGGAAAGAGAATTTTCCTTGCTAAAAACAAAAGGAGGATATATGAGTTATTTAGATTTAAGCAAATACCCAGCGGAGCCATTTAAGATTAAATCCGTTGAACCAGTTAAGATGATTTCCAAGGAAGAAAGAATCAAAGCAATTAAGGAAGCAGGATACAACACCTTTAACTTAAAGAGTGAAGATGTTTACATCGACCTACTCACTGACTCAGGAACAAACGCCATGAGTGACAAGCAATGGGCAGGATTAATGATCGGTGACGAAGCTTATGCAGGAAGCAGAAACTGGCTCTACTTAGAAGAAACAGTTAAGGAAATCTTTGGCTTCAAGCACGTTGTGCCAACTCACCAGGGTCGTGGTGCAGAAAACTTACTCAGTCACATTGCAATTAAACCTGGCCAATATGTAGCTGGCAATATGTACTTTACAACTACTAGATTCCACCAAGAAGCTAACGGCGGAATTTTCGTAGACATAATTAAAGATGTTGCTCATGACGCTGCAGCTAATGTTCCATTTAAAGGTGACATTGACCTAGGAAAATTAGAAAATCTTATCAAGGAAAAGGGCCCAGAAAATATCGCTTACGTTTGCTTGGCTGTTACTGTTAACCTAGCTGGTGGACAACCTGTTTCCATGAAAAATATGAGAGAAGTTCATGAAATGTGCTCAAAGCATGGCATAAAAGTTTTCTTTGATGCAACAAGATGTGTCGAAAACGCCTACTACATCAAAGAACAAGAAGAAGGCTACGCAGACAAGACTATCAAAGAAATCGTTCACGAAATGTTTTCCTATTCAGACGGAGCTACAATGAGCGGTAAAAAAGACGGTATCGTAAATATCGGTGGATTCTTAGCAATTAATGATGACGAACTCTTTGGCAAGGCCAAGGAAATCGTAGTTGTATACGAAGGTATGCCTTCATACGGCGGTATGGCTGGACGCGATATGCAAGCTTTTGCTGTAGGTCTACGCGAATCACTACAATTTGAATATATCGAACACAGAATTAAACAAGTTAGATACTTGGGCGATAGATTAAAAGAAGCTGGCGTTCCAATCGTTGAACCAGTTGGTGGCCACGCAGTATTCCTAGATGCTAGACGCTTCTGCCCACATCTAGAACAAGAACAATTCCCAGCTCAATCTCTTGCTGCCAGCATTTATGTTGAAGGCGGAGTTAGATCTATGGAAAGAGGAATCGTATCAGCTGGTCGTGACAACAAGACTGGAGAAAACCACAAGCCAAAACTAGAAACAGTTAGACTTACAATTCCAAGACGTGTTTACACATACGCTCACATGGACGTTGTTGCTGACACTGTTATCCACCTATACAAACATAAACAAGATATCAAACCACTTAAATTTGTATATGAACCAGCACAGCTCAGGTTCTTCACTGCAAAATTTGATATCGACGAATAGAATTTACAAGAGGGATTTCCAGTCCCTCTTTTATTGAAAAAAACAAATCAAGGGTAAGGAAAAAAATAAAAATATTTTTTTGAAAACGCTTGACAGGTTCTTGGTATTGATGTATAATTATTTAGATAAAAATCCACCGAGGGTGGTAGAGGTCATCCTTGTGGATGGCTTTTTTAAAATCAGAATGGAGGATGCAATGCTTAAAGGAAGAAATTATATCGATCCGACAGATTTTTCTGTTGAGGAATTAGACGAGGTAATGAGTCTAGCACAAAAAATTAAAGATAAACCTGAATTATTTACCGATGTTTGCAAAGGTAAATTATTAGCTACCCTATTTTATGAGCCCAGCACGAGAACACGTTTTTCATTTGAAGCAGCCATGTTAAGACTTGGCGGTCAAGTTATTGGTTTCTCGGAGCCGGGCTCTAGTTCTGTTCAGAAGGGTGAAAGCTTACGCGACACAATAAGAACAGTTGGATGTTATTCTGATATCATCGCTATGAGACATCCAAAGGAAGGTGCTCCAAACTACGCACGCGAATATACTTATGTGCCACTAATTAACGCTGGAGACGGTGGCCACCAACATCCAACACAAACATTGACAGACCTTTTCACCATCCAAGAAAGCAAGGGCAAACTATCAGACATGGTTATCGGTCTTTGCGGAGACTTGAAATTTGGTAGAACTGTCCACTCACTTATCAAGGCCATGAGCATTAGAGATAATATTAAATTCGTCTTGATTTCTCCTGAAGAACTTCGCGTTCCAGATTATATTAAAAATATTTTAGATAATAAAAATATTGAATACAAGGAAGTGGAAAGACTTGAAAGCGTAATGGGAGAATTAGATGTCCTATACATGACCAGGGTTCAAAAGGAAAGATTCTTCAACGAAGCTGACTATATTAGACTCAAAGATTCATACATCTTGGATGAAGAAAAATTAAAATCTGCCAAAGCAGACCTTGCAATCCTCCATCCACTACCACGTGTAACTGAAATTGCAAACGAAGTCGATGATGACCCACGTGCATGGTACTTTAGGCAAGTTAAAAACGGAATGTTTGTAAGAATGGCACTTATTATGGAATTGTTGGGGGTAGAAGCATGTTAAGTATAAATTCAATTAAAAAAGGTATTGTTATTGACCACATCCACGCAGGACTTGGTGTAAAGATTTTTGATTATTTGGGCCTTAGGGATGCTGATTACACAGTTGCTCTTATTATGAATGCTCAATCAGGAAAAATCGGCAAAAAAGATATTATAAAGATCGAAAACGTTATCGACCTTGACTTATCAGCTCTTGGCTTTATCGATCCTGAAATTACAGTAAATATAATTGAAGACGAAAAAATTGTAGATAAAATTAATCTAACCCTACCTGAAAAAGTTGTTGGAGTTATCCAATGCAAGAACCCAAGATGCATCACTAGTATTGAACGCGGTATAGAACATGAATTCCATTTGGTCGACAGGGAAAAGGGAATTTACAAATGCACTTACTGTGACCATCAAGTGGTAAAAGACGATGTCAATAAATAAATTATACAAGAGAGTTGAGGAGAGGGGGCCCATCTGTGTGGGCCTGGACCCAAACCTTGACCACCTACCAGACTTTGTAAAAGACCTAAGCATTGAAGAAAAAATTTTTTCTTACAACAAGGCAATTATAGATGCCACCCATGATTTGGTCGCTGTTTATAAACCACAAGCTGCCTACTATGAGGGTGCTGGTCTGGAAGGACTCAAAGCTTACAAGAGGACACTGGAATACTTAAGAAAGAAAGACGCCCTAATTATAAATGACGTTAAACGTTCTGATATTTCTTCAACTGCCAGCCAATATGCCAAGGCTTATTTTGAAGGCGACTATGAAGGCGACTTTGTAACATTAAATCCTTACATGGGCCTTGACAGCATTGAGCCATACATGGAATATGTGGAAAAGAAAAACAAGGGTCTATTTGTAATTATTAAAACTTCAAACCCAGGCAGCGCTGATTTTGAAGAGCTAATGGTTGGAGACGAGTCCCTCTATATGAATATTGGCAAAAAGATTTGCCAAATGCCTGGAAATTCTGTAAATGAATCTGGCTATAGGAATATTGGCTTTGTAATTGGTGCTACAAATAAAAATGCTGATGAAGGAAAAATCATCAGAGAAACTTTTAAGGATGTATTCTTTTTAATACCTGGCTACGGGGCCCAAGGTGGTGGAGCCCATGATGCAATGGAACTTTTAAACTCAGGTAATGGCGGAGTTGTAAATTCATCACGCGGCATTATCAGGGCCTTTGAAAAGAGTGAAAAATCTTTTGAAGAAGCCACCAGAGAAGCCGTAGAAAAAATGAGGAGAGATTTTAATGTCATATAAATTTGTAAAAATTTCCAATAAAGAAATCTTGACCGAAGAAGTTTTTACTTTGACTTTTGAAGGTGACTTTGAGGGCAAGCCTGGCCAATTTTATATGCTCAAGGTAAATGAATTTCAGGATCCACTTTTGGGCAGGCCGATTTCAATTTCAGATATAGATGGAAATAAAATTGTTTTTCTAATACAGATTATGGGGAGAGGCACCAAATACTTGTCCAACTTAAAAGTTGGTGACAAGGTTGGTCTCTTGGGACCCCTGGGCAATGGCTTTAATCTCACTGAAGGCAAAACTGCACTCTTAGCTGGCACAGCTGGCATTGCTCCTATGCTATATCTGGCAAAAAACTTAAAGACCAAGCCAGACTTATATGTGGGCTACAGGTCAGGAGAATATTATACTGACAAGTTCAAAGACTATGTAGAAAATATTTATATAGCCACTGAAGATGGCAGCGTTGGCCACAAGGGTTATGCTCTTGATATATTGGATGCAGAAAAGTATGATAAAATATACGCATGTGGGCCAATGCCAATGATAAATGCCCTAGTAAAAAAATATCCGAATGCAAATATAGAAGTGAGCCTAGAGGCCCGTATGGGTTGTGGTGTTGGCGCATGCTTGTCATGCAACTGCAAGACCAAGGACGGCCACATCAGGATTTGCAAGGAAGGACCAGTAATAAACGGGAGGGACTTATGTTAGAGACAAAATTTTTAGGTAAGGAATTAAAAAATCCCCTGCTCGTTGCAAGCGGCACTTTTGGTTTTGGCACTGAATTTACTCCCTACATGGACCTATCAAGACTTGGTGGACTTATTTCCAAAGGCCTAACAATTCGCGAAAAGGAAGGCAATAGCGGAATTAGAATTCACGAAACTCCATCGGGAATTATGAATTCAATTGGCTTACAAAATCCTGGCATTCCACACTTTATCGAACATGAATTGCCAGACATGCACAAGCTAAATGATTATATAATTGCAAACTTGGGCGGAAACTCACTTGAAGATTATATTGAGGGGGCAAAACTTTTAGATCAAACAGATGTTGACGCCATTGAATTAAATATTTCTTGCCCAAATGTAAAAGAGGGAGGCATGGCCTTTGGTATCCAATGCCAAGACGCATCTGTCGTCGTCAGAGAAATCAGATCAATTGTTAAAAAGCCTTTGATTGTAAAGTTATCACCAAATGCTTTTGATTTAAAATCTATGGCCAAGACCGTTGAAGCTGAAGGAGCAGACGCCATTAGTCTGGTAAATACCTTTAACGCTTTGGCTGTTGATGTTGAAAGAAGAAAGCCAGTTTTTGATAATGTGACAGCTGGCCTATCGGGTCCTGCCATTCGACCAATTGCCGTAAGGATGGTCCACGATGTTGTAAAGTCAGTTAAGATTCCAGTAATTGGCATTGGTGGCATTATGACTGTCAGCGACGCTTTGGAATTTATTATGGTCGGTGCGACATTATTCGAAATCGGAACAGCCAATCTGGTAAATCCATCTGCTGCAATCGAAATAATTGAAGGTATGGAAGAATATATGACCAGACACGGAATAAAAAGCTTAGATGAAATTAGGGGGATTATATAATGAATGTTAAGGAACTTATGATTAAAAGACACGCCCTGCTTGAAGGACACTTTTGCCTATCAAGTGGCAAGCACTCTGACCAATATTTTCAATGTGCTAAGGCCACTGAATATCCTGAAGACGCAGAATTTATTGCAGGTGAAATTGCAAAAAAACTAAAAGACGCTGGCGTGGAGGTCGACGTAGTTGTTGGACCTGCCATGGGCGGAATTATTATTGGCTATGAAGTCGCCAGAGCTTTAAAAGTTAGAAGCGTTTTTACAGAAAGAGTTGAAGGTAAGATGACCTTTAGACGCGGCTTTAGAATTGAAGAAGGCGAAAGAGTTTTGATTTGCGAAGACGTAATTACAACAGGCAAGAGCTCAATGGAAACTGCAAAAGTCATCGAAGAAATGGATGGCAAGGTTGTAGGCATTGGTGCCATTGTAGATAGGACAGTTGACAAGGTTGAACTCCCAATCTACGCAGCTATTCACGAAGAAGCAAAACTCTTTGAAGCAGACGCTTGCCCTCTATGTGAAAAAAATATTCCTATTGAAAAACCAGGAAGCAGATTTTTAAAGAAATGATTGGAATTGATCTTGTAAAAATTTCACGCATTGATGAAATTATAAATAAACATGGACTAGACTTTGCACAAAAAATGGTTGGGTCAGACGCAGATAAGGCTGAGACTCTGGCCGGCCATTATGCTGCCAAAGAAGCCTTTGCCAAGGCTTTGGGCACAGGGCTTTCCACAGATATTTTAAAGAATTCAAAAGTTATTTACGGTGACAAGGGTCAACCCTTTTTGTCTTATAATGATAAAAGATATTTTATAAGCATTTCCCACGACGGGGATTATGCTGTGGCAAATGTCGATGCATCGAGTTTTATTGCTGACCAAAAATATTTAGATTTATTAAATAAGAGGCCAGAGGATTCCAATAAGGGGACTTTTGGCAGGCTGGGTTTATTCGCCGGCTACAATAATATGCCGGGGTCTGCTTTGCTTGCGACCGATGCTGCCTTTAGGTCCGGTGTAGGCTATGTCTATTTATATTCATCAGATCAAATGATTCCAATTTTACAAACTAAATCAACCGAGGCTATAATTAATAGCTTTGGTTGCTTTTTTTTAAGGGAAAATTTTGATGCCATTGCCTTTGGGCCGGGTCTTGGATTTGAAATGCCAGATGTAGATAAGCTCTTTACCTTCATAGAAAAAAATAAGATTCCAAGTGTTATCGACGCTGATGGTTTTTATTATTTAAAAAAATATGGACTTAATACTGACCTTGTCATCACCCCTCATCCCAAGGAAGCCGCATATCTTTTGGATTGTGATATTGATTATGTCTTGAAGAATAAAGAAGAGGCTGCTCTTAAGCTTGCACAAAAATACAAGGCCGTCTGCCTCTTAAAAGGTAAGGGGACCTTGATTGCAGACGAGAAAAATAATATAATAATAAATACAAGCGGATCAAATGCTCTTGCAACTGCGGGCTGTGGAGATGTGCTCACGGGTCTAATCGGAGGATTCTTGGCCCAGGGCATGGGCGTATGGAATTCAGCAGTGGCTGGCGCTTACTTCCATGGACTTGCTGCAGATATTTTTTCTGCAAAATATTCAAAACGTTCTATGAAGTCAAGCGATTTATCCACTATGTTAAAATATGTTTTTAGGGGAGAAGACAATGCTTAAGTACAGAAAATATATACTAGCAGCTACCATGACTTTGGCGGCCTATATGCTAGTTTGCGTAATTTTTAAAAAACCGGTTGATTCACTTTTGGCAGGTGGTCTTGCAGCTATGGTTGTCCTTGTATTATCATGGTTGGATTTAAGAACCATTAGAAAAGAATTCGATCTGATGCGTCAAGCAGTTGCAGAATATGTAGCTGACAAGGATGTTGAAAAATTTATTACTACGAATAAAAACTTAATCGAAAACTCAAATGACGAGAGCGTTAAGTCCATGGTAAAATTAAATCTTGCTGGCGCCTATGCTGATAAAAAGGATTTTAAACTGGCAAAAGAAACCTTAGATGATATTGATTTAAAAGATTTTGGCAAAAGAAATTATGAAAATGCCGCTCTAAATAAAATTATTATTTATTATATGATTGATGAATTTGAAGCTGGGGATAGACTTTTTGACCAAGCCTTACAAAGCGATAAGGTCAAGAGAGACAATCCTTTATTTAAAATTACTGAAGTTATTAGAAAGCATAGGGGTACAGAAGAGGGCCTAAGGATGCTTAGCAATCTCAATATGCAAGAGGGCATTGAACCATATAGAAATATAATTACCACTGCAAAGATGATAGTGAAGAAGGGATAGTTATGTGCGGATTTGTTGGAATTATTAATAATAAAAATTTAGATAATATAGAGGCTATGACCAAGGCTATAGGTCATCGGGGGCCAGATGCTGTAAATTATGATCACGCTATAAATTATGCATTGGGCTTTTGTCGTTTGTCAATAATTGACTTAAATGCACGCAGCAACCAACCAATGATCGATGAAAGCCGAGGCATAAGCCTTGTTTTTAATGGGGAAATATATAATTATAAAATTTTAAGAGACCAATTAAAAAACAAGGGCCACGAATTTTCAACTGAATCTGACACAGAAGTAGTCTTGAGGTCCTATGAAGAGTGGGGAGAGGACTTTGTAAACCACCTGCGCGGCATGTTCGCCATTGCAATAATCGATAGAGACAAGCTTGTACTTGCTCGTGACCATTTTGGTATGAAGCCCTTATATTATGGATATGCCGATGACGGGGCCCTGGTTTTTGGGTCAGAGGTCAAAGGCCTGATTGCTTATAAAAATATGGCTAGAGAAATAAATGGCAATGAACTGTTTTCTTACCTAGAGCTCCAACACATGGCCGGCGACAATACTATGATAAAAAACATCAAGAGATTGCCACATGGGTCAATTGGAATTGTAAATGATATTAATGAAAGCAAAGAAATAAAGATCAAAAAATATTTTTCCTTTAACTTAACTGACGAAATCAATGACTTGGACCAAGCCGTTGCCTTAATCCAAGAGGCAGTGAAAGAATCTGTGGACCTCCACAAAAACGCTGACGTGCCTCTGGGCACATTTTTATCGGGGGGCATCGACTCATCGTATATAACTGCACTTACCATGCCCGAGTATACTTTTAGTGTGGGCTTTAAGTCAGCTGACAATAAATTCGACGAGAGCGTCCACGCCAAAGAACTTTCAGAAATTCTAGGCATCAAAAATCGGACAGAGATAATTGATCCATCAGAAGTTTTAAATAATCTGGACGATATTATTTACTACTTGGACGAGCCTCAGGCAAATTTATCAAGTATTCCGCTTTATTTTTTATCAAAACTTGCCCGTGAAGAAGTCACTGTTGTATTATCAGGCGAGGGAGCAGACGAGCTCTTTGGTGGATACGATGGCTATAGGACTGCAGATAGTCTAAGCAAATATATGAAACTACCTAGGGCCCTCCGCAAATTTAACGGCGGTCTGGCAAATATTATTCCTAACCAAAGCATCAAACACAAATTAAAAAAAGGTGCTATGGATGAAAATGAAATATTTATTGGAGAGGCCAATATTGCGGACGGCGACCAAGTAAGGGAGATTATTACCAAGGCCTATAAAAATGGCTATCCTGCCAGCCAAGAGACCAAAAAATATTTTAAAGGTTTAAGCAAAATAAAATCCAAGCAATTGGTTGATTTAAATGTCTTTATGCAAAAGGATATAATTTTAAAAGGCGATAGGATGAGCATGGCCAACAGCTTGGAAGTTCGTATGCCATTTTTGGACCTGGGCGTCTACGAAGTTGCAAGCAAGCTTACAGATGATTTAAAATTGCAAGCAGGCCTGACCAAGTATGCTCTCAGGATGGCGGCCAAGGAAAACTTACCTGAGGAATGGTACAATAGGCCAAAGAAAGGTTTCCCAGTTCCCTTTAGGTACTGGCTGCAAGAAGATGATTTTTATAATAAATTTAAAGAAGTATTTACCAGCCCAGAGACCGCAGAGTTTTTCAAAAGAGACCAGTTAATGAAGCTTCTTGATGACCACAAGGAGGGCAGGGCTCGTAATCACAGAAGGCTCTACTCGGTTTATGTATTTATGGTTTGGTGCGAAAGGATGGGATTATGAAGAGACAAGATGTAAAAAAAGAATTAACTTGGGATTTGACCGACTTGGCCAAAGACCATGCAGAATTTGATAGCAAAAATAAATCAGCTATCGAACTTTCTAAAAAACTTAATGGCCTAAAGGGCACAATCAAAACTGCTGATGACATCAACAAGGTCACAGGAATTTTAAATGAAATGTATGAGCTCTTGGACCATACAAATCATTATGCAGACTTGACTTATTCTGTTGACAGCTCTGACGAAGAAGCCTTTAAACTAGTCACAGAAATGAATAAGGTCAACAAAGAAGTTAGAGAAAACACAATTTTCTTGGAAGACGAGCTCATGAATTTAGATGAAAATCTTTTGACAGAAGTCATGAACCAATCTCCAGATGCCTTTGTATATATAAGGGAGATTATCAAGAAAAAATCAAGAAAACTTCCTTTTGAAGTTGAAAATGCTCTTTCAAAATTTTCAGACACCTGGGCGGCTCCTTATGAAATTTCTGAAATAACCAAGAACAACGACATTAGATTTCCAGATTTCCAAGTTAATGGCAAAAGCTATCCAATGACCTTTGGTTTTTTTGAAGAAAGATACGAGGCAAATTCAGATACAAATTTAAGAAGAGAGGCTCATAGAGTCTTTTATGAAGAAATGAGAAAATACCAAGCAACCTTGGCGGCCGTTTACAATTCCCAATTAAAAATGGAAAAGGCTTTCAGTGAAGTCAAGGGTTTTGATTCTGTTTTTGATTATCTCTTGGACATGCAAGATATTTCTAGAGAAAGTTATGAACACCATGTCGATACCATTAAAAACGAATTGCCAAAGGTCATGAGAAAGTATGCCAAGAAAATCAAAGAAAAATATAAGTTAGATAAGATGACCTATGCAGATTTAAAGGCTCCACTCATGCCAGAATTTGAAAAACATATTAGCATCGAATCCAGCAAGGACTATTTGAGTGATGGTTTAAAAATCCTTGGCGACGATTATGTAGCTGATACTTTAAAATATATAGACAATAGATGGATTGACTTTGCAGAGAATGAAGGCAAGACTACAGGTGCCTTCTGCGCATCTGTTCACAACGTTCACTCATACGTTCTGATCAGCTGGACAGGCAAGATGGAAGACGTCTTTGTCTTGGCCCACGAACTTGGCCACGCAGGTCATGGCAGGTACACGATGAGAAATAATGCCTACCTTAACACTGAGTCATCAATGTATGTGTCCGAATGTCCATCGACTATGAATGAAATGATTATGAGTAATTATCTGATCAAAAATGCAAACGATGACGAGACCAAAAACTGGGTCTATACACAAATGATCGAAAGAACTTATTATCACAACTTTGTAACACACGGAATCGAAGCAGTTTTCCAAAGAGAAGTCTTGAGACTAATCGATAAGGGCGAATCTGTTAACGATAAAATTTTAAATAGAATTTTTAGAAATGTCCTTGAAGAATTCTGGGGCGATGAAGTTGAAATAATCGATGGCGCTGAACTCACATGGACCAGACAGCCACATTATTATATGGGCCTTTATCCATTCACTTATCAAGCTGGACTTTCAATTGCCACCAATGTTTTCAAAGAGCTCATGGCTGGCAATGAAAATATTTTAAAACCATATAAGGAAGTCTTGGCAAGTGGCGGGCACTATTTGCCAAAAGAATGGGCTGGCAAACTTGGCGTAGATATTGAAGGCGACTTTATAAAAGCCACTATAGATTTTATTGGAGAAATTGTTGACAAGATAAATTAACACTTGACTTAATTAAAGAGATGTGTTATCTTATAGTTAGAGTTATTTATCTGTTTAAAGTATATTAATTACGGGTAGAAAACTAATGTATGAATTTTAGTTATATAGGAGGTAGAACTTTGAAAACAGACGTACAAATTGCTCAAGAAGCAAAAATGAAAAACATTACAGAAATTGCTAGTGGATTGGGAATTGATCAAGCAGATTTAATCCAATACGGTCACTACAAGGCAAAAATTGAACCACATGTATATGAAAACTTAAAAGATAAAAAAGATGGTAAGCTAATCCTAGTTACAGCTATCAACCCAACACCAGCTGGTGAAGGTAAGACAACTGTAAACATCGGTTTGTCAATGGGACTAAACAAAATTGGCAAAAAAGCAATCTCAGCTCTTAGAGAACCATCACTTGGACCAAGCTTTGGTGTTAAGGGCGGTGCAGCTGGCGGCGGATACGCACAAGTTGTTCCAATGGAAGACATCAACCTTCACTTCACAGGAGACTTCCACGCAATAACATCAGCCAACAACCTAATCTCAGCACTTTTGGATAACCACATCCACCAAGGCAACGAACAACAAATCGACGAAAGAAGAATCACATGGAAGAGAGTTGTCGACATGAACGATAGAGCTCTTAGAAATATTGTTGTAGGTTTAGGCGGAGTATCAAACGGCTACCCAAGACAAGACGGATTTGATATCACAGTTGCCAGTGAAATTATGGCTATCTTATGTCTATCAACAAGCCTTGAAGACTTCAAAGCAAGAGTATCAAAAGTTGTTATTGGATACAGAAGAGACAAGAGTCCAGTATTCTTAAAAGACATTGGTGGTGAAGGTGCAGTAACACTTCTAATGAAGGATGCTATCCTACCAAACCTTGTACAAACTCTAGAAAATACACCAGCTATGTTACATGGTGGACCATTTGCAAACATTGCTCACGGATGTAACTCAATCCTAGCAACAAAATACTCATTAAAACTTGCTGATTACACAGTAACAGAAGCAGGATTCGGTGCAGACCTCGGAGCTGAAAAATTCTTTGACATCAAGTGCGTATACGGTGACCTACATCCAGACGCAGTTGTAATCGTTGCTACAATCCGTGCTCTAAAACACCACGGTGGAGCTAAAAAAGAAGAATACGGTCTAGAAAATCTAGAAGCTCTAGAAAAAGGATTTGCTAACCTAGAAAAACACATCGAAAACGTTAAGAAATTCGGTGTACCTTCAGTAGTTGCTATCAATAGATTCCCAACAGATACAGAAAACGAAATCAAACTCCTAACAGAATTAACTGAAAAATCTGGCTCAAAATGCATCTTGACAGAAGTATTTGCTAAGGGTGGCGACGGAGCTATTGATCTAGCTAAAGAAGTTGTTAGAATTTGTGACGAAGAAGAAAGCCACTTCAAACCACTATACAGCTTAGACATGTCCATCAAAGAAAAGATTGAAACAGTTGCCAAGGAAATTTACGGCGCAGGCTCAGTCAACTTCACAAAGGCTGCATTAAATTCAATCAAACAAATCGAAGCAAACGGCATGGACAAAGTTCCAGTATGTATGGCAAAGACTCAATATTCCTTGTCTGATGACCAAACTCTACTTGGCAGACCAGAGGGATTTGAAATAACAATTAGAGAAGTTAGAATCTCTAACGGTGCAGGATTCGTTGTAGCCTTAACAGGTGATATTATGACAATGCCTGGACTACCAAAGGTTCCTGCAGCAAACAATATCGACATTTTACCAAACGGACAAATCGTCGGATTATTCTAAGGAGGAAATTATGGATTATAACTCAAGACTAAAAAGCGAACAAACAGATAGCTTTTTCGAAGCGATTTTAAAGCTCGAAACAATTGAAGAATGCTACAGATTTTTTGAAGATATCTGCACAATTAAAGAAATTCAAGCAATTTCACAACGCTTAGAAGTAGCAAAACAACTTCGCGAAAACAAGACCTACAATGAAATTGAAGCTGAAACTGGTGCTTCAACAGCAACTATCAGCAGAATTAATCGTGCATTAAACTACGGAGCAGACGGCTACAACTTAATCTTTAAAAAATTAGGATTATTCGAGGACTAAGCTATGGCCAATGAATCCCAGGAGATGTATCTAAAGACAATTCTTTTGCTACATCTAAGAAACAAATCAGCCAGAAGTGTTGATGTTGCGAATGAATTGGGATATTCGAAAGCAAGTGTATCAAGAGCAGTTGGTATATTAAAAGACGAAGATTATATCACAATTGAACAAGGAGGCACCCTGGCATTTACAGAGGAGGGCAGAAAAAAAGCCCTGGAGGTCTACGATAAATATATCTTTATCAAAGATGCTCTGATGATGATCGGTGTTGACGAAGAAACGGCTCATGAAGACGCTTGTAAGCTTGAGCATGTTTTGAGTGATAAATCGATTAAAAAAATAAAAGACTTAGTAATGAACAAAAGACGCTAGCTGTAGCGTCTTTTTTCTTATGGAAATATATGAAGAGGCAATGATTTATATTAATTTCTTAATCACGATTATTGATAAATAAATATTCTAAATACCTCTGACTTTTAAAAGCAATTATTAACTAAAAATACAAATTTACTCACTCACAAAACTTGAAAAAGCAAAACTCTTGAGTTATAATATATATAGACCTACAAGGTGCGTTATGTTTTTTAATTCAACCGACAAATTAACTTAGGGAAACCTTATGTGTGCGACCTGGACAATATGCCTCTTCGTGTGGACATTGTACACTCGCACCAATTACCCACCTGTTCATGGCGGGTGTGAATTACAAGACGGACGGCCTATGTGGGCCACCCCTTTGGGGTGTTTTTTTATTGAAAATATATTTTTTAGAGCAAAATAAGTTTTTATTTTGCTCTTTTTTTATAAAATACAAAAGAAAAAACACTAAAGATTGCATATATCAATAATTGTAACCAAAATGTATTGTGTAATTGATAGAAAATAGGGTATAATACGAATGTTAGTCACAAAATCGTTTTGAAAGAAATTTTTATATTAAATTTTGTAAATTAGAAAGGAAGGATAAATGAATAAGAATGTAAATTCGCCAAAAGACATAAACGAATACAAAATCGTCGTCCCTATGTCCAATGAAGCAGTAAACAAAATTAAATCAAATATTACTAAGTCAATCTTAGGAGTCTCTATAGCTGGGGTCATGATTGCAGGTGCAGCCACACAAGTTAAGGCTGAAACTGTTGAAAACCCAACTGCTATAGTTCAAGAAGCAAAAGAAGAGGTAAGAACACAATATGATCAAGAAATTGCATCTATTTTAAAAAGCAATTCTTCTACTGAAGATGAAGAAGTCGCTGAATTAAAAAGTGCAACAGTGAACCTTGCAGACGAAACTTCAGAAGAATCTGAGTCTGCTAGCGAAGAAGAAGCTATAACTGAAGACAAGGGCGATATTAGCTTAAAAGATTTTATCGCAGATGATTCTTTAAATAAGTTTTTTGATTTTGATAAAATTGAAAAAGAAGAAGAAAAATTAGAAATCTCAGAAGAGAATCCTGCAGAAGTTCAAAAGGCCGAAGCAGGAGAGCAAAAAGAAGATAAAAATCTTCAAAAAGCAGATGACCTAAACTATGCTAATGATGAAAAAAATGTAGGAGATTATAGGCAATCCGACCTACAACCGGGAAATGTAAATCAGGAGCTTCTTAGTTCTGATGAAAAGCAGGTAAAAGATGGCTTTAAATTTGAATTTGAAAACCCATCTGAAGATTCGCCAAGTAAGACTGAATATGGTTATCAAATTACTATAGACAAGAAGACTGGTCAAAGAACCTATACTAAGATTACTGTTACAGACGGTGGACGTGTACCTGCACCAACAGGTGAAAAACCTATGATGGGCCAAGGAGAAAAACTTACTACTGAATCTCCTGATGTAACATACCAACCAACAGAGAATAGTACGATGGACAGTGCTGGAGTGCAAAGAAATTTAAACTACGTAGCTAGCGAAGATACCCTAAAGCACATTAATAACAAGGACAATCCTTCAACTTCCTTTGGTATGAAAGACGACTATACTACAGAAAATCCAAGAGTTAAGTTTTTTGGAGATAACTTCTCCTTAGGTTACAAGGTAAACCCATGGCCAAATGAAAATGATAGCCTTAAGCTAATGAAGTTAAACGGAGAGTACAAAGAAAAGGTATTTGTCCAAGGCCAAGATATCAACACTGGTATCAAGGTAGACAATATCGATGACAACGCCAAAGAAAGACTAGTAGGTCAAGTCTATAACCCTAATACTGGGGAAGTAGTCCCAGGAGCTAGCGCCTACATTGGAAATGATGGAAATATCCATATTAAGATGCCGGAAGGTGCCCTAAAAAAGGACGAAAACGGCAAGACTGTCATCAATGAAGATTCTATCTTCAATACACCTGATTACAAGGCTCTTCAAAACCTAGATGTTAAATTTTTTGCTCGTCCGAGAACAGCTGAAGAATTTAAAAATATAGCAGAAACACCAGATGATTTTGGTGAAACAGGAACATACACAGGCTCAGGGGCAGGTACTGGTGTCGTTAACCACAAGGGAACTGATGTCACTATAGACAAGCAAGGCATAGACCGCTACGACCACTACAACCTTATTGGTAAATTTAAGCTAAACCTTGACGATACAAGATACTACAACCAATCCTTTGAAGATGGCAATGGTGATGACACATCGAAAAACACATCGTCAAATATAAGACCAAACGAGCCTTTTAAAGTTAAGATGTTTACTCCTAAAGATCCTAGCAAAACAGATAAGTCTGCAGAAGAGATGAATGCGGCAGATGACAGAGGAGAAGCCAATGGTAGACTTATCATGGACTTCATCAACAAAGCAAATGAAGGCAAGAGTGAAGATGATAAGTGGAAGATAGAAGCATCGCCTAATAATATATCAGAGTTTTCAATTACTGCTCCAGAATCTGCAAAGGCGGGAGATTTTATAGCTATCCCTGTTGAGTACACCTACACAAACGGCTCAAAGGACATCCACTGGTTCCACTTTGTAGTCCAAGAATCTGACAATAATATACCAACTTATGAATCAGAAGCTGGTATAGCTGACAAAAAACTTACTCAAAAACCAGATCTTTCTAAAACTGAGAAAGACCTAAAGAAACTCCAGCCAAAATCTTATAAGCTTGTAAAAACAGAATACAAGGATGACAAGGGTAATACTTGGAAAGTAAGCATTGATGAAACAACAGGTGTAGTTACAGCTACAGTTCCAGATAATGAAAATATTCCTGATGATGGGGCAAAGCTTAAGGTAGATGTAAAAGTAACTTATGAAGAAGAAGTTGAAATTAATGGCCAAAAGGAAACTAGGACTTATACAGAAAAAACACAAGCTGAATTTTATTCTATTCCTGAAAACAGACAAGAAGTAAAGAAGAAATTTGAATCAGAACTTCCTTATAAGACGACTTTCAAATATGACGATACAATTCTGGCAGGAAAAGTTGTAGAAGAAGGCGGAGTTGTGGGTAAACAAAACTTAGTATTCTCACAAATCGTTGTAGGTAACAAAAAAGGTATCGTAGACGAAAATGGAAAATTTGTAGAGGGCAAAGAAGCTTTAACAACTGAAGTAGTAACACAAGCAGTTGACAAGATTATTAAGATTGGAACAAAACCAGCTACAACTACAGTAGAAATTCCATTTGACACAGAATATGAACTTGATTACACAAAGAAAAAAGGTGAAAAACCAATAGAAATCACATCAGGTCAAAAGGGTGAAGTTACAGTTAAGACAACTAGAAACCCAGAAACTGGTGAGATTACAGTTACTCAAGAAGTAACTAAAAATGCAACAAATAGAAAGCTAAGTATTCCAGCAGGAACAGAAGGCAGTCACGAATACACGGAAGAAAAACCATTCACTTACGAAGTGGAGTTTGATCCAAACTTCTATACAAACTTTCCGGATGCAAAAGATAACTACAAGATAGTAACCGAAGGAAAAGTTGGAGAAAAAACAACTAAGTGGACTATTAAAAACTCTGAAATTGTTGGTGAAGCTGAAATAATAAGAGATACAGTTCCAACAAATGCAGTTATCAAAGTAGGACAAAAGGACTACACAGGTACAATAACACACAAGGAATCTCATGAAGTACCATTTGAAGTTGAATACAAATACTCAGATGAACTTGAAGCTGGTCAAACAAAGGTTGAACAAAAAGGCGAAAAGGGTTCATACGATGTAGAATATTCACAAAAAATTAAAAATGGTGAAAAAGATGGGGAGGCTACTTCTAAAAAGACAAATGAAATAGAAGCTAAGAAAGAAATCATTGTAATAGGTACAAAACCTCTTACAAAGACAGTAGAAAAACCATTTAACACAGAATATCAATACGATGAAAATCTTGATGCTGGAAAGACTGAAGAAGTAACTCCAGGTAAAAATGGTAAAGTTACAATCACAACAACTTATGACAAGGACCAAAAGAAAGTTGTAACTTCTGAAACTGAAGAAGCAGGCCAAAATAGAGTTGTTAAAATCGGTGGAAAGACCACTGGCGAAGTGAAAGTTAAATCTGAAATCCCATTTGAAGTAGAAATTATCGAAGACGATACTATGGACGCAGGTACTCATAAGATTGAACAAGAAGGCGAAAATGGTGAAAAAGAAACTACAATAGTAATTGAAAACAGTGTAGAAAAATCTAAAACTGATAAGAAAACAAAAGAGGCGAAAAAGAAAATTATCAGAGTCAGCACAAAACCAAATGATGATATGTGCCCAGCTCCAAATCCAGACAAGCAAAATCCAGACAAGCAAAATCCAGATACACCAAACGGTGGTGGAGATTCAGAAAATCCTGACGAAGATAAACCAGATAAACCAGATACACCGGACACACCGGGTAAACCAGATGAACCAGGCGACACACATGAAGAGCCAGGTACACCAGGAGAAACCCCAGATCAGCCAGGCACACCAGGCGAAGAAACTCCATCTGATCCAGGCACACCGGGAAGTGAAGAACCAGGAGAAAATATTGAAAATCCTGATACTCCTGATACAATAGAAAATCCAGAAGTAGAAGAAGTAGTAGATGAAACTCTTGACAATCCTAGCGAAACTCCTGAAAAAACAGAAGAAGTTTCATCAGATGCTAAGACATTGCCAAAGACGGGTGGCAGCCTTAATGCGTCTTTATATGGATATTTAATGGGCGTTTTAGGTTCAGGTTTCTTGGGACTAGGAGCTCTGAAAAAGAAAAAAGATGAAGAAGACGAAGAAAACTAAATTTAAATTGATTTTAAGTTTTATGTTTAACTTTTAATTCAAAGAAAGGGCAGCTGAAATGCTGCTCTTTTTGTATGTAAAATTCTTTTCAAATGCAAGCTATAAGTAAAATAAAAATGCAATATTATTTTCAAATGCAAGCTATAATAAAAATAAAATTGCAATATTTTTTCAAATCGCCCCTCATTTTACGATAAATAAAAAATCGCAAACCATATTAGATTTGCGATTAGTCTAAGATAAAATTTTTAATTTAAGTAGGGCTTATAATTCCTTATGAAATGATTTTGCCATCTTCCATTTCAATAATTCTGTCGGCTTCCTTGGCCAGGTCCATGTCATGGGTTACCATTACGATGGTAGTTCCATTTTTGTGGGCTTGGTGGAGGAGGTCGACGATTTCACGTGAGTTTTTTTGGTCCAGATTTCCTGTGGGTTCGTCTGCCAAAATTACTCGTGGTTCATTGGCTATTGCCCGAGCAAAGGCGACCCTTTGTTTTTGTCCGCCGGATAATTCTGTGGGCTTTTTTCTCTTTTCTTTTTTGAGGCCAACGATTTCAAGCATGTCCTCGGCAACTACATCTCTTTCTCTCTTGCTAACGCCCCTATAGCCCAGCGGAACGGCAACATTTTCTATGAGATTGATTTCGTTTATTAGGTTAAAGGCTTGGAAGACAAAGCCAATTGTTTTATTTCTAAATTTGGCCAGGTCCGTATCCTTTAATTTTCTGACATCAACATCATCGAAATAATATTCTCCGCTGGTGGCTTGGTCCATGCCGCCCATAATGTTTAAGAGTGTAGACTTGCCACAGCCGCTCTTGCCGATTATGGCAACGAATTCGCCTTCATCAATGTCCAGGTCGATTCCCTTTAAGGCTTGGGTTTCAACTATTGAATCTGTGTATGTTTTGCATAGATTTCTGATTTTAATCATTTGGTCCTCCTATTCGTTTTGCAAAATTTCTATTGGATTTAGTTTGCGTGTTGCCCTAATTGAGAGGGCAGATGATATTATTAGAATAATTACTGCTGCTAATATTAGAATTAAAAATGGTTCTACATTTGTCTTTATATTTAAGCCCCTGTAGGCCTTGTATTTTTCAAAAAATCTCCTCTCAGCAATATCTCCGTACATATATGCAGCGGCGACTCCAACGACCATGCCATAGAAAATAAGGGCCGAGATCTCCATGAGGAGTTCTTTTATTTGATCTTTGACGGTGGAACCGCAGGCCAGAGATATGGCAATTTCTTTCTTGCGGCCTTGGTGGAGAAGCAAGAATATGCCAGATGTGATAACCGATACTATGACTAGGAGCAAGATGCTTATAAGCAGGTACTTGGACATGGTTTGTTTTTTGTATTCTATCCAAGCTTCATTGCTAGCCCTGGGATCGTCAATAGCAAAGTTGGCATTGGGGTATTTTGATTTTAAATAGTCTATTGCCTGCCAAATTTCTTCGGGAGCTTTTTCAAAATTTTTAATTGAAATCCTCGGCGCTATATTATTATAGAACTCTGCCATTTTTCTATTTTGCCAAGGTCTAATAATCTTATCTATGTCTCTGGAATATTCGACAGGTACAATAATCATATATTTTCCCTTTGGCTGGTTGGGCAGGAGAGATTCATTTTTGCCATTTTCGATTGTCTGAATGACTGGACTGGTTATCAGCATTTTTTCTTTGGTATCCACTGGCATGTCCATAAATTCAAACTCTTGGTTCAAAAACTTAATGGAATTTGCAGTGAAGTCTATATCCATGTCATTTAGTTCCAAGTAATGACCGCCCTTTGCACCAAAGCTAACCATGCCATCATCTATTGTAACTTGAGCTCTGGATTTTTGCAATTTGCTTAAAATCTCAACGACTTTTTTGGCTTCTTCACCTATATAAGCCGTTCCTGCTTGGGGACTGATACCAAAAGTCTCTTTCATCTCGTCATGGCTCATAAAGACCAAGGCGATTTTACCAGTTCTGCTATATTCAAAATTCAAAGTAGCATTTACTGTGTAGTGGGATTTTGTGTTTTTAAATATATTTTCATTGATGTAAGTATAGTCGTCATAAGTTAAATATTCAACTGTATTTGGCCTAGCCATAATAGAAGTGGTTGAGTCTTCGATATATTTCAGGGTAGAGTCTAACTCTTTTTTGTCTACTATATACTGTGAATATGAATAGAATAAGAGGGCAGAGCCCAGGGCTATTTCCAATACTAAAAATATATAGAGGGCTATCCTATGATACAATCTTAAATTTACACGATGTTTGGAATATTTCATTTTATCCTCCTATCATTTCGTTAATTGGCTCTGAGGTAATTTTTATGGCGGCTAAAGCCCCGATTACAAGAGCTAACAATATGTTTATAGCTAGCACAAAAATGTAAAGCCATTTATTTATCAAAATTGATGTCATGTAGGATAATTGATTGTAAAAAATATTTATAGCTATAAAACTAATCAGGGTAGAGACAAGCATATATCCAAGGATTTCCAAAGTTGAATCTAACTTTATATCCTTTGGACTGGCGCCCAGACTTAAGTGGATGCCGATATTTCGCTTCCGCCATTTAATAAGGCCAAAGTATAAGACTACAAGAGAAATTATAGACAGGATAAAGATAATAATTATTGGAATAATATCTTTTGAAATGGCATTCTCTACATAGTAATCCAAAAGCTCATTCCTATCCTTGTATTCTTCAACTCTTATATTACTTAGATTTGGAGCCTTGAAAATACGGTCTAGCTTGTGGGTTAGAGAGCTGATATCTCCCTGTGACAAATTTTTTATATACAAATGCAGACCCATGCTAACATTTGCAAATAGGTCTTCGTAATTTTCTATTGACATAAATATGTAGTCAAAGCACTTGTATTCATCTACAATGGCACAAAGCTCAAAGTCTTTACCATTTATATTTACCATGTCCCCAACAAATAGGTTTAGTTTGTTAGCTAGAGATTCTATAAGGGCAATGGCATCCTCACTATAAATTTTATTGACATCTCCATCCAAGACTACAGAGGAATCATCAATAAAGTTCTCTCCAAGTCCTGCTATTTGTAAATTCAATATATGGCCATTAATGGCAATGTTGGTCCCAGTTGACATAGCAAAATTGTAGTCATTGTCAAACTCATATGCCATAGCTTTTTGGACAAAGTCTGCAGTTAATTTATTTTCAGTAGAATAGTTTCTGGAATAGGACAATCTGGCATATACTTCGTCAGGATCATAAGAGATTTGATTTAAGTATGACCGATAGTTGATAGTGGCCAGAATCGTTGAGCTAGCCCAGGTTAAAATAAAAACAGATATAAGGATGGCGCAGAAAATTGTCAGAGAAATCTGCCGGCTGGACCTTATATTTGTTTTAATTCGATTAAAATTAAATTCAAAATTTTTCATTACAACTCCTTTGCTTTAATAAAAAGAAGACTCCAAGCAAGTTCCATATGATGATTTAATTAATATGTCTTAATGACAATTTAATATGATCCGTGACACTCCATCCTATAGCTTTTAGAACGATCTAACTTGCTATGTCCACAATTAAAGCACTTATAGTAATACTTTGTCTCTGTGCTATAATAATAGTCATAGCCATTTGGATAATGAGTACATTTACTATCGTAAGCAAATCTTTCCATTTCGCTACTGGTGTCGACAAGTTCAAGTGTTCCATTACCACAAGCTTGACATTGTCTAAATGCACCACGAGAAACAATGATTGGCTCATGTCTGATAGCATCAGTCGTTAACTGCATGCTTTTTGCCATAGCAGGTGTTACTAAAAAAGATACAACTGCTAATGTAATTAACAAAAGTGATGTAAACTTCTTCATAATATTCCTCCTTTATATTATAGTATAGAACTTGCTTATGTCTTCTTAGTTCCATGTTACCCAACTAAATTAAAAAATAAACACATATATATATAATTAACATTTATATTAGATTCTTCTATTCGTTTTGCAAAATTTCGATTGGATTTAGTTTTTTTATAGCTTTGATTATCAAAATGGAGCTGGTTAGTAAGATTATTAGTCCAGTTATTAGCAAGACTATAAAGGGTTCTATATTGGTAACAATGGTAGTGCCTGTCATATAATTGGTCTTGGCTATACTAATTTGTTCCACTATATCTCCGTACATATATGCGATGGCAACTCCCACAATCATTCCATATAATATTAATAGACCTATCTCCAAAATCAATTCTTTAATTTGAGTTTTAATTGTCGATCCACATGCTAAGGATATGGCTATTTCTTTTTTACGACTTTGGAGTAGGAGCAAAAATATACCTGATGTTATTAAGGATACAGTTGATAACAATAGGATACTTGTAAGCATATATTTATACATGCTTTGCCTTTTTTCTTTTATCCATTTTTTATTTAAGGCTCTGGGGTCATCTAAAGAAAAATTAGCCTCGGGATGTTTAGATTTTAAGTAATCAATAGCCTGCCAAATTTCTTCGGGGCTTTCTTTAAAATTTTTAACGACTATTCTTGGATCGATAGTTGTATATATTAAAGCTAGAGTTGGATGTTTCCAAGGTCTAATAATTTTATCTATATCCCTGGCATATTCAGCGGGTACGATAATCATAAAGCGGCCTTCTGGCTGTATACGTATACACATATACTTGTGTATTTGATCTGATTTTAATTGTATGACGTCGCCAGTTGCTATGGCATTGTTTTTTGTATCTTCTGGCATATCTACAAATTCTAATTCTGTATCTAAATTTGGAAATTTAATAGAAGACTTTGTAAATTCTATATCCATATCATTTAATTCGTAATAGTAACCCTTATCTGGGAAATAACCAACACTGTTACTATCAACTTCAAAATGTGGCCTTTTCTTTTTTAAACCAAGAATTTTCTGCAGATCTTTTTTGGCCATTTCACCTATGTAGGCCTTGCCAGGTTCTTGGTCAATGCCAAAAGTTTCCTTGAGTTCCTCTGGGCCCATGAAAACTAGGGCAATATTAAAGCTATCATAACCAATTCCAAAATTCAGATTTGTATTGACAGTATATGAAGCTTGAGTGTTTTTAAAGATATTTTCTTTTAGATATAGGTAATCATCATAGGTTATATTTTTTGTTAAATTTGGGTTAGCCAAAATTGCAGATGTTGAGGCTTCGATATATCTATTAGTTTTATCAAAGTCTTTTTTATCAGCTATAAAGTGAGAATGTGAATAAAACAAAAGGGCAGATCCTATTGCAATTTCAAGAATTAAAAATAAATATAGGACAATCCTATGGTATATTCTTAAATTAACACGGTGTAATGAATATTTCATATTAGCCTCCTATAATTTCAGTAATTGACTTGGATGATATCTTTTTGGCTGAGAATATGCCTATGACTATTGATGTCAGTGCAGAAATAACTAGGACTAAGAGATAAAGGAGGGGTCCTTTATAGATACTAGAAATATAAGCCAAGTATTTATAAAAGATATTTATAATCAAAAAGCTTATAAGAGTTGAGGTAAACATATAGATAAAGACCTCTAGACTAGCATCCATAATAATATCTTTTTTCCTTGCGCCCAAGCTCATGTGTATGCCTATGTTTCTTTTTCTCCACCTGATTAATCCAAAATACAAGATAAATATGGCTATTATTGCCAAAACAAATACCATTATAATTGGGATGATTTCATCACTTATGGCTTTACTTATATAGTCATCAAGGACTTCGTACCTTTTATTTACATTTTCTACTTTAATATCCCAGAGATTTGGGTTTTTGAAAAGTCTATTAAGTTTGTGGACCAAAGAACTTCGCTCAAGTCCAGATAAATTATCTATGTATAAGTCCAGAATATTGTTTTGATTGTAAAATAATTTATCGTAATTTTCTAGACTCATAAAAATAGGGGTGAAACATTTATACTCATCTATAATTGCTGCTAAGGTAAAATCGCTCCCATTTATATTAACCTTATCGCCCAGAGATAATTTTAATTCTTCAGTCATAGATTTTTTAATAGCTATGGCATTTTCTGTATATATTTTATTCGGATCGCCAGAAAAAATTACAAAGCTATCGTCTATAAAGTTTTCGCTTATGCCAGTTATCTCACAAGCAACAATATCTCCGTTAATGGTGGCAGTTGGACCAGTGGAAATAGAAAAATTGTAGGGAGAATTGAAATTCTCATCCATAGTTTTCCTTATGTAATTAATATCCATGGGATTATCATTAAAATTAAAAGAACCACTGAACATAAGTCTTGCACGGGTTTCGCTGTCATTATATCTTATATTGTCCAGGTAGGCTCTGTGATTTATAGTAGCTAGTATTATCGAGCTGGCCCAGGTTAAAATAAAAACAGATATAAGGATGGCACAAAAAATTGTCAGAGAAATCTGCCGGCTGGACCTTATATTTGTCTTAATTCGATTAAAATTAAATTCAAAATTTTTCATTTGAGCTCCTTTGCTTTACTATAATAATCTGCCTCTTGGTATGTCCTTACCCGATTAGATATATAAATAAACTTATATTTATATATAAGGTAAAATTTTAATTGAGATTGACTCCATAGAGGGTGGCGATTGCGACTAATTGTAGGGCTGTTAATATTGGTATTACAAGTAAAAACAGGGGCTTTTGAGTTTTGTGGCGGAAGATTTTCATTGACAATGTGGCGCCAACTCCTCCGAACAGTAGGGCGAGTAAAAATAAATTTTTCTCACTTATCCTCCAACGGTTATTTATGGCTGCAAATTTATCATAGGCATAGACCGCAAAGCTAATAATATTCATTGTTAGAATTAAATAAAATAAAGATTCCATATCTACCTCCAAATTAATTATACTTAAATGGTTTTGTTATTTCAAGATTTATGTTATAATTAAATCATTAGGAGGTAGATATGACAGTTTTTCCAGTAAGTAAGATTAAAAAGATTAATGAAGATGCTTATAAAAATGCGACTTTTAAAAAAGTGGAAAAAGACGGCTGCATGCCTGTTGGCGCTTATTTGACCAAACCTTATGTGGAATACATAAAGGTTGACGGAGAATTTAAGCTACCGACAAACCATTTTTTAAGGGGAGTTGTGGTTAATGATGGAGAATTAAAATGTGTTCAACCTAGGGACTTAAAGGTTGGGGACATGGTTTTAATTGGCGATTGCCCATGTGAAAAGTGCGGAATTTATAGGGCAGATGCCTTTAGTGATGATTTAGACGGCGGAGACATGCCAATGTTTAAGGGCTCATCTGACGCCTATGAAAAACTTCTTGCTATGATGAAGGAAGTTAAGGCAAGGGGAGGCAAGATTGCCTGGGTACTTGGACCTGCAGTTGTTTTTGACTACGATACTAGAAATGCTCTAGCAAACTTGGTTGATGCAGGTTATGTTCAAGTTTTACTTGCAGGTAATGCCATGGCTACTCATGACCTTGAAGGGGGCTTTTTAAACACAGCTCTTGGGCAAAATATTTATACTCAAGAGTCAGTTCCAAATGGCCACTACAATCACTTGGACTTGTTAAATGAAGCCAGACACTATGATTCATTGAAGGCTTTTATCGAATCAGGCAAGGTTAAGGATGGCTTTATTAAAAAGTTAGTAGAAAAAGAAATGCCAATTGTGCTTTGTGGATCAATCAGAGACGACGGACCTCTACCAGAAGTTCGCCACAATGTTACTTGCGGACTAAATGCCATGCACGATGCCGTCAAGGATGCAGATATTATTATAACCCTGGCAACCCTCTTGCACTCAGTGAGCGCTACAGAAGTTGCTCCTTTGTATAGGGTTAAGGGCGATGAAATCTACGGAACTTATATTTGTTCAATTGACATCAGTGACTATGCGACAAATTCTGTGGTAAATGAAAGAGAAGGACAACTTGTAGATAGTATTGTTACTAACGTACAAGATTTTTGTGTAAATGTTAGAAATGCTTTAGTGGAGGAATAAATGGCTTATAATTTTCAAAAATATCAAGAACCAGATTGGACTCAAGAATTTTTAGTAAACGCCCCTAATTGCAAATATGTGGAAGCTCCTATGGACGGGGTTGCTCCAGATAACTATCATGCGCTTTCAATTTATCCTGAATACTTTAAGATAGATGGCAATTGGGTCTTGGCAGTTGAAAGTAGGATGGATACTTGTCCTATTATCACCAGCCCAACCAGCGTTGAAATCATTGAATTTAGAAATCTAAAAAAAGGCGACAAGGTTATTGTTGGCAGGACAGAAGATGCCAGCGAAGGAATTTATATGTACACCAAGGGCTTTGCCACAGGTGGAGAAGGCGGAGATACTTTTGCCTTTAGAACTGGCAGAAGCCGTGAAACTGCTTACTCAAAAGACTATGATGAGCTCTATGAAATCATGAAATATGTTAAATCATTTAATGAGCCAATTACTTGGGTTATTGGACCATCACTTGTAAATGATAAACGCGCTTCAAAGGCTTTTGAAAGCCTGATCAAAAAGGGTTATGTAGATGCGATTTTAACAGGGGATACTTTTGCTACTGTTGACATTACAAAAAATCTTTTTGAAAACTCAGATAGAGATTTTGATTCACTAAAATATGATGCAATTAGTACCATTAGACAAGCTGGATCAATCAAGGATACTGTTGACCAAGGTGTTTTAAAGAGCGGTATTATGTACACAATGGTAAAGGAAAACAAGGACTTTGTACTTGCAGCAAGTATCAGAGACCCATACACAATGCCAGAGACCATCGACAATGTATATGAAGCTCAAAACAAAATGCGTACCCATACCAGAAAAACTGGCATGCTCATTTGTCTATCAACAGTACTTCATACAATTGCATCAGGCAATATGACCCCATCTTACAATGAATTTGATGGAGAAATCAGACCTGTATTTATTTACTCAATCGACTTGCAAGAGTTCTCTGTAAATAAATTATCAGACCGTGGTACCCTAGAAGTAAAGACTATGGTTACAAATATCCACGACTTTGTTTCTCATATTGACCGCAATCTGTAAATTCAGATTTATTTGGCCAGGGCTTTTGCCTTGGCTTTTTTAATTTATTTTTACAATAATCTTTGCTTTAAAATACAAATCTATGGTATAATGACCTTGTGTTAGGAGGTAATATGGAATTAAAATTAATTGATATAGATAAATCCTATGGTAAAAACCATGTTTTACATGGAATTAGTTTTAATGTTGAGAGCGGCCGGCCGCTTGCTTTTTTGGGCAGGAATGGTGCGGGCAAGTCCACAACAATTAAAATACTTATGGGAGTTATTTCAAAAGATGGAGGCAAGATTACTCTAAATGGAGAAGATTTTTCAGCTAAGAACTTTAAGATTGGTTATTTGCCAGAGGAAAGGGGCATGTACCAAAAGGTTAAAATTTTAGAGCAGCTGGTTTATTTTGCAAAGTTAAAGGGCTATGATCCTCATGCAGCAAAAAAATCTGCCCTTGAACTTTTAGACCGCGTTGGCCTGGAAGAATATGCCAACAAAAAACTAGAGGTTTTAAGTAAGGGTAACCAACAAAAAGTTCAAATCGCCCAATCGCTGATCGGTGATCCAGAGATTATTATTATGGACGAACCTTTTTCTGGTCTTGACCCTATCAACTCAAACTTGCTTCGCGATTTGATTTTAGAAAGGGCAGGCAAGGATAAGCTCATGTTTTTCTCTTCCCATCAAATGGGTTATGTAGATGAAATTTGCGATGACCTAGCTATATTAAACGGCGGTAGGGTTGTAGTTAATGGATCAATTGACGGACTCAAAAGAAAGATAGCCGGCAATAATGTATATATTGATCTATTAAATGTGGACAATGTTGGCGTGGCGAGAGACTTGAATGAAAAGGGTTTTGCTACATCTATCAAAGACGAAAAGATAATTGTAGACCTGACAGACAAGAATCAGGCAGAACTTTTGAATGCTATAAATGAGATGGGTCTAAAGATTGATAACTACGGAATCTTTAAACCGACACTTTCAGATATATTTGTAGAGTATGCGAGGTAAACAAAGATGTTAACAGTATTTAATTTTGAATTTTTAAACGCAGTGAGAAAAAAAGCCTTTATAATTTCTATGGCTATTATGTTTTTGTTTACAATTTTGTTTTCTTTTGTGCCAAAGCTTGTGGCCAAATTTTCTTCAGGGGACAATCAGCCAATCGGGGTTTATTCTGATTTGTCATATATCGATGAAGCAGCCTTGGCAGATGCTTATGAGTCTGAATTTGTAAAGTACGATGACCCAGATAAGATGGAAGCAGACTTAAAGAAGAATGATTTGGATGCAGCAATTTTAATCAAGGGCGACCAAAGAAAATTGATTATGAAATCTTCTTCCATGGGGGCTATGAATAAATATGAAAATCTGGCCCAAATCGCTACTAATATTGAAAAGCAAAAAGAACTCAATGACATGGGTGTTGACTCAGCTATTACAGACAAGTTCTTGGAATCCAATTATTACGAGCCTATTAGTTTGGAAACTGACGGAGCCAAAAACTTTTGGCTGGTCTATATTGCACTCTTTGTATTGTATTTCCTCATAATGATGTTCTCAAATCAAGTGGCCATGAGTATAGCTCGTGAAAAATCGGACAGGACTATGGAGCTTTTGATTACAGCTGCCAAGCCATCTGATTTAATTTGCGGCAAGGTCGCTGCCTATGGATTGGTGGGAGTGATTTCACTATTAGTACTCTATGGTGGCATGATTATCGGCACAAAATTTGGCGGAGAAACAGCCATGGATATAGTTGAGTCCTTAAACTTGACTCAGCTAATAAAAGTTGATCAAATTATAGTTACCTTTGTATTTTTTATCCTGGGTTATATCTTATATCTCTTTATGATGGCAGCTGCTGCTAGCTTGGTCAGCAAGATCGAAGATGTCAACACAGCTATACAACCGCTTACAATGGTATTTGTAATTTCATTTTTCGTTTCATATTTTGGAATGATGAATCCTGGAATTGTTTTAAAAGTTGCTAGCTTTGTTCCATTTTCATCGCCATTTGCTATGATTGCCAGGTATGGGGTTGAAACTGTTCCTGTCATAGAGGTTATAATTTCTGCAGCAATTCTCTTTGTAAGTACAGTTTTGATTGCAAAGTTCTCAATCAAGGTCTACAAGCTGGGAAGTTTTAACTACGGGACCAAGGTTAATTTCTTTAAAAGTTTATTTAAGGCTATTAAAGATTGATGAAATTAAAAATTTAAGCAAGGAAGAGCCTTCGGGCTCTTTTTTTATTTGATAAAAACTGCTATAATATGTATAGGAGTAAATATGAAAAAAATTTGTATATATTTAAATGAATATCCAGCGAGTATAGAAGTTGCAAAAGAACTTGAAGAAAGATTTCATGCACTCGGCATTGATACAGTGAGGCATGACATAAATTCGAATGCTATATTCGAGGGTCAAGTTGATTTTAATATTGTAGTTGGTGGGGACGGAACTTTTTTAAAGGCGGTCACCCTGTCAAATTATTCTAAGAAGCCTTTTATTGGTATCAATACAGGCGGTCTTGGATTTTTTCAAGAGGTTAAGAGGCATGAACTGGCCAGCCTGGTCCATCATATAACCGTTGACAAGTACACCACAAATCCGACTCGACTTTTAAAGTGTACAGCGTACAGGACTGACGGGTCTAGCGTAGAATACTTGTGCGTTAATGAAGTTCTGGTCAAGGGGCTTAATTCAAAAGTCCTCCACATGGATGTTATGATTGGCGACAATTTCTTGGAAAGATTTTCCGGAGACGGCCTCATAATTTCTACATCAATTGGGAGCACGGCCTACAATTTCTCAGTTGGAGGAGCTATTGTCTATCCGGCTTTTGAAATTATGCAGCTAAGTCCGCTGGCGCCAATATCAAGTGCCAGCTACAGGTCACTTTTAAATTCGGTTGTAATGCCGGGGCGTTTTGAAGTTATTTTATCGCCTGAAACCAAGTATGAAAAAGGCATAATGATCGTTCAAGACGGGACTGAACACTTGATTGAAAATATAGATAGGATAGTAACGACTATGTCAGATGTATTTATAAATCGCTTGCACATAGACGAAGACAGTTACTGGAGCAATTTGAGAGATAAATTTATTTAAGATTTTATTATATATAAGAGTTTTTAGGAGGGAATATGAGTAAATATTATTTAACAACACCAATTTATTATCCCAATGGCAATTTGCACATTGGTCATACTTATACAACTATCGTTGCAGATGTAATCAAAAGATACAGACAGCTCAAGGGCGATGAAGTATTTTTTGTAACTGGCACAGACGAACATGGGGAAAAGATCGCTACAACTGCTGAAAAGGCAGGTGTGACTCCAAAGGAATTTACAGACGGTATTGTAGCTTCTACCAAGAAACTATGGTCCGATTTGGGGATTAAATACGACTGCTTCAGAAGGACAACTGACGAAGAACACGTAAAGGCTGTACAAGAGATTTGGCAAAAACTCGTGGATAACGACGATATTTATAAGGCCAAGTACAAAGGTCTATATTGCGTGCCTTGTGAATCATTCTTCACAGAAGCACAAACCAACGATGGCAAGTGCCCAGATTGCGGCCGCGAATTGCAAGAACGCGAAGAAGAAAGTTATTTCTTTAGGCTAAGCAAATACAAGGACAAGATCCTCGAATGGTACAAGACCGCTGACATTGAACCAAAGAGCGCCATGAATGAAATGGCAAACAACTTTGTAAATGATTTGGAAGACTTATCTGTTAGTCGGTCATCAATATCTTGGGGCGTTCCAGTTCCAGGCGATGAAAAGCACGTTATCTATGTATGGATTGATGCTCTTAGCTGCTATCTAACAGGTATTGGCTATGGTTTTGATGAAGAGCTCTTCAATAAATTTTATCCAGCTGACCTTCACTTGGTTGGCAAGGAAATTTTGCGTTTTCACATTGTAATTTGGCCAGCACTTTTGATGGCTCTTGGTCTGGAGCTACCTAAGAAGGTTATAGCCCACGGATGGATTTTATTCGACGGTGACAAAATGAGTAAGTCCAAAGGCAATGTTTATTATCCAGAGCCAATTATCCAAGCCCTTGGTAGGGATGTGTTAAAGTACTTTATCCTTAGAGAATTTTCCTTTGGCAGCGACGGTAACTTTACCATTGACAAGCTAGTCCAAAGATACAATTCAGACTTGGTAAATGACCTAGGCAACTTGGTAAGTAGGACCCTGTCAATGATTGAAAAATATTTTGATGGAATTATACCTGAACCAAATGAATACAATGACTTGGACAAGGAAGTTCTAGAGCAAATTAAAATTTCATCCGATAAATTTTACAAGCAAATGGATGATTTTAAATTTAATTTTGCCCTTGAAGATGTCTTTGTACTCATCAGAAGGGCTAACAAATATATAGATGAAACTGAACCATGGAAGCTGGCTAAGGAAGACACAGAAAGGCTAAAAACAGTTCTATACGTCCTCTGTGAATGCATAGTCGCAGCTGCAGAGCTTCTGAGCCCTGTACTTGAAGATACAGCCAAGGAAATTTACAACAAATTTAATTTGACTGATGAAATTAAGGTAAAACCGGGCCTAAAAGTTGTCAAGGGCAAGAACTTATTTGACCGTGCTGATGACGATAAAATTGATGAAATTATTAATCTAAATAATGAACTCGCTGAATCCAGAAAAATAAAATCAGCGACTGAGACAAATGTTGAAACAAAACCACAAATCGAATTTTCTGATTTTGAGAAATGCGATTTCAGAGTTGGCTTAGTAAAATCAGTTGAGAACCATCCAAATGCTGACAAGCTTTATGTATTAAAGGTCGACATTGGTGGAGAAGAAAGAACTATTGTAAGCGGACTCAAAGATCATTATAAGCCAGAGGAAATCGTAGGCAAGAAGCTGGCAATGATTGTAAACTTAAAGCCAGTAAACCTCCGCGGAGTTGAAAGCAATGGTATGATTTTGGCTGCAGAAAGCGGAGATGCACTCTCACTCTTAAGGGCAGATAGGGATATTGATCCAGGTGCAAAGATAAGATGAGTTTGTTTATAGATAGCCACACTCACTTGGACGACCCATCCTTTGATGAGGACAGGGATCAGATAATTAGAAATTTTAAAGATGATGGCGTTTTATTCGCTGTCAATGCGTCAAGTGATTTAAAATCTTCTCTTGCCTCTGTAGAGCTTACAAAGTACGAAAATATTTACGCTGTTGTGGGCGTTCATCCACATGAGGCCAAGGACTTTAAAGAAGAAGACATATTAGAATATAAAAAGATGCTTGAAAATCCAAAGGTAGTAGCCATTGGTGAATGCGGACTAGACTATCATTATGATTTGTCCGATAGGGAAACTCAGAAAAAAGTTCTTGAACGCTTTATACACTTTGCAAATGAAGTAGATTATCCATTAGTGATCCACACCAGGGAGGCGACCAAGGATACGATTGATATGCTAAGGGTCATGCGGAAGGGCAAGACTCTGATCCATTGTTTTACTGCGCCCGTTGAAGTGGCCAGGGAATATTTGGACATGGGTTATTATTTATCAATCGGTGGGGCTGTGACTTTTAAAAATGCAAAGCACGTTGTTGACTCAGTAAAGTTTGCACCCCTCGACAGATTGCTTTTGGAAACCGATGCTCCTTATATGACGCCAGTTCCTTTTAGGGGTAAGCGCAATGAGCCAAAATATATTTCATATGTAGTAAAGAGAATTGCAGAATTAAAATGTATCTCACCTGAGGAAGTCATTGAACAAACCACAAAAAACGCTAGGGAATTTTATAATATATGATCAAAGAAATTATAATAGTTGAAGGCAAAGACGATATAACCAAAGTTAAACAGGCTTTAGATGCAGATGTGATCGCCACAGGTGGTATTCATATATCAAAGCCCAAGATGGATGAGATTGTTGAAATCACCAAGACCAGAGGAGCCATTATCTTAACTGATCCCGACTCTCCAGGCGAGACTATCAGAAGGAAGCTCAAAGAAAATTTAAAATGTCCGATAAAAGATGCTTATATAAATCAAAGAGATGGGGTAAAGAATGGCGATGTTGGCATCGAAAATGCCAGCGCCGATGTTATAAGAAAGGCAATTGAGTCGGCTAATCCCATGGTCCAAACACAAGAAAAGATTTACGATAGTAAATTTTTGTTTGAACATGGATTTACAGGCTTGGATAATTCTAAATATTTAAGAGAAAAGGTGAGCGAAAAACTCGGCATAGGTAAGCCCAATGCCAAGGAATTTATCAACAGATTAAATTCATTTGCAATTGAGGAAGAAAAAATTCTACAAGCCATCAGAGAAGTTCAAGCTGAAGGGGGAAAATAATTTGACTAGAATTTATCATTTGAATAGGACCAGAGAAATTATTGATTCCTACGGTTTAGACTTTAAAAAGAGCCTGGGACAAAACTTTTTGATAGACGGCAATGTTTTAAAAAAGATTGGAGACACTGCAGGTGTAAATGAAGAGACAAAGATTCTTGAGGTTGGACCAGGTATAGGTTCACTCACAGAAGAGCTTTTGATTAGAGGAGCTGAGGTCCACTCGATTGAGATCGACCAAAGATTTTTTCCAATCTTGGAAGAAAACCTAGAAGCCTATCCCAAATTTAAATTGTACCAGGGCGATGCGACCAATGAAGAGCTTTTCTCTAAGGCAGCCCAAGGGATGACAGACTTTGTTGCAAACCTGCCTTATGTAGTAACGACTCCTATACTTGAAAATATTTTTACACTGGGAAAATTTAAGTCAGCGACAGTCATGGTTCAAAGGGAAGTTGCTGCAAGGATGACTGCAGAAGTTGGCAGCAAAGATTACTCGGCCTTGTCAGTCTTTGTAAAATATTTTTCAGATGCTAGGGGGGCCTTTGTAGTTAAACCGGGAGGCTTTATTCCTAGACCAAAAGTAGATAGTGCAGTTGTTTATATGAAGCTAAAAGATAACAAGGACCACAAGGCTTTTATGAGGTTAGTTCACGCAGCTTTTGGCATGAGAAGGAAGACGATTTTAAATTCAATTAGCATGGGCCTAGGCGCTGATAAGCAATTAATAGAAGATGCCTTGGTAGATGTTAATATTGATCCAGGCAAAAGAGCTGAGAATTTAGGTCTGGAAGATTATATCAAGCTAGAAGATAGGTTGAAGGATATATTGTAAGTGGAGGTAAAAATGGAAGAAAAATATATTTTTAATGAAGATACTGTATACGATTTTGTAGAGATGTTAAAGGCACTTGCAGATTCAAGCAGGCTAAAGATTATTCATGCACTTATGGATGGGACCTTGTGCGTGTCAGATATTTCCGAAAAGACAGGTCTCGGCCAGTCTCTAGTAAGCCACCATCTGAGTATTCTAAGAGCTGTAAGAGCGGTTAAGCCAAGAAGAGAAGGGAAAAATATTTTTTATACAATCGATGACGATCACGTAAAAGATATTTTTGTAAAGGGAATGAACCACGTTTCACATAAATAAATAATTTTTATAAATGGAGGCAAGGAATATGGCCTTCATTTTTTGTTGAGAATTTTGTTTATTTTATATGAATTAGGGTATAAAAAGAATATAGAAAAACTAGGAGGTATATGTATGAAAAAAATTGTAATTTACACAAGTGATAATTGTCAATTCTGCCACATGGCAAAAGATTGGCTAAAAGAAAACAACTTCGAATTCGAAGAAAAGAATATTAGCGAAGATAAGGAAGCTATGCTTGACCTAAGAAAACAAGGTTTTGCTGGCGTTCCAGTAATTTTTGTTGATGATGAAGTTATTTTAGGATTCAACCAAGAAAAACTTGAAAAGGCACTAGGACTATAATGAGCGATTTCAAAGTTACTAAAGACACTTATCTAAGCGAGCTTTTAGAGAAAAAACCTGAAGCTGCTTACATCTTGATGAGTTATGGAATGGCTTGCGTAGGATGCCCTGCAAGCTTGATGGAAACAGTAGAAGAGGCTAGTATGGTCCACGGTCTTAACCTTGATAGGTTAATGGCTGACTTAGAAAGATTATAAAATAAAAGCCCACGCATTTGATTTTTGCGTGGGCTTTTGAATTTTACATATTTATTAATTTTAAAATTTCCTTGGCGCATTCTGCGTCATTTTTATTTTCAATTACTATTGTATTTGCATCTGGTCTAAATTTGTAATTGTGGTCGTAGTATTTTTCACAGAGAATTTTTGCTGCCAGCTTGTATTCTTTTGATTTAATACTATTAACTACTGCTTCATAATTTTCTTTTGAAATATATTTTTCGATATTGGATAAGGCGGACAAGAGCTCGGAATCTGAAGATTGGTTTACATATTCAAAGATAAGCCTATCTACTCTATATTCAATAGGGGATTCAATATAAATCTTCTTGGCTGCTAGCATCTTGTCCCACAAGTTTTGGGGAAGGACGATATTTCCGATGCGTTTACTTTCGCCTTCAATTAAAAAGTTTTTATTAGTTGAATGCCTTAACTGTTCAAAGACTAGGGCCTCAAAGGTTTTTTGTGAATGAGGTTTACCCATGCCAATTGAACCAAGGACAGAGCCCTTGTGATTTGCCAGAGCCTCTAAGTCAATAACTGGATAATCTTCTTTTAAAATATTTAAAATATTTGATTTTCCTGAACCAGTAGGACCATAAAGGGCGATTAGATTTATATCTTTAATTAAATCAGGCAAATTTGCATTGACTATTTGCCGATAGTGCTTGATGCCACCTTTTAGTTGGCAGACATTGTAGCCTAAGCTAAAGAATAGGGCAGCAACAGTCTTTGACCTAAAGCCGCCTCTGGCACAGTAAAAGACAATTTTTTTATCATTTTGTTCGATAATTAAATCTAAAAATTCTTTTAATTTTCTTGACCCAAATTTCAAAGCCTTGGCTTTAGCTAAATCTTTTTCGCCATTGTCATATAGGGTTCCTACAATTTTTCTCTCTTCAAAGTTTAAAATAGGCATTGACAGAGCACCAGGTATATGGAAGTCCTCGTATTCTTCCTGTGTTCTCACATCTATTAATATTGAATTTTTATTTATTTCATCATAATCTATAATATCGTACATAAAACCTCTAAGGGAATATTATAACAAGAGATAAATTAAAAATCAAATTAATTTTATAAAAAAACTTTACTTCAAAGTAAGAACTGCTTCTTTTATTCTGCAAAGCTTCATGGGCACGCCTTCGACTTGATAGGGCTCTAGTACTCCTTCTACTAGAACTTCAGTCCCATCCTCAGGAATTTGCTCTGGCTTGTTTTTAAAAGAGATTTCCAAGCCTTGGGCACAGCACTGGAGGGCGTCCTTTATAATGCAGTACTGGCTCTGACCATTCCCATCTGCATTGGGGTAAGTGTAGAGGAGACCATTTACTCGGATGGATTTACCTGCGGCCGCATCAGGATCGGTGACAATCATATAGACAGTAGCAAATATCATATCAGCACCCATGTCTGTCAGATCAAAATTGTAGCCGTTATCGTTTTTGTTCTGTTCTTCGAGTTCATCAAGCAGGTCTTTTGTATTGGCAATTTCAATATTATCTAAATTTGCCATATCTGTGTTTTGCTCGTCCTTATTTTTATTGGCATCGAATAAAATTTCGCTTTTTTTATTTTTTTCTTTTAAATTTTGCTGGCCCATCTGCTTTCTAATATCTTTTTTTATATCCTCGCTTTTTATATTATTATTATTATTATTATTAATCATGTCGGCGGGATTTTTATTTTCTTTTTGGCAGGCCAAAAAGGCTATTAAGAGTAATACAATTATAGAAATTTTGCTTAAAGTTTTTTTCATATTTAAATCCTTTTTCCGATGATACTAGCAATCATAAATACTAGTGCATTTATAAATACAATTGTCGGACCAACTGGGAATCCAAAAACTATGGATACGCAGATTCCAAAGACTGCCATCAGAATAGAAGATATGGCTACAAAAATACTAATACTTTTAAAAGACCGGCAGATTTTTACTGCAGTCATAGTGGGGAAGACCATAAGGGCACAGACTAATAATGATCCTACAAGTCGCAGAGAGATTGAAATTGTAAGAGCAATTATAATAGCGAGCATGAAATTTAATTTTTCTAAATTTAGGCCGCTTGCCTTGGCATAGGATTCATCAAAGGTCAGCAAGAAAATTTTATTGTAATAGAAAATAAAAAATAAAATTATTATGCTTGCAAGGACCAAACATATCAAGATGTCAGTCTTTGTAAGTGTGAGAATCGAAAGTGATCCGAACAATGTCGTGCATACATCCACGGCAACATTTGGACCGCTTTTAAAAACATTCATCAATATATAGCCAAGGGCAAGGAAAAATACGCTTATCATTGCAAGCGAAGCGTCTGACCTAAAGTGAGATTTACTTTTCTTTAGTAGAATCACTGAGGAAGCGACAGTTACAGGAAGTATTAGATATATTTCTTTTGTAAGGCCGATTACAGAGGCCATAGACATAGACCCAAAGGCAACATTTGACAAGCTGGTCCCAATATGGCTGTATCTTTTTAAAACTAAAACTAACCCTAAGAGGGATGAAGATACGGCTATTAAAATCCCGCTGATAAAAGCGTATTTAACAAAGGGAAACTGCCAATATTCAATTATCTTATCAATAAAATTAATCATAAATCACCTTTGAAAAAAATTAAAGTTGATAAACATTATTCTAGGCCTTGAATAATTGATTTTAGATTGTCCTTCATGTAGTCGATGTAGGTTGCTTCTTGTGCCTGGTCTTTGTTTACGCTTTCCATCGAATTTAATTTTAAAATTTTAATGTCCTTCTTGGAATTTTCTATTATAGTTCTTGCAATTTTTCCATCTGAGTCAGTTAGAGTAAATACAGAATTTATATTTAGCTCGTCGAGTTTTTTTACTAAAAATACAATGGTGTCAAAGCTGGCTTCAGCATCAGCTGAGCAACCAGTAAAGGCTGCATAATAATCCAGATCATAATCCTCAGTTAGATATCTAAATGGAAAACGGTCAGCAAAAATTAAGGTCCTGTCTTTAGAAGAATTAATTTCTTTTGTATATTCATTATCGAGATTAGTTAATTTTTGCAAATAATTATTTAAATTTTTTGCATATAAATTTTTGTTTTTGCTATCAATTTCAGACAATTTTTCTTCGATAGCTTTGCAAATTAGCTGAGCATTTTTTATAGACAACCAGACATGTTCATCTTCATGATGGTGGTCATGGTGGTGTTCGTGACTATGCTCGTCCTCGTGATTGTGATCGTGATTATGCTCGTCGTTTTCATCATGCTTGTCCTCTTCATCGTGATTGTGGTCATGATCTGCATCTTTGTGATCGTGGTCATCATGCTCGTGGTCGTGATCGTGATCATGGTGGTCCTCCATACCTTCTTTTACTTCTTCGTCAAGAATATTGTCTTCAAGGACGTCCATAAGTTTTATAACTTTTAGGTCAGGATTTTCTGATAAAATTTTGTCAGCCCACTTATCTGAATGGGATCCTAAATATACAAACAAATCACTTTCTTTAATTTTTTTAATATCCTCTGCTGATGGTTCATAATTGTGAAGGCTAACGCCAGTATCTGTTAGATAGGAAATATTTACATCTCCACCCTTGGTAATTTCTCTGACCCAATCGTAAGTTGGGAAAATATTTGTTACTATATTTAATTTTGCTTGCGTTTCAACAGTTGAGTTTTTGCTCGTGCAGGCATTTGTTAAAAAAAGTAAGCCAATAGTTAATATACATAGAATAAATTTTTTAATTTTCATTTTCTTTCCTCCTAATGAAATCAATAATCATTATCAATTTATATTACTATTAAAAATCGATTTTGTCAAGATAATTTTTCTTAAAAGAATTAAAAGACTTGCAATTTATAAAAATAAATAGTATAATAACATCATTGTTTTTGAATACGGGCCGGAGTGGCGGAATTGGCAGACGCAGTGGATTCAAAATCCACCGGTGATGAGCCGTGCGAGTTCGAGTCTCGCCTTCGGCACCATTAAAGAGGAAGTTCAGTAGGACTTTCTTTTTTATTTATTTTTTTGTGGCAAACGTTAGTATTATAACATTTGCCCTTGTATTATAAAAAAATTTATGTTAGAATAGATGTAGATGAGAAAGAGTGGCCAGAACCACTCTTTTATTTGTGAGTTGGGAGGTTTAAATGAATAGGGAATTTATTGAAGCTTTAGATGAAATTGAAGCAGAGCGTGGCGTTCCTAAGGACGTTATTATTGAATCGATTTGCTCAGCCTTGGTTTCAAGCTATAAGAAAAACTACAATACTGCAAGCAATGTCGATATAGACATTAGTATCTCAGAAGATGATGGTTCTGTTCATGTTTTTAATCTGAAAAATGTGGTGGAGGAAGTTGAAGACGAAGCTACAGAAATTAGCGTAGAAAATGCTCAAAAGTATATTGCAAATCCAAGCCTTGGTGATGTTGTTAAAGTTGAAATTACTCCAAAAGACTTTGGTAGAATTGCTGCACAAACTGCCAAGCAAGTTGTAATTCAAAAGCTAAAGGACGCTGAAAGAGAAGTAATTTATAACGAATACATCGACAGGGAAAATGAAATTATCACTTGTCAAATCAATCGCATAAGGGCTAATAGCTGCTATGTTGACTTGGGCAGACTAGAAGGCGTGCTTCCATCTGTTGAACAAAGCATGAATGAAACCTATACTGTTGGCGATAAATTAAAGATGCTTATTACAGAAGTTAAGAAGACTGGCAAGGGTGCTCAAATTGTTTTAAGTAGGAGCCATCCTAATCTGGTTAGAAAACTTTTTGAATTGGAAGTGCCTGAAATTTCTGAGGGTACTGTGGAAATTTTCCACGTAGCTAGGGAAGCAGGTAGCAGATCTAAGATTGCAATCTTTAGCCGTGACCCAGATGTAGATCCACTAGGAGCTTGTGTTGGTTTCCAAGGGACCAGGGTTAGAAATGTTGTAAATGAATTAAACGGTGAAAAAATCGACATCATAATCTGGAGCAATGACATGTCCGTATTTATTAAAAATGCCCTTGCACCAGCGACTGTTACAGAAGTATTTATAGACGAAGAGGAACATTCATCAGTTGTATTTGTTCCTGAAGACCAGCTCTCACTTGCCATTGGTAAGGAAGGTCAAAACGCAAGGTTGGCAGCTAAGCTAACCAATTGGAAGATTGACATAAAGAGCGACAAGTATTTGGATGAATACAGGAAAGAATACGAGTCAATGATGGCAAATAAATCTGCTGACAAAGAAAATCACGAAGATGATTATGACGATATCTACGATGATTATGAATCTGACTATGAATTTACAGATACAAACTATGACGATGAAGACGACGTCGATTATAGTAAGATGAAGAACTATTATTCAAAGGACTACTATGATTACGATGACGAAGAAGTTACTGATTATGACTTATATAAGGACGAATTAGACAAGTTTGAAGATGTAGATGATGAAAACTTGGATATGGATTTAGACGAAGAAGATTTGTATGACCAAGACTAAAAAAGAGGTTTTAAGAACTTGTATTGTTTGTAGGAAACAATTCTTAAAGGAAGACCTTGTCAGAGTTGTTAGAACTGCGGACAGTGGAGTCGTGGTTGACAATACAGGGAAAATAAATGGTAGAGGTGCCTATATCTCAAAAAACGAGGATGTTATTAATGACAAGAGTTTGAGATTTAGGATTCAAAACGCTTTAAAGGTCAAGTTTTCAGATGAAGAATTTGAAAAGCTTTTAAGCGATATAAAGGAAGGAGCTATGCTTGAGTAAAGTTAGAATATACGAATTAGCCAAGGAATTAAATATATCTAGTAAGGATATGCTTAATATGCTTTCTGCTCTTAATATTGATGCAAGTTCACATATGGCAAGCATTGATAAAGAATTGGCAGATAAAGTTATTGATCAAGTTACGCTGGCAAGAAAAAAAGTTGAAGCAAGACTTATTGAACAACAAAATAAAGATAAAAAAGACAGGCAACAAAAAGATTTTAAAAATAAGAATCGCGGAGACAATCGAAACGACAATCGCGGCGATAGAAGAAGAGATGGACGCGATAACAGAGATAATAGAGACAACCGCAACAAAGATAATAGAAATAAAAAGCCATTTAATAAAAACAATGATTTTAGGAAAGATGACTTTAAAAAAGATGATGGCAGAGATTTCCATAAGAAGCCAAACAAGAGGCAGCAAGATAAAGAGGAAAGCCTGGATACTTTTGTAGTTGAAAAACCTAAAATCAATATGAACAATAAAAAGAAATCTAACAACCGCAAATACGAAGAAAAAAGATTTGAGGATGAAAACAAGGATTTCTTTGAAAAGACTAGACAAAAAGAACGCAAGAAAAAGAAAAAGAAAGACGATACTCCAAAGCAACCTGCAGAAGATTTAGTAGTACAAATTCCAGAGTCTATTACTGTTGGAGATTTTGCTGAATTAATTGGCGCTTCTTTGAGTCTTGTAATGGGTAAGTTAATCCAATTGGGCATGATGGTTACTCAAAATGAATCTATAGATTACGATACTGCAGAGTTAATTGCAGAAGAGTTTGAAGTTACAGTTGAACCTCAACTTTCTAATGAAGAAATTATTTTGGATGAATTTGATTTAGACTTTGAGGACAAAGAAGAAGATTTAAAACCACGTCCACCTATAGTTACTGTTATGGGTCACGTTGACCACGGTAAGACAAGCTTGCTAGATGCTATTAGAAATGCTCGAGTAAGAACTGGTGAAGCAGGAGGAATTACCCAACACATCGGTGCTTACACCGTAAATATTGATGGGAAAAAGATTACATTCTTGGATACTCCGGGCCATGAAGCTTTTACTTCCATGAGGGCTAGAGGAGCTGAGATCACAGATATATCGATTCTAGTTGTAGCTGCTGATGACGGGGTTATGCCACAAACAATTGAGGCTATAAACCACTCAAAGGCTGCAGGCGTTCCAATTATTGTCGCTATCAACAAGATGGATAAGCCAACAGCAAATCCAGATAGAATAAAGCAAGAGCTTTTGGAACAAGGTTTAACACCAGAAGATTGGGGCGGCACAACTATTTGCGTTCCTGTTTCTGCTAAGGAAGAGCAAGGCATTGATGACCTTCTAGAAATGATTTTACTTGTAAGTGAAGTTGCAGAACTAAAGGCAAATCCAGATAGACTTGCAGTAGGTACCATTGTAGAAGCACAATTAGACAAGGGCAGAGGCCCTGTTGCAACAGTTCTTGTTCAAAAGGGAACTCTAAGAGTTGGAGATGACATTGTTTCAGGTATTGCATCTGGTAGAGTAAGGGCGATGTTTGACGACAAGAATAAGCCAATTAAAAAAGCTGGTCCATCAACACCAGTTCAAATTCTTGGTTTATCTGATGTACCAGAAGCTGGCGATTTGATTTATGCATGTGAAGATGACAAGACAGCTAGAAATATTGCAGACCGTAAGCGTGAAATGCTAAGAGAACAAGAGCTCCGCGATAAGACCAAGGTAAGTCTTGATTACCTATATGATCAAATCAAAGCTGGTGAACTCAAAGACTTAAATATTATTATTAAGGGTGATGTTAGAGGTTCAATTGAAGCGCTCAGTAATTCATTATTAAAGGTTTCAAACGATGAAGTTAAGATCAATATCATTCACACTGGTGTTGGCGGCGTAAGCGAAAGTGACGTTATGCTTGCTGAAGCATCAAATGCTGTTATCATTGGCTTCAATGTAAGACCAAGCTTGCCTGCAATTGATATGGCTGAAGAAAAAGATGTTGATATAAGAACATACAAGGTCATTTATGAAGCTATAGAAGACGTTGAAAACGCTGTTAAGGGTATGCTAAAACCTGTTATTAAAGAACAAGTAATTGGCAGGTCAGAAGTTAGAGATACATTTAAACTTCCAAACGGCACTATCGTTGCTGGTATTTATGTACTAAGCGGTAAGATTACAAGAAATGCAAAGGTCAGAATCCTTAGGGACGACGTTATGATATTTGATGGAGATGTTTCATCACTCAGACGTTTTAAGGATGACGTAAGAGAAGTTCAATCAGGCTATGAAGCAGGTATGAGCATTGATAAATTCAACGACGTAAAAGTTGGAGATGCCTTCGAAGCTTATGAAATGGTAGAGGTAGCTAATGAATAATAGAAGACAGGAAAGACTTAATTCAGAAATCATGAAGGTGGTTTCAACTGCTCTTAGGGAAATCCGCGATCCAAATGTTTCAGATATGACAACACTTACTGAAGCTTCCATTACAAATGACTTTAGCTTCTGTGATTTAAAATTTTCTGTAATGGGAAGTGAGAGAGAAAAAGAAAAGACCATTGAAGCTTTACAAAATGCAGAAGGTTTTTTCAAAAGCCATATTGCAAAAAATATTAGGATGAGAAAAATTCCTGAGCTAAGAATTAAACTTGATGAATCAATTGAGTATTTAAGCAGGATTAACGAAATTTTAAAAGGACTTGATCTAGAAGATGAAGATTAAAGATAAGGCTATAAAATTTATGGAAGCCGTGAATAAGGCTGAAACAATTTTTATATCTAGTCATATTGGGGTGGATTGCGACAACATTGGGTCTGTAACCGCCCTATTTGGCGTTTTAAAGGGTATGAATAAGGACGTTTATATGCTGGAGTCCGACACGATGCCGGACGCCTATAAATTTTTGCCAAACATAAATGAGTTAAGGGATCCGGAGTCACTTGATTTTCTTCCAGATTTATATGTATCTTTGGACTCAGGCGATTTAAATCGACTTGGTCCTAATGTGGAAACTTTTAAAAAGGCAAAGTATAAAGTTGTAATCGATCACCATGATACAAATCCTGGCTATGGAGATTTAAATATAATTGATCCAGAGATGAGTAGCACTTGCCAGCTTTTATATGAAATTTTTGAGGCCCTTGATCTTGAAATATCAAGCGATGTTGCGACTTCATTATTTTCGGGAATATCTACAGATACTGGTAGGTTTTTGTATGACAATGTCAGCCCAAGGACTTTTGAAATAGCAGGAAAATTAATAGAGCTTGGGGCAGATAGGAGTCTTGCTAATTTTAACTTGTTTATGAATAGGCCTCTTAGAAAACTTGAGATTTTAAAAGTTGGCTTGGACAAGGCAGAGTTTTTACTTGACGGTTACTTGGCCATAACTGACATTAGTCAAAAAGATTTAGAGGATACAGGGGCAAGCGTTGATGACTTGGACGAGATTGTAGCCTTTATTAGAGATACTGAGGGCGTCGAAGTTTCTGCTATTATAAAAGAATACGGAGATAATTTTTACAAGGTCTCCTTGAGAAGCAAAACCTGTGTGAATGTTGGCAAACTTGCTCAGGACTTAGGCGGAGGTGGCCATATTAGGGCTGCAGGTGCTAGTGTTTACGGAAATATTGAAGAAATAAAAGAAAAGATAATTGCCTATGTTAGAGAAAACAAGTGTTGATGGCCTGATTTTAATAGACAAGGCTGAAGGAATTACCAGCTATGATGTAATTCGTAAAATAAAAAAAATACTCAAAGAGTTAAATATTAAAACTAAAATCGGCCACGCAGGTACATTAGATCCCTTTGCAACTGGGCTTTTGGTTGTGCTTTTGGGCAGGTATACAAGATTATCGGATTACATTATGGATGCCTCTAAAGTTTATTCTGGCATAGTTGACATAGGAAATGCAACAGACACTGGTGATCTAACTGGAAAGGTAATTGAATCAAAAACCGTAACGGAGGACGAAGTAAATAATCTTATAGTTAATTCTATAAACTATATTGGAAATTTTATGCAGACGCCTCCTCAGTATAGCGCACTCAAACATAATGGCAAACCCTTATATGAGTATGCTAGAAAGGGCGAGTATGTTCACAAAGACCCCAGGCCAATTAAAGTGAAAAGCTTTGAGATGAAAAGAGAAAATTGCCAAGTGACATTTAGAACTGAGGTTTCAAAGGGCACTTATGTCAGGACACTTGTCGAAGATTATTGTAAAGAATATGGGGTGCCCGCAAATTTAAAGACCTTAAGGAGAGAGAGCTCAGGGTCTTTGAATCTGGAAAAGGCCATTGGTATTGATGAATTGAATCCGGATAATTTTTACCAATCAATTCTTAAAATCGACGACATTAAGACTTCGTATAAAAGAATGGATTTAGATAAAGATAGTGTTGATAAACTTTTCAATGGGATAAGAATTGAAAGCTCTTTAGAAGATCAAGGACCCCTTCTTTTATCTAGCGTGGGAAAAGTTTTTGCACTTGGTGAAATCAAGGAAGGTCTTATTAGGACGATTTGTTTTTTAGGTGACAAATGAAATATATAATTACAATTGGAAATTTTGACGGCCTCCACAAGGGTCATCAAGAAATCATTAAGAAAACAAAAAATATGGCTGATGATTTAAAGGTAAAGTCCAGGCTTATTACCTTTAAATCCCACACAAGGTCTTTGGATTCTTTAATTTTATCGCCAGAGGACAAGCTTTCAATGATAAAAGCTATGGGCATAGATGAAGTTGTGGAATTGGATTTTAGCGAAGTCAAGTCTATGAGCCCAAAAGAATTTTTAGATGCATACTTTGAGGACGCCAGGGGAATTATTGTTGGAGAAGATTTTAGGTTTGGGCAAAATCGAGCAGGATCTAGCCAGGACCTGGTCGACTATGGATTAAGTAAAGATATTGAAGTTAAAATTATCAAAGACTTGTATTCTGAAGATGGAAAAATATCATCCACTCATATAAGAGACCTATTAGAAGAGGGCCAGGTCCATAAGGCTAGAGAGCTTTTGACTTATGATTTTTTTGTTAAATCAAAAGTAGAGCACGGCTATAGGCGGGGAGAAACTCTTGGTTTTAAAACGGCAAATATAAATTGGCCAGACCATATAGTAAAGGTCAAATACGGGGTTTACTATACAAATTTTGAAGTCGATGGACAGATTTATGACGCCATGACCATGGTCGGAGTTGCCAAAACTTTTAATAAGGATTTTTCTTGTGAGTCTTATATTTTCGATTTTGATAAGGATATTTACGACAAGGAAGTTATATTATATTTCAAAGATTTTATGAGAGAGAATAAAAAATTCGATTCCAAAGAAGATCTTATCTTGCAACTTAAAAAAGATAAAATAAAAACCTTAGAACTTGCAAGTTTATATGATAAATAGCTTTACAATTTTATGTTTTTATGTTAATATATAGGCGTACCTTGACAAGGGTCTGGGCTTACCTCAGCCTGATGCTTTGTTTAGGTGGATTTTATTAGGAGGTAAATTATGATTAAAGGTGAAAAGAAACAAGAAATTATTGAAAAATTTCAAAAACACGCTAATGACACAGGTTCAACAGAAGTTCAAATTGCTATTTTAACAGAACGCATGAACGAACTAAACGAACACTTGAAAGCCAATCCAAAGGACAATCACTCAAGACGTGGCCTATTAAAGATGGTTGGTAAGAGAAGAAATCTTTTAAGATACTTAAAAGATACAAACCTAGATTCATATCGTGAATTAATCCAAGAATTAAACATCAGAGGATAATTTTTAACCGGCTTTGGCCGGTTTTTTATTTGCCTAAATTTATAATTAATATTTGTAAAAAAAATCGCCCGAGATAAATCGAGCGATAGTTTTTTTATTTATAGTGTTATACCTTAGGCGTCTGATCTTGAAAAGCCGTTTTTCATCAAGCAGCTTGCAGTGTAGAGGACTTTATCAAGCAGGTCATCTGTTTGAGTTCTTAGTTCATCAGCAATCTTTTGGTTGGCTTGTCCTAAGAATTCTTTAGCGTCTGCAGGTTTACTTTCAACAAATTCTTTGTCAGTTTCTTTAATAATTCTGGATAAAGTTGCTTGACATTCTTGTTGGTATCTTTCTATGTGATTTGCAGTTTCACTGAAGTGGGCGTCAGCTAGAGCTCCTATAATTCTATTGGTCCAATAGAAATCATCAGTAGTTACCTTGCCACTGGTATTCTTCAAATAATCAGGTGTATCCATAACATTTGGATAGAAAGGAACGACAGCATTAAATACATTTGATCCCAGGCTTAGCCATTCGATGCTCTTGATTTCATCTGGGCAATAAGGTCTGATTTGTACAAGGCCCATAAAGTTGTTACGGTTGATTCCAATTGGTCTGAATTTTCCTTTTGCAAGACCGTCAGTGTGTTTTGCATAGCAGTCGTATTCAGTACCTTGGAAGTGGTGGGATAGGGCATATTTAATGTCTTCGACTGTAATTTTTCTTTCAGGAATTTGCATCCATGGAATATCGTCTGAATCAGGTCTAAAATCAGCGTCTATATCATCCCAATAGTAAGTGCTTGGATTAAAATATCTTTGTAAAATCCATGCACGTGGTGTGTTATAAGTGTGGTCTGAGTCGCTGTGGCTACCAAAGGCATCGCGTGGATTTAGGCTTTCATCGAAGGAAAGGTCTAGATGATTTTCTTTGACAAATTCCCTTAAATCTTTTGAGCACATAAATTCTTTTTGATCAGCAAAAGCATCTTCTAAATCAAAGTGATCAAGGCCCAATTGGTTTGGCATAATTACATAGCATTCATCAGGAACCCTTCTTGCAATCCAGTGATGGCCGCCAACGGTTTCTAGCCACCAAATTTCATCTACATCCTGGAAGGCAATTCCGTTCATTTCGTATGTTCCATATTTTTCAAGTAGTTCACCAAGGCGAACAACGCCTTCACGGGCAGATTTTATATAAGGGAGGACAAGGGTAACCATATCTTCTTCACCGATGCCTCCAAATTTTTCTGGCTTGTCATCTTTTGCTGGAATATATCTTACAAGTGGATCAGCTGCCAGGACTCTTTCGTTTGTGGTCAGAGTTTCTGTAGCAGTCATAGAAACATTTGCTTCATTAACTCCACAAGCTCCCCAAACGCCTTCATCTTCAATAGCATTTGGCATACAAGTGTATCTCATTGGATTATCTGGTAAATCAATTTCAACCTTTGAAATTACAGATTTATATTTTTTGGGTTGGTCTTCAGCTTTAACCACGATAAATTTTTTTGGATTAAAAACTCCGGAAGGGGAGTCTTCGTTTCTAGCTACAAGGGTTGAACCGTCATAGCTAGCTTTTTTACCTACTAATATTGTTGTACATGCCATTTTAAAATCTCCTTAATTTATATTTAAGTTTTTAAGGCAACCTAGTAAACCTAATGATAAGTCTTATCATTTATTTAATTATACTCCTATAAGTTTTGTTTTGCAAATAAAAAAGCCCTGGTCAGCGAAAAATATCCGCCAACCTAGAGCTGAGATTTTATTTATCAACTGTATTTATATTTATGTCAACTACTTTCACACCAAAGTCATTTTCAATACCCATTACGTTAACTTCAATAGTGCAGTTAGGATAAGAGATTACTTGTGTAACCATAGCGTCAGTTGGTGGGCTTATTACAAGCGGCCTAATAATTATATCTTTACCATCGTATACAACGCGTTCACATCTCAACTGATATCCTCCAGTGTTAAATTGTTTCGCGAAGGTAATTGTGAGCTTGCCATTTTTAACCTTGTAGACAAAGCCTTCATTTTTAATAGGCTCTTTAGTCTCTATCGTCTTGTAGTCAAGGGATGTTCCGGGCTCGATTTTTTCAACAGACATATCTCTAGCCTCCAAATAAACAGTCTTTTCTGGTATATCGTAAGTGATTTTGATGTTAAAAACATCAGCTAAATCTCTAAGCCTAAAGTAATTATGACCAGCAATTAAAATTGCACTTAAGTCATGGTTAACATTGTCAATATCAAAGCGTGCATCACTTATATTTGCAGATTTTACTTTGTCAAGCTTTTGTAATTCATCACCAATTGGCTCATATGGATAGGCGGTAATAGCAGATATTTGTTTGCTTTTATTGTTGTAAAGAAGCTTAAAATCTTTATTGATATTAGTTAAAAGCATTGAAAAATCTCTGAGCTTAACATAATTTTCATTGTTATAAACAATGGAGGGCAGGTCAATGTTGGCCTGGCCTATACTTACTTTTTGTACAAAGTCACTTACCTCTACCTTTTCACCATTAGCTTGTACACCAAGAGTTAATAAGAGGGAAAAGCAGATAAGCATTAAAACAAATTTTTTGTACATAATTCCTCCTTAATCTAAAATGCTTTTGAAACCTAAACCTAAAACTTCGCTGGAGTTTTTAATCCATACAAAAGCATTTGGGTCGTTTTCTTTCAAGAAATTTTTTAATAGGACTAGTGATCTTCTATCTATAATGGTAACAATAACCTTGATATCTTGTCTTGAGTAAGCTCCTTCTGCATGATATAAAGTACAAGTGCGGACCAAATCATTGTGGATAAAGTTAACGATTGGCTCGATATTTTGACTAACAATAGTAACTTCTTTTGAGAGGTTCATACCGTCAATTGTAAAGTCAATAATGATACCATTTATAATTACAGCAAATAATGAATAGAGACCGATTTTGCTACCATAGGCTATACCTGCAACGAGTGTGATGGCTAAGTCAGCGTACAATACAGCACGGCCAAGTTCGATACCGGTAAATTTATTAATAATCTTGCCCAGAATATCTGTACCACCTGTTGAAGCACCTTGGTTAAATACAATGCCTATACCAACGGCTGAAATAATTACACCGCAAAATAGGTCGAGCATAATGTCTCCGGAGAGGGAAGCTTGGTTGGGGTACATCCATTCAAGAATTTTAACAATACCAGATGTTCCAAGACTTGCTATTATGGTTTTTGCGCCAAAGGCAGGGCCTATAAGTAAAAAAGCAATAGCAAATAAGAATATATTTACAATTAACATTATTGTACCAACTTCTAAGTTTATAAAAGATGATAAAACAATCGCAAGACCATTAGCTCCGCCAGCTGCTATATCATTTGGCATGAGGAAAAAATATACGCCAACACCTACAAGTATAATACCAATAGTAATTAATAAGTAAGATTTAAACCTTTGTGCATTTTTATTTTTCATAAAAGCCTCCTTTGTGTAAGTCCATTGTAACAGAAAAGATAAAAAAATAAAAGAGAATACTCGGCTAATGTTGAAAAAATATCAAAGTGGGTATATGATTAAAGGAGATGAAATTGGATGGATATGCAAGATTTTACAAGCTATGATTATATTAATAAAGTGATTTTATTATGATTGATGAGATATATTTTTTTGGAGATAAAAACTTGTCCGATGACTTTGTTAAAGTTATAGGAGAGTCTTCAATTTTACTTACACCAGAAAAATCTAATATGGTAAATTTATCAGCCGATTCTATTCAAATTGGAGAAGAGCTGATGACTTTATTTAAAAAGTATGATAATATATATCTTGACCTTAGGGAAATTGAAACCAATGATTTGGGAATGGGTATTTTGTCAGCCTTAGGTTGTACTTTTTATGATGAGGCTGGTGAAGAAATTTTGCCAAAGGGAACTAATCTTTATTACATCTATAGAATTGACTTCAAGAGGGTATTGCCTGACCATAAAAAACTCAGACTTATCTTGTCAAAGCCACGTGAAAATTGTTCCAATATAATTTGTGGCAGGCATTATAGGACAAGCCCTTTTGAAGGTGAGTTACTTATAAGATCACTTCACAATGTTATGATCAGGCTAGAGGATTGTGGCTACAATACCTTGGCCGATTTAAAAACCTTTGATTCAGGTGGGATCAGCACATTTCTTGCTTCAGTTTTAAATGAAGAGGGAGTTAAATATATTTTTGATAAGGACATCAACCCCTTAGAATTTGGGGATGATATATATTACGAAATTTTTGGAGGTAAAAATGGAAAATCATGATTACAAAGCTAAGGCTTTAAAATTGCACGAAGATTATCAAGGAAAGATTGCAGTTTATTCAAAGTATGAACTAAAAGAAAAGGATGACTTGGCATTACTTTACACACCTGGTGTTGCAGAACCATGTAAAAAAATTGCTGAAAATAAAGAAGATGTTTATAAGTACACAGCTAAAGGCAACTTGGTTGCTGTTGTTACAGATGGGTCAGCTGTTTTGGGACTAGGCAATATCGGTGCAGAAGCAGGTATGCCTGTTATGGAAGGAAAGGCAATTTTATTCAAACATTTTGGTAATGTTGATGCTTTCCCAATTTTGGTTGATACAAATGATGTTGATACAATTGTTGAAACAGTTAAACATATTGCTCCAACTTTTGGTGGAATTAATCTTGAAGATATTGGTGCACCTAGGTGCTTTGAAATTGAAAGACGACTAAAAGAAGAACTTGATATACCGGTTTTCCATGACGACCAACACGGAACTGCAATTGTAGTTACAGCAGGAATTATTAATGCTCTAAAGATTGTTGATAAAAAACCTGAAGACGTAAAAGCTGTTATCAATGGATGTGGTGCAGCGGGTGTAGCAATTTTAAAAATGTTTAGAGCCCTAGGAATTAAAAATAATATTATCCTTGACTCCAAGGGAATTGTTTACAGAGGAAATCCAAATAACAACTGGCTAAAGGATGAAATTGCAGAAATTTCAAATAAAGACAATGAACAAGGCAAACTCGCAGATGCGATTAAGGGAGCTGATATATTTATCGGCGTTAGTGTTGCAGGAGCTTTGACTCAAGAAATGGTTAAAACAATGAATGAAAAAGCTATAATTTTTGCTATGGCTAACCCAACTCCAGAAATTTTCCCAGACGAAGCTAAGGAAGCTGGGGCTTATGTAGTTGGAACTGGCAGAAGTGATTTTCCAAACCAAATTAACAACCTCCTTTGCTTCCCAGGTTTATTTAGAGGAGCCCTTGATGCAAGAGCTCAAATAACCGAAGAAATGATGATGGCAGCTGCTCACGCAATTGCAGATCAAGTAGGAGACAAGTTATCAGCAGATTTTGTTATTCCAGAACCAATGGATATGGAAGTGCCAAAGGCAGTTGCTGAAGCTGTTAAAAAAGCTTCAAAATAAATATAAAAATAAATTTAAAAATCTGGCTGATTGTAGGCCAGATTTTTTTATAAAAAAAGTGCTCGATTTCTATCGGGCACTTTTAAAATTATATTAATAAATAAAATAAAATTCTTATTTTAAAGGCTATAAGAGTTCATTGATTTTATCAATGAGCTTATCGATATTTTCTTCCTTTGTCGCCCAAGAAGTGCAAATTCTGTAACAAGTGTGATCTTGGTCAATCTTCTTTACAAATTCAAAGGCAAATTCGTCTTTGAGTTTTTCTACAAAAGAATTTGGAAGGATAGGGAATTGTTGGTTGGTATTTGAGTGTACTTCAAACTCAATACCCTTTGCTTCTAATGCATCTCTGACTTTAATAGCAAGTCTATTGGCATTTTTGCATATATCAAAGTATAGATTGTTGGTAAAGAGTGCTTCGAATTGCGAACCTAGCAAGCGACCTTTTGCAAGTAATTGGCCAGCTTGTTTTACACTATTTAAAAAATTAACTTCAAAATCATCTCTTAAAAGAACAATAGCTTCACCACATAGTGCGCCGCATTTGGTTCCTCCAATATAAAATGCATCACAGTTATTTGCAATTGTTTCTAGGTCGAGGTCGCAGCCTTCTGATGTAAGGCCGTAGCCAAGTCTAGCCCCGTCAATATATAAGTATAAATTGAGCTCTTGACATTTTTTATAAATACTTTCCAATTCAGATTTTGTATACATAGTTCCAAGCTCTGTAGGAATTGTTATATAAACCATTTTGGGGATAACTAGGTGGCAGGAAGGTTCATAGGTAACTTCATCCATAATCTCTTGAATTTGATCTGGATTAATTTTGCCGTCTTTGCTAATAACACTTGTAACCTTATGGCCTCTGGATTCTACTGAACCAGATTCGTGAACATTTATATGTCCTGTTTGAGTACAAATTTCAGTTTCGTATGGCCTTAGGACATGGCTAATAAAAGCGACATTAGTCGGTGTGCCTGAAACCATAAAATGAACTTCAGCATCAGGGCGTTTGATGGCTTTTTTTATTAGTTCTTTTGCATGAGCAGAATAAGAGTCATTACCATAGCCGAACTCTTGGCTGTTATTAGCATTAATTATATTTTCGATAACTTTTGGATGGGCTCCTTCATTATAATCACAATTCAAATAAATCATTTTTACCTCTTTTTTATATGTACTAGAAGTTTATATTTAGCATTTGATTCGTAATTTGCTTCTTCCAGCAATCATAAAGTATACTCCTTTAAAGCCTGTATGTCAACTATTTGCAAATCTTTAAGAGCATTTTATAATATAACTTTTTATTTAAATATTTACTATAAATTTAACAAAATATTTATTAGTGTGAATTATACAATATATTTTTTAAATTCATTTAACAAGAGTTTAATTTATTCTATTAAATCGCTTGAAATAATAAAAAACTTAATGTATAATAAAAAGGTAGGTAGAATATTATTCGTTTTTTTGAATAGTATTTGTTATTTATAAGGTTGAGGCTTTCCTATTCAAAAGCTAAAATTTTTTGCAAAGGAGAATCTAAAATGAAAAGAATACTCATAACCGGAGCGTTGGGTCAAATTGGAACGGAGCTAGCTTTGTATTTAGCCGATATTTATGGCAAAGAAAATATCTTGGCAACAAATCGCTCTGAAAAAAACTTGGAAGACATTGGTGACATTAGATTTGAAAAATTGGATGTTACAGATGCACAAAGATTGCATGATCTTGCCAAGGACTTCAAGGCTGACACAATTATTAACTTAGCTGCTATCCTATCAGCTAGAGGAGAAACAATGCCACAACAAACATGGAAGGTTAATGTTGATGGTATTGTAAACACACTTGAAGTTGCCAGAGAACTAGGAACAAAAGTTTTTGTTCCATCATCAATCGCTGCCTTTGGAGAGGGTACACCACTTGACAATACACCTCAAGATACAATTCAAAGACCAAGCACTATTTATGGTGTAACAAAGGTCGCTGGAGAATTGTTATGCGATTACTACTTCCACAAGTATGGAGTAGACGTAAGAGGAGTTCGTTATCCAGGAATCATTTCTCACCAAACTTTACCGGGAGCAGGTACAACAGACTATGCTGTTCATATTTATTATGACGCAGTTAAAAAAGGAGCCTACACTTCATATATAGCTGAAGGCACACACATGGATATGCTTTATATGCCAGACGCTTTAAAGGCTGTTGTTGATTTAATGGAAGCTGATCCAGCAAAATTAAAACATAGAAATGCATTTAATATCACAGCTATGAGCTTGACCCCTGAAATTTTAGATGCAAGCATCAAAAGACATATGCCTGACTTTAAACTTGACTATGATGTAGATCCAGTTAGACAAGCAATCGCTGAGTCTTGGCCAAATTCGCTAGATGATTCATGTGCTAGAGAAGAATGGGGATGGAAACCAGAATACGACCTAGATAAAATGACAGCAGATATGTTAGAAAATCTAGAAAAGAAATTAAAATAAAAAAATTGTAAAACACAAGGAGGAAACATGAGCGTTCACGATTTAAAATTCTTACAAGAAAAAGTTGACCAACTTAAAAAAGACGGAGTTTACCGTAAGCTACCTGTATTGGAAGGAAAGAACTCATCAACAATCAAACTTGACGGCCATGAAATGGTTAACCTGTCATCAAACAACTACCTTGGCCTTGCCAATCATCCTAAGCTAAAAAAAGCTGCTCAAGAAACTATTGAAAAATATGGCGTTGGAGCAGGTGCAGTTAGAACAATTATCGGTAATATGGACTTGCACGAAAATCTTGAAAAGAAATTAGCAGAATTCAAGGGAACAGAAAGAGTTTTCATTTACCAATCAGGCTATGACTGCAACATCGGAACTATTCAAGCTATTATGGAAAAGGGCGACTTGATTATTTCAGACGAATTAAACCACGCTTCCATTATCGATGGTATCAGAATGACAAAGGCTGATAAGGCGATTTTCAAACACTCAGACATGGAAGACCTAGAAAGAGTCTTAAAAGAAAATCAAGGCAAATACAAAACAACACTTATTATTACTGACGGTGTATTCTCAATGGACGGAGACTTAGCAAAGTTACCTGAAATTGTAGAATTAGCTGAAAAATATGACGCTTTAACCTATGTTGATGATGCTCATGGTTCAGGCGTTATGGGTAAGCACGGTGCAGGTACAGTTGACCATTTTGATTTGAACGATAAAGTTGATTTTGTTATTGGTACACTCTCAAAGGCTATTGGCGTAAAAGGTGGCTATGTTGCATGTAATGAAGTCGCTTATGAATGGTTAAACCACAGAGCAAGACCAGTTTTATTCTCAACAACGCTTTCCCCAGGGGATACAGCTGCATGTATGGCATCAGTTGAAATCCTAATGGAATCAGATGAACTCCAAAAGAAACTTTGGGACAACGCCAAATATTTCAAAGAAAGATTGGGCAAACTAGGTTTCAACACAGGACATTCAGAAACTCCAATCACACCAGTTATCATTGGTGATGAAGCAAAGACCATGGAATTCTCCAAGAAATTAAAAGAATACGGCGTATTTGGTTCAGCTATTGTTTTCCCAACAGTTCCAAAGGGAACAGGCAGAATCCGCTGCATGATTTCTGCTGCTCACAGCAAAGAAGAACTAGACAAAGCTGTTGAAGCTTTTGAAAAAGCTGGCAAGGATATGGGAATCTTATAATAACAAATACTATTTTAGGAGGGAGATTTTAAATCTCTCTCTTTTTTTATTTTTTTAATTAACATTTGACCAGAATTAAAAATCAAGCTTAAATTTATTTTTTAATTTTACATTGAAAACTATCCCTATATCTGTTAAAATGATGGGTGGAGGTAGGCATGGATTTATTTGAATACAACAGGCAAAATCAAAGAGAAAAATTTGCTCCCTTAGCTGAAAAGTTAAGGCCAAAAACTTTGAATGATGTTCTAGGACAAGATGAAATAACAAAAGATGGCGGTATGATTAAAAATGCTATGAAGACAAATAACCTGCCATCTATTTTATTATACGGGCCACCGGGAACAGGCAAGACTACAATTGCAGAGATAATTGCCAAGGAAATGAATATGAATTTCTTTAAGGTTTCTGCAGTTAGCTCAGGAATTAAAGAACTCCGTGAGGTGGTTGAAAAATCTGCAGAAAACTTGCGGATGAATATGGGTAGAAGTATTTTATTTGTAGACGAGATTCACAGATTTTCTACTTCTCAACAAGATTTTTTGCTTCCCTATGTAGAGGCTGGTGACCTTGTACTGATTGGGGCCACTACTGAAAATCCATTTTTTGCAGTTAACAAGGCTCTGATTTCCAGATTGATCTTAATTGAATTAAAATCTCTAAATTCAGAGGCGCTTGAAGAGCTTTTAGACCGTGCTCTTAATTTATATTCTAAAGAAAATAATTTAACTATAGAAATAACTCCAGAGGCCAAAGAGTTTTTGGTCAAGCGTGCTGACGGCGATGCAAGGAGGCTTATAAATAGCTTTGAAGTTTCTGTTTTAAATGGTAGACACGAAAACAACAAGCTTTATATTGATGAACACACTGTTAGGGATAATTTTATGAATGCGACTCTAAAATATGATTCAACTGATGAGCATTATGATACGATTTCTGCTTTTATAAAATCTATGAGGGGCAGTGACCCAGACGCAGCCATATTTTATTTGGCCAAGATGCTTTTGTCTGGAGAAGATCCAAGATTTATTGCCAGACGTATGGTGATATTTGCAAGTGAAGATGTTTCAAATGCAGATCCCATGGCTCTAAGCGTAGCGACCAATGCCTTTTATGCAACAACGGTCATAGGCATGCCAGAGGTCAGGATTAATTTGGCTCAAGCTGCAGTTTATTTAGCTTGCGCTCCAAAAAACAATAGTTCATATTTGGCCATTAATGAGGCCATGAGTTTTATTAGAAAAAATGGTTCATATAGGGTTCCAAGTCATTTGAGAGACGCCCACTATCAAGGTTCTGAAAAGTTAGGAGTTGGTGGATATATTTATCCCCATAGTTTTGAAAATGGATATGTAGACCAGTCTTATTTACCAGATGAAATTAAGAACATAAAATTTTATGAGCCTAAAGATATAGGATACGAAAAAGAAATGACTAAATATTTGAGGAGGTTAAAAGGGGAAGATGAGTAAATTTTTAAAGAAAAAAGGCGTTAATATTTCAGCTAAAATATATTTTATAGACACTTTAAGTGCTATGGCTATGGGTTTATTTTGCTCGCTCTTGATGGGAACAATTTTAAACACCATAGGCACGCAATTTAATATTGAAATCCTATCAACTACTATTTGGGATGCGGCGAAATCAATGACGGGTCCTGCCATTGCAGTCGCAGTTGCCCACGCATTGAAGGCGCCAGCCCTTGTAATTTATTCATCTATAATAACTGGCTATATAGGCAATGAAATGGGTGGTGCAGTTGGCGCATGGTTTGCAGGAGTAATTGCTGTTGAAATAGGTAAGCTCGTTGCAGGAGAAACAAAGGTTGATATCTTAGTTACACCCATTTGTACAATACTTATGGGAACCCTAGCTGCAATTACAATTGGACCTGTACTTTCAAAGGTCATGATTAAATTGGGTGAGCTTGTTATGCTAGCTACAGAAATGAGACCATTTTTTATGGGCATAGTCGTATCAGTAATTGTTGGAATGGTTTTAACACTTCCTATAAGCTCAGCTGCCTTATGTATGATGATTGGATTATCCGGCCTAGCAGGAGGCGCTGCAACAGCTGGTTGTTCAGCGCAGATGATTGGCTTTGCAGTTATGAGTTACAAAGAAAATGGAATTGGTGGTTTAATTAGCCAAGGGCTTGGCACTTCCATGCTTCAAATTCCAAATATAATTAAAAATTGGAAGATATGGATTCCACCAACAGTTGCCGCTGCTATTACTGGACCAATCTCATCTGTTGTCTTTAAAATGACCAACATACCAATCGGATCGGGCATGGGAACATCTGGCCTAGTTGGACAAATTGGAACTATTACATCTATGACTGCTGATGGAGTGGGCCCAAGCAAAATTTATCTCTCAATTGCCATTGTTCACATTATTTTGCCAGCTATAATATCACTTTTACTTTGCAATTTGCTTAAGAGTATTGGATGGATTAAAGAAGGCGATTTAAAATTATAAATTTAATATAAAAAATATTAAAAACAATTGAATTTCAAAGACTTTTTATGTTATTATATATCTTGTGTAAAGGATGTGAAATATGATTTATTTTGACAACGCTGCAACCACAAAGCCATCGAAAAATGCTGTGGATGCATTTTTAAAATCTTGTGATGTATACTGGGCAAACCCTTCGGCCTTGCATAGCTTTGGCGAAGAGGTTTTCTTTGAGTTAAAAAAATCCAGAGACAATATTAAAAACTTACTTAATATTAAAAAAGGCGAAATATATTTTACGTCATCAGCCACTGAGTCCATTAATTTATTTTTCAAGGGGCTTTTGAAAAAAGAAGACCATTTAATTATTTCCGAATATGAACACTCAGCTGTATATGAGTCAGCCAAGCTTTTTGAAAATGAAGGTGGAGAAGTTACTTATTTAAAAGCAAGAAATGGTATTATAGATCCAGAAGATGTCAGGGCAGCCATTAAAGATAATACAAAACTAGTTGCAATTATGTTTGTAAATAACGAAATTGGAGCCATTAATCCTGTTCAGGAAATTTCCAGGCTAATTAAAAATACAAATCCTAATATAAAATTTTTCGTTGATGGAGTCCAAGCTGTTGGCAAGACTCCTGTAGATTTAAATGAACTAAATTGTGAAGGCTTTACCCTAAGTGCCCATAAATTCCACGGCTTAAAGGGGACTGGGCTCTTGTATGTGAAGGACACCCATATTCATCCGCAAATTTTGGGCGGCGGTCAAGAATCTGCTATGAGGTCGGGAACAGAAAATGTTGGAGGCATATTTGCACTTGATGCAGCCCTTGCTGACGCTGTGAACAATTTAGAAAAAAACATCGACTACGTAGGATCTATAAAGCAAAGATTTATAGATAATTTAAAAGATTTTCCAGAAGTAAGGATTAATTCACCGGAAACTTCTGTTCCTAATATTTTAAATATCAGCTTCAAGGGCATAAAGGCCGAAGTCTTGGTACACATGCTTGAAGAATCTGAAATATATGTAAATACAAGTTCTGCTTGCAGCAAGAATGGTCATAAAAAATCCAGGACTCTGCTAGCTCTCGGTCTTTCGGATGAAGATATCAGGGGAGCACTTAGGTTTTCATTTTCAGATTACAATAGTCTTGAAGAAGTGGATTTTGCATGTGAAAAAATAAAAGAAGCTGTTGAAAGGATGAGATTAATATTATGAGAAAATGCATATCTTTAAGTTATGGTGAGATTGCTCTAAAAAAAGAAAACAGGCCATACTTTGAAAATATTTTAATAAAAAACATCAAAACAGCTTTGAAAGATTTGGATATTTCACTTAAAAAAGACCAATCTAAAATCTATATTTATACTGAAGAATATGAAAAAGCCATTGAACTTTTAAAACCAATTTTTGGAATTTCCTATATTTCTTTGCAGTTTGAAACTGACCAAGATATGGATTCTATTTATGAAACTGCCATTGCAGCTATGGATTACGAAAGGGATAACTCAGTTGTCAAAACTTTTAAAGTTGAGACCAAAAGGGCAGATAAAAAATTCCCCCTAAAGAGCCCTGAAATTTCAAGACTGGTTGGAGGTCATATCCTAAAACATTATAAGGATTTAAAAGTAGATGTAAACAATCCAGATATAATTTTAAGGGTTGATATTAGAAAAAACGCCTTTGTATCTGGCAATCGTATAAAAGCCATGGGCGGTATGCCCGTTGGATCAAATGGAAGAGCCTTGTCGCTTTTGTCTGGTGGTATAGATTCTCCAGTTGCGTCAATACTTGCCATGAAGCGTGGACTTTCTTGTGACTTTATACATTTTCACTCTTATCCATTCACAAGTGCTAAATCTTTTGACAAGACAAAAGATTTAGCTATTTTATCATCAAAATACCAGCCACACGCTATGTTATTTTCCTTTAACCTAGTTAAGATTCAAGAGGAAATAACTAAGAATTGCGATATAAGATTTACTACAATTTTGCAACGCAGGTCAATGATTAGGCTTGCTACAAGACTTTGCAAGGACCTCGATAGGTCAGCGCTTGTTACAGGTGAAAATCTGGGTCAAGTGGCCAGCCAAACCTTGTCTGGCATGAGCGTTGTAGACCCTGTTACAGATTTAATGATACTAAGACCACTTATATGTTTTGACAAAAACGAAATAGTGGGATTGGCAAGACAATATGGAACTTATGAGACCTCAATTCTTCCATACGAGGACTGCTGTACAGTTTTCGTAGCCAAACATCCAAAGACAAATCCAACCTTAGACCAAGTTTTGGCAGAGGAAGCAAAAATAGATTTTGCAAGTCTTGAGGATGAAATTTACAAGAGCAGGGAAGAAAACTTAATTAAATAAAATTTATTGATTGCTGGAAAGAGGATTATATGCAATAAAAAAGACCCTTTCGGGTCTTAGTCTTAAGCTTGCACTGCAAGCTCTTCAGCTATATATTGGTCAAGTTCGGCTTCATCAAAAATAAGCCTTTCATTGTCGCCAATAGCTAAGCATGGTAATCCTAGTTTTCCAGATTCAATTACCGGTTTAAATTCTGGAGCATTCTCTCTTAGGGCTAAATATTTTTTGAGAAAGCCTAGGGATGATGTGATATCTAGGTATAAGAACCTTATACCAGCCTTTTCAAGTTTTTCCTTGAATGGGCCACAGCTAACTCACATGCTGCTACCATATACAATTTTCTTTTGCATTTTTGCCATTGTTAAACACCTCCAGAAATATTATACCACAATTAATTATATATAAAACTTTAATGATAATTTTTATAAAAAAGGAAGTGATAAAATGTCTGAAAAATTTTTAAGTTTACAAAATATTCATAAAGAATACGATGGACAAATCGTACTCGATGATTTAAATTTGGACATCAAAGAAGGGGAGTTTATAACTCTATTGGGGCCTTCAGGTTGCGGCAAAACCACAACTTTGCGTATGATTGGAGGATTTATTCAACCGGATTCTGGCCAAATTCTCTTTGAAGGTAGAGACATAACTCACCTAAAACCTAATGAAAGAAAAGTAAATACTGTTTTCCAAAAGTATGCACTATTTCCACACTTAGACGTTTTTGAAAACATAGCCTTTGGTTTGAGACTTAAAAAAGTTGATGAGGCAACTATCAAGAAAAAAGTTTCAAGAATGCTTGACTTAGTAAACTTATCTGGTTACGAGAAGAGGGCAGTTACATCACTTTCAGGAGGTCAACAACAAAGAATTGCTATAGCCAGAGCTCTGGTTAATGAACCAAAAATTTTACTTTTAGACGAACCTCTTGGAGCTCTTGACAATAAATTGAGAAAGGGCATGCAGACCGAACTTATTAACATGCAATGGGAACTTGGCATTACCTTTGTTTTTGTTACCCACGACCAAGAAGAAGCCCTTTCAATGAGCGATCGTATAGTAGTTATGAACGATGGAAAAATTGAACAACTTGGCAAGCCAATAGACATTTATAATGAGCCTGCCAATGCTTTTGTTGCAGACTTTATTGGCGAAAGCAATATTTTTGAAGGCGTCTATAATGGAGATTATAGTGTTACATTTGCTGACCATGCCTTTAAATGTGTTGATAAGGGTTTTGCAGCTGGCGAAAAAGTTGATGTTGTTCTTCGCCCGGAAGATATTATTATTTCTAAAACAGATAACGGCAAGGTCAAAGGTGTTGTTGAAAATGAAATCTTTAAAGGTGTTCACTATGAAATACTCGTAAATGTTGATGGTGAAATATGGAAGGTTAAGTCAACCCTATCAAGCAGTGAGGATTCTACAGTTTGGTTAGACGTTGACCCAGAAAACATCCATGTTATGAGGAAGTAGCGATGAGAAGACTGAACGTAAATAAAATTATTTATACATTTTGGTCATTGCTCTTCATAGTAATACCTGTAATTTTAATTTTATATCTGGGCTTTACAGTTACAGACAATGGTGTAACGAGCTTTTCACTTTCTAACTTCAAGAGATTTTTTGAACCAATTTATTTAAATATTCTTTGGAGGAGTTTAAAGCTTGCTTTTTATTCAACTCTAATTTGCTTGATAATAGGCTATCCATTTTCATATTTTATAGCTGAGTCTCCAAACAAGGAAAATTATATTTTATTTGTAATGATCCCAATGTGGATGAACTTTTTGCTAAGGACCTATGCCTGGATAACCCTTTTGGGAAGAAATGGTATTATAAATAAATTTTTGGTCAGCCTTGGCTTTGCAAAGATGGAGTTAATGTATAATGACTTTGCAATAATGATTGGTATGATATATAACTTTTTACCTTTTATGATTCTACCTATTTTTACAGCTATTACTAAACTTGATCCTTCATTAATAGAAGCTGGTTATGACTTAGGTGCAAGCAAGAGGCAGGTTTTTAGAAAAGTTATTTTCCCATTGACTAAAAGTGGAGTCTTAACTGGTATAACCATGACTTTTATTCCTGCAGTTTCAACCTTTGTTATATCCCAATTACTAGGCGGTAACAACTTTAACTTAATTGGTAATATCATCGAGCAACAATTCAGATTTACAGGAGACTGGAACTTTGGCTCGGCCATAAGTATTGTCCTTATGATTATTATATGGATTCTAATTAAGCTGTCCGATAACAAGAAAACTGAAAATAAACTTGAAGGAGGTATAATCTAATGAAAAACTTTTTGAAGAAATTTTATACCTACTTTATTTATTTTTTCTTTTATATGCCGATTATTGTCTTAATTGTATACTCATTTAATGCCACCAAATCTCGCGTTGTCTGGGGGGGCTTTAGCCTAAGATGGTACAAAGATCTATTTCAAAACAGGCAAGTACTCATGAGTTTTTACAATACATTTTTTATTGGTATTGTTTCTACTGCAATTTCTACTGTAATTGGAACTATTGGTGCAATAGGATTATATAGCTCCAAGGGTAGATTTAAGAGCCTAATGCTCGATATAAACTACCTGCCCATACTAAATCCTGATATTGTTATTGCAGTTAGTCTAGTAGCTCTATACAATTTCTTAAGGATTAGATTTGGATATGTAACTATTATTCTTAGCCATGTTGCATTTCTAACCCCTTATGTATTATTTAATGTAATGCCAAGGCTTTACAGCATGGATCCTAACCTATACGAGGCAGCCCTTGATTTGGGTGCCAACAGGAGGCAAGCCTTTTTTAAGGTCCTCTTGCCTGAAATTAAACCGGGCATTTTAAGTGGGGCCTTGATGGCATTTACACTTTCAATTGACGATTTCGTTGTAAGTTTTTTCACTACAGGCAACGGAATCCAAAACATTTCTATAACCGTATGGTCAATGGCTAGACGCGGGATTAATCCAGTTATTAATGCTTTGTCCGCACTTATGTTTGTCATTATGGTTTCACTTGTAGTGGTTATTAATTTAAGAAATAAAAAGGAGAAAGAAAACCAACTTGGAAAAGCTAAGAAAAACTAATATTATTTTTATGATTATAGTTATAATTACTTCTGCATTTTTATTGGCTTGCCAAGGGCAAGACCAAGGAAAAGATGAAAAAGAACTTGTAATTTATAACTGGGGCGACTATATGGACCCCGCACTTATAGAAAAATTTGAAAAGCAAGAGGGCATAAGAGTTATTTACAATGAATATGCCACTAACGAAGACTTGTTTGTAAAATTAAAAAATTCCAACGAGCAGATCGATCTTATAATTCCATCAGATTATATGCTTGAGAGACTTATAAAAGAGGATTTAATACAAAAGATAAATAAGAACAATATTAAAAATCTAAAAAATGTAAATCCAATTTTTATAAATCAAGAGTGCAATCCAAACGGGGACTATGGCGTTCCTTATCTCTGGCAAACAGTAGGGATTATATACAATTCTGAAAAATATCCGGACGGCCTCTATGCATGGGCAGACTTGTGGAATGAAAAATATGATAAGGATATGGTTCTCTACAATGCTCAAAGGGATGTCTTGACAATAGCCTTAAAAAAGCTGGGCTATTCTATTAACACTGATAATATTTCAGAGTTGAAGGAAGCAGAAGAAGAACTCTTGAAGCAAAAAGAGATTAATTATGCTTACCTTGGAGACGAAATCAAGGACGTACTTGTAAATGAAGACGCTGGCATAGGCGTTGTTTACTCTGGTGATGCTGGTATTATTATGAGCCAAAATAGCAAATTTAAATTTGTTATTCCAAAGGAAGGCTCAAATATGGCCATTGACTTTATGGCAATTCCCAAAAATGCTGAACACAAGGAAATAGCAGAAAAATTTATTGATTTCATGCTCCAAGAAGAAAACGCACTTCAAAACACAGAATATCTTATGTACAACACGCCTATTGACAGCGTCAAGGAAAAGCTGCCAAAAGAGATATTGGCCTATGACTTATATCCATCTGAAGATGAGTTAAAGAGGCTCACGGTTTACAAGGATATGAGCAAGTACAACAAAATTTACGACCAAATTTGGACAGAAATAACTTCTGGCTTATAAAGAGTCATTTATAAAAAAAGGGGGGTAAATTGAAAAGAATATTAAGAGTAATTTTAATTGCAATATTAACTTTATTTGTCCTAAGCGGATGCTCGTCTTCTAAAGAAAAGCTATATGTTTTTAATGTTGGAGACTATATGGATATGGATCTTATTAAAGAGTTTGAAGAAGAGTTTGATTGCAGGGTTATTTATGAAGAATTCGCTTCAAATGAGGACCTTTTTGTAAAGATAAAAACATCCAAACAAGCTTATGATGTAATTTTCCCATCAGACTATATGGTTGAACGCCTTGTAAGCCAAGACTTGGTTCAAAAGCTTGATAAGGACAAAATTGAAAATTATAAATATATTGACGATTATTATTTGAACAGAGATTTTGATCCAAACAACGATTTCTCACTTCCATACATGGCAGGGACTGTTGGCATAGTCTACAATGCAGAAAAATATCCTGAAGGGATTCATAAATGGGCCGACCTGTGGGACGAAAAGTATGAAAGGGATGTTGTCCTTTATTATTCTCAAAGAGACGTGCTCATGGTTGCCTTAAAAAAACTCGGCTATAGTATGAACACACAAAACCCTGATGAACTTGAAGCAGCAAAAACAGAGCTTATTATGCAAAAGCCATTGATATATGGGTATTTAGGCGATGAAATAAAAGACATATTGGTTGCAGAAGACGCCAATATCGGAGTTGTATATTCAGGTGATGCTGGAATTATAACATCACTCAATGATGATTTTAAATACTCCATCCCAAAAGAGGGGACTAATCTGTGGATAGACTTAATGGCGATTCCAAAGAGCGCTCAGAATCCAGAACTTGCTTATGAGTTTATAAACTTTTTATTAAGACCTGATATTCAAGCTAGAAACGCAGAGTATCTTCAATATTCAACAATTTCATCAGAGGCCAAGAAGATGCTTCCAGATGAAATTAAAAATAATCCAGCCCTATATCCACCAGAAGAAGATCTAAAGAACACTGAAGTTTTCACAGATCCAACTGATGTTATCGAACTATACGATAGGATTTGGACTGAGGTTTTATCTGGCCTATAATTATTATTGACCGCTTTTATTTGCGGTCTTTTTTTATAATATATTGATGATAGAATTAATTTGTGGCTTTAATTTTTATAAAACAATTCCAAATCCAATGATGATTAACACACGCATTTGTGTTTTTTTATATACACATGGGTATAAATAATCAGAAAATCAAGACGAAGAGGTGATTAAATGTTTAAGGATAAAAAACCTTTATATATTTATTATAGTATAGTTATCGCACTAATGCTTATTTTTAATTTAGTCCTCCTTCCATATATGCAAACAAAAAAAGTGGAAGAAGTTGGTTATTCAGAATTTTTAACCATGCTTGAAGAGGATAAAATTAAAAAGGTAGAAGTTCAAGATAGACAAATACTATTCACAACACTAAATGAAAAGAATGAAGAAGTTATTTATAAAACCGGACCTTTTAGAAATAATGAATTAGCCAAGATGTTACAAGATAAGGGAGTGGAATTTGGCAGCCCAATAATTCCAGAGCCAGGAATTCTTGCTAGCATTTTAAGTTGGGTACTTCCACTTGTATTATTTATTTTTGTTGGTCAGTTACTTAGCAGGCAAATGCTAAAATCAATGGGCGGCGGTCGCGGCACAATGAGTTTTGGCAAATCAAATGCAAAAGTTTATGTAAAAGCTGAGACAGGTAAAACCTTTGCAGATGTTGCTGGTCAAGATGAAGCCAAAGAAGCCTTGAAGGAAATAGTTAGCTTCCTTCACAATCCAGCCAAGTATGCAAGCATCGGTGCAACTATGCCTAAGGGTGCACTTTTGGTTGGCCCTCCAGGAACAGGTAAGACCTTGCTTGCTCAAGCTGTTGCCGGAGAAGCAAATGTACCCTTCTTCTCTATATCTGGCTCGGAATTTGTAGAGATGTTTGTCGGTATGGGTGCAGCCAAGGTTAGAGACTTATTTAGACAGGCAAATGAAAAAGCACCTTGCATTGTTTTCATCGACGAAATAGATACAATTGGTAAGAGACGTGATGGAAACTACGGCGGAAATGATGAAAGAGAGCAAACTCTTAACCAACTTTTATCTGAAATGGATGGCTTTGATGGTCGCAAGGGTGTAGTTATATTAGCTGCAACCAACAGACCAGAAACACTGGATCCAGCCTTATTAAGACCGGGCAGATTTGACAGAAGAATTCCTGTTGAATTACCAGATTTAAACGGCAGAATTGCAATTTTAAAAGTTCACGCAAGAAAAGTTCGCACTGAAGACAATATTGACTTTAAAACTCTGGGTCTATCCACAGCTGGGGCCAGCGGCGCTGACCTTGCAAATATGATTAATGAAGGCGCCTTAAATGCAGTAAGGGCTGGCAGGCAGTTTGTAACTCAAAAGGATATTGAAGATGCGATTGATGTAGTAATAGCTGGATACGAACGCAAGTCTATGATCGTTAGCCCAGAAGAAAAACGCATTATATCCTACCACGAAATTGGTCACGCTGTTGTAGCTGCTGCTCAAACTCACTCGGCCCCCGTTCACAAGATTACAATTATTCCTAGAACATCTGGAGCTCTCGGCTATACAATGCAAGTCGAAAAAGAAGAAAAGTTTTTGAAATCTGACAAGGAAATCTTTAACGATATGGCGACACTTTGTGGTGGCCGTGCAGCAGAAGAATTGATATTTAACACCAGAACCACAGGTGCGTCAAACGATATCGAGAGAGTAACAAATCTCGCTCGTAATATGATAGCAACCTATGGTATGACAGATGAATTTGATATGGCCGGATTTACTACCATGCAAAACCAATACTTGGGTGGCAATAGGACAATAGATGCTAGTGAACAAACCATCAGACAAATTGACGAAGCAACCATTGCCTTGGTAAAAAAAGCCCATGAAACAGCCATAAATATTTTAAAAGACAATATGGAAGCCATGCATGCAACTGCAGAATTCCTGCTTGAAAAAGAAACAATAACCGGCGATGAATTCATGGAAATTTTCAACAGGTACCAAGCATGATTTATATAGCCAGACATGGTGAAACAGATTACAATAAAATAGGCCGCCTCCAAGGACAAAGGGATATAGCCCTTAACGAAGTAGGTAGAGCCCAGGCTCTTGAGCTCAGAGAAAGACTCAAGGGCCTTTCTTTTGACGAAATATATTCATCAGATTTAAAAAGAGCTTTTGAAACTGCATCCATAGTTGCAAATGGCAAGGCGGTTATCCAAGACCCCCGTCTAAGAGAAATCTGCCTAGGGTCTTGGGAGGGCAAAACCTATGAATATCTTCTAGCAAATGACCCCAGATACGAAATATTCTTTAACGATCCCAGTACGATCACAGGAGCAGACCACGAACCTTATTTAGATGTAATAAAGCGAACGGACGAATTTTTTGCTTCCTTGGACACAAGCAAGAATATTTTGGTAATCACCCATGGCTTTGTAATTTATAATTATTTTATGAAACTAATACCAGACATAAAACCCATAGGCAATTGTGAAATATTAAAATATGATAGGGATAAAAATATTATTTTAAGAGAAGAAAATAAATAAAAATAATTTGATTTTCGAATTAAATAGGGTATAATATAAAGCAGGAGGTTTGTTATGAATTCTATTGAAAAATTATCTAAGCTAAGAGAGCTTATGAAGAGAGATGGAATTGATTATTTTGTAATTCCTACTAGTGATCCGCACATGAGTGAGTATGTTCTTGAAAGGTTTAAGTCAAGAGTGTATTTGACAAATTTCACGGGTTCAGCTGGCTATGCTATTGTAAGTCAAAATGAAGCTTTGCTTTGGGCTGATGGTCGTTACCATGTTCAAGCCGCAAATGAAATAAAGGATACTCCATTTAAACTTATGAAATGGGGACTTGAAGGTGTTGATACTTGGCAAGAATGGCTAGATAAAAATGTCAAAAAAGGCGATATAGTTGGTTTTAATGGCTATATTACATCTGAGGGCCTGTGCGAAGAAATAAAAGATTTGCTTGGTGACAGGGCTGAATTTAAATACGACAAGGATTTGGTTGGTGAATTTTGGGAGGATAGACCTGAACTGCCAAAGGGCAAGGCCTTTATCTTAGATGAAGAATTTACCGGCGAATCACCAATGAAGAAGCTTGAAAAGATTAGAGAGGATATGAAAAAGGCTGGGGCAAATTATATGTTTATATCCACACTTGATGATATTGCATATACTTTGAACTTGAGGGGGCACGATGACAACTTCACTCCTTATGTAGTTTCATATCTTATTATCGATAAACACAATGCAACTTTATATGTTAATGATTTTAAATTAGATCAAACTGTAAAGGGTTACTTGCAAAAGAATGGAATTAAGTTTAGAGATTATGATGCTATAACAGATGATCTAAGACACTTCAAAGAAAATGACTATGTATGGATTAATTCTGGAAAGATTTCAAGTCTTCACTATAAGATTTTAAATGAAAATACAAATATTATAGACAAGGCTCTGCCAACAACTATGATGAAGGCTGTTAAAAATGATGTAGAAATCTCCAACACAAAGAAGGCTCACATCATTGACGGGGCAGCTCTAACCAGGTATTTATTCTGGATGAAAAACAATGCTGGCAAGGTTGAATTAAACGAATACACTGCCCAAGAAAAACTGCACGAATTTAGGGCTGAGGGCGAAAGCTTTATTTCAGAATCATTCGGAACGATTTCCGCTTACAAGGGCAACGCTGCCATGGCTCACTATTCTGCAAATGAACACAAGCATGCAGATATTACAAACGATGGTATTTATCTGGTTGACTCTGGCGGACAATATTACGAAGGTACAACAGATGTTACTAGGACAATTACACTTGGCAATCCAACAGAAGAAGAAATTCGCGATTATACATTGACTTTGATTGGTCATATTAATTTATATATGGCTAAGTTCTTGAAGGGAACTTGTGGCTGCCATTTGGATGTGCTTGCCAGAGGCAGAATGTGGGAAGAGGGCATTGACTTTAAACACGGAACTGGCCACGGTGTAGGCTTTGTACTGGGCGTTCACGAAGGTCCAATGAGCATATCAAGAGCTCTTATAAATGTTCCTTTACAACCTGGTATGGTTATTTCAAACGAGCCAGGTATATATCGTGAAAACAAACATGGTATTAGAATTGAAAACCTAATTACAGTTACTGAATTTAAGTCAACTGAATTTGGTAGCTTCTATCAATTTGAAAACCTAACTTATACTCCTTATGATAAGGACTTGATTGATGTAAATCTCTTAAACGAAGACCAAATCAAATATATCAACGACTATCACAAGGCTTGTTATGACAAGTTGATTTCAGGTATGAAAACTGACGAGGAAAAGCAAATGCTTAAGGAAGCATGTAGTCCACTTGAAGTTTGATATTAAAGAAGAATTAAAAAAACTCCCGGCCAAACCGGGAGTTTATATTATGAAGGATAAGGCTGACAACATTATCTATGTGGGCAAGGCTAAGAGTCTGAAAAACAGGGTAAGATCTTACTTTCAATCAGGCAATAAGGCTATGAAGGTGGAGGCAATGGTAAAAAACATTGACCACTTTGAATATATTATTGTCGATAGTGAGGTTGAGAGCCTGATTTTAGAGAGTAATTTAATTAAGACTCATGCGCCTAAATACAATATCCTGCTTAGGGATGACAAGTCTTATCCTTATATAAAAATTACAAATGAAGATTATCCAAGGATTATCAAAACTCGTGAGCTAAAAAACGACGGGGGCAGGTACTACGGTCCATTTCCAAACGCTTATGCAGTTAATATTGCTGTGGAAAAGTGGGAAGACATGTATAAGCTCCGCAGGAGAAACAAAAATATAGAGAAAATTTCTGAGCCTTGCTTGAATTATTATATACACAAATGCGATGCCCCGTGTGCTAGGTTTATTAGCGTGGAAGATTATGCAAAAAAACTGGTTGAGCCTATAGACTTTTTGGAAGGCCGCAACAAAAAGGTAATTGAAAGATTAGAAGACCAGATGCTTGCCTATGCCAAAGAAATGGAATATGAAAAGGCAGCTGAGATAAAATATGCCATTGAGCAGATGAGCTTTTTGAAAGAAGAGCAAAAGATCACCAAACCCTTGGGAGATTCGGCTGATTATATTGCCTATGCAAAATCAAATGATATATTCCTAGTCGAAGTTTTCTTTAAAAGGGACGGAAAGATGATTGGCAAGGATAATTTTGTCCTTAATAATATTTCAGAAAATGAACATCAGATGATGGAAGAATTTATTAAGCAGTATTATGTAAATATTGCCAATCCGCCATCAGAATTATTAGTTGAAATTGAGCCGGATAATATTGATCTCTTGGAAAAAGCTTTGAAAGGAAAGGGGACATTGTCGACAAAAATTTCTGTGCCAAAGCGTGGGGAGAAACGTAATACGATTATGATGGTCAAGAAAAATGCCATGGAAGAGCTTGCCAAGCACAAAAGCAGGCTCTTGCAAAGGACCAAAACCAACGAGAGGGCGCTTTTAAATCTGGCTGAAATTATCGGCACGGGTGAATACCCATCTATAATTGAGTCCTTCGATATTTCTCACATACAAGGGACGGATGCGGTTGGCGCCATGGTCGTATTTATTGAGGGAAATCCAAATCGTAACGGCTACAGGAGATTTAAAATAAAAAATAAAAACACTGGAGATGACTTGGCCAGTATGCGAGAGGTTTTAACGCGCAGGTACAAGAGGCTAGTGGAAGGTTCCAGAGGTTTTAATGAGGCGCCTGATTTAATAATGATGGACGGTGGCCAGACGCAAATAAATGTTTGCAAGGAGGTTCTGGAAAGTCTTGAACTAGATATACCTGTGATGGGAATGGTCAAAGACGACTTTCATAAGTCAAGGGCAATTCTATACGAAGGCGAAGAGTATGAACTTAAAAACTACAGGGACCTATATACTTTTGTAAGCACTTTACAAAACGAAGTCCATAGGTTTGCTATTTCTTACCACAAGTCTTTGAGGGGGAAGACTATGATTAAATCAAGGCTTGATGGAATTAAAGGCATTGGACCAAAAAGAAAAAAAGTCCTCATGGAAAAGTATGGGAGCATAGAGAAAATTAAAAACGCAGATGTGGAGGAATTAAGTTCTCTACCTGGTATGAATACCAATGCAGCTCTAAGTGTAAAAGAGGAATTGGCTAAGTACGATTAAAGCTTGATAAATAGATAATATCAAGCTTTTTTTGTGGTCGGGCTCGTGATTTGAATCACTTGACAAAATACAGCATATGGTATAATATTAAGACATAATGAATTAGGAGGTAATTATGACTAAACATTTTAAAACGATGGATGGTAATACCGCTGCCGCTCACGTAAGTTACGCATTTACAGAAGTCGCAGCCATTTATCCTATCACACCATCTTCAAACATGGCCGAAGTTACAGATGAATGGGCTTCACAAGGAAGACTAAATCTATTCGGACAAAAAGTACTGGTAAAAGAATTACAATCAGAAGCAGGTGCTGCTGGAGCTGTTCACGGTTCTCTTCAAGCAGGCGCATTAACCACTACATACACAGCAAGCCAAGGTTTGTTGTTAATGATTCCAAACATGTACAAGATCGCTGGTGAATTATTACCGGCTGTTTTCCATGTTTCTGCTAGAGCTGTTGCGTCACATGCGCTTTCAATTTTTGGCGACCACTCAGACGTTATGGCTTGCAGACAAACAGGTTTTGCTATGCTAGCTAGTGGTTCTGTTCAAGAAGTTATGGACCTAGGAAGCGTTGCTCACCTTGCAACAATCAAAGGCAGAGTTCCATTTGTTCACTTCTTCGACGGATTTAGAACAAGCCACGAAATTCAAAGAATCGAAGTTATGGACTACGAAGAATTAAGAGGTTTAGTTGACTATGATGCAATCAAAGAATTCAGAAACAGATCATTAAATCCAGAAAGACCTGTTACTCGCGGTACTGCTGAAAATCCTGATATTTTCTTCCAAGCTGCTGAAGCTTCAAACCCATATTATGAAAACATTGTAGAGATTACTAATGATTACATGAAGGAAATTTCAAGAATTACAGGCAGAGATTATGCACCATTTAACTATTATGGTGACCCTGAAGCTGAAAGAGTAATCGTTGCTATGGGTTCAGTAACAGATACAATCGAAGAAACTGTTGATTACCTAAATGCTAAAGGCGAAAAAGTTGGTGTTATGAAGGTTAGACTTTATAGACCATTCTCAGCTAAATACTTCTTTGACGTTCTACCTAAGACTGTTAAAAAGATTGCAGTTCTTGATAGAACAAAAGAAAAAGGTGCTGGTGCAGAACCTCTACACCTAGACGTTCTAGAAATTTTCCACGAACATGAATTACAACCTAAGATTGTTGGTGGTCGTTATGGTCTATCATCAAAAGACACAACCCCATCACAAATTAAAGCTGTTTATGATAACCTATCTTTGGATGAACCAAAAGATAAATTTACAATTGGTATCGTAGATGACGTTACACACACAAGCTTAGAAGTAAAAGACATCATAAACACAGAACCAGAAGGAACAATCAAATGCAAATTCTGGGGCTTTGGATCAGACGGTACTGTTGGTGCTAACAAATCAGCTATCAAGATTATCGGTGATGACTCAGGTCTATATGCTCAAGGTTACTTTGCCTATGACTCAAAGAAATCAGGCGGTGTAACAACATCACACTTAAGATTTGGTAAGCAACCAATCAAGAGCACATACTTGATTACACACTCAGACTTTATATCATGCTCAAAGCAAGCTTATGTTCACAGCTATGACCTACTAGAAGGTCTAAGACCTGGCGGAACATTCTTACTAAACTGCCTATGGGATGATGCAGAACTTGAAGAACATCTTCCAAACCACATGAAGAGATATATCGCTGAAAACGACATTAACTTCTACACCATCAATGCAACAAAGATTGCTGCAGAAGTTGGTCTAGGCGGAAGAATCAACATGGTTATGCAAGCTGCATTCTTCAAATTATCAGAAGTATTACCAGTAGATGAAGCTGTTCGTCACTTAAAAGACGAAATCGTTCACAACTACGGTAAGAAGGGTGAAGCAATTGTTAACATGAACTTTGAAGCTGTTGATAAGGGTATTGGAGCTCTACACAAGATTGAAGTTCCTGAAAGCTGGAAATCACTAAAAGATGACGATAAAAAAGATGACGAATCAAGACCAGAATTCATCAGAAACATTGCAGATGTTATGAACTCAATGAAGGGTGATACTCTTCCTGTTTCAGCATTCACAGGCAAATATGCGGACGGTACATTTGAAATGGGCACATCAGCTTATGAAAAGAGAGCTATTGCTGTTACAGTTCCAGAATGGAAGATTGAAAATTGTATCCAATGTAACCAATGTTCACTAGTTTGTCCACACGCTGCTATCAGACCATTCTTAGTTAGCGAAGAAGAACAAAAGAACATGCCTGAAACATTTGAAACAAAGAAAGCAAATGGTAGAGGCTTAGATATTTATCAATACAGAATCCAAGTTTCAGTAATGGATTGTACAGGTTGCGGTAACTGTGCTGACATTTGTCCTGCTAAGGAAAAAGCACTTGTTATGGAAATGTTTGAAGACCAATATCATCCACAAAAAGAAAACTGGGAATTCGCAATGTCCTTATCTGAAAAGAGAGACATTATGGATAAATACAGCTTGAAGGGCAGCCAATTCAACATGCCATACCTTGAATTCTCAGGAGCATGCGCAGGTTGCGGTGAAACACCATACGCAAAATTAATCACACAACTCTATGGTGACCATATGTTAATTGCAAACGCAACAGGTTGTTCATCAATCTGGGGTGGTTCAGCTCCAAGTACTCCATACTGCACAGACTGCAATGGAAGAGGACCAGCATGGGCTAACTCATTATTCGAAGACAACGCTGAATACGGCTTTGGTATGCACCTAGGTATCAAGCAAATTAGAAACAAGATCCAAGACCTAATGGAAGAATTAATTGAACTCAACGTAAACGATGAGCTAAATGAAATCCTAAAGAACTGGATTGAAAATAGAGAAGACACACCTGCAACTAAAGACGCTTATGGTGCATTAGTAACAGGCAAATTCGATCTCAAGGGCGATGCTAAGGCTGAAGAACTATTCAAAGAAATTATGGATAGAAAAGACTACCTTATCAAAAAATCTGTATGGATCTTCGGTGGTGACGGCTGGGCATACGACATCGGATTCGGTGGACTTGACCACGTACTAGCAAGTGGTGAAGACGTTAACGTTATGGTATTTGATACAGAAGTTTACTCAAATACAGGTGGTCAATCATCTAAATCAACACCTCTAGCAGCAGTTGCAAAATTTGCAGCAAGCGGTAAGAGAATTAGAAAGAAAGACCTAGGTCTAATGATGTCAAGCTACGGCTACGTATATGTTGCTCAAATTGCTCTTGGTGCTAACATGAACCAAACAATCAAGGCTCTAAAAGAAGCTGAAAGCTACAAGGGACCATCACTAATCATTGCTTACGCACCATGTATTGCACACGGTCTAAGACAAGGTATGGGCAGAACAATTGCTACAGAAAAACAAGCAGTTGACTGTGGTTACTGGCATCTATATCGCTTCGACCCAAGACTGGAAGAAGAAGGCAAGAATCCATTTGTTCTTGATTCAAAAGAACCTAAGGAATCATTCCAAGACTTCATCAACAGCGAAGTTAGATACACAGCTCTCAGACGTTCATTCCCAGAAGAAGCTGATGAACTATTCAAAGCTGCTGAATACGAAGCAAAGAGAAAATACCAAGTTTACAAACAAATGGCCGAAAGAGAAGGCATTGTTGTTGAAGACTAATATATAACTTAAGTCAAAACTTTATAAGTTTACGCACACTGACTAAGTTTAATCAAAAGATCTCGATATTAAATCGGGATCTTTTTTTGTGGAATAAATACAAATTTAATAATAAAGAGAAATGAGAGTGCAAATAGAATGAAATATTTAAAATAATATGTTATAATACTGTTAGGAGGGCCTATGAGAAGAGAGATAGTTACAATAGTGGGGAGGCCGAATGTTGGTAAGTCCACACTTTTTAATAGAATAACAAAATCAAGATCTTCTATTACAGAAGATACGCCGGGTGTTACCAGAGATAGGCTTTATCGTAAGGCCGAGTGGCTGAACAAGCCTTTCTTGTTAGTTGATACTGGTGGTCTTGATGCAAAGAGCGAAGATAATTTTATGAATGATATTTATGAGCAGGCTGAGGTTGCTATTAAGTCGAGCTCATGTGTTATTTTTATTGTAGATGGCAAGTCAGGCATTACGCCTACTGATAGATCAATTCTTAACATGCTTAGAAAGTTTAATTCTAATATTGTTTTAGCTGTTAACAAGATTGATGCCAAGGACGCAGAAGAAAATTTATATGATTTTTATGAGTTTGGTATAGAAAAAATGGTCCCTATAAGTGCAGAGCATGGGATAGGAATCGGCGACTTATTAGACGAAGTTGTCAGCTTTTTCCCAGAAGAAATTGTTACTCCAGATAGGGACGATGAAATTAAAGTAGCCTTCATCGGTAAGCCTAATGTTGGTAAAAGTTCTCTGCTAAATTATATACTAGGAGAAAAGAGAGCAATTGTTACAAATATTCCTGGTACTACTAGGGATTCTATTGATACTTATGTTAATTTAAGGGATAGGGAATTTAGGTTAGTCGATACTGCAGGCCTTAGAAAACGTGGGAAAATTACTGAAAAAATTGAAAGATTTTCTGTTATAAGAACACTATCAGCTGTTGATGAGTGTGATGTTTGTGTGCTTGTAATTGATGCTAATGAAGGCATTACAGAACAAGACACAAAGATTATGGGCTATGCCTATGAAAATAACAAGGCAGTAGTGATCGCTGTTAATAAATGGGACTCAATCGAAAAGGATTCTCTAACTCAAAGGCAGTATGTTACAGATATTAAAAATGATTTATCTTATGTTCAATTTGCACCGATTGTTTTCATCTCGGCTCTTACAGGACAAAGGGTGGATGTTTTGATTGATACTATAATCAAAGTTTATGAAAACTACAACAAGAGGGTTCCAACTGGTGTTTTAAATGAAATTATCAGCGAAGCTGTGCTTTTAAATAACCCACCTCAAGATAAGGGCAGAAGATTGAAAGTTTTTTATGCTGCTCAAGTATCAGTTGCGCCTCCCGTATTTTGTATTTATGTAAATGATACAAAATTAACACACTTTTCCTACACTAGGTATTTAGAAAACACAATAAGGAACTCTTTTGATTTTGAAGGTGTACCTTTGGTTTTTGTTTATAAGAATAGGGGCGAATAATGCAATATTTATTTTATTTATTTTGCTATTTACTTGGCTCAATTAGTTTTTCCTACGTCCTTGTAAAGGTCTTTAAAAATGAAGATGTAAGGGATAAGGGAAGTAAAAATGCAGGTGCTACTAATGTTATGAGAAATTATGGTAGAACCATTGGGATCATGGCCTTTATCTTGGATTATGGCAAGGGTTTCTTGGCAGCGTTTTTATCTAGTCATTTTAATATAGGTATCCCGATTTTGGCAGTATTTTTTGCTGCCTTAGGTCATATTTTTCCTGTATTTTTAAAATTCAAGGGAGGCAAAGGCGTAGCTACAACAGCAGGAGGATTTTCTGCTATGAGTCCGCCTTCTATTTTGATGGGCTTTCTTGTATTTGGAGCCTTTGCTTTTGGGACAGGTTATGCATCTGTAGGAAGCATGGCTCTTATGGCATATTTATTTTTCTATGTTGCCTTGGTTGCCCTAAAACTTAAAGGCTTTGAGCTATTGATTGCGGGCCTTTCTGTATTAATGGTTATAATTTGTCATAAGGACAATATTATTAGACTTATAAATGGTAAAGAAAATTCTATTCATAAGGGGAAGAAATTATGAGAGTTTGCGTAATAGGCGGCGGAAGCTGGGGAGTTAGTTTAGCCAATGTACTAAATGATAACAAGCACGATGTCAGCATTTATTTTCGAGACAAGAAACAAATTGATTATATAAAGGAAAATGGCAAGAGTAATAAATATTTAAAAGACTTTGTTTTTCCAAAGGAAATTAAGCTTACAAATTCAATATCAGAGGCTATTGATGGAGGTAAAATTATTGCCCTAGCTACTCCTTTGCAACAAATCGTGGAGGTTTTGGAGGAGATAAAGCCATATTTAAAGGGCGATGAAATTATTGTAGATGCCAGCAAGGGAATTCACTTTGAAAGACTGCAAACGGCTTCTGAAATTGTAGAGGATGTATTAGGGAATTTTTCTTACGCTGTTATATCTGGACCAAGTCATGCTGAAGAAGTTTCCAAGAGAATGATAACTACAGTTGCCTGTGCATCAAAAGATGAAGAGGTTGCCAAATTTGTACAAGACGCTTTTATGACCGAATATTTTAGGGTTTATATCCACAAGGATGTCTTGGGCGTTGAAGTAGCAGGGGCAATTAAAAACGTAATTGCCATTGGAGCTGGTGTCCTAACTGGACTTGACCAAGGCGATAATGCCAAGGCTGCTTTGATAACCAGGGGCTTGTTTGAAATGTCGAAGCTAGGCAAGAGCTTAGGTTGCAATCCGCTTACCTTTATGGGCTTAGCTGGTATGGGCGACTTAATTGTAACTGCAAACTCAATTCACTCTAGAAACTTTAGGGCGGGTTTATTGATTGGCAAAGGTGTGCCCATAAATAAATTACAAGAAGAAATTGGTGAAACAGTTGAGGGTGTAAACACTGCCAAGGCTGTTCATCTGCTAAGTGAAAAGATGGGTGTAAACATGCCGATTTGTAAGGTTATATATGAAGTTTTATATGAAGGCAAGGAAATTGATATAGCTATTCACGAGCTAATGAATAGACCTAGAAAACATGAGTTTATGGAGATGATGGAAATTTGAAGAAAGAAAAGAAATATTCTCCCTTTTTAGTAGTAATGCTCCTTGTAATCTACACAGGCATTTTATTCTATTCAGTCCAGCCGATGCTTAAGGCAAACTCTTCAACTTTTTATCTGCCAGTTGAAACAACATATTACGATTCTATTGATGGAGACTTTTTAGCTATAAAAGATGAGACAGTCTTTTCCTCGTCCAAAATTACTGGATCAGCTAATTATGAAGAGGGAACAAGGCTGAGACGGGGAATTATAAAAGCTGGTATTGCAGAAAACGAAGAGTACTATGAGATAAGTAAAAAAATATCAGAACTTGAAGATACAAAGGCAATGTTTACAAGTGAGATTACTGATATAGATAAAAACTTAAGACAAGCTATTATTAGGGAAGACTATAACAGTTTAAAAAAGCTGGTCAATAGTTTTGGTTATAAAGTTTTAAAAGATGGAAATCTGACTAATGCTAGCAAGATAGATGAAGAAATAGAAAGCCTAAGGGTACAACTAAATTCCCTAAGCTCAGCTGAAGTATGGAATCCTGCTGGAATTATTAGCTATGATATGGATGGCTATGAATATCTTAGCATAGATGATTTTGAGAATATCAAATATGATGAGTTCGAAGATGTTCTAAGCAGACCAAACCTAGATATTAACCAAAAGGAATTCAAAATTGTTGATAACTTTAGAGTTCTTTTTGTAGTTCATTTTCCAAACAAGCAAGAATTGGTAGATCTTAACGGAAGACGCATAAATATATCCATTGATGACCACAACAGCTTCTTAAGTGCAAGGGTAATAATTCCATCTAACTATGATAAAGATGGATTGGTTGGTTTTTTGGTAGACAATCACATAGAAGACATATATAGTATAAGGAGAGGAAAACTATCTGCTGTCTTTAACTCTGTGCCAGCCTTTAGAATTCCAACGCAAGCTATAGTTGAGTACAATGGCAAGCAAGGGGTCGTAGTAAAAGATGTAAATGGAATAATTAGGTTTAGGCCAGTTGAAATTTACAAGTCTCAACAGGATTTTACCTTTATATCTAGGGGCAATGCAAGGGCAGAAATTGGGCCTGAAGCTAATCCGGAAAGGACTATAGTCTTTTATGAGGAAATTATTTTAAATCCGAATTTAAATAGAATTGATACGATTTATTGAGGTGGATAATGATAAAAGAAAATTTGGATATGGTAAATAAAAAGATTAAAATTGCTGCAGAAAAATCTGCTAGAACTTTTGAAGATATAACCTTAGTTGCTGTGACCAAAACTCATGGTATGGATATGATAGAAGAGGCTATTGACTGTGGTGTAGTAAATATTGGAGAAAATCGAGTACAAGAACTCATGACCAAGATTGAACATATACCTGAAAATGTAAATATACACATGATAGGGCAATTGCAATCAAACAAGGTCAAGTATTTAATTGATCGGGTAAATCTCATTCAATCCTTAGACAGGATGAGTTTATTAAAAAAGATACAAAGTGAAGCTGAAAAAATAGATAAGATTCAGGACTGCTTGATTCAGATTAATTTGACTGATGATAAAAATAGGGCTGGCGTGCATTTTGATGATCTGGAAGATTTTTGCAAAGAAGTTTCTAATTGTAAAAATGTAAGAGTTTTAGGATTAATGTGTGTAGCACCATTAGACGCTGATAAAGATGAATTAATTGAAGTATTTTCTGATATGAGACTAGCATTTGAAGGATTAAAATGCTATAATATAAGTAATGTATGTCCTAAAATACTTTCCATGGGTATGAGCTCTGATTTTGAACTCGCCATTGAGCAGGGTGCAAATATGGTTCGTGTTGGAAGTGCAATTTTTGGACATAGGTAATAGAGGAGGAAATTATGTCATTCTTAGATAAAATGAAGAATTTTTTAGTTGCTCCAGACGAAGAGCAAGACTTGTATGAAGAAGAATTTGAAAATGAAGTTGAATATGCACCTGAACCAGCAAAGCCTAAATATTCACCAAAGGTTACTGTTAGTGAAAGTAGTCGTCCAGCACCCTTAGCACAAAGGACTTCAACTTTTAAGATTCAAGTTCAAGACCCTCTAAAGTACGAAGATGCGCCAAAGATTATTGATAAGTTAATCAATAATGATGCTGTAGTTGTAAATTTTGAAAATCTTGAACCAGAAATCAAAAGACAAGTTTTTGACTTTATCAATGGTGGAATTTATGCTATAGAAGGCAAGATCCAAAAGGTTACAAGAGATATCTTTATCCTAGCTCCAAAGGGAGTCGGCATCGAAGGCATAAAAGAAGAGTTAATAGAAAGCGGTCTTTATACTTGGTAGATGAATTATCGTTTTTATACAATGACGATGAAAAAATAAAATACTCCAGAATAGAGGAGAAAGCTTTAATTGCTTTAAATAATTTTAGGGCTGAGCCCGTTGATTTTCTTGACCCTTTTTGGCAAGAAATGTCTGTGTCAATTGCTCAAAAATATGATGACCTTAAAGCAATATTTTTTGGTGGAATGGATAATGCAGAAAATAAATATCTTGTTTTTTGTCCTTGGTATATGGACTTGGAGGCTAAGGATTTTATAAGCATTATTTGTTTTGACAATCCATATGACGATATCAAACATAGTGATGTTTTAGGAAAACTTCTTTCGCTTGGAATTGACAGGAGGACTTTGGGCGACATTTTTGTTGGAGAAAAAGTATATATAGTTGTAAGCAAGTCGGTAGAGTCATTTTTGTTAACAGAGTTTAGAGATATTCGTCGCCATGGTATAATTCCATATACAGTTGATAAAGCTCCATCAATTATAAAAGATTCTTATAAGGAGACAAGTGTTATTGTACCTTCTTTGAGACTAGATGCTATTGTTAGTAAGGTTTACAATATATCAAGGAGCCAGGCCCAAGGCAAGATTGAAAATGGTCTGTTAAAGTTAAATTATAGGGTTGTAGATAAACCAGCAACTGAGCTTAAAGAAGACTCATTAATATCGCTTAGGTCTTTTGGTCGAGTAAAGGTCAAAGAAGTCGTGGGTCAAACACAAAAGGGTAATTTAAGATTAAAAGTGGAGAGATTGATTTGATTTATGTTTTTATAACTTTAATTTTAATAGCAGCTGACCAATACACAAAGCATTTGGCTGCAAATAATTTGGTAGATAATTCAATAAACATTTTTAATTGGTTTAAGTTAACCTATGTAGAAAATTCTGGAGCTGCCTTTGGCATGCTTGCTGGTAAGCAGACTTTTTTTATAGTGCTTACAGCAGGAGTTTTAGTAGTTTTTTCGGCCTATGTAATAAATCATAGGCTTGAGTTCAACACTTTAGAAAAAATCGCCCTCACTCTATTTTTTAGTGGGGCAGTTGGAAACTTTATAGACAGGCTCATGAACGCATATGTAATAGATTTTATTTCGGTTAGACTCTTTAATGTTTATGATTTTCCGGTATTTAACCTGGCAGATACTTATATTTCTATTTCAGCTGTATTATTTATTATAATTGTTATTTTAGGGGACAAGAAATGAAAATGACTATTTTTATGTCAAGCGATGATAGGCTTGACATTTTTTTTAAATCTTTTGGCTTTGAGACTAGGTCAGAATTTTCAAACGCAATAAAGGAAGAGCGAGTTTTAATTAATGACAAAAAAACAAAAGCTAGTTATAAGCTTGCCAAGGGTGATGTTATTACTATTAAGCCCGATGTAGATTACAACAAACCAAAAAATTTAAATATCAAAGTTCTTTATGAGGATGAGGATATACTTGTAATTGACAAACCAGCTTTTATTGCAAGCCATGGAGCGAAGTCATATAAGGGTGATAGCGTTGTCAATTGGCTTTTATATTATGGGTGTGACTTAAGCGATTTAAATGGGGATGACAGGCCGGGAATTGTTCACAGGCTTGATGCAGATACATCTGGAGCGCTTATTATTGCAAAGAATAATCTTGTCCATCAAAAACTCCAAGACGCATTTAGGGCCAGGTCAATTACAAAAGAATATTTGGCAATAGTAAATGGCTGTCCAAAGTTTGATGAGCTAACTATTGAAGATCCAATTGCCAGGGGCAATAACCCAACCAAGATGGCAGTTGTAGATGGGGGCAGGACTGCTGTATCACATGTTCAAACAATTGATAAAAACGAAGACTTTGCTCTTTTAAAAGTGAAAATAGAAACAGGGCGGACCCACCAAATTCGCGTACATCTCAGCCATCATAATCTGCCAATAATTGGAGACAAATTATACGGCTTAAAAAAAGAAAAAATAATAGCACGAAGACAAATGCTTCATGCTTATCATTTAGCTTTTAACCATCCAATTACTGGTAAGCGGATGGATATTTACCTTGACACGCCAGAAGATTTTAATTCTATACTGGCAAAGGCAGGCCTAGATAAAGGGAGACTGGATTCTATCAAGTAACTTTTTGTGGTCTGATAGTGAGTGATAAAACTCACTGTGACTTTCATTTAAAATATACAAGTCTCGATTTAATGAATTCAATCTATCAACGTCTTTATATTGGGTGTAGAGAACAGATTTATCGATAGAATTTAAAATATCTGATGATTTTGAAATAGCTAAAGGCTTAATCAAGGTGGTGTCAGCGAATTTTTCTTGCACTTCATTTGTAATACCAAGTATAGCCTTTAAAATGGCCCTTCTAATCCTAGACCGGCTTAAAATTTTGTGGGCTGAATTTTCGATTATTTCTTCAAAAGTTCCAGCGTAAAATATTGAATCATAAATTCGATTTTTATTTGATTCATCCAAGCCCTCGGTATCTATAGACTTAGTTATACCGATAGACTTACATGATGAAAGTAGAGATTCATTTGAAAGGTAATTTCCTGATTTTTTCATCTCTTGCCTAATAGAAGAGCCAGAGTAGTCGCTGGACTCATTGTGGTTGTAGGGACTTTCAATTCTTTGTATTGGAATTATTTTAGTTGGTACATTTAATCTTTTTAATTCTCTTATATATTCGGTTGCAAGCATATCGTTGCTGCCAATTATTTTGCCAGTTTCCTTGAGGACTGAATCTTTTATATAATTACTATAAGAGATATCCTTGAGGATTATTTTTTTATTGGCAAGATCATTATCAATTGAAGATACAATATCAGCTAGATAATATAAAAAATCTAGATCAGGATTTTCGGCTCCAAAGGCAAGTGCATCTATGCCAATAGCCATTAGATGGCGAATGGAGTTGCGGCTGAATATTTGACCGTTTTGCAAGGAGAATACAGATGCCAATTCAAAAACAGCATCGACACCATTATTGTAAGCATTAAAAGCACGCGAAAACTTATCTGTAATTGCAAACTCTCCACGCACGACATAATCACCGCTCATTATAGATATGATGTCGGCATTTTTTTCTTTAACTGTATTTATTAAATGTAAATGTCCCTTGTGAAAGGGGTTAAATTCAGCAATAATCCCAATTCTCATAATCTACCTCTAGAAAATTTTATCACAGTAAGCGATATTTTACAATTAAAGACTTATATTGTAAAGTTTATTTTTATATGTTATAATACATAAGAAGTCAGCGGGGTGTAGCGCAGTCCGGTAGCGCACTCGTCTGGGGGGCGAGTGGTCGCAGGTTCAAATCCTGTCACTCCGACCAAAAAATAAAACAGATGGTTTGTAATGTATATGTACGGCCATCTGTTTTTATTTGTCAAATTTTTATATATGAATCAAAATTTGATTTGAATAATTTTTTAAAAAATTTATTGAAAAAACTTTTAAAGATTTCAGCAGAAAATAATTATTATTTAAATTGAGTAATAAAAAAATGCGGACCGAAGCCCGCATTAAAAAAATTAAAAAATTATTTTTGACTGATGCTCATCCTGTCGTGTTCTAATCTTTCAGCAGTAGGAGTTGCAGCAATTCCGCCCATAGCAGTTTCTCTTAGAGCTTCAGGCATACTTGCTCCTACTTGACGCATGGAGTCAATGGTTTCGTCCAAGGGAACTAGGCAATTAACGCCAGCCATGGCTAGGTCTGCAGATATAATTGCGTTTACAACACCACTTGCATTTCTCAGATTGCAAGGATATTCAACAAGGCCGCAGACAGGGTCACATACAAGTCCTAAAATATTTTTAATAGCAAAGGCTGCAGCGGCAAACATAATATCAGGTTTGTATCCTCTGAGATAGCAAATAGCAGCAGCACCCATGGCAGAAGCTGATCCACATTCTGCTTGACATCCACCTTCAGCACCGGAAATGCTTGCGTTTTGTGCAATAATTTCGCCAATTACACCAGAAGTGATTAGAGCCTTGACAAGTTCTTCGTCTGTGTAATTATATTTTTCTTGCATGGTAAAGAGCACACCTGGGATAATGCCGCTGGCACCAGCTGTTGGAGCTGCAACAATTCTACCCATTGAAGCGTTTACTTCCGATACTGAAAGGGCCATTGCCATAGCTCTGGTTATTAAGCTCCCACTTACAGAGTCATCTCTAAAGTGGTTAACCTTGATGGCGTTTCCACCTGTTATACCTGAAAGAGTTTGAATAGATTTATCTAAACCTTCATAAGCGGACTCCCTCATTACATTTAGTGTGGTTTTCATTCTTTCAAGCATTTCTTCAGGTTCAATGCCAATATTTTCTTCGTCTTTAATAAGGGCAATTTCCCAAATCTCTTTGCCGGTTGTCCTGTATATATCATATATTTCACTAGCTTTATTATACATATTAGTCATCCTTTCCAACTTTTATAAAAGTAGCAAACTCAAAATCGTCAATCCTATTTATATCATCTAAAATAGAATTATCAACCTCACCATCAAATTCACATAAAAGAGTGGACATGCGGCCACTTCTTATTACAGTCATGTTTGCAATATTAAATCCTGCAATTGCAAAAAGGGAAGTTATCCTAGAGATAATGCCTTTCTTATCTTTATATTTTAAAATAACAGTAGGGCGTTCACCTCTAAATTCAATTTCAGTTCCATTTATATTTGTGATTAAAATATTTCCCCCACCAATGGATGAACCCTGTACATAATAGTCAGGCCTGTCTTCGTAGTGGAAAATAATGCGGACTGTGTTTGGGTGAACAAAGCCCAAATCTGTTTCTAAGTACTCATAATGCAAGTTATTTTCATCAGCAATTTTAAATGCGTCTCTAATCCTTACATCACTTGGTGAAAATCCCATAACACCGCCTAAAAGAGCCTTATCGGTACCGTGGCCATTGTATGTTTTTGCAAATGAACCATGCAAGAGGAAAGAAACGGATGTAAATCCTTCTCCTGCAATAGTTGTAGCAATTCTTCCTAGTCTTGCAGCTCCAGCAGTGTGTGAGCTTGAAGGGCCAATCATAATTGGTCCAAGTATTTCTAATAAACTAAAATCCCTCATAAATTACCCTTTCTTTCTTTCAATTTTTTTATTCTTTTTTCCTAAATTCAAGTATAAAATCATACTAATAAGAAGTAGCGCTGAGAACAAATAAACATAGATGATGTTTTTTGCATCCAATATTATATTTATATCTCCGTCTTGAAGAGGAGCTTCCAATAGACTGGCCTTTGAATTCTTTTTTAATTTTAGAAGATTATTGTCAGTTTTAACTGAATAGAATCCACCAAAAAGATTTGCAAGAGCTTTTTCTGATAAATAAATTTCATTGTTTATAAGAATAGGTGGATCAATAAGTTCTGATTTGTTAGCACCAGTGGAGAAAAATTGATTACCTATGCTTAGTTTAATAGCATCTCCAATCGTTGCAATCCCCAAATTTTCTTCATAAGAAACGCCTAGAAATTCACAGATTTCACCGATGGGTAGAAGAACACGATTGTTGTAGCTAATAGCATCTATATCTTTTGTTTTCTTGCCCCTCATATCTATTTTGTAATCTTCAATTTTATCGAATGAAGCAACTGTCCTTTTAATCCACCTGGCTTTTGGTGTGTTTGGAATAATTTTACCCTCGTTAATTAAAACTACTCCCTCTCTAATCAGAGTTTGAATGCCACTAGATATATTTGGCACATCAGCAATAGAAGAGTGTTGGCTAATGACTTTTGGATCGATAATGACAATATCTGCATCAGCACCAACTTGAATCATTCCCTTGTTTAGGAGGGGAGAATCAATGGCAGGAAACATATCTTTAACTGATTTGGTCTGTCCACTAATAGCTTCCTTCAAGCTTTCTGTATTTGACCCAATTAAAAGTCTAGCCATAAAAGTGTTAATATCTTGAGTATTCATAATTTTACCAGGTGCACGGTCAAAGCTTTCGCTCGTAAATGATGGACTAGATACAATTTTATTAATCGTTTCTTGATTTATAGCTCCAGCTATAGAAATTCTGTTATTTGACTTATAATAATTTTCATTAAAAGGAAAAGATTCCTTGTTATCTTTGTTTACAGCAAGATTTCCATTTAAGTTTTTCAAGTAATTAGAATTTTGATTAGCAGGGACAATATTTACATAAGAAAAAGGATAACCACCAAGAGTGAAATTATTATGGTCACTAGCAAAGTTAAGAAGGTCATCCATAATACTATAAAAATTATTTGCTGCAAGTAAGTGAATTTTGCGGTCTTTATTTGTTTCTATAAGTGTAGATACAAATGGAATAATTTCGCTTTCATTAATATTCTCTAAGTCTAGGTACAATGGAAATGTAGAATCTATAAAATTCAAGTCCAAAGGGTCTGCTGTTAGAGGCTTTATATAAAAACCAGCAAAGCCGTCTGAGATTGCAGAAGCAACTTTGGATTTAAAGTCAGTATAGGCCTGATCCTGGTCCTTGTTTGCGTAAATATTTGAAATATCTCTCAAAAGAATTCTGTTTATGTAAGAGATATTTGCACCATTATTTAATAGAAATGAATCGTAATTATCATCTGCAATATAGATTGAGCTTACAACACCGTCAAAGAGTCTGGATTCATCAAATTTATCGCCAAAGTGCCTTTGAAAACTATCTATAAAGGCAGGTATTACAAGTTTACCACTAGCATCTATGATAGTGTTGCCAACAATATCATCAAGAGTTATTATTGAAATTTTATCATCCTTAATACCAATATTATATTTTTCTAGACTTTTATTACTTGCAGGATCATAGACATCGCCATGTAGAATAACAGTGTCATATTTGTCTGCTGCAAGTGATGTAAAAGAATACAACAAAAGAAATATTAATAATGAAAAAACCATTTTCTTTTTCATATAAATCACCACAATCATTATACACGATATATGGAAAAAATAAAAGAATAATCGATTACAAATACTACTTTAAGACAAATATGAGAATTATCTTATAATTTGTGTTATAATTAATACAAGGAGGGCGTATGGCACTGTTAATTGAACTATCACCCAAGCTCATAATCGACTTTGAAGATCAAAAATCATCTAGAGAAGTTTTGTTAAGATCAGGTGATCTTTATAAAATTTTGAACAAGTACAATCAAGATAACAATATTTATTTAGCAGCAGGCTCCTACATAGGAGAGGAAATTAAATCGATTCTATTGAGCAAAGGGTCAAGCATTAAGCATATTAAAATTAAAGACGGAGCAAAGATTAAAGTAAGGATAAATAATGGAGATAATCCCATTATAAGGAGTGAAGGAGACCATAAACTTACTTTTGATGACAATATGGAAATAAGGAAAAATTTTGTGTCATCACTATTTAAAGAAGACCTAATGCTTTTGCCTGTATATGATTTGGAGAGGGAATTTGCCTTGGAGTTTTTGCGTAAGGCAAATGAATATCACAAAGACTCTATTGTTTTTGGCGACTATGCCATCAGCTCTTTGTCAGAAAATCCTACGGTGGCAATTATAGATGAAGAGGCAGTAATTGATTTTGCACCCTTTAAAATTGTCAGTGAATATGAATTGATAAATTTTTCTTATAGTTTATGTGAGGGCAAAAAAACCAAGCTTTTACTCACTACTCATTTTGGTTTGCTTTTTTATAATGGAGAGACTTGCCTTCAATATGATTTACCGTCTTATAATCAAGATATGATTTACTTTGCCTATATTTTTGCTCTTGAGAACAAAATGGATCCAAAAGACATTCCAAAATTTGTTGTAGCAGCTTCACAAGTTGAACCAGGCACAAAGGTTGGAGAGATAATGTCTTTGGCAAAAAAATTTAAAGGAAGTGTACTTCATAGATGATTAAGTTAATTCATATATCTGATCTTCATTTATGCGATTCTCTAAAATCTTCGGTTATAGAGCCATATCAGATGAGGGAGATCCAGTGGACGACTTTGAAAAACCTTGTAGAGTATGCAAACAGTAAGGACATCGACCTAATACTTATAAGTGGAGACCTCTACGAGAGAAAATATTTTTCAAAAACTCACGCTCGGAGGTTGATTAAAATATTAGGAGAGTTTAATGGTGAAGTCCTGATTATTTTTGGCAACCATGACTATGTAGGAGATAACTTTGTATTCGATGATATAGATATACCTGACAATATAATTCTTCACACTATGAACAAGATCAAGAGATATGATTTTTATGATTTAAATCTTTCTATTTTTATGCATAGCTGGGAGAGAGAAGTTGAAGTTGCGCCTGATTTTACAAATGTAGAAAGAAAAAATAAATATAATATTTTAATGGCTCATTCCGGCTTAAATATTGATAAAGCTTATATGCCTTTTGATAAGAGCCTGGTTGGAGAGGCTTTTGAATATGTAGCTCTTGGCCATATTCATAAGCCAATGGTAGTTGATGATAAGTTTTTTTATCCTGGAAGTTTAGAGCCGCTGTCCATAAAGGAAACTGGCCCGCACGGTGGATATGAAATTGAAATTGATAATGGAGTAAGCGTTTCATTTGTTGATTTTGCATCTCTGGAATATGTGGATGAGAATATTGATAGTAGTAACAAATCTGTTGACGAGATTGTAGATGGAGTAAAGCCATTAGCGAGCGAAAAAATTCAAGCTTTAAGGCTTACACTTACAGGGCCTGATATGTCTATGGATGTAGAAGAACTAAGATATGCTTTAAAGAATTATTTTCCATATATAGTTATAAATGATAAACGGACGCCAAATATGCAAGTTACAGGTATTAATTCAGAGTTTTTAGATGATGTAAATGATATAATTGAAAGTGAATTTGAAGGTCCTTATCAAGAAGATTTAAAGAGAAAACTCATCTCGCTTATGAATAAGGTGGAAGGCTTATGATTATAAAAGAAATATTACTGGATGGCTTTGGAAAGTTTGATAGGAAGCACATAGAATTTGCTCCAGGCTTAAATGTCGTGTACGCCAAAAACGAAGCTGGTAAAACTACAATTAGAAAATCAATTGAAGCAGCCTTGTATGGTTTTGCAAATACAGAATCAAAGAGAAAAAATTATTATGATGACTATAACATATATAAGTCTGGGGCCTATAGGGTAAAATTAAATTTGACATGCGAGGATGGTGACATTTCAATCGAACGCGATTTATCTCAAGAGCTTGCAAGGGTTTATTCTGACCACAGAGATATTTCTAGTGGATATACTTATGTAAACAAGATTCTTGCTCCTGGCCTTGATATCTTGGGTGTGGATAGCTCTGTTTACAGGGAGTTTTTTGATATAGATTCCAACAATGATTTAGATAATGAACTCATTCGAATGATATTAAATGCTGATATCGACTCCGATTTTGCAAGCAAAATAATTTCCTTGGCTGAAAGTGAAAAATCTGAAATCGGTTCTTTAAATGCGCCCACTAAACAAAGGGCTATTATTTATAGGCAGATTTCAGATTTAAAAGAAAAAATCCGCTCTTATATGGAAATAGAAAATGAAATTAAAAGCTTAAAAGAAAAGATTGAGGACAAAGAGTTGGCTGATGTTCAAAGGCTAAAATTAGATAAAAAGCCAAAGAATACTCAATCAAATTTGTTTGAATACTTTGTCATGATAATTTCTTTTGCTTCGTTTTTTATCTATGTAAATAATGCTTGGCTATATCTAATTCCAGCTATTTTTATTATTTTATCCTTAGCCAGTATTTTACGTAAAAGAAGAAAAAACAAAGTTGTAGAGCAAGGACCAATAGAAAACAAAAATGAAAATGAAATTGAATTTTACAAGGGCCAGCTAGATATTTTGGAAAAATATATGGATGAGAAGCTGGAAGACATAGATAGGTTGGAAAGGTTAACTGCAAAATTAGAGGACCTAGACTATGAGTACAAACTTTTAACTGACCTGATCGATATTACAGACAGGGCGCAGAGAAAAAGATCTGCTAGTCCAATTAATAAGAGCCAAGACAAGTCAAAGGAAATTTTTAAATTTATAACGGCAAGTGATGATTTGTTTTTAGATAAAGATTTTAATAGCTTTTTAGACAGGGGATTTAAGCTAAATAATGACCAAATGAGCACAGCTACCAAAGAGATTGTAAATTTTTCAACCAAGATGGCCCTCAGGCTTCAAATAATGGAAGGCGGTTTTATATTACTTGATGATGCCTTTCAATACTTGGATGACTTTAGGCTGGCCAATACGGTTGAGTATTTGACAAGTCTTTGTCAAGAAGGTTTTCAAATTATTGTCTTCACATCCAATAAGAGAATTTTGGATATATTGGAAGCTGGATCAAAAAAATATAAGAAGGTGCTTTTATAAATATTGATTTTGAATAAAAAAAATAATATAATAAAATTGCAAATTTGAGGTGATTCATTTGATATATGCGATTGCAGATACTCATCTTGATGGTGGACAGGACAAGCCTATGGATGTATTTTCAGATATATGGTTGAACCACAAGGATAATATAGAAAAAAATTGGAAGGATATTGTCACTGACGAAGATTATGTGCTTTTGGCAGGTGATATTTCCTGGGCTTTAAAATTAGAAGATGCTCTTGAAGATCTGAAATTTTTAGACCAATTGCCAGGACAAAAAATAATATCCAGGGGCAACCATGATTATTGGTGGTCAAGCCTGAAGAAGATGAAGGATTTAAATTTAAAAACAATTAATTTTTTACAAAATAATTCATTTTCTGTTGGCGACTATGAAATTGTTGGCAGCAGACTTTGGTGCGACGAAACTTCCAGAGAATTTGAAGAGGGCGACGAAAGAATAATTAATCGTGAAGTAATTAGATTAGAAATGTCTATTAAATCAGCTAAAAAAGATAGACCTATAGTTGCCATGGTTCATTATCCGCCATTTGATAACAATGGAAATCCAAATGTTTTCCATCAAGTGTTAAAAAATCACAATGTAAGCATTTGCATTTATGGCCACTTGCATGCAGATGGTCATAAAAAAGCTGTAGAAGGCTTGGTGGATGGAGTGGAGTATCATTTAACATCCGCCGATTATTTGAATTTTGCTCCAAAGTTGATTAGGAGGTAGTATATGAAAGTTATAGTTTGTAAAGATTACGATGAAATGAGCAAAAAGGCTGCAGAATTTTATGCAAGCAAAATTAAAGATGTAAAAGTCCTTGGGCTTGCAACAGGAAGCACACCTATTGGTTTATACAAGGAGTTAGCTGATAAAAATAAAAAAGGAGAAATTTCTTTTAAAGACATAACAACAGTAAACTTGGACGAGTACATTGGTTTGCCAGAAGGTCATGAACAATCATATAAGCAATTTATGAGAGACAATTTTTTTGACCATATTGATATAGACATTAATAGGACTCATGTTCCAAGCGCTAAAGACCAAAATGATATTGAAGCATGCAAAGAATATGACAAGCTTATTGAATCTGTGGGCGGCATTGATATTCAACTATTAGGTGTTGGTGAAAATGGTCACATAGCATTTAATGAACCTGATGAAAGTCTTCCTTTTGGCACCAATATTGTAAAGCTAACTGATTCTACTATAGAAGTTAACTCTAGATTTTTTGATAGTGTAGATGAAGTTCCAAGATATGCTATTAGCATGGGTGTTGGAAAAATCATGGAAGCAAAGACCATTGTTATGATGGCAAATGGCAAGAGGAAGGCTGATGCCATTAGGGCTCTTATTAAATCAGATCAAGTCACGACTATGTGCCCAATATCACTTCTTAAACTTCACCATGATCTACATGTATTTATTGATGAAGAATTATATAAGGCCTTATGATAGAAAAAGAAATTGAGATCAAAGTTTTGGGATATAGCCTTGATGAGTTGAAAAATATGATTGAAGATTTGGGTGCAAAGTTTCAAGGAGTGGAAGAGCAAAGCAATTATCGTTTTGAAACACCAAATGTAAATGAAGATTCATATTTAAGATTAAGGGTCACTGACAAGTACTCTGAGTTTACTTTTAAGAAACGCTTAGGGTCTGTTGGAGCAAGGACAAATTCGGAACTTACAACAAGGATTGATGATCCTGAAGTATTTTTACAGATAATGGATGAGATCGGTATGAGTTATTCCTTACAAAAAAAGACTCGTTATAAGTATTTGCTAGATAAATTTGTTTTTGATATTGACCTATGGGATAAGGCAGTTTACCCTTATCCATATCTTGAAATAGAAGGACCTAGTCAAGAGGACCTAGACAAGATTTTAGCAAGGTTAAATATTCCAAAAGAAAATATAAGTACAAAGTCCATAGGAGAATTAATTAATGACCTTTAAAGTGCTTGAATTCAAACCCTTTTAATGCTATTATATATGGTAGGAGGGAATGAAATGGAAATGGCCTTTAGAGTAATTGGTAAATATACTTATGAGAGATTTTTTCTGTTTTATTTTCTAATATTTTTACAATCAAACCAGATGATTTTAAGCGATATTTTTAGATTTAAAAGTTTCGCTTAATTTATCTGGTTATTTTTATATGGTTTTTTAATTTATAAATTATAAAAATTTATTTAAATTTGAGAAGGGTCAGGTGACAAATTATGAAATGGCGGGGAAGACAAGGAAGTTCAAATATTGAAGATAGAAGATTTAACAGCGGTGGCGGCAGGCGTGGCCCTGGATTTAAATTAGGTGGTGGAGGCCTCATTATATTTGCAATTATTTATATTATAATGGGAGGCAATCCTCTAAGTTTGATTCCACTAGCAACCAACAGAACGCAGACAGCGCCTCAATATGTTGAAACTGAATCAGATAAAGAAAAGATGGAATTTTTAAGTGTCGTTTTAAAAGATACAGAGGATGTTTGGAACGAAGTTTTTAAAGAGTATAATCTTGAATACAAAACTACTAATCTAGTTGTATTTAACGGTGCAGTTAATTCTGCATGCGGTACTGCTCAAGCTGCTATGGGACCTTTTTATTGTCCTTTAGATAAAAAAATTTATATGGACCTGGACTTTTTTGATCAATTGAAGAACGAATTTGGTGCAAAAGGTGAGTTTGCAATTGCTTATGTACTTGCCCATGAAGTTGGTCACCATGTCCAAGATGAGCTTGGAATCTTAGGTGAAAAGCAACAGTTGAGAAAGCAACTTAGTGAAACAGAATACAATAAAATTTCTGTAAGAATTGAACTTCAAGCAGACTATCTCGCCGGAGTTTTTGCTAGCAGGATTGAAGATAAGGGTTATTTAGAAGTAGATGATATTGACGATGCAATTAGAGCTGCAGAGTCAGTAGGTGATGATATTTTACAAAAGAGGTATCAAGGAACAGTTGTGCCAGATGCTTTTACTCATGGCACAGCAGATATGAGGTCCCGTTGGTTTATGAAGGGCTATCGCTCAGGCAACTTTGATGAATTTGATACTTTTAAATATGAATATGACGATTTATAGGAGGGAAAATGAAAACAGTTTATAGTGCTATACAGCCATCAGGACTTTTGACAATTGGTAATTATATAGGTGCACTTAAACAATGGCCAAAGCTACAAGAAGAATATAAATGCCTGTTCTCTGTTGCAGATATGCATGCAATTACAGTTAGACAAGATCCTAAGGAATTAAGAGAGCGTTCTAGAATGCTAATTGCAGTTTACTTGGCTTGTGGCATTGATCCAAAGAAAAGCATTATGTATATCAATTCACATGTTAGTGAACATGCTGAGCTTGCTTGGATCTTGGATACCTATACAAGTATTGGTCAATTAAAGAGAATGCACCAATTTAAATCTAAGATTAAAGGCAATGAAGAAGGAGCTAATGCAGGTTTATTTTGCTATCCAGTCTTAATGGCAGCAGATATTTTGCTTTACAATACAGATTTTGTGCCTGTAGGAGACGACCAAAAACAACACGTAGAAATAACAAGGGATATAGCTGAAAGATTTAACTCAGCTTATGGAGATACATTTGTTATGCCTGAGCCTCTTATTTCAAAGACAGGAGCTAGGATTAAATCTTTACAAGATCCTATGGTAAAGATGAGTAAATCAGACCCTAACGACAATGCATACATTTTATTGTTGGAAGACGAAAAAACTCTTAAGAAAAAATTAGGCAGGGCTGTTACAGACTCTGTTGGTGAGATAAATTATACTGATGACCAACCAGGAGTTAAAAACCTAATCGATATTTATCAAGCCTTTACAGATGAAAGCCTAGAAGAAATTTTAAATAAATTTGAAGGCAAGGGTTATGGTGAATTAAAAAATCAAACTTTTGAAGCTGTGAACACTGTTTTAAAACCAATTAGAGAAAATACTGAAAAGTATTTAAGCGATCAGTCTTATATTGATCAAATTATAAAAGAAGGCGCTAATCACGCGAAGGAAATTGCGTCAGAAACCTTAGAAAGAGTCTATGATAAGGTGGGCTTTGTTAGGAGGATTTAATGAAAATATTAATTATTGGTAGCGGTGCAAGAGAGTACGCGATAGGTAAAAAGATTCATGACCAAAGGGGTTCAGAAGTGCAACTGTTTTTTGCTCCAGGTAATGCTGGAACTGAATTGATTGGAGAAAATGTAAGCATTCCTGACAGTGAGATTGCAAGCCTGCTTGTCTTTAGCCAAGAAGAAAATATCGACTACACAATTGTAGGACCAGAGGCTCCACTTGTTGAAGGCATTGCAGATGTATTTGAAAGGGCAGGAAAATTAATATTTGCTCCTTCAAAAGAGGCTTCACAAATTGAAGGATCAAAGGAATTTTGTAAAACTATATTGGCAAGCAAAAATATCCCTACGGCAAAATACAGGTCCTTTAAAGATGCAGGTGAAGCTATTAAATATGCAAAAGAGCTCAGGGATGAGTCTGAACAAAACTTAGTTGTTTTAAAAGCAGATGGACTTGCAGCAGGTAAAGGCGTTTTAATAGTATCAGATGATGTGGATATTGAAAACGGGGCAAAAAATGTTTTGGAAAATAAAATTTTTGGCGACCAAGTCTTGCTTGTTGAAGAATACTTAGAAGGATTTGAAACTTCGCTCATGGGATTTTTTGATGGCGAATCTTTCAAATTATTTAATCCCGTTAGAGACCACAAGACAATCTATGAAGGTAATGTAGGACCTAATACTGGAGGAATGGGAACTTTTACTCCTGATATGGAAGCTTTGATGTATAGGGATGAAATAAAAGAACAAATTATAGATCCATTTATTGAGGCTATTAATATTAATAAAATTGATTACAGGGGAATTGTTTTCTTTGGATTAATGATAACCAAGGATGGACCAAAAGTTCTTGAAATTAATACACGCTTTGGAGATCCAGAAACTCAAGTTGCCCTTATGGCGCTCGAAAGTGATTTGTTAAATCTAATGATGGCAACTAGCAAGAGAGAACTTAGCGAATGCTATATAAAGATTAATGATAAAAATATTGTAAATGTTGTAGCAGCAAGTGGCGGCTACCCAGGATCTTATGAAAAAGGTTATGAGATTAAGGGACTTGATAAGCTTTGTGATGTGGAAGTCTTTTATGCTGGCGTAAAATCTGAGGATGGAAAACTTCTGACAAATGGGGGTAGAGTCCTTAGCCTTGCAGCTGCCGACAAATCAATGGAAGAAGCTGAGAGAATTGTTTATAGGGAAATTGAAAGGATTAAATTTAAAGATATGTATTACAGAAAAGACATCGCTCCAAATGTAAAGAGAATTTATGTAAACAAGAAAGACGAGTTTGACATTTTTTCAGAGGCAGTACTTAAACAATTACAAGAACATGGAATTAATCCATCCAAATGTAAATTATACAAGAGATATGACATTGAAGGTCTGACTAACAAAGAAATAGATTTAATCAAGGATACTATTTTAAGAGAACCTCCAGTAGATGATATTTATGTTGGGGACGAGGCTCTTAGTTTGCAAAAATCTTTTAATGATGTTCTTGTTAGACAATACAAGGCCGGACAATTTGACCAAAGAGAACGCGGTTTAATTGATACAATAAAAAGCGTTATCCCAGGAGCAAATGTAGCTGCCCATGTTGCTGAAGTAATTTCCTTTGAAGGTGTCGATAAGGATACAATGACAAAGATAAAGAAAGTTCTAATCAATCCTGTAGATGAAGAAGAAGGAAGGCTCTTGGAGATTCCATCATCCATTAAAGACACAGGAAAAGCTGATAAAACTGTTGTAGTTTATGAAGGCTTTAAGGACTTTAACGAAAAAGACTTAGCTGAATTTTATAAGAGCCAAAGTCTTGCCATGGACCTAGAAGATTTAAAAATTATTCAAGACTACTTCAAAAAAGAAGGCAGAGATATAAATGATGTTGAGCTCTCAATGATCGATACTTATTGGTCAGACCATTGTAGGCACACAACTTTTAATACTGCTCTTACAAACATTAAATTTGAAAGCGAAAACTCAAAACGGGATAAGGCTCTTAAAGAGGCTTTTGAAAAATATTTGGCCAAGAGAGAAGAAATTAATAGAACAAAACCAGTTTCATTAATGGACCTTGGTACAATTCATGCAAGGTATATGAGACATTTGGGCAAGCTGGATGATGTAGAAGTGAGCGATGAAATTAATGCTTGCACACTTATCATTGATGCTGATGTGGATGGAGAAAAAGAAGAATATTTGTTCTTCTTCAAAAACGAAACTCACAACCACCCAACAGAAATTGAACCATTTGGTGGCGCACAAACTTGCTTAGGCGGAGCTATCAGAGATCCATTATCTGGCAGGGGTTATGTATATCAAGCTATGAGAATTACAGGAGCTTCAGATCCTATTAATGATTATGAGCTCAAAGGAAAATTAACTCAAAAGAAAATTGTTCGCGATGCAGCTAAAGGTTATTCATCTTACGGTAATCAAATTGGTTTAGCTACAGGATATGTAGAAGAATTATTCCACCCTGGTTATAAAGCCAAAAGAATGGAGGTCGGCGCTGTAGTAGGTGCTGCTCCAAGAAAATATGTTAAGCGCGAAAATCCTGAACCAGGTGATGTAATTGTATTATTGGGTGGACGCACAGGTCGTGATGGCGTTGGCGGAGCAACAGGTTCTTCCAAATCGCACGATGAATCAAGTGTAAAGAAATCTGGTGCAGAAGTTCAAAAGGGTCACGCACCAACAGAAAGAAAAATCCAAAGGCTATTTAGACGACCAGAAGTTACTTCTATGATTAAGAAATGTAATGACTTTGGTGCTGGCGGAGTAAGTGTTGCCATTGGTGAATTAGCTGATTCACTTGACATTTATTTGGACAGAGTTCCTTTAAAATACAAGGGGCTTACACCAAGAGAAATTGCAATTTCTGAATCTCAAGAGAGAATGGCTGTTGTAATTAGGTCTAAAGACTTAAATGAATTCTTGAAATATGCAGAAGAAGAAAATCTAGAAGCTACTCATGTTGCAGATGTTGTTGATACTGGCAGGATGAAAATCTTCTATCATGATGATATCGTTGTAGATCTTTCTCGTGAGTTCTTGAATTCAACAGGGGCTGAAAAAACTCAAGATGTTAGTGTTGAAGGATTAAATGAAATTAATTTCTTTAAGGAAAAGAATACAGAGAAAATTGAAAAGAGAATGGCTGGCCTTGACCAAGCATCTAGAAAGAACTTGCTTGAAAACTTTGACTTCTCAGTTGGAAGGGCAACTATAAATGCACCTCTAGGTGGTAAAAATGAATTGACTCCTATTAATGCAATGGCTGCAAAGATTCCATCAAAGACTGACCTTACAAGGACCACAACATACATGAGTTATGGCTTTATACCTTATTTGTCAGCTGAAGATCCATTTGTTGGAAGCTATTATTCAGTTCTTTTATCAGTCTTTAAATTAGTTGCATCAGGTGCTCCTCTTGCAACAATTAGAACTTCTTATCAAGAATATTTTGAAAAGATGGGAGACAATCCAAAGATCTGGCAAAAGCCATTTATAGCTCTGCTAGGCGCTTTAAAGGCAAGCTCAATTGTAAGCACACCACCAATTGGCGGCAAGGATTCAATGAGTGGAACCTTTGAAGATCTAAATGTACCACCAACACTGATTTCATTTGCAGTTGGCTATGGGGACAAGGATTATGTGACAACTTCAGAAATGAAGGGTGGCCACAAAATTGGCTTAATTGAAATAGACACAGATGAATTTGGTCTAGCAGATGATAAGGAAATTTTAGACAAGCTCGCTATCATTGAAGAACAAATTCAAAAGAAAAATATCAAAACTTCATTTGTTTGTGATAATGCAAGTGTGCTTGAAGCTTTGATAAAAATGTGCGTTGGAAATGATGTTTGCGTAGATGTGAAGCTGACTGATAATGACCAATACAAAAAGACTCCTTTAACAGTTATTGTTGAATACGATGAAGACTTTGAGGGGATTAGAGAAATTGGTAAATCTGGCACAGAAGATTTTATTGTAAACGGCGAAAAACTTGCTTACGAAGATATTAAAAAAGCTTTTGTAAATGGCTTAAATGAAATTTACGGCACAAACAAAGATCAAGAAACTCAAGATCTTTATTTCCATGAATCTATTAACAGAAGGATGAAGTCCTATAAGCCGGTTGAAAAAGTTCGCGTTGTAATTCCAGTTTTTGAAGGCACAAATAGTGAATTTGATTCAAGACTTGCCTTTGAAAAGGAAGGCGCTTATGTTCAAGAGGTACTCATCAAAAACTTAACTCCTGAACTATTAGAAGCATCTATCAAAGAGTTTGCCCTTGCTATTAACAATGCGCAAATATTATTTATTCCAGGTGGTTTTTCAATGAGTGACGAACCAGACGGAAGTGCAAAGTTTATTGCAAATGTTCTTAGAAATAAGGATGTTAAAGAAGCAATCGAGCATCTTGTATCTGAAGAAGGCAATGACGGTTTGGTCTTAGGTGTATGTAATGGATTCCAAGCTCTAATTAAAACGGGGCTCCTACCATTTGGCCAAATTAAAAATTTAAGTGAAGACGACGCAACACTTACATTTAATACTCTTGGCCGTCATATCTCAAGAATAATTACAACTAAGCCACAAACTTTAAACTCACCATGGTTAAAGTATATTGAAAACAAAGAATATAGGGTTCCAATCTCACACGGAGAAGGTAGATTCTATTGTTCAGATGAAATGTACAAGGACCTTGTGGATAAAGATCAAGTTGCATTTAAATATGTAATAAATCCAAATGGAAGTTCACATGGCATTGAATCCATTATGGACCCAAGTGGCAAGATACTTGGAAAGATGGGACACTCAGAAAGAGTGAGTGAAGACACTTATAAAAATATTCCAGACATTGAATATATGAACTTATTCAAGGCTGGAGTAGAATATTTCAAGTAAAATAAACAAATAAAATAGGCCTTAGCTTCTAAAAGCTAAAGCCTATTTTTTATTCTAATAATATTATTCATCTCTGTATTTGGGAAGCTTTTCTTCTAAAGTTGATATATTTAACTTGTAAATTACTCCGCCAAATATTAAACATAAGAGCATATATATAAGAGAAACATATTGGACCACTGTAAACAAGTCTTCATACAAGGCTGCAAAAAATTTATATAGAAGATATATAATTAGTGCATTTGCAAAGGTGAAAGCCATGCTTTTAAGTGGGTTAGTACCGCCCTTAACAGCTCTTTGCGGTGAGTCCCAATCAAAATATGGATATTTAATGCCTATATACAAATCAATATTGGAATAATAAAACCAAGATATCACGGCTCCTCCTGCAAAGGCAAGAGGCATAGTGAGAGATGATATTGTTAGACCAGATTTAATTATAGTTAATGCAATGATAATAATAATTGCAAAAAAAGCATTAAAAGCACTTATCCAAAGGGAGGCGAGTAGTCTACCATCTACTTGATCTTTAGCGGTTGCGGGAAGGGTTTTTATTACATTAATTTTATTGCCTTCTCTGGTGATTGTACTTATAGTTGAAGAGTTTAAAGAAACAAATGTTGTATATAAAAATCCAATTAGCATGCAGGAAAAAATCTCTTCTAGGATATTTTCACCAAAATTGTAGTCTAATCCTCCAAATAAACCTGATAGGCTAACTCCATCCTTGGCTGCAGCTCCTAAGAATCCAATGGAAAATATTATTATAAATATTATTCCTATAGCCATGATATTGAAAAAATATATTGGAGTTTTGAGAATCTCTTTAAATTCTTTATTTGCAATTTCTCTAATAACTGATCTCTTTTTAATCTTTAAAGCTTTCTTGCGTTTTTTCTTTCTGGTTCCTGTTATGGAGTTAAGTTCGAGGCCTTTTTGCAAGGCTTTTTCTGAAAAACGACCAACCAGATACATTATTGCAAACACAAGCCCTGTATACACAAGAGTATATAAGAGGCTTAATAAGATATTTTTGTTAAATATTTTTACCATAAAAAATGCATGTGGTAAAAATCTGAAGACTGATTTATCAAAATTTTTAACCACAGTCATTAAAGAGTCAGCAGTATTTATATACCTGGTAATTAATACATAGATCACAAGACCAGACATCAGAGCCAAGGCCTGCATAATATTTTTAAGGTTTGAAATCCTATTTAAATACTTCATCAAGTTTATGATAATAAAAGTTAGCAAGCATATAACAAGCATATTTGTTAAAAATATACTGATCAAAACCGTCAGGTAAATTATTATATTATATGAAGAGAAATAGCAGAGCCTAATAAAAGTCGGAATAATTAAAAACATGGATACTAGTAGGCTGTCTATAAAAATAGAAATAGATTTACTAATTATAATATCCCTGTTTTTAATTGGCAGCGTTTGCATTATTTTTATGTCATTTGAAAAATATAGGTTTGACATAATAGAGGGCAAAACAGTAAAGACAAGAAAGAGGATATGAGATGTACTTATTGATACAATAAATAAATTAATCATACCTGCTTGAACCAAAGAGCCCACTTGCTTGAATAAAAATTGTTGTAACAAGACTGCGTAAAATGCAATTATAATAAATGAAAAGACTAGAGAAAATAACTTTCTTCTTTCTTTTTTGTCTTTAAGAGCAGTTCCTGGGTGAAAAAGTGCACTGTACTTGGCATATAAATCTTTTTTTACTAGAGTCTTAATCATTTTTGGTTAGCTCCAAGAATATTTTTTCAAGATTTCCTTCAGCTTCAGGTACAAGCTCTTTAATTTCTTCTACGCTTCCTCTTGCGATTATTTTTCCATTATTAATAATAATTATATCGTCACATACATTTTGGGCCACTTCCATTACGTGAGTAGAAAAGAGGACGACTTTTCCGTCGTCCGCTCTTTGTCTCATAATTTCTTTTAAATTAAATGAACTTTTTGGATCAAGTCCAACCATCGGCTCATCTAAGATAAAGTAGTCAGGGTCGTGTATTAAACCTCCGATTAAGGCAAGTTTTTGTTGCATACCGTGTGAATATCCAGAAATTGTTTGATCTAGCGCAAAATCAAGTTCAAATATTTTTGCATATTTTTCAACTTCCTCTTGAGCAAGTTCTGGATCCATCTGATATACATTTGCTATAAAGTTTAAATACTCGAAACCTGTCATTGTTTCGTATAGAAGAGGATTATCAGGTATATAACTTATAAGCTTTTTGCTTTCATAGCCATCTTGGGTCACATCATAACCATTTACAGTAACCTTGCCATGAGTAGGAGAGAGGATGCCAACAATCATATTTATTGTTGTAGTTTTACCGGCACCATTTGGTCCAAGAAAACCTGTTATCTTTCCGCCTTCAATATCAAGGTTTACACTATCAACGGCGATTTTAGAGGCAAAAGCCTTTGTAACATTTTGAAGCTTAATAGCTTTGTTCATAAAATCCTCCTAAAGTATTTTTATTTTTGTTTTTTAAGCTCGATTGCTGATTGTGCAGCAGCAAGTCTTGCGATTGGAACTCTGTATGGTGAGCAGCTTACATAATCCAAACCAACTTTTCCAAAGAATTTAATTGAATCAGGATCTCCACCAGCTTCACCACATACACCTACATGGAGATTTGGATTTGATTCACGGCCAAGTCTTGTAGCCATTTCAATTAATTTACCAACGCCTTCAGTATCAAGAGATTCAAAAGGACTTACCTTAAAGATTCCTCTATCAACGTATTCCGCGATAAATGGACCTGAGTCGTCGCGGCTGAAGCCAAATGTCATTTGAGTCATGTCGTTTGTACCAAAGCTAAAGAAGTCAGCTTCTTTTGCAATTTGGTCAGCCAGTAGGGCGGCACGAGGAATTTCGATCATGGTTCCTACTTCGTAATCAATCTTTGCTGATTTTTCTTCAAAGACTTTTTCGATTTCTTCTTTAATTTGTCCCTTTACATACTCGAGTTCTTTTATATCACCAACAAGTGGAATCATAATATGTGGAGTTGTTTCTCCAACTTCAATTGCAGCTTCCATAATAGCACGGGTTTGCATCTTGTAAATTTCTGGATAAGAAACTGCAAGTCTGCATCCTCTGTGGCCTAGCATTGGATTTAATTCTTTTAATTCCTCAATCCTGTCGCAAAGTGCTTCATAACTTACCCCAAGATCGCTCGCAATTTGTTTTATATCGCTTTCTTTAACAGGCAAGAATTCATGTAGAGGTGGATCTAAGAGACGAATGGTAACAGGTAGACCCTTCATTGCTTCAAAGATTCCAACGAAGTCAGATTTTTGATGAGGCAATAATTTATCAAGTGAAGCTTGTCTTTCTTCAGTTGTTTTTGCAAGAATCATTTTTCTAACATCGATGATTCTCTTTTCATCAAAGAACATGTGTTCTGTTCTTGTTAAGCCGATGCCCTTAGCACCAAATTTTCTGGCGGCCGAAGCATCCTTTGGTGTATCAGCATTTGTGTATACGCCCATTACCTTATATTCATCAGCCCATTCCATAAAGGTTTCGAAATTGCCGGAAAGTTGTGGTTCAATCTTTTTGATTTCACCAAGGTAAACGATACCATTTGTTCCGTCAATTGAAATTGTTTCACCTTCTTTTATTTCAAGGCCATTGTGGGCTCTGATAATCTTGCTTCTTTCATCAACTCTGAGCTCTGAGCAACCAGCTACACAGCATTTGCCCATGCCTCTTGCAACTACAGCTGCATGTGAGGTCATACCACCTCTAGCTGTTAAAATACCTTCAGCTAAAACCATTCCTTCAAGGTCTTCAGGAGAAGTTTCTTCACGAACTAGAATTGTCTTAATACCTTTATCGTGTTTTTTCTTAACGTCTTCGGGTGAGAAGACAACAACTCCGCTTGCAGCTCCTGGAGAAGCAGGTAAACCCTTTGTAAGGACTTCTTTATCCTTAAGATCGTCTTCGTCAAATTGATAGTGCATAAGTTGGTTTAATTGATTTGGTTCAACTTTTAATAAGGCTTCTTCTTTTGTTAAAAGGCCTTCGTTAACCATATCTACTGCAATATTTAATGCAGCCTTACCAGTTCTCTTACCATTTCTGGTTTGAAGGAAGTAGAGTTTACCTTCTTCGATTGTGAACTCAACGTCTTGCATATCTTTATAGTGTTTTTCAAGGCTTTCAATTGTTTCAAGGAATTTATTATATACAGCTTCATTTTCTTCTTTTAAAGTTTCTATATCATGTGGGGTTCTAATTCCAGCAACAACGTCTTCACCTTGGGCGTTCATTAAGTATTCGCCGAATAATTTATTTTCGCCGTTGGAAGGGCTTCTTGAGAAGCATACGCCAGTACCACTAGTTTCTCCCATATTACCAAATACCATTGATTGAACATTAACAGCTGTACCTAGGTTGTCGTCAATCTTGTGAAGTCTTCTATAAGTTTTCGCACGGGGATTCATCCACGATTTAAATACAGCAATAATTGAAAGTTCAAGTTGTTTTAATGGATCAGCAGGGAAGTCTTCATTAGTATGTTTTTTGTAGATTTCTTTAAATTTTCCTACAAGTTTCTTTAAGCCTTCAACTGAGATTTCTTGGTCCATACTTACATTTTCTTCAGCTTTGATATCTTCAAGGGCATCATCAAATTCATATTTTGGTAAACCCATAGCAACATCAGAAAACATTTGAATAAAACGTCTGTAGCTATCAAAAGCAAAGCGTTCGTTTGAAGTTTTTTCTGCTAAAGCTTTTACAGTATCATCGTTTAGACCTAAATTCAAAATTGTGTCCATCATTCCAGGCATTGAAAAAACTGCACCTGACCTTACTGAAAAGAGTAGAGGACTGGATGATGAACCAAATTTTTTATCGGTGTGAGATTCGACTTCTTGAATTCTTTTTAAAACTTCTTCCATCAAATGTTCTGGTAGCATTTCTTTGTTTTCATAAAATGCCTTACATGCATCTGTGGAAATAGTAAATCCTGGTGGAACTGGAATACCCATTACGGTCATTTCAGCAAGGTTAGCACCTTTACCACCCAATAGAGAACGCATACTTGCGTTGCCTTCTTCAAAACTGTAAGTAAATTTTGACATTACTCCTCCTTAAAGTTAATTCTGTCTTTAATAAATTCTGCCGCCTCTTCATTAGAGTAGTTATCAAGATCTATAATAGGGCATCTAATATTTTCATAAATATTATTTGCATACTCAAGCTCTTTAAAAATCCTGGCTTCAGTTGCGTAGTTGGAAGATATTCCTAAATATTTCTCTCTTGTGCTACGAAATTTTTTGAGGCTTTCTACCGAACGAATTAATCCAAAGCACTTACGCCTTGGCAACTCTTTATAAATATTTAGGTTAATTTCTGGTACCAAAGGAATATTTAAAGCTTTAATCCCCAAATAACCCAAATAAAAACAAAGAGGTGTTTTTCCCACGCGTGAAGGACCTAAAATAATACAATCACAATTTTCAAAGTGATCAAGTATTTTGCCGTCGTCGTGTTCAAAATTAAAGTTGATTACATCTAGAACCATAACTCACCTCTCATATATGATATATTATACAACATAATCCCACATAAATCAAAGAATGATAAGGGAAAAATTTATTTTTTATTTATTATATTTAACAAATAAAAATTGACAAATCAAAGGAAATGTGATGTAATATAACTACATGATTACTTATATAGGAGAAAAAAATGAACGAAATAAATCCACAAGAAAACAGTCAGGTAAATTCTGAAAATGATCTAGATAATACAGATGATCAAAAAATCAATTGGAAGCGTGAGCTGATGGAATGGGTTAAGTCGATTGCGTTTGCATTTATAGCAGCGCTTTTAATTACAAAATTTATTTTTACATTTACAGTTGTTAGGGGCAAGAGTATGTTTCCAACCCTCCACAATAGCGATAGGCTGGTTGAATTAAAGATCGATAAGATTTTTTATAAATATGACCGGGGAGATATTGTAGTTATAAAAGATAAAGAACTAACAGGCAATGATTTTTATGTTAAAAGAATTGTGGCTGTTGGTGGAGATAATATAAAAATTATGGATGGTCAAGTTATTTTAAACGGCCAAGTTTTAGAAGAAAATTATATTGATAATTTATATACAGAAGGAAATGTTGATTACACATTAGAGGACGATGAAGTTTTCGTGCTTGGAGACAATAGACTTCCAAATGCAAGCAAGGACTCCAGATTTTTTGGCCCTGTCAATAGAAAATCGATAGATGGAAGATGTGTATTGAGGGTATTTCCTTTTAATAGATTTGGAGGACTTAATTGAAAAAAGAACATATTAGAAATTTTTCGATAATAGCACATATTGATCACGGCAAGAGTACACTTGCAGATAGACTTTTAGAGACGACAAATACAGTTGAAAAGAGAAATTTAAAACAACAGACACTTGACAGTATGGACCTGGAACGTGAGAGAGGCATTACTATTAAATTAAAAGCTGTTAGATTAGATTACAAGGCTGACGATGGCAATACTTATGCTTTGAATTTAATTGATACACCGGGCCATGTTGACTTTAACTACGAAGTTTCTAGATCTTTGGCTGCTTGTGAGGGCGCAGTTTTGGTAGTGGATGCTACTCAGGGTGTTGAGGCACAAACTCTAGGCAATGTTTATCTTGCCCTAGACCAAGACTTGGAAATTCTTCCTGTTATTAACAAAATGGATTTGCCTTCAGCTAGGCCAGAGGAAGTTAAGGATGAAATCGAAGATTTAATTGGCATTGATGCGGAGGATGTTCCTTTAATATCTGCAAAGACAGGTCTTAATATCAAAGACGTCTTAGAGGATATTGTAAAAAATGTTCCAGCACCAGATGGAAATGATGATGGTCCACTTAAGGCCTTAATCTTTGACTCATACTATGATCAATATCTGGGCGTTGTTTCTTATATTAGAGTTTTCGAAGGCAAAATCAAGCCAGGTATGAATATAAGACTAATGAGCACAGGAAAGGAATACGAAGTCACAGAGGTTGGCGTAAATGTAACTACCATGAAGCAAGTTGATGAGCTAGCTTCTGGAGAGGTTGGATATTTTACAGCAGCTATTAAAGAAGTTAAAGATGCACGTGTTGGTGATACAGTTACAGATGCAGATAATCCAACAGCGGAATCACTTCCAGGCTATAAAAAAGTAGTTCCCATGGTTTACTGCGGTGTATATCCATCTGAAGGACAAGATTATAATACAGTTAGAGAAGCTCTTGAAAAGCTTCAAGTAAATGATGCTTCATTAGTTTTTGAGGCTGAGACATCAAAGGCACTTGGCTTTGGTTTTAGATGTGGCTTCTTAGGCCTCTTGCACATGGAAATTATCCAAGAAAGAATTGACCGCGAATTTGATTTAAATATTATTGCAACAGCACCAAGCGTTATTTATAAGGTTCACAAAACGGATGGAGAAGTTTTAGAAATTCAAAACCCAACTAACCTGCCTCCAGTTTCTGAAATTGATTATATAGAAGAGCCAATGGTTGAGGCTGAAATAATGGCACCAAAAGACTATGTTGGTAATATAATGGATATTTGCATTGATAGACGTGGTGAATATTTGGGTATGCACTATCTGGATGAGCGCAGAGTAAGCATTAATTTTAAATTGCCATTAAACGAAGTTATTTATGATTTCTTTGATGCTCTAAAATCAAATACCAAAGGTTATGCTTCACTTGACTATGAACTATGCGGTTATCAAAAATCAGATCTTGTTAAGTTAGATATTTTAATCAATGGCGAACTTGTAGACGCATTTAGCTTAATTGTTCATGAAAGCAAGGCCTACACAAGAGGTCGTGATATAGCAGAGAGGTTAAAGGATGTTATTCCTAAACATCAATTTGCTGTTCCTATTCAAGCTGCAATTGGTTCTAAGATAATTGCCCGTGAAACTATCTCCGCTCTTAGAAAAGACGTTTTGGCCAAGTGTTATGGTGGGGATATTTCTAGAAAGAAGAAACTTCTTGAAAAGCAAAAAGAAGGTAAGAAGCGCATGAGGTCAGTAGGTAATGTCGATGTACCTCAAGAAGCTTTCTTGGAAGTGTTAAAATATAAAGAAAAATAATTATAGCTGCATTTTTGCAGCTTTTTTCTTACATATGTTATAATGATTAGGGAGATGATTTTTGTGGATGATTTTTATCCAATTTATATGTATACACCAATGAGTGAAATGCACAATGAAATGATACCTGTAACTATGGGCTGCTCGTATCAGCGTTGTTTGTATTGCGATTTAAATTATAGGCAAAAATTTAAAATATTTCCCATTGAAGAGATTAGAGATTATATACTTAAGCATAAATGTGAATTAGATAAGATTAATAGAAAGCCCACAAAATTTACCTTGCTTGAAGGCAATCCCCTATGTATAAAGACGGATTACCTGCTAGAGATTTTTAAAATTTTAAATGTGAATTTTGATGTGGATTATATTTCTATGTTTGCAAGGGCAAATGATGTTTTAAATAAAACTGATGAAGAGTTATTAAAATTAAAAGATATGGGCATGGATAGGTTATGCTTGGGCCTTGAAAGTGGCAGCGATTTAGTCTTGGATTTTCAAAAGAAGGGTCATAGTGTTTCAGATTCAATTGAGGCTTGCCATAAGCTTGATAGGCTAGGTATAAGTTACAGCACTTATTTTATGTTGGGTTTAGGCGGCAAAGAATTCGCAGAAGACCACAGAAGAAAAACGCCTATTTTAATCAATCAGATAAATCCTTTTGAAATAATATTTGTGACGACTGTTATATTCAAAAGAGCTCCATTAAAAAAACTTGTCCAAGATCAGTCATTTAAAAGGTTAAGTATTAGGGAGTCGCTTGAAGAGGAAAGAGAGATTTTAAGTAAAATAAATATTGATACGGTTATAAAAGCTAGCCATAAGACAAACGCTTTACCATTACTAGCAAAATTTCCTGACCACAGAGATTTGTGTATAGAAAAAATAGATAAATATCTTGAAAATTCTGATAAGATTTTGCAAGCCAATGAAAGAAATAAATGGAAGGTTTGGGGTAAGGAATGATGCAAAGCCTTGGAATATATATGCACATACCATTTTGCAGAAGCAAGTGCAATTATTGCGACTTTTTAACAATGGTTCCTAATAACAGTCAAAAAATCGATGAATATACTGAATATTTATTAAGAGAAATAAATATTCTTGCAGATAATTTTGCTGATAGGGAAGTTGATACCATATATTTTGGTGGCGGCACACCTTCATTACTCACAAGTGATCAAATTTATAAGATATTAGATTGTATCTATAAAAAATTTAAAGTGAGTTTAAAAGCTGAAATTACTATTGAAATAAATCCGGAAACTATTGATAACAAGTGGATAAAAAATTTAAAAAAAGCAGGAGTAAATAGGGCTAGTGTAGGTTTTCAAAATTCAAATCAAGAAATATTAGATTTAATTGGACGCAAATCAACTTTAAATATGTTTTTAGATACAATTGATTTCCTACAAAAAGAATCTATAAATAATATTTCTGCAGATATAATTCTATCGCTTCCTAATACAAATGTAGAGACAACTTTAAGGGATGCAAAACTTTTGGCTGATTTAAATATTCCTCATATAAGTGCCTATTCACTTATACTTGAAGAAAAAACTTTGCTCTATAGACAAGTTAAGGAAGGGAAAATTAAATTATTAGACGATGAGTTAGATAGGGAGATATACCATGAGTTTTGTCATTATTTAAAGTCTAAGGGATATCATAGATATGAAGTTTCGAGCTTTTCAAAAGCTGGATACGAGAGCAAGCATAATTCAAGATACTGGAATCTTAGCGAGTATTTAGGGCTTGGTCTTGGTGCTAGTGGATTTATAAATAATATGAGAACTAAAAATCCTGTAAAACTTTCTGATTACTATAAGCGAATAGATAATAATAAAATACCTTATTATATTGAGTACGAGCTTTCTAAAGAGGATATGATGAGCGAATATTCTTTTTTAGCTCTAAGGACTGCAAGGGGAATAGATAAAAATTTTTTTAAAGAAAAATTTAATGCAGATTTTGATAAAATATTTAATTTAAAAGTTCACGAAGAAAATGGACTCATTATAAACGATAAAGATTTTGTAAGGCTAACTGAAAAGGGCTTTGATTTATCAAACTTAGTAGAAGTTGATTTATTATTATAAAATGTAGGAACACTATTGAAAAAAGTTTTGCTTTTAATATTAATATGCTTAAAAAGTAAATAAAATTTCTGCACAAAACTCTCTTGCCTGGAGAGTTTTTATTTTATTTTAAAATATTTTATCATTTTGTGTTTAAAAAAGAATTATAGTGGTATAATATAAATGTAGTTAGCACTCACCAAGAGTGACTGCTAATAAAAATTAGGAGGTGCGTTATGTTAAGTTCAAGAGAAGCCACAATTTTACAGGGAATCATCGAGAGCTTTATCCTTAGCGGAACTCCAATTGGGTCAAGAACGCTTGTTAAAAGTTATGATCTAGATTTATCATCGGCTACTATTAGAAATGTTATGAGTGATTTGGAGGAACTTGGTTACTTAACTAAAACTCACCAATCGAGCGGAAGAATCCCTTCAATAAAGGGCCTCAAGCTTTATGTTTCAAATCTAATAGCTAAGGAGCTCTCTGAAAATAGACTGTCTAATTCAGATGTAAGAAATTATTTGGAAGATGGCGATAGAGAGATAAAAAATACCTTATCTAAAATAGGAACGGTTTTAAATGAGATAACAGATTATGCTTCACTAACCTTTATAAGCAAAGATAAAAATGGAATTGTTAAAGATATATTTATAAAAGAAGTATCTAGCAATTCTTATATTTTTGCTGTAATGCTAAGTGATGATGAAATTTTTACCAAGCTAATCACAACTGAAGAGGCAAATGATTTTATAAGTACGGAAAAATTCAACAGATTTTTAGGAGAGAATTTTAAAAATAAATCCACTAAATATCTGGTAGACAACTTGCTTCCACTTTTTAATTTTACTTTTTATAAAGACTTAAAGGTTTTAAATGATATTGTTAATGATATAAAAAAGAAAAGATCAGACGACCTTCAGTTATTAGGTATATCAAGGCTATTAAATCATCCAGATTTCGATGACATTGACAAGGTTCGTCAAGTTGCAAATTTGATGAGCGATGATACCGAGATTAGAGATGTTCTTACTCACGAGGATAAGGACGGCATCAAAGTTTACTTAAGTGATGATGAAGATGATCCACTATCCAGTTTAGCTATTATTACTTCAAATTATAGTATTGATGAGGACAGGATAGCATCTTTTGGCCTTATTGCGCCAATAAGAATTAATTATTCTGAGGCAGTGTCAACTATAATAGGACTGGATAGAGATTTAAAATCAATAATAAATAAAAATAGAGGTAAGGTATGATGGATAAAGACTTGAAACAAGATGTATTAAAAGATGAAGAATTAAAAGTAACAAAAGAAGAGGGCCTCGATTTAGAAAAAGAGGCTTCTGAGGATGAAGAAAAACTTAATGCTGAGATAGATTCATTAAAGAATCAATTGGTAAGGCTACAGGCAGATTTTACAAATTATAGGAACAGATCAAAGAAAATTGAATTAGAAAGTGTCGGTATAGGTATCGAAAAAATGGCCGAAACACTTTTTCCAGTTATTGATAATTTTGAAATCGCCCTTAGCCACATTGAAGACCCAAGCACAAAAGAAGGGGTCCAAATGATTTACAATCAGATTATTGAAGCTTTAAAGTCTCAGGGCATTGAGCTTATGGAAACCAAGGACGCCGACTTTGATCCAAATTTACATTATGCAGTAATGATGGAAGAAGCAGAAGGCGTAGAAAGTGGTAAGATTATAGAAACATTAAAAACAGGATTTATTAAAGACGAAAAAGTTTTAAGACCAGCAATGGTAAAAGTATCAAAATAGGAGGAAATTATTATGAGTAAAGTTATTGGTATTGACTTAGGAACAACAAATTCATGTGTTTCATTTATGGAAGGTGGAGAACCCACTGTTATTACAAATATTGAAGGAAATAGGACTACACCAAGTATAGTTGCCTTTACAAAAGATGGCGAAAGACTAGTTGGTGAAACAGCAAAGAGACAGGCTGTTACAAACCCAGAAAGAACAATCTCTTCTATAAAGAGAGAAATGGGTAGCGATCATAAAATTAATATTGATGGAAAAGATTACGGACCAGAAGAAATTTCAGCAATGATTTTACAAAAATTAAAATCAGATGCAGAAAGCTATTTGGGAGAACCAGTTAAAGAAGCAGTTATTACTGTTCCTGCATATTTTACAGACGCTCAAAGACAAGCAACAAAAGATGCTGGACGCATTGCTGGTTTAGACGTAAAGAGAATTATTAACGAGCCAACAGCTGCAGCTTTAGCTTATGGTATGGATAAAGAGCATGGCCAACACAAAATTATGGTTTACGACTTAGGTGGAGGAACATTTGACGTTTCAATCCTAGAACTCGGAGATGGTGTTTTTGAAGTTCTTGCAACAAGAGGAAACAATAAGCTTGGTGGCGATGACTTTGATAATAAACTTATTGACTATATTGCAGAAGAATTTAAGAAAGAACATGGCGTTGACCTTAAAGATGATAAGATGAGTTTACAAAGACTAAAAGAAGCTGCAGAAAAAGCTAAGAAAGAATTGTCATCAACAATGACAACAAACATCAACCTACCATTTATTACTGCAACTGCAAGTGGACCAATCCACTTAAACATGGATATTACTCGTGCAAAGTTCAATGAACTCACTCACGACTTAGTTGAAAAGACAATCGAACCAGTTAAAGAATGTATTAAAGACGCTGGTATATCTGTAAATGATTTGGATAAGGTTCTTTTGGTTGGTGGTTCAACTAGAATCCCAGCAGTTCAAGATGAAGTAAAGGCTTTAACAGGCAAAGATCCACAAAAGGATATTAACCCAGACGAATGTGTTGCACTTGGTGCAGCAATTCAAGGCGGTGTTTTAACAGGTGAAGTTAAAGACTTGCTCTTACTTGATGTAACACCTCTATCATTAGGACTTGAAACTCTTGGTGGAGTTACAACCAGATTGATTGAAAGAAATACAACAATTCCTACAAAGAAGAGTCAAATCTTTACAACTGCTGCTGACTCACAAACATCAGTTGATATTCACGTATTGCAAGGTGAAAGAGAATTTGCAAAGGATAATACAACTCTTGGCCGCTTCCAATTAACAGGAATAGCACCAGCTCCAAGAGGAATCCCACAAATTGAAGTAACCTTTGATATAGACGCAAATGGTATTGTAAATGTTAGCGCTAAGGATATGGCAACAGGTAAACAACAATCAATTACTATCACATCTTCAACAAATCTATCAGAAGATGATATTAAGAAGAAAGTTGATGAAGCTAAGAAATTTGAAGCAGAAGATAAAAAGAATAAAGAAAACATCGAAATTAAAAACAATGCTGATCAATTGATTTATCAAACAGAAAAGAGTCTAAAAGATTTAGAAGGTAAAATTGATGAAGCCGATAAGAAAGAAGTCGAAGAAAAACTTGAAGCATTAAAGAAAGTTGCTGAAGGTGATAATTTTGACGAAATTAAATCAAAAACAGATGAATTAACAGAAGTTTTCTACAGAATAAGTCAAAAAGCCTATGAAGCTGCAGGAGCTGCAGGTCAAACTCCAGGAGGAGATGACAATGGCAACGGAGGAGACGACGTTGTTGATGGTGACTATGAAGTTGTAGATGAAGACTAATTAATCTACCTGCTTAAGTAGATAATTTATAATTTGAAAAAAGCCCATTAGCTAAAATTTTTTAGAGATTGGGCTTTTCTTATGTTTAAAAATTAGCAAAATATATATCTTTGTGTTAAAATATAAATGAATTATGTTTAAATATTTTATTCACATTAGAGGGAGTTTTAATGAGAGATTTATATGAGGTTTTAGAAGTTGAAAGAACCGCTAGTCAAGAGGAAATAAAAACTAGTTACAGAAGGCTAGCTAAAAAATATCACCCAGACTTAAACGATGGCGATTTAGAAGCTCAAGAAAAGTTTAAAGAAGTATCAGCCGCTTATGAAGTACTTGGAGATGAATCCAAAAGAAGAATGTATGATAACTACGGAACAACTGATGGAAGCGGTGGATTTTCTGGCGGTGGCTTTGAAGATATTTTTAGTGATATATTTAATAATTTTGGCGATTTTTTTGGCGGTGGATTTTCTTATGGACGGACCAGGTCAAATGCCCAAGATGGAAATGATGCCAGGGTTGATCTTACTGTAAAATTATCAGAAACTTTGCAAGATAAAGAAGTTTCTTTTATTTACAATAGAATTGTAAATTGTGATGAGTGCGACGGCAGTGGAGCAGAAAGTTCGAAAGATGTTGAAGTATGTCCTGAATGCAATGGTAGGGGCCGGGTATTTTCTACTAGACAAACTATGTTTGGCATGGTGCAGACTGAAGGCGAATGCCCAAGATGCCATGGCAAGGGAAAAGTTATAAAAAATCTATGTAAAAAATGCAAAGGAAATGGTAGATTAAAGAAGAAAGTAGAAAAAACTGTTACTATTAAAAGAGGAATTCAGGATGGCAATATAATAAATGTTGGTCCATTTGGTGATCAAGGCATTAATGGTGGTAGAGACGGTAATTTATATCTGGTTATTCACGTTATAAATGATACGAATTTTGAAATTGATAATTATGATGTTATTACAGAATATGACACTACTTTTGTGGATGCTGCCTTAGGTGCAAACAAAAAGATCAATAATATCGACGGTGAAATTGAAACTATAGAAATCCCTGCAGGGACGCAAAATGATTATGTCATAAAAATAAATAGCAAGGGTTTATATAGGTATGACAGTGATTATAGGGGAGATATGTATATTGTCATTAAAGTTAAAACCCCAACAAAATTAACTGATAAACAAAGAGAACTCTTAGAAGAGTTTTATGATGATGACAATGACGAACCACGACCCGCGAGGCCTAGGGGATATAAATTAAAATATTGGTTTTCAAAGTTAAAGAATAAGATTAAAAATTCGATGAGGTAATTATGAAAGAAATTAGCATAAAGGTAAATAGGGCAATTGAAGAGCAAATGGAAGTGCTTTTGTCCATTTGTGGAGTTGATTCATATGAGGTTGTTGATTCTGAGATTTATAAGGAGTTTAGCGAAAGAGAGAGAAACTGGGATTATATAGATGAATCGGTAATGGAACAATCGGAATATATTTCTTTTAAATGTTATTTAGATAATCCAACCGAATTAAAAAACTATTTTAAATATCATGCGGACTTTGAATATGATCTCACTGAAAAGGACATTATGGAAGCCGACTATGAAAATGATTGGAAAAAATATTTCAAAGCTATAAAAGTTTCTGAATCTTTAATTGTAGAACCTAAATGGGACGTCCACCATGAGAATTCTGTAGTTATAAATCCTGGTATGGCCTTTGGCACTGGTAGTCATGAGACAACATTTTTGATGCTAAAGGAAATAGATAACATTAAACCTCACGGCCATGTGCTTGATGTAGGTACTGGAAGTGGGATTTTAGCAATTGCATGTGCAAAATATTTTGATTGCAAGGTTTATGCTTATGAAATAGATGATTTAGCAATTAAAAGCGCCGAGGAAAATTTATTATTAAATGGCGTTCAAGATAAAATAAATTTATTTAAAAAAGATTTTAGAGATGTAGATATAAAGCAATACGACTATATTTTATCCAATATTTATGCTGAAACCCTAGTTGATATGATGGAAGGTTTTTCTAAGAGGATAAAACCTGGCGGAAAAATTATTTTATCAGGTATTGTAGATAAGAAAGATGAAATTGTAGAATCCGCTATGATTGAAAAGGGCTTTGAAATTTTGTCTAAGGAAAAAATGAATGAGTGGACAAGAATAACTGGAGAGTACCGTGGATAGAGTTTTCTTGGACGACTTTATCTTGATTGATGGCGATTATAAGCACATGATTAAAGCTAGAAGGCTTGGTCTTGGAGATAAAATTGAAGCGGTTATTAATCGAGAGCTTTATCTTTGTGAAATCATTGAAATGAGTAAGAACTCAGCTAAGCTCCAATCAATAGAAAAATTAGAGATAAAAAATGCTGGACCAAAGATCACCCTTTATCAATCAGTTATAGATAAAAAGAAGATGGAAAGTGTATTTAAATATTGCACAGCTCTTGGAGTTTCTGAATTTATACCTGTTGTTACTAGGTTTACAGAGGCTATTAAGGATAGAAATTTTGTTAGCGAAAGAAATTATGGGATATTAAAAGAAGCTGCCCAACAGTCGAAGGGAAGCTTTCTACCGGAAATCTCTGAGACAGTTGATTTTAAAGATGCAGTATTAAATGCAAAACAAGATGATTTGAGCCTTATATTATATGAGCTTGAAGATTCAAATTATATAGGAAATTTAGACTTAAAAAATATAGATTCAATTTCAATTTTTGTAGGACCTGAGGGAGGTTATCACAAAGATGAAGTTGATTTTGCAATACAAAATGGCGTGAAGCCAATTAGATTATTTTCGAGGATATTAAGATCGGAATTAGCAGGATTTTCTGCATTATCGATTATAAATTCTTGCGTGGAGGCATATGAAAGTAAAGATTAAGACACTGGGATGTAAGGTAAATTTTGTTGAGAGCATGGCTCTTTCTAAAGCGCTTGATGTTTTAGGTTATGAACTTGTAGAAGATGATATTTGCGACGTATTTATATTAAATTCTTGCTCAGTAACCAATGAGAGCGATAAAAAAAGCAGGCAGGCCCTTGGACGCAATAGAAGAATTAACCCTAATAATCTTTCGATTATTATGGGTTGCTACTCCCAAGTTTCAAAAGATGAATTATTAAAAAATAAAAATGTAAATATAGTTTATGGAAATATTGATAAGATGAAGGTCGTAGATATTATTAATGACCATGCATTAAAACTTGGAGAAAAAACTAATGCGGTGAGTGATATTTCCAAATACAGGGTCTATGAAAATTTGCCAATTCATTCTACAGGTGAAAAGACCAGGGCGTTTTTAAAGATTCAAGATGGTTGCGATAATTTTTGCACCTATTGCATTATTCCATACGCCAGGGGAAGAGTGCGTTCTCGTGATATAGAGACTATAAAAAAAGAAACCCAGTATTTAAAGGAAAGCGGTGTTAAAGAACTTGTAATTACCGGCATTGAAGTTGCAAGCTACGGAAAAGATTTGGACGGTTATAAACTTATAGATGCTATTGAAGCTGTAGCTGAAGTTGATAAGGATATGAGAATCAGGCTTTCAAGCTTAGAGATAAGTGTAATAACGGATGACTTTTTAGAGAGAGTTTCTAAGATAGAACACTTTTGCAGGCATTTTCATTTATCCCTTCAATCAGGTTGTGATAAAATTTTAAAATTAATGAACAGGAAGTATACAAGAGAAGTTTTTAAAGAAAAGGTCAAAATGATTCGTAAGTATTTTCCGGATGCAGGCATCACATCCGACGTTATCGTTGGCTTTCCAAATGAAACGGATGATGACTTCAAAGATACTTTAGATTATGTAAAGGACATAAAACTTTCTAGGATCCATGTTTTTCCTTATTCAATTAGGAAGAATACAAAGGCCGCACTAATGGATCAAGTAGATCCTCAAACAAAAAATGAGAGAGCTCACTTACTTCGTGATGTCTCCGAAGAATTAGAAGATGAATTTTTCAGAAGCATGGTGGATAAGAGAGAAAGAGTTTTGATAGAGGAGAGGTCAAAAGGAAAGTTTATAGGCTATACTTCAAATTACATTAGAGCCGAAATAGATGCAAATGAAAATTCAGATTTGAAGATAAATCAAGTTGTGGATGTAGAATTAAAAAATCAAGGAGGTAATTTAAAATGGATTGTTTGTTCTGCAAAATAGTTAAAGGTGATATTCCGTCAAAGCTTGTTTATGAAGATGATATATGTTATGCATTCGAGGATATTAATCCAGTAGCACCAGTGCACGTACTCTTTATTCCTAAGAGACACATTGATGGAGTGGATAAATTAACTGAAGAAGATGCAAAAAATGTAGGTCATATATTTTTAAAGATTGAAGAAGTTGCAAAAAAACTTGGTTTGGATGATGGTTACAGGGTTGTTTCCAATGTTGGAGAAGATGGTGGTCAATCAGTAAGACACCTTCACTTTCATTTAATTGGAGGCAGAAAACTTACTTGGGATTTCTAGGAAAGAGGGCTTAAGGCCCTTTTTTATTGCAATTAATGGCAAAATATTGTATAATTAGTTATCGGAGGAAAATATGGAGTATAATTATAATTTTATAAATAAACTTGATTTTGAAAATATTTTATCAAAAGATCAGTTTGAAAAATTTCTCAATAGTTTAAAGGCTTATATTAATGATAATCAAATTATAATAAGCACTACAAAATCATTAGATGATCTACTGTGGATGTTCACAGATTATTTTGATGGCTCTTATGAAGATATGGATAAAAAAGTTATTCCCATTGGATGCTTTTCGCTCTTATATTTTATATTGCCGTCATCTGTTATGAAAAAATATGTAGGTGAGAAAACCTTCTTTAGATCAGCCTTAGTATTTTCCTTTGCGTTTTTCACTCTGAACTCTGAACTTAAAAAATACAGAGAATTTTTAGATGAAAATAGAGTTGTAATAACAACTGAATATGGCGATATAAGTTATTATCGTCATAGAATTAAGGAGGAATTATGAAGAAAATAGCAATTTTATTATTGCTTATAGTACTTATTTCATCTCAATGTCTTGCAAGCCAAGTCTATACTTTTGATAATTTAGTTGGGGAGATAGATGCTCAAGATGATAAATATGTAAAGATTTCCTGGAATATCAATAGTGATATGAAAGAGGCCATTGCGAGCGGTGAAATAAGTAATGTTTTAGTTGAGATGGATGTTAAACTCGATCAAAATAAGTACTTAAGTGAAAGAGAAAAGCCCTTACACACTGTGGATGCAAGTGTAAATGAACTTAGATTTTCGCCTTTTGAAGACAGGGCTGAGATGAATGCAAATAATACACTTGTTTCAATAAGGCTCAGATATTCATACGATAAGGATGGAGAAAATATAAAAACAGAATTTATAGATCCTATTGTCTTGGGACACGATTCCTATGTTAAAAAGTCTTCTTACTGGAGCAAGAATGAAATGGACACAGCTATTAAAATGGGTTTGATTCTTTCCAGTTTTAAGGATGACGTTAGTCGACCGATAACTAGATATGAATTTACTAAAGTTTTAATAAAGCTAAATTCTTATATAGGCAAGAAAAAAGCAGATGTAAACTTAACTTTTGATGATGTCACGGACAAGGATATAAATTTAGCTCATAGTTTGGGATTGGTTAATGGGGTTGGTGGCCTGGAAGGCAATCGTTTTGCAGGTGAATTAAATTTAACCAAGCAAGAAATGGCAACTATACTTGAAAGATTCTTAAACTTATTAAATGCAAGTATTGATGAGCAAAAGCAAGTTGATGTAGTGGATATGGACCAAGTTGCAAGCTGGGCAAAAAAATCAGTTCAAACTTTATTAAATACTGGAATAATAAAAGGGGATAGCACGAAAAAAATAGACCCTATGAGGAATGTTACATGTGAAGAGTCTATTGTAATGATAATTAGAATATTTAATTTTGCAAAATAGCCTTAATGGGCTATTTTTTTTTGACTTTCAATCTAAATGCCCTAGCTAATGAAGAGCTAACCATAATTGATACGGCAATTGCAACTGCAATAAATGAGGCTTCAAATAGTAAAGCCACACCAGCGTTTTGATTTCCTTGGATCAGGTTTAAGATACCTTGATAAGTCTTTAGTCCAGGAACAAGTGGAATAAAACCAATTATAATAAAATTAATAGCTGGGGATTTTAATTTTACAGCGGCGATTTCTGTTCCTATGCCTAATAAGAATCCAGAAATAAGAGTTGCAAATACAGAATTAACTCCCAAGGATTGGAGATATTGCAAGCTGGTCCATGTCATGCCAGAAAATAAAGCGCAAACGATCATATTTCTTGGTCTGACTGAAAAGATAAAGCAAAAACTTAAGCCAGCAATTGTACTAAGGGCAAATATTTTTAACCAAGTCATAATACACCTCCAAAGAATGTGAAAAATGTAATTGTAAAACCAACTCCAAAAGCAATTGCAATAGCTATTGTAACAGCTTCCATAACTCTGGCCATACCACTTAACAGGTCTCCACTCATAAAATCGCGAACACCTGCTGTAAGCGCTACTCCAGGTACTAGTGGAAGGACTGATCCAACTATTGTAGAATCAAGGTTTTGTCCTAGACCAATCTTGTTTAGACCAATTGCTATTAGTGTTACCATTAGTGATGAAACAAAGAAACCTAAAAACTGTGCATTAGTATGTTCAATTATTTTTTCACAGCTATGGAAAGAGATTGAACTTGCAATTAATGTTGCAATAAAATCGCTGATATTTCCACCAATAAGTATTGAGAAAATAGCGCAGCCAAGTGCACCTCCAAAAATTATCAGCCAATAAGGATAGGGACTATGTGCATTAATTTCTTTGAGTTTTTCAAAAGCTTCGTCTGTATCAATTTCATGATTTACATAGGACCTACTTAGATTATTAATAAGCTCTATCCTTGATAAGTTTGATGATCTTTTATCTATGTTTTGAATAAAGCACATCCCATCTTGGGTATTATCACCAATAATTACTACAGTTGGCGATACAAAGGTGGATATATTATGAATATCTCGACTGGCGAGCATTCTTTTAATAGTATCTTCAGCTCTATAAGTTTCAGATCCACTTCTTATCATGGACTCTGCAGCATATAAAGCCATTTTATATATTTTAGTGTCTTTTGAATCCATAAACAACCTCCGTTTATATTATAACTTATTTAGAGAATGAGTCAATACATTTAAATTTCAAAAATATTATGACTAAGAAAGTCTGGAGAAAGTTTTATTTATATTGTATAATTATTCTGGAGGAGAAATGGCAGACTTACTTTTATTTTTATTAATGGGAATATTTGCAAGAGAATTTTATTTTACAATTCCTATTTTTATTTTATTTACATATATATATTTTAAGAAGAACAGGCTATCTAATAAGAGAGCTTTGATTTTGCTTATGGTAATGATATTGGCTTTTACCAATAGCTTCTTAAGATTTAATTCATTTAATAAAAATAAAATTGTTGATACAGATGGCATCGTGACAGATGTAAGAACATTTGATGATTATAACAGAATAACTATACGCAGTGGCTTATCCAAAGTCTATGCTTACGATGTTAGCAAAGAATTAAATAGGGGAGACAAAGTAAAATATCAGGGAAGACTTGAGATGCACAATAGAAGAACCATGCCTTTTCTTTTTGACGCCAGAAACTATTATTATTCAAATGCTATTTCTTATAAACTTTCGGATGCAGATCTTTCTTATAATGGTCAGTCTTGGCTTAGTAAGTTTGAAAATGTTAGGGTCTGGGCGGCAGGTGTTTATGATAGATACTTACACGAAAATGCTAGCACGATTTCAAAGGGACTAACTTTAAGATATAGAGAGGATACTCCAATTTTAGAAAATATAATGGCTATAGGACTAAGTCATATTTTATCTGTTTCGGGTTTGCATTTAGGACTAATATTTTCATTTATATTTTTTATATTCTCCTTAACTGGCATGAAAATAAAATTCAGAAGCTATCTTTCGGCTCTTGTAATATTTTTATATTGCTTAGTTGTGGGCTTTACTCCATCGTTAATACGGGCAACCATAATGATTTATGTACTTATGTACAAGAGGCTTTATAGACCAAGTTTAGAAACTAAAGACGCATTAATAATTGCGGCTTTTGTCAGCTTGTTTATAAATCCATATTACATTTATTCAATTGGATTTTTGCTTTCCTACGCCTGTATGTTTGGAATTGTTTTTATTTATAGCAAATTTGCCAGAAATATAAAATACGAGAAAACTTTGGCCTACTATTTAAAAACGGCCTTTCTTTTAAATATTTCAATACAAATTGCAACCTTACCAATAGTAATTTATTATTTTAATAAGGTAAACATCTTAACCATATTTATAAATATATTGCTGGTTCCAATCTTTAGCTTATATTTAATTTTATCTGTTTGCTTGCTCTTATTTTCTAAGATAAATTTTTTGGCATATGGTCTGGCTTTTATAATAAATAGTCTGAGTAAATTACTAGACATTATTACGGCATTTTTTAATAAGAACTTTTTGATGGTTATTTCTGAGTCGCCAGCTAAAATCATTATAGTAATTTATTATTTGATTTTACTTGGGATTATCTTTTATGATAAACTTAGATTGGTAAAACTTGATTATAAGACACTTATTATTATGGCCTTAATTCTTTCGATACCAAATCCAATGAACTTTAAAAATCAAGATAGGGTTGAGTTCTTGGATGTTGGCCAAGGAGATGCAGCTCTTATAAGTATTGGGGAAAAGAATATTATGATTGACTCTGGAGGTAATCCTAGAAATCATGGGGCTGTTGGTAAAAATATTATAGAGCCGTATTTAATAAAAACTGGCAGAAGAAAAATAGATTACGCTTTTATAAGCCACTATGACTACGATCATGCTGGCGGCTTTACAGAACTGAGCGACGATATAAAAATTAAAAACCTTATCGTTAATCACATGTATAAGGCTGAAGATGACCTAAGCAATTTTAAAAGCAAGCTTGAAAAATTAAATCCAAGAGAAGTAAAAGGAGATGCTTCTTTTAATTTTGGAAAAGACTATTCAATAAATTTTATCGGAGGCAACCAGGACCTTATTAATGAAAATGACAAGTCAATTGTAGCAGTCTTTAGAAAGAAGAATAAAAATTTAGTCTTATTTACTGGCGATATAGAGGAAGAAGCTGAGCACAAGATTTCAGCTGGACTTCCAAAAACCTACATCTTAAAAGCGCCTCATCACGGGTCTAAAACTTCATCTAGCGATGAACTTTTAAATGCTGTTGGCCCTAAAAATGTTATTATTAGCCTTGGCAGGAAAAATCCATTTGGTCACCCACATAAGGAAGTTATAGACAGATATAAGAGAAGGGGAATTAATATTTATAGGACGGATTTAGACGGGCTCATTACTTTTGACCTTAATGATTATAAAATTTATACCTACAATGACAAGAATAGTATTATGAATATCATACTAATTTATTTGCAGGTATTGGTCTCTATGATTTTGGTTTTATATAGGGAGGAAAGATGGACTATTCAATATTTATAAATAGGATAAAGAAAAACATGATAGGTGGTCCGTATGCTTTTGTTGGTGAGGAAACTTTTTTAGCTGACAATACGTTAGAACTCGTAAAAGAGGCTTATGTAGATCCATCTTTGGAATCTATGAACTACTTGTTAATTGATGCTAGCAAGCAAAGTGTAAATGATATTTTAGAGTCTGCCTACCAACTTCCACTAATGGCAGAAAAGAGACTCACTGTTGTTAAGGACATTTCTGATGCCCAGACAAAAGATTTGGCTGGTAAAATAGAAGATTTAATTAAGCTTGGATCAAGCTCAATTGTAATTTTTATGTTTACTCCAAACAATATTAAAAAAACCACGAATTTTTATAAGTTTTTATCAAAAGCTGATTCCATTGTAGAGTTTAATACTGTAAGTGAAAGCCAATTAAAAAATTGGGTGGGCAGAAAGATAGAGCAAAATAATGTGGATATTGACGACGATGCTTTATCGCTATTTTTGATGCACATAAATTACACAAAGGAAAATCAGAATAATTCCTTATATTTTGTTGACAGTGAACTTAATAAACTTTTCTCTACACAAAAACAAAAAATAACTATTGCAGATATAGAAGAACTGACTAGCAAGAGCCCGAGCTCAAATATATTTAAACTCACGGATGCAATTAACGAAAGAAATGAAAAAGAAGCCTTTAGGCAGATTGATAATTTATTTAAAACCAACGAAGAACCTGTAAGGATCTTATATATGATTACTAGGCAAATTATCAATATGAATAAGGTATACAAAGAGCTTGGTTCAAGCCAATATGAAGCCACTAAAAGAATTGGCATATCACCATTTGAATATAAAAAAATCAGGGCAAGTATAAATAAATATAAGGCAGATGAATTAATGCTTGGTTTAAAATTGGCTAAGCAAGCAGATCTGATAATTAAAAGCAAAAAAAATGACCCCAGAATATTAGTGGAATCACTTTTAATTGGATTTTTTAGATTTGTAGATATCTATGAAGTTTAAAATATAAATTGCCCAAGATAGGGTTAATAGCCCTATGGCACAAGTATATATATTTAAATAAGGGGAAAAGTGGGCTACTGTTAGAGCTAAACCATAAAAAATAAATCTTTTAACATAATTTAATTTAGCAGAGGACTTGGCTTTTTCAGGATCTTTATTTAAAGTCTTATCCAAATCGAGTGCGGAAAGTTTAAAAAGCAAACACCTAATTGCCGTGCCAAAAAATGTGCCAATTATTAGCGGAAGGGGATTTTCAAAAAACAAATAAACAGGGGAGATAATGGCGGATATTATAAACGATGTTTTAATATATCGAAACAAAAAATTATTCATCATCTTCACCTGTTTTTTTATTGTCCTTATCGATTATTTTTTTTATGTTTAAATAGGCGCTTGCAAAGCCCGAAATAATTCCAAATATCATAAAGATTATAAAAAATATATTATTTAATTTAAAAAGCTTATCTAGAAGGTAGCCAACTAGGCATCCTAAGAGAATAGATGTTACTAAATTTAACCCTAGCTGAGTGATAAAAGTTAAGTATTTTAAGTGTTTCATTTTTGCCCCTTTCTACTTGCATTTTTAACATTTATATTATATCATATTAGAAGATGGATTAAAACCATTAAATAAAATAAGGAGTGAATTATGGGAGTAAATTTAAGAGGAAAAAGTTTCCTAAAACTACTTGATTTTTCAAGTCAAGAAATCAGATACTTGCTAGACTTGAGCAAGAACTTTAAAAACATGAAAATGAATGGTGTCGACCACAAATATCTGCAAGGCAAAAACATGGTTTTGCTATTTGAAAAGACATCTACAAGAACACGTTGTTCATTTGAAGTGGCTGGCTACGATTTGGGAATGGGAGTTACCTATCTTGATCCAGGCAGCTCACAAATGGGCAAGAAAGAATCTATCGAAGATACCGCAAGAGTACTTGGTAGATTATATGACGCTATCGAATACCGTGGTTTCTCACAAGATTTAGTACAAACACTAAGTGATTACGCTGGAGTTCCTGTATATAACGGACTTACAGATTTATTCCATCCAACTCAAATGATTGCTGACTTACTCACAATCGAAGAAAATTTTGGAAGACTAAAAGGAATCAACTTTACTTACATGGGTGATGCTAGAAACAATGTAGCAAATTCACTCATGATTGCTTGTGCAAAAATGGGAGTCAATTTTACAGCATGTGCACCATCACATTTATTCCCAGAAGAATGGCTTGTTGAAGAAGCAAAGAAAATTGCTAAGGAAACAGGTTCTACAATCACTTTAACAGAAGATGTTAAAGAAGGAACAAAGGGAGCTCATGTATTATATACAGATATTTGGGTATCCATGGGTGAGCCTGATGAAGTATGGGAAGAAAGAATTAAACTTTTAAAACCATATCAAGTAAACAAAGAAGCTATGGAAAATGCAGCTGAAGATGCAATCTTTATGCACTGCTTACCAAGTTTCCATGACTTAAAAACAACCATTGGCCAAGATATTCACGAAAAATTTGGTTTAAAGGAAATGGAAGTAACAAACGAAGTTTTTGAATCATCAAGAAGTAAAGTTTTTGATGAAGCAGAAAACAGAATGCATACAATTAAAGCAGTTATTTACGCTACTTTAAAATAAATAAGCATTGAGAGGAGGATTTAGTGGAAAAAGGAATATATTTCAATATTGGCGGCAGCCAATACCACTTACACGACTCTGTATTTAATGCCGTATTAGTCACTATAGCACTTTTAATTTTTGGATTTTTTGTAAAAAGGGCAGCTGAAAAAGCTGACCCTACAAAAAAGCCAAGTGGACTTTTGCATTTAATGGAAATATTTGTAGAGGCTGTAACAAGTCTTGTTGATCAAACAATGGGTGTGGCTAGGCGTGGATTTGTGCCTTATATGGGAACAATATTATTGTTCTTAATTTTTGCAAACCTTTTGGGCCTATTAGGGCTTACACCGCCAACAAGTGATTATAATGTTACTGGCACACTCGCTTTAATGACTTTTGTACAGATTCATTTTTTCAGTATAAAGTCAAATGGTATTGGCAATTACCTGAAAGGGTATTTTGAACCAATGCCAGTTTTATTTCCGATTAATCTAATGGGTGAAATTGCAACCCCGATCAGCTTAAGTTTCCGTCTTTTTGGTAACATTTTAAGTGGTATGATTATTATGGAATTGGTGCACTCAGCGCTCAGCAAAATAAGTCTTGCGCTTGTACCGCTAAGTGCAGTTTTACACGCATACTTTGACGTGTTTTCTGGATTATTACAAGCATTTATTTTTACCATGTTAACTATGGTTTATATTGGAAATGTTTTTCCAGAGGAAAATTAATTTTGAGAGGAGAATTATTATGAACGGAATTTCAAACGAAGCATTTGTACTTGGTTGCTCAGCTATCGGTATTGGCTTAGCAATGATTGCAGGTTTAGGACCTGGTATTGGTCAAGGTTTTGCAGCAGGTAAGGGTGCTGAAGCTGTTGGTAGGCAACCAGAAGCAAAGAGTGACATCATGCAAACAATGCTTTTAGGTCAAGCAGTATCTGAAACAACTGGTATTTATTCACTTGTTGTTGCTCTAATTTTAATGTTCGTAAGACCATTACTAGCTGGACTATAAATTTAGGAACATAAGATAGATATGGATATTACTATTAATGTATTTCCCGATCTTCTTAATTTTTCTGTTACTTTAATTACAACATTAGTTCTGTATTTAGGATTAAGACATCTCTTGTTTAAACCTGTTACTGAATTTTTAAATAATAGAAAGGCCCATATTGAAGAAAATATCAAATCAGCTGAAAATTTAAAGTTAGAAGCTGAAGAATTGAGAAATGATTACGCATCTAGAATCGAAGAAGCTAACAATGAAGCTAGAGATATCCTTGCAAATGCAAGAAATAATTCAGATAAAATCGTTTCCAGTGCAAAGAGTGAGGCTGAATCAGAAAAGGTTAGAATCATAGCAAGTGCTAATAGAGAAGCTGAAGAAATGAAGCAAAAGGCATTTTCAAATCTTAAAGATGAGATTGTTGATCTTGCAATTCTTACAGCAAAAGACTTATCTGATGTTGAACATAATCCTGAAACCGCTAGAAAATTCACTGATAAGAGAATTAAGGATCTAGGAGAAGTAAAATGGCAAAAATAGCTAATGTTTATGCAAATAGCTTATTTGAACTTGCCAAAGAACAAGATAAGATTGATGTTTGTAAACAAGCATATGATGACTTTATTGAAATTTACAGGGCCGAAAATTTAAAGAATATTTTCTCAAATCCTATCATCGATGATAAGGATAAGATTGAGCTTATAGACAAGATTTGTGAAAGCCAGGAGAGAATTTTCAAAAACTTTTTAAAAGTTTTGGTTAGGAAAGGCCGTGAAAATCATATTGAAGAATGCTATACAGAATTTTCCAATATTGTTTCTCAAGAAAAAAATGAAGTCACAGTGGAAATAAAAGCTGCAAAAAAATTAAGCGACGAACAAATCAATCAAATAGTTGGCGGCATTGAAAAAAGCATGGGTAAAAAAGTTGTCGTTAAAGAAACTATAGACCCAAATCTTTTGATGGGCTTTGATGTGCTTGTCGATGGCGAGCTGTTAGATTTATCGCTAGATGCAACTTTTGAAAGACTAAGAAAGAAATTAAAGAAGATAGAGGTGAAATTATGATGAAACCTGAAGAGATTACCTCGATCATCAAATCGATGATTGAAAGGTATGATGATGATATATCTACTTCGGAAGTTGGAACCATAATTGAAGTTGGGGATGGTATTGCTCGTTTGTACGGCCTTGACAATTGTATGGCAGGGGAGCTTTTAGAGTTTGAAAATGGCATCTATGGTATGGCTCAAAACCTTGAAGAAGACAATGTTGGTGTCGTATTATTGGGTAGCGAATCCGCCCTTAAAGAAGGTATGAAGGCTAAGAGAACTGGTCGTATTGTTGAAGTTCCTGTTGGTGACAATCTTATCGGAAGGGTTGTTAATCCTCTAGGTCAACCAATAGACGGCAAGGGAACTATTGAAGCAAAAAAATTTAGACCAATAGAATCTAAAGCACCAGGCGTTATTGAAAGAAAATCAGTTTCTGTTCCTTTACAAACTGGTATTAAAACCATCGACTCAATTATTCCAATCGGAAGAGGGCAGCGTGAACTTATTATAGGTGATAGACAAACAGGTAAGACCGCTATTGCTGTAGATACAATTATCAACCAAAAGAAAGAAAATGTAATCTGCATCTATGTAGCAATTGGACAAAAGATGTCGACAGTTGCTGGGATTGTAGAAACACTGGAAAAACATGGGGCCATGGACTATACAATTGTTGTTAGTGCAAGTGCAAGTGAACTTGCTCCTATTCAATATATCGCTCCTTATGCTGGTGTTGCAATGGCTGAAGAATTTATGAGCCAAGGCAAGGATGTTTTAATCATTTATGATGACTTGAGTAAGCACGCTGTTGCTTATCGTTCAATGTCACTATTATTGAGACGTCCACCTGGACGTGAAGCTTATCCTGGTGATGTTTTCTATATTCACTCAAGATTGCTAGAAAGAGCTGCTAGAATGGACGATAGATATGGCGGAGGAAGTATAACTGCTCTACCAATTATTGAAACACAAGCTGGCGATATTTCTCAATATATTCCTACTAATGTTATTTCCATTACAGATGGACAAATATTCCTTGAAACAGAGTTGTTCTTCTCAGGACAAAGACCTGCAGTTAATGCTGGACTTTCAGTTTCTCGTGTAGGTGGCAACGCTCAAAACAAGGCTATGAAAAAAGTTTCAGGTGGTATTAAGCTTGAACTTGCCCAATATAGAGAATTAAGTGCTTTTGCACAGTTTGGAAGTGAACTTGATCAAGACACACAAGATAGACTTAACAATGGTATGAAAATTCTTGAAATCTTAAAGCAATCACAATATTCTCCAATGCCTGTAACAAATCAAATTTTAATATTGTTTGCACTCACAAAGGGATTTTTGAAAGATATTCCTGTGGAAAAAGTTAAGGAATTTGAATCTCAATTCTTAAGTTATATTAACGATACTCATCTTGATCTTGTCAATGAACTTGATGAGGTTAAGGATATTACTCCTGAAATAGAAAGCAAGATTATAGATGCAATTAATGAGTTTAAATCTGTTTATAAGTTTTAGAGGTGAATTATGGCAGCAAAAATGAAGGATATTAAAAGAAGAATAAATTCGGTATCCAGTATCAGACAAATTACCAAAGCCATGGAATTAGTTAGCACTTCTAAGATGAGAAGAACAAGAATTAAACTTGAAACAACTAGACCGTATTATAATACGGTTACAGATAATATTTCTGAACTTGTATCAGTTGTAAAGGATGTTAAGACACCTCTTACTAGGACAAGGGAAATAAAAAGCACTATGCATATAATAGTGTCATCAGATCGTGGACTTGCTGGTGGTTATAGTGGTAACATTGCAAGATATGCAATTGATAACATCGATAAAGAAAATGACCTATTAATCACTATTGGTGGTAAGGCTTATGACTTTTTTAATAAGAAAGGCTATAAGATTTATAAAAAATGTAACATGATGGAAGACATTGAATTTGGAGATGCAAAATTCATCTCTGAAATGGCAATTGATGCTTTTAAAGCTGGGGAAGTGGATTCAGTTAAAATTTTCTACACTCACTTCCAATCCGCTTTAGTTCAAAAGCCGATGTCTCTTGTACTTCTACCTGCTGATAAGATTGAATCACACAAAGAAGTTGATACAGAATTAATAACATTCGAGCCATCACCAGAGTACATGCTTGATTATCTTATTGAAGAGTTTGTTAAAATTGCTGTATATGGAGCACTGATTGAAAGCTCTGCAAGTGAACAAGCAGCTAGAATGCAAGCCATGAAGAATGCTTCAGAAAGCGCTGATGAAATGATAGAAGAATTAGGTATGCATTATAATCGTGCAAGACAAGGCAGTATCACACAGGAATTAACAGAGATTGTTAGTGGTGCTGAGGCTTTAAATTAAGGGGGAGTAATGAGTAAAAATATTGGAAGAATTACACAGGTAATTGGACCTGTTGTTGACATTAAATTCGAAAACGATATGCCAAATCTCCTAAATGCTATTAATATAAAAATTGGAGAAGATGTTCTTGTTGTTGAAGTTGCACAGCATATCGGAAACAATACAGTTAGAACCATCGCTATGGATTCAACAGATGGCCTTGTAAGAGGTATGGAAGCTGAAGATACAGGAGCTCCAATTTCTGTTCCGGTTGGCGATAAAACATTAGGTAGACTCTTTAATGTTTTGGGTGAGACTATTGACAATGAAAAGAAAATTAAAGCTGATTTGAAATCACCTATACACAGAGAACCTCCAGCATATGACGAACAAAAACCAGCCACAGAAATTTTTGAAACAGGAATTAAGGTTATTGACCTTATCGCTCCATATTCAAAGGGTGGTAAGATTGGTTTGTTTGGTGGTGCTGGTGTAGGTAAAACAGTTTTAATTCAAGAATTAATCAATAACATCGCTACAGAACACGGCGGATTATCAGTTTTCGCAGGCGTTGGTGAAAGAACAAGAGAAGGTAATGACCTTTACTATGAAATGAAAGAGTCTGGAGTTATTGATAAAACTGCTCTTGTTTTCGGCCAAATGAATGAACCACCTGGAGCTCGTATGAGAGTTGCTCTTACAGGTCTTACTATGGCTGAATATTTTAGGGACGAAAAGCACCAAGACGTTTTGTTATTTATCGATAATATTTATAGATTTACACAAGCTGGTTCAGAAGTATCAGCTCTACTTGGAAGAATTCCTTCAGCTGTAGGTTATCAACCTACTCTTGCAACTGAAATGGGCGCACTACAAGAAAGAATTACATCCACAAAGACTGGTAGTATTACATCTGTACAAGCTGTTTACGTCCCAGCAGACGACCTTACTGACCCTGCTCCTGCAACAACTTTCGCTCACCTTGATGCGACAACAGTTTTATCAAGGTCAATTTCTGAGCTAGGTATATATCCTGCAGTTGATCCACTTGATTCATCAAGTAGAATTTTGGATCCAAATATTGTTGGTGAAAAACACTATGAAGTCGCAAGACGCGTTCAAGAAATTCTACAAAGATACAAGGAATTGCAAGATATTATCGCAATTTTAGGTATGGATGAATTGAGCGACGAAGATAAGGTTACTGTTGCTAGGGCAAGAAGAATTCAAAGATTCTTATCTCAACCATTCACAGTTGCAGAAGCCTTTACTGGTATTGAAGGTAAATATGTACCGCTAGCAGAAACAATAAAAGGTTTTGAAGAAATACTCGATGGTAAACATGATGATTTACCTGAGAGTGCTTTCTTGTTTGTTGGAACCATTGAAGAAGCTGTAGAAAAAGCAAATAGGAGCAAGTAAGATGCAATTTGATTTAAAAATTGTAACTCCAGATAGAATTTTTTTTGAAGGCAAGGTTGATCAACTAATTGTAAAGGGAATTGAAGGTGAGTTTGCAGTACTTGCAAACATGAGTCCTTTTGTTACAAGAACCAAGATTCATCACATGAAAATATATCAGGGATCAGAGGTTTTATTGGCAGCTGTTACTGATGGTTATATAGATGTTAGAAATAATGTTGTAACCATGGCAGCAAATGCTGCTGAGTGGCCAGGTGAGATTGATGTTTCGCGTGCTGAAGACGCAAAAGAAAGAGCTGAAAGAAGATTACAATCAGCAGATGAAATTGATGCTCTTAGGGCTGAAGCTGCTCTTAGAAGGGCACTTAATAGATTAAGTCTTAAAAAATAAATAATTTATACAATAGATGATAAAGCTCTATAGTAATTGTTAAAATATAATTATTTAAAACAGTGCATAGAGCTTTATCTAAATTGTAGAGTGATTTACTTGCAAAAAGTATTAAGTTATTGTATAATAATTTTCATATGGGGGTAGATGGGTCCTGGTGGGCCCTCTGGTCTTCAAAACCAGCGAATGGGGTTCGGAGCTTCATTGGTGTGTTCGATTCGCACGTACTCCCGCCAAAGTGTAACCACTTTGTATCACTGATTAAGTGGTACAAGGTGGTTTTATTTTATATTAAGGAGGCAATATGATTAAGGATTATAATACTTGGTTAGAAATGAAAGAAATAGATGAAGATACCAAAGCAAAACTAAAATCGATGACAGAAGAGGAAATTGAGGCATCTTTTGGTTATGACTTAGCTTTTGGTACAGCAGGCTTGCGTGGCGTTTTAGGCCTTGGTACTAATAAAATGAACGAGTATACGGTTTTAAAATCCGCTATTGCAATTGCAAAATGGGTTCTTCATAATAACAATGAAAATCCAAGCATTGCAATTGGATATGATGTAAGACATATGTCATATGAATTTGCTCATATGATTGCAAGAGTAATGATGCACTTTAATATTAAATATTATATTTACAATCATATTATTGCGACTCCTCAACTGGCATTTGTCACAAGATATTATAATACTGATGCTGGTATAATGGTTACGGCTTCTCATAATCCAAAAGCTTACAATGGAATAAAAGTATATAAAAAAGGTGGAAGCCAAATACTTGATGATGATGCAAATTTTATTGAAGAAACATCAAAAAATATTTCTTATGAAAGTATTTTTGATTACATTTCTGATTCTGAAATTAAATATGTGGACGACTCAGTATTTGAAGTTTATTATTCAAGTATATTAAATAAGAGCTTATACAAAAATGAAGCTAGGAAGGTAAAAATTGTTTATTCACCATATAATGGCACAGGCTTAAAACCTGTAAGCCGTATATTAAATGATGCAGGCTACACTTTTGATGTACCAGAAGAACATAAAAATTCAGATCCTGATTTTACAAGTATACCATATCCTAATCCAGAAGTTGAATCCACTTTTGACATCCCTAAAAAATTAGCAGAAAAAGTTGGTGCGGATATTATTATAGCAACAGATCCTGATGCTGATCGTATGAATATTTGTGTCAAAGATAAAGGTGAGTATGTATTTTTAAATGGCAATCAAGTTGGAGCCTTATTGGTATACTGGATAGTAAAAAGAAGGGAAGACCTTGGGCTTGATAAAGGGGTTATAGTAAAAACGATTGTAACAGATGATTTTGGCAAAAGTATTGCTGAAAAATTTGGCTATGAGGTTGTTGAGACTCTTACAGGATTTAAAAATATATCTAGAGTTTCCAATGAACTTGATGGAACTAACAAAGAGTTTGTAATGGGCTATGAAGAATCTATTGGATATGAAATAGGTACACTTGTTAGAGATAAGGATGGTATTAGTGCAAGTCTCTTTATAGCTGATATGGCTGATTATTATATTAAGCAAGGCAAGACGCTCATAGATGTCTTGGAATATCTATATAAATTCGCTGGATATCATCTATCAAATAATTTCTCCATAGAATTTTCTGGACTTGATCCAAATGAGAAAATGAAAAATGTTATGGATAAAATTAGGGAAGATGGAATTGATGGATTAAATTCTATAGAGATAATTGACTATTCAAAGCACGAAGATGATAATTTACGCACAAACGCTTTGATTTATAATTTAAAAGACGCAAAACTCTGTATAAGACCTTCTGGTACAGAACCAAAAATAAAGGTTTATATATATTCGCATTCTGATGATTATGATAAATCAAGACAACTTACTTTGGATATTGAAGCTTGCGTTAGAAAGGCTATGGAATAAATATATAGTTTTAATATTAAACAATCTGTATTTTAATAAAATTAAAAATGGCAATATAAAAGCGACCGACGGTTTGAATAAGTCCATCGGTCGCTATTTTTATTTTAATATTAAATTACTTTGCAATAGTTCTTATAATTTCTTCTAAGCTTTGTCCTTTTTTGAAAGTGAACTCACCAGATCTGAGTTTTCTATCCAATTGAAGTTCAACAGCTTTATTTATGAAATCTTCTTTGCTTGAAACAAGACCTTGGCTTGCTAATATTTCGCCAATGCCACCAGGCAAGGTGCCTTGTGGAATAGTTATTTTAACTTCTTCTCCTGTAGCTTGAGGAGTTGTATCTGCAGGTTTCGAATCTTCGTTATTGTTTTCTTCAGTTTCATTTGTATTATTATTTTCTTCTGTATTTTCAGTTAAATCTATTTCAGTTGATTCGGCGTTTTCATCTTGATTAGTATTAGAATCAACTGCTGAGTTATTATCAGCATTTTCAGTATTCTCATCGTTCTTATTATTTAAATCTTCATTAGTAATATTTACTTCAGGATTAGTTTCGTCAGTTTGTGCAACTTCACTATCAACTTTTCCCTTATTAAATAAGAGCTCAAATTTATGGCCCAGTATAACTACTATTCCAAGTATAATTACAATCATTACAACATAGTCAATTGTATTAAATAATAAATCTTTTGTTTTATCTTTTCTAGTCATCTTACACCTCGTTTGTATACATTTCACTTTTGTATTATAATTATAACAGATATTGAAAGATTTTTAAAGGGGTAATTAAAATGAAAAAAATAATTGTAGGAGAAAATGATAAGGACCAAAGGGCAGATAGGTTTTTGTCAAAGCTTTTACCTAATGCTAATAAAAATTTTATTATGAAGATGATGAGAAAAAAGAATATTGTAAATAATAATAAAAAAATGGATGCATCAGATATATTAAAAAAAGGTGATGAGATTACAATTTATTTTTCGGATGAAACTTTTGAAAAATTTTCTAAAAAGGATAATACTTATGCCCATATTAATTTAGATATAGTTTATGAGGACGAAAATATTTTAGTAGTTGATAAGGCAAATGGCTTATTATCACACTCTGCGACCAATAATAGAGAAAAGAATTTAGTTGATGGGGTTATAGCTTATTTGATTGAAAGTGGTCAGTATAACCCAAGAGAGGAAAACTCATTTATACCAGCCCTGTGCAACAGATTGGATAGGAATACAGCTGGGCTTGTAATTGTAGGGAAAAATGCAAAAGCACTTAAAACTATAAACGAAAAAATTAGAGAAAGAGATTTCAAAAAAATATATAATGCAATTGTACTGGGCGAATTTACTTATTACGGCTTACTCGAAGATAGGATGGTTAAAGATGATAAGAAAAATCGAACTAATATAGTTAAATCAAAAGATGGTATCCTAATGCAGAGTGAAGTTAAGCCAATAATTACTGGTGAAAGATATTCTTTGGTTGAAATAGATTTGATTACCGGAAGAACCCATCAGATACGGGCACAATTAGCCAATTTAAACCATCCAATTCTAGGAGACCCTAAGTATGGGAGCTATAGTGCAAATAGGAAACTGGAGAGTTTGGATATGAAAAACCACCAACTTTTGGCAAGTGTTGAAATGATTTTGCCTAAGATGGATGGAGACTTGGAATATTTATCCAATAAGAAATTTACTTCAAAGTATAAATCAAAGTTAATGGAGGTTTATAAAAAGTTAGATGAATAAATTATTAATTTTTTTCTTAATATTTTCTTTTTTAGGATGTAAGGTTGATGAGAGCAAGTTGAGCGGATCAAAAGAAATTGTGGAGAATGAGAAAAACAAACCCAAAACACAACACGTAATAGATTTTGAGAAAAATAGGGAAAAATACTCTAAGGAAGATAAAATTGGTCAACTGATGTGCGTAGGAATTGAATCAACCGTATTAGATGATAATTTAAAAGCTTTTATTGATAAATATAAGCCCGGATCTATTATTTTGTTTAAGAGAAATATTCAATCATCTGATCAGTTGGCAAATCTAAATAAATCAATCAAAGATTATTATAAAAATAAAAATTATATAACTCCCTTTATCTTTGTCGACCAAGAGGGGGGCAGGGTTGATAGGATAAAAGCTGTCTATAAGCCAATGAATTCAGCTAATTGGTATGCCAATAATAGCAGTCCTGATCAATATGTTTCAGATTTGAGCGAAAGATTAAAAGCTTTTCACATTGATTCTCCTCTCGCGCCTGTACTGGATACAAATCCAGCCAATGCAAGTGGAGCTATTGGTGATAGGGCATTTTCAAGTGATTACAATACAGTCAGTAAATTTGCCAGGGGAGTAATTGAAGCTATGGACAAAGAAAAACTTTTATCAGTCGCCAAGCATTATCCTGGCCACGGGGCTACGCGAGAAGATTCTCATAAAAATCTTCCACTTATAAATAAAAGTTATGAAGATTTATTAAATTCAGACTTAATACCCTTTAGAGAAAATTTGGATATTGTTGATGGGGTAATGATTGGTCATATACTGGTGCCAGATGTTGATAATATGCCTGCAAGTCTTTCTAAAGTTTGGATTGGCAAATTAAGAGAGGATAATTTTAAGGGTTTAATTTTATCTGATGATCTTACCATGAATGCTCTCGCTGATTATGGGACTTTAGAGGAAAGATTTATAAAGTTTGTTGAGGCTGGTGGAGATATTGGACTAATATGTCATGATTTAAATAAAATTCCTAATATCTTTGAAGCTATGAAAAAAGTTGATGATAATAAAATTAATGAAAGATTTGAAAGAATAATGAGGGTTAAGAATGAAAAGTTTACCGCTAAATGAATTTCTTAATCAAATTGAAAAATCTGAAAATAAAACTTTGATTATTACACCAAGTGTACAATCAAGAAAATTATTTTTAGCAAATTTATCTTATAATCAAATTCATGTCGAGACAATTTCTTTCGCTGAGCTTTATATTAGATTTGTTAGAAAAAACTTTATAAATTTGGCTGAAGAATCTCTAAAAAGATATTATTTTGGGCTCGCATTTTCTGGTGATAAAGAAATTTCTAGAAACGACGATCTTTATAATGTGATTGAAGAAAAAGTAGCTAGAGGCGTTAAACTCGATTCATATGAGCAAGATATATTCAATAGATATATTGGAATGTTAAATTCAAATGGATATTATGATAAATCACAAGTTATTAACATGATCTTAGAGTCTAATTATTTAGGTGAATTAGACAAATATAAAAAAATATTTTTTATTAAGCCTAGGTATTTAACAGTAAAAGAAATGGAGATCATCGAACTATTAGAAGTTAAAAAAAATGTCTATACAATTGCCTATGATGATGAACGAACTATAAATACAAAGTTTAAACACTATTTGGCAGATAACCTGGATTCGCTATTATACAAGATAGCTGAGGATATTATTAGTGAATTTAAATCCAATCCAGAAATAAAAGTAGGTATACTAAATGAGTCAAAGTCTGTTCAAGATCAAGTGGCCAATATTTTAGCAGATTATGGAATATATACTAATGTAGGTCTAAAAGAATGTTTTTATAATATAAACTTAGTGCGTAAATTTTTGCAAGATGAAGAGTTGACTCTTGTAAACATTAGTGACCAATTGAATAAATTAAATTCAATGCTAACTGACGAGATTAAATTAAATTATGACACAGATGTTTTTTTGGATAGGTTATCTAGAAAAATAAAAGACCTAAAAATTGAGTACCCTAAATATTACATGGAAGATGTTTTTAAATCTCATTTTCACTCTAGGAAATTTAGGTCTAATATACATGTTCTAAATCCTGTAGAAGTTATATTAGATTATGATTTAATCTTTCAAATTGGGCTTGATGACAAAAGTTTTATGCCATCTGACGAATTTACACGTCAGGAAATAAAGGGCGGTATAAGTAATATTATAAGCAAGTCCAAAGAAACTATTTTTTGCACTTATGAAAAAAATGTTATAAGTAAGTCAGAGATGCTGGCACTTAATTTTGATACAATTAATTTAAAAAACTATGCATTTACAAAAGGGGAATACCAGATAACTGACTTACAAAAAGCGTATTTTAAAGATTCACATGCAAACTTATCTAGAAAAAATAATGAGATAAATGAGGATAATAATTTATCAGCTGTAGATCTTAGAAAAAATACATTATCAGCATCAAGAGTTGAATCATATATGAATTGCCCCTTTAAATATTATTGTGATTACATCAAAGAGTTTTCTTTGGACTTTGACGAGACATATATCAAACTTGGAAACTTTAGCCATGAAGTTTTGAGGCTGTATTACACAATAAACAAAGATAAGAAATTTAGAGAAGGTTCCTTTGAGGCAACTTTTGAGATGGCCTTAAAAGATTATTCTGATATTGATGAATATGAAATCAGGATTGTGAAAGATAAGATAAAAGCTTTAATTATTAATGAAGCAGATACACCTGGAGATGTTTTAACAACAGAACAAGATTTTACCCACAATTATTTTAAGGATGAAAAGGGAGAGGATATATCCTTTAGAGGCCGGATTGACAGAGTAGATAAAGTTGATGATAAATATATTTTGTTGGATTACAAGCTAACAAGTTCTTCTATAAAATCTAAAAATAGAATCAAGGATGGCGAGGCTTTACAGTTCCCAGTTTATATGGGCGAGTACAAAGATAAGATTAAAGAGATTGCTTATATAAATATTGATGATGGCAATAGAAAAAGCCAGATATTTTTTGATGATGACGGAAGTACATTTAATAAAATAATGGAAGCAGCAGGAGAAAAAATTAAAGAAATTGCTTGTCAAATGGATAAGGGTGTAATTTCTCAAACAGATGATAATAATAATTGTAGATATTGCCAATATATGAATCTATGCAAGAGGTTTTGGAATGATTAAATTAGATGACAAACAGAGGCTAGCTGTTAATACAATTGATCAAAATGTTTTAGTTAAAGCTGGTGCTGGAGCGGGAAAAACGGCTGTTTTAACTGAAAGATTTATTAATTTGGTTAACAAGGCTGTGACAACAGAAGAAAAAGAAGCTATACTTGCAATCACTTTTACCAATAAAGCTGTTGAAGAAATGAAAAGTCGTATTGTAAGCAGATTAAACGAAAGTGGGGCAGATACAGACTTTCAACTCAACATCTTTACTTTTGATGCATTTTTTAAAAAACTAGTAGAAGAATATTTGCCAGATAAATACATTGGATTTGATTTAATGGATGAAAATAAAATATATATAACTCTCAAGGAAATTATAGAAGATTTATTGGAATATGATCAAAAGTATATGGATCTTATAGTCACTCTGCAAGAGTTAAACGATAGCTATGATATGAGCGCCATCGTAGATGATTTAGTATATCTGTATATAAATTCTAGAAATATATATGGAGATTTAGACTACAGAAAATTAAAATCTCCTTCTTCAAGCAAACCTAAGCTTACCTATGGAAAATTATATGATTTATCAAGAGAGTATTACTCTAGAAAAAATAAACTGTGGACATATCTAGATGAACATTTCTTAGAAGTAGGAGATGATTATGTATTAACAATTGAAGACCTCATTGACTTAACGAAGCTCGGCTTATTAAAAACTGAAATTTTATATGAAATTCAAGCCTCCTCTGTGGACCTGGATGATGATTATTCTGAAATTTATGCACTGACAAAAGAATTATTATATGATATAAATCAAAAATTTCAGGCAAGGAAGAGAGAATTATACTTATTTGATTTTACAGATATAACTGTCGATGCAATAATTTTGTTAAAAGAGTACTTGCAAGTTCTGCAAGGCCGTTATAAGTATGTAATGATTGATGAATTTCAAGATACCAGTCCCTTGCAAATGAAATTCTTTGATATTTTGACAAATAATTTTACTGTTAATAATATTTTTGTAGTTGGAGATATAAAGCAAAGCATTTATAGGTTTAGAGGAGCCGACTATAAAAATATAAATAAATTTGAAAATGAAATTTTAAAGCGGGGAGGCTTGGTTATTGAATTAGATACAAATTACAGGTCTTCAAAAGGCATTGTTCAATTTGTTAACAAGAGTTTTTCTGATGTTTTGCCCGAATATTCAGATATGATTTACGATAAAGATAATCCATCGGAGATAATGTATTTTGACAAGGAAAAATTTTCTACTAAATCTTTATCAGATATTGTAAACCAATTAATTAGTGACGGATATTCTTATAAAGACATAGGGATTTTGACTTCCACCGCAAACAAGGCCTATGAGATCGAAAAAATGTTAAGCCTAGCAGGCATCCCTTATATAAATTATAATAAGCTTAGCTTGGGCCAAAGGCCAGAGGTTATAGAAGCCATTATTTTAATTAATTTATTTATTGATTCTCAAAATAAATTTAATGTTTTCTCTGCACTTAGGGGTGTGCTCTTTGATTTATCAGATAAGGTTTTATCAAAATTAGATATAAATTTTGATTTTAATAATTATAGTGGCCATTTAAAAGAAGTCAATAATAGTATTAAAATTTTTAAAAATTTAGAATATTATTTCTTTTCGCATAGTATCACTGAGTTTTTAGACTATTTATATATAGAAAAAGATTTTTTAGCAAAATGTAAAAAAATATGGGGAATAGATGCAATAAATAATTTAATTGAATTTAAAAATTATTTACAAAAGACAGTAGAAAACGAGCAAAAACATTTAAAATATGCTATAATTGAATTACAAAGTAATAACGAATTAAGAAGTGTTGATTTTTATTCTGATTCAGAAAACGCAATTAAAATTTCCACTATACATAAGGCCAAGGGTCTTCAGTATAAGGTAATAATTTTGCCTAATCTATCAGATAGAAGTTCACAAAAGTTTTCTAGATTTCTTATAAGCGATCAAACTCTATATATAAAACTTAGTGATATTCTGGGCTCTTATCAGCTTGTAAAAAGACAAGAGGCAGCTGATTTAGATGCAGAAAAAAATAGGCTTTTGTATGTTGCCATAACAAGAGCAAAAGATAGAATTATTTGTCTTACCAATGAAAAAATATATAATACGGCAATGCTAGCTCCAATATTTGACACATATCAAAACCATGCAAGAGAGTTTGAAATCAAGGATCAGAATTCTATCTTTAGTGAGTTTAAAATTATAGAAAATATACAAGAAAAAGTCAAAATTGGCATTGAAGAAAAATCAATTAAGCCTTCTCAAGCTGAGGATAATGTGTTTGCAGATATTGAATTTGGGAATTTTATCCATCACTTTGCGGAAATCTATCAAGAGAATAAAAATATCAATGTTAATGAGCTTATTGATTTGTATAATATTGCAGAGATCTATGATTATGAGAAAATAAATAGGCACTTAAATAATATCTCATATTTTATTGATAGTCGAGATGGAGATGTATATTGCGAGAAAAATATAAGCATGGATATAGACGAAAAACATATTGATGCTGTAATTGATCGACTAGAGATTAAAGATAATGAGATTTTTATTGTAGATTATAAAACCGTTGAGATAAGTCAAGATATAAGTTTTTATAATGAAATTTACAAAGACCAGCTCATAGCATATAGGGATATAATTTCTAAAATATATAAAGATAAGATAATAAAGACATTTATATTTTACACATCAATTGGAAGATTGGAGGAAATACTATTATGATGTACAAAATTTTAGTTGTTGAAGACGAAGATGCTATCAGGAGATTTATTAAAATAAATCTTGAGAGACAGGGATGGCTAGTAGACGATGTTGACACTGGCGAAAAAGGCGTCAAGATGGCAAGTAAAAATGTATATGATTGCATTTTACTCGATGTGATGTTACCCGGCATCAGTGGTATTGAAGTTGCAAAAGAAGTTAGAAAAACGAATCAAGAAGTTGGAATCATTATGTTAACTGCTAAATCTCAAGACCTTGATAAAATTGATGGCCTTGAAGCTGGTGCTGATGATTATATTACTAAACCATTTAATCCTACCGAACTTATTTTAAGAATAAAATCTCTTGCTAAAAGGGTAGATGTTGAGCCAGAATATAGAAATATTAGCGACGATGTATTTGATCTTAACGAAGAAAAACGCGAATTCAGAAAAAATGGTGAGTTAATTGAGCTTACACCAACTGAGTTTTCCTTAATGGAATTATTTATGAAAAATCCTGAAAAAGCTTTTACAAGGGATGAACTCTTGGACGAAGTGTGGGGAGATAATTTCTTTGGAGAATCAAAGATTGTAGACGTTAACATCAGAAGAATTAGATCAAAGATTGAGGAGGATCCTGCTAATCCAAAATATTTAAATACTGTATGGGGCGTGGGTTACAGGTATAGATAGTGAAAAGAAGTTTTAAAAGTATCCTAGTTTTAACTTATGGGTTGCTAATACTCTTAACTGTTGTAGTTTTGGATTTAGCAACTATTTTGAGTGTAAAAAATTATTTTTATAGGGATACATCTAGAAAGGCAAAATCTCAAGCAGAGTTAAATTTAAATTACTTATACAGATATATAGATTTTTCCAAGGGCCTAGATAATGTTGTTCTTGAAGATGCGTCGACAATTTATGAGTACAATGCAGGGCATATTATAATTTTAAATAATGATGGCGAAAATATTTTAAGTACAATGGGAATTAGAAATGATATATTTGATGTCAATTCTATAGAGTCAAGCATTGAAAGAAACGGTTACTTTACATCGATAGATAATTTTGATTATGCTGATAACAAGTTAGTTAGTGTCGCGCTTCCAATAAAATTGCATGGCAATAATATAGGCACTGTAATTTTTCAATATGATATGACCGATGCAGAAAATTCCATAAAAAATATTCAAAAAATACTTATTTTACTATCATTTGTTGTTTTGGCAATAGCTTTAGCGATTTCTTTTTATATGTCCAATAAAATAGTTGGACCACTCGGCAAATTAAAAGAGTATGCGTCAAAGCTTGCCGGTGGAAATTATTCTGAAGATATTGTTATTAAGGGCTCGAGGGAAACTGTAACCTTGGGTGAAACTATGAAGTATATGGCTTCTGAAATCAATAAACGTGATGAAATTAAAAATGAATTTATTGCTAGTGTTAGTCATGAACTAAAGACTCCTCTTACAAGCATTAAGGGCTGGGCATATACTTTAAATGCAGACTCATCCGATCCCGAGCTTGTAAAAGAAGGTTTAAATATTATTGAAAAAGAAACCGATAGATTAACCGGCATGGTAAATGATTTATTAGATTTTTCAAGGCTACTAAACAATAAGGTTGAGTTATTAAATACTAACTTTGATTTAATTGAACATCTTGAGGGTATTGTTAGCCAATTTACACCAAGGTCAATAACAGAAAATAAAAATTTGTCATTTATATCAAAGCTAAACAAAGCAAATTTTAAAGGCGATGAAAATAGGCTTAGACAAGTTTTTATTAACTTATTAGACAATGCTTTTAAATTCACATCAGCAGAGGGAAATATATCTGTGACATTAGACGAGGCTGATGGTCATTATTGTGTAACTGTTTCAGATGATGGGGAAGGTATGGATGAAAATGATGTCCCTCATATTTTTGAAAAGTTTTATCGGGGCCACAGTAGAAATTCTCATGCCGGAATTGGTTTATCAATTGTTTATGAAATAGTTAACCTTCATGGTGGATATATTAAGGTACAGAGCAAAAAGAGAGAGGGAAGCAAATTTGAAATCTATCTTCCAAAAGAACGAAAATAAAATTTTTATACTTTTATGTGCATTATCATTATGCTTTTCTTTTGCTTGTAAAAATGAAAGCAGGATTAATCCTCCTCAGTTTCAAGGGAAGTTTAGGGTTGATAAAGCTTATGAATCTTTTTCTGGCAAGGAGGAAAACATTCCCAATAACTTATCCGTTGTTTTTCATGATGATAAAGCTCTTATTTTTGGAGAAGAATTTAAAGATATTAGCTTTGCAACTAAGAGAGTTAATTTAGTTAATTATTTTATTTACAACAATGTTAGCTATGAAAAGATTTTCAATATAAGTGATGTAATGGATTATGCGTTTGTTATTTCAGTTCTAAATGAAGGCAGGTCCTTAGGGGAAATTGTTGAGTACAATAATAAGCAGTTTTTATATTATCAAAATCATATTTATGAATTGCAATTTATAAAGCGATTAGATGATCAAGAATATGATATAGCAAGAAAGAAAACGTCAAACTATAAAGCTAAACCAATTTATAAGCCACTAAAGACCACCGCTGCCTTTATTGGACTCAGAGATGACTCAAAAGAGTCTGGAAAATATTTTACCTTATTTTTATATAGTGATTATAATTCCACCAATGTATTTTTAACGGATGGCCTTGTTATTCCAAAATCTAATGGTTATATAAACATAAATGATAAAAAGGTATTAGATGGTGGAATTTATACAGATTATTTGGTATTTAGATTTAATAATAAATATATCACAAACCCAATAGAACATTTAAATATTGAAAAATATTTTTTAAGACAGACATCAATCATTGATTATGTATCTCCATACATGATTAGCTTAAATACAAATTATAAAAGCTTTTTAAATAATGTTTTTAAGGAAAGATATGAGACGTATTCTTTAGAGAAAAATGGATTAAGAACTAAGCTTGATATTACTGATATTCTTGGAAATAATTGGATGAATTTAATAAAAGGTAGCTTAGATATAAATAGCTTAAAAAAAGATGACTATACGATAATTCCTTCAAATGTAGGTATTGTTAGGAGAAATGGATACTGGATATTAAGGACACATTTGTATAGCGATATTGCGAGCGAAACTGTATATGCTAGGATAGATCCAAACTATTTACAAGAAGAAGAGGGGAGGAGCTTTCTTAGCATGGAAGATATAAAGTACTTGTATCCTTCGGCAGTTGATTATAGTGCTTCTCCGGAAAAAACTCTTGCTATTGTTAATACAGGCTCTAACTTAAAGGTTGTTAGCCTTTCTAGCAATGATTTAGATATTAGAGATGAGTTTTCTTTAATTAACAACAAATATAAGCTAGTTATGGATAACTGGCTTGTGGGTGCAGAAGCAGAAGCTCATTTATTTAATATCAACAAGCTAGATGATTGGATTAAAATATATTAGTTGATATTTTTGCACTTTTAGTTTATACTGGAGGTGGAGAGATTTATGGATCAAATTTTAAAAATTTTAAAAGAATTAATACCATACACTTCGAATGTTAGTTCAAAGTTATATTATTTTTTACTTGCAGCAATTTTTGTAATGGTTCTTCATATACTGTTTCCAAGACGAAGGATAATAAAATTCATTCCTGGTATTATTTTGGTTTTATATGCATTAAAGCTACTTATACTAAATGGAGAGAGCAGTATAATAAGGACCAATGTAAATGATTTAGAAACAGCAATCATATGTGGAAGCGTTGGTCTTGTTTCAATCATTTATGCAAGTATGATAGGCATTATGTATGGAAAAAACAAAAAAAGAAATAAAAAGGCTCGAGGCAAAAAGCCTATTCCTAAAAATATAAAGGCAGACGAAGGAGAAAAACTCGAAAGCGTACCTGTAGATAAAAATTAGCAATAAAAAAACCGATACCTAAGTTTCGGAATTTTTAATAAGCTCATATTTTTGTTTATGGGTAAGCTTTTTTATTTGTGCTTCTCTTTTTAATGCGGTAGATTTAGAGTGATCATTTTCATGGTAAACCATTTTAACAGGAAGTCTCGCTCTGGTACACTTACTTGCAGTACCTTTGTTATGCTGGTCTAATCTTCTTTGAAGGTTGGTAGTGATTCCACAATAATAACTCCCGTCATTGCATTCTAATATATAGACATAATAATTATTCATAAGAGTTAAGCACCTCTGATATTTCGCTGTAATTATAACCCTTATTTAACAAATGTCTAATTATTTTATTTTTATCTTTTTGATCACTTAGATCTAGGCTATTTGCCTTTTTTTCAAATTGCTGATAAAGATTATTCATTATATCTTTCTCATTATCCATTAGGGCATTGTTGATATATTCCTCGGGGATTCCTTTTTCTTTTAATTTTAGTTTTATTTTAATCGGGCCCCACTTATTAATTAAAACATGGTCATTTACATATGCGTAAGCATAATCGTAGTCATCAATATATTTTAGTTCTTTAGCATAGGCTATTGCATCTTCTATTTCATTGGTCTTATAATCCATTTCATAGAGATAATTTCTTACTTCTTTTTCAGTGCGACTAAACTTTAAATAATTTAGGCACTCTTCCATACAAGTTCTCATTTAACACCTCATTTTTAGGAGCAAATATGAATTTCGATTTATTTTCTATTATATCCACAATTTTTAAATATTTATTTATTCTTGTTGTGTATTATTTTATTATCAATATCCTTAAAGATATTTTAACCTATTTTACAAAAGAAAGCAAAAATAGGATTACTATTATTAGAATAATTGAAGGAAGCCAAATTGTTGATGTCCCTATTATTAATAATTTTACACTTGGTAGGGGTGTTGATAATGACTATACAACAAAAGATTTAGCAGTATCCAAGAGACATTTTCAAATTATAGATAATGGAGAAGATTTTTTCATTGTCGATCAAAAAAGCTCAAATGGAACTTTTATTAATGGCAAAAAAATTAAGAGAGCTGTTATAAAAAAAGGTGACATAATAAGCATTGGTGGAGCAGGTATTAGAATAGAGGTAATGAAATGAGGAAGACTTTTTCTAGCTATTACTATGTTTTTTTATTTCAAGTCCTGGCAATCATTGTTTTAGCCTTTTATCCAATTCATAATTTTTCAAGCAAATATATTTTCTATCCAGTTGTTATTTTGGCGGTTGGGCTTGTAAATGTATTTTTAAATTCTCGGATGCTTGGCTTTGGTAGGCACTATGCCATTGTTTCTATGATTTTTTCTATAGGTGTAATAGAAATCTTTAGACTCAGTCCAGAATACGGCTTCAAGCAAATGTTTTGGTTTTGTATTGGATCAATCTTAATGTATATATCATATATAGCAGTCAAAAATTTAAAATTTTTAAATAAGCTATACTTATATTACATTGGAGGCATATTTTTTCTCTTTGCAATTACCTTGACTTTTGGTGTAGTGGACCACGGGGCAAAAAATTGGGTGAGAATATTTGGCCACCTTTTTCAACCGATGGAAATTATAAAGATACTTTATATTTTTCAGCTAGCTTCATCTCCTAGCGAAAAGATTTTTGGGGTAACTTATAATTTAGTAAATATAATTTTAACTCTTACCTATATGGGACTGCTTGTTATACAAAAAGACCTTGGGTCAGCCTTAATACTTTTTGCCTTGCTTCTGGCTTACTTATTGATGTTTGTAAAAGATAAAAGATATTTTATATTTACTCTTGTTTTGTTTGTTCTTGCAGGCTATGTTGGCTATTTAATTTTACCTCACGTTAGGATTAGATTTTATACATGGATGCACCCATTCAAACAATATAAATCTACAAGCTATCAAGTAGTAACTGCTATTACTTCAATGGCTAATGGGGGATTTTTAGGCACAGGTTTGGGACTTGGAATTCCAAATATTATTCCTGTAAACTTAAGCGATATGATTATAGCTTGCATAATTGAAGAAATGGGATTACTTATTGGTATTGCAATTATCTTATTGTATTTAATTCTTTCTATTGATGGATTATTATTATCAATGAATGTTAATAATGACTTTTACAAAAAAATATCAGCCTTGATAGCATCTTTTTATATGATGCAATTCTTGGTTATTTTATTAGGGACACTTAATATCATTCCTTTAACAGGTATTACAGCACCATTTTTATCTTACGGTGGCAGCTCCATGCTTAGTTCATTTATAATGCTTGGATCAATGCAAGCTAGCTTGAGGTCGTACAATGGATAAAAGAATTAGATTTTTTATTTTGGTATTTATTATCGTATCTATATTTTCAATATTCGTTCTTACACTCCTAGGAACTGCTGGACAAAAATACTTGGTCGGCTCTAAATATGACAGTAGGGCACATAGGAGCATGGTAAGTGTAAAAAGAGGAAATATATATGATAGAAACGATAAGCTTATAAACTATTCTGTATATGATGGCGAAAAATATATTAGACAATATAATTATCCAAGTCTTTATTCTCATTTGATTGGATACGTAGATTATAAATATGGGGCAAGTGGATTAGAAAGTCTTTATAATGGGACATTACAAGGTTCATCCCAGGTAAGCGAGTGGACTAAGCTTTTAAATAAGATTAATAATTTTAAATCGGGTGAGCATCTTAAATTAACTGTTGATCATGATTTGCAAAAAAAATCAATGCAGTTAATGGGAAATTATAAAGGCGCAGTAATTATTACAGACCCAAGAAACGGGGATGTTTTAACTTATTATTCAAACGGTAAATTTGATGAAAGAAAACTCGAACAAGCAATTAGCTCAGAAGAAAGCGTTATGCTTGATAGAGTATCTGATGGTAAGTACAGCCCAGGGTCAGTTTATAAAATAATAAGTGCAGTAAACATTTTAAATAATACAGATAATTTAGATTACGATGATAAAGGCAGCATAGATATTGGAGAGGGATCAGTTTCAAACTACGGGAAAATGGTTTACGGTAAGACAGACTTGCATAAGGCTTTAGTAAATTCTCTGAACACATATTTTGCAGAAAAAGGTTCTCCATATACTGACTCACTAATAGAATTAACTGAAAATATAAATAATACTATTCAAAAAGCTACTGGAGGAAAATATGCTTTTTCAATCAGAAAAGGAGATAATGAATTTAAAAATGCAATCTTACAGATAGGTCAGGGCGAAGTAACGGCTTCTCCAATGGCAATAAATTTAACGACTCAAGTAATTTATAATGGCGGATATTTTTACTCTCCAAGATATGTTGATTATATTATTACAAATGATTTTAAATTTTCTAGAAAGCAAAAGGCAAAAAAATATAATCTTCCGATAGAAAAATGGCAAGCTGATTATATAAAAGATGCGATGTTTGATGTTGTAAAGATTGGCACAGCCTCTGGCTATGGTATCGGAGAAAATTGTGGCGGTAAAACAGGAACGGCACAATTACCGGGGAAAAAATATAATTATTGGTTTACGGGATTTGTTTCAGGAGAAAAACCAATGATTATTACAATAGTAGTTGAGAATATTGATGAAATGGGGTATAATATACCTGTAAGCATTTTTAAATCATTGCTTGAACAAAACAAATAGGAGGTATATTATGTACGTAAAGAATCACATTCTTGAAAAAAGTCAGCTGACTCTCATTAATGCAGAAGATAGCATTAAAACTGCTATGGAAAAATTGGATGAACAAAACTTCATGAGTCTACCTGTTGTTGAAGGAGACAAATTTGTAGGTTACTTGATGAGGGCTGATATATTTGAAGCATACTACAATAAGGACCTATCAAAAGACGAATTCTTAAACTTAAAAACCAGGGAATTTATGAAGACTGATATCAATAGTCTGGATCCAGATGATGGAATTGATAAGGCATCATATGCTATTGAAAAATTAAACATTCCATTTTTACCTGTTATTAATGTTGACGGTAAGTTCTTAGGAATTTTAACCCACGCAGCAATATTTAAAGCTTTCTCAGATTTATTCAATCTTGGAAAAGGCAAACAAATGATTGTCTACATTTTCAATATACCAGGACAATTATCTCGTTTATTGAATGTATTTAGAAGAGAAGATGTAAACGTTGCAAGCATGGTTGTAATGGATGCAAAAGTAATGGGAATTTTAAAAGTTTTAGTTAGAGTTGAAGCCGATAATATCCAAGATATCAGCGAAAAAGTTGAAAAAGAAGGATTTAAAATAGGCGCTCTATAGAATACAAAGGGCTTTAAGCCCTTTTTTTATTGTAATTTTTTTCTCTATCTGTTATAATTAATCAGAGGATATTATGAGAATTTTAGGATTAGACCCTGGTCTTGCAATTCTTGGGTTCGGAATTATAGATGAAGAAGGTAATAAATTAAAATTAGTTGACTATGGCATCATAAATTCAGAACCAGATATTACTTTTCCAGAACGTTTAAAATTATTATATGATGATTTAGATTTTTTAATTAATAGATATAAACCAGATATTGTTGCAGTTGAGGAATTGTTTTACAACAGAAATGCCACAACTGCTATTAAAGTTGCCCAAGCTAGAGGTATTCAAGTTTTATGTTGTCAGCAACATGACTTACCCTTATATGAATTTACACCTTTGCAAGTTAAGCAGACAATAACTGGATATGGAAGAGCTGATAAAAAGCAAGTGCAATTAATGGTTAAAAATTTACTTAATATGGATCATATGCCACAACCAGATGACGCTGCAGATGCTATAGCAATTGCAATTTGTTTATCATTTGCTGGTAGATTCAAAGATCAATACAGGATGGAGTAGATATGTACGAATATTTTGAAGGAAAGATAGTTAAAGTTGATTCTGAAAATATAGTTATAGATATAAATGGAATAGGTTACAAGTTAGAAGCTCCTGCTTCTTTGAGAGACCATGTATCTGTGGGTAGCGAGAGGATGATTTTTGCCGAACAGATAGTATCTGAAAATAGGATAGCTATTTTTGGTTTTTATAATGAAGATCAAAAATGGATTTTTAATTTGCTAAGGTCAGTTTCTAAGGTTGGTCCTAAAACAGCCTTGGGCATAGTTGGAGCCTTAAACACAGATGAAATTGTTAATGCAATAAATATAGGTGATGATAAATTACTTGCAACTTGTCCTGGAATAGGGGCAAAAACTGCTGCTCGAATTATTATTGAACTAAAAGATAAGGTAAAATCATTTATCGTTTCTAGCGATGAGCTCTCAGATAATCCTGACTTTGATCTAATTGATGCTCTAGAAGGTCTAGGATATTCAAGATATGAAATAACAAAACATATTGCAAAACTAGATCTAAAAGGTTTAGAACTTGATGAAATGATTAAAGTATTTTTAAAGACGATTAATTAAAGGATGATATTATGAGTGATAGAATTGTTTCCAGCAATTTACAATCTAATGAAGATGTGTTTGATAATAGTCTAAGGCCTAGGTGGCTTGAAGACTATATTGGTCAGCATAAAGTTAAAAGCAAATTAAATATATTTATTGACTCTGCAAAGATCAGGAAGGATACCCTAGATCACGTGTTGTTGTATGGGCCACCAGGACTTGGTAAAACAACTCTTGCAACAATTATTGCAAATGAGATGGGTGTAAATTTAAAAGTTACAAGTGGCCCTGCAATTGAAAGACCCGGAGATCTTGCAAGTTTAATGACAAATCTTAATACAGGTGATGTGCTATTTATTGACGAAATTCACAGGCTCTCAAGGTCTGTAGAAGAAATTTTATATCCTGCCATGGAAGATTTTTGTCTTGATATGATTGTAGGTAAAGGACCGACTGCAAGAAGTTTGAGGCTTGACATTGAACCCTTTACTTTAATTGGTGCTACAACAAGGGCAGGTCTACTCAGCTCACCTTTTAGAGACAGATTTGGTGTGCAGCTGAATTTAGACTTGTATGATGTGGAAAGTTTAAAAGATATAGTTATTAGATCAGCTAAAATTTTAAATGTTAAAATTGAAGACGACGGCGCATACGAAATCGCTAGAAGAAGTAGGGGGACACCAAGAATTGCAAATAGGCTCTTAAAAAGAGTTAGGGACTATGCTATTGTAAAAGATGATGGGGTAATCTCCAAATCAAATGCTGATAAGGCTCTAAAAATGTTAGAAATTGATGGGTTAGGTTTAGATAAGACCGATAGAAAGATCTTACAAACATTACTTGTTACATTTGCTGGTAGACCTGTAGGACTTGATACATTAAGTGCAGCCACAGCGGAAGATCGTTCAACTATTGAGGATGTGTATGAACCATATTTATTACAAATTGGGTTTTTACTTAGAACACCTAGGGGAAGAATTGCTACTCGCCAGGCTGCAGAACACTTAAATATAGATTACAAGGGTGAATTATGAGAAAAATTATAATTTTGTTATTAATAACGATCTTTGTTTTTACTATAAGTACTAAGCAAATAAGTGCGGAGAATTTGATTGATGCTGGTGAGCTAAAGATTAAGATAGGTTCTTCTGAAAATGGTTTCTCGCTTCAGACTAGTGAGGGCTTTCAATTGCTTGATGGATATACTGTTATCGAAACTGTATACGATAATAATATAAAAATTTATTATAATAATGGAATTTTTATAGAGTCAGGGTCAAGCAATTACGGACCTTATATGGATATAAAGGTAAAAGCAAATGATAATAAAGTTATATATAACAATCATGAATACAATGGTTTATTTACCTTAGCTGAAAACGGAAGATCTTTAGTTAATATAATTGATATGGAGACTTATATATATTCGGTTGTAGCCAATGAAGTCGGTGACTCTTTTGAAGTTGAGGCCATAAAAGCTCAAGCATTAGCAGCTAGGTCATATGCATTATATAACAGTAAAAAATTTATTGATAAAGGATATAACCTTACCTCTGATGCTATATCTCAAGTTTATAGAGGGAATAAAGGTGTAAGCCAAAAGATAAAAGATGCAGTTGATGAGACTAGGGGAGAAGTTATTGTTTATAATGATGAGATTATTGACGCCACATATGGATCTACCAGTGGAGGAGCAACTGCAGCCGCTGAAGATACGTGGGGTAAGGCATTCCCTTATTTGATTGCAAAAAGCGACCCTTATTCCTTAAATTCTCCTAGAGTAAATTGGACTTACAAGACGAATACTGGTCTAATAGACCAAAATTTATCAAAGGGGACCAATATGTCAAACTTTACATCTATTGTTTTTAATAAAAACGAATTGGGAAGAATTGTTTCTGTTGGTGTTGAATACGCTGGAGGTAAAGTTTCATTAAGAGCTGAAAGATTTAGAAGTCTAATGGGAGTATCAAATTTAAAATCCACCAAATTTGAAATAAATTCACCCTCTCTTATGGACGGTACTAATCAAAATGAAAGTCTTTATAAATCATGTCTATTGCAAGGATACGGAAGGGCAAGTGACTCTTTTACTTTATATAACAATGGTGGAAATGATGAAGTAGAGTTTGTTGGAATGGGAGTTGGTCATGGTGTTGGGATGAGCCAATATGGAGCCAATGAAATGGCCAAACAGAATTTTAATTACAGAGATATAGTAAGATTTTATTACGAAGGAGCAGAAGTTAAGAAAATATATGATTGATATTAATGATTACGATTTTTATTTACCTGAAGAATTAATCGCTCAGCATCCACTTGAACGCAGAGACGATTCAAAATTATTGTGCTATTATAAGGATCAAGATAAGATTATAGATAAAAAATTTTCAGATATTGCAGATTTACTTGATGAAGGCGATATTTTAGTTTTAAATAATTCACGTGTAATTCCTGCAAGGATCTATGGATCCAGAGAAAACAAAGATGAAAGTGTAGAGTTTTTGCTTCTACATGAAAAGGAAAAAGATATATGGGAATGTTTGGTAAAACCAGGGAAAAAAGCAAAGGTAGGCAGTAAATTTTACTTTGGCGATAAGCTTATGCTTGAAGTTTTAAGCTTTGACGAAGAGGGAATACGCACTGTTAAAATGCATTATAAAGGAGTTCTTTTAGAAATTTTAGAAGAAATTGGTACTATGCCACTACCACCATATATTCATGAAAAACTAAAAGACCAAGAAAGATATCAAACAGTCTATTCAAAAATTCCGGGATCTGCTGCAGCCCCAACGGCTGGTCTTCATTTTACAAATGAATTACTTGAGAAGATTAAATATAAAGGTATTGAGCTAGAATACATTACACTTAATGTTGGCTTGGGAACATTTAAACCAGTAACTGAGCAAGATGCATCTAAACATAAGATGCATTCAGAAGATTATTTTATCTCAGAAGAAGTTGCAGAAAAGATTAATAACGCTAAAGCTAATGGAAAAAAGATTGTTGCTGTTGGAACTACAACAGTAAGAACTTTGGAAAGTGCTGTCGAAAATGGAAAGTTAATTCCTGGTCATCATAGCACTGATATATATATTTATCCTGGTTATGAATTTAAAATGATTGATTCATTAATAACTAATTTTCATTTACCAAAATCAACTTTAATTATGCTAGTCTCGGCATTAATCGGAAGAGAAAAAACTCTTGATATATATAAATATGCTGTGGAAAATAGATATAGATTCTTCTCTTTTGGCGACGCTATGTTCATTAGGTAGGAGGTATAGATGACATTTGAATTTGAATTGTTAAAAACTGATACTAAATCAAAAGCAAGGAGAGGTATTTTGCACACTCCACACGGAGATATACCTACTCCAATTTTTATGCCTGTAGGTACTAGGGCAACAGTAAAAACATTAAGTTCAGAAGACCTGGTTAAGTTAAATGCAAAAATAATTTTATCCAATACCTATCATTTATTATTGCGTCCAGGAGATGAATTGATTGCAGAAGCTGGAGGCCTTCACAAGTTTATGAATTGGAATGGCCCAATTTTAACAGACTCAGGTGGCTTCCAGGTTTTTAGCCTTACCGATAACAGAAAAATTACGGAGGAAGGTGTTTCATTTAGGAGCCATTTGGATGGAAGTGAAATATTTTTATCTCCAGAAAAGTCAATAAAAATTCAGGAGAATCTTGGTTCAGATATAATGATGGCTTTTGATGAATGCATTCCTTATCCTGCTGATAGAGATTATGTAGAACACTCAGTTGACAGAACTTTAAGATGGCTTGAAAGATGCATTGATGCAAAGAGCAATAACGAAAATCAAGCCTTGTTTGGTATAATTCAAGGCAGCATGTATGAGGATTTAAGGATCAAATCGGCAATAGAAACTACCAAGCATGATCTAAAAGGTTTTGCAATTGGTGGCCTAAGTGTAGGGGAACCTATGGATTTGATGAATCAAATGATGGATGTAACAACTGATTATATGCCGGAAGATAAGCCGAGGTACTTAATGGGAGTTGGAACTCCGGATTATCTGTTTGAAGCTGTGGAAAGAGGAATTGACATGGCGGACTGCGTGCTTCCGACAAGAAATGCCAGAAATGGTGCAGCTTTTACAATTAATGGTAGAATTAATATGAAAAATGCTAAGTATAAAAATGATTTTGGCCCATTAGATCCAACTTGCACTTGCGAAACTTGTCAAAATTATTCTAGAGCTTATATCAGACACCTAATGGTTTCCGGAGAAATTCTGGGCGCAAGACTTTTGAGCTATCACAATATACACTTTTTAATAAATCTTATGGAAAATATTAGGAAGTCAATTGAAGAGGATAGATTTTTAGAATACAAAGAAGAATTTTATAAGTCATACGGTTATCTAAAATAATCATTGCAATTATATAAAATATATTGTATAATTACTGTAAGTGAGGTGAATATATGTTTAATTTAGAGTATTTACTTAAGAACTCTTTATTGGAAGCTGCCGCTCCAGCTGCAAATCCTTTGATGAGTTTACTACCAATGGTTCTAGTACTTGTATTTTTCTATTTCTTTATCATTAAACCTCAAAAGAAGCGTGAAAAAGAAATCTCAAATATGAGAAGTGAACTAAAAGCAGGAGATCACATTATAACAATCGGTGGTATCCTTGGTAAAATTGTTAAGGTTAAAGAAGATATCATTTTGATTGAAGTTGCAGATGGTACTGTTGTAGAAATTTTAAAATCAGCAGTAGGCACTGTAGCTGATAAAAAAGATGCAAAAAATGCTGATATCGAAGGACAAATATAGGAGGTTAAAATGAAATTTGTTAAAACACTTTCAAAGAAAAATTTAAAACACACATATTGCAAAGGTGGTTGTGGTGAATGTCAAACATCATGTCAATCAGCCTGCAAAACAAGCTGCACTGTTGGAAACCAAAAGTGTGAAAATCCAAATTTAAAATAGGAGTGGAACTCTCCACTCTATTTTTTTGATGATGGATAAGTTAAATAAAATCCACAAGTTTTATCTAAACAATGCTTACATTGTTCTAGATATTAATTCAGGTGCAGTTCATGTTGTGGATAAAATTATTTATGATATAGTTGATATATTTGATGAATACTCAGTAGAAGAATTATCTAAGAAGTTCAATTATAGTGAAGATGAAATTAATACAGCAATTTCTGAGATCAATACGTTGATTGATGAAGAAATGCTTTTTACAGATCCAATTGAAGTGGATCTGATTCCTTTTAAGAATCAAAATGTGGTTAAAGCCCTTTGCTTACACTTAGCTCATGATTGTAACTTAAAGTGTGAATATTGCTTTGCTGCTCAAGGAAATTTTAAAGGTGAGAGTTGCTTGATGCCACTAGAAGTTGGTAAGCAAGCTTTATTGTTTCTATGCCAAAACTCAGGTAATAGACAAAATCTTGAGGTAGACTTTTTTGGCGGCGAACCTCTCATGAACTACGATGTATTAGTAGAACTTGTCAAGTACGGCAGAGAGCTTGAAAAAGAATATAATAAAAAATTCAGATTCACATGCACTACTAACGGGGTTCTTCTCACGGATGATAAGATTGAATTTTTAAATCGTGAGATGAGTAACATTGTCTTAAGCCTTGATGGTAGAAAGTCTGTAAATGATAAAATGAGAAAGACTTTAACCGATAAAGGATCTTATGATATTATTGTTCCTAAATTCAAAAAACTTGTTGAGCAAAGAGGCGACAAGGACTATTATATTAGAGGAACTTTCACTAATCAAAACTTAGATTTTTCTAATGATATACGTGATTTCTATGAACAGGGCTTCAAAAAAGTTTCTGTAGAACCGGTTGTTACAGACCCTAATGAATATTATGCTATTAGGGAAGAACACCTGGATGAGATCTTAAAAGAATATGAGAAATTTTCAAAAGAATATATTGATATATTAAAGACAGATGATAAGTTTATGTTTTTTCACTTTATGATTGACTTAAACCAAGGTCCATGTATTATTAAGCGGGCTTCAGGTTGTGGAGCAGGTCATGAATATATGGCCGTAACTCCAACTGGCGATTTATATCCTTGCCATCAGTTTGTTAGCGAGAAGGAATTTAAGCTAGGAGACGTATATAATGGCGTAGAAAATACTAAACTTAGAGATGAATTCAAATGCACAAATGTATTTACTAAAGATGAGTGCAAGGATTGTTGGGCAAGGTTTTATTGTAGTGGCGGCTGCCATGCTAATTCTTGGTTTGAAAGCCACGACATTAATAAAACTTATAAAATTGGATGCGAGATGGAAAGAAAGCGCATTGAATGTGCTATATCTGTACTTGCAAATCAGGATTAGGGAGGGATTATGAATAAAAAATCCATTATATCCTTTATTATCATCGTAGCAATTGTTTTAGGAATTGCTTGTGTGGGTCTATTCGGCCTAAAGGTTGGTAATAAAGAATTTGTAAAAGCGAAGGATGCTATATCACTCGGATTAGACCTTCAAGGTGGGGTTTATGTTCTACTTGAAGCACAAACTGATGCTACAGGCAATGAACTAACCAGAATTATGGAGCAGTCAAAGGCTGTTATTCAACAAAGAGTAGATGGTCTTGGACTTAGTGAACCCAACATTGCTATTGAAGGTGGCAATAGAATAAGAGTTGAATTAGCAGGAGTTAAAGATGCTGAAGAAGCTATGGAGCTTATTGGCAAGACTGCACAATTAGCTTTTGTAGATCCAGACGGTAAGACTGTTCTTACAGGTAAAAATGTTGTTGAATCTATGGTTCAATATACAGATGATCCTGTTAAGGGACAAGTACCAGTTGTTAGCTTGGAATTTGATAAAGAAGGTTCAGATTTATTTTATGAGGCAACTCAAAGACTTGCCGCAGAAACAGAGCCACAAAAGAAACTACTCTTTATTGTTTTAGATAATGAAGTTATTTCATCACCTATAGTTCAAACTCCAATTAGTGGTGGCAAAGCTCAAATTAGTGGTGAAAATATGTCTATTGATGAAGCTGCTAAATTAGCAACACTTATCAAGGCTGGGGCACTTCCTGTACCACTTGAAGAATTAACAAGCTCAGTTATAGGACCTACATTAGGTCTGGATGCTTATGAAAAATCAATTTTAGCAATTTGCATTTCATTGATTGCAATCATGATTATTATGTTGATTTTATATAAGGCTTTATCAATCCCAGCTATAATTGGTTTAACTGTATACACAGAAATACTTGTTATTTTCTATCTATTATTAGATGTTAAACTAACCTTACCAGGCATTGCAGGTTTGATTTTATCTATCGGTATGGCAGTTGATACAAACGTTGTTATTTTCGAAAGAATCAGAGAAGAATTGAAGATTGGTAAAACACCTGAAGCTGCAATAAACGCAGGTCATCATAGGGCTTTATCATCTGTTATTGACTCAAACGTAACTACATTTATAGCAGGACTTGTTCTTTATAAATTTGGTGTAGCATCAATCAAAGGCTTTGGTATTACATTAATGCTAGGTATTGTAGCATCAATGGTTACGGGAGTTCTATTGTCAAGATTGATTCTAAAGTTAATGACTGGATTCATTAAGACAAAGAATCCAAAGGTATGGGGAGCATAGGAGGTTTATTATGGATTTTATTAAAAACAGAAAAATATTTTATGTTATCTCAGCTCTATTTATATTAACAGGAATCGTCTTCTATTTTATAAATGGATTCAACTATGGTATTGACTTTACAGGTGGTACTGTATTTGAAATACATGCTGACAGTCAATTGGATTCAGATGAGCTGATGTCAATTTTTAAACCACTTGATAATACCTCATCAGTAGTATATTCAGGTGAACAGAAGCAAACTGCAATTGTAAAAAGCACAAAAGATTTTAATTCAAAAGAAGTTGCAGATATAAAAAATCAACTAAAAGAAAAGTTTGGTATTGAAAAAGAAAAAATTTCCAACGATACAACAGGCGCAACTATGGGACGTGAAACTAGACAAAAAGCATTAACCTCAATTTTAATTGCTGGTGCTTTGATGCTAGTTTATATCACAATTAGATTTGAATTTAAATTTGGATTAGCTTCAGTATGTGCTTTGTTGCATGACGTTTTGGTAACTCTTGCTTGCTATTCAATCTTCCAACTACCATTTAACTCGAGCTTAATTGCTGCTATTTTAACAATAGTTGGTTATTCTATCAATGCTACAATTATCATATTTGATAGAATTAGAGAAGAAAAGAAGTTTATGAATGGTCGTACAATTGAACAAGTTATCAATGAATCTATTAATAAGACTTTAAGACGTACTATTATTACAACCGTTACAACAGTTCTAGCTGTAGTTACTTTGTATTATGTAGGTGTTGAAGCTGTTAAGATCTTAGCATTACCATTATTGATTGGTTTGCTTGCTGGCTCTTATTCATCATTGTTCTTAGCATCTAGTTTCTGGTACGACTTTAGCAAGAAAAGCTTTAAAAAGTAGACTAAAAATTAAAAAAGTGTTACAATAAGGGTGAGCCTATGCTCATCCTTATTTTATTTTTATTTTTATAATTTATTATTTTTATTTAAGAGGGGACAATATGGAGAAATGGTTTATAAAACAAAAGCATAGAGAAAAATTTCCGAAAACTTCTTTAGACTTACTTACTAAAACTAAATTACAAATTTTATATAACCGTGATATTGTTGATATTAAAGATATTGAAGATTACATTACTGTGCCAGATACACTTTTAAATGATATAAACACTATGAAAAATTATGATATTCTAAAAAGTTATATTGATAAGGCTGTGGAAGAAAATTTAAAGGTATATATTGTTGGTGATTATGACGTTGATGGGATTATGTGCACTTCAATATTTATTAAAACTTTTACTGAACTAGGTATAGATGTTTCTTATAAAATTCCTCATAGGGTTGAAGATGGATACGGAATTAATAGTACTATGGTTAAGGATATTGTAAATGAAGGCGGAGATTTAATAATTACATGTGACAATGGTGTTCAAGCCTTTGATGCTGCGAATAAAGCTAAAGAGTTAGGGATAGATTTAATAATCACAGATCACCATCAAATTAAAAGTGAAGATGGAAATGATATATTACCTAATGCAGTAGCTGTAATTGATCCATTAAGAAGGGATTGCAACTATCCTTTTAAAGATTTATGTGGGGCGGGTATTGTCTTTAAAATCTGTGTAGATCTTTTGAAAGAATATAATAAGCTATCTGAAGATTTATATGATGAATTAATTTCTCTTGCAGCTTTTGCCACAGTTTGTGATGTAGTTAATTTAATAGGTGAAAACAGGTATATTGCAACGAAGGGTATTCTGGCCTTAAGAAGAACAAAAAATATCGGACTGAATTCTTTAATAGAAGTATCAGCTATTAATAAAAATCAAATTGACACTTACCATCTTGGTTTTATTTTAGGCCCTAGATTTAATGCAAGTGGTAGGTTAGATACCGCAAGTTTGGGTATAGAATTATTAATTACAAATGATAGTATTAAAGCTGATTCAATTGCAATGGAACTTAATGAACTTAATGAAGAGCGGAAGTCTATGACTGAAGATGCCTTAAAAAAAGTTCTTACAAATATTAATCCAGGTAATCTTAATGATTTTATTGTTGAATATGTAAAGGGGACCCATGAATCTGTTGCTGGTATTGTTGCAGGTCGAGTTAAAGAAAGGTTTAATAGGCCTACAATAGTTTTAACAGATGCAAAAAATGGTTTAAAAGGGTCTGGCAGATCTATTGATAATTTCAATATGTTTAAAGCTATTTCTGCTTGTAGTTCTTACTTGGATAAGTTTGGTGGCCACGAAATGGCAGCAGGTATTTCAATGCAAGAAGCTAACTTAGAAGAATTTAAATTGGCTCTTAACCAATATGCTAAGGATAATGAAATTGACCTTAGCCGGGAGATTTCAGTTGATGCCTTATTTCCTATAGCCTTGGTTGACCTAAGATTATTGGATATGATTAATTCATTTAGGCCATTTGGTAAGGGTAATCCAGACCCTTTATTTGCAGATAGGAATTTAACTTTAAAAAACTTCAGAGTTTTTGGAAAGAACAAAAATGTTATTAAATTAGAGTTTGTTACGAATGTTAATACCCCAAGAGAAGCTGTTTTATTTCAAGATGAAGATATATTTTTACAATTTATAAAAGATAATTATAATAATGATATTGCTTATTTATTGAACAATGGAAAAATTACTATGGACATTGTTTATTATCCAAAACTCAATGAGTTTAGGGGTATTAAAAATGTCGATGTTGTTATAACAAATTACAGAATTGCGAGGTGATAATATGATAGATAATTTATTAAAATCAATTGAGAGCTATAATCCAGATTTTGATAGGGATTTAGTTATAAAGGCTTTTGAATATGCTAATAGCCATCACGAAGGACAAAAGAGGAAAAGTGGTGAGCCATATATAATCCATCCAGTTGCAGTTGCAGAGATTTTAGCAAGTCTTAATATGGATACTGCGACTATTTGCGCTGGACTCCTTCATGATACAATTGAAGACACCTCTGCTACCTATGAAGATATTCAAGAAAAATTTGGAACTGATATTGCAAATTTAGTTGAAGGCGTAACAAAAATTAAATCTATCAATTATCAATCTGGTGAAGAATCACAAGCTGAAAATATTAGAAAACTTGTTCTAGCAATGAGTAAGGATATTAGGGTCGTTATAGTAAAACTAGCAGACAGACTTCATAACTTAAGAACTCTAGAATATATGACTGATGAAAAGAGGCAAAGAATTGCCAGAGAAACCTTGGATATTTACGCTCCTTTAGCTCATAGGCTAGGTATATCTAGAATTAAGTGGGAACTTGAAGATCTTTGCCTTAGACATATAGACCCAGATACTTATTATGATTTAGTTGATAAGGTCAACAAAAAAAGAGCTGAAAGAGAATATCAAATTGAGAATATAATTGATCAGCTTAAAGAAAAGCTTGATGAACAAAACCTTAAATATTATATAGAGGGCAGACCAAAGAGTTTCTATTCCATTTATAAAAAAATGAAAGATCAGAATAAGTCATTTGAATCTATATATGACCTTACGGCTGTTAGAATAATCGTTGATACAGTTAACGAGTGCTATACTGCTCTTGGAGTTGTCCATGCTAACTGGAAGCCAATCCCAGGAAGATTCAAGGATTACATTGCTATGCCTAAGCCAAATATGTATCAATCGCTTCATACTACTGTTATGAGTGATGAAGGAGATGTCTTTGAAGTTCAAATTAGGACTTGGGATATGCATAAAACTGCTGAGTACGGTATTGCTGCTCACTGGATGTATAAAGAAAATCTAAAAAATGTAAATTTTGACTCTAATCTAAAATGGTTAAAGCAATTAATGGAATGGCAATCTGATTTAACAGATCCAAAAGACTTTATAGAAACATTAAAGGTGGATTTTTTCAACGATGAAGTTTTTGCTTTTACACCAAACGGAGATGTCGTAGACCTACCTCAAGGTGCTACACCTGTTGACTTTGCATATAGAGTCCATACTGATGTTGGCAATAAATGTATTGGAGCTAAGGTTGATGGGAAGATTGTTCCATTAAATTATAAGTTGGAAAATGGAAATATCGTTGAGATTATAACATCTAAAAATTTAGTAGGTCCAAGTAGAGACTGGTTAAAGTTTGTTAAGAGTAATAGGGCTAGGGGAAAAATTAAATCCTGGTTTAGATCTATTGATAAGGAAGAAAATACAGCTCTAGGCAAAGAAATGCTTTGGAATGAATTAAAGAATTTAAATATTGATGTTCATGAAGCACTTAGCAAAGAAAACATTAAAGATGTTCTAGATTATTTTTCTACAAATGAAATTGATGATTTATATCATTCAATTGGTTATGGCAACTTAAAGCTAGCAAATGTTGTTAATAAAATTAGATTGCAAGTTCAGGATATACTTCCTAAACACAATATACCTAAGGAATTTAACCCAACCAAAGAACATTTTTCTAAATCTCAAAGTTCAATTATAGTAGATGATATTCCTGGTCTAAAAGTAAGAATTTCAAAATGCTGTAATCCTCTTCCAGGCGATAGCATTATTGGATTTGTAACTAAAGGTCATGGAGTAAGTGTCCACAGGGCTGACTGTCCAAATGCCAACGAGCTTAAAAACCGTCTATCAGAAATTTCCGTTAGATGGAGTAATGAAATTGATGGAGCTTTTATTAGCAATATTGAGGTTAGAGCTACTGATAGAGTAGGTTTATTAAGTGAAGTGGCTGGATTTATGAGAGAACAAAATGCTCAACTTAAAGGATTAAATGCAAAAGTTGAGGATAATGGTGCAGCTACTATCTCTATGACTATTAAAGTAGACAATAAGGGTGAGTTAAACGATCTACTAAGAGATTTAAAACAAATCCCTTCAGTTTTAGATGCTTATAGGAAGATAAACTAATGATTGCAGTTTTACAAAGATGTGACGCTGTAAAGTGCATTATAGATGGGAAAATTAAAAGTGAGACTAACAATAAAACTTTACTTGTGCTGTTGGGAGTAAAAAATGACGATAGCCAAGAGGATGTTGATTTTATTGTTAGAAAAATACCTGAGTTAAGGTTGTTTTCAGATGAAAATGGTAAAATTAATTTAAGTGCTAAAGATGTAGGAGCTAGTTTATTTGTAGTTAGTCAGTTTACCTTGTATGCAAGATGCAGAAAAGGGAGGCGACCTAACTTTATGGATGCTGCAGGGGCCGAGCTTGGAGAAGAACTTTATAATAAAGTAATTCAGGGCTTAGGTTCTAGCGGCTTAGAAATTCTAACTGGGGAATTTGGAGCAGATATGAACTTATTTTTTAATAATAATGGTCCAGTTACAATAATCTTAGATTCTAGAGAAGATTAGCAATTTTAATAAAAATTTGTTATAATTATGTGGGAGGAATTTATTATGTTAATGAACAATTTTTTGGGCTCAAGAAAGAGCGTAAGACACTTCAAATCAAAATCAATTTCAAAGGCAACAGTTGAAAAAATTAACAACTTAATCAGAGTATTTAATTCTGATAAAGGCAATAGTTTTGCTTTTCACGAAAATGGCAAGGCTATTTATGATGGTCTAAATGGTCATGCTGGATATAACGGTGTAATGATAAGTGCACCTAGCTATATCTCAGTTGATTTTGGTGCATCCTCAGATAGGGAAAAGGTTATTGGCATGTATAATGCTGAAGATATCATAACTTTCTTGGAATCAGAAGGTTTAGGATCCTGCTGGATTGGTTTGTTTGACACTGCTGATGACATTAAGACAAAAGTTTTTGGCAATGAACACAAGGCTAATTTATTGTTAGCTATTGGATATCCAAAGGCAAGAAATCCTTTTGTAGTAGAAGAAGCTAGCGAAAGAAAACCTGTTGATGAAATTGTGTTCGATGGTAGCTTTGATAACCCTGTAGATATCAATATGCTAGAACAAAGAGGTTTGGATGACTTATTTTATTATGTAAGATTTGCTCCTAATACTTTAAATTCACAAACATGGAGATTCCTAATGAAAAACAATTCCGTTGAACTTTACTTAAAAGAGTTTGATGGCAAATATTTCTTTGAAGATGCTGGAATCATAATGTATTATTTTGAAAGATTATACAACATGACCGGCTTCGACAAAAAATTTGAAGTTGAAAAAGAATTTAAAGAAGAAAATGGCATGATTAAGATTGCCACTATAAATTTATAGGATTTAAAATGCGTTTTTTTATCGATACAGCTAATATTGAAGAGATTAAAGATATTGCAAAACTTGGTGTTATTTGTGGAGTTACAACAAACCCAAGCTTGATAGCTAAAGAAGGCAGAGATTTTAAGTCAGTGGTTAAAGAAATAACCGATATTGTTGATGGTCCTATTAGCGCTGAAGTAAATTCCTATGATACTGATGGTATGGTCAAAGAGGCTAGAGAACTTGCCAAGATACATGATAATATTGTTGTAAAAGTTCCTATGACCAAGGAGGCACTAGCGGCTATTAAAATTCTTTCAAAAGAAGGCATTAAAACAAATTGCACCTTGATTTTTTCTCTAAATCAAGCTCTTATGGCTGCTAATGCAGGTGCGACCTATGTAAGTCCTTTTATTGGTAGAATTGATGACATAGGCTATAATGGCATGCAACTTATTGAAGACATAATGCATGTATTTGAAGAGTATGGAATTGAAACAGAGGTAATTGCTGCATCTATTAGAACAGTAAATCATGTTAACGATGCCGCTAAAGCTGGATCAGATATTGCTACTATTCCTTATAAGATCTTTAATCAAATGATTAATCATCCGCTAACAGACAAAGGCATAGATAGTTTTAAAAAAGACTGGGGAAAATTTCAAAATGAGATTAAATAAGGGGATAATATATGGATAGAAATTTAGTTATGAATTTAGCAAGAGTAACTGAAGCTGCTGCTTTACGTTCTGCTAAGTATTTAGGAAAAGGCGATAAAAACGCAGCTGATCAAGCTGCTGTAGATGCTATGAGAAAGATGTTTGATACTGTTGATATTAACGGTACAGTTGTAATTGGTGAGGGCGAAATTGATGAAGCCCCTATGCTCTATATTGGAGAAAAGATTGGCCAAAGAAACGATAATTCTCTACATGTAGATATAGCTGTAGACCCTCTTGATGGTACAACTGCAATTGCAAAAGGTATGAACGATGCAATTTCTGTAGTAGCTGTGGCTCCAGAAGGACATCTTCTTCACGCTCCAGATATGTATATGGAAAAGATTGCCTGTGGTCCAAAAGCTAAAGGAAAAATTTCTATTGAATATCCTATAGAAAAAAATCTTGAAATTTTAGCTGAAGTTCTAAATAAAGATATTTCTGATGTTACAGTTGTTATGCTCGACAGAGAAAGACATATTGAAATTGCAAACCGAATTAGAAAAGCTGGAGCTAGAATTAGATTTATTCAAGATGGTGACGTCTTAGGTGCAATTTCAACTTGCTTTGATAATGTAAGTGGAGATTTGCTAGTTGGTAGAGGTGGGGCACCAGAAGGTGTTTTAGCTGCAGTTGCATTAAAATGTCTAGGTGGATATTTCGAAGGATACTTAACCGCTAGAAACCAAGAAGAAATTGATAGATGTCATAAGATGGGTGTTGAATGTGACAAGATTTACAAAATTGATGACCTAGTTAAGGGCGATGATGCTGCATTTGCTGCAACAGGTGTAAGTCATGGTGAACTACTTGATGGTGTTAATTATATCGAAAAGAATGTTGCTACAACTGAAACACTTGTCTTAAGAGCTGAAACAGGAACAGTGCGTTTTATACAAGCTAGACATTATTTAGATAAGAAACCTGAATACGCTAAATAAAACTTGCAATTTTCTCGAAAAAGAGATATAATAATATGGTCAAAATTTGTTCTAAATAGATTGATTGGAAAGAGGTGAATATAATGAAACAAGGTATACATCCAGAATTTAAAGAAGTTACAGTAACATGTGCTTGCGGAAATACTTTCACAACTGGCTCAACCAGAGATGAATTAAAAGTAGATGTTTGCTCAGAATGCCATCCATTCTTTACAGGAAAACAAAAGTTCTCCGAACGTGGTGGTAGAGTTGAGAAATTTAAGAAGAGATACGAAAAATCAGGAAAATAAATTAGCTGCGTTTAAAGCAGCTCTTTTATTTTATAGATTTCTTTTTTGAGGTGACCATGAAAGTAAATGAAGTCAGAAAACTAGCTTTAAAATATCTTGAAAATATAAATAATAATGAATTTGAAGTCAATTTGTTTATCAGAGATTTTTTTGGACTTTCATTAACTGATATTTATTTTAATAAAGAAATAGAATGTTCCCAAGAAGAAATTGATAAGTTTATTGGATTGTTAGATATAAGAGCTAGCGGATGCCCTTATAATTACATCTTTAAATATAAAGAATTTTATAATAAGAGATTCTATGTAGACGAGAGAGTTTTGATACCAAGGCCAGAGACTGAATTATTGGTTGAAGAATGTATAAATTACTATAAAGGCAAAACTATTGATAGGTATTTGGACTTATGTACAGGCAGTGGCTGCATAGGAATAAGTTTAGCTAGTGAGCTGGATATAAAAAGTGTTACTCTTGCTGATATCTCTAAAGATTCGTTAGAAGTTGCAAAAAAGAATGCGTATATATATAATATAGATGCAGACTTCATTGAGTCTGACTTGTTTTTGAAGATAGTTGGTGAATTTGATTTAATTACTATTAATCCACCTTATGTTCCGCTTAATAGAAAGAGAATTCTAGATAAAACTGTTATCGATTATGAACCGAATTTAGCTTTATTTGCAGACAATGATGGTTTATCGATTATAAAAAAATTCATTCAAGAATATGATAAGTATTTGACAGATGATGGTTTAGTTCTTATGGAATTTGACGAGAGTCAAGGAGATGCAATTTCTAAATTATTAGAAAAAAAGAAAGTTAATTTTAAAATTTATAAAGATTATTCTAATATGGATAGATTTGTTGTCATGGGAGGGAGATAGGACTTGTTAGAAAAATTAAAAGGTATTGAAGATAGGTATGAAGAACTTAATAAAATGATCATGGATCCTGACCTTGTCAATGATCTTGAAAAGTATCAGGAGGTTATGATTGAACATTCCAATCTAACTGAAATTGTTGAAGTGATCAAAGAATATAAAAAATGCCTAGAAGACTTAGAAAACACTAAGGAGCTTTTGGGTGAAAGTTTAGATGATGATTTAAAGGAAATGGCCAAAGAAGAGCTTAAGGAGCTTGAAGAAAAAGAAGAGACATTAGAAACTCAAGTAAAAACTCTCTTAATTCCTAAAGATCCTAACGATGATAGAAACGTTATAGTTGAAATTCGTGCAGGTACAGGTGGAGATGAAGCTGCTTTATTTGCTGGTGATTTATTTAGAATGTATTGTCGTTATGCTGAAAGACATAGATGGACTGTTGACGTAATGAGCATTAACGAAATTGGTATTGGCGGATACAAAGAAGCTATTTTTATGATCAACGGTAAGGGTGCTTACTCAAAACTAAAACATGAATCAGGTGTTCATAGGGTTCAAAGAGTCCCAGAGACGGAAAGTGGCGGAAGAGTTCATACTTCTGCTGCAACTGTTGCAGTTTTGCCTGAAGCCAGAGATGTTGAAATTGAAATTGATGAAAAAGATTTAAAAATTGACGTATATAGATCTGGTGGACACGGCGGACAATCAGTTAATACTACAGACTCTGCTGTTAGAATCACATATCTGCCTGAAAATCTTGTTGTTGCTTGTCAGGATGAAAGAAGTCAGCTTAAAAACAAAGAAAAAGCTATGAAAATCTTGAAATCCAGACTCTACGATTTAAAGCTTCAAGAAGAAGAAAAGAAGATGGCTGATATGAAGAGAAATCAAGTGGGATCTGGTGATAGATCTGAAAGAATCAGGACTTATAATTTCCCACAAGGAAGAATTACAGACCACAGAATTAACAAAACGATTTATCAATTGCAAGACTTCCTAGACGGTGATCTTGATGATATGATTGAATCCATCATAACTTATTATCAAGCCGAAGCTTTGCAAGCCATGGAAAAATAATGGACATAGCTGTTGTAGGTGGTGGAGTTTCAGGTGTTGTAAGCGCTATTGAGCTCTCTAAGCTTGGTCATAAAGTAAGTATATATGAAAAGACAGATCGTCTCTTAAAAAAACTTTTAATAACAGGAAATGGTCGATGCAATTTTTCAAATAAGAATATTTCTAGAGAAAATTTTCATGGCAATAAAAGTTTTTTAGATAAAGTTTATACTGACGAATTTATTGATGCCAGAGAGTATATAATAAATCTTGGGATAATACCTTATTTGGATGAAAGAAATAGATTTTATCCAATGAGCCTTCAAGCTCAATCAGTTGTAGAAGCCTTGCTTAAAGAAGTAGAAGACAAAGATATTAATTGCTTTTTTAAATCCGAAGTTATTTCTATAAATAAGAATAAAAAATTCACCATTAAAACTAAGGATACTAGCAAGGATTATGATAGAGTTATTTTTTCTGCTGGTTCAATGAGTTATCCAAGTACTGGTACCGATGGTAATCAATATAAGTTGGTCGAAGATTTGGGCCATACCAAGACAAAATTGTACCCAGGTATAGGGCCTTTAGTTGCTGATATTCCTTTTTCTAAAGAATTAAAAGGCTTGAGATTAAATGCGACAGTTTATGCAGGTGATAAATCTTGTAATGGAGACCTCTTATTTACTGAAAATGGTATTAGTGGCAATAGTATTTTTGAATTATCATCGTATATACTAAGGGAGAAAATTGATAAGATATTTATAGATTTTTTGCCTCTAGTTGATATAGAAGATTTAAAAATTATATTAAAGCTAAGACAAGACAAGTTAAATGATGTTGATTCAAAATGGTTTTTAAATGGCATTATTCACAAGAGACTTTATAAAGTTTTCTTTAAAATGCTTAATGTAAAAACTACTAAAGATATTGATATTGACAAACTATGTAAGCTTATTAAAAACTATGAAGTTAGTGATATTAGAGCAGGTTCTTGGGCCCTTAGTCAAATTACTGTTGGTGGAATTAATACAGATGAAATTGACACGAATCTTGAATCCAAAATCCATAAAGGCCTCTACTTTACAGGTGAAGTATTAGATGTTGATGGGGATTGTGGTGGATATAACTTAACTTGGGCTATATATTCTGCTTTACTAGTTGCTAAGATGTTGAGGTAATTATGCAAGTATTACTTAAAAGGTTAAATGAATATTATGGGGATGGCAAGGAGATAAATGTTTTTGTAATTGGAACTGGATTCATGGGGGCATCCTTAGTAGCTCAATTAAATCTTATTGATGGCTTCAAGTGTAATATTATTTATAACAGAACTTATTCCAAGGCTATAGAAACATTTTTGTCTTGTGGAGTAAAAAAAGAATCTATTCATATTATTAATAAAAAAGAAGAATACAATTCACAAGGTTTTTTTATTCCGAATGATCCCTACGAGTTTATAGATCTAGATCAAATTGATGTAATTGTAGACGCAACTGGATCGACTTATGAAGGAGCAAAGATTGCTTATGCTGCTATAAAGGCCAAAAAACATTTGGTCAGTCTCAATGTAGAATGCGATGTTGTAGTTGGACCGATTTTAAGTAAGATGGCAAAAGAGGCTGGTGTTTGTTATACTGGCATTGCTGGAGATGAGCCGGGCAGTGTGAAGGAGCTCTTTGATTTTGCCGAGTTTTTAGGTTTTGAAGTAATGGCCATTGGCAAAGGCAAAAATAATCCACTGGATTTATCGGCTAATAATGAAAGCGTATATGAAGAGGCTAAAGTTAAAGGGCTTTCACCATATATGTTAGCCACTTTTGTAGATGGTTCCAAAACTATGGAAGAGCTTACCATGATGTGTAATGCAACTGGATTTAAACCAGATATAATCGGAGCTCACGGTATAAAATCAGACTTAAAAGACTTAGACCAGAAACTTCGGATTAAATCTGAAGGAGGCTTATTAAATAATTACAAGGTTGCTGATTTTGTTTTTGGTATTGCTCCAGGCGTCTTTATTATGGTCAAAGCCAAACATGATCTAATTGATTATGAGATGAGATTTTTAAAGATTGGCCAAGGTCCATATTATATTTTATACAGACCATTTCATTTAACTAGTATCGAAGTTCCTATCACAATTGCACAGGCGTTCTTTTATAATACGCCTACAATAAGTCCACGAAGTGATAAGCCTTTTGCAGATACAGTAGCTGTTGCAAAAGTTGATTTAAAGGCTGGAGATAATCTTGACAGACCTGGTGGCAAGGCAGCTTATGGAACGATTATTACTTATGAGGATTCAATTAAGAGAAATCTTTTGCCATATGGCTTTATTTCACTTGACACAATTCTCGTTAATGATATAAAAAAAGGAGACTTTATAACTTATGATGATGTTATAATACCAGAGTCTAGGCTTTATGATTTAAGAAGAAAAATGGATGAATAATAAGCTTAAAAACGCTTGACAAAAATTGATATATATGATGTAATATATACAAGAAGACCGCATGATGAATGGAGTTTTATAGAGAGCGATATAGGTGGAAATTCGTAAACTTATCATTATGGAATCAGCTTCTGTTTACCTTCGGGCGTGAGTTAAGCGTTAATTACATTTAAGTGTGCATTTGCAAACGAAGGTGGTACCGCGGAAATTTCGTCCCTCGATTATTCGAGGGGCTTTTTTATTAGGAGGTTATATGAAAAAATTTACACCGTTAGAAAATATACCGGTAAAAGAAAGAGAAGAAAAGTTTTCTAAATATTGGAAAGAAATCGATTTACTTCACGAGAGTTTAAGAACAAGAGAAGACGGTCCTAAATACATTTTTTATGAAGGACCACCAACAGCTAATGGTAAACCAGGCATCCACCATGTAGTTTCTAGAACTCTAAAAGATATGACTTGTAGACACAAAGTTATGAAAGGTTATTACGTCGAAAGAAAAGCTGGGTGGGATACCCACGGTCTTCCTGTAGAAATTGAAGTTGAGAAAAAATTAGACTTACACAATAAAAAAGACATTGAAGCTTATGGAATCAAAGCCTTTAATGAACAATGTAAAGATTCTGTTTTCCAATATGAATCTCTATGGAGACAAATGACCGAGAGAATGGGTTATGAAATCGACTTAGACAATCCTTATGTTACTTTCCACAATGATTATATAGAATCAGTATGGCATATTATTGACAAAATGTTTAAAGATGGGCTTTTATATGAAGGACACAAAATTTTACCATACTGCCCAAGATGTGGAACTGGTTTAGCTTCACACGAAGTTGCCCAAGGTTATGAAAATATAACTACAACAACTGCATATGTAAAATTCAAGAGAAAAGATAAAGATGAGTATTTTATAGCATGGACCACAACACCATGGACATTACCATCAAACGTAAGCTTGACTGTTAACGCAGATGTTGATTATGTGTTACTTAAAAACAATGACAACGATGAATTATACTGGATGGCCAAAGATCTAGTTACAGATGTAATAAAAGGCGTAACAGAAGATTATGAGATAATTAAAACTGTGAAGGGAACAGACCTTGAAGGTCTTGAATATGAACAACTGATTCCAATGCTTGAAGCTGACAAAAAAGCTTTTTATATTACTCTTGCTGATTACGTTACAATTACAGACGGTACTGGTATAGTTCATACAGCTCCTGCTTTTGGGGAAGATGACTATAATACAGGTAGAAGATATGATTTGCCAGTTTTCAACCCTGTAAATGAAGAGGGCAAATTTAATGTCGGTAAATGGGGAGGTATGAATGTATTTGATGCCGATCCGGAAATATTAAATTATTTAAAAGAAGAGGGAAAACTTTTAAGAAGACAAAAGGTCGATCACAATTATCCACATTGCTGGAGATGTCATACACCTTTAATTTACTATGCAAAGCCATCTTGGTATATTGAGGTCACAAAGTTTAAAGATAAGCTAATTGAGGCTAATAACGACGTTAAATGGTATCCTGAATTTGTCGGTGAAAAGAGATTCGGTAATTGGCTAGAAAATTTAAATGACTGGGCCTTATCTAGAAACAGATACTGGGGTACTCCACTTCCAATTTGGAAATGTGAAGATTGTGGAGAAACTATAAGCATTGGCAGCAGAAAAGAATTAGTAGAAAAATCAATAGAGAATATTGATGAGACAATTGACCTGCACAGACCTTATGTTGACGATTGCCATATTAAGTGCAGTAAGTGCGGCGGCAAGATGACCAGATATAAGGATGTTATTGATGTATGGTTTGATAGCGGAAGTATGCCTTTTGCCCAAAGACATTATCCTTTTAATAAAGATGATGACTTTTTTAACCATTATCCAGCTGATTTTATTTGTGAAGGTATTGACCAAACTAGAGGATGGTTTTACTCCTTGCTCGCAATAGGGACGTATATGACTGGAAAGTCACCATATAAATCTGTTTTAGTAAATGATCTGGTACTCGATAAGTACGGCAAAAAAATGAGTAAGTCTAGGGGAAACACACTTGATCCGTTCGATATATTTGATAGATATGGAGCTGACGTTGCCAGATTCTACGCCGTTTATGTTTCAGTTCCTTGGCTACCAACAAAATATGATGAAGATGGTTTAAAAGAAGTTGAATCTAAATTCATTAGAAGTTTAAGAAACGTTTATACATTCTTCTCCTTATATGTAAATAGTGAAAATGTTAAACCAGATGAACTAAACATTTCAATAAGCGAAAGAGATGAGTTGGATAAATGGATAATTTCCAGGCTAAATTCTCTAATTGATTTAGTTGAAGAAAATATCGATATTTTTGAACTAACAAAAGTTTCAAAAGCTTTGGTTGATTTTGTTGTAGAAGATCTGTCAAATTGGTATATCAGAAGATCTAGAAGACGCTTCTGGGGAGAAGATTCAAAGAGCAAAGACTCAGCGTTCTTAACAACATATGAAGTTCTCTTAACAATCTCTAAGTTAATTGCACCATTTACTCCATTTATAGCTGAAGAACTTTATCAACATTTAACTGATGGTAAATCTGTTCACTTAGAAGATTATCCAGTAGTTAATAAAGACCTAATCGATACAGAATTAGAAACAAAAATTGATTTGGTTAGAACAATTGTTTCGCTTGGAAGAGCTGGTCGTGAAAAAGAAAACATTAAAGTTAGACAGCCAATAGCATCAATGATTGTTGATAATAAATATAAGGATAAGGTTTTCGACCTCGAAGCATTGATTAAAGAAGAATTAAATGTTAAAGAGATAGTTTATTCTTCAAATGTATCTGATTATATGAACTATGAAGTAAAACCTAACTTTAAACTTGCTGGACCAGTATTCGGTAAATCAGTTGGTAAATTTGCACAATACTTGCAAAAATCTGACAAAGCTAAATTAATTGAAGAAATCGAAAACAAGGATTTAGATATTGATTTAGATGGCCAAACATATACAATAAATAAGGACTACTTGGATATTCGTGTAAGTGCAAAAGATGGCTATGACGTTCAAGTTGAAAACGGTGTATATGTGCTATTGGATACAGTTTTAACTGATGATTTAATAAACGAAGGTTATGCTAGAGAGTTTATATCAAAAATTCAACAAGAAAGAAAACGCTTGGACTTAAATATAAGTGATAGAATTGAAATCAAATACGAAGCAAACGACAACTTCTCAAATGCTCTAGACAAGTATACAGAAGAGATTATGTCTGAAACTCTTGCTGTAGAGTTAAATAGGGATGCACTCGATGTAGAAGCTGTTGATATGAACGATAACATGGTTAAATTCAAAATTGAAGTAAGTAAATAGGAGGTAACAATGACAGATATTAAAGTGATAGCCAAGGTAGGAAATAAGGAATTTACAAATGAGGATTTTCAAAGGTTTCTATCAAGCCTTGATCCTAATATTGTAAGGCATTTTATGAATGAAGAAAATGGATTTGAAACAATTCTAAAGGAAATGCTTAATCAAGAATTGATGCTCCATTATGCTGAAGATGAAAATCTAGAAGATGATGAAGAATTCCAAAGAGTTTTTAAAACTACAAAGGAAAATCTTCTAAAGAACTATGCCTATCAAAAAATAATTACTAGCGCTCCAGAGCCAACGGAAGAAGAAATAAAAGAATATTTTGAAGCCCATAAAAAAGATCTGGAAAAGACTTTTGTAAACGCTAGCCATATCTTGGTTGAAGATGAAGAGTTAGCCAAAGATATCAAAGCAAAGATTGATAAAGGTGAAAATTTTGAAGAACTAGCTAAGGAATATTCAACTTGTCCGTCAAAAGACAAGGGAGGCAATCTAGGAGATTTTTGCCAAGGTCAAATGGTTCCAGAGTTTGATGAAGTAGTATTTAAAATGAAAGAAGGCGAAGTTGCAGGCCCAGTTCAAACTCAATTTGGTTTTCATGTAATCAAATTAAATAAGATTAATGCAACTCAAAAACCTGATCTTGATACAGCAAGAGAAAATATAATTGTTGAATTAAAACGCGTAAAGCAATTAAATGCTTATCAAACTAAGGTTGAAGAATTAAAAGAGGAGTATCCAGTAGAGATTTTATTATAATGCAACTAGAATTATTTAGATTTATTGATGAATCTATTGATTTATTAAACTCAAATATTGATGAATTGCTATCTGTGGAAAAACTTATAGATGAATTTTTTACCAATACTTTCTCTACAAAGGATCATTTTATGGATGTTAAATCTAGAGTTAAAGAGGAGTCGAGCCTAAAGGAAAAAATAATTAGGAATAACCTCTTTATGCAATATGATTCTCCAGAAGATCTTTTGAACAATCTATCGGATTTAATTGGTGTGAGAATTGAGTGCAGGTTCATTGGAGATGAAAAAAGAATATACAGGGAGATCACCAATCTTTTTAGAATTAAAAATGATAATGGACTCTATTCTTCATACCTAAATGAAAATATTTTCTTAAATCTAGATGAAGAGCAGCCCACACTTCAAAAGAACGGCTTCCAAATATATAAAATAGATGGTAAGTATTTTTACGAAGGAAAATCATATAATTTTGAGCTACAGATAAAAAGTTTAGTTAACTTATTCTGGGGTGAAATAGATCATAAGATTTTATATAAAAATTTCAATTACTCAGGAACAGAAATGTTCTTATCAGAGATCATGAGCTCAATCAAAGAAAACTTAGAGATGATTGATAGAGAACTTATGATGCTTTATAATCATTTAAATGAACCTACAAACAATGTTTCTGAAAATGTTATGAAGGAGATAAGAACAAGTCTATCTAAAGGTTTAAATGATATATACTACCAAAAAGTTAGGAATGAATTTGGTTTTCCTGTTGATTTTAAACTAACAAGCAACACCATTATTAACTATCTATTTATGAAGATTCCTGAAAAGGATGAGGCATATATAAATGAGTTTATAAGAATACTAAATCGTTTAAAGTTTTTAGATTCAAAATATATTGACCTAAAAAAACAAATTGAATTTCCGGTAGACTTAAAGTTTCAAGATCCATTTATTAGTTCGATAGGCAATAAACTTTCTGAAATAATTAACATAGATTTTTCATGGAATTTATTTTTTAGAATACTCTTTGATCTTGAAGAGGGAAGTTCAGAGCAAATTATAACGAATTTATTAGTTTTCTTAAAAAACAGGTATAGTGAAGTTATAAATGTTGCGTTTTCAAACTTTGAACTTACAGATAAAAATAAATTTGAAATAAATAAATATACTATGGGTTTAATTGCTGATAGGTTTAATGCTACAAGCTCTATTAAGCTAATATCAGATAAATCTCTGGCACAAACTCATAATATAGTTAAAAATTCAATTATTGAAGCTGTTGATATATGGGATGTTGATGAGATAAAATCACTTATTAAACAAAAATTTGATAATTTATAAAAGTAGAGTAGATTTTTACAGACTTTACTGTTATAATAAAAATAGTATTAGAAATAGGAGGAGACTATGGATAAAAAACATGAACATGGATGTGGCTGTGAAGACGGTTGCTGCTGCGAAGATGAGATGCAAGAATACGAAACAGTTACTTTAACTTATGATAATGGAGATAGTGAAGACTTTGCTGTTATAGATCAGTTTGAGATTGATGGCAATGAATATGTTGCTTTATTGGCAGTAGAGGAAGATAGTCCTCTTGGAGAAGATATTGTTATTTTCAAATATATTGAAGGTGAAGACAACAACTTTACCCTTGAAATTATTGAAGATGATGATGAATTTGAAAAGGCTTGCGACTACTTTGAATCTTTAACTGATTAATACAAGTTACATTTGGGTAGCTATTTAATAAGAATAGGAGGTTACTATGGTAAAGTTTATTTTAGGAGCAAAAGGATCAGGCAAAACAAAATGGCTGATTGACAATGCAAACGAAGACAACAAGTCAGGCAACGGAAATATTGCATTTATTGATGTGGATGATGAACACATATTTAGTCTTGATTACAATGTAAGACTAATCAACGCAGGAGACTATGGTGTAAAGGATTTAGCTGGATTCTATGGTTTCTTAAGCGGAATGCTTGCAATGGACTACGATTTGGAAAAAATTTATGTAGACAGTATCTATAAATTAATTCCTTTAAAGTCTGAAGAACTTGTTGATTTTTATAACGAATTAAATAGAATTGCTGAAAAATCTGAATGCAAGATCTATTTAAACCTTGGTTTTGAATTAAACGAAATTCCAGATGAACTAAAGGATAATTCAGAAGAGGTTAAGTAATTAGAAAGGAACACAATTGCTATATAGAAATAAAAAGGGTCTATTTGAAAGTTTTTTTGAAAACAGATCCTTTTTGATTGCACAATTAGAAAGCGGCGACTTAACTAAATCTCAATTTTTGGATGCAAATTTAGAGTACTTAAACCGAATAGGCGCCAAACCATTTGTCAAGTTGGACTCAATGGAGAAGGGCATATTTAATTATCAGTACTACAATATAATGGCCAAATATTATACAGCCAATGCATACGAGATAGAGTTAAGAGGCAAGCACCAAAAACTTGCTATGAGTTTTAGAAATAAAGCTAATGATCAATATCATAAAAAAAATATTACTATTTCTAAGATGTTAAAGCTTGTTAATTATGAAAATGTGGATTCATATTATGTAAAATCCAAAAGCAAAAAACTTAATAATGTCTTATATGAAATAGTTTTTTATGATTATAAGGAAGCGATTTTTCATTCAACGGCAGATTGGCTTTTAACAATTTTAAAAGAGAATGATTGCTTTATAGAGGGTAAATATAAATCGCTTATTGACGATTATATTAACACAAGATATTAACGCCATTTATATGGCGTTTTTTATTTATAAATCTAGCAATTTAAATGTCTTTATGTTATAATATTATGAGAGAAATAGGAGGAAAGATGGAAAGAATTTTTAAAACCAACCTAGCGGGTCGAGAATTATCTGTATCGATTGGAAAGTATGCAGAGCAAGCAAACGGCGCATGTTTTGTAAGATATGGAGATACAGTATTACTTGTAACTGCTACAAGCTCAAAAACACCAAGAGAGGGTATTGACTTTTTCCCTCTAAGCGTTGAATACGAAGAAAAATATTATGCTGCAGGTAAAATCCCTGGAGGATTTATTAAGCGTGAAGGTAGACCAAGTGAGCATGCTATTTTGACTGCAAGATTAATTGATAGGCCTTTGAGACCACTTTTCCCAGAGGGATATAGAAATGATGTTCAAATCATTGCAAGCCTTTTATCAAATGATCCAACATGTTCAAGCCAAGTTGCTGCTATGATAGGATCTAGCATTGCACTTAGCATATCTGACATACCTTTTAATGGACCTATTGCTGCAGTTCAAATGGGATACATCAATAATGAATATGTTGTAAATCCATCAGCTGATGAATTGGAAAAGTCTGATTTAAATTTAACTGTTGCAGGAACTCATGAAGCTATTATGATGGTTGAATCTGGTTCTAATGAGCTTAGTGAAGATGTAGTGCTTGAAGCAATTTTAAAAGCCCATGATGAGATTAAAAAAATTACTGAATTTATTTCAAAAATTGCTAAAGAAGTTGGCAAAGAAAAACAAGAATATACTGTATTCGAAGTTAAAAAAGAAGTAGAAGAAAAGATAAATTCAAATTATAGAGAAGCTATGATTCAAGCTATGAATCATCCAGACAAAATGGAAAGACTCAAACAATCATCAGAATTAATTGATAGAATAAAAGATGAAATGGGAGAAGAATTTCCTGATGATAGGGCAAGTATAAGTGCCGCCATCGATCAATTACAATACAATGAAGTACGTCATCAAATTTTAGTAGATGGAATACGCCCTGATTTAAGAGCATTTGATGAAATTAGACCGCTGAGTGCTGAAGTAGGAATCCTTCCTAGAACACACGGTTCAGGTTTATTTAAACGTGGACAAACACAGGTACTAAGCGTTGCAACACTTGGAGTAAGTGACGACGCTCAAGTGATTGATGGGATGCTTGATGAATATGAGAAAAAATATATTCACCACTATAACTTCCCACCATATAGCGTTGGGGATACCAGACCATTAAGATCTCCTGGCAGAAGAGAAATTGGCCATGGTGCCTTAGCAGAAAGGGCTTTGATTCCTGTGCTTCCTTCAGAAGAAGAATTCCCATACACAATTAGAGTTGTATCTGAAGTATTGAGTTCAAATGGATCCAGCTCACAAGCTAGTGTTTGCGGTTCAACACTTGCTCTTATGGACGCAGGTGTACCGATTAAAAAACCAGTTGCTGGTATTGCTATGGGACTTATTTCAGGAGATGACGGTAAAAAAGTTATTTTAACTGATATTCAAGGACTAGAAGACCATCTTGGAGATATGGACTTCAAAGTTGCAGGTACTCGTGACGGTATTACTGCTCTTCAAATGGATATTAAAATATCAGGTATCGATAGATCTGTATTAGAAAAGGCTCTTGCACAAGCTAAAGTTGCAAGGATGCAAATTCTTGATGTAATTCATGGTGCAATTGCAGAGCCTCGTAAGGAAATTTCAAAATACGCTCCAAGGCTTATTCAAATGTCAATTCATCCTGATAAAATCAGAGAAGTTATTGGGCCTGGCGGAAAAGTTATTAATCAAATTATCGCCGAAACTGGTGTAAAGATTGACATTGAAGATGATGGATCAGTAATCATTGCAAGTGTTGATTCCGAAATGGGAGAAAAAGCAAAATCAATTATTGAAAATATTATCAAAGATGTCGAAGTTGGCGAAGTATACGAAGGTACCGTAACAAAAATTATGAAATTTGGCGCATTTGTTGACGTTTTAAATGGCAAGGAAGGCCTACTGCACATTTCCCAAATTGATAATAAGAGAATTAATGAAGTTGAAGATGTACTAAAGTCCGGTGATAAAGTTACTGTTAAGGTAATTGGCATTGATAATGACGGTAAAATAGATCTTTCTAGGAAAGTTTTACTAAAGGATTCAGATAGTGATGAAAATCAAGATAAATCTGAAGGTCAACAACACAGAAGACAAAGATACACCAGAGACAGGAGCAAAAATGACTAAGGTCAAAATTGTAAACAAGAGTAATAATGATATTCCTCAGTATGCAACAAGCGGTTCAGCTGGTATGGATATAAGAGCTTTCTTAGACGAGACTGTCATTATTAAAGCTGGTGAATTTAAGCTTATACCTACAGGTATTTATGTTGAAATACCTGTAGGCTATGAGATACAAATAAGGGCAAGATCTGGGCTTGCAATCAAGTCCGGTATTTGCCTTATAAATGGAATAGGAACTATCGACGCTGACTATAGAGGAGAAATTGGTGTGGGTTTGGTTAATTTATCCAAAGAAGATTTTGTCGTCAATAATGGCGATAGAATAGCACAGATGGTTCTAAACAAATATGAAACCATTGATTTTGAATTGGTTGATGATTTATCCAAGACAGAACGTGGTGATGGAGGATTTGGTTCAACAGGAATATGTTAGAATTTCTAAAGATGATATTAATGGGAATAATTCAAGGTGTGGCAGAATTTTTGCCAATTTCAAGCTCTGGTCACTTGGTTGTGTTTGAAAAACTTTTAAATATACAAGAACCAGGTTTATTTGTTGCGCAGATGCTTCACTTTGGAACTTTTATTTCCGTTTTCATTGTTTTTTTCAATGATATAAAAAATATAATAATTGAATTTTTTAAAATGATTTATATGCTAATAAAGAGGGAAAAGTTTAAAATTAATTCTTACCAAAAATTAGCTTTGTTAATACTTGTAGCATCTGTACCAACTGCTATCATTGCACTATGCTTTGAAGATGTTTTTAAGGTATATTACACAAATTTAAAATCAATTTCCCTTATGTTCTTAATAACAGCTATCCTGTTATTTGTAACTGACAAATATAAAGGAAAAGGGAAGTCTGCACATAGCTTAAATTATTTATCTGCTATTGGTATTGGTATGGTACAAGGCCTTGCAATAATGCCTGGAATAAGTAGGAGTGGATCAACAATTTTTGCTGGTACTATCTTAGACTTAGATAAAAATGAAGCTGCTAAATTTTCGTTTTTAATTAGTTTACCTGCTACCTTTGGTGCATTTTTATTTGGCCTTAAAGATGCTTTAAAGTCAGGTGCTGAAGTTAGTTTTAGTTTTAATATTATTGTTGGTATGATAACTTCAATGATTGTTGGCGTTATAGCAATTAAATTTTTACTAAGTTTATTAGACAAAAACAAAATGTCTTATTTTTCAATTTATTTATTATTTATTTCAATAATTACGTTTATAATAGGGTGATTTAATGGCAACAAGGAGTAAAAACACTAGATCGAGATCTAAAAAACTTAATAACCAACAAAAAATTATTTATCTTGGGATATCTATTTTTTTACTTAGTTTATTTTTAATATTATTCATGCTTATACCGAAAACAGGAATTATTGGTAGGTATGTAAACAATTTTCTAAAAGGAGTATTTGGCTTTATGGGCAGGGTACTTCCTTTTATGCTATTATATTTTTCATTTTGCTTTTTATTTCCAAGCATGAGAAAAAATAGAAGAAAGTATATAGTCCCAACTTTATTTATTTTTTTTGCTTTAATAATTTTATTTGACGTTATTCAAATTAAATACAATGATTTTGGAGATCACTTTAATCAGGCCCTAAAGCTATCAAATGACTTTAAAGGGGGAGGCTGGATTGGTGTCATACTTTCTCACCCAGTAAGGAAAATCGCTGGAGATTTTGGAGCCTATTTGCTATCGACAATACTTGTATTTGTTGCAATATTTTTATCGTTCTCTGTACAAAAGAAAGATGTTATTGATGGTACAGATGTCATAGCTGAAAAAATTGAAAACAAAATTAAGAGATCAGTTAATAATGTTAAAGACAGGGCTAGAATTGTTAAAGATCCAGGAAAAGCTTTAGAACTTGAAAATAAATTTAATGATGATATTGTCTTTAATGAAGAAGAGCCAAGTGTTTCTAAGAATATTGATAAAATTTTAAATATTGATGGAGAAAATACAGCAGTCCAAGACCTTGATTTAGATGTTAATGATGAATCAGAAGAGAAGAAGATTCCAATATATACTAAGACTATTAAAACAAAGGGTCAAGATCCAATTGACCAGTTTTCTGTCTTACCTGAGGATGAGACCAAAGAAGAAAATGCTTATGTATTTCCTCCACTGGAACTTCTATCTTTACCACAAGGTAAAGCAGCTATAAACAAAGATATTATTGCTAGAAAATCTAAAATTATAGAAGATACATTGGCTAGTTTTGGAATTGAAGTTAGTGTAGAAAGCATTAACAGAGGGCCAACTATTACTTGCTATGAGCTTAAGCCAGCAACAGGTGTTAAAATAAGCAGGATTGTAAACCTTCAAGATGACCTAGCTATGGCCTTAGAAAGCAAAGATATAAGAATTGTTGCTCCAATTCCAGGTAAAAACAGAGTTGGAATAGAAACGCCTAATGATGTAAAGGAAACTCTTTTCTTACGTGAAATTTTGGAAACCGATGAATTTATAAACTCTAAAGATGAACTTCCTCTAGTATTAGGTAAGGATATCACTGGTAAAACAATTGTTTCTTCAATATCAGATATGCCACACTTGTTAATTGCAGGTGCAACTGGATCTGGTAAGTCGGTTTGTATAAACTCAATTATTTTAAGCATAATTTATCATTCAACTCCTGAAGAAGTTAAGTTTATTCTAATTGACCCAAAAGTTGTTGAATTAAGCGTATATAATAACATTCCTCATCTATTAATACCTGTTGTTACTGACTCTAGAAAGGCAAGTGTTGCTTTAGATTGGGCAGTAACAGAAATGGAAAGAAGATATGGACTCTTTGCAAAAATGGGAGCTAGAGATTTTAAAGGTTATAATGCAAAGGCCAAGGAAAGTGAAGATGCAGAAGTCCTTAAAAAAATTGTTATAATTATAGATGAATTAGCAGACTTAATGATGGTAAGCGGTAAGGAAGTAGAGGAATCTATAGCTAGACTTGCACAAATGGCTAGAGCTGCTGGCATGCACTTAATTGTTGCCACTCAAAGACCTTCTGTTGATGTTATCACTGGTACGATTAAAGCGAATATTCCATCAAGAATTTCCTTTGCAGTATCATCTCAAATTGACTCGAGAACGATTTTGGATATGGCAGGAGCTGAAAAACTTTTAGGTAGGGGAGACATGCTCTTCCTACCAGGTTCTGCATCAAGTCCAATGAGAATTCAAGGTACATTTGTTTCTGATAAAGAAATTGAAAATATTATTGATTTTATTAAAGTTAATAATGATAGCCAAAAATACGATAAAGATGTTGTGGATGAGGTACACAATGCACCTGATCCAAGTGAATCAGATTTCTTTGACGAATTATTTGAAGATGCTGTAATTTTAGTCGTAAAAGATAATCAGGGTTCAATTTCTTATTTACAAAGAAAATTAAGAATAGGATACTCAAGAGCAGCTAGAATTATAGATCGAATGGAAGAGTTAGGTATAGTTGGTCCTAGTGAGGGCAGCAAGCCAAGAAAAGTTTTGATATCTTTAGATCAAATAGATGAAGTCCTTCATGGAAAGGAAAGTAAAGACGATGATAAATAAAGTTTATTTTCTTACATTGGGATGCTCTAAAAATGATATTGATACAGAATGCATGATTTCTCTTTTGGATAAAAATAAATACAAGCATACCGAAAATTTTGATGAAGCTAATATTGTTATAATTAATACCTGCAGTTTTATATTAGATGCAAAAGAGCAGTCTATTAACTCAATTATTGAGCTTGGAGAATTAAAAAATCAGACCTTTAAATATTTATTAGTTGCTGGCTGTTTGGGACAAAGATATCCGGATCAATTGCTCGATGAGATGGAAGAAATTGATGGGATTATAGGAACTGGTCAGATATCAAATATAAATGAAATTTTAGATTCTACTGTAAATGGTGAACGCAAAGCTTATGTAGGGTCGATAAATGCTCCTTACACCGAAAATGCATCAAGAAATGACTTTAAAGTGACTCAATACATTAAAATTTCAGAAGGCTGTAACAATCATTGTGCTTATTGCGTAATACCATCTCTACGCGGCCGAATGAGATCTAGATCAATTGAAAACATTTTAAATGAAGCTAGATTTTTAGCTCAAAACGGCGTAAAAGAACTTATTTTAATCGCACAGAATACTAGTGAATATGGAACAGATATTTACGGGAAACCAATGCTTCATGAATTATTACATGAGTTAAATCAAATAGAAGACCTGCATTGGATTAGAATTTTGTACATGTATCCAGAAGGCTTTTATGATGAATTAATAGATTCAATAGCCACATGCGACAAGGTCGTTAAATATGTTGATATGCCTTTGCAGCACATATCTGACAATGTTTTAAAAGCAATGAATCGCCATACTGATAAGAAAAGTATCTGTGATTTGATTATTAAGTTAAGAGAGCGGATACCGAATATTGTTATCAGATCTACATTTATAGTTGGCTTTTATAACGAGACCAGAGAAGAGTTTGAAGAATTAAAAGAGTTTATTGAAGAGTATAAGCTTGATAGAATAGGCGCATTTTGTTATTCCTTAGAAGAAGGAACAAGGGCTTACAAATATGGTGACAAGATCAGTGAAGTTGATAAGCTATTAAGACAAAAAGAGCTTATGCTTCTACAGGCTGAAATTTCTGAAAGAAAACTTTCTGAGAAAGTTGGTTTAACTTTTAATTGTTTGATTGAAGATGAAACAAAGGATGCTTATATAGGCAGAACTTATATGGATGCACCCGGTATTGATGGTTTAATATATATAAATAAAGATAAAGCTCTGAATATTGGCGAGTTTTATGATATAATTATTACTGGTAACGATAGTTACGATTTATATGGAAAGTTGGTGTTGAAAAAATGAATTTACCAAATAAGATCACAATAGCTAGGATGTTCTTAGTACCTGTTCTAATCGTCTTATATTATATGTATCCAAATACTTATGCCCCTGCAATAATTTTTATCATTGCATCGCTTACTGATATGCTTGATGGATACCTTGCTCGTAAAAACGATCAGATAACAGCTTTTGGTAAATTTATTGATCCACTTGCTGATAAAATACTGGCAATTACTGCTCTTATTCTTTTTTTGGAAAGTGAGATTTTACCTGCTGTGCCAGTTATAATTGTAATTTATAGAGAGTTTGCTGTTAGCGGATTTAGATTAGTGGCTGCCAACAGGGGAGTTACAATCGCTGCAGGAAAAACTGGAAAGATAAAAACAGCCTTACAGTTTATTGGAATTGCAATGATTTTAATTGCTATAGGCGGGGACTTTAATCAACTTCTGAGTATTGGTGTAATTACAATTTATTTAAGTGTTGTAATGACGGTTGTATCTTTTATAGTTTATATTAAAGATAACATTGAGGTTTTAAAATAAATACAATGTATGATTTAGATTTATTATGTAAGGAGATTGTTGATATAGCAATCAAAAAAGAATTGACAATTTCAACTGCAGAGAGTTTTACAGCAGGTCTTATTGCTTCGTCTATAGCCAGAATTCCTGGTGCATCAAATGTTTTATATGGTGGTGCAGTCACATATATGGTGGAAGCCAAGACAATGTTTTTAGGCATACCAAGAGATTATATAGAAACTCATGGAGTTGTAAGTAAAAATGTTGCTAATCAAATGGCTATACAAATCAGAAATAAAACTGCTTCTGACTTTGGCATTGGTACAACTGGATATGCAGGTCCAGGTGAAGAAGCGGGTCATGTATTTGTGTCTATAGCAGATGATAAAAAAGTTTATAATTTAGAGATGAATCTTTCTCTTTCAAGAAATATGGTTAGGTTAACTGCAAGTAAGACAGTTTTAGAGAAATTATTAAGTATTATTAGAGAGGTGTAGAGTAATGAACGAAGAAAAACAAAAAGCACTCGACAAGGCATTAGCGGACATAACTAAACAGTTTGGTAAAGGCTCTGTAATGAGACTTGGAGAAAAGAACTCCATGAAAGTCGCCGCTATACCAACTGGTAGCATTGATTTAGATATTGCCTTAGGTATCGGTGGTATTCCTAGAGGTAGAATTATTGAAGTTTATGGTCCAGAGTCATCAGGTAAGACAACAGTTAGTTTGCATATGATAGCAGAGGTTCAAAAACTTGGTGGAGTAGCTGCCTTTATTGATGCTGAGCATGCCCTAGACCCTGAATACGCCCAAAAATTAGGCGTTGATATAGATAACCTAATAGTATCACAACCAGACTATGGTGAACAGGCACTTGAAATTATGGAATCTCTAGTTAGAAGTGGAGCTGTAGATTTAATCGTAGTCGACTCAGTTGCTGCTCTCGTTCCTAAGGTAGAAATAGATGGTGAAATGAGTGACTTACAAATAGGCGCACATGCTAGACTTATGAGTAAGGCTATGAGAAAACTTGCAGGTGCTATTAATATATCAAAAACCACATGTGTTTTTATTAACCAAGTACGTGAAAAAGTTGGCGTTATGTTTGGCAACCCAGAAACAACTACAGGAGGAAGAGCTCTAAAGTTCTATTCATCCGTTAGAATTGAAGTTAGAAGAAAAGAAACTATTAAAGATAAGGATGAATTTATTGGTTCAAGAACAGTTGCTAAGGTTGTTAAAAACAAGGTTGCACCTCCATTTAAAACTGCTGAATTTGACATAATGTACGGCGAAGGGATATCAAAAGCTGGCGATATATTAACCGTTGCAGTAAAAAATGATCTCATTAAAAAGAGTGGCAGCTGGTTCTCTTATGAAGGGGATAATATTGGTCAAGGAGCTGAAAACGCAAAGGCTTGGTTGAAAGAAAATCCAGAAATAATGAAGCAACTTGACGCACAAATTAGAGCAGCTTACGGTCTTGCTCAAGTGGATGCTAATCTAAACGAACCAAAAGAATCTGATGAATAAATTTAAATATGATTAAATTATTGTATTTTACAGATACACATATTAGATCAAATAATCCGTCTAGCCGTATCGACAATTACCAGGAAACTATACTAAATAAATTTATCGAAATTTCTGAGATTGGACACAAAGAAGATGTCGATTTTTATGTCCATGGAGGAGATATTGTCGATAGGCCGGACATACCAATTTTAACTATGAGGGCTTTTAATAAAGTTTTGCTAAGCTTTGAAAAGCCCATTTTTTTGGTTCCCGGAAACCATGATATCTATGCATACAATTTAAATAGCATTAATAGGACTGTATTAGCATTATTAGAAGATTTACATGTAATTAATATTATGATGGGTAAATACCCTGTATTTCTTTCAAAAGATGGTACCTCTTTGGAAATGAACTTTGTTCCATATACTTTTGATCTAGATACTGAAAGTGGGAAAAAATCATATATCATGGACACAAAAAAAGCAGATTTTTCTATTACTTTTGCCCATGGTATGCTTATAGATAAACCTTTTAAAATGATTGACCATACGCTTGTAGATCAAATCAAAGATACAAAAGCGGATATAACATTATCTGGCCATTATCATACAGGATTTCCTTTACAAAAAATTGATGGAAAATATTTTTATAATCCAGGCAGCGTTGCTCGTATGTCTGCGTCTAAAGTTGAAATTTCACGCAAACCTAAGGTAGTCATAATTGAACTAGAAAAGGGAAGTGAACCGATAATTAGAGATATATATTTAAAATCTGCTCCAGCAGGTGAAGATGTTCTTGATAGGACTATGCTGGAAAAAGAGAAGTCTGAAAAGATAGAATATCAATCCTTAAAGTCCCTCATTGAAAGCAATGCAAATAGTGAATATGTAAGTGTTAAAAAGATAATTGAAAATGTTGCAAAGGATGAAAATATAGATATCAATGTTAGGAATCATGCTCTAAAGCTAATTGAAGAGGTCGAGTTAAATGTATAGAAAAATTGCACAAATTAAAATTAATAATTTTCAATCGCACGAGAATTCAATTATAAAGCTCGATCCTGGTGTTAATGTAATAGTTGGACGAACAGACTCTGGAAAATCAGCTGTTATTAGAGCACTTAGATGGGTATTTTTTAACGAACCTAGGGGCACAGACTTCATTAGAAATGGCACAGATGCAGTATCAGTTGAGTTAACATATGATGATGGTACAATAGTAAGAAGAATAAGAAATAAAAAAGATAATGGTTATGAAATTGAAGTTGATGGCCAAATAGAATATTATTATGGAATCGGATCAGATGTACCAGAAGAAGTTATGAAAATAACAGGAGTTAGAAAGGTAAAATTTTCAGAGAATAATGACCCTATAATGATTAATTTTCAAAATCAACATGATGGTGCATTTATGCTAAATGATAGTCCTGCCCAAAAGGCAAAGTCCATTGGCTATATATCAAATGTTAACATACTTGATGACGCTATCAGGCGGGCAAATCAGAACGAACAACAAGCAAATCAGGCAAAAAAAAGATTTGAAGAAGAGTTGATAACTAACAATAATAAATTAAAAGAATTTGAAAACCTTGATACAGAGATAGCTAATTTTAATTTGTTAAAATCTAAGTTAGAAAATATAAAAGAACTGAGTCAAAAACTTGATAAGTACAATTATTTAAATAACTATATAAATGATGTTGAGAAATCTATAAGTATTGGTGTGGACTATATTAAAAAATTCGATAATCTAGATAAGTCTTTAGAAGTTGCAACATTTATTATCGAAAATAACAACAAATTAAAATCTAAAAATGAATTTTTGTTAAAATATAGAAATATTTTGGCCGAAGAAAAAGATTTAGATAATATTATATCTTCCTTAGCCTATATAGATAAATATAAATCGATTTATGAAAAGCTAGTATTTACAATCAATAAACACTCCGGCAAAACTATTTTATTAACTAAACTGTTAGAAAATATTAAACAAATAGGATTATCGAATGATATTATTACAAAAACATCAGGAATAGAAGCCATAAAAAGTAATATTTTAAATATTACAGAGTTAAAAAATAAATATGACTTATATAAAGATCAAGATAAAAAAATGAATCTATATAATAATGAAGAAAAAACGATTTTGAGAGAAATTGAGTCTTCAGATATAGATTATATTAAGAGTCTTTATGGGAATGCTGATAAACTTAAGGATAATTCTAATATACTAAAAAATTTATATGAACAATTACTAGACAACAATAAAGAATATTCAATTCTTGAAGAAGACCTAAATGCTACAAATTTAGGTATAGAAGAGAAGGTCAATAAGTATATTGAACTTATATCCTTGTACAAAAAATGTCCTTTATGCGGATCAGATATTGATAATAAACATTTAGAAAATATAAAAAAGGAGTTTTATTATGAAATATGATGAGGAATTATTAGAAATTAAAAACCAACTAGAAAGAGCTCAGTCAAAAAGGGATACTGCTTTGGGTAGGATGGAGTCATTAAAAATTCAGAAAGAAAAACTTACGCAAGAAATTATTGATGCTGGATCAACTCCTGAAAGCCTAGAGGATGACATTAAAAGCCTTGAGAGTGAGATTAATAAGCTGATCTTAGAATGCAAAGAACTAATGCCAAAGGATATATAAAGTGATAGATAATGGATGTTTCTACTATTATTAGCTATGTAGATAGCAAATCAGATGAAATAAGCATAAAAAAAGCACAGAGGGATAATTTAATAGAGCAAAATGATTTTCTAAACACTAAAATCTCTGAGCTTGAGGAAGAAATTACATTAAATCAAGCTGCTAGTATCCTAATAAAAACTGCATCAAGAAAGGCTAGAGCACATGCTATTAATACGTGTGAAAACATTGTAACGGCCTGTCTTAGAGATGTATTTATGAATGATATGAAGTTTATAATCAAAGAATTTGAAGACAGGAAAACTCCACAGATTGAGTTTTATTTGACCGATGAAAAAGGAGATGAGTCAAATCTTACTCTTCCAACTGAATCAAGGGGCGGGGGAGTTGTTGATATAGTTGCTCTTGGACTGAGAATTGCTATTAATCAACTTTTATATGGGGAAAATAATTTTGGCCCACTTGTTTTTGATGAACCAGCCAAGTATGTAAGTTTAGATTACATTGGTAATGTAGGCTTGTTTTTAAAACAGTTTTCAAAAGACTTTGACCGGCAAATAATAATGGTCACTCACGATGCTTATTTATCAAATATCGGTGATAGTATATTTACAGTTGATAAAAACAATATGACTTCTGAAATAATAAAGGATTTTAATTCAGATAAAAACGCTTTAATCATTGACAATTGATTAAAAAAGCTATACAATATATATAGAACTTGAAAAATTTAATAGAAAGGAGAGTTTTATGCCGATACCATATTTTATCATATTACTCATCCTTTTTTCGGTAGTTTCTTGTTTCGCAGGTTATTACTTTCGCAAAAGAAATAGCGAAAAATTAATTGGTTCTGCGGAAGAATATTCAGAAAAATTAATTGAAGACGCAAAAAAAGAAAGCGAATCCATTCAAAAAGAAATGGTGCTTTCAGCTAAAGAAGAAATTCAGAAATCAAGAGAAGAATTGGATCAAGAAATCAAGGACAGAAGATCTGAAGTCGCTGTAACAGAAAAGAGACTTATTAAAAGAGAAGAAAACCTTGATAAAAAATATGATTCGTTATCGAAAAAAGAGGAAAAGTTAAATAACAAACTTAAAGAAGCAGATGAGAAAAATCTGCAGGCAGAAAATTTAGTACAAAAACAATCGGATGAACTTGAAAGGGTAGCTGGTTTAAGCAAAGAAGAGGCTAAGGCAGAATTAGTAGACGCATTAGAGAGTTATCTAATCCAAGAAAAAGCTCTTAGGATCAAAAAGATGGATGATGAGATTAAAGAGTATAGTGAAGAAAAATCTAAAGAGATTTTATCCCAAGCTATGCAAAGAATTGCATCTGACTATGTAAGTGAGACTACAGTAACTGTCGTTGATCTTCCAAATGATGATATGAAAGGTAGAATCATCGGAAGAGAAGGCAGAAACATTAGAGCTTTAGAAAGTCTTACAGGAGTTGACTTGATTATTGATGATACTCCAGGTGCAGTAGTTTTATCTAGCTTTGATCCCGTTAGAAGGGAAATTGCCAGAGTTGCATTGACAAAGCTTGTTCAAGATGGAAGAATCCACCCAGCAAGGATTGAGGATGTTGTCGAAAAATCCAAACAAGAAATCAACAAAGTAATTGTTGAAGAAGGAAATAGGGCAACACTTGAAACCAATGTTCACGGTATAAATCCAGAACTTCAAAAGTATCTAGGTAGATTAAAATACCGTACAAGCTACGGTCAAAACGTTCTTGAACACTCCATCGAAGTTGCTAATTTAGCTTATTTAATAGCTCAAGAAATTGGGGCTAATACTAAGATAGCTAGAAGAGGCGGTTTACTTCACGACGTTGGTAAATCAGTCGATAGAGAACTTGAAGGAACTCACGTTGAACTTGGTGTAAGCTTGGCTAAACGTTATAAAGAGTCAAAAGAAGTAATTCACTGTATTGAAGCTCACCACTTTGATGTTGAACCTCAAACGGTAGAAGCTTTTATAGTTCAAGTAGCAGATGCTATTTCAGCAGCTAGACCTGGAGCTAGGAGAGAAACCCTTGATAGCTATGTTAAACGCTTAGAAAAGCTCGAAGAAATTGCAAATTCATTTGATGGAATTGAATCAAGTTTTGCAATTCAAGCTGGAAGAGAAGTTCGTATTTTAGTAAAACCTGATCAAGTAACCGATGATATGATGACTGTAATGGCCCACGATATTGCAAAGAGAATTGAAGATGAAATGCAATATCCAGGACAAATTAAAGTCAACGTTATTAAAGAAGTTAGAAAATCAGATCTTGCAAAATAATTTAAACCTGTGTTTAATTACACAGGTTTTTTATTTTTCAAAAATTGATGTTATATTCTTTACTTAATGGGGTATATTAAGTTATGTGATGATAATAAATGTATCATTACATAAGATACAATATAAGGAGGATTAGATTAATGAAAGTATCAGACAATGTTGTAAAAGCGTTAATTGACCAATATAATTTTGAAATTGAAAGTGGATATGTATACCTAGCAATGGTTCATGATTTAACTGAAAAGAATTGGGCAGGATTTGCTCACTTCATGGATCTTCAAGCTAAGGAAGAATATGAACACGCAGAACGCTTCCAAAAATTCATTGAAAAGATTGATGGAAGAGTTGAATTAAAAGCAATTCCAGAACCTAAGAAAGAATACAAATCAGTGCTAGAAATCTTCAAAACAGCTCTAGAACATGAAAAAGAAGTTACTTCAAGAATTGAAAAGATCTATGAATTAGCTCTTAAAGAAAAAAATTATGTTGTTACTGATTTCTTAAAATGGTTCTTAAGCGAACAAGTAGAAGAAGAAGACACAATGAGAACAATTTGTGACACAATAGAACAACTTGGTGATTCATTTGCTTCACTATACTTATTTGATAAGGAACTTGGCAGCAGAGAATAATTCATGAAATAAAAAAGAAGCCTTAGGGCTTCTTTTTTTGTGGAAAATATTAATAATTTTCAACAAATATTTCAAAATGATCAATAGGGTGATCACAAGCTGGACAAACCTTTGGTGGTTCTGTTCCTTCGTGTAAATAACCGCAGTTATTGCACTTCCAAATATAAACTTCCCCACGTTTAAAGACTTTGCCTTCTTCGATGTTTTCAATTAATTTTCTGTATCTAGCTTCGTGAGCCTTTTCTGCAACTGCTACTGCTTCAAATACCTTTGCAATCTTTTCAAATCCTTCTTCGCGAGCAACTTTAGCATATTCAGGATACATATCAGAATGTTCTTCTAATTCTCCATCTGCAGCTGATTTAAGGTTTTCAAGAGTATTGCCTAATACTAGTGGAAATTCAGAGTTGTTATCACCAAAATCTAATGTTTGTCCTTGCATTGATTGGGTTAAAAATTTGTAAAATCTCTTACCATGTGCCATTTCATTTTTAGCTGTTTCTAAAAAGATGTTCTGAATTTGAACATAGCCATCTTTCTTTGCTTGAGATGCATAATATTCGTATCTCATTTTTGCTTGACATTCACCAATGAATGATCTAAGTAAATTTTCAGCTGTTTTTGTGCCTTCTAATTTCATTTTTTCCTCCTTATAAAATATGTTTGCATATATATTATAACATACACGCAACCTTAATACCATAAAAAATCAAAAATAGGAATAATTATCAATAAAAGCCTGTATTTTTCATATAATATATATTATAGGTGCAAAAACTCTTTAAATGCCTCAAATTTTAATTTCACCTCCAATCTAATGGAATTATATGGGATATATAAAAAAAGTGCAAAATAAAGGATCTGAGAGCCAATTTTTTTATAGGGTTCTATATTTATTATAAAAAGGGGAGATGCAGGTAGTTATTTATTATTTAATCTAACAATTGTATGCTTATAGCTTTAATAACTAAAAAGTAACTAGTAATGCAGATAAAAAATTTAAATAGAAAAATGAAATTAATTAATAGATTAACATATCATAAAAATTTGACTAATTAAAATTTAAAACTAAGATAATATTAAAAATAAAATTAGATTTGAAAAGAATCATTTTATATAGAATAGGAGAGAAGGCTTGACATAATTATCTAATTTAGTTATAATAATAGATAAATAAATAACCGTACAAAATAACTATTTTGTACGGTTAGGATATAGGGAGGAAAAAATGACCGCTAATAATGATATAATCAAGTCTAGCCAAGAATTTGCTGAAAATAATTCACATGGATCGAATTCTACTAATAATGATAACCATATAAATAATATAGATGATATTGTTTTACCGATTATACTTGAAGATTATTTATCATATATATCAACTATGAAAAATCATTCTAAAAATACTGTGCGTGAATATACTTATGATTTAATTTCTTTTTTACGATTTATGCGCATCCGCAAAGAAAGATTAAAAGATATTCCTTTTGATGAAGTTGATATTTCAAATGTGGATGCAAATTTATTAAACTCAGTTGACATTAGAGATTTGGATGCATACTTAGCTTTTGCCAGTAATTACGGTAAATCCAAAGCTACGACTAGGTATAGAAAAATTGCTTCCTTAAGATCTTTTTATAAGTACCTACATGAGCGTATAAATGCAGTTGATGATAATCCAACACTAAAGCTTGAGTATCCAAAAATCGATAGCAGATTGCCTGTCTATTTAACTTTAAATGACACTTATAAGCTCCTTCAAACTTGTGAAGATGTTGAAGGTCAAACTGGCAGAGATAAATACTTAAATAAGCGAGATTATGCCATATTAATGCTCTTTTTAAACTGTGGTTTACGACTATCGGAGCTTGTTGCTTTGAATATCGATTGCATTAACGAGGATAATTCTGTTAATATCATTGGTAAAGGCAATAAAGAAAGGCAGGTTTATTTAAATGCCGCAACTCTTGATGCTGTTGAAGAATATCTAAAAATAAGGCCAAATAATGAGCAAACAGCAGATACTAAGGCCCTGTTTATTTCAAACAAGTTCAACCGCCTCAGCAAATCAGCAGTCCAAGAAATGGTTAAAAAACGTGTGCGAATGGCTGGATTAGATGAAGAAAAATATTCTGTTCACAAGCTTAGACACACTGCAGCAACTTTGATGTATAAATATGGAGATGTTGATATACTTACTATAAAAGAGGTTTTAGGTCATTCAAATGTTGCTACAACGCAAATTTATACTCACTTAGATTCTGATATTATAAAACTAGCTACAGAAAAAAATCCTCTAAGTTCCTTTAATCCCAAGGAATAAATTTTAATTTAAAAGCTGTGTATAATTAAAATACACAGCTTTCTTTATTTTTTATTAAAACTTTTTAATACATTCATAAGTGCAATTTTAACATGTTCATATGTCAAGCCACCTTGATAATAGCCCGCATATGGCTCTCTCATTGGCGCATCAGCACTTAGTTCAATGCTGGATCCATCTATAAATGAAGGACTTGCCATAATTACCTGGTCTTCATATCCTGGCATGTCCCATGCTGTTGGAATCGCATGAGAATCAACAGCTCCAGCCTCTTGAATTGAAATCGCAAATTTTTTTAATAGTTCAGGATCTTTAAAGATAATAGTTTGAACTATATCACTTCTCTCCTCTCCTATTTTTGGAATTATTTCATATCCCCTGTTATAAAATACTCTTTGTATCAGTGTTGCACCTTTAACACTTTGACAAACAATGTGTGGTGCCAAAAACAATCCTTGAAGTGTCAATCTCGTTGTACCAAAAGACAAACCAACCTCTTTTCCTATGCCAGGAGCAGTTAATTCATTTGAACATCTGTCAACTAAATCAGCCCTTCCAACAATATAACCACCAGAAAGCGCAATTCCTCCACCTGGATTTTTAATAAGTGATCCAGCAACTAAATCTGCCCCTACATCTGAAGGCTCTAGCGTACTAGTAAATTCTCCATAGCAATTATCTACAAATACAATTATATCCTTATTAAAGTCTTTAATTTGCTTGATAATATCTTCTATCTCACTAATTGTAAAAGCAGATCGCAAAGAATAGCCTGTTGATCTTTGAATTGCAATTACTTTTGTATTATCTTTAATCTTTTCTTTAATATTTTCAAAAGACATTTTGTTATTTTCATCTAGCTTTGCAAAGTCGATTTCTATACCATTTTCCATTAAAGATCCTGCTACTTCACCAGTATAACCAATAGCCTTTTGCATGGTATCATAAGGGATATCAGATGCAAATAAAAGGCCATCTCCGTGCTTTAAGACTGATTTAAGGCTAAGATATATAGCGTGGGTTCCTGATGCAATGCTGGGCCTTACAAGAGCATCTTCAGTGTGAAAAATATTTCTGTATATGGCTTCAACCTTATCTCTACCAACATCTCCATATCCATAACCTGTTGTTCCCATAAAATCAGAAGATCCAAGATATTCATCTTGCATAGCCTTTAATACCTTGTATTGATTTTTAAAAGCAATTTCGTCCAGGGTTTTAAATTCTTCTTGAATGCTTGCTTCAGCATTATGAATTTCTTCTATTATATCTATATTAAAAATATCATCAATATTTGACATTTATATCCTCCAATATTTTTTTAATTATTTCTTCCTTATCCTTGGCACCAACATCAATAAATTTCGCCTTTTCATCGTTTCTAAACCAGGTTAATTGCCTTTTTGCATAATTTCTTGAATGTTGTTTTATAAGCTTTATAGCCGTATCAAGGTCATAGTCTCCGTTTTTGTACTTAACCAATTCTTTATAGCCGATAGCAGTCATAGATTGAGCATCATCTTTAACACCTGATTTCTTTAAAACTTCAAATTCATCCAGTAAGCCATCTTTTAACATGTCATCAACTCTAGTATCAATATCTCTATATAGTTCCACCCTGTCTCTTGTAAGAGCATACAGATACCATTCATACTTACCATTGTCAACACGAAATTGATTTTCTTTATCGGAGTACTTTTCATTTTTACATAAAAAATATTCTAAGGCCCTGATATTTCTTTTGTAATCATTTAGGTGAAGTTTGTTATATGACTCCTCATCAACATGCTTTAGAATATTTCTAATATACTCTATGCCCTTTTCTTCCAACAAATTATTAAGTATATTTCTAATATCTTCATCAGCATTGTTATCGTCAAAATTTAAATTGTAGATAAGCGAGTTAATATATAGACCTGTCCCCCCTACCACTATGGGTATTTTGTTTTCAGCATGGAGTTTATCGATAATCTTATAAGCCATATCTCTATATTCTTTTACAGAAAAATTATCATTAGCCTCTACTATATCAATCATATGGTGTTTAATACCCTGCATTTCCTCTTCAGTAACTTTTGCAGTTCCAATATTAAAACCCTTGTATATTTGCATGCTATCTGCAGAAATTATTTCAGTATCTAGAATTTTTGCAAGTTCAATTGCTAGAGAACTCTTACCTACTCCTGTTGGGCCACTTATTAGGATTAATTTATTCATAATAAAACCTCCTAACAAACTCTTCGGCCGGCAGGATTTTAAATATTGCCTGCCCACTTGGAGATGTGTAAGGTTCGGTTGATAATAATAATTTATCTAATATATTTTTCCCTGTAATATCATTAAAGAATGGATCTGCATTTGCAGCTATCAAGCTTACTCTATTTATGAGATTAGGTAGGACAAGATTTTTATCCTTTGAGATATCATTAACAATGTCAATTAAATCATCCTCTTTAAAATAATCAGTTAAGGAGGATGGAATCCCCCTTAATAAAAAGCTATCCTTACCCATGGCTGTCAGATCAAATCCAAGGTCAAGCATTAAATCTAGATTATTATTTATAAATTCGGCATCGCTATAATCAAATTTGTAAATTATAGGCTCTAAAAAACCCTGTATAGGTACATTTTTTTCACTTATGTCCTTTGTATAGAGATCGTAAAAGTTTCTAGATAGTGCATGCTGCAAGTCCATTAATATAATTAAATTATTAGGCCTATTTTCAATTAGTAGATATTTTTTAATAATAATACCTATTACTTTGTTAAAGCTGCCAACTTGTTTATCTGGAAATATATTATTTAAGTATATTATACTATCAGGCTCATAATTTGTTTCATTTTCGTGGACGATTATATTTGGAACAGAAATATTTAGCTCATTTTGTATATAAGGTACGCCTGGGGCCTCTTCATTCTCTAAATCAGATGGCCTAATAACTTTTTCTTCCGTTGGAATATCAATATAAATCTCATCTTCTTTAACCTTGCTTGTATCAAGATTATCTTTTTCATAAATTCTAAACTCTATAGAATCATCATCTTGATTATTAAAGAAAGAAAATTTATTAGACTCATCTAATGAATTAGATATAGTCGATTTTATTTCGCTAATTAAATCTTCATTAAATGTTATCTTTACATATTTTTTGGACGGATGAATATTGACATCGACTTCATTTTTATCTACATCAATGAATAAAAAAAATAAGGGATGCTTAGTATTAGGTATTTTACCAAAATATTGACTTTCAACCGCTTTGGATAGCTCTTCGTTATAGACTATTCTGTTATTTATAAATATCATTTGGTTAGATGTATTGTTAGAATATAAATTGCTATTAGATATATAGCCATTTATGCGGTCTGATTTTACTTCAATTATATCTTTAACAACATTCTTTCCAAAAACTTCAAAGATTGCTTGTTTTAAATCATTGGATCCAGATGTGTTTAATAAAACTCTAGAATTCGACACAAGTTTAAAGGCCACTTGAGGATATCCAATGGCAAAACGTTCTATCAAAGACCTAATACGATTTTCTTCTGTCCTGTCGCTTGCCAACAGGCGTTTTCTAACGGGCATATTGCCAAACAAATCCTCCACAATTAGACTTGTGCCTTGATTTGCAACAGCATTTGTTTTGTTTATAAAGTTTCCGTATTCATATTGAATCCTATATGCTTCCTCTCCTTGGACTTTACTTACAAGGCTTGCTTTTGAAACACTTGCAATCGAATTTAAAGCTTCTCCTCTGAATCCACAAGAATTAAGGTTGTAGATTTCATCAAAAGAAAGAATCTTTGAAGTGCAATGTTTTTTAAAAGCATAATCCAAATCATCATAGCTTATGCCAATTCCATTATCAGTTACTCTTATATAATCTTTTCCACCAGATTTAATATCTATCAGTATGGAAGTACTCTTAGCATCTATTGAATTTTCTACAGCTTCTTTGATAACGGATTCTGGTCTTTCAATAACCTCACCTGCTGCAATTTTTTCAATTGTATCTTGAGAAAGTTCTCTAATTTTATTCATAGATATCATCCTTTATTTCATACAAAAACTTTAATGCATCTATAGGTGACATTTTATCAGGCACTAGATCTTTAATTTTTTTAATAACCTTTTCTTCATTTTTATTATTGCTTTTAGTTTTGCTTGTAGGTTTTTGTTCATTAGCTAAAAAAGTAAATTGTGCGTACGAATTATCGCTTGCTTTGCTAGTGTTTGCAAAGTTTTCTTGATAGTGTTCGGCAATATCAGTTAGCGAATTAGGTAGTCCAGCTAATTTGGCAACATGAATACCATAGGATTTATTAGTAACCCCTGGCTTTACCTTGCGTAAAAACAAAATCTCGTCATTATTTTCTCTTATATCAAGTGTGAGATTAAATACATGTGGAAGTTTATCTTCAAGCTCAGATAATTCTTGATAATGAGTAGAAAACATTGTTTTTGCACCAATTTCTTTTACTATATACTCCATAAGAGCAAAAGCAATGGACATGCCATCATAAGTGCTTGTTCCCCTTCCAACTTCATCTAATAATATCAAAGAATCTTTGCTTGCATTGTTTAAAATATTACTTACTTCTGTCATTTCAACCATAAAAGTAGACTTGCCTTGATTTAGGGCATCGCTTGCTCCTATTCTTGTAAAAATATTGTCTATTATGCATAAATTAGCACTATCCGCTGGAATAAATGAACCAATTTGTGCCAGGATTTGATTTAAGGCAATCGTCCTCATATAAGTTGATTTACCACTCATGTTTGGACCAGTAATGATTGCATACCTATTTTCCATATCAAAGAAAGCATCATTTGGAATAAAGTCTTCAAGTGATGTATTTAATTCAACTACGGGATGCCTGCATGCTTTTAATTCTGTAATCCCGTTTGTATTAAAGTTTGGTCTTACATATCCATTCAGCCTAGTTGCCTCTGCTAATGATAAAAGTGCATCCAAACTTGCAAGACTTTCTGCAAGTAATTTTAGTGAAGAAATGCTTGGTATAATGGAAACTAGTATTTGATCATAGAGTTCTTTTTCAAGTTCTAAAGCTTCTTTTGAAGCATTTAAAATCTTGTACTCTATTTCAGACAGGTCATTAGTCATATACCTTTCTACATTCTTTAAGGTTTGAATCCTCCTAAAATAATCAGGAACATTTTCAATTTGTCCTTTTGAAACCTCAATAAAATATCCAGTTACTTTATTGTATTTTACTCTTAAATTCTTTATAGAAGATTCTTCTTTTAGTTTATTTTCATAATCTAAAAGTAAATTTTCTGAATGCCTGGACCTGCTTTTAATTTCATCCAGATTGCTATTATATCCATCTCTTATACAATCTCCATCATTAATAGAGTTTGGAGGCTCATCAACTATTGATTCATCAATTAAATGAAATATGGATTCATTTGGATCGATTTTAATAGTATCAAAAGCCTTAGAGTCAAAAGATGAAATAATTTCTTTAATCCTTGGAACAACACCTAAACTAGTCTTTAAGTTGATTAGGTCTCTTGGACCTGCAATCTTTGCAACTATTTTAGAAACAATTCTTTCAATATCTGAAACATAATCCAGTAAATCTTTGATGTTCTCAGATGTAATTGGATCAGAATAAAAACATTCAACAATATCAAGTCTTGTATTGATTTGTTTTATATCCAATAGTGGTCTTTCAACCATACTTTTTAGCATGCGTGAGCCTTTAGAAGTTACTGTCTTATCTAATACATTTAATAAAGACCCCTTCTTACTGTTATCAAAAATAGTTTTTATTATTTCAAGATTTTTAATGGCAATATCATCTAAGCCCATATAAGCATTGATTGAAATCCTTGAAACAGAATTTATATGTCCTAGTTTAGTATTTTTATTTTCAATCAAATATTGAAATAGCATATACATTGAGTTTGTTTCAAAATCATTAAAGCTCTCATAATTATCTAAGCCAACAATGTCATTAACTAGAGTTTTAAGGTCGTTAAAAGATTTTTTATTATGAGAATTAACAAATATTACATTAAATTTTTCTTTTGAAAGCTTATCATAAAGCAATTGTTCATTTACTATAATCTCTTTGGGATCAAACTTATTTAATTCGCTATATAAATTTTTAAAATCATCTATTTCAAATTCTTCAAGCATTAGCTCTCCAGTTGAAATATCACAAAAACTGGCCCCAATTTTATCTCCTACATAAATTGATCCTATAAAATTATTTTCGCTATTATTTAAATATCCATCATCCAAAATTGTGCCTGGAGTAAAAACTTTTACAATTCCTCTATCTACCAGCCCTTTTGAATTTGCAGGATCTTCTAATTGCTCACAGATTGCAACCTTATACCCTTCGGCTATTAAATTTTTTATATACTGAGTTGCAGAATGATACGGTACACCACACATAGGGGCCCGTTCTTCAAGACCACAGTCTCTACCTGTAAGCGCCAAGCCCAATATCTTTGAAGCAATAATAGCATCATCAAAAAACATCTCATAAAAATCACCCAATCTATAGAAAAGGATCGTATCCATACATTCTTTTTTAATTTTTGCATACTGTTTCATCATTGGTGTTAAATTATTAATATCAATGTTTTTTAATGAAATCATTATCTTACCTCTTTACCATAACTTGTAAATGTGTTTACCTTATCAACCTCAACGGTTAAAATTCTGCCAATATCATCCTTAGAGCCTTCAAAAACAATAGTCCTACCGTACTCGTTTCTGCCTTCTATTGTTGCGTTATCTTCGTTATAACTCTCTACTAAAACCTCATATCTCTTACCCACCGTATCTTCGTGGTTTTTTAACTGTATATCATTCATCAAATCTGTCAACCTGTCAAACCTATCTTTAACAACATCTTTATCCAGTGGCTTTAATCTTGCTGCTGGTGTGTGGGGTCTAGGCGAAAATATGAATGTAAATGCAGAGTCATATCTTACCTCTTTAATTATATCCAAGGTCCTCTCAAAATCCTCTTCGGTCTCTGTTGGATATCCAACAATTATATCAGTTGAAAAAGAAATATCTGGCCTTACCTTCTTTGCATAATCTATAATTTTTAAATATTTTTCAGTATCATAGTGCCTATTCATATCTTTTAAGACTTTGTCTGAACCAGATTGAATAGGTAGATGTAGCTGAGGCATTAAATTATCAACTGATGAATAACAATCCAAAAACTCCTCACTTATATCTCTAGGGTGCGGAGTCATAAACCTAATTCTTTTTAAATCTCTAATCTGACCAAGCTCTTTTAATAGTCCAGCAAAATTAGTTCCATCTTTAAATATTTTTCCATAGGAGTTTACATTTTGACCTAAAAGCATAACCTCTTTTACGCCATCGTTAACTAAAAATTTAACTTCATCCACTATATCTTTTTGTAATCTAGAGGTTTCTCTCCCCCTTGTGTACGGAACAATACAGTAAGTGCAAAAATTATTACAACCATAAGTAATATTTACAAAGCTTTTAAATTTAAAAGGTCGAACTGCATTAAAGGTCTTGTCAATATAATCATTCTCTTCTTTTATTTCTACAACAGTTTTTCCAGTATTCAAATATTCCTTAATAAAACTATCAATCTTATCAATATTATTGGTACCAAAAATTATATTAACATTTTTATATTTTTCTAAAATAGTATTTCTAATCTCTTCGGATTGCATCATGCAACCACATACACAGACAATCTTGTTATCAAAATGAGAGTCGCCCTTTAGCCAACCTAAATTACCATAAACCTTGTTTTCAGCATTTTTTCTGATAGCACAAGTATTAAAAATTATTAAATCAGCATCCTTAAGCTCATCTGTATATGAGTATCCCATATCTTCAAGCTTATGGGCTAAAATTTCTGAGTCATGCTCATTCATTTGACAACCATATGTTTTAATAATATATTTCAAAATATCACCTAACTAAATAAAGCTGCCTATAGATATAGGCAGCTTCTCAAAATTAAAATTTATTCTTCTGTATCATCTGATTCAGCTTGAGCCATTTTCTTAAGTTCGCCAAGAACTTCACTATCGAAAAGTGGATTATCAATAGGATTTGTTTCTACTTTTTCTTCCTTTGGAGCTTCTTCTTTAACTCTTTCTTTTCTTGGGCGACGTTCTCTTTGTGGCTTTTCAGGTTCAACTAAAGCTCTCATACTCAAAGAAACCTTCTTGTCTTCATCCTTAATATCTACGATTTTGGCTTCTACTTCTTGACCAATATTAAGAACATCTGATGGCTTTTCAATGTGTTCTACACAAATTTGTGAAATGTGTACAAGGCCATCAATTCCATCGCCAACGTTAACAAATGCACCGAAATCTGGCATTGAAACAACTGTTCCTTTGATGGTATCGCCAACTTTGTAGTTGCTTGTGAAAGTTACCCATGGATCTTCTTTTAATTGTTTGATTCCTAATGAAACTCTTTCTTTTTCTTGATCGATGTCTAAAACTTTAACTTCAATTTCATCGCCAACATTTAGAAGTTCTTTAGGACTTCTAATTCTTCCCCAGCTCATATCACTTATGTGGATCAAACCATCTACTGGTCCTAATTCAATAAATGCACCAAAGTTTGTAAGTCTAGCAACTTTACCAGTTCTAACTTGTCCAACTTCGATTTGACTCCAAAATTCATCTTTTTCTTTTTGAATTCTTTCACGTTCAATCTCACGTCTAGATACGATTGCTCTTCTTCTAGATTTGTCAAAATCAATTAGTTCAACTTCTACAGTTTGACCTACTAGACCTGAGAGATTCTTTCTAAATCTGTCATAAGCATGGCTTGCAGGCATAAATAACCTAGCACCTTCATAGTCAGCTACTAAACCCTTGTTAACTTCTTCCTTGATAAGAACATTAAGATGTTCTTTAGCTTCAAATTTTGCTTCTAGATCATCCCATGCCTTAACGTCTTTAATTCTTCTTAAGCTTAATACTACATTACCTTCGCCATCGTCAACCTTAACGACGTAAACATCGATTTGGTCTCCAGCTTTAAAATGTTCTCTTGGGTCTTCAATATCTTCTGGCATTTCATCACGATTAATAATTCCGTCTGATCTGAAATTAATGTTAACCATAATTTGATTGTCAGTTACATATAGAATTTCTCCCGGTACAATCTGTCCTCTTCTGATGCGAGTAAATGTGTCCTCAATTTGTTGCATCATCGCATCTTGGTCTGTAGGTTGAACTGTTGTGTTTGACAATTCACTTTCGTTGTTTGAAACATTTGTGTTTAATTCATTTGTGTTCATAGTATCTCTCCTTCAATATCTTTTTTGATTCTGTTACTGTGTCAGTAGGACTTATCATCCTTCTTAATCGACTCACCTGTCGGCTACCCCGATTCGTAACATCTTGAAGTAATCATACATCAACCACATATCCATACGGATTTTAAATTGATTTTATCCTTCAATGTTTCTGTCAATGTCGTTTAACACTCTAACAGTCTCCTCAATTATCCAGTCTGGAGTTGAAGCCCCAGCGGATACTCCTACTCTATTATACTTGTTAATCTCATATAAATCAAGTGAAAATACGTCTTTTGTTAAATAAAATGGAAAATTATTTTCTTTTAAAATATTTGCTAATTCTTTAGTGTTATTTGAATTTTCTCCGCCCAAAACAATTATACAATCTGTAAGATCCATTAACTTTATAATAGCCTGTCTTCGTTTTATTGAAGCGTTGCAAATTGTATTTTGTATAATAAGGTTTTCTTTATTATCTTTAAATTTATTTAATATATATTCTGTTAAGATCTTTGACTTTTCAGTATTTAAAGTCGTCTGCATAGTAACAAAGTATTTCTTATTTGTATCTAACTTATCAATATCAGAAACATCATCAACAATAATTGTGCCTTCAACTTGTGATACTGTAGCCAAAACTTCAGGATGGGACTTAGACCCAAATATTATATTTATATATCCCAGTGAATTATATTTATCAATCATTTTATAAATATTTAATAAAACTGGACAAGTAGTATCTATCAAATTATATTTTTTTGCTAACTTATCTTTCTCGGACTTAATTGTCCCATGACTTCTTAAAATTAGATTTTTACACTCACAACCATCCGTATATTCAACTATGCCAGCATCCTCTATCCTTCTTTGAACATCCTCGTTGTGGACAAGTTGACCAATAATAGCAGAGTCTTTTGCATTATCTATCGCAAGATCAAAAGCCCTCTTAACTCCAAAGCAAAAACCTAATTCATCTGCTAAGATTACTTGCATCAGACATCTCCTTAATTGTAATCATGACATCCTTGCTCATTTTGTCATATAACTCTTTAGAAGTTAATTCGCTGCCTGTTTCTGGATAAATAGGATCCCCTACAAAAAATTCTACCTTAGAAAATAACCTGTACTGAGATTTTATATAAATAGGTTGAATCCCTGTATTTGCTTTATATGCAATTAGTCCAACTCCCGCTTTTGCGTCATCAATATTAATATATTTTTTCCTGGTTCCTTGAGGAAATACTCCCAAAGCTTTATCATCTTTAAGAACATTTATAGAGTCCTTAATTGAACTTAATTCCGGTTTTTTTCTATCCACAGCTATCATATTTAATTTGTTGAACAACCATTTAACTGCTTTAATTTCAAAAAGCTCTTTCTTGGCCATAAAAATAATTTCCCTAGGAAAATATAAATACATTAAAATAGGATCCCAATTGGACAAATGATTGGCACAGAAAATAATAGGCCCATCACAAATAATTTTGTCCTTATTGTGAATCCTTACTCTAAAAAGTATATATGATAATATTTTTGAAATAAATAAAATAAATTTCATTTAAACTCCCTGTATATGAGATAAAATCTCATCAATAGTATCATTAATTTTTTTATTTGAAGTATTAATTATAATTGCATTTTCTGGGATAGCCAAAGGATCAATATCCCTTTCCTTATCCCTTTTATCCCTAGCTTCAATATCAATTAATATTTCTTGATAGCTCTTACCATTTAGCATATCTTTTCTTTTAAGCTGATTGTATCTCCTGCGAGCACGAGTACTAGCACTTGCATCAATATAAAATTTATAGTCAGCATTAGGTAAAACAGCTGTACCAATATCTCTCCCATCAACAATAACAGAATATTCATATGCCGTCTGTCTAATAATACTATTAACCTTTTCTCTAACATATCTCTTGGTTGCAATTACACTGGACATATTTGTCACGTCTGCAGTTCTAAGTTCGTCTTTTAAATGTTTTCCATCTAAAGATACACCATATTTATTATAACTTATACATATATCTTTAACTTTATCCTTGGCATCTTCAAGGTCTATATTATTTTTAATTAGATAATAAGCAATCGTACGATAAATAGAGCCTGAATCTATATGCATAACTTTAAGTTTTTTTGAAACTTTCTTAGCTAGTGTGCTCTTACCTGACCCGCTAGGGCCATCAAAAGTAATAATCATTTTCCCTCCGCATATAAATCTGGTCTCAAAGATCTTGCCTTCCCAACATAAACGTGAGAAACACTTTTAGAAATATCAGTCGTTACAACAAATCTAATGCATTTTTCAAGAGAGCGTGCAACATACTGCTCCTGAACGCATATTATGGGAACATCAACTCCAGCCATCCTGATGCCAGGTCCTGGATAGGCTGATGTTATATCTTTCGTTGCTGTAGTTGTTATAGATATAATATCATCTGATGAAATTTCATTAAGCTTAAGTATTTCTTTCATCAAATAGCAAGAAGCTTTGTTAACCTCATCAGCAGTATCATTTTCTATTGTAATAGCTCCTCGTATAATCTTCATATTTCCTCCAAGATTGATTTGTATGCCTTATAAGCAGTTGAAAATGCAATTTGTAAATTATAACCACCAGTATTTGCAGCTACATCAATTATTTCTCCAGAAAAATATAGACCCGGCACTAAATTAGACTCCATAGTTTTTGGATTAATTTCTTTTACATTAATGCCTCCGTCAGTTATAACTGCTTCATTAAATCCTCTTCTAGATAAAATCTTAAACTCCAGATTTTTAATAAGCTCAAGCAATCTCTTTCTTTCATCAAGAGTTATCTGATTGACTTTTTTGTCTTCGTCAATTCCAGACCTTTTTACAATATAATTAATCATAGACTTAGGCAATAACTTATCTAGAGAATTCTTAAATGACTTATTAATATTCTCATCAAAATCACACAATAACCTATTATCTAATTTAGTATTATCAAGGGCAGGTTTTAAATCAATAGATATTATATCGCCTTTTTGTGCATAAGAACTTAAAGTTAAAATAGTCGGTCCACTTAAACCATAGTGAGTAAATAGCAATTCTCCAAACTCAGATATCTGTCTTTTCTTTGAAGTTAAGCTTACATTTACATTTCTTAATGATAGGCCCATAAGCTCTTTATCATCATTTAAATCAACATTTAAACCAACAAGTGCTGGTCTGGTCGATATAATAGTGTGGCCAAAACTCTCAGCAAATTTATACCCATCACCAGTCGAGCCAGTCATTGGATATGATAAGCCACCAGTTGCAATTAATAATTTTTTTGATTTGTACTTGCCTTTATTTGTCTCAACATTAAAGCAATTATCTTTTGATACACTTAAAACATTTTCATTAAATGCAAAGTCTGCTTTTGAATTACTATATAAGGCATCAATAACATCTGTAGACTTATCAGTAAAGGGGAAGACGCGTCCTCCCCTTTCAGTTTTTGTATTTAAACCTTTTTCTTTCAAATAATCCAATAAATCGTAGTTTGTAAATTCATAAAAAGACGAAAACAAAAATTTGCTGTTTGAAAAAACTTCGTCAAAGAATTCATTTATTGGTCTTGAATTTGTAATATTGCATCTACCCTTACCTGTTATTTTTAGCTTCTTGCCTGGTTTTTCGTTTTTTTCAATAATTAAAACCTTTTGATTTTCACTTACCATTGAAGCAACTAGTAGACCGCTGGCACCAGCACCAATAACAATAAGATCATAAATCATTATTCAGCAACAATTCTTGATAGATTTAAGACTCCATTAGATTCTGAAAAATAAATATAAATTGTTTTATCAGAACCCTTTAGTTCAGCCCTATATTCTCTTGGGTTATCAACTGTAACTATTGTCTTTGTATACTCTAAACCTTCATAGGTTTTTCCTTCATCGCGAACCATTCTGAAAGCATTTTGATAATCTGCATTGTAATTTTCTATTGCAGCAGCAAATGTTTCTTCTGATTCATAGGTTCCTGTATATATGTTCTTAATAATTTCCACAATATTGTCTAAAAATGGAATATTAACAATTATTTCTTCTTCACCTGGAGTATTAACTGCATTTAATTCCTTGTAATCATTTAAATATGATTCATATAGGTTAGCTTTATTGGCTTCAATTTGTGTTCTAAGTTGAGCTACAGTCTTATCATCTTTTGTTAAAGCAATTTGATCTAACATTTTTTCAGTGATAAAATTAAATTTTTCGTCTTCGGTTAATACAATCGATGCTAGTTCATTGGCAATTTGCATCTTTTCTTCTTCTTTTAATGTAGCAACTTTTCTTGCATTAATATCTCCGTCACTAAATAATTTACATCCTGTAGTAAATAGCATTCCTATAGCTACTACTGCAACTAAAATCCTTCTCTTCATAATTACCTCCCTAAATCATTCTGTGTCAAATATATTATATTTTTTCCACAGGTCTTCCATTTGAGATAGGCTATTGATTGTATTTTGCCTATTGCTCATGCTTATATCAACTATAATCCCATTTATGATCGCCATAGGAACTACAAGCGAATCTACAAAAAACAACAAATTATTATTTGCTGCAATTGATAAATCAGACATTTTTGATAATTTATTTGAATCATTATCTGTTAATGATGCTATTTTAACATTCTTATCTTTGGCGTACTGTACAACGTCTAACATCAATCTAGTATATCTTGGATAGCTGATTACAAATAATAAATCATTTTCATCAGCGTCGACCATTTCTTCAAAAATTGTGGTTTCATTTTCTCCCAGCAAGCATACATTGTCAAGTAAAATTCTTAAATAAAAATTAAAATACGAAGCTAAAAAATGAGAAGTCCTACATCCTAGCAAATATATTTTTCTAGCAGTTAAAAAATTTTCAACAATTTCCTTTACTGTAGATTTATCAATAAGTTCTAACTTTTTTAAATAAGAAATCTCCGAATTTACCGAGCTATATATAGAGCTTGTATATGCATCTACTTCAGAAAAGATGTTCATCCTATCTATCGATGTAGATGTACTTTTTACATCATCGATTATAATCTCTTTTAAATCTCTATACCCTTCAAAGCCTAGCTCTTGAGCAAACCTTACTATTGTTGATTCGCTAAGTTTTAGTTTGCAAGCTAAATCTTTAGCGGTCATATCAACCATCTCGTTAGAATTAAGAAGGATAAAATCAGCTATTTTTTGTTGACCTTTACTAAGATTTTCATATTTCTCATAAATTAAGTTTTTTAACTTTTTTTCATTTACTGCCATGAATCTTTAGTAGCTCCTTAACATATTTTAACTCATTTTTATCAAATTGTCTATACTTCCCCTCTGTAAGTCCGTTCAGGCTAATTTCTCCATGCTTAGTTCTAATTAATCGGTTTACAGTAAAATTAAACTTTTCAAACATCCTTCTAATTTGACGATTACGTCCTTCATAAATTTGGATTTCTAATTTTGTTTGATACTTGTTTCTATTCTTGACATTTATAAGGCATTTTTGAGTAAGGCCATCTTCAAGCTTAACTCCATTTTCAATCTCCTTAATAATTCTATCAGGAACATAGTCATTAATATAAACTAAATATGTTTTTTTAATTTGAAAAGATGGATGCGTCATTATATTTGTAAATTCGCCATCATCTGTTAAAATAATCAATCCTTCGCTATCTAGATCAAGCCTACCAACATATTGAAGTTTCTTGTTGTAATTAATTAAATCTACTGCAAGTTTATCATGGTGAATATCAGAATTAGATGATAGATATCCTCTAGGTTTATATAAGGCAAAATAAACATTTCCTTTACTTAACTGAATTGTTTTGCCATCTACCTTTACATAGTCATTTTCGGAAACATCATGTCCTATATTTTTTATTATTTCACCATTAACTGTTACAAGACCCGATTTAATAATTTCATCAGCTTTTCTTCTTGAAGAGTATCCGGAATTAGAAATAAATTTATTAAGCCTCATTTGTATTTTCTACCTCATTATTAGTATCACTAGAAATAGATTCTATACTATCCTCGTCTTCTTCTACTGATTCTATTTCAATTATATCGTCAAAATCAATTTCTGTAATCTTTAATAGCTCGAGGATTTCTTCCTTATCAACAAGTTCTGGTAAATCATTCAAATTTTCAATCTCAAATGACTTTAAAAATTTATCTGTAGTCTTGTAAACTATAGGTCTGCCCGGTTGATTTAAATTTCCGGCCTCTCTTACTAGTCCTCTATCTAATAGCGTCCTAACAGATCCGTCACTTTTAACTCCTCTAATTTGCTCAATTACAGACTTGGTGGTTGGTTGTAAGTACGCGATAACACTTAGGGTTTCCATAGCTGCATTGGATAAGTTTCTCTTTTTTTGCTTTACACCAAAATCAGAGATTATTTTATGATATTCTGGATTGGAATTTAGCTGAACTGATTTACCAATAATTTGAATCCGTAAACCCTTATCATTATATTCATTTTTTAATTCATAAATAATGTCTTCTACGATAGATTTATCAATATCAAAATATTTAGATATTTCGCTAATTTCAATCATATCACCCCAGGCAAATAGTAAAGCCTCAATTGAATTTTTATATTTTATTCTGTCTTCACACACTTTAAACCTCTTTTAAATTTTGCTTAAGTAGATATCTGTAAATGCTGATTCCTGTTTGCAAACAATTAATCCGCTATTTAATAATTCTAGAATTGCTAAAAAAGCAGTAATCAAATATTCACGATTTTTATTATTAGAGATCTTTCTTAAAGAAACATCATTGTCTTTAAGCAAAATATTTTTTATATCCTGGACCAGATCTTCTGTCTTATATCTTTCTTTAACAATTAAAATTTCATTGCTAACCAAGGCTTGTTTTTTATCGTTAATTAAACTATTAAATGTATTAAACAAGTTATCCTTATTATAGCTAATTGTATATACAACATTAGTATTAAATACGTCCTCATCCAGACTTTTATCATAAGATAATAAATTATTATCTAGTAAGGCAAACAAATCAGCTTGGGTCATCTTAAATCGATTATAAACAATAAGCTGCTCAACAAGATTAACCCGAGGGTCATCATCTTCCTCCTCATCTTTAGATGGAAGCATCATTTTTGTTTTTATATTTAATAAAGTCGCCGCCAAGTATAAAAATTCAACCTGAATTTCTATACCCATATCTGCATTTTGTCTTAGAGTATCCAAGTACTCCTGTGTAATAAAATTTATTGGAATATCATAGATGTTAACTTCATTCTTTTTAATTAAATCTAACAATAAATCCAAAGGACCTGAATAGTCGTCTAATTTTACTAGTATATTTTGACTCATGATAACATCCAATTCATTGTTGACATTACTAAATGTCCTAAAACATCTGAAATAGATCCACTGAAAATTAATACTACTAGCAATAATTGTGTATATCTCGAATACTTTTGAACCTCATGAGCAGTTCTGGGACTAAAAAATGAAAGTAAAATATTAGAACCATCAAGAGGTGGCAATGGTATTAGATTAAAAAATGCTAAATTAAGATTAATGAGCATAGACATTACTAAAAAAGTATAAAGATATGAATTTGTGCTTATTACATTATTTTTAATTATAATCGCACAAATAAATGCAAATAGAAAATTTACAACGATTCCTGCTATGCTGACTAAAAACATGCCTAAATTATAATTTTTAAATTTCCCTGGATTAACAGGAACTGGCTTAGCCCATCCAAATTTAAAGATAAATAATGAGACCAGCCCTATTGGATCAAGGTGATTGAAGGGATTAAGTGAAACCCTACCCATATCCTTGGCGCTCCTATCACCTACAGCCAAAGCCGCTAAAGCGTGAGCTGATTCATGAATAACTATAGCTAGTACAAGTGCAGGTGCATATCTCAAAAAACTTAATATCGCATCCATTAAATCACCTTTAAAATTCTGTCAGTGCTTTGCTTGCTATAATTGAGTTCATAGGAGCCTTTAATAAATTCTTCGATGTCTTTAAAGTCTTTTTCTGTATAAATGGAATATAATATATCTCCTTTATTAACTTTATCACCGTGAACTTTATTAAATTTGATTCCAGCGCCATGGTCTATGGTATCTTCTTTAGTTTTTCTACCTGCACCGCACATTAGTGATAAATAACCAATAGCGTGGGCATCATAATCTACATAGCCCTCTGCATCTGCTAATACGTCATATTTATTTTTTGATAAGCTAGCTTCGATATTGTCAAGAAAACTTGCATCCCCATCTTGCCATTTAACAAGTTCTACAAATTTTTTATATGCAGAACCATTGTCAATTAAGACCTCACACTCTTTAATAATTTCGTCGAGGGATTTGGATGGATATAATAGCTGTATTGATTCAGCTGCAAATCTTATAGACATATCATAAACTTCTTCTTTTAAATTTCCTTTTAATACATCCACTACTTCCATTATTTCCAATGAGTTTCCTACACATCTACCTATTGGATTATTCATATCTGTAAGCACAACACTAATATCTCTATTATTTTTATCGGCAATAAATTTAAAAATTCTGGCAAGTTCTGTTGCTGATTCTAAGTCCTTCATAAAAGCACCCTTGCCAACTTTTAAATCTATACAAAGTGCTTTATTCTTAATGGCCAATTTTTTGCTCATAATAGACGAAGCAATGAGTGGATAAGAATCAATCGTAGCTGTAACATCTCTAAGAGCATAGATTACTTTATCAGCAGGCGCTAAATCATTTGTTTGTGCAGCTAAAACAAGACCGATTTCTTTTGCTTGCTTCTCAATTGCTGCTTGGTCCAAATAAATATTAAAACCTGGGATGCTTTCAAGTTTATCCAGTGTACCTCCTGTAATACCTAAGCCTCTTCCGCTCATTTTAACAACCGGCACACCATAAGCTGCAAGGATAGGTGTAATAAGCAATGATAGCTTGTCACCTACTCCACCTGTTGAATGTTTATCAACAGAATGATCACTAATGCCTTCTATATACTCGGTACTTCCATTGTTAACCATGCTCATAGTTAAATTGTATGTCTCTTCATCAGTCATACCATTGATATATGTTGCCATTAAAAAAGCTGATAATTGATAGTCAGGTAGTGATCCATCGACAATTTTTTTAACAACAAAATCTATTTCATCAGCATTTAAATTAAGTCCGTCTCTCTTTTTTTCAAGAATTGAAATAAAATCCATTAAACCAACCCCTTTGCAATGTAATATGCAACAACAGTTTTCATGTCGATAATTTCTAAGTCATCAATCATCTTTCCTAATTTATCTAAATCAATATATTCAACTTCTAGATTTTCCTTTTGCTCACCCTTTTCAAATGGGCCTTTAGCAAAGAAGAAATTGATTTTTTCGGTAGAATATCCAGGCGAACTAAACAAAGAATAAACCAGCTCAACATCAGATGCAATTATACCTGTTTCCTCAGTCAATTCTCTCTTGGCTGCCTCGATTGGTGTTTCGCCAGCATCCACCATTCCAGCTGGAATTTCGTATATTACATCATTTACAGTGTTTCTAAAATGTTTAATCAAAAGCAACTTTCCATCTTGCACTAAAATTATTGCTGATACATCAAGGTGCTCAACAATTTCCCTTTTTGAATATTTTCTATCAGGCAACTCAACTGAATCTAATCTTAAATTTAAAATCTTGCCTTCATAAATCTTATCACTTTTTATAGTCTTTTCATATAAATCTGACATTTAATCCCTCTTTTCATTTAACAATTCTTCAGCGTTTTTTAAAGTAGCATCGCTGATCACATCTCCACTTAATAACCTTGCAATCTCTTCAATTCTTTCATCTCTATTTAGCTCTCTAATTTGTGTTTGAGTCTCATCATCGTCATCAAACTTTTGAATTTTGAAATGCACATCCGCTTTGGCAATAATTTGTGGTAAATGTGAAATTAAAATAACTTGTCTAGTATTTGATAAATCTAAGAGTCTATTGCCTACAGCATTTGCTGCTTTTCCGCTTAATCCAGAATCTATTTCATCAAATACCAAAGTTTTATTGGTCTCATCATTTGCAAAAATTTTCTTTATAGCAAGCATAAATCTGCTCATTTCACCACCTGAAATTATTTCTCTAAGTGGTTTTAAGTCAGCTCCCTTATTAGTTATAGCCATGAAATCAATTTTATCTATTCCATCTATGCTAGGATACTTTTCTTCAAAAGAAACAGTAAAATATATATTATTCATATCCAAATGCTTTAACTCATCCATCAATTGTCCTTCAAAAATTTTAGCATTCTCTTTTCTTATAAGTGAAAGTTGTCTTGAGATTTTATCATATTTCTTTTGTAGGACATCTACTTCATCTTGCTTTGCTTTAATAATGTCTTCTATATGTTTTAAATTATTCAAATTATCTTGCAAGTCATCTCTGTAACTTATTATTTCAGAAACATCTTTATTATATTTTTTCTTAATAGCTTGAATGCTTGATAGTCTAAAATTAATTTCTTCTAGCCTAGATTCATCAAAATCAACATTCATATAATCATCTAAGGAGTCCGATATATCTTCTACTTCATAAATCACACTTTGTAACCTTTTTGTGAGTTCAGATATCGATTCATCAAAAACTTCTATTTTTCCTAGTGAAGATACACTATCATTTAATGAGCTCAATGCTCCAGTACCTGTTTCAAAATCTCCAGCGATAGAATTTTTTGCGTTAATAATAGAATTATATATAAGCTGATAGTTTTCTAGTTTATTTAACTCTTCTTTTAAAGAACTCTCCTCACCCTCTTTTAATTCAAGGGCTTCTATTTCATTTATTTGAAACTCCAAGTAGTCCATTTCTTGGTTAATGTTTTCAGATGTTTTTATTAGCTTATCTAGTTCTTGCTGGGCAGCTCTCTGCTTTTTAAACAAGTCTTCAACTTGAATTTTTATGTTAATAGTCTCATCACTTAAAGCATCTATCATCGGCAAATAGTTGTCTGTATCTAAAAGAATCTGATGCTCATATTGTCCATAAATATTGCAAATCTGATTTGCAAGCAGCTTTAAATTGTTTATAGTAACAGAAAAACCATTAATCCTTGATACGGATGGATATTCTAAAAATATATCTCTTCTAATAGTAAAAGTCTCATCATCTGTATAAACGCCTAAATTTTTTAGTGTAGGAATAATTTCTTCATTCACAGAGAAAGTCGCCTCTATAACTGCATGGTCTTCACCAGATTTTATCATATTCTTAGAGGCTCTTTCACCAAGACAAACACTTAGAGCTTCAAATACAATAGATTTACCAGCACCAGTTTCCCCACTTAAAATATTTAATCCACGTTTAAACATAACTCTTGAATTTTTTATTAATGCAAAATTATTAATATTTAATTCTAAAAGCATGAGCTCCTCCAATTAGTTGTTTATAAATTCCTTACTAAATAATACATCAGTTATCTCTTTATACCCATTAACGGACGCATCTAATTCAGATAAAGACTTATAAATGCTGTCTATATTATTTTTGCAATCGTTAATTATTTTCTGGCACTCTTCTTTTGAAATTTTATAGATGCCATCTTCATCACTTCTATCATCTATAGCTTGAAATCCCTGACCAATATTTATTGATAAATTCGCCAATAAATTTAACTCTTTTTCACCTAATCCTAAGTACAATCCACTTCCATAAATTGCGCACTCAAATAAGGCAACTGTCTTGCCATTTATTGTTTTTAAATAATCTTCTTTAGATGATTTGGCTACACTTTCAAAGGCTTGACCCCCAATCATACCCAAGGCTCCTGCTTTGTTGAATAAAAATTTGTAAGCACGAACTTTGTTTATATTGTTGCTATCAAGAAGGTCATCAAAAGATATTTCTGCAGCTAAGTTTAAAATACCATCACCTGCAAGCAAGGCATTCATTTCTCCGTAAACTACATGAGTTGTTTCTTTTCCTCTTCGAAAATCATCATTATCCATACACGGTAAATCGTCATGGACAAGCGAAAACTCATGAATCATCTCAAGAGCTGAAGCATAAGGATATATTAGCTTTGGGTCAATATCAAATGCATTAGCTGTAAGCAAAGAAAACTTAGGACGCAACCTTTTGCCCCCTCTTTTAACTGAATATATCATAGCTGACTTTAAGTTATCACTTGAGATATCCATTTGTTCAATTGTAGAAGTTAAATACTCCTCAAAATTAGAAAAATCCATCTTAAAACTCAACATCTTCCTCTGAATCAATGCTATCATCTTCAATCAGGATTTCAAAATTCTTCTCACAGTCATCAATATAGTCTTCACATTTTTTTATTAATGTTTTTGCTTCTAAAAATAGGTTGTAGCTTTCGTTAAGCGCAATTTCATCAGACTCGAGAAGCTCTATGATTTCATTTATTCTCTTTATGCCATCTTCGTAGTTAAAGTTTTCCATATACTCCTCCTAAATAATTTCAGAAATAAGGCTACCTTTTTCAAAAATAGTTTTTAGCTTGTCGCCCTTATTATAACTAGACTTTTCTGACAATAATTCACCATTCTCATCAACAGTTATAGTATAACCTTTCTTTAAAAGTTTTTGCGTGTCAAATGGTATTAACTGAGATGAATAGTCTTTAAGTTCATTCTTGTATTTTAAAATCTTTAATCTCATGGATTGATTAATAGTTTTATTTTTTTCTAGTATCTGTTCTTTACTATTTTTTAATTTTTTAATAGGTGATTTTAGATTAATTATATTTTCAAGAGCTCTAAGATTTTTACGCTCATCATTGAAATAAATAAAATAGTTATTAATCATCAAGTCAAGCCTATCTTCTAAATTATAAACATCTTGATAAATATCTGGAGAGATAAGTTCCGCAGCGGCAGTAGGGGTTGCAGCTCTTAAATCGGCAACGAAATCAGTAATTAAAAAATCTGGTTCATGTCCAATTGCTGAAACTGTGGGATGAATTGACTCAGCTAATTTGCGAGCAATTCTTTCATTGTTAAAAACTGCAAGTTCTTCATAACTACCTCCACCCCTTGTCAAAACAACAACATCAAGATCTTTAGAATTAAAATAATCGATAGCCCTACATACTTCATTTACAGTTTCCACACCTTGAACATGGACTGGATACAAGTATATGTTTGCTAATGGATACCTTCTTTTAATTACAGATATAAAATCTTTAAGTGCTGATCCAGATGGAGATGTAATAAGCCCAATATTTTTTGGCTTTAATGGAAGTGGCCTTTTTGTAAGATTGAAGAGTCCTTCTTTTTCCAACTGTTCTTTCAGTTGTAAAAATTTTATATATAAATCTCCTAATCCTTGAACCTTTGCTTCGGAAACAATAAATTGATACTGGCCCGCCCTTTCATAAACATCAATTCTTCCCTCTAATATAACACTGTCGCCTTCTTCAAAAGGAATTTCTTCATATTTACTAAGTATATTAAAAAAAACACATCTAATTCTGGAATCCTCATCTTTTAACTCAAAATATAGGTGTCCATTTTTAGATGGTTCTTTAAAGGCACAAACCTCTCCCTCTATAGCAATAGACCTTAGGTTAATATCATTTACTAATATATTCTTTATATAATTGTTTATTGCAGATACACTAAACTCAATCATTAATAAACCTCGAAATCTTACCTAAAAGTGAATTTACAACTTTATAGGAATCAACACCTGAATATATTTTAGAAATTTCAACCGCTTCATTTATAGCAACTCCGACAGGTATAGCCAAATATTTAATTTCAACGAGAGCAAGTCTAATGATACACTTGTCTATTAAAGAAATCCTATTAAATTTATAATTTTTCTCTTCTCTGTTGATTACTTCCTCAATATTATCTTTGTTATCAAGATACTCTAAAAGCAACTCGTATGTATAGGACATAGAGTCTTTTTCAATATTATTGTTAATTACGTAGTTATCAATAAATTCTGCAGTAAACTGGTTATTTATTTCCATAGCATATAAAATTTTTATTGCTTCTTCACGATGTTTTTTTCTATTTTCTATTCTCATAATATCATCTTAAAAAAAGCCCTTATTTAAGGGCTTTATGCATTCACTTTCTCTTTAAAGTTAGAATCTGTATTTAAACTTGTAACTAGAACATTAACATATTCTACTTCTAAGTTCGTCATAGATTCTACTGAGTTTTTTACGTTCTTTTGAATTTCTCTACATGTGTTTTCAATATCAACACCATAGTTAAGTTCAACTGCAATTTCTAAACTAATTATATCTTCAGAAATACTTACCTTAACACCTTGACTTTGTTTATTTGAGAAAATATCAGTAAATGTTTCAGTAACAGTTTTTACTGTTTTACAAACACCATCGATTTCTTCTGTAGCGAGTCTGGCGATATTAGCAATAACATTTTCTGAAATAGTAACATTGCCTTGAACAATACTTGTATTTTCGTTATTATTCATAATTCCTCCTAGAAGCTAAAACTAAAAATTATCTGATTCATTAGATGATTCGTTGTCATCTTCATCCCAGTTTAAATCATCCCAATCGTCGTCATCTTCATCGAAGCAATAATCATCGTCATCTTCAAAAAGCATTTCTAATTCAGCTAAATCGTCATCTAGCATTTCAACATAATTCTCTAGACTTTGAAAATCAGAGTTTAAAAAATCTATTTCATTAGCCATGTCTTCCATGCAATCTAGCATTTCTAAAACGATCTTTTCAAGCTTGCTATCCTCACCTGTTAATCCATAGCCTTCTGCTAAACCTTTTAAGTATGATACTTTTTTAATAGTCATAACTCCTCCTTTTATACTCTAGATAAGTATTCTCCAGTCCTGGTATCAATTTTTAAAACATCTCCACTTTCAACAAATAATGGAACTTGTAATGAAAAACCTGTTTCTACAGTTGCTGATTTAGTTGCTGAACTTGATGTGTCACCCTTTACTCCTGGTTCCGTTTCTGTGACCTTGAGTTCTACAAAGTTAGGAGCTAATACTTCAAAAGGTTTTCCATCAAAAAATCTTATTGTTGCAATATCATTTTCTCTTAAAAATTGTAGAGCTTCCTCTACTTCCTCTCTTCCTAAGGGCATTTGTTCATAAGTTTCATTATCCATAAAGTAGTATAATTCACCATCATTATATAAGTATTGCATTTCCTTTGTTTGAATGTTAGCCTTTTCATATCTATCTGATGGGTTGAAGTTTAATTCACGTGTGCCACCTTTAACAACATTTCTGATTTTTGTACTTACAAATGCAGCACCTTTACCTGGCTTTACGTGTTGGAAATCAAGAACTTGCCAAACATCTCCATCCATTACAAAAGTAACGCCTTTTCTAAATTCACCTGCTGATATCATAATTAACCTCCCGTTTCTAATACAGTTATTTTAACATATAATTGTAAAATAATCAATTATCTTTTATAATTTATAATCCTCGGATCTGCAAAAACTATATTTATTAAAGCAAATTTATTTGAAATACTAAACCTATCTACATTAACCTTATCTTTATTTATTGCCTGCAAATATCCATCGATAATAATTCTCCCTGTTCCTTCTATTTCATCTATAAAAAGATTTCCTGACTTTATACATAAAAACCCATTAAACTTTAAGTGTTTTGAACGAAGATTTCCGTTATTAAATATATACAAGCGGTTAAACTCAAAACCATCTTTTAAGTCAAAGAAAATATTTGTATTTGGATGAGATCCTATTATATAAGTGGTAACTGTAAAAGGGGTTTTAAGAACTTCCCTATCTCCATTTTTAACTATAATTTGTAAATTCTCTACTGTTATATAATTATCACCAGGTTCCAGTTCAATAATATTCATAAATTTTTCATCATATTGTGGCTCCAAATTCTCTAAGGCCTGGTTTATCAATCTGTTTTTTTCATTTTGAAAAATGTTGTCTGATGTATTATCTATAATCTCATCTTTACAAGTCGTCAACATTTTGTTAACTGTATCCACAGTAAAATTTCCATAGATTGATGTGCTTTCAGATTTATAAGACATATTAAAATTAATAAATGAGTCCAGTGATTTAATGCTATCAAATGAAATATTTTCACTAATAAAATTATTAGGGCTATATCTACTTTTTTCTAAACCTGTTAATTTCTGCGACTTATCATTTTTAAAAGCATCTTCTACCATTCTATCTTTAAAGTTTTCAAAAAAATAAAGCATTGTACTGTACATATCTTGCTCAATCTGAAAGCCTTTTACTTCTAGTGCAAGTATTTGGTTTTTTCTATATACATCCTCCAACTTTATCATAACTATACTGCTGATTAGCATTAAAAAACATATAAACCATATCAAGACTGAACCCTTGTATTTTTTAATCATTGTAGACTCCGGACAAAACCTTCCTTATGCTTTCATTTCCAAACTTGTCTTTAATATATATTTCAAAAATACCATCATTATATGAAAGATCAAATTTTTCTATATTTCTAATAATAATATTGTCAGAGAATGCGCTATATGCTAAATTACCTCTGATGGCAGTATTATAAGCCCTATACTTTAATTTACCATTATCATTTTCAAAATAATAATAGTTAATTATTTTCTCTTTATATTTATCTTTTTCTCTATCATCAAAAAGATATGATTCAAAAACATATTGATTATCAGTGCTATTAAACCTATCCTTAATTTCAACTATACTGTATGTATTTGCCATTTTAATTTGATTTGAAATAAAATAAGAAGCATCAAAAAGGTCAAAATAATTTTTGTTATTTTCTTCTGCTTTAGAATTAACTAATACATTTTTAAAAAAAATTAGACCAGTCATTAGTAACGATATAAAGATGATAGAAATTATAACTTCTAGCAAAGTAAAAGCTGATTTACTTTTCTTTGATTGAAAAACGTATTTCAAAATCCTTACCATCCTTATTGTAATCTAACTTATAAGTGCGTATATTCTTATAAGAATTAATTAAGCTAATATTATATAAATCAGATGCCTCTATGCTTCCGTTTGCCTGGCATTGATAAATATAATTTTCAATGTTTAGAAGCTCGGCATTATTTGTGTACAAGTCTTTTTGCTTTTTATTTATTGAGTTCAAACAGAAGGCTATAGAGGAAAAAGAAATTGAGACAACTAAAATAACAATCAAAAGCTCCAATAATGTAAATCCATTTTTCTTTTTTCTTACTTTAGTCACTTTTTTCTTTTACCTCAACTCTAAATTTGGCTATAACAGGAGTGAAGATTATTTCATAATCCTTAAATTCTCCACTTATAAAAAACCTACCTGAATAACTTGGTGCCATAGTTTTGTTAATTTTATAATTAAGTAAATATTGGTCACCATCTGGTCGTTTAAATTTCATTTTACCCTTTAGCTTGTACTCTTTTCTTAAATCTCCAGAAATTATATAAAGTGTCTGCATATCAACTTCTGAAACAAATAACTCCACTTTTCTTTTAGAGCCTGCAGCCATCCTGGAAGCATCAGCCATCGCATTTTTTATTCTCTCAACTTCTCGCCGTTCCATATATGCTTCATAACCATCTCTGGAAGAAAATATTATTAAAAAAGATATGCTTATAATAATCAATACTATTATAATTTCTATGATTGTAAATGCAGATTTTTTATTTGATTTCATAAATATTCCTGAATCTAACCAAGAAAACTTTTCTATCCTTAAATTCGCTTTCTTTCAGTTGGTTATCGTTAATTAGCTCCTCTTTTATTACTCCGCCCGAAATACTATCTATAAATTCATCAATACTATTCTCTCCTTCTTTAGAGACTGTTCTAATAATTCCATTTTTTTGTATTTCATTATATATATCACTTTTTATTTCCAGATTAAGGTTTTCAAGTGCAAAAGATGTTGAGCTTTTATCAGGAATATTAAATTTTATGCCATAAATTTCTATTGGAAAATTATATTTATCTTCTACATGAAAAATAAATTTACCATCTAAATAATTGCCACTTATATTCTTGATCTCTCCATAATAATCTGTTACGCATAGTTCTAAATTGCGGCTAATATTATTAAATAAATCGCATTTTAACAATACATCAATTTCACCTGTAAAAAACTTCACGCTTTTATTTTTAAATGATACAAGCGCAGATCCATTTTCATCAGAATTGTTGTATATGTTAACGATATATGATTGGTAATTTTTATTTGGGTTAACTTGATATTTGCCTTCAACTGATATGTTTTGATGCATTGGAGTACATAATAAATCAAAATTTTCCTCTCTAAAATCTATTAAGGCAAATTCCTCTTTTTTCTCAACTATGTTGGTATCACTTCTTACATCCATATTAGAATTTGATTCTGATTTAGAATCATTATTTTCATCTGAACCTTCATCCCCAGTTTCATCCATGTCATCTTCTAAAAGATTAGTAATTCGATTGTCAATTGTCAAATCTTTATGACTGAATGATTTATCGAATAAGAATAAATTCTTTAAGTCTATATGTACTTTATCATCTTTGATTAAAGTAAAATCTAGAAGCTTATCAGGAAGAATTGATTTTAAATTATCTAATAGATAAATATCACTCATTTCTAATCTAGAATTAGTTACCATTGGGTATATACTTGTGTTTCCATAGAAATTATCATAAGTATTTTCTAGTGACATATAATCAAGATTATTTAATCTAGAAAATTCTACTATCTCATTATAAAAATCATCATATTTTTTGTTGTCAAAATCTACTTCTGGCAACTCTTCTTCTGGAGGTGTTCCATTTGATCTTAACTGAACGCTTGACTCTTGAATTTTTTCTTTAATATTGTCAATCTCTTTTTTCAATGGAATAATGCCTTTAAAAAACAACAAAATAGATAATAAAATTAAAGCAATAATTGATGTAACTTTTAGTATTCTAATTTTATTAATACTATCATTAATACTCTGCATTTCCCACCTCAAAACTTAGCTCATATTGAACGGTATTACCCATATTTTTAATCTTAGATACTTTATCAGAGTACTTTTCATCTAAGTTTTCCGAGCTGCTTATAGTTACAATTAATTCCCCACCAGCAACTCTCGCATTTATTATCTCATAGCCTAAATTTAACTCCTCTAAAATATCAATTATTTTTTCACCATTAAGTAATTGATAGCTGGACAGAGTTTGCTCATAATCTTCAATCACTGAGATCTTATCTTCTTGGTTTTTAATAGTGTTATCCTTGCTGATTAAATTTTCAATTCTCTGATTTGCTATAATTTCATATTCCTCGTACAAATTTTCAAGATTTGATCTCAAAGATTGCATATAATATATTTCAAAAATAAAAATAGCTAATAAAGATAAAAATAAAATTGTTAGCAAAGGGCTTTTCTTATTCTTTTTAGAACTATTTAACAAGTTCTGATCACTCTTTAACCCAGCTCTTGGAATATCGAAATATTTAATAATTTCTAAATTTTTAAAAGCAAAAGTTAATAAGTATTCTTTTGTCTCTACACTAATATTATAAGGAATTAATTTTAAATTATAATCTGAAGGACTATCTAGGTCCTCCAAAAGTCCGCCCAATACAGATGCAAGCAGCTCAAAATCTAAATTTTCATAAATTTCATCTTCAGTTACATTCTCGACATTTTCCTCCATATTTCTTTTGGCTCTCTCATTATAAAAACTTCTATCATCATAAAAATACTTTTCTACATGCCCATTATCAACAGCCATTATAAAATAAAAATCTTTTTCAAGTATAAAATAAATATTCTTTGCATCTTTTGATGTCGATTTAAGTAAGTCATAAAAACTATATAAATTATAAGTAACTCCTAAATCTACAGAAGCCCTTTGAAAAGCTTCTATAGTTTTTAAATCAAAGTTAAAAATAGAATGAGTATTATCAGAATCTATAATGGATTTATACTTTGTCCTATCTAAGTAAAGCATGGCATTATTAATGTTCTCATTCTTTTTAAATATTTCAATATAAGAGTTTGGATCCAAAATATAAACATTACATGATTTATATTTTAAAAATTTATTTAATTTATTAAGTGTCAAAGTAAGAACTTCATCATTTATGACACCATTTTCATCATATAAGTTTTCATAAAAGAAATATCTTCTTTCTTCGCCATCAAAATACTGAGCAAAATAACTGGTAATAAAAATATCACCCATTAAAATATACCTCCAATATAGATAATAATACCTAACTCTCCAACTGCAAAAGCTGGAAACATTGGTATGTGTGAATCATTTTTATGTATATATAATATAATACCATAAATTAGAGAAATAATTAAGTAGGTCCACCAAAAAATAATAAATGATTTTACATCTAAAGAAATTAATTGTAGGCATAAAAAAATAATATCTGCCTCACCAACCATCCTTCTAAAATATTTAAAGGAAAAGTATATAGCAAATATTACTATAGCAAAAATCAATTTATTTTTAAAATACAAGGAGTCTTTTAACATATATGCAGAAACAATTTGAAAAACATTTATAGCATATAAAAAAATTGAAGATACAGACTTTGTTTTAATATCTTCAATTGCTATAAAAATTAATATTAATAAAATAAATACTCTTAAAAGCAAATATAAATTCATAAGTAGAATCTTCTAAAACGCCAAACTATTTTTTCTTAACAATGACTTTCTTATCCTGAATTGAAACAGAATATGAGTCTAAAAGTTTTTTAGCCTTATCCTTAGAGTCGCTGTCATCAAGTGAACTTTCTAAAAACGGAGCCAGGTCCTCTTTGCTTAATTCAGTTTTATTGTCCCATCCATTTTCAATACAATACATTGTAGCCGCCTCTTTTAAAGCAAGCATATTCATGTTATCAGCAGTGCTTTGAGCTTTTTCCTTATACTTATTTATAGACGGAATAGCTACGGCAAGTAAAATAGAAATAATAACTAGAACAATAACAAGCTCAATCAGAGTAAAGCCTTTTAATTTTTTTCTTTTCATATCTACCTCCAGCCTACTTATATCTATCAATTACCCTTTGATTTAACGCCTTCCAGTAAGCATCAAAAAAAATGTCGTTAGCATATTTTGAAATGCAATCTTTTGATTTTAAATAAATTTGATTTAGATTTTCTCTGGGTAAATCAGTTTCTTCAGGCTCAATTCCATTTTCTACAATTACATATTGAGAATCAAAATGATTATTTAAATCAAAAATAAAAGGCCTTAATTGTTTTCTAGAGAATGTATTTACAAGTTTCTTTAAAATCTCTTTATTCTTTTTCTTTTTTAAAAGTTCTTTTTTAAGAAAAGCTTTTAGCTCCATGATTTCCTGATCTTCGTACTCGTACTCATATAGGTAATTATGATCAGTCAATCTTTCCAAATCACATTTATTTAAAGCCATCTCTTCTACTTCGTTAATTGAAATAAAGTCATAATAAGCTTTATTATAACCAAGTATATTCAATCTTAAATCTAGTGAACTAATGTCATCATAAAACATTGTAACTATTTTTGTGATATTCATTATAGAGACATCATACCTTCTTAAGATTCTTTTCATATCATTTGTAAATCTCTTATAGCTAGTATACTTAAAGCCTTCAAATTTGAGTAATTCTTTATTCCTGTCACATATATAATAGTTTATGTCGAGGGAAGTTCTTCTGTTATTGTTATTAGTGTACAAATTGTTTTGTAAATTATTAGAATCCATTTGTCCCCCCCTCTTAAACTATTATACAATATAAAAACAAAAAAATATCGGCTTTCAACCGATATTTTTGTTAAGATAATTTAACAACTGCCTTTACTCGCAAGAATATGCAGCAAGTACACTTTGTTGTATTATTTTAATATTTGTATTTCTATTATTTAACATTTCTGAATACTTTAACCAACTCACCTATGATAAATGGTATAAAAGCAAATGATAGTACAATTTCCCAATCCTTAAATCCAAGTTGGAAAGTATCAAATATATCATGAAGGAATGGAATATATAACACTGCTATTAACATTGAAAAACTTATTAAGATAGCATATACCATTTTCATATTTGATTTAATTCCAATTTTCCAAATAGGTCTATCAAAAGATCTGCTTGAGAACGCTCTTAGCAATTCACTAGTTATCAAAGTTGCAAATACAATCGTCCTTGAATGAGTAATTGATTCTGGATAAAGTTTTGTAGCACAATAAAATGCTAAAAGTGAAGCCACTGTAATTGCTAAAGATTGAAGTACAATTGCTACGCCCATTTTTTTAGTTATAATTGGATCATCCTTTGATCTTGGTTTTTCATCCATAATTCCAGGTTCCCCAGGCTCTACACCTAAAGCTAATGCAGGAAGTGAATCTGTAACTAAGTTTAACCATAATAGATGTATAGGCTTTAGTGGCTCTTCCATACCTAGGAGCATAGCAAAGAATACAATTAAAATTTCACCAATATTGCATGATAGTAAAAATGCAACAAACTTTTGGATATTGGCAAATATAATTCTGCCCTCTTCTACTGCATTTACAATACTTGCAAAGTTATCGTCTGTAAGAACCATGTCCGCTGTATTTTTTGCAACGTCTGTACCAGTTATGCCCATAGATATACCAATATCTGCCCTCTTGATTGCAAGGGCATCATTAACACCATCACCTGTCATTGCGACAATCTCTCCATTTTCTCTTAAAGCATTAACTATTTTTACTTTTTGCTCTGGACTTACACGTGAATATACCTTAATCCTCTTAACTAATTCATTGTATTCTGAATCTGCTATTGTCGATAATTCTGATCCAGAAATTGTTTCATTATGATTTTCACAGATACCGAGCTCTTTGGCAATTTGGAATGCAGTCTCTCTGTGGTCACCAGTTATCATAACAGTATGAATTCCTGCTCTCTTACATTCTTCAATAGCTTGCATTGCTTCTGTTCTTGGTGGATCAATCATTCCTGTTAATCCAACAAAAATTAGATTTTCTTCATTCTTGTCTGTATTTTTAAAGTCATCCTTATTTATAATCTTTATTGCAAAACCTAGAACTCTAAGTGCATCAGATGCAAAAGTTGAATTAGCTTTTAAAATATCCACTCTGTGTTCATCTGTTATTTCTTTAAATTCACCATCTATATAAATGTATTTACAATTAGATAAAACAATATCCGGTGCGCCTTTTGTATATTGAATAATCCTATCATCAACCTCATGGAAAGTAGACATCATCTTTCTATCTGAGTCAAATGGAATTTCGTCAATTCTTGGTTGTTCAGCTTCAACCTCATCTTCTAAAAAGCCAGCTTTACCGGCAAACGTTATTAAGGCACCCTCTGTTGGATCTCCCATAATTGTATAAATATTATTGTTTTCTAATAAATTTGCATCATTATTTAATATACATGCATATAAGAGAGCTTTAAGATTGTTTAGCTCATCGTGAGTTAACTCATTGCCCTGATTTAAAATTTGTCCTTCTGGTTCATAACCAATGCCAGTGACATCATAGAACTTACCGTCTGAGTAAACTTTTTTTACCGTCATTTCATTTTGTGTAAGAGTTCCTGTTTTATCAGAGCAAATATAGGTTGTACTTCCTAAAGTTTCTACAGCTAGAAGTTTTTTAACTATTGCATTTTTCTTTACCATCCTGCCCATTCCAATTGCAAGCACAATTGTTACTATAGCAGGCAATCCTTCAGGTATAGCTGCAACAGCAAGTGAAACAGATACAAGCAGCATATCAATAACTTCACGTTTTTGAATTAAGCCTAGGGCAAATACAATTGCACAAATAATAATTGTTAAAATTCCAAGTTTCTTGCCAAGCTTATCCAACTTATTTTGAAGAGGGGTTAAGTCATCTTCAATCTCTTCAATCATAGTCGCAATTTTCCCAATTTCAGTATCATGACTTGTACCTACTACAACACCCTTACCTCTTCCGTAAGTTACAATTGTAGACATATAAGCCATATTTACCCTATCACCAAGTGTAGCATTGTTATCTAAAATAGCTTCAGAATTTTTTTCAACTGCAACGCTCTCTCCGGTTAGACTTGATTCATCCACTTTTAAATTACTAGAAGTAAATAATCTCAAGTCCGCTGGTATAATATCCCCAGCTTCTAAGATAACAATATCCCCTGGGACTAATTCTCTTGCTGGGACTACTGTTTTTTTGCCATCTCTTATGACTTTAGCCTCAGGTGCGCTCATTTGCTTTAAACTTTCTAAAGATTTTTCCGCTTGACCTTCTTGGTAAATAGAAAGAAAAGCATTTAATATTACAATTGCCAAAATAACAATTGCGTCAACCCTTTCTCCAGCAGCAATTGAAATTATAGCTGCAGCAATAAGTATAATGATCATAAAATCTTTAAACTGATCAATAAATTTTTGAAGAAAAGTTTTTCTTTTTTTGTCTTGAAATTCATTTAAGCCATATTTCTCTAGTCTTTGCTTGGCTTCACTTGAACTTAAACCATCAGTTGCCATAGAATCTAGCTCTTTTAGAACATCAATAGACCTTTGATTGTGATACATATTACCCTCCTTATCTCCATATTGATACCATTTTAAGATATGTTTAAATCAAAAAAACCACAAAAAATAAATTTTGTGGCTTTTTTGATTATAAAGTATCTGTATAAATCATTTTTACTCCCTCATTTAGGAGTTTATTTGCATCTTCTAGATAGTTTATTGTATGAACAAACACATTTATTTTATTATCTATTAATTTTTTTCCAATACCTGTTTTATATTTTTCTTCATTCATTGTTATAGCAAAAATCTTTTTACTTTTTGCAAAATCAATCACAGTTTGATCTGATACATCTCTTCTATATAAAGTATATATGATATTTTTAAAACCTTTATTGTATACATAATCATATTCATTAGCTTTATAAATTTGAATAATAATCCTATCTAAATCTTTAAAACCGGAGTTAATTATCTCCTGAATAAGTTCTTTATTATCTCCCTTGCAGTCTGTAATTATATAGGCATCTTTGTGAGTATTTAACCAATTAGTTACGTCTTTCACATCCATTTGCTTATAACCGTGAACCTCTTTAAAATTCATAAAATCACTATATGAAAAAGGTAGATAATTATTTTTTTCTCCTTTAATAGGATCAATATCAAAAAATTTCTTTAAAAACCCATCCCATGAATGAATGCAGACATACCTTCCATCTTTCGTTTTTTCAAAATCAACTTCAAAAAATCTTTTCCCATTCTTATAGTTATGATCCAGTGCATCCTGCATATTTGAATATCCAAGTCCAGCAATCTCTCCTCCTGCATGCATAATTGACTTATCTGAAGGCAAACTCATTTGCTGTTTTTTTCTGTAATTTAATAAAAGCTCTTCCATTATATCCAAATCACACAAACCATTTGAAAAATCAATTTGACTAATAGCATTTTGAGACTTCGTCAAGTATTCTTTTGGATCAATGACCTTATTCTCAGCAAGATTAAAGGCTTGATATTTGACGTTTAGCTTATTTACAACAAATAGTATATTATCACTCAAAAATGAGCCCTTTGATAGTTTATTCTGAAAATAAAGGTCTCTTTTTTCTAGATTTGGATTAAATAGAACTTGACCCATCATAGGGTATGTGTTTATATTTGATCCAATAAGGTGTAATATAGATGGCATTACATCAATCTCAGAGCATCTATGATTAAAGACTTTTGATTTAACGGTCGAATTAGTCCTTACAATAAGTGGTACATTTAAGCTTTCAATTATATTATTTACTTCTACTTTAGAGCCCTTGGAATTAAATATAGGTCTACCGTTACCTCCATATATAATTAAAGTAACATTTTTATTTTTCTCTTCAATTAAATTAAGCAGCTCTCCAATTTTTTTGTCCATATAATTTAAATACAAGATATCTGATGCAAAATCATTATTTTCTTGTAATTTAAAATCATCGTTAGCTTCATAATAAGAAGATGAATCTGTTAATGCATATATAAAGTTTTTATTTTCTTCAACGGAAGTCTTTATCCTATCAAAAAGCTTCTCATTGTATGAGCCGAAATAATATATGTCTTTAAAACCTTGTGATTTTGCAATTTCAATTTTTTTAGGAGAATACAATTTATTTGCAAACAAATACTTTGTATTATATCCATCTTCAGCTAAAATTTTTGTAAGCTCTCTTGTTTTCTTGCTTAAATTTCTTTCAAGACTATCTGTGTTTGGATGTGGGTAAAGTGAATTTAAAACAGAAAATTCACTTTCATTACTTGCAGGTAATGAAGTCTCGTAGAAATTATCGAAGTAAAAAGTACCCTTTTCTTCTTTTAATAATTTATTTATATTAGGTAAAATTTCAACATCATTGTATTTCTTATTAATATAAGCGTTAGTAAGCCTATCAACCTGTAATAGTATTATAGAATTATCCTTTGAAATACCCTTATATTCACTTTCTACATCTAGTTTCGTTAAATATTTGTCATAACCTGTATAATCAATCTCTTCAGCATAAACAGTAATAAAGCCCAAGATTAATACGAATAACAATATAAATTCTCTAAGCCTATTTATTTTCATTATTTTCCTCTGCATTATCATTATCAAAATAGTATCCAATTCCCCATTTTGTCTTAATATACTTAGGATTTTTGCTATCTTCTTCGATTTTTTCTCTCAGTCTTCTAATATGAACATCAATGCTTCGCAAATCACCAAAGTATTGATATCCCCACACTTCTGTCATTAGATCTTCTCTAGAATAGACAGTACCAGCTTTTGAAGAAAGGACATACAATAAGTCAAACTCTTTTCCTGTTAAACTTACAACCTCGTCTCCTCTTACAAGCGTCCTACCAACTGTTCTTAGGCGATAATTGCCAAATGTAATATCTTTATCATTATTTATATCAGCACTCTTAACTCTTCTTAAGATGGCTTTAATCCTCACTTTTAATTCCAAAATATTAAATGGCTTTACTAAATAATCATCAGCACCATATTCAAAAGCTAAGATTTTGTTTATCTCATCTTTATTTTTAGTTGTTACTAAAATTGGTATATCCGTTATTGACCTTAATTTTTGAACTAAAACTAAATCAGATGAACCTTCGCTTTCTGGCTCCAAAAGAATCATGTCAAAAGCATTAATTGAAAGCCTATGCTTGGCCTCTTTAAAGGAAGCAGATAAATCTACAGTATAATTATCCTGTGTCAATGAATATTGAAGATTTGTGCTAGAAATAACATCATTATCAACTATTAAAATCCTCAAATCTATACCCCCTTCTTTATAAGAATTCTTTCATCACCAACTCTTTTTGTAACTTTCTTTGAATCAAAATATTCCAATAAAGCTACAGCTGTCTTCCTGTTTGTATCAAGTGCATCACGAAGCATTTTTACATCAATCTTTTCATTGCTATTGAATAATTTTACTAAATCATCCTGAGCTTTTAAAAGATCAGAGTATAACAATACTTCTCCATCTAATTCCACTAATATTTTATCGAAAATAATAGCGGCAATTAAATCCATACCAACTCCCAGCTCATCTTTTTTATAAGTCCTATATTCTTTAGACATTAGTTCTTTTATAGACTCAATTTGCTTATTTTGAGCCTCAGTATATTCACGAACAAACTTAGTTAATTTTATAACATTGCCCACTCTTTCAATCTCAGAGTCATTAATAATTAATTGAATTAGAGTATCTTGATTTTTTGTATCAATTCCCTTAAAAAATCTTGTCCTAATTTCCTCAATTGAAACACCGACATTTAGAGGATTGCTATCATGGAATTTTTCAAGATACTCTATAATATCACTAGTTTTTTGAACAATATAGTTCTTTGCAACTATTATATTATTTACAAAAACAACTAAACCATTATCTTCCAGTTCTTCTACAAGCTTGAAGGAATCTTCATTGTTAACATTTAGAGATTTCGTAAACATATCAAATTCTATTTCGTTTCCATGCTCTTTGATAATAGCAAGAGCAGTTTTAGATAAATCTTCAGCTGCTTTATCTTCAAGTAACTTAATGCCTTCTTCTCTAAATCTACGTTTTCTCTTAGGCTTTACTTCAAGAATTTCTCCGCCGCCTATAGTAATTACAGGGCTAAAAAATCTTATTATAAATTTATCTTCTCTTCTTGCAACAATTTCTTCTTCAAGTTGCAATTGGCAAAAGCATTCTTCTCCAGGCTTTAGTTCATCCCTATCTAAGAGATTTACTCTAGCAAAAGTTTCCTTGCTTGCTACATGAAATCTAACTCTGGATTTATTTTTTACAGTAAATAAAGAATCTTTTAAGACCTTCAGCTTAACATCAATCAACCTGCTCACAAGCAAATGATCTTTAATAGATATTACTGACCCTCTACTAATATCATCTTTTTTAACATTATTTAAATTTATAGCAACTCTTTGAGAGCTATAACTCTTATCAGTATCTTCACCATGAACTTGAATTGAGCGAATCTTGCTCTCAATATTTTCCGGATAAATAAACACATCTTGGTTTACTTCAAAAGTTCCTTCAATTTGAGTTCCCGTAATAACTGTACCAATACCTTTTAGGACAAATACCCTGTCTATTGGGATAATTCCTGGAGAGTCAGATGTAATATCTTCGATAAGCTCAGATTTTTTAGATATCATTTCTTTAAGCTCATCAATGCCTTCATTAGTTTTCGAACTAACCACAACTACTGGTGAATCTTTTAGAAAGGACTCTGAAAGTTGGTCTTTAACATCATCAACAACTAATTCTAGCCAGTCTTTATCTACCATATCAGACTTGGTTATTACAACGATTCCCTCTTTTACTCCTAATAAATCTAAAATATTGATATGCTCAATCGTTTGAGGCATAATTCCTTCATCTGCGGCTATTACGAGTAAAACCATATCCATGCCATGTACACCAGATAGCATATTGGTTACAAACTTTTCATGGCCGGGAACATCGATAATGCCAACTCTTATTCCAGTATTTGGATCATCATAATAGGTAAAACCTAAATCAATGGTAATACCTCTCCTGGTTTCTTCTTCCAGCCTGTCCGTATTCCTACCTGTTAAAGCCCTAATTAAGCTCGTCTTACCATGATCGATATGGCCGGCAGTTCCTATTATAAAATGTTTCATAATCTATCCCTCATATCCTCGAAAGCCTTGCAAATAATTTCAATATCATTATCCAACAACGTTCTAGGATCTATAATATATTTGCCATCATTAACTCGTCCAACAATTCCAATTTTATAGTTTCTCATGAATTCATCAATTTTATGTTCAGATATATTTGATGCTGAAATTTGAACTACAAATGTTGGCAATTTTTCAGTTGGAAGACTTCCGCCACCAACTTCACTGTAATCCTCACAAATATTTGCTTGTAATCCTTCGAATTTTAAAGCATCAATCTTATTCTTAATATCTGTAGATCTTTTCTTTAATTCATCAATTGGTAAAGTAAGCATATTTAATGTTGGAATATTTTTATGAGCCTTATCCCTATCAATATATTCTTTCAATACCTCTTCTAAAAGTTTTAAAGTCATCTTATCAACTCTTAGAGCTCTGGTCATAGGATTCTTTTTTAAAGCGTCAATATATTTTTTCTTTCCAACAATTATACCAGCCTGTGGACCACCAAGTAATTTGTCACCACTAAACGTAATGATATCAATTCCAGCATTTATAGAATCCATTACAGTCGGCTCATGCATCAATCCATATTTTTCTAAATCTACAAATACACCACTACCTAAATCTTCTATTAATGGCAGATTATATTTATCAGCTAATTCTTTTAGCTCAGTTGAAGATACACCTTCAGTAAATCCAACTACCTTGTAGTTAGAAGTATGAACTTTTAAGATAACTTTTGTATCTTCGTTTATTGCTCTTTCGTAATCATATAAATGAGTTTTGTTAGTTGTTCCAATTTCTTTAAGTTTACATCCACTAAATTCCATTACATCAGGAATTCTAAAAGATCCACCAATCTCAATTAGCTCACCACGACTAATTATGGCTTCTCCGCCTTTAGCGAATTCAGACAAGACTAAAAATACAGCCGCAGCATTATTATTAACGACCAATGCAGCTTCTGTACCAGTAATATTTGTAATAAGCTCTTCGATATTGGTATACCTTAATCCTCGTTTACCAGTATGAATATCGTACTCAAGATTAGAATAGTGAGTTAATATATCAACTAAAGATTTCGCCATCCTCTCACTTATAACAGACCTACCTAAATTAGTATGAATTACTGTTCCTGTTGCGTTTACAAGCCTTCTAAGTCTTGGAGCCAAATAATTGTTGCAATCATTTACAATATCTGCTTCTAAATTTCTAATCTCGGCTTTTATCTTATCCTCACCTTTGTTATTCTTGATCATATTTCTAATTCCATCAAGTCTATCATTTATTATCGATTTGACAAACTCAACTGAATATTGATCAGATAGTTTTTTTACTTGATTATTTTCAAGAATATCATCCATTTTTGGAATCAACCTATACATTAAACTCTCCTTTTATTTTAAATAAATCCTCTTATCAGATTTTGGTATGACTTCACCAATTACTGAACCCTTGTATGGTGAATCATTTAAAACCTTCAAAATCTCTTTAACATTTTTTTCTTCCGTTGCAATTAAAAGACCACCACTTGTCTCAGGATCAAAAACCAAATCATCAGTTGTATCTGTGTATAAAGATTCATAGCGATTTGAAAAATATTTCTTATTATCGTAAGCTCCCTTAGGAACCAGTCCCATGCTTGCAAAGGTTCTGGCAGAAGTCATAACATTTAAATCATCAGCGTAAAGGTTGCAGGATAAATCTGCTCCCTCCATCATTTCTATTAAGTGACCACCAATACCAAAACCTGTTATATCAGTAAGAGCATTTGCTCCTCCGCCTTTTCTTATAGCATTTAATCCAAATTCATTTAAGGTGCTCATGGACTTTACTGCTTCTTCAATATCTGACTCGCTAGCAATTCCACCCTTGATGGCCGTATTGATAATACCAGCACCAATTGGTTTAGTCATAATTAATATATCACCAACTTTTGCACCGCTATTAGTAATTAAGTCTTCTTTTTTACAAAAACCATTAACACTAAGTCCATATTTTGGCTCATCATCTTGAACCGTATGTCCACCAACAACCAAGCAGTTAGCTTCCATAATCTTGTCATAACCACCATGTAAAATTTCTGCTAAAATTTCTGGGTCTAAACAAGATGGAAAACAAACTATATTCATAGCCATCTTAGGATATCCACCCATCGCATAGACGTCACTTAAAGAGTTTGCTGCAGCAATTTGACCAAACAAATATGGGTCATCAACTATTGGTGTGAAAAAATCAAGCGTCGTGATTAAATATTCCCCGTTTTGTAAATCATATACGGCAGCATCATCCGATGTTTCAATGCCAACGACAAGTCTATTGTCATTAATCATGTTTTTATTTATACCGCTCAAAACCTGAGCGAGAATGTCTGGTCCGACCTTAGCAGCTCATCCGCTAGTCTTAGCATATGAAGTTAGTTTTACATCAAATTTACTCATAAATATTTCCTCCTATTGAAATCATACCTTTAAAAGACTCTAGTTTTTTCTTTCCTATACCCGGAACCTTTAAAAGGTCATTAAAATCTTTAAATTCATTCTCTTCCCTATATTTAATAATTGAATCAGCAGTTTTTTCGCCAACTGACGGAAGTTTCATAAGCTCTTCTTTGGACCCAGTATTTAAGTCAACAATAACTTCACTATCCGATGAGCTTGACGAAAGGCTTTTTATATTTACCTTGTCATCCTTATTTGGAATGTAAACTTTACTTCCATCTCTTAATTTTTCAGCTAAATTCACTGCCTCTTGATTGGCATCAACAGTAAATCCTCCTGCTTCATTGACAAGATCTATTACTCTTGAACCAGACTCCATTTCATAAACACCACTCCTTAAAACTTCTCCGGTAATATGGACAAAAATTTTAGAGTTTTCATTATCGGATACAGAATCTACAGATTTGTTATCATTTAAATTAAGTTTTAAATCATATTCGCTTAGGTCTTCTTGATTAGAACAAGAAATAAAAAGAAAACATAATAATAAAATAAATAACCTCTTCATCCGCTATCCTCCTTGTTTTATAATAGCATAATTATGAATAAATTGCAATAAATTTTCGATTTATATTCGACTATATAATTCATAAAAATGATATCTTTATCGTTTCAAAATTATTTTTTAATATTTAAATTAATAAATAATTTTTTTATTTTAAAAGATTTTATTGTTAATTTGCAAAAAATATTTATTGACTTACAATAAATATAGGCGTATAATTATATAAAACAAGGAGGTTATTATGGAAATAAGAAAACTGTCTAAACTTTTAAAAATTATATTAACGGGCTTGTTCATATTAAGCATTCTCCTCTATGCTTTTGTCATACCATTGATTGGTAAAACAATTGCAGAGGCAAACCTTGAATTTTCTAGCTGGTACCTACCCTGGCTTATATTTCTAAGTCTTACCGGTGTACCTGTGTTTATGGCATTATTTTATTCAGCAAAAATATCAAAAAATATTTCTAATGACTTAGCTTTTACTGAAGAGAATTCGAAATATTTAAAGCATATTTCAAAGCTAGCCCTAATAGATTCAATATTCTTTTTTCTAGGAAATATTGCCATGCTTTTACTCAATATGAATCATCCATCTGTCCTTATACTATCTTTTTGGGTGTCTTTTCTTGGGCTAAGCCTATATGTAATATTTTTACTTCTATCATATTTTATAGGTAAAGCTGCTATACTAAAAGATGAAAACGATCTGACTATTTAAGGAGGACTTATGGAAGGAGAAATCATTTTCAATATCGATGTTATGTTGGCAAAAAGAAAAATGTCTGTAACTGAATTATCAAATAAAATTGGAATTACAATGTCAAATGTTTCAATACTAAAAAATGGAAAGGCTAAGGCAGTAAAGGTCTCAACTCTTGCTAAATTATGCGAGGCTCTAGACTGTCAACCAGGTGATTTATTGGTATATAAAAAAAATAACGAATAAATTTAATGGCTAGAATAACTCTAGCCATTTTATTTTTCTTTTAAATATCCAGTACATACAATATATAAAAGCCATATTTTAAAAAATGCTTTGTGAAGTTATATTTTAAATCTGCAAACAAAAAAGGAAGTGCTTGAAACACTTCCATATCTTTCTGGTGGAGATGATGGGAGTCGAACCCATGTCCGAAAACCCCTTCTAAAGAACTTCTCCGAGTGCAGAGAATTTTAAAAGTTCTTTTCTCAATATAAATCCACAAAATATTTAAGAATATAGCTTTTATAATAAATTAATATGCCAAAAGCAATGCATATTAATTCAACTCGTCATAATTAAGATCTCAAAACTCGTACGAGAGATAGAGAGTGAGATTCGCCGCAATTAAACTAAGCAGCTAGTGCAAAACTTCTATTGTTGTCTGCATTTAAATTTAGGTGCTCTTTTTTAACGTAGTTTCGCGAACTACGACTCGCTTTTCCTTAGAACAAGATCCCCGTCGAAGCCAAGTCATCCCCAAATAAAACAGAAATTATTCTTCTGTTTTAATGCTGTTACTCATTTGAGCTAGTTGACGTCTGTTGTCATTTAAAGTTTCTATAACTTTTTTTAACTCTTCTTGAGTTTCTAATAACAACTTATCTGAGTAATTTATACTACCAAGAGTCATTTGTTTTGACTTATCTTTTGTTTCGGTCATTAATTTTTGTGCTTGGCTCTTTGCTTCAACCATAACACTATCTTCACTTAAGAGTTTGCTCAATTCAACCTTAGCATCATTGATAACCTTTTCGCCATCAAGTCTTGCTTCATTTAAAATTCTTTCTCTTTCTTCTTTGATCCATGTTGCTTGCTTTATTTCATCAGGCAATTTTAACCTAAGTTCACTAATTAGTTCTAAAATTTCTTCCTTGTCAACAGCAACTTTATTGCTTAAAAATGCTGTTTTTGCACCTTCAACCACATCTTCAATTTCGTTGATAATTTCAATAACGTCCATTTTATACCTCCTTCGAGAATTTTTCTTTGAGTTTTATATTTACATTGACTGGCACAAAATCTTGAAGATTGCCATCAAAATGTGCAATTTCTTTAACAAGACTTGAGCTTAAATAAGAATACTTACTATTAGATACTAAAAATATAGTCTCTATTCCATCATATAATTTTTTATTAGCTAGAGCCATCTGGAGTTCATATTCATAATCGCTCACAGCCCTTAAACCCCTAATAATAACGTCCGCTTTAACTTCTTTTGCATAGTTAATTAAGAGTCCATCAAATGGCTCAACAATAATATTATCATATTCTTTTATATTTTCTTTGATCATTTCGATTCTTTCTTCTGAGCTAAAAAGCGATTTTTTTGATACATTATTCAAAACAGCTACTCTTAGCTCATCAAAAAGCTTTGCACCCCTAAAAATAATATCGAGGTGACCATTTGTAATTGGATCAAAGCTACCTGGATAAACTGCTCTCATTATTTACCTCTAGAATTATTACCTTTCGTTTTCCATATTTACGAGACTTAATCAATTGGTAACCTTCAAAAGATTCGTTTAAATCATCTACCGTTTCTATAATAATTTTAGTATTATTATCTATTATATCAGATTTATTTAAAAATTCCAATACATCATTTAATAATTCTTTATCATCGTATGGTGGATCAATATAAATATAATAAAAAGCATGGCCAGTATAAGACTTTATAAATCTTAGTGCATCTAATTTATAAACTTTTTGATTGATTATTTTTAGCTTTTCTAGATTCGCATTTATGGACTCTATAGCCTTAAAATTTTTATCAACAAATACTGCCTCTGATGCACCCCTACTTAAAAATTCAATTCCAATTTGTCCACTGCCAGCAAATATATCTAATACACTTGATTGATTTTTTATAGGTCCAATCAGATTAAAAATATTTTCTTTTAGCATATCATCCGTCGGCCTTGTCGTTAGACCTTTTGGTGCACTTAGTTTTGCTCCTCTATGTTTTCCACTTATTACCCTCACTAGCTAATCTCCTGGGCATAATCGCCAATAAATTCTTTGTTATTTACTAATATTTGTTTCCATTCAGTATCATCTTTTGACATTGCATATTTTTCATAATCTCTCTTCGCAATTAATATAAGATCCATGTCTCTTTCAAAGTCCAAGAACTTTAATTTTTGTCTGCCGTGTTGCCTTAAACCTAAAAATTCTCCTGGTCCTCTTAGTCGTAAATCTTCTTTTGCAATTTCAAAACCATCATCAGTCCTCTCCATAGTTTTAATTCTTGCATAGGACTCCTCAGATTTAGAAGTGTTGATTAATAGACAATATGACTTATGCTCGCCTCTGCCAACTCTTCCCCTCAATTGATGGAGTTGTGACAAGCCAAATCTTTCAGCATTCATAATTACCATACAAGTTGCGTTTGGCACATCAATTCCTACCTCGATTACAGTTGTGGATACCAAAATATTTATCTTTCCCTGATAAAATTCAGACATGATATCATCTTTTTCGTCAGTTTTTGTCCTGCCTGTAACAAGGTCTACTCTATAATTTGAAAAAATGTCTTTAAGATCAGCGTGTAAATCTTCTGCTGATTTTAAATTTGTTTTTTCGCTTTCTTCTATAAGAGGACATACAAAATATACCTGTCTGCCTTTTTTTATTTCATTTAATACAAATTCGTATACAGAAGATATTTGACTTTCATTTAAAGCATATGTTTCTATTTTTTGCCTACCCTCGGGCATAGTACGTATTTCGCTAATCTCCATCTCGCCATACAAAATAAGAGCAAGACTTCTAGGAATAGGGGTAGCGCTCATTAATAGTAAATTTATCCCTGCAGTTTTCTCAGCCAATATTCTTCTTTGCATAACTCCAAAACGGTGTTGTTCGTCAATGGCAACAAATCCAATATTTTTAAATTTCACATCATCACTCAGTAGAGAATGTGTCCCAACAATAACATCAATATTTCCCGCTTCAAGTTCTGATAATATTTCTTCTCTCTCTGACTTCTTTATCTTTGATGTTAGAAGGACTACATTAAAACCAAATCTTTCAGTTAAAGATTTTAATTTTACATAATTTTGCTCGGCAAGAATTGCTGTTGGCGCCATAAATGCAGCCTGATAACCAGAGGCTACAGCCTTTACAATTGCATATTGAGCAACAACAGTTTTGCCGCTACCAACATCACCTTGAAGTAATCTTGACATTTTAATGTCTGATTCTAAATCCTCTTTAATTTCTACAAGGCTAGATTTTTGGCCGTCTGTAAGTTTAAATGGTAAAAATCTTAAAAAGTCTCTCTCCTCTTCAGTGTCTTTTAAAGAAACACCAGAATTATTTTTAAATAATTTATTCCCATCTGAAGTTGAGACTAAAATTGAAAAAGCTTCTACATAAGCCATCAATGACATAGCCTTGTTGGCTTCATCCATCGATTCTGGAAAATGAATCATTCTAAGTAGTGTTTTCATTGGCGGAATGTTGTGAGCATCCCTTAATGATTTAGGAGCAAGCTCAAACTCTTGCCACTGATCTAAAGCCTGCGAAATATATGATCTTAAAACTTTGTTGGTTAAATCTTTGGTAAGCGGATAAACTGGTACTATAGATCCGATGTTCTCATCAATTTTTGAAGAAAAAATTGGAGAATTCATCGTAATCTCTGATTTAAAAGTTTTTATCCTTCCAAATAGATAATACCATTCTCCAATTTTAAAATTATTTTTGGCCCAATACTGGTTAAAAAAGGAAATATTAATAACTTGATAACCGTCACTTGCAACAAAATTTACAATAGTCATTTTATTGTTGATACGTTTAATTGGCTCTCTACGTGTTATTTTTACATGAATCAAAGCATCCTCGCCGTCTCTTACTTGATCCAAATTAAGTACAGTTTTTCTATCCTCATAATAATTAGGAGCATAAAAGACAAGGTCATTTAAGTTATTAATATTCAATTTTTCAAGTAACTTAATACGTTTAGGCCCAAGTCCCTTTATGCTCCCAAAGCTCATTATTCAATACTCAACAAATAATAATATACAGGTTGGTCTCCCCTTGCAGATTCAATATCTATATCAGGATAAGCTTCTGAAAGGTTCGCAACATCCTCTTCTAAAGTCGCATCATCAATTTCATCTCCCGCAAATAAAGTTACTATAGATGTATCTTCATCAACAGCTGATTCGATTGCTGCCTTTAAAACGTCATATCTATCGCTATCACTAGCCACAATATCCTTTTCTATTATAGCCATGTAGTCGCCTTTTTTAATTTCCCTTCCATCAATAACTGTATCTCTTACAGCATAAGTTATTGCACCACTTTTAACTTCTTCCAATGATTTGGTCATAGTTTCAGTTATTGTATTCAAATCTAAACTATCATCGTAATTGATGAGAGCTTGTATACCCTGTGGGATTGTCCTTGTAGGAATTACAATTATATTCTTATCAGAAACATCGCAAACATTTTCTGCAGTTAAAATTATATTGGAATTATTTGGCAATATAAAAATATTATCTGCATTGATACTATCAACAGCCTTGATAAAATCCTCAACACTTGGATTCATTGTTTGTCCACCCAATACAACCTTATCTGCACCAAGGTCTAAAAATAAATTTTTAATACCTTCACCTGCAGCAACAGCTATAAAAGCATTCTCCTTATGTTCTAAGTCTCCAGGATTGATCATTTCTTCTTTAATATGGTCATCATGTCTAGCCCTTACTTCAGCATTTTGAAGCCTCATATTATCAGCTTTAACACCTGTGATATATCCATATTCAAGTCCAATTTCAAAAGCCTTGCCGGGGTGATTTGTATGAACGTGAATTTTAATAATATCATCATTCTTTACGCAAACTAATGAATCACCAAAATCCAGAAGTCTCGATTTTAATAAATCAAGATCATCAAAGTCTGTATGAATCATAAACTCAGTACAATAACCATATTTAATGCTTTCATCAAATTCTAAATTAATTGTAGGCTCAATAACTGGAGCAGCTATTTCATAATCAATCTCTTTTCCAATAAAACCAAAATAGAAACCTTCCAGTATAACCATTAAACCCTTACCACCTGAGTCAACAACACCAGCTTCTTTTAAAACTGGAAGCAAATTAGGTGTATTATCTAATGATTTTTGTCCTACATCAAGGCACGCTTTAAAAAATTCAACTGTATCATCAAATTTTCTATGAGATTTTTCAGCGTATTCAGCTATCTCCCTAATTACAGTTAAAATTGTTCCTTCTGTTGGTTTCATAACAGCCTTATACGCTACTTCTCTTGCACTTGTTAATGCATGACTCATTGTACTAACATCGATATCTTCTTTATCAGCTATACCTTGAGAGAGTCCACGTAAAATTTGAGATAAAATTACACCTGAGTTTCCTCTTGCTCCCATCAGAGCTCCCTTGCTCAATGCTTTTGCAATATTTCCACAGCTATCACTATCTTCTGAGAGTGCATGCTCACTTGCAGATTTAATAGTCAAAAACATATTGATACCAGTATCTCCATCTGGCACAGGAAAAACATTAAGAGCGTTAACCAAGTCCTTATTTACATCAAGATTAGCAACAGCATTCTTAATGCCATTTTTAAACATATTTGCATCTATATACTTCATAATACCTCCTATTTGTTCGTTCTTATTCCTTGAACAAATAAGTTTACATCCCTAACTTCTAAACCAGTTTGCTTTTCAACATTAAATCTTACCTTTTCAATAAGATTTTCAGATACAACTGCGATATTTATCCCATATTGTATAATAATATGAATATCTATATTAACAAATGTTTCTTCTGATGTAACTTTAATGCCCTTAGAAAGATTCTTAAAACTCAAAAGTTCAAAAATTCCATCTGTCGCATTTTTAGCAGCCATTCCAACAACTCCATATGTCTCCATTGCAGAAATACCTGCAATTATAGCAACTGCATTGTCAGATATAGTAATTTTTCCATAATCGGTAATTATTTTAGCACTCATAATAGACTCCTTTATATGATATTCTTCCCCTCTATTTTATAATATTTTAATATATTATTCAAGTTATTAAAAATATAGCTTGATTTTTAGCTAAATATATTGTAGAATATATATGTTAAATAAGAGGAGGTGTAATTATGGCAAGAGTATGTGATGTATGTGGAAAAGGCAAAGAATTTGGTAACAAAGTTAGCCACTCCAAAAGAAACTCTCGTAGATCTTGGGCTCCTAATCTTAGAAGAATTCGCGTCGTTGAAGACGGAACAGCTAAGAGAATTAAAGTATGCACAAGTTGCTTAGGAAAAGCTGAATTTTAAGAAATTTGAAGAGAGCTATAAGCTCTTTTTTTCTTGCCTTGTTTTATGTTCTAGTGGTTCTATAATAACCATTAAAACCTCGCCATATACTTTTATAAATCCACAATCAATTGTTTCATTGCTCAACGTTAGGCTGCTGCATTTAGATACAGGAGCCTTATTTAAATTCCACTTGAAGCCCTTTAGACTAATCTTGCTTTTCATATCTTCGCTTGGAACAATACTTACTCTTAGCCCCTTTGGAATTTTTAAAACATCGCCATCTTTTAAGAACTCAACCCTAGTATTAGGTTCTCTTATTGAAACTTTATAACCTTGTTTCCTAAGATCAATCAATAGATTAATATTAAATAACTCGTGAGAAAGTTTTCCACCAAGCACACCAGAAAAGTCAATCCTATTAAAGTTTTTTGCTTCTTCTATAGCAAGTTCTAAGTCAGATTTATCCTTATCTATTTTAAATTTTTTTAAAGAGGCGCCAGATGATTCAAATTCATTTAATATAGTTTGATTGATTGAATCAAAATCTCCAAGCATTAAATCTGGCATTAGCTTTGCTTTATAAAAAACTTCAGCTCCTCTATCAACTGCTATTTTGAAATTATAATTATCATAAATTTTTAAAAGATAATTATAATCCTTAAGCATTGCTCCAACAATTAAAGCTTGCATAATTGATCTTTAAACGCTTTTAGGTTGCTTTCAAAATCACCTTTTAATAATCCAGAGCCACTTACAACCATATCAGCTCCAGCCTTTGCCACATCAAGTACATTAGATGCAACTATTCCTCCATCAACTTCAATAATAGCTTCTGAACCAATTTGATTCAGCATTTGTCTGATCTCTTTTATCTTTTGACTAGCAGATGGGATAAATTTTTGTCCTCCAAAACCTGGATTTACACTCATTACTAAAACCATATCAACAACATCTAATACATATCTAATTGTTTCTGGAGAAGTGCCTGGATTTAAAGCAAGACCAGCTTTCATGCCTAATTCTTTTATTTTATTTAAATCTCTTTCTAAATGTGTTGATGCTTCAGCATGGATTGTTAAATATTCCGTTCCTGTATCTTTAAAAACATCAAAATACCTGTTTGGTTCCATTATCATTAGATGAGTATCAAAAGCAATATCGTATTTGTCCTTAATTTGTTTAAGAATCATCGGTCCATAGCTAATATTTGGCACGTACATACCATCCATAATATCCATATGCAAGATATCTATGCCTGAATCCATCATCATTTCGATATCATTACCTAAATTTAGAAAATCACAACTCAGCACACTTGGCGCAATTCTTACCATCTGTTTACCTCCATGTTTTTAACCTCTTCTGCTAATCTTAAATAATTCTCATACCTTTCTCTATCGATAAAACCTTCATTAAGTGCTTTCTTAACTGCACAACCAGGTTCATTAATATGTTTACAAGTATTAAACTTACATGATTTCTTATATTTTAAGAATTCAGGATAATAATTCTGTAAATGCTCTCCTTCCTTCAACAGTGGTATATCTAAAGAAGCAAAACCGGGCGTATCGATTAATTTAAATTCCCCAAAATCAAAAATTTCTACATGTCTTGTGGTGTGTCTGCCCCGCCCTAACTTTTTGCTCGTCTCAGCCGTTTTTTGGATGGTATCCCTTGCCAATTGATTTAAAAAAGTGCTCTTACCTACGCCGCTATTGCCTACTGCCATAATGAGTTTCTCTTTAAATCTCTCTTCAATATCATCATAGGACTCATGGTCAATGCCAGAAACATATACATCAATTCCACTCTTTTCATACATATCTTTTATTTCCTCTGTTTTACTTAAATTTAAATCAGATTTTGTTAATAAAACAACAGGATCACAATTGTGAATAAAAGAGTAAACTAATAACTTATCTGTTAAATATTGGTCAAACTGAGGATCTTCTATAGAGGATACTATCAAAAATATATCTATATTTGCAGCCTGAGGTCTTATGAAAGAATTTTTCCGTTCATAAACTTTAGTTATTATAAAGTCATCATCCTGCTTTTCAAATTCAACAATATCACCAACCAACAACTTCTGAGCTGATTTTATTTTTCCAGGGCTGTGAAGGATGTATTCTTCTCCATTGTAATCAGCTAAGAACACACCTCCCGCCACTCTTTTAATTTGTGTTTGCATTTACTGTAAAGGTTTGTTTAATAATATCATCAAAATAGAGTTCAACTGTCGATCCAACTTTTAAATCAGAAAAATCAAGGAATACAAAGCCCTTGTCGCTAGGATACACATCTTCGTGAAGAACATTTCTCTGTCCATCTACAATGTTTACAACTTTTACAGCTGTCTCTTCCTTATCTTCAGGCACATTAAATGAAAGATTAAAATTAGCTGCATCTTTATTGGCCTCGGTGTTTTCATTTTCAGTTTGCTCTTCTTCCTCTTCAGTTTCTTCTTCGCCTTTTGATACCACTAAGGTAATAATTGTTCCTGGAGAAAACTCAACACCTTCATCATGGGATTGTGAGATAACAACATCTTTTTTTACTTCCTCTGAAGCTTCATAGGTTATATTTCCAACTTGAAACTCATTTGCTATAATTAAGGATTTCGCATCTTCCACATTCAAGCCTACTAGTTTTGGAACTTTCCTAACACCAAAACTTCCCGTTTCTGGAACTGTAAAAACAATAATAGTTTTATCCATAATTTCTGTTCCAGCTTTAGGTGATTGCTTAATGATAACATTTTTTTGGCCATTTGAATCCTTATCATATTCAATTTTATAACCTACGCCAAGATTTTTAATTTCATCTTCTATTTCATCAAGGCTCTTGCCAACATAATCTTTCATAAATTTACCAGTAGATTTTGATTCCTCAGAATTATCTTTTTCTGGAGAATTTATAGTAACATAAATTGTAGAGCCTTCTTTAATGTTGATTCCTGGTTGAGGGCGTTGATTTAATATACCAAAAGCGCGACTTGTTTCATTGGTAACTCTTTCAATTTCTAGGTTTACTTTAATTTCTGATGCTTTTTCCCTGGCCTCTTCGTCTGATAATCCAATTAAAATTGGAGCTGGATGTTCGCCAATTCTATTTTGTATATTAGTTTCTCTGATTTTGTTGAAACCAATATACAAACCGGTAGTTAATAAAAATGCTAACAATATACCAGCAAAAATAGGTAGTAAGTGAAGCTTTTTAAATATGCTTACGCCTTCGTCGTCATCATCATATTCGTCATCATCATATTCATCATCGTCATCTTGATCATAATCGTAATCTTCATCATCGTCATAGTCGCTGCCATCATAAGCATCTGAAATGGTTTTTTTCTTTTTGTTTTTCATCAGTTGTTCAATTTCTTCTTTTGGTATTACCCTTGTCATATCAAGTTGCTCATCTATTTCTTCATTTGATAAAAAACTACGCTTAGAATTCAAGATTTTATTTAAATCTGTAATTATTTCATCAACATTTTGATATCTTTCAGCCTGACGTTTCTTTACACATTTTAAAATAATAGCCTCTAAACTATCTGAGATATTAGGATTGAACTTGGATGGAGGAGTTATTTCTTCCTCCAAATGCTTCATAGCAATTGTAATTGGATTCTCCCCATCATATGGTCTCTTTCCTGTAACCATTTCATATAAGAGAATACCAAATGAATATATATCAGTTCTTTGATCAGTATATGCACCACGAGCTTGTTCTGGTGAGAAATAATGTACAGATCCCATAGCGTCCATAGTTGTTGTCATAGTTTGATTTGATGTTGCCCTAGCAATTCCAAAATCAGTAACCTTAACAATACCATTTTTTGTAATCATAATATTGTGAGGTTTGATATCCCTATGAATAACACCATGTGAGTGAGCTTCTTTTAAAGCTGCTAAAATTTGTCCAGCAATTATAAGAGCTTGCTCTTGTTCTATAGGACTTTTTTCAGCAATCAAATCTTTTAATGTCTCCCCATCAATATACTCCATTATTATAAAATAATGATCTACAACGTCGATTTCTACCTTATGAAAATCATAAATACTAACAATATTGGGATGATTTAATTTTGCTGCAGCTTGACATTCGTTCATAAACTTCTTAACGAATTCATCATCGCTTGCATACTCATCTTTTAACTCCTTGATAGCAACAAGTCTATCAAGTGTATGACACTTGGCTTTATAAACAGTTGCCATACCGCCAACGCCTACAACTTCAAGTATCTCGTATCTATCTAATAACATTGAACCTATTTCCATACTATTCTCCTATCTTAGTCAAAATACAAGTTATATTATCCTTGCCTCCTCTTTCTAGGCACTTGTCAACAATAATGTTAACAGTTTCTGAATCGTTATCATTTTTAAGCTCTTCTTCTAATTCATCATCACACAGATATTTCGTGACGCCATCTGTGCATAAAAAAACTTTAAAAGGTACACTTGATTCTATTTTACCAAGGTCTGGTGTTTCTATTGAAGATACACCAACAGCTCTTGTAATATAATTTGAATACGATTCTTCATTGACATCAACACCATTTTTAATTAATTCAGCAGTTAGTGTGTGATCACTTGTAACTTGTTTAAGCTCATCATCATATATATAAATTCTCGAGTCACCAACATGAGCATAATATAAAATATTCTTTTTAATAACTGCTATAGAAAGGGTTGTACCCATTCCCGATAAATCTTCAGATGATTTAGATTTTAAATAAATATTTATATTAATATCTTCTACCAACTTCTTCAGTGATTTTAAAATATCTTCGTCTTTGTTAGGTCTCCATTTTTCCACAGCTTTTACAGCCATGCTACTGGCAACTTCACCAGATTTGTGACCACCCATTCCGTCGCATATTGCTAAAATTAATAAATCATCAAATTCTTTTATAAACAATGAATCTTCATTGTTTTTTCTAATATTACCCTTATCTGTTCTTGAGAAATACTGCATATTAATCCTCGCATATAAACTTTCTTCTTAATTGACCGCATGCTCCATCAATATCTTGGCCCATGCTATGCCTAAAGGTTGCGTTTACGTTTAAATCATTTAACTTTTGTGTAAATAATTTCGCCGCACCTGCTTCACCCTTATTATTGTATTCTTTTATTGGATTTAATTCCAGTATATTTATATGAGCGTGCGTTTTATTTACAAATTCTTTTAACCTTTTAGCATCGCTATCACTATCATTTTCACCGCCAATTACCATGTATTCAAAGCTAGGCCTTCTGCCTGTTTCTTTATAATAATATTGAACTGCATCCATTAATTCTTTTAGTGGATATTTTTTATTTATAGGCATCAACTTTGACCTTTCTTCATCCGTCGTTCTGTGCAAAGAAAGAGCAAGAGTTATTGGTAGACCTTCATGGGCCAAATCAATTATTTTATCTGTAAGACCGCATGTCGAAACAGTGATCTTTCTTAAAGATTTATTGGCTCCATTTGCATCAGAAATAGTTTTTAAAAATCTAATAAGATTTTCGTAATTATCAAGAGGTTCACCCTGACCCATAATAACAATATTATTTATATACTTGCCCTCAAGCTTTTCAATTTCATATATTTGCCTGACCATTTCACCAGAGCTAAGGTTTCTTGCCTTGCCACCTTTTGTGGATGCACAAAAAACACAGCCCATATTGCAGCCAACCTGTGATGAAATACATATGGAATTTCTGTCCTTATATTCCATATATACTGATTCAACAAAATTACCATCAGCAAGCTTAAATAAGTATTTTTTAGTCCTGCTATCTTTGCTCGTTAAACTTGTTACTGTAGTAATTTCTGTGAACTTGTACTCGTCTTTAATTTTAGCCCTAAGATCTATTGGCAATGAACTTATTTGATCAAAACTTTCTACTCTATTCTTATGAATATCAGAAAAAATTTGACTAGACCTAAATTTTGGCAAATTGAATTGATCTAATTCTGACTTTAATTCTTCATGTGTAAAATTATCTATATCTTTTTTAATAAGCAAGCGTAAAATCCCTCACTATCTTTACTAGGAAAAACTGTTGTATCTTTGATGATACTTAAATTATTTTCTCCTGCTACCCTATCTACTATATCTCTATTTTCTCTTTTTAATATTGAACACGTCGAGTAAATTATATATTTATCTTTTTTAGTTTGATTTACAGCATTCTTGAGTATTTCAATTTGCTTGACATTTAAATCTTCAATCATTTTATAATTTATCTTGTATTTTAACTCTGGCTTCCTAGAAATAACACCTGAGCCGCTGCACAAAACATCACATAAAACTAAATCGTATTCATTACCATCAAAATTTCTGGCATCATGAACACCACAAGTCACATTTGTTAGTCCCCAGCGTCTAATATTATTTTCCAACAAAGTAACCCTATTCTTATTTATATCACTTGCTTTTATCTTGGCATTTGGAAACTTATCAGCTAGCAAAAGGGTTTTACCGCCCGGCGCTGCGCACATATCAAATATTGTCACAAAATTATTATCAGGTGCAAGTTCCCTTACTGCTGATGTAGAATAGTCCATAATTGTGTAATCGCCATTTCTAAAAAAATTTGTAAGCACGCTGTGTCTATAGTTTTGTATTATTAAAAAATCCTCTTTTTCTTTGAATTTTATCTCATTAGATTCAAGCCTAGATTTGATTTTAGCCATATTTTTTCTTACATAAATATGCACTTTTGGCGGAATAAAAGTTGCCTTTAAAATTTCAAGCGTGTTTGCCTTATTTTCCTTAATCATTGACAAGAGCTCATTATTAATTGAATACTCATATTCCCAACCCTTGCCATAAACTTTATTTAAAAGGTCATCCCCCATCCTCTGAGCTGATCTTAAAATCCCATTTATAAAGCCTGCAGCTCCTTTATTAAGCATTTTTTTAGCTAATTCAACAACTTCAAATATAGCTGCATAATCTTTTGTATTGGAATAGAACAGCTGATAAAGACCGATATAAATTAAAACAACAGCTTTTTGATCTATTTTTTCCAAATCTTTATTAGATAAAATTTTTAGCATTTCTTCCAGGGTAAATTTTCTTTCAACAACTCCATATACCAGGTCTGTTACAAAAGGTCTTGAATCTAGCTGGGTGTTTTTTAATAATAAATTAGAATAGCCATCATCATAAATGACTCTATATATGATATCAAAAGCAACTTCTCTATCGTTTATTTTCAAATCTTCCTTCAATATTATTTCCTCTTAAAAAATCAGATGTTTTCATTTTCTTTTTACCTGGAGCTTGTATTTCATCAATTATAACTGATCCATCACTTGTTCCTATATGCAAATTGCCATCAGAAACTTTAATAAATCCTGGATCTAATTTAAGTTCAGAAAGCCTAGCTGAAAATAATTTATATCTATCATCTCCATTATAAGCATAAGCACCAATGTGTGAACTCAAGGCATTGATTTTATTTTTTATATCCTTGCTTTTAAAATTAAAATCGACCAGTGCATCCTCTTTAGAAATTTTACCTACATAAGTTTCACCGGGTCCTTGTGGTTGCGCCTTTAATTCTCCACTCTCTATCCCAGATAAAACATTTACAATAGTCTCTTTTGATAGATTGCAAAGTCTTCCATTTAATGAATCAAAAGTTTCGTTCTCTCCAATACTTAACTCAAAAACTTTATAAATATCACCCGCATCAAGAGCTTTAACCATTTTCATATATGTTATTCCAGTCTTATCTTTACCATCCTTGATAACACTTTCTATTGGACTAGCTCCCCTGTATTTGGGCAAAAGCGATGCATGAATATTAATAGGAGCAAGCTTTGGAAGGTCCAAAATATATTGAGGCAAAATTGCTCCATAAGCTACGACTACAAAAAAATCTGCGTTCAAGTCTTTAATCCAGGACTCATCATTTTGACTTAAAAAATCTTTTTCAAAAACCTCGATATTGTTTTCTTCAGCATATTTTTTTACTGGAGTGCTTATAATTTTATTTCCCCTGCCTCTAACTTTATCAGATCGTGTTATTACACCAATGATTTCGTTTTTAGATTCGTGCAAAGTTTCTAAAATCTCCGCCCCAAATTGTGTTGAAGAAAAAAATAAAATTTTACTCATCTATAAATCACTCTCTATTAAATCTTCATCATCAAAAAGTTGATTTTCATAAATTTTATCTGTATAGAGGATGCCATTGGTGTGATCAACCTCATGACAAATAATTCTTGCCACAAAGTCTTCAGCTTCGAAATCAAGGTCTTTGCCATATGCATCCATAGCTTTAACTTTAATCTTTTGAGGGCGTTCAACTTTTCCGTGTTTACCAGGAACGCTCAAGCAGCCTTCTAGTCCAACTTCTGCGCCATCGCATTCAACGATTTCAGGATTTATTAAAACCATTGCCTCTTCATCTTCTTCTGGCTTTACAAGTATAATTCTTCTTAATGCACCAACTTGAACAGCTGCAAGGCCTACGCCATTTGATTCATCAAGTGTTTCTCTCATATCTTCTATTAATGTTATAATATTTTCATTTATATCTTTTACTGTCTTTGATTGTTTTCTTAAAATAGGATCTCCATCAATCCTTAATTTTCTAATTGCCATGTAACCTCCTACATCATACTAATTGGGTCAACACTTACATTTATTTCTTTACTATTAAAATTTCTTAAAAATTCTATAATCTTACTTACATTTTTGTCTGGCGATTTTATAATAAATTGCCAGCGATATTCATTTTTTATTTTCGCAATTGGCGAAGGATTCGGATGCAAAACTTTTGCTGTGATATCATTATCAATAACAAATTTTGTGAGTTTATGATATACATCCATCAGATCATTATGAGCAATCATATTATCCGTTGAATTTTTTTGCACCAATATGATTTTGGTAAAAGGAGGATATAGAAACTCTTTTCTTACCTTCATCTCCGTCTTAAAAAATTCTTCATATTCACCATTTACGCTTAATTTAATTGCAAAATGTTCTGGTTGATAAGTCTGAAGAATAACGCGTCCTTCATCCTCTCCTCGACCAGCTCTTCCGCTTACCTGCCTAACAAGTGAATACATCCACTCACAAGCCCTGTAATCAGGAATTTTTAAAAGCATATCAGCGGCAATTATTCCAACCAAGGTAACGTTCTTAAAATCTAAGCCCTTGGCTATCATCTGTGTGCCAATTAAAATATCTATGTCTCCAGAGTTCATTCTCTGATATATATCATAATGAGAATTTTTTCTGGACATTGTATCCCTGTCCATCCGCTCAACTCGAGCTTGAGGAAAGAGTTTTTTAGTTATATATTCAACCTGCTCTGTCCCAATTCCAAAATCTTTTATTTTATCAGAACCACAGTTGGGGCACTTTTCTGGTAAGGCTATTGACTTGCCGCAATAATGGCAGACAAGTTTGTTCATATTTTTATGGTAGGTCATACTTACATCGCAGTCTTCGCATTTAATTGCTTCTCCACAAGTTCTGCAACTTACAAAACCCGAATAACCCCTACGATTTAAAAAAAGCATTGTTTGTTTTTTATTTTTTAAATTATCGAGTATAGCTTCATAAAGTTTTAATGAAAAAATAGATATATTTCCATTATTGAGCTCAAGGGCCATATCTGCAACTTCAATCTTTGGTAAAGCCTTTCCATTTGCCCTTTCCTTCATCTCATACAACTTATAAATACCCTTGCTTGTCTTGTAATAAGAATCAAGGCAAGGAGTTGCAGATCCTAAAATCAGCATGGCATTGTTTATATCAGCCATAAACTCTGCAATATCAACAGTTTTGTATTTAGGAGTATGACTAGAAACATAAGAATTGTCGTGCTCTTCATCTATTATAATTATCCCTAAATTTTGAACCGGAGAAAAAATTGCAGACCTAGCTCCAACAACTATCCTAATATCACCATTTTTAATTCTCATCCACTGATCATATCTTTCTTTTTGAGTAAGCTTTGAGTGGATAATGGCAACTTCTTCATTAAAACGACCTTTAAATCTAGCTACAGTTTGTGGGGTAAGACCAATTTCAGGAACTAATATTATTGCAGATTTATTATCCTTTAGGACCTCTTCTACAATCTGTAAATATACTTCCGTTTTACCCGAACCCGTGACTCCGTTTATTAAAAACTTATTGTTAGCTGACTTATAATCTTTGAATATGCCGTCTACAACATTTCTTTGTGTTTCATTTAACTGATGTTTTTTATATCGAGAAACTTTTTTGCCTATAAATTTTTGTATAACTACTCTCTCACCAATATAGCCATTTTTTATTAATGTTTTTATTGGACTATCGCTAATTGATAGTCTTTTCATAATGTCGGATCGACTGTAATCACCTGATTTAACAATATTATATACAGCCATCTGCTTCTCAGAAAGATCATCGGCCTCATTCTTAGCATACAAGATTTTTTTAGTATACATAGAAGGCTGATTTTTTAAAGAGTATGAGTATTTAAACTCTCCACTATCAAGCTTTTCTCTAATCTCCTCACGGCTGAGCTTTGACTCATCAACTAATTCTAAAGTCCTAGCCGAATACAAATCTTTTTGTATTGAATTTAAATCCATTGGTGGAAGAAATAACTTTAAACTTTCAATCTTATTTGAAAATGTTTTTTCAGAAATAAAAGATGCCGTGTCAATATCTTTTTGAGTGATAAGTGGCTCTTCATCTAAAATTTCTAAGATAGGTTTTAATTCTATATCACTATCATCTTCATTACAAATTTCAACGATAATACCGATTATTTTTGAATTGCCCCTTCCAAAAGGTACGACAACACGTGCCCCTACAAATGCATTCATTTCCTCAGGTATTATATATGAAAATTCACGATTTAATGAATCAATATTTCTATTAATTAAAACCCTTGCAATCATAAATTCTCCTCTACAAAATCAATCATCAGCCTTGCAAAGCTATTTTTATCAGTATCTTTAATTTCTAATTTTTTATTGTCTTTAGATAAAACAGTTCCGCTATTTCTATCAGATCCAAAGGCTGAGTTTTCTCCCTTTATATTGTTAATTACGATAAAATCCATATCCTTTTTAACAAGCTTTTCTTTGCCATATTCAACGTGATTTTCACTCTCTGCAGCAAAGCCAATCACCTTCATATCGCCTTTGATGGGAGCAATAGTTTTTAAAATATCTTTTGTCCTAACTAATTTAAATTCTAGTGAATCAGCTTTTTTTATTTTTTCTTCTGCATAAGAATCGAACTCATAATCCAAGGGTGCTGCTGCCATAAATAAGGCTACAGAATCTTTAATCTCGTCTTTAACAGCCTCTAACATATCTGAAGTCGTGCTAATGTCGGTATATTTATAAAAATTATCTTCTGGCTTAAACCTGCTTATATAAACCACATTTGCACCGCGTCTTTTTAGTTCACGGGCAATCGCAAGTCCCATTTTTCCGCTTGAGCGATTTGTAAATATCCTTACTGGATCGAGTTGTGAAACAGTAGATCCGCTTGTTACAACAACCTTTTTATTTGCAAATAATGAGTCTTGCTTGTTGTTAGCTATAATTTCATTTAATATGCTTTCTGGTGATGGTAGTTTGCCAATTCCTACATCATTACATGCTAGTAGTCCTGTGTCTGGCTCTATAAAATAATAATCAAGATCTTTTAAATATTTTATATTTTCAAGATTGGTCTTATCCAAATACATCTTTGTATTCATTGCCGGGGCAATAAATGTTTTGGTCTCACTTGCAGAAATAGCATTTAACAGAAGGTTATCACAAATTCCTGCTCTTAATTTGGCAATGAAATTCTTTGTAGCTGGAGCTACGATAATATAATCAGCTTCGCCCAAGTATATATGAGGAATTTTTCCATCTTTCATTTCAAAACCATCCACATATACGTCTCTGCCAGTTATGCTTGAAAAAGCAAGTGGAGTCACGAAATGAAGAGCGTTTTCAGTTAAACAGACGTCTACATAGGCGCCCATTTTTTTCAGTCTACTGGCAATTTCAATCGCTTTATAAGCTGCTACACCGCCAGTGACGCCAAGTAAAACACGTTTATCTTTAAACATTAATCATGGTCCTTATATTCTATTTTGCCCTCTCTTACTTCTTCAAGTGCAATGGTAATTGGATTTTCGTCTTCATGGCCTTCAACCTTAATCATTGATCCGTCCACTATTTGCCTTGCTCTCTTTGCTACAACAGATACTAGTGTGTACCTGCTAACATTTTTACCTAAAACATCTGTTGATGGGTTATACATAATTATTCACCTAACACTTTCTCTTTTAAATTTTTAAATCTTTTTACCTTGTGCAGCTCTGCATTAATAATCTCTTCAATATCTTTGGCAGCTTCTTCCACTTCCTCATTTATAATAAAATAGTCATATTTATCTATTTGTTCGATTTCCTTATAAGCATTATTAAAACGAATCCTCAAAGACTCTTCGGTTTCAGAACCTCTGCCTATAATCCTCTTTTTTAGCTCTTCCATGCTGGGTGGAAGTAAAAACATTAAAACTGCATCATCGTATGCTTTTTTTACTTGCATGGCTCCTGCCACATCAATCTCGAGTAAGACCGTATTACCCTTTTCTATTTGTCCAAAGACAAAGTCCTTTGGCGTTCCATAAATATTTTGATGCACATGAGCGTATTCAAGCATCTTATCATTTTCAATTAATTCATTAAATTCATCTTCGCTAATAAAAAAATAACTTTTTCCGTCAACCTCACCTTCTCTAGACTGCCTTGTGGTTGCTGATATAGATAAAACTATTTCCTTGTTATTTTTTAATAATTCTTTGCAAACCGTTCCCTTGCCAGCACCAGATGGACCTGACAAAACGACTAGAAGCCCTTTGCTCAAAATTTTCACCACCATTTCTTTTTAACTAATAAACTTTATACGCTTATTATATAAGAAGGAATTTTATAAAACAATAGAATGTTTCGAAAACTTAACAATATACTTTTTATTCTATGATATAATTGCCTTGAGGTGAATTATGTCATTAAACGGACCAGCAATTAGACTTTTAACAAAAGAATTAAACGATAGCTTGCTTGGAGCAAGGGTCGATAAAATATATCAGGAAAACAAAGATGTATCAATCCATCTTAGAGCAGGTAGAGAAAATAAAATTTTATATTTTTCTTTTTCCTCTGATACTCCTGCTGTATATCTGACTGATAAGAAACAGGATTATCCACAAGAGCCCCCATCATTTTGTATGTTACTTAGGAAATATCTAGTAGGAGCTCGTGTTTTAAAAATTGAACAAGTAAGAATGGATAGAATAATATCAATTACTTTCTCAACCTCTGCTGACATATACTCAACAGATCAAATTAAAATGCAATTTGAAAGCATGGGAAAATATTCTAACCTTATTGTTGTAGATGCCAACAATAACGAAATCATCGATTCACTGATAAGGGTTTATCCAGATATGAGTAGTGTACGGCTTGTACTTCCAAAAGAAGAATACAAACTACCAGAGGCTAATGGCTTGTACCCACTGAGTGCAAGTCAAGATGATATAAAAAACAAGCTCGAAGAATCTAAACTTCAAAATTTAAAAACATCCATATTTAAATCCTTTGAAGGTTTAAACCCCGATATATCGACTTATATACTTCACACAGCAAATATTAACGAAGATATTAACTACGCTAATCTCGATCAAAGCGGGAGAGAGCATTTGATCATTACAATCTATAATGTCTTTCAAGATATCTTAAACTATAATTTGACGGCTATTGTTTACAAGAAAAACGATATACCCTTCAAGTTATCGGCCTTTGATTTAAGTCCATCTTTTACCAACGGTAAAGAGTTCGACACAATTAACGATGCAGTAAGATATTTTTACGAAACAAAATCAACTTACAAAATTATATCATCCAGAACTCACGACTTAAGAAAAAAAATTAACCATAAAATAAGTAGCCTTGAAAAAACTTTGAGTATTCATAAAAAAGATTACCTAAAATCTAAAGATCGTGAAGATATAAAAATTAAAGCTGATCTTTTAGCTGCAAATATATATAAAATTTCTAGAGGCGATAAATTTATAGAAGTAAATAATTTTTATAGCGAAGATAATGAATTAATTAAAATTCCTATTGATGAAACCCTATCTCCTAAGCAAAATGTTGATAAGCTTTATAATAGATATAACAAGATGAAAAATCGTGAACTAAACCTAAAAAAACGCATGCCTAAAATTGAAAATGAAATTTATTATTTAAAATCAGCTATCATTAATCTTGACCAAGCCGAAACATCGGATGAAATTAACCAAATAAAAGAAGAGTTAAAACAAAGCGGATTCTTAAAACAAGGTACATCTAAGAAGAAAATCAGAAATCCAAAAATATCTTTTAGAGAATATAAATCACCGAGCGGTTTTAAAGTTTTGGCTGGCAGGAATAATATACAAAATGACCAATTAACTTTTAAAGTCTCCCACAAAGAAGACCTGTGGTTTCATTTGCGCAATGAACCTGGCACTCACGTCATTCTAGAATGTCATAACAAAGACTATAGTGAATATGATATAATCTATGCTGCTAATGTCGCTGGCGTCTTATCGGGTAAAACTGTGAAATGTGATATTGACTATACAGAAGTAAAAAATGTAAAAAAAATAAAAAATCAAAATCCTGGCCTAGTTAATTATTATAATTATAAGACAATAACAATAGATCCAGACGAAAATAATATGTAATAAAAAAAGTCCCTCGCGGGACTTTTTATTTTTATACTTATTTGTATAAAATATGAGCTTGGCAAAGATCTTTTACTCTTGCCTTTAATTTTTCTCTATCATAGCTTGTATCAAGTGTATCAGCGATAATATATCCAACTTCTCTCATGTCATCTTCATTGAATCCACGAGTTGTCATAGCTGGTGTACCAATTCTGATACCACTTGTAACAAATGGTGATTCTGTTTCATTTGGAATTGTGTTCTTGTTAGCAGCAATACCAATTTCACCTAACATTTTTTCAGCTTCTTTACCTGTAAATCCTTTTGCCTTAACATCGATTAAGATTAAGTGGTTATCTGTACCACCTGAAACAAGTCTAAATCCTTTTTCTGTGAGTGCTTCTGCAAGAGCTTTTGCATTCTTTAGAACTTGTTCTTGATATGTTTTAAATTCAGGTTTCAATGCTTCACCAAATGCAACTGCCTTAGCAGCAATAACGTGCATTAAAGGTCCACCTTGTGTTCCTGGGAATACAGCCTTATCAATTGCTTTTGCATTTTCAGCTTTTGTTAAGATAGCACCACCTCTTGGTCCACGGAGTGTTTTGTGTGTTGTGGTTGTTACATAATCAGCATATGGTACTGGTGATGGATGTAAACCAGCTGCAACTAGACCAGCGATGTGAGCCATATCAACCATGAATAAAGCACCTACTGAATCAGCAATTTCTCTAAACTTTTTAAAGTCAATAATTCTTGGATAAGCACTTGCACCTGCAACGATTAGCTTTGGTTTTTCTTTTGAAGCAATGTCAGCAACTTGGTCATAGTTAATTTGTTCTGTCTTGCTATCTACACCGTAAGCTGCAAAATCAAAATATTTTCCGCTGATATTAACTGGTGAACCGTGTGTTAAGTGACCACCTTCGGAAAGATTCATACCCATAACCTTGTCACCAGGTTCGATGCATGAGAAGTAAACAGCCATGTTAGCGTTTGCACCTGAGTGTGGTTGAACGTTTGCGTGATCAGCTTCAAATAGTTTGCATAATCTATCTCTAGCTAAATCTTCTGCAATATCTACTACTTCGCAGCCACCGTAATATCTTTTTCTTGGGTATCCTTCTGCATATTTATTTGTTAGGTAGCTTCCCATGGCTTCCATAACTGCTTCTGATACAAAGTTTTCGCTAGCAATTAATTCGATGTGTGATTGCTGACGAACCTTTTCGTCCATTACAACGCCATAAATCTCAGCGTCAGTTTGTTTTAAGTGTGAAAAATCCATTTAAACCTCCTTTGTAGATGACAGTTAAATCTTACTGCCTACACCCTAATTGTAACATATTGAAATTTGTATTTCAACTTAATTGTTACTCTATTTTAATTTAATTATAGAAATTTTATTAGTATGCTTGTTTTTAGCATCTATAAAATATATACATAGATACGAAAGAGCTATTCCTAAGACTCCTAAAAAGAATGATTTTAGTTCACTTAATTTTAGTACATAGCCTAAGAGTATGCCGATTATAAAACCTAAAAATGGTATTGCGTATAGAATAGCACTTGCCTTTAGGCCCAAAGAATCATCCATAACAACCTCAACCATCTCTCCTGCCTTTGCATCTATTGAATTAATAACCTCAATTCTATGATCTACTGTTTCGCATCCGCCTCCACAGGCTTTACAATTTCCCCCGCAAGCAGAAGTACGAACTAGAGATACAAAAGCTTTATTGCCATTAGTTGATAAAACTTTTCCTATTACTTGCATTCTTCCTCCATTATCATATTCATAAGTTCCGCAGCCGCCCTAACTCCCATGTAGTTAGGTGATGGAGCAATCGTTCCAACCACTCCATAAACTTTTATAGTTTCACCTTCATAATAAAGACACTTTATTTTTTTATGAAGACTTTTATCTATAGATTTCCTAAATCTTTTTGCTAGATTGCAATAGGTCGTTTTGTCAAGAGTAGAAAATTTTAATGATGATATATCCGTCCTATTGCCTGCGCCCATGGCAGAAATAAATTTTATTTTATTTTTAATTGCATACTCGGCAATTAATTTTTTGGCATTAATATCATCGCATAAGTCTAATATATAGTCGCTGTCTGCTAAAAGCTCCTCATAATTACTCTCTTCAAGCATACAGGGCATGCAAATAAGATTTAAATCAGGATTAATATCTTTAAATCTCTCTTTTAAAACATCTACTTTTAACTTTCCAATAGAACTATAACTTGAACCAATCTGGCGATTCAAATTGCTCTCCTCGTACTTGTCAAAATCAATTATTTTTAGATTATTAACCCCTGATCTGGCGAGCATTTCACAAGCTATGCCCCCTACTCCACCAACGCCAACAACGGTTATTCTAACACTAGCAAGTTTATTAAAATTTTCTTCTCCTACAAGGCTTACTGTTCTACTATTTCTTTTCGACATTTACCTTTAAGCTTACTTCCTCTAATTGTTTATCGCTAATTGCTGATGGAGCCATGCTCATTAAATCAGATGCTGATTGAGTCTTTGGAAAGGCAATTACGTCTCTAATGTTAGATGTGTCTGTAAATATTTGCACCCATCTATCAAGTCCAAGGGCAATTCCCCCATGAGGTGGAGTTCCATAGCTAAGAGCCTCAATAAAGAAACCAAATTGTTTTAAGGCTTCTTCTTTTGAGAAACCGATAGCTTCAAACATTTTATCTTGAACATCTGAATTGTGGATTCTGATACTTCCTCCACCAGCCTCTTCACCATTGATAACAATGTCGTAGGTCTTAGACGAACAATTTGCAGGATCAGTTAACATCTTATCAATGTCCTCATCTTTTGGCGATGTAAATGGATGGTGAACAGCCACATATCTATCGCTTTCTTCATCATACTCTAAAAGCGGGAAGTCCACAACCCAAAGAATAGAATATTTATCTTTATCAATCATTCCGTTTTCTTTGGCAATAAAGTTTCTAAGATTTCCTAAGGCAGCACATGTAACTTCATATTTATCAGCAACTAATAAAACCATATCGCCTTTGTTAGAGCCCATAAATTCAAATAGTGCATTCTTTTCGTCTTCATTTACAAACTTATCAATTGAAGATGATTTTTCATCGTCATATCTAAAGTAAATTAAGCCCTTTGCTCCAAAGTCTTTAACGAACTCTTCTAACTTCTTAAATTTCTTTTTGCTGATAAGTTCGTCACCCTTTGGAACGTTAATTGCCCTTATAAGATTTCCAGATGAAATTGTAGATTGGAAAATTTGAAATTCACTCTTAGCAAACACTTCATTTACATTCTTTAGTTCCATATCAAAACGAAGATCAGGTTTGTCTACTCCGAATCTTTCCATAGCTTCTGAATATTTCATCCTTTGTAATGGAAGTTCAAGATCGTAATTTATAATTTCTTTAAAGAGTTTCTGGAATAATTCTTCATGGACATCCATAACATCATCCATATCCACAAAGCTCATTTCAACGTCAACTTGAGTAAACTCAGGTTGCCTATTAGCACGCAAGTCTTCGTCTCTAAAGCACTTTGCTATTTGATAATACCTGTCCATACCAGCAACCATGAGCAGCTGCTTATAAATTTGTGGACTTTGTGGCAGAGCGTAAAATTCACCTGGGTGAATACGACTTGGAACAAGATAGTCCCTTGCTCCTTCTGGTGTGCTCTTGCCTAATATTGGCGTTTCAATTTCATTAAAGCCATGATCATTGTAAAAGTTACGTATAATATTGCACATCTTTGACCTAACTTTTAATGTGTTTTGCAAACGAGGTTTTCTCAAATCCAAATACTTATATTTTAATCTCGTTTCTTCTGAGACATTATCATCATCTTTAATATAAATTGGGGGAGTGTTGGCCCTGTCTAAAATCCTTAATTCTTTAGCGTCAACTTCTATATCTCCTGTTGGCATATCAGGATTTTTTGAAGATCTTTCACGAACTTCGCCTCTAATAGCTACTACATATTCGCTTTTTAATTCCCCCGCTTTTTGGAAGAGTTCTTGGTCTGTATCATTAAAAACTACTTGTGATATACCTGAGATATCACGCACATCTGTGAAAATTAGTTTACCTAAATTTCTTGAGCGTTGAACCCACCCCATAAGTACAACTTCTTTTCCTATGTCTTCTTGTCTTAATGTGCCTGCATAATTACTGCGGCGCAAGTTGCCCATTGTTTCCATTATATCCTCCTAATTTTTTATATTATTAACCATCTTACGGGCCTCTTCTTTTAACTTATTGAGCTCCTTGTAATGGTTTATATAATAATCTATATCCCTAAATCCAAATACCCTTTTTACAATTCCATCATCAGATGTAAACTTGCTAACTGCACCCATACCAAAGGCCAGTACATCGCACTTATCATCCATGCTTAAAATATTGTATAAATTAAGGTCTTGGCTCTTAGTAAAACCTATATTTTCATTATTGCCAACCTGACGCTTCTGCCTATATAAATAATATGGCTTGTATCCTGATTCTCTTAATCTATCATAAGAGTAGTCAAAACATTGGTCCATTTTATTATTAATTGCGAATTTTTGGTCATGGTTTATATAGTAAGACCCATTTTTTAAAGCCAGACTGTGTATTGTAATATCATCTGGCTGCAAATTGAGTAATTTATCTATCGTTTCTTTAATATCATCTATAGTTTCATTTTCAAGACCTATTATTATATCTGTATTGATATTAAAGCCATAATTCTTGCATATTTTAAATGATGAATAAAAATCTTCAACCTTATGCTTTCTTCCAATTTTATCTAAAGTCTCTTGCTTCAGAGTTTGTGGATTAACACTGATTCTGTTTACATTATTATCTCTCAAAGCTTTTAGTAAATCTTCATTTATCGTATCAGGTCTACCTGCTTCAAAAGTAATTTCTTTTATATCCCCAAATTTTTCTCTAACAATTGAAAAAATTCTATCTATATCTTTTTTCCCAAGTATGGATGGAGTCCCTCCACCTATATACAAAGAAACTGGTTTTTGGGGATTCATGTATCCATTATAGTCTTCAATCTCTTTCAGCAAATAATCTACATATTCACTTGGACTATAGCGTAGCCTTCCCTCCATGCTCATAACCGAAAACGAACAGTACTTACACCTGGTCGGGCAAAAAGGTATATGGATGTATACTATAAAAGAATCATCCCTAAGCTTTAAGATTGGCTTTTGAGTTTCCAATATATCATCGATAAGATTATATTTATCTTCTTTAACCATTAGGTCATCAATAAAAAGTTTTTTTATGTCAGCATCCTTATCTTGGTCTCTTATTTGCTCTAAATATCTAACTGGCCTTATACCAGTTAAGATTCCCCAAGGTAAATCTACATTTGTTATTAATTTTACCAATTTATATATGGCCAGCTTAATAGTAGTTTCACTATCTAAATTTTCTACTGGCAATCGGATTTCTTTAGATATGTCTTCGTTGATCCACTTACCAGTAACAAGATTATTATCAAGCTCTAAATACAATTTTGTATCAGGTTTGTATGCATCTATATCTTCAAAAGCTATGGAAGATCGTAACATATTTAAATGAGTTGGTCTTAGCTCAAATCCACTTGTTACGATTTCAATCATAGTAAATTTTTAATATATGGATTGTTTTCTCTCTCGAATTTGATATCGCTTTGAGGACCATGTCCAGGACAAACAACTGTATCGTCTGGATAATTTGTGGCAATAAACTTTAATGAATCCTCTATCTTACTCTGGTTGCCAGAATATAAATCTGTCCTACCACAGCTCATCTTAAACAAAGTATCACCAGTAAATAAATAACCATTGCCATATAATACAAAGCTTCCTTCAGTGTGACCAGGTGAATGTTTTGCCTTCAAAGTTATTGGAGTAAATTCAAGCTCATCTCCATCCTTAAAATAATGATCACACTCTAGCGTAATAGGTCCGAGCAAAGTTGCCGTTGAAAGATTGTGGTCAGGATCATCAAATAAATCCCTCTCTTCAGTAGCTCCATAAACTTTTGCGCCAGTTTCTTCCCTAAGCTTATTAACCCCACCTATATGATCAAAGTGCCCATGAGTTAATACAATTGCTTCTAAAGTTAAATCATTTTCATTTAAAATTTTAACCACATCTTCACTATCACCACCACAATCAATAACGATTGCCTTTTTATTTTCATCAAAAATAATATAAGTGTTAGCTCCGTAAATACCTAAATTTTTTCTTATTACTTCCATATATTCCTCCACACTTCATTATACTGGTTTTATTATTAATTTTCAAGATTAACCTCTATTATTAGACTTATATAATAGAATCAATTATAATATAGCTATGGAATTTTCAAAATCACAATTAGAAGCAATCAATCACAAAAATGGTCCTTGTCTAGTTCTGGCAGTTCCTGGTGCTGGCAAGACAACCATCATAATAAATAGAATACTTAAACTCATAGAGGAGGAAAAAGTTTCTCCATCAGAAATACTTGCCCTCACCTTTTCCAGAGCGAGTGCAAATGATATGCGTAAACGCTTGAAGCAATTTTCTAGGTACACGACTTTTAAAAATATAAGGACTATTCATTCTCTTTGTTTTGAGATTGTTGCCACTTATAATAAATCTAAAAGCATACCCTTTAATATGATTGAAGATGAGAGATACAAGGCCTTTAGATATAAGGCAATAAACGACACTTATAAGGATATATATTTTTCTAACATCGACATCGAATCATATCTTAGAATATTATCCGCGATTTCAACAATCAAGTGCAAAAACCTAAAAGAAATAACCTTGCAAGTTGAAGATGAATTGGGTGTTAAGAATTTAAAAAAGTTTTATGATAATTATGAAAAAGTTCTAAGGGATAATTACCTTTATGATTTTGATGATCTTTTACTAGAAGTAAGGAAAATATTTGAAAATGATAAGAAATTCAAAAATGCTTTTAAAAGTAGATTTAAATATATCTTACTAGATGAGGCCCAAGACACATCTGATATACAATGGGATATTATAAAACTCTTGCTAAGCAAAAATAATAATCTTTTTGTAGTTGCCGACGATGATCAAAGCATCTATAAATTTAGGGGCGCAAGCCCTTATATGCTTATGAGGTTTGAACACGAATTTGCAAATGCAAAAATAATATATTTAGAAACAAATTACAGGTCCTACTATGAAATTGTAAATTCGGCTAACCGCCTAATAAAAAACAATAAATATAGGTACGAAAAAGAATTGCTCTCTAATCGCGGCAAAAAATCTAAGGTTAAAGTAAATATTTTAAAAACTCGCCATGACCAATACGAGAGTGTCGTCAAAGATATTAAAGCTGCTAAGGGTAAAAAAGCTATTATATATCGCAACAATCTTTCAAGCATAGGCGTTATTGACGCACTTGATAAAAATCTATTATCTTTTAACTTAAAAGACCACAATATTGACTTCTTTAAATCTAGTGTCTATAGGGATGTTTGTGAAATTATTTCTTTTATCTTAAGCCCAAATGATTTCGATCTTTATTCAAAGATTTACTATAAACTTCAAGGATATGTATCAAGGGCAGAAATAGAAGAAGCCCGCTACAATTCTCAAGAAAACGCCATAGATAAAGTACTTGCAATTCCAAACCTACCCGAATATAAAGCAGAACTCTTGAATGATTTGAAGCTACACTTAAGAATGGCGGCTGCAAACTTTAAAAATAAAGGCCTGGATATAATTTTAAATAATTGTGGTTATGTAAACTTTTTAAAGCAATCTAAAAGAGAGCAAGCTCGAAGTTTAGATAGCTTACTCAGGGTCTATAATACTCTGATTTCAATTTCAAAAGATACGACTATAGAAGAATTTCTACCAAGACTTGAACAAATTAAAAAACTTTGCTTAATTGAAAACTCTTCTGATATAGAACTCTTAACAATGCATTCGTCCAAGGGCCTAGAGTTTGACAATGTTTTTATAATTGACCTTATTGAAAGTGAAATACCAGGGTCGAATATATTAACAAACGACTTAGAAGAAGAAAGGCGCCTCTTATATGTGGGCATGACTCGGGCAAAAGAAAACCTATTCATGTACGCATATAAAAACGACGCCAATAAAAAAGTAAAAATATCCAGTTTTTTTGAGGACCTAAGATAAACTATTTATCAAAAACAGATCCGTCAATAAATTCTCTAAGAATTGATGTGTTTGGAATTAAATCGTCATCATCAATTGAATTAAAATAACTTAGGGTTTCTATCAATCTAGTGGCCCTTACAAAGTTATTATCATCTTCTGGCACGCTTTGAAGCAAACTTAAGGCGTGCTTTTTAATTGCTGCAATTTCATAAATTAAACTTGTGTTAATTACAATGTCAGCATCTTCTTGGTAAGGGAATACATAAATATCCTCGCCTTCTCTAACATTCTTCCATTCTGATAAGGCTGAAGAAACATCTCTTCCCCTTGTGCGAACATCCCTTACCATCCTTCTTAAAAATCTAACATCCGTCGTGGATAGTCTATTAAGCGCATCAATATTCATAGTTGTAAGAGCTGACAGATAAATCTTAAATTTATTTCTCTCTGGGATTTCTCTACTTAAAATTGGATTGAGGGCATGTATACCTTCTATAATTATAATATCACGTGGCCCTAATTTTATTTTATCTCCAGTTTTTTCCGCTTTTCCTTCTATAAAGTCAAATGAAATCCTGTCAATTTCTTTTCCTTCAATCAATTGCATTATGTCTTGATTTAACTTATGGATATCAACAGCATCTATAGATTCAAAATCATATTCTCCATTTTCTTTTTTTGGTGTTAGAGATCTCTCAACAAAATAATCATCTGTTGAAATTTCAACGGTGTTTACTCCCCTCATGGCAAAATAAACTTTTAATTTCTGAGCTGTTGTTGTTTTACCAGAACTCGAAGGGCCACTGATTAATACAATCCTCTTGGCTTCGTCTTTCAAAACTTCGCTTACAGTATTATCATATTTTTTATCCATATGTGCTTCGGATATCAAAATCAAATCCCTAGCCTTGCCATAAAGGATCTTCTCATTCATTTGCCCTACATAATTAACACCTAGAATTTTGGCAAATTTCGTTTCATCCGAAAAGACTTTGATTAAACTCGGTTGTTCTTTTTCATTTTTCGCATCATATCCATTACTATTTCCAGGAAATACAATTAGCATACCTGGATAATAATATTTCAATTCAAAGTCTTTAATATATCCAGTAGATGGTGCCAGAATCCCCTCAAACCTATCTATATAATCTCCACACCTATGCAGTTTTACTTCTTCTAGATTATTAGTCTCAATTAATTTGACCTTGTCCAACCTATTTTGACTTTCAAAATATTTAGTTGCTTTTTCTCTTGGCCATATTTCTTCTGTAATAGCAATGTCGCTATTAATAATATTTTGCATTTCTTCTCTAATCTTATTTAAATCGCTTTCTGTAAATGGAATGCCAAACTCCTCTTCTACATATATAGACGAGCCTATGAAACTATCAATAATAGATTGCCTTTCTGGAAAAAGCTTGACCTGTGCCATATGATATACAAGTATTAATGTAGATGTGTATACCCTAGTTCCAAGCGAATTTGCTATATCAACTAAGATAACATTTTCGTCGCCCTGTAACTTATAATTTAAATTTTTAATTCTTCCATCTACTATAGCTCCTAAAAAAATAAAATCACTTTCATTCTTTATATTATTTTCTTTAACTAATTCTTTTATGGACATTTCCTTTGTAATATCTATAGAACTAACTTTTTTATTATGTGGTAATCTTAATTTTATCGTCATAATTCCTCCTAAAATTATCTTACCCATTAAAAATTTTTATACACATTTTCTTGTAAAAGCTTTACTTGAGTGTTATAATACACATACGGAGGAAAAAATGGAACCACTTATAAAACTAAATGATCTTTACAAGATTTATAGGATGGGTGAAGAAAAAATATATGCTCTTAGAGGTGTTGACCTCGAAATAAATAAGGGCGAATGTATTTGCTTGGTCGGTCCGTCCGGCAGCGGCAAGTCCACCCTACTAAATTTATGTGCAGGCCTTGAAAAACCCACAAAAGGTCAAGTCATAATAGGCGGTATTCATTTGGAAGGTTTAAGCGAATCCAATATGACAAAATTTAGGCAGCTTAATGTTGGTTTTGTATTCCAAGCATATAATTTAATTCCCACATTGAATGCAGTTGAAAATGTAGGACTTGGCTTAACTTTCAAAGGAATCCCCAAACACAAAAGAGATAAGATGAGCATAGATATACTAAAAAGAGTTGGACTGGATAAACGTCTTTTTCACAAACCTAGTGAAATGAGCGGTGGTCAACAACAAAGAGTAAGTATAGCAAGAGCATTTGTAGATAAGCCAAAAATTATTTTTGCAGATGAGCCGACTGGTAACCTTGACTCAAAGACAAGTATGGAAGTTATTCAGCTAATGACAAAAATGGTTCGTGATGCTGGTGGCACATTAATCGTTGTTACTCACGACCCCGAAACTTCAATCTATTCAGATAGAATAGTTCATTTTAAAGATGGCAAGATTGAGAATATTGTTAGTCAAAAGCCTGAGCCAATACCAGATATAGGTTTAAATGCAAATGGCAGTGAATTATAAGATTTATATTAGGGAGAAGAACATGAAAAACAAATTTATATTATTTTTATCAATTTTATTAGCATTTAGTACATTTAATATTAAAGCGGACGACAATAATGGAGGTAATTTAGATTCAAATCAAAATAAGCCTCAGCAATTTTCATCTAGAGCTAGGATTGATGGTGACAGTTATATAGAAGTTGAGCCTGGGCAAACTGGAGTTATTAGTGCTCTAGTAACTGTAACTACCGACAGAGATAATAATCAGCCAATTATAGTAAGTGGTAATGCAACTTCATCAGATACAACAAGTATTTACTTGGAAAATTCATATGATGAAATGACTGCAAACACTTACGGGCCATACAGAAATGATAGATACCGTAATCCTTATGGTCCTCAAAACTCTAATTATAAGGAAGATACAGTTGGTCTAAGCTTTAGAATTAAAGTTCCTGATACAGCAAGAGCTGGTAGCTATCCTGTTACAGTTAATGTATTTGTAGATGGAGCAAGTGCTGGTCAATTTTCCGCAACTGTTAGAGTAAAAAGCAACGGTAAAGCTGCTTTTTCTAAGCTAGATTTAAGTGAAGTAACAGTCTTCCCTAACCCACATGATGTTTCACCTGGGCAAATGGTAGTCGCTACTGTAAATGTAAAAAATAATACTGAATACCCTGTTTATAATGCAGAAGTTAAACTCGAAGGTATGCAACAAGATGGCTTTACCCTTCTAAGAGATTTTAATGCTCGCACTATAGACACCTTAAACCCTGGGCAAGAAAAATCTTTTGCCTTTGAACTTGGAAGTGCAAAAAATATTAAGCCAGGTAACTATGAGTTCAAAGTTACACTTAACTATCCAAACGCAGCAAAGGAAGGTGAAGCTTCAAACACAAGAAGCTTCTTTCTGACAGTCGGCTCAAATCCTGATAAAGCTTCTGCTCTTATCATCGAAAATTTAAATGTGCCCTCAAAAACAATTTATCCAGGCAACCAAGCTAAAATTACCTTTGATGTTACAAACAAAGGCCAATCTGTTGCAGAAAGAGTCTATATTAAATCATCAGTTGATGGTAGCGGTTTAGTTTCTAGGTCCGTAGGACAATTTTTTGAAGAAAAAATTAATCCTGGTGAATCAAAACATTATGAATTTACCTACTTTGCTACACCAGCAAGTACAACCCAAAACTACCCTATCAGCTTTAAAGTTGAATACAATGATTCATATACAAATAAAGAAGAACCAATAGTTACAGAGCAAGTCGCAGGCATATTTGTATCTAATCCTCAAAAAGACGATGAAGGCAAAGATAAAAAACCTAGCACACCTAAACTAATTATTGAAAAATATTCATTTGAACCACGTTTACCTGAAGCTGGTAACGAGTTTGAAATGACTTTAAATTTCCAAAATACAAACTCCAAGCACGAAATAAGAAATATCAAGATTACCCTTTCAAGCATGGAAACAACTAGCGATAATTCAAATACAGCTGGTTCAAATATCTTTACTCCAGTTGATTCTTCAAACACATTTTTCATTGACAGCATTAAACCTGGTCAAATGGTTGAGAAGAAAATAAAGATGTATACAGTGCCAGATGCCAAGGCAAAAACTTATCAAGTAACTGCAAACTTTGAGTATGAAGACACACAAAATAACGAATATAAGGCATCTGAAAATATTGGTATCCCTGTAATTCAAAAATCTAGACTTGAAATCGGAGAAGTACAAACTCAAGAATCGTTTAATGCGGGAGATGGTGCCCCACTCAGTGTTGTATTTTACAATACAGGTAAGGTTACCCTTTACAATATGATGGTTAGAGCAGAATCCGATGATCCGTCAGTTGAAATTCAAAACCCAACTTACTATATAGGTAACTTTGTTTCCGGTTCAACAGAAAGTCATGATTGTCAAATCAACTCTTTTGAACCTGGTACAAAAAAAGTTAAATTAATCTTCTCATATGAAGACTCAACAGGTACTAAGCAAGAAGAGATTAAGGAAATAACTTACGAGGTATCCGAAGCTCCACAATTCGATCCTAATGAAATGGGACCTGATGGAATGGGTCCCGACGGAATGGGGCCAGGCATGGAAGAAGACGGCTTTATGGGTAAAGTTAAAAACCTTGCTAAAAAATGGTATTTTTGGACAATTCTCGCAGCAATAGCGATTGCTGTTATTGTTATTATCAGGAGGAGCCATCACAAAAAACGTGATAAGGAGCTGACCTTAGATGAGTAATATCGATTTACTTTTGATGAGTGTTCGTAACCTATGGAGACGAAAGCTCAGAACAATCTTAACCATTTTAGGTGTAACTATTGGTTGTGCATCCATTGTCGTTATGCTAAGCCTAGGTCTTGGTATGAAAGCAAATACCCAAAGGCAGCTTGAAGAAATGGGTGCCTTAGATGTTATCAATATAATGCCCTATCCTATTTACAATAATGAAACGGGCACTGCCAAGGACCCTGCTCCATTAAATGAAAAGGCATTAAATACTATTAAACAATTAGACCATGTTATTTCTGTTATGCCAATGCTTAGAGTTGATGATGCACAAATTTTTTCAAAAAAATATCAGACTTATGCAGATATAGTTGGAGTTGATCCAAATGTTCTGGGTGATTTCGATATAAAACCAGTATGGGGTAAGTTATTAACAGAAAATGATACCAATGCTGCAGTTTTTGGCGGAGGCATTAAGAGGAATTGGTATAACCCATCTGCTAGAAATAGCGGGGTCATTTCAAATAATGAGTCCCCTATTAACCTTGAAAAAGATAAGATTGAAATTGGTATAGGCAGCGAATATAGTGAAGATGGAAGACCATCTTTTAAAAAGACCTTTAAGATAACTCCTATAGGTGAACTAGATGAGCAAGACTTCGAATACGGATACAATATCTTTATTAACATGGAGTTTGCAGAGAAGATTAATCGTGAAGCTAAAAGAATAAAAGATCAAAATAAGGCTGAAGGTGGCTATAGTTTTAGCAGAGGATCATCTGCCAGCAAGTATTCACAAATCCTAGTTAAAGTTGATGATATAAAAAACGTTAAAGATGTCAATGAATCTTTAGAAAAATTAAATTTTAACGCTCAAAGTAAAATGAAATATGTAGAACCTATGATAAAATCAGTTGAAAACCAGCAAAAAATTCTTGGTGGTATCGGAGCTGTAAGTTTATTAGTTGCGGCAATCGGTATTGCCAATACAATGGTTATGAGTATCTATGAACGTATAAAAGAAATTGGAATTATGAAAGTTATTGGTGCAAGTGTTCAGGATATTAAAAAAATTTTTTTAACAGAAGCTGCCCTAATAGGTCTATTTGGTGGTGGAGTTGGTATAGGCTTTAGCTATATAATAAGTGCTATTATCAACAGCTATGCATCTAAACCTTCAAATGGATCTGATATGGGTATGATGGGTGGCATGATGGGCGGAATGCCTGGAGAAGCAAACAAAATTTCTATCATTCCCCTCTGGCTGGTCCTTGCTGCACTTGCTTTTTCATCTGTCATTGGACTAGTTAGTGGATTCTATCCAGCTACCAAAGCTACTCGCCTTTCTCCACTTGAAGCAATTAGAACCCAATAATATAAATAATTTTAATTAAGACTTAAGTATGGCTTTTTTAATAAGGCCATACTTTTTTATTTAAATATTTTTTTCAAATAAAAAAACTACCTTTATAATTTTCATCCAATTACAATGGTAGTTTCTTTAATTTTATTCACTTGACATAGTCTTTGATTCAATATCATATATGTTGTCTATTCTTATACAAGGCCCAGAATCTAAGCTTATAGTTCTCTCATAATCGTCAATATTCTTAATTTTTCCAGATGCAGATAAATATTTACCCCCCTTCTTTAACTTGTCTGCTTCAAAATAAATCAATCTTATTGGTGTATTTATATTTCTTAAACACTCGTTAAGCTTAAAGTCTAATCTATCAAGCTCACTTTCACTTAAATCTATTTTTCTATTAGTATATCTTGCTGTCTCAGCTATGGCCTCTTCATAACCAGTAAGGGCTGCAAATGGAGCAAATTGTGCTGCCCTATTTATAAGAGGCATTTTCATGTGTGCCTTTGATATAGGCCTATCCATATCAATTATATTCTCATACTTAAGATTCATGACTTATGCCCTCCAATCTGCCTATTCCTTTCTATACCAGTAGCTCCCTCTCTAAAATTAAGACCCTTTAAAATAGAATTCTTTCCGTATTTATTTTTAATCTCTATAACAGCTTTTTGTATCTTTTCTTCCTTGGCAATATTCAATTTATTTACTGTACTACCTTCTATTGCTCTATTATCCAAGTTAAAAATATCCATCTGCCTGCCATGAGTTGTTTTTTCGAGTTCATCCTTATAACAAGTATTATTAGCCACTATATTTAATTTTCTAATATAGAGCTCCTTGTTTACTATTCTATCAAAAAGCTCCTTAGCAGAGTCAATAAAAACTTTAGATGATGAAGTATACATATTTAAATTTCTTACACCATGAGATTTTTTAGGAATTTTTCTTCCATAGTGATCCATCTTTATTTCGCCATTATAATTAATTTCTTTGTCTTCTAAGCTCGACCTATCATAGCCAATAGTAATATCGATCTGATTGCTGACTAGACCTTTTGAATACAAATCAAGTGCTAAACTATCAGCCATCTCTCCAATAACAATCTTAGCTTGATCGTACTTATAAGGTTCATGTAAGACTTGTCCGCTACTCCTACTTGTGTTTTGTGGTTTGTATTTTTTTACATCAGAAATTGTACACGGCTCATAGCCCCAAGCGTGATCTATTAAAAGCTCAGCATTTATTCCAAACTCTTTGTATAGGACATCCTCATAATCAATAGAAAACTCAGCTATATCTCCCATAGTAAAAAGTCCATACTTTGCAAGTCTCTTTTGATAACCGCTTCCTACACTCCAAAAATCAGTTAGTGGTCTGTGATCCCACAAATACTTTCTATAACTATCCACATCCAAAACTTTAACCCTAACTCCGTGAGAATTTGGCTTTGTATGCTTTGCAAGTATATCCATAGCAACCTTACACAAATACATATTCGTCCCCACACCTGCAGTTGCCGTTATACCAGTTTCTTTTAAAACATCATTTACAATATGGGATGCCAAGTCTTCCCCATCCATCCCATATAATTTCAAATAATTTGTCGCATCGATAAACACTTCATCAATAGAATATACATGTATGTCCTCAGCTGATATCCAATTTAGATATATCTTATATATAGACTTACTAATTTCAATATATTTAGCCATATGAGGAGGTGCGACAATATAATCTACTCCAACCTTCGGAGATTTATTTATTTCATCAATATTGTATGACATATATTCAAAGTCTTTTAGACCCAATCTTTCTAGCCTATCAATATTTAAATTTCTTATTATCTGGATAGCTTCAAATAAGCGCGGCCTTCCAGGGACACCCAAAGATTTTAAAGGTGGGGATACAGCAAGACATATTGTCTTATCAGTCCTATAATTATCAGCAACAAGTAAATTATATTTTAAAGGATCCAATCCCCTTTCAATACATTCGCAGGATGCGTAAAAAGATTTTAGATCAATAGCTATGTATGTTTTTTTATCGCTCATAAAACTACCTCCGCATATATTATATGCGATTTTAAACTTCGTTTCAACTCTTTTAACTTCTTTTTTATAAAATAATATAAAAAATAAAATAAAAAAAGCGCTTATAGCGCTAAAAAAATTTATGTAGCTGAGAAAAATCTCAGCTTATTTTGCTAAAGCTCTTCCAAGCTCTCTGCACTTTTCAAGGGCTTCATCATCCGGATAGTCATAAGCAATTAATCCTGGTACAACAAGTTTGCAGCCTGTTTGATTAATTTCTTCTGTCCAATAGTCCATCCATTGTCCCTCGTTCCATTCGTATGAACCAAAAATTGCAACTTTCTTACCGCTAATAACTTTATTAGCTTCATCCATAAAAGGTCTGAAAGAATCCTCTTCTAGCTCTTCATCACCCATTGCTGAACAACCAAATGCAACCGCTTCTGCACCTGTTACATCTTCAATTTTTGCGTCATCAACAAAAATTAATTTTGCTTCTTTGCCTGCAGATTCAATTCCTTCCACAACTGCCTTTGCCATGGCTTCAGTATTACCTGTGCCTGACCAATAAATAACATTAATTGTCATAAGAACACCTCCTTAATATATTATAACACATTTTATTAAAAAAGTTAGTCTCCGCTAACAAAAATAAACAAAAATTTTAAATAAATAAAAACTCGGGAATATTTCCCGAGTTAATCTTATTTATTTTCTGTAACTTGTACTTCTTTTTCTTTAGCTTCTGTGCTATTGCTATCCGCTTCTTTAGCTTCAACAGGTTTAACCACTGGGCGTGGTCTTTCTGGTCTATCATCTTGAATAGCTTTTGTAGGACATGTTTTAACGCAAATCTTACAATTTACACATTTTTCATAATCAATATGAGCCAAAGAGTTTTCAAATGTAATCGCTTCTTTAGGACACTTTTTAACACATAGTGTGCATCCAATACATCCGACCTTACATGCTTCTTTAACAACTTTACCCTTATCATTTGAGGCACACTTGACAACTGTATGCTTATTATAAGGCATAAGTTCAATAATATGTTTAGGACATATTTCAATACATTTTTTACATGCTACGCACTTATCTTTAATAATAACTGCAACGCCATCTACCATTTCTATAGCATCAAATGGGCAAATATCCTTACAAGTTCCGCATCCTAAACAGCCATAAGAACATTTCTTATTTCCGCCACCAATTTGAGCCATATACCTGCAATCCTTAACACCGTGATAATTATATTTATCAACAGCGTTATTGCAAGTTCCATTGCATCTAACAACAGCAACTTGTCTTTCAACATCAAGAGCTTCTGATCCAAGAACTTCTGCAACTTTTGCGGCAACACTTGGTCCGCCAATTGTACATGCATTGGATGGAGCTGTACCGTTTGCAATAGCATTTGCCAATCCTTCACAACCAGGAAATCCGCATGCACCGCAGTTAGCTCCAGGTAGAACTCCTAAAATATTTCCAACCAATGGATCCATTTCAACTGCAAATATTTTTGAAGCGATGCTAAGTAGTGCGCCAAAAATAAAACCTAAAATTCCAAGGACGGCAATTGCTTTTAAAATTTCTGTAAACATCATTACCTCCTATATTAAACCTGCAAAACCTGTGAAAGCAATACTCATTAGTCCAGCGGCTATTAGAGCCATTGGAAATCCCTTCAATGCTTCAGGTACATTTGCAAGTTCAAGTCTTTCTCTGAGAGCACTTAATAATAATAGTGCTAATGCAAATCCAATTGAAGCGCCTAGAGCACTTGCAATAGTTTGGAAAATGTTGTATTCATTTTGAATATTAACAATTGCAACACCAAGTACGACGCAGTTTGTTGTAATTAGTGGTAAGAAAACGCCCATCGCTTGATATAGTGAAGGACTGAGTTTTTTAATTACCATTTCAACAAATTGTACTAAGCTGGCAATAACCAAAATAAATACAATTGTTTGTAAGTATCCAAGACCAAATGGATCTAGGATAAATCTTTGTATTACCCAAGTAAGTGCAGAGCTAATTGTCATAACGAATGTTACAGCCAAGCCCATACCTCCTGCAGTTTCAACCTTACCTGAAACTCCAAGGAAAGGACATATGCCAAGGAACTGACTAAATACGTAGTTATTTACAAAAATAGTCGAAATAATTATTTGAAAAATATTCATTATTCAGCCTCCTTATCACTTGTGTTCTTTTTTCTATTCCTTATAGTATTAAGGGCAAAAATCATTAATCCAAGAATAATGAAAGCACCAGCTGGCATAACGAATAATCCCATTGGATTGAAGCCTTCAAAAATTGTATATCCAAATATTTTACCTGAACCAATGATTTCTCTTATTGCAGCTAATATTATAATAGCCACACCATATCCAAGCCCACTAAAGAATCCATCTACAATTGAAGGAAGTAAAGTATTTTTACTTGCAAAGCTTTCTGCCCTTGCAAGGATCAAACAGTTTACAACGATTAGTGGAATAAATAATCCTAGGGAAGCATATACATCTTGAACAAAAGCGTTTAAGAACATATCTACAATCGTAACAAATGTTGCAATTACAACAATGTAAATAGGGATTCTGATCTTATCAGGAATAACATTTCTAAGTAATGATATTGAAATGTTACTCAACGTTGTAACAAATACAACTGCTGCTGTCATTGCAAGAGCATTTTCAACATTAATTGAAACAGCTAGTACAGAGCAAAGTCCTATCAATTGAACCAAGACTGGATTATTATTAAATAATGCATCTTTTATAATTTTTTTATAGTCCATTGTTCAACTCCTTATAAATATCTAAAGCTATATTTACAGCATCTGTAACACCTCTGGAGCTTACAGTTGAACCTGAAATTGCTTGAATTTCACTAGCACCAGGATTTTCTTTCTTAACAGCTATTGGCTCTCTAACGGATTTGCCTGAATATTGAGCTTCGAAATCTTTATTTTCAACAACTTTGGTTCCAATTTCAGGTGTTTCCTTGTGCTTTAGAATTTTAATAGCTTTAATTTCATCGCCTATAAGAGCAGTGATTACTGTTATATCTCCACCGTATCCTCCGCCATTGGTTGTGAGTAGATATCCAATTTCATCGCCGCCTTTAATTGCTTTTACAATGCTTGTAACCTTTGAGTTTATTGCCTTATATTTATTTAATTCTTCGCTAGTAAATTCAACAAATTCATCAGCTTCTGGAATCAATTCTTGATAAGCTTCCTGTGCTTCTCTTGCTTCTCTTTCAGCAATAATTGGTTCTGTTACACTATTTACATAGCCTAGAACACCAGCTGCAACCAAAGCAAAAACAAGAAGTATTAAACCAAGTTTTAATGTTTCTTTCATTTTGTTTTTACCTCCCCAAATACCTTAGGAACAGTAAGTCTATCGATTAGAGGTACTGCAGTATTCATAATTAAAATAGAATAGCTAACGCCCTCAGCCATACCACCTTTTAATCTAATTAAGGCAGTTAATAGACCGCAGCCCACTGCAAATATAATTTTTCCAATTGGAGTTGTAGGTGCTGTTACAAAGTCTGTAGCCATAAAACATGCACCAAGCAATAGTCCACCACCGAATAGATGGTATAGTAAAAATTCTCCTCTTATACCCATTGCAAATAATACTAACATAGTAGTTGCAATATATATAAGAGTAATTTTATAGTCTAAGACCTTTCTTATAACTAAATAAATAAATCCAATCAGTATGCAAATACTTGCTGTTTCACCTAAAACACCGCTTATATTTCCAATTATAACGTCTTTTAATGCAGGTAATTGTCCTTCTCCAGCTTTTAGAATTTGAAGTGTGGTTGCACCTGTAATTCCATCTGGTCCAATATAATTGGTCATTATTGCTGGCCAGCTCATCATTAAAGCTGCACGACCTGCTAAAGCTGGGTTCATGAAGTTTGAACCAATTCCTCCAAAGAGTTCTTTAGCAATAATAATTGCAAAAGCTGATCCTACAATTGGAATCCAATAAGGAACATTGGCCGGTAAGTTGAAAGCAAGTAATAAACCTGTTACAACTGCTGATAAGTCACCGATTAAAACTTTCTTATGGAATGCTTTTTGAATTAAGGCTTCAAAACAAACAGCACTAAGTACTGAAATTAGAATAATCATAGCTGCGTGAAGGCCAAATTTATATACTGAGAACAAGAGTTGTGGAGTTAATGCAATTATAACATCTAGCATCATCTTTCTAGTTGTCCTAGTAGTTCTCAAATGTGGAGCCAAGGCAACAGTCCAACTGCCATCTTTAGCTTCAAATTGTTCAGCCAAACTCATTTTTTCAAATTCAGCGTCTGTAATTTCTGCTTTTATATTTGAGTCTTCCTTTTTAACTACATTAGTTTCTTTAGGAGCAGCTGACTCTACATTTACTTTATTAATATATTTTTCAGTCATAACTACCTCCTATCTAGCCTTTCTCGATGCAGCTCTTAGTTCACGTTTTGCTGCGACAACCATTTCTGTCAGTGGCCTATGTGCTGGGCAAATGTAAGAACATGAACCACATGCTATACATGCTTGAGCATTGTACTTTGCTGTATCTTCAAACCTATTATGGATTGCAAGGGCAGCAATATTAAGAGGCATTAAATGTACAGGACATCCATGAATACATTTACCACATCTAATACATGGGCTCATCTCATATTTTGCAGCATCATTTTCTGCAAGTACAAGAAGACCTGATGTATTTTTTTGAATTGGAGTAGACACATCAAATTGTGAGAATCCTGTCATTGGTCCACCAGCTACAATAGCTTTTGGATTACCGTTAAAGCCCCCTGCCATTTCTATTAAGTCAGAAATTTTGGTTCCAACTCTAGCCAAAATATTCTTTGGAGTCTTTATGCCATCACCAGTTACTGTTACAACTCTTTCATAAGAAGGAATACCTCTTAAAACAGCATCTGCAATAGCTGCAGAAGTACCAACGTTGGTTACCAATGTGTTTACATTGCCTGTTCTTCCGCCTAGAGGAACTTTACGATTTAAAATAGAGTCAACCATTCTGTATGAGTCACCTTGAGGAAACTTTGTAATTAAATCAGCTACATGAAGATTTGCCGAAGAGCTCAATTTAGCTTCTAAAGACTCTATAGCATCTTTTTTATTATCTTCTATCCCTATGTAACCGTTGCTTGCGTTAGTAACCTTCATAATAATCTTTAAGCCTTCAATAATTTTGTCGCCCCATTCAAGCATCATCCTATGGTCACAAGTTAAATATGGCTCACATTCTGCCCCATTTAAAATGATAGAGTCGATGCCCTTAAGTGCGCCGGAAAGTTTGTTGTGTGCAGGGAATGCTGCTCCACCCATGCCGATTACACCAGCTTTTTTGACAGCTTCGATTATTTCATCAATAGAAAAATCTTCAATTTTTTTGTCACATTCTTGAAATTCAAATTCATCTTTGAAATTGTTTTCAATAGTAACACAAGTTGCACTAGAACCATCAAGGGTAAATCTCTTTTCGATTTTTTTAACAACCCCCGATACGCTGGAGTGAACAGGTGCGTACAATGACGCTTCCACATCTCCAATAACCGTACCAATCTTTACCTCGTCACCAACTTTTACTGTTGGCTCACAAGGAGCACCAACGTGTTGTGTAAGTGGAATAATCACTTCAGCAACAGCTTTTGCCTTTTCAATTGGAGCGTGCTCGGAAAGTTCTTTAAACTCTGGTATATGTATACCGCCCTTGAAGGTAAGATGTTTTAAATTCATATTTATCACCTTCGCCTTTCATAAAAATTATAGCATAAGACCTGGTCAAATTCAAGGAAAAAACGGCATTTATAGGGCTTGTGTAAAATTTTATTAAATTTGTGATTTGAATCACCAAAAAACGCAAACTAAAATTTTTAGTTTGCGTCTTCATCAATGGTTTCATTTTCTTTAGTTGTAAAATATGCAGTGCTAAGTGACTTATAAGGAAAAATAATATTTGGTTTTATATCCCCCACTATAGCATTTGAATATATAAGGGCATTCATCTTGTAGACAAGGGGAATAAAAATATTCTCTCTATTAATAGTCTCATCTATACTGTTGGTAACTAAGATTAAATCTGATTCGTTGTGTGTAGATTTGATATCTTCATTTAGTTTGCTAATAGTTTCTGATTGATAAGGAAATATACCTGAATTTAAATTGTAGGAATAATCTGGAATAATATTTACAGCCATTGATGATAAGGCAATGTCGTAACCACCAGCCTTTAGATTCTCCAAATAAGTATTAAAATCCTCATCAGAATTTCCAACAAACTCAACTTTTATTCCCAAATTGTACAAAGATTCTGCAATCAGAGTTGCAATTTTAAGCTGATATTCATTTTTCCAATAGAAATAAAATTTAAGAGTTGGTTTCTCACCAGACAGTAATTCTTTTGCTTTGTCAATATTTGTAATATCTTGGCCTACCCTGCAAAAATAACTGTTGGGATTAATAAATCCAGTTGTTTTAATTCCTTGATCATCTAAGGCAATCTTAATAATTCTTTCCTTGTCAATGGAACTTTTTATAGCCTCCCTATAATTTGGATTTGCTAATTCTCCCTCAGGATTTAAAAATAAAAAATACATTTCATTGGAAGGATAAGTTTGGGCATTAAAATGCTCATTATTAAAAAACCTATAAAAGTTTTGTCCCCATGATGTGGATACATGAATTCTGCCAGTTTCAAGAGAAGTGTAAATCAAATCTTTGTCATCATGATAAACCCCTCTAATTCTAGAAATACTTGGCATTTCGTCATGATAATTTTCGTATGCTTGCAAAATTATTTCTTTTTTATTCTCATAGCTATCAACCATATATGGTCCGGTTCCCAAAGGGATTTTTTTACTTAGAGTTCCCTCTTTTACTATTGGGAAAATTAAATATTCCTTTAAAAATGGTCCTACTCCATTATAGCTAATCTCAATTGTTGTATTATCAATTATTTTTCCACTCAAAGGAAATTCTCTAGAAATATTGTTGACTACAAGATTATAATAGGGTCCTTTAGCGGAGTTTTGAAAATGTTCTAGAGAATACAAGACATCTCTTACTGTCAAAGCTGATCCATCATGAAAAGTTATGCCATCTTTGATGCTAATGGTCATCTTGTTATTATCCAAATTATATGAGCTAGCCAATAAAGTTTGTGGCCTAAGATTATCATCTAGAGTAAATAAGCCTTCAAAAATTAAACTAGATAAATAAAAATAAGACATATTTTCTGTTGTAAGAGGATCTAAGGATTCAAAGGGTGTCAGAGGAATGCTTATCTCCCCTGTCTCTGCAAGGAGGTAGTTAAGCTTTTCATCCTCAACAGAGACCTCTTTTTGAGTGCACGAAGATAAAAACAGCATAAGTATGCAAAGTATAAATATGTTTATCCTTTTCATTTTACAAACTCCTTAATAAATTTTTTTATAGCAGGAACTACTCCATCTTCTGCCTTTGTCAGTTTCATAAAATATTCTTGCATATTCTGTGGAACCCTATAGTCCTTGCTAATTAAAAATTCATATCCCTTCCTAGCCTTCTTAACTCTTTTTATATAGTTCCTGGTTTCATCATAAGGAACCCAAGAATAAGTATCGTCATTTACATCTTCAAGGCCTTCGTCAATCCATCTTTTAACCACACTTGGTCCAGCATTGTAAGCGAGTATTGCCCTGTCAGTGCTACCGAATCTTTCAATTAAATTCTTTAGATAATAGGCACCAATCTCCATATTTTTTTCTGGAGTAAAAATATCATTTATTCCGACTTCAATCCTATACTTTTGTGATGTGTACTCTATTGTTTCAGGTATCACCTGCATTAGGCCAAGGGCATTTTTCTTGGAAACTGCATTTGGATCAAACCCGCTCTCTGTTTTTATAATTGCAAGAACCAAAGATTTGTCTACTCCAACCTCTGCACAAACTTGATCGGCAACCTTTTCATATTTTATCGGGTAATTGTATGATAAATAAAAGTTTACGCCAACATATAGAACTGCCAGCGTAAGCATTAGTTTAATTAAAAATTTAATATTTTTTATCAAGATATTCTATTATCCTTTCTTGAAATCTCTCTAAACTTTCGTTGTTATCGATTATAGTATGTGCTTTTTTTATTGCAAATTCATCTGAAACAAAGTATCTGTCCCTATCGATAATATCTTGGTCTGTCATATTTCTGCTAGATTTAAGACGCCTATATCTTATATCCTTGTCAACATTTATATAAATTACTTCATCAGGTATAAAACCGCATTTATTAGCTATACCCATAGATTCAAAATAAAGCGGTATTTCAAAAAATATATCTTTGTCAGATTTGATACTAGCATAATAATCATAAAGCTTATAGTAGACGAAATCCTCGATTTCTTTTTTTAGCTCTTGATTTTTGAAAAAAACATCCCTGTAGTCTATGCCTTCGCCGCAAATCTTTCTTGTAATTTCATCTATATCTTTTATGTTATTTGAAATTATTTCCTTTGCGTCATCATCTGCAGACCTTAATCCAAATTGATTTTTATCTTTTAAGATCTTGATAAAACTGCTCTTTCCAGATCCAATTTTACCTGTTATTACTATTTTTTTAGGCTTCATACCAATCCTTTGCAATGCTATAATCAACCTTCAAATCAACACCCATATCAGTAACCGTTTCCATGATGTGTTTAACATCTTTTGCAAGCTTATCTACTTCATCATCAGCCGCTTCTAAAATCAATTCGTCATGAATGGTTAAAATAAGTTTAGATTTCATTTTATTTTCCCTTAAATAATCAAAAACTTTTACCATGGCAATTTTAATTATATCTGCAGCTGTCCCTTGGATTGGAGTATTAAGAGCAATTCTTTCACCAAAACTACGAATGTTAAAATTTTTGCTATTTAATTCAGGTATAGCCCTTCTGCGATTAAACAAGGTCGTTACATAACCATCTTTTTTAGCACCTTCGACCACATCGTCCATATATTTTTTTACATTAGGAAATTGTCTCCAGTAGTTGTCGATGTATTCTTTGGCAGAGTCCCTACCAATATCCAAATTACGACTGAGTCCATAGTCGCTTATGCCATAGACGATACCAAAGTTAACAGCCTTGGCATGGTAGCGTTCCATGTCTGTTACTTCATCATAAGGAATATCAAAAACTTCACTTGCAGTCTTCCTATGAATGTCTAAGTCCCCATGAAAGCCTTCAATCATTTTTTCTTCCTTGCTAACCGCAGCTAACACCCTAAGTTCAATTTGTGAATAGTCTAGGTCAAGTAATTGATGTCCGTCTTTTGCAACAAAAGCCTTCCTTAGCATCCTTCCCTTTTCAGTCCTTGTAGGAATATTTTGTAAGTTAGGTTCTGTTGAGGAAATTCTACCTGTTGCTGTTTTTACTTGGTTAAATGTAGACCTAAGCCTCCCATCTTCATCAATTATATCGACAATACCATCTACATATGTGCTCTTTAATTTACTATCCTGCCTATATTCAAGAATTAGCTTTGGAAGAGGGTGTTTGTCACTTAATTTTTCCAAGACTTCTTGGTCTGTGGAAAATCCTGTTTTTGTTTTCTTTATAACAGGTAGATCAAGCTTGTTAAATAAAATTTCGCCCAGCTGCTTAGGAGAATTAATATTGAATTCTTCTCCAGCCAGTTCAAATATCTTCTCTTCCATATGGTCTAAATCCGCTTGAAATTGCTTGCCCAAATCTTCAAGGATAGATTTTTTAACCTCTACTCCATCGTACTCCATATTTGCAAGTACATGGGTTAGTGGAAGCTCAATATCATTTAATAGATCAGTCATATCCATAGATTCTATCTTGTCTTTTAAAACAGGATAGAGCTTATAAATTTGCGCTAGGCCTACAGCATATGAATTAAAGAGTTTATCCTTATCAAAGTCTTCTGTTTTGGTTTTCTTGTTTTTAGAAAATAGATCTTCATAGTTTTTAGCTGATGAAAAATATCTACTATAAACAGCAGAAATAGTTTCTCCATTTGAAGTAGGATCTACAAGATAATCACCCACAACAACATCAAATATAAAGACATTTTTATTAATACCATTCTTAATTAAATGGTATAGGTCCTCTTTGATATTTCCGCCTATAAGCTCATATTTTTCATCAAAAATTTCATAGAAATCATTAACTGACTCAGAAATATAAGCTCTTTCTCCATCATAAACACCATAAGCTAAAGGCTCTTCATTGTGGTAAGAGTTTCTAAAAAATTGTTTTATAGCAAGAGTCTTTGAAGCAAATTTAATATCTTTAAAAGAATCGACTAGTTTATACTCGACTTCAATCTTGTCATCCTTACTTTCTCCGCTCGTAAAATCTTGGAATTCAAGGTCAGAAAAAATTTCATTAACTCTTTCAGTATTAGGATCTCTAAGTTTGAAATAATCTTTACCTTCAACCTCAACATCGCACTTTATTCTACCAAGTTCTTTTGAAAGGTAGGCCGCTTCCTTGCCATTTGCAATTCTTTCTGTAGTTTTGTTTTTCTTCATCTTGTCGATATTTTCATAAACACCATCAAGAGTTTTATATTCATGGAGTAGCTTTTTGGCTGTAACTTCACCAATCCCATCTATTCCAGGAATATCATCAGACTTATCCCCCATGAGAGCCTTTAAATCAATAAGCTGTTCTGGTATAAGTCCGTAGTCGTCCATAATCATTTGCCTGTCATAGTCAACTGTTTCGGATATGCCTCTCTTTGTATAAATAACTTTTACATTGTCATCCACAAGTTGTAAGTAATCCCTATCGCCAGTTACTAAAACGACATTGTAGTCATCAGAATATTTTTTTGATAAACTTCCTGCCAAGTCATCTGCTTCATAACCTTGAACTTCATAAGTTCTAATTCCCATTTCATCCAAAAGATTTTTTAAAATTGAAATTTGATAACTTAATTCTGGTGGAAATTTCTTTCTGGTAGACTTATAACCATCATACATTTTGTGCCTAAAGGTTGGTCCCTTTGGGTCAAATAAAACAGCAACAAGCTCTGGTTTGTATTCTTCAGCCAACCTCTTGTACATTCTTATAAATCCATATATAGCATTTGTCTGTATGCCTTTTTTATTCGTTAAAGGTGGCAAGGCATAAAAAGCTCTGTTAACCAATGACGATCCATCTATTACTAAAAAATTATTCATTTTATCACCTAGATTAATTATAACATATAAAAATAAACATTTCTACACAAAAAAAGCATGCCTAGTGCATGCTAAACTTTATTGAACCATAAATATTGTATTTAAATTTCTTCCTGCAGGCTTTACAAATTTTCCATTTACAAAAAGGGCACTCGATGCTCCTCCGTCTAAGTTCATAGCGTCTTTACATCCTAATGCTATCATCACTTCAGCGAGCTTTTCCATAGTGGCAACACATGTCACCATAACGAGCTCGTTATTTGCTGTAAGACCAATTGCAGATCTCTGAGCAGAGTTTGTATTTATCTTCGCTTCTTTAAAAGCCTTTTTATTTTCTGCTGCTACATTTTTCCCATTCTTTACAACCATAGGTCCAGCAGCAATCATGTCGGATATATCTGAATATTTTATATCCTTATCTCCAGCTTTAAAAGTTGAGCTACCAGTTTGATCCACAAGTTCTAGGCCAACAGTTCTACCTGCTTTAAATCTTTGGTCAACAAAATTTTTGTCAGCTGCTTGTGGTCCATAATAAATTACGTATCCATTCTCAGGTATTGTAATTTTCCCTGCCGGCGAATAAGTTTTACCAACAACATTATTGACAACCTCTACTATCCAACCACCATTTAAAACTATGTCCTTGTTTCTGTATTTTGTAAATATATAAACACCTGATTGGTCACTAGGATTTCGGTTTACATACCATACGCTAAAAATATTAAAATCCATTGCTTGTGTATTATTATTCCACTCATTTTTAGTCTTGCCATCAAGGCTTCCTTTATAAGATAGTGTGAGAGTATCAAAGTGGACCTTGTAATCATCATATACCATTAGGCTTGCAGTATTGCCAACCATATGAATAACTTGTTTACCTTTGATAATCGTTGCCATTGGCTCCAAGGCTTTATAAGCGTCAAAGTAGTTAGCATTTATAGCAGCCTTTGCACCATAAGTTTTTACCATGGATTGAAAGGACTCAGCGCCAATTAACTTATCATTGTTTTTGGCAACCCTAAGTTTAACGCCCTCTTCTAACTTTACTTTAACAACATTAGCCCTTACACCGCTAACAGTTTTAGATTCATATGTTGGCGCTCCGGCTAAAGAAATACTTGTCAGCATTATTAAAGATAAAATAATACAAAGAACTCTTTTCATATTTCCTCCTAAAAAAATATCTGTTTTATTTAATTAATAATAACATAGATTTATTTTTATATCAAGTTTAAAACATAGATATTTGATTTGTATCTTGCATACCTTCCAAGATTCCATGATCTTTCATATATGCGACACTTGTCTTATTTAGTCGAGTCCTCTTCATCAAGTCATCCAAACTTAAAAATTTAGAAATATTTCTCTCTTCAACTATACTTTCAGCAACCCCATCTCCTAAGTTTGGAATTACAGTTAAAGGTGGAATTATTGCTCCCTCAGCTTTTAAAAATTTAAAAGGCTCTGACTTATAAATATCAGCTGGCTTGCAAGTTATACCTCTAAGATACATTTCTCTTGCAACAATTAATAATTTTAAGTCATTTTGTTCTTTTTGTGTAGGTCTTTCAAGAGATTTTATAATTTTTATTTTTTCATTTATTTTCTCTAAGCCACCTGTAATTGCAGAATAGTCAAAGTCAATCTTTTTGGTTGTAAAGAAAGTTGCATAAAAGGCTTCAGGGTAATGAAGTTTGTACCAAGCAAGCCTGTAACTTAACATTACATATGCAACAGCATGAGCTTTTGGAAACATGTATTTAATTTTATTACAGGAATCTATATACCATTCAGGCAAACCATGATCTCTCATCTTGACTTCATCTTCTTCAGTGAGTGGTTTTCCCTTTCTAACTTTTTCCATGGTAAAGAAAGAAAAATCATTTTCCATACCAGCATGTAATAGATAAGTCATAATATCTTCCCTGGTTGCGATAACGTCCTTTAGTTCACACACTCCTTGTTCAATCAAGTCCTTTGCATTATTTAAATAAACATCCGTTCCATGTGATAGGCCTGAAATTCTGACAAGGTCAGCAAAGTTTTTAGGATTTGTATCGTCAAGCATGCTTACAACAAAGTCAGTTCCAAATTCTGGAATAGCTAGAGTACTTGTGCTGCACCCCAAAATTTCTGGGTCTAATTTCAAAGGCTTAGTAGATGAAAACATGGATAAAATTTCTGGGTCATCAAATTTTATACTTTTATGGCTAACGCCAGTCATATCTTCCAGCATCCTAATCATTGTAGGACCATCGTGACCAAGTATATCTAGCTTTAATATATTCGAGTGAATAGCCTTATAAGCAAAATGTGTTGTAAACACGCCTGAATTAGCATCATCTGCTGGATATTGTATAGGTGAAAAATCATGGATATCTTTATTCTTAGGAACAATCATAATGCCTCCTGGGTGTTGGCCTGTTGTTCTCTTTATACCAATCATTTTGTCAACTAATCTATAAACCTCAGCATCGGATACATGTTCACCTTTCTCTTCAAAATAATTTTTAACATATCCATAGCCAACTTTAAATTGAATTGTTCCAATAGTCCCTGCCCTAAAGACATAATTGTGGCCAAATAATTCTTCTACATAAGCGTGGGCCTTTGGTTGGTATTCACCGGCAAAGTTAAGGTCGATATCTGGTTCCTTATCACCATTAAATCCTAAGAAAGTTTCAAAAGGAATATTGTAGCCATCTTTTTTCATTTCAATGCCGCAGTGTGGACAATCTTTATTTGGCATATCAACGCCTACATTATACTTGCCGCTTTCATCAAATTCGCTGTACTTACACTTTGTGCATACATAATGTGGTGGCAAGGGATTAACTTCTGTAATGCCGCTCATAGTTGCAGCAAAACTTGATCCAACACTACCACGAGAACCAACTATATATCCATCATCTTCCGATTTTTTAACAAGTCTCTCTGCAATAATATACATAACTGCATAACCGTTTGAAATTATAGAATTAAGTTCCTTTTCAAGTCTCTTCTCAACTATTTCAGGTAAGTCATCACCATAAATAGACCTCGCTTTTTTAAGACAAGACTCTCTTAATTCCATATCTGAGCCTTCAACTATAGGCGGAAACTTTTCTTTAGGAATTGGTCTTAACTGTTCACATGCATCCAAAAGTTCATTTGTATTTTCAACTGCAAATTCGTAGGCCCTATCAGAAATAAAGTTAAAGCCCGCTAGCATCTCATCTGTTGTCTTCAAGAACATAGGTGGATCATTTTCACCTCTAAAGTCTCCACGACCCTTGGCCAAAATTCTTCTAATAATTATATCATTTGGAACCATCTCATAGACATTGCCGCCCGCAATTATTTTTTTATTATAAAAATCAGCAGTACCAATATATTCTTTTAAAATAGAAGTTAAATCATCAACCGAATTATATCTATTGGACATCAGAAGGCCTGCATAGTTATCAAAAGGTTGAATTTCAACAAAATCGTATTTGCTAATCATATCTTCAAGATCTTCTTTTAAAAATCCCGATTGAATTTTATTAAATAAATCGCCCTTTATTGCCTCTGCACCAAGGATTAATCCTTCTCTATATTTTTCCAAATCACTTAACATAATCTTTGGCCCATGCATAAAGCTATCTGTATGAGAATCTGAAACCAAGTGATAAAGATTTATCAAACCTGTATAGTTCTTCGCATAAATAAGTGCATTAAAACTAGAAAACTCATTGATATATTTAATATCCTTTAGGCCATAGTAGTCTTCTATATCTCCTTGCCTAATCAAAATATTTACAAGAGCAATAAAAATTTCTGCTGTAGCGTTGGCGTCGTCTACTGCCCTGTGGTGGTTTTGTAGACTTACCCCTAATCTTTCAGCAACAATATCAAGCTTATGTCTCTTTAAGTCAGTTAAAGTATATCTGCTGATTTTAAGCGTGTCAGCGTATGGATTGTCTAAATATATTCCATATTCGCTGTATTTTCTTTTCATAAAGCCAATATCAAACTCAGCATTGTGAGCAACCAAAATAGTTCCCTTGATGAAATCATAGAAGTCATCTTTTATTTCTTCAAAGCTTGGTTTATCAGCCAAGTCTTCGTTAGTAATACTAGTTAATTGCGTTGTAAAAGCAGATATAGGCCTGCCTGGATTTATTAATTGGTTGTACCTATCAACAATTTCACCATCCCTAATCTTTACAGCACCAATTTCAATTACATCGTCGCTAAATGGATTAAGCCCAGTGGATTCAATATCAAAAACAACAAAGTCTTTGAAGCCATCTTTATAATCAACAATAAGCCTTTCTTTATCATCAATTAAAACGCCTTCAATACCATATACAATTTTAAAATTTTCATCAGAAGCATCCATTACATCAGGATAACTTTGAACGTTAGATAAGTCTGTAAGGCAAAAGCCCCTGTGTCCCCATGCCTTTAATTGCTTGACCAAATCTCCAGCATCAATTGACCCCGCTAAAGTACTCATCTTTGTATGGGCATGAATTTCTACTCTCTTAACATCTGCATTGTCTTGACGAGCTTCTTTCTCTACAATCTCATAATTACGCATGGTAAGAGCCATACACTTATCAAAATTGTTGTAAGCGTAATCACCATTTAGTCTTATATACTGACCATCAAATAAATTGTTCTTTATTTCATCCAATTTATCTGAATTTATAAAAGCCCTAACCATTAAAGATTCAGTCTCATCATATACATAAAAGCCAAGAATCTTAAGATCTTCACGTCTGGTATCTCTAATATTTAAAGCAAAAATTTCCCCTTCTACAGTAGGAAAAACATCATCTTGGGTTAGATCTTTTATTTTAATAATATTCTTAAAATCTTTTTTGGAGAATTTATAAAAACTCTTCTTGTTTTCAGTCTTCTTACTTTCCTTTGCTGGTTCCACTTCTTCGGTTAAAACTTTATTTGTAAAAGCTAAATCCTCTTCTTCGAACTCATCATCAAATTTATATTCATCTACTAAACTTTCGGTGCTATCAAGCAAGTTCTGAGCATCAACATCCTTCTCGTCTTCAACGTCAGTCTTTATAATTTTGTTGTTTACTATAACTTCCAGAGAAGATAAGTACTTTTCAAAAGCCTTCTTGATGAAATCTAAATCAATTTGATTGATGTTTTGATTAGAACAAGAGCTGACTTTTATAGAATTGGTCTTGGTATCTAAGTCCACCCTTTCAACTTTAAAGTTCAAACTATTAAAATGTTCAATATCATCGCCAGTTAATATCACTTCTAAAATCGAATTATCCATTTTACTCACCATCCATTATTTTACTCTTTTTCTGCCTATCAAACTGTCTTATGTTCATTTATGACTCCTTTTCATTATTTATTAATGAATTTCTCCATTTTATAATCCTTTAAATATTAATATTTCTAAATCTATATATAGCAAATACAAGAAAATGTTGCTGCTAGTTCTTATAACTATTGTTATTTAAAATTCTTATTATCTCTTCCCTAACATTTATTGGTTCAACAACCTCTACATATTCTAAAAATTGTAAGGCCCAATAAACCAAGCCTTTTGTTGGTCCATTAAATTCTGCCGTAAAAAATTCCTCATCCTCTTTTTTAATATTGATATTATTTCCAAACTCTTCTATCAGATAGTCTATCACTTCATTTTTACATCTTAAAATAATTTTTTCTGGACTACCACTAAATGCATAAATAGAATTTTCTATTTGTTTTTTAATGTCTTCATCCTTGATTTCCAACGAACTTTCTTCTAAAATTTTTAAATCTTTTATCAAATCCAACCTATAAAAAGAAATGTTGGTATACGGATCTTTGGAGCATATTAAGTAATATTTGCTATTTTTTACAATCAAGTCTAAGGGATTTACAACATATAATTCGTTTTTCCTTGGTACAAGTTTCTTATTTAAATCATATTGTAGATAAACAAACGATACTTTTCTTTTATTTAAAATAGCTTCTTGTAAAATCTCAATATTTAAAAAGATCTCTCTTATTGTTTCTGGATTAGTGTCTGTTACATCTTTATATTCCTTGCGTTTATAAACTGATAATAAGCTTTGTAATTTTCTATCAATATCTTTCTTGTATTTGATATCAAGAAATTTAAAATTGACAATCATATCAGAAAGCATCGATATTTCACTTGCTTCAAACATTCTGTCCCTGAGAAAGTATCCTTTACCATTTTCTTTATACTTTGAAATATCATATCCAAAGTCAATTAAAGTATCGATTGCTTTATAAATCGACCTTCTATCAGGACTTATACCATATTCATCTTCCATATAGTTTTGAATTTGATCAATGGATAAAATATGATTCTCATCAGAATATTTTTTTAAGATTTCTAACAATCCCAACAAATTAACCCTTGAATAATTCATATATAAACCTCTTTCTCATCTCTTTTTTATATTATAACACGGAAGATTTCTCTCTGCTATACACAAATATGTACAGTAACCATTAATAAATTTTTTTATAAAAATATTATATGTAAATAGACGTGACTATTTATCACGCCATTAATTCTAAATTATTTGAGCATAAGCATGCTAAATACAAAAACCTTAGTTAACCCCTTTTCTAAAATACGAAATAGAATCAATTAATAGCTTCATCATCCATTATTTTTATCTCATTGATCAATTCACTAACAGCCATATACTTATCAAGAGTTCTAATGATTTTCCCTTTCTTAAAAAGATTTACCTTGTTTTTCATAAGAGCAATTCCTATGTCAGCCTCTCTGGCCTCTCCTGGACCATTTACGCTGCAACCCATAATGGCAACATTTAATTTTCCGTTAATATTTGGCATTTGATCTTTAAATTCTTTAACCATCTCAATCATCTGTCCATTTGTCCTTGCACAAGTTGGGCATGATATAAGATTAATTCCCTTGGCATTTAAATTAAGGGACTTTAAAATATTTTGACCAGCTATAACCTCTTTATAAGGATCATCTGTCAAACTAACTCTAATAGTATCACCAATGCCTTCGTGTAGTAATATTCCCATTCCTATCGCTGATTTTACCATTCCCTCTTCGTATGGGCCAGCTTCAGTTATCCCTAAGTGAAGAGGATAGTCCATGGCTTTAGAAAAATTTTCATAGGCTGCAACAGCCACATATATATCCGAAGATTTAATGGAAACTTTGATGTTTGTAAAATTTAAATCTTCTAAGGTCTTAACCTCAGAAAAAGCACTTTCAACCAGGCTTTTTGCATTAACTCCACCAAATTTATCGATTATTTTCGTGTCAATAGATCCAGAATTAACGCCAATTCTAATAGGAATATCCCTTTCATTTAGCAAGGTAACCAAGGATTTTAAACCCTCTTTGTCTTGCATGTTGCCTGGATTTATCCTAATACAATCAGCCCCATTTTCAGCGGCCCACATAGCGAGCTTATAATCGTACTGGATATCTGCAATAAAAGGTACATTAATTTTTTCTTTAATTTTTTTAATGGCAAGAGCATCCTCTTTTGTGTTAATAGCTGCCCTAACTAAGTCCAAACCGTAGCCTTCGCACTCTAAAATTTGCTTAACAGTAGCATCAACATCAGAGGTTATGGTATTTGTCATAGTTTGAACGCTTATAGGGGCGTCTCCACCTACAAATACATTACCAACTTTAATTTTTTTAGTAGGCCTTCTCTTGTACTCACTAAAATCTTGAAAAGTCATTCATTAAACTCCTTATAAAAATATAAAGTATAAAAACTATACCAATACTCATAATAATCGTTTTGGCTTTGTCTCTGAGTTTTCTACCGATTATACTTTCAATTAATACAAGTAAAATTTGTCCACCATCTAGTGGAGCTATAGGAAGTATATTAAATACTGCTAGTGATATAGAGATATTTACTATAATCATCAGTATTACATTTAAGTTAACCCCTTGCATTGTGCCAACTGTGGCAACAAAACCGACTATGCCCATCAAATTATCAGCCTTGCCGACAAAAATCTCTTTGATGGCCTTAAAAATTTCACTTATAAACATGCCTGCTGTAGCAAAACTCTGTTTAATGGCAATTCCAGGATTTTTTCTCACTGCAAAATAAACTCCAATCTTGCCATCCTTAGAGTCTATTGGGATTAAAAGCTCTTCCCCATTTCTATTTACAGTCAGAGTATATTTTTTATTTTTATAAACTTCTGTTGCCATTAGTTCACTTGCGGTATTGACTTTGATATCGTCAATCTTTAAAATATGGTCTCCTTCTTGGATGCCCACTTCCTCTGCTATAGATCCTGGAACAATTTTTTCAACATAGGTTGAAGGATATCCATAAAAAGAAAACATCAAAAATAAAATTAATAAAGCAGTAAACATATTCATAAGAATACCACTTATTAAAATAATTAGCTTTTTGCCATTTGATGCATCCTCATAATCAACTTTGTCATAAGATTTATAAGAAAATCCAAGGTTCTCTTCGTCCTCCTCATCGTCAAATCTGCAATAGCCACCAAGTGGCAGAGCTCTTATGCTAAATAAAGTTTCCACTCCCTGCTTTTGATATAATTTTGGTCCAATTCCTATAGAAAACTCCTTGACCCTTACTCCGACAATTCTGGCTGCAATAAAATGCCCAAACTCATGGATGGTAATTACGCCAAGTAAAATTAAAAATGCGTAGATAAATTTCATTATAAAAATAACTCCAATGCAAATGCCACAAATAAAATGCTATCAAACCTATCCAAAAGTCCTCCGTGGCCTGGCAGAAGATTACTAAAGTCCTTAACTCCCAATGCTCTTTTAACGGATGAGGCAAATAGGTCGCCAAATTCAGCCATAATTGATGCAAACAATAAAACTAAAATACTTTTAAAATTAACAGATAAGTTTAATACTAATGAACCTGCAAGTAACCCAAGTCCAATACCACCCAATAGGCCGAAAACTGCACCTTCAATTGTCTTTTTAGGACTGATTTTTGGCATGAGTTTGTGTTTGCCAAGCAGGCTGCCACCTAGGTAAGCAAAAACATCAGCACCAGTTGTAATGGCAATAATTAACAAAAATCTGTCAGAATTAAATACTTGATAAGTATAGAAAGTTCTACCCAAGATGAGGATATATACATAGATAAAGGCACTTGCGCATACATTCATAAGCTTGTTTTCACTATCGTCAAAAATAAAATAAATCAGCATGGCTAAGATTAAAATATTATCTATATGATAAGAGCTGTATTTAAAAAGCAGGAATGAATTTATAAATCTGAAGATTACTATGCCCATCAAAAAAATACTATAAGGCTTAATGCCCTTTGTTTTAAAGCACTTATCAAGCTCATAAATAATACCCAGGATAATAAGGCTAGTTGCTATTGTTGCAAGAGTGCTTCCCAGTAAATACATTCCTATATAAAAAATCGCTATTCCAATCGATGTGATCAACCTTGTTTTAAATGTGCTCATTACTTAAGTCCCCCAAAATTTCTCTTTCTGTGATTGAACTCTTCAAGACAAGCGTCCAAATCATCCCATGTAATATCTGGCCAAAAAAGATCCCTAAAAATAAATTCTGAATAAGCCGCTTGCATCAACATAAAATTAGATAGACGCAGTTCTCCTCCAGTCCTTAAAATAAAATCTGGATCTGGCATTCCAGCTGTAAATAAATTTTTCCTAATCAAATCTTCATCAACTTTTTCTGCGCTAATACCTGACTCTACAATCTTTTGTGTGGCAAAAATTACATCCTGCCAGGCAGAATAATTTATTGCAAAGTTTACTACTAGGCCAGTATTATTTTTTGTCAAATCAACAGCATACTCAAGTTTCTCGCGACACTTTTCTGGAAGCTCTTTTAAACTTCCAAAAATATTTACCTTGGCATTCTTTTCGTGAAGATTTCTAAGCTCCTTATCTATATATTCAATCAAAAGGTTCATCAAAAAAGAAACTTCATTTTGTGGCCTCTTCCAGTTCTCTGTTGAAAAAGCATAGAGGGTCAAGTATTTAATATCATTTTCATCAGCCCACTCTATGGATTCGATTACCTTTTGCATTCCTTTTCTATGACCAAAAGCCCTTGGCAAACCACGTTTTGTAGCCCACCTACCATTGCCATCCATAATTATTGCTATGTGCAAAATATCACCTCTTTAATAGATATAGAATATCATATAAAATAAAAAAATACAAAATTCACTTTATTCTGTAGAAGTATTCAAAAACTCATGATAACAAAGACTTAATGAATTGTGAATTTAATTTAAGTTTATTATTAAGAAAAATTAAAATAAACTTACCCACAAAAAAAGCACCTTGCATAAAACAAAGTGCTTTGACATGAAAATTAATTTTTTATCAATTTTTCTTCATTAAATACAAAACCTACAGACCTTTTCATTTCTTATTTCTTATCTTTCATAAAAAGCACCTTCTATGTCTGCAAAATTATCTGTAACCAAAGTAAATGCCTCCTCAAAGTTACCTCTATCTTTTGCTTGTATTCTGATATTTGGGACATCTACTACTAAATTCTGGTAAGTTGTATTAACTATTAATTTATCAATCACAATGTAACCTTCTTTTGGGAAGCTAAACTCAGAATCAAAGTTTACGGCATACATATTACCATCTATATCAATAAAAGATGTAATAGCAATGTTAGTATTGGTTGACAAAGTGAATGTATTAATTCCAGATCTATTATGTACTCCAATGCCTGTTATTCTTGTGTCCACTATACCAGTTGCATCATACCAAGCATTTTCATAAAATGATTTGTCAACCCATTTATTACCTTTTACAAATGCATCTAGCTTTTCTGAGTCGGAGTTATTTAATTTTCTGCCCTTAAATATAGTATTGCCGGCCCCTTTAAAATATTCATTAGCTTTTAAGCAGTCTAATGAAATTTTAAATTCATCGTATAATTTATTGTAAGCCCCTGCCCTCTGTGAGTTTCCAACTTGGAATTTTTGAATACTATCCCATATTTGATTTCCTTTTGTAATAACTGCGGTACCCACACGACTGTCTCCGACATTAGGACCAAATACATTAAAGTTCGGATTAGCAGGACTGCTATTTACTTTCTTGAAAGGGTTGTGCAAGTAACCTGCATTGTTTGTTCCTGCGAAATAGGTTGATGTACCGTCACCATTGTCTACTACTTCTCCAGGTAAGAATCCTAAATAGTTATAACCATCTTTATCAGTGTAAACTACTTTTCTACCTGCACTTTGAGTCATATCAAGTTTCTTTGGTCCATAGGGTACTGGAGCTGTTCCTCCCTTACCTACAGTTGCTTGTGGCTTTTGTGCTTGTGTGTTTTCTTGTTGTTTTGCAATTGGTTTACTGCCTGGAGTACGTAATGTAACTGTGCTAGTTGCATTATCCCAATCTACTTCATATCCTAATGACTCTGCTAGGTTTCTGATAGGAACAAATGTTCTGCTGATTTTTGGGTCTACCCCTGCGATGGTATCCATTGTTACTATTGCATTTCCGTCATACATAGCCATTCTATTTAATGGGTATGCGATGTTCTTTCCATCTTTCACGATGTCTACTATTTTATTTTGTTGGTTCCAAGTTACCTCTGCACCTTCAATTGCATTTACGAGGTCTCTGACACCGATACTTGTTCGCCCGTCTAAGACTCGAACACCATCCTTGAATTTGTTATCTATTCTTATTACTTGATCACCTTTTTGAAGGTTAATGGTGATTGGTCTAGAAAACTCTTTCAATTCTTTACGAACTACTGGATATTTATTAAGTTTGTCCATAGTTCCTTGGTCAACTGCCTTAGTGTTTGTCGACATGAGACTTAAAATAGTAAGTCCAATTGTAAATGCTAATGTTTTTTTGTTCATAATTTCCTCCTTAACATTTTATTCATAAAATATTCTTCAATAATGTAATTAACAAGATCTTAATTTATTTTAGTATATCATAGCTTAAGATTTTTTTCAACTAAACAAATAATGTCTATTTTAATTATTTAAAAAGTATAATTGACATTAAATTATTTTTCTATTTTCTTCTTGTCATTTAAATTTAAAAATTTTTACAAAAAAAGCACCCTGCATAAAGCAAGGTGCTTTGATATGAAAATTAAATTTCCATCAGTTCAGCTTCTTTTTCTTTTGTAAGCTTATCAATACTTTCAATAAATTTATCTGTTAGCTCTTGAGCTTCAGTTTCTGATCTCTTTCTATCGTCTTCTGTGATTTCTTTATCTTTTTCGAGTTTTTTAATTCCATCAATCAGGTCACGACGAATATTTCTAATATTAACCTTAGCTTCTTCACTTGACTTTCCTACAAGCTTTGTTAAGTCTTTACGTCTTTCCTCAGTGAGTTGTGGGATTGCAAGTCTAACAACCTTTCCATCATTAGCAGGGTTTAGTCCCAAATCAGATGCCAATATTGCCTTTTCAATTTCAGGGATAACATTTGCATCGAAAGGTTGAATTACAATCAGCCTTGGTTCTGGAGCAGATATATTTGAAAGTTGTTTAATTGGAGTCATTACGCCATAGTAATCAACATCAATTCTATCTAACAAAGCAGGATTTGCTCTTCCAGCTCTAACTGCTGAAAGATCTTCTTTATAAACAGATACTGACTTTGACATTCTGTCTTCAGCATCTTTAAAAATTTCGTTAATCATTGTTCCTCCTTATGATAGTTCCAATTTCTTCGCCTTTTAGAGCTCTAGTTATATTTTCTGTGTCGTCAATTCCAAATACAAGCAGAGGAATATTATTATCCATACATAGGCTTGTAGCAGTGGAATCTAATATTTTTAAGTTTAATCTTAAAATATCGGAGTATGTCAAGCTGTCAAATTTAGTAGCACTTGGGTCAATCTTTGGATCAGCTGAATAAACACCATCAACACCTTTTTTTGCAACAAGTATTGATGAAGCACCAATTTCAGCAGCCCTCAAAGCAGCAGTAGTATCAGTCGAGAAGTAGGGATTACCAGTACCAGCTGCGAAGATAACTACTCTTCCTTTTTCTAAATGACGAATAGCCCTTCTCATAATATAAGGCTCTGCGACTTCTTGCATTTGTATAGAGGTTTGAACTCTGGTTTCTACACCAATTTTTTCTAGAGAAGATTGAAGTGCCAAAGCATTCATTACTGTTCCAAGCATACCCATATAATCTGAGGTTGCCCTTTCAATAATCTTGGCATCTCTGCCCCTCCAAAAATTGCCTCCACCAACAACAATTGCAATTTCATTGTCTGCTGTCTTACCTTCTTTGATAGATTTTGCTAATTCATAAACAAAATCCATATCAATTCCAGTACCTTTTCCTCCAGCCATTGATTCGCCAGATAGTTTTAATACTACTCTATTCTTCGTTGACATAAAAGCTCCTATTAAACGTTCATTTGCTTTGCAACTTCATCAGCGAAGTTTTCTTCTCTTTTTTCTAGTCCTTCACCAACTTCATATCTTGTAAAGCGTCTAACTTTAATGTTTTCTCCAATTTTTGTAATCAAATCATTTAAGAGATCTTGAACTGACTTGTCTGGATCTTTGATGAATGGTTGTTCTAGCAAGCAAACTTCTGTGTAGTATTTGTTGATTCTACCTTCAACCATTTTATGAGCAATTTCTTCAGGTTTTCCTTCATTAACTGCTTGTTGTTTTAGAACTTCTTTTTCATGTTCAATAACTTCAGCTGGAACTTCTTCTCTTGAAACATATTGAGGATTGCTTGCTGCAACTTGCATTGCTAAGTCTTTAACAAAAGCTTTGAAGTCTTCGTTCTTTGCAACAAAGTCAGTTTCAGTATTTACTTCAACCAAAACACCGATTCTTCCACCGTGAATGTAGCTTTCAACAATACCTTCAGCAGCAATTCTGGATGCTTTTTTAGCAGCTTTTGAAAGTCCTTTTTCTCTTAAATAATCAATAGCTTTTTCAACATCTCCATTTGTTTCTTGAAGAGCTTTTCTGCAGTCCATCATGCCTACGCCAGTTTTATCTCTTAGTTCTTTAACCATGCTTGCTGTAATTTCCATAATTTACCACTCCTATTCTTAATAATATTTATTCTTGATCTTCTTTGGAGCTGTTGATTTCAGCTTCCATTGTATCTTGATCTACTTCTTCTTCAGCGTCATCTTCTTCAACAGAATATTGTTCACCTTGTTTAGCTTCGATAACTGCATTAGCGATTGTTTCTGTAATAAGTTTAACGCTTCTGATAGCATCGTCATTTGCAGGAATTGGGATGTCAACTTGATCTGGGTCACAGTTTGTATCTACAACACCAACTACAGGAATTCCAAGAATTCTTGCTTCATTAACAGCAATGTATTCTTTGCTTGGGTCAATTACAAATAAGCATTGTGGTAGACCTGGGAAATCCTTAATTCCGCCTAAGAATTTTTGTAATCTTTCGATTTCGTGACGAAGTTCAATAACTTCTTTCTTAGGAAGAGCTTCAAATGTTCCATCTTCTTCCATTTGTTCTAGTTCTTCTAACCTATCAATTGATTTTTTAATTGTTTGATAGTTTGTCATCATGCCGCCTAACCATCTTTGGTTAACAAATGGCATTTCGCATCTCTTAGCTTCTGATTCGATAGCTTCTTGAGCTTGAGTCTTTGTTCCTACGAACATAACTTTGCCGCCATCTTCTACAACTTCTTTTACAAACTTGTAAGCCTTTTCAATTTGCTTAACAGTTTTTTGTAAGTCGATAATGTAGATTCCGTTTCTTTCTGTAAAGATGAACTCTGCCATCTTTGGGTTCCATCTTCTTGTTTGGTGTCCGAAATGAACACCTGCTTCTAATAAGCCTTTCATAGTAATTACACTCATTTTACACCTCCGGTTTATATTCTTCCGCACCCATCTTCTGCAAGTGAGACCTTAAAGGCAACCGTACCTGCATCAAAGTGCGTGAGTAATCACAGACGTATTGTACCATAAAAATAGGATTAAAGCAAGCGATTTAGTAGATTTATTGTGATTAAAAAGACATAAAAATACTGCCAAAGATTATGGTCTTATCTTTAGCAGTATTTATAATTTTTTATTAATTTCCTTTAGCTTTTATATTAAATTTATATTTTGAGTACAGTTCTTAAAATCATACCAACGACAATACCTGCTACAAATAAAAATATATATTTAATATATTTTTTCTCGTTATTATCTCTTGCCATTTTTATTATCCTCCTTCATAAATTCAAAACTCGTTCTACTCTTTTACTTCTTCCATTTTATTTAATCGCATTAATATAAATAAATAGCATATAAACATATACATTAAAGCAACATACAAGGCTTCAATTCTTATGTTATCTAAAATATACCTGTAAATTATAACCAGCGATAGCGGCCTATAAAAAGTATAAAAGTCAATTCTACCTCTAAGTATTCTATATGAATCAATCAATATAAATAATGCAAGCACTATTATAAATAAAATGTTTTCCATATTATTCACTCCTGCTAAATGGGATTTGCATTCTCTGCAATGCCCCTCCATCATTGTTATTTTGTAAAATTAACTCGCCCGATAAACTTTCCATATAAGAATCTACATAATAGAGTCCAATTCCATAACCCTTTCCATAAGTCCTGCCAAAATTATCTGTATAAAAAATTTCCTTTGCTTTTTTAATCGATTCGTCATTAAATCCCAAGCCATCATCTATTACATCAATTAATAGTTTTTCATCATGAATACTTGCTTTTATTTTAATATTTTCTCTTTTATGCTCGTATGCATTGTTCAAAAGATGAACAAAAGATTTTTGTAGCTTGTTCATATTAGCTATAACATAGACGTCTTCACCCACACTACTTTCAAAAATAATTTCTTCTTCTCTTAAGTCAGAATATATCTCTACATTCTTTTTTAAATTTGCTAACAAATCAACAATTTTTATTTTTTCCCTTTCCTCTATCTCATAAAAACTTTGACTTACATCCATTAATTTTTCTATATAATCCGATACTTTATCTGTTTCAGCTTCTATCCTATTTAATCTTTCTATATTCTTTCCTTCAAGTATTTTTGTATTTTTTATTAAATTCACATTTGTATTTATTACAGTAATTGGCGTTTTCATATCATGGCTTATATATGATAGACTTGTGGAAACAAATTTTTCCTTATCTGCAATTTTCTTGTTTTTATCGATTAATGCATCTTGAATCTTTTTAAATTCTACAGTATTCATATCACTTGTATAGTAATTGTAGTTTATTCCATTGATTATATTGCCTAAATCTTTAATTATCAGACTATCTATTTTTTCATAAAACTTATAAGAGAAAAATATAAACGCTAATACAAAAACTCCAAATGTAAACTCAATCGAGGTTTTAAATTTAATATTAATAAGTCTAAACCCATATTTTTGATATATATTAATGACTATTAACGATAGTATTGTTGTAAGTAATATTTTTAATAAATAACCCAATATATAGCTAGATATTATCTGCCTTATCTTTATTTCCATCTATATCCTACTCCCCATTTATTTTCTACTGGATCATCTGCATTTATCTCCAAAATCTTTTTTCTAATATTATATATATGAGACACAATTGTACGCTCTGTAACCTCTTCACTTTGTGTTGGCAACATTGAAATCATTTGTGCTTTTGATAAAATTTTGTTTTTATTTGTATAGAGTAATTTTAAAACTTCTAATTCAAAATTTGTCAGTCTAGAAATTTCGCCCTTCTTGCTAATGGTTCCTATATTTAAATCAAATTCAGTTTCCTTAAATACAACTTTTTCTTTATTTTGATTTCTTAATTGCGCATTTATTCTTGCAACTAAAATATCTGCATCAAAAGGTTTTGTAATATAATCATCTGCTCCAAGATTCAAACCTTTTATTTGATCATCTTTTGAAGACTTCGCTGTTAAAATTAAAATCGGCCTATGTATCTCATTACGAATAGTTTTTAAAAAATCTAAACCATCCCTCTTGCCAAGCATTAAGTCCAAAATTATTAAGTTATATTTATTAAGGATCATATAATCTTCAATATCATCTATATCATAATAATAATCAACTTCATAGCCTTGAGATTCCAATAAATCTTTTAGTGTTTCAACCAATGACTTGTTGTCTTCTATTAGTAATATTCTCATCCCATCACCACCTTAAAGATATTATAACATAAGAAAAATCAAATTATAGTAAAGAAAAAATGCAGCCTTTTTCAGCTGCATTTAAATTATTTTTCTCTTTTTTCTGTGTATTCACAATTTGTACATTTGATTTGTTTGTACTTGGAGTAATTTTTTTCTGTCAGCATGCCTCCGCACTCTGGACATTTTTCTTTTATAGGCAAGTCGTAGGTTGCAAAGTCGCAATCTGGATATTTATTGCAACCGTAGAAAACCCTTCCATACTTGCTTTTTTTCTTGACTATTTCTCCATCCTTACACTTAGGACACTTTACTCCAACCTTTTCTTCTATGCTCATTGTGTTTTTGCACTCAGGAAAGCCTGGGCAAGCCAAGAACTTGCCGTACTTGCTATATTTATAAACCATCATACGGCCACACTTGTCGCACTTTACATCTGAGACTTCGTCTTCGATCTTGACTTCTTCTATATTTTTGTTTGCTTTTTCAACATCTTTTTCGAAGGTCTTATAAAAATCTTTTAAAACTTTCTGCCAAGCTAGGTCTCCATCACTAACATCGTCCAGGACCTCTTCCATCTCTGCTGTAAATTTAACATTGATAACAGATGGGAAATTTTTCTTTAATATTTCATTTACTATTTCCCCTAATTCTGTTGGGACTATAGTTTTTTTATCGAATTTTATATAAACTCTATTGACCAATGTTGAAATTGTAGGTGCGTATGTGCTCGGCCTGCCAATCCCTTCATCTTCAAGGGTCTTTATCAAGCTTGCTTCTGTAAATCTTGCAGGCGGTTTGGTGAAATTTTGTTCTGGAATGATTTTATTTGGATTTACCTTTGAACCAATTTTAAATTTATCAAAATCAACTTCTTTAAAGCCAGACTCTATTCCATTAACGCGCATATAACCGTCAAATATAATGGCCTCTGCTTCTGTCTTGAATAAATAAATTCCATTTTCTAAATCAATGGTCTTCTTTAAAATTTTAGCACTTGCCATCTGCGAGCTTACAAACCTATTCCATATCAAAGAATATAATTTGTATTCATCGGCAGATAAATATTCCTTAATAGATTGTGGAGTCCTGTTTACATCTGTAGGTCTAATAGCTTCGTGAGCATCTTGAGTCCCCTTCTTTTTATTGTGATAGTGCTTAGGTCCAGAATAATATTCCTTGCCAAAACTTTTATTAATAAATTTACCAGCTTCGCTAATAGCTTCTTCACTTAAACGGTAAGAGTCTGTTCTCATGTAAGTGATAAGCCCTACTTCTGAGCCTGCACCAACTTTCTTACCTTCATATAGCCTTTGGGCAATTTGCATGGTCTTAGATGATTTAAATCCTAAGCGCCTATTGGCATCTTGTTGCAATAAGGAAGTGGTAAATGGTGGAAATGGATTTTTTGATCTCTTTGTTTCTTTGTTGGCAACTACAATATAATCGTTTTTCTTTAGATCTTCGATTATCTTGTCGCTAGCCTTCTTATTTGGAATTTCAATTTTCTTATATGAACTTCTGTCTTTAAATTGCTTTAGATCAAAAATTATCTCATCAGCCTTGTCTTTAAAAAGAGCCTTTATAGTCCAGTATTCATCTGGCTTGAAATTTCTAATCTCTTCTTCTCTATCGCATATAAGCATAAGGGCAACTGATTGAACTCTACCGGCACTGAGTTTTCCCTTTACCTTTTTCCAAAGTACTGGGGAAAGATTATAGCCAACAACCCTGTCCAAGACTCTCCTAGCTTGTTGAGAGTCCACCAAATTTTCATCAATAGTCCTAGGGTCTTCCATTGCTTTTAAAATAGATTTTTTGGTTATTTCATTAAATTCAATACGATTTTTTTCTCCTTCAAGGCCCAAAAGATATGCGACATGCCAAGCTATCGCTTCTCCTTCTCTATCATTATCTGTTGCGATATAAACTTTATCAGCTTTTTTGGCTGCGCTTTTAATTTCATTTATAACAGGTGCCTTGCCCCTAATATTTATATATTCGGGTTCGAATGTTTCAAGGTCAACGCCCAGTCTTGATTTTGGTAAATCTCTTACGTGTCCCTTGGTGGCTAAGACCTTGTTATTTTTTCCTAAAAATCTTGAAATTGTCCTGGCCTTGGTAGGAGATTCTACAATAATTAAATTCAAAATAAACTTCCTTTCTAAAGTTTTAACATATATTTTCCAGCAGCTGTGCTCTTTACAATATCGAGTAATTCAAGTTTGGTTATAAGCATCTGCGTGGTTTGAACATCAAGTTCAGTCTTATCCATAATTTCATCCATAGAAAATTCTCCCAATTGGAGGATGTCAACTATGGATTTTTCTTGGTCAGATAAGTCCAAATTATCTGTTGAAACTTCTTTTGATTTATAGTCGTCAGTAAATTCTTCAAATTCACGAACTTCATTATATATATCTTGAGGCGAAATTACAAGTTTTGCTCCATCTTGAATTAATTTATTAGCTCCCCTCGAGTAAACACTGTTTATATTTCCAGGAATTGCAAACACATCTCTGCCTTGTTCTCCAGCTATTCCCGCGGTTATTAGTGATCCGCTTTTCTCCTTAGCTTCTACAACTAAAACGCCGAGGCCTAGTCCACTAACTATACGATTTCTCCGTGGAAAATTATATGGAGCCCCCTTTGTGTTTGCGGGAAACTCGCTTATTACGGCTCCGTTTTGAGAAATTTCATGGTAGAGTTTTTCATTTCTCTTTGGATAAATAACATTTAAACCCGTACCTAAGACAGCAATCGTTCTACCACCGACTTCTAAAGCTGCTTTATGGGCAACTGTATCAGCCCCGTTTGCCATGCCAGAAACAATTGTAATACAATTTTGGACTAGGTCACTTGCAATATACCTGCAACTCTCTTTGCCGTATTCAGTAATCTTTCGGCTGCCGACAATAGAAAATGCAAGCTCATCTTGAGGAAGAATTTCACCTTTTACATACAAAACTGCAGGTGCATCATCTACATTGCTAAGTCTTTTGGGATATTCATCATCAAAAATTGTAATAATATGGGCACCAAAATTCTCGTATTCTTTAAAAATCTTTTTTATTTTATCCTCGTCTCTAGAAGACATTATAAAATCAATCTTTTCCTCACTTAAGATAGCAGAATTCTCTATTTCTTTTCTATCGCAGGAAAAAATTTCCTTAATATCCCCAAAATATTCAATTAACTTTAATATTTGCTTGTTTTGGACAAATAAATAATTTAACCAAACAAGTGCTTCTCTGTTATTAATCATATCTAAAAATACTTTGAATCAAAGGACCTATATCTCAAGGCCTCTAGCAAGTGTTCGTCTTTTATATTTTCTGAAGAGTCTAGATCTGCAATTGTCCTAGCCAATTTTAATATTTTATTATAGGCTCTAGCAGAGAAAGAATATTTCCTGTAAGCCATATCTAAAATCTTTTCAGAACTGTCCGTCAAGTGGATGTATTCATGTAAGTGTTTGCCAGAAAGCTGTGAATTGTTGGTGATATTTATATCCTTGTACCTTTCGATTTGCAAGTTTCTTGCATTATTAACCCTCTGGCGTATGTTCTTAGACTTTTCGCCTTCAGCTTTCCCCTTCAAATCATCATAGTTTACAGCAGAAACCTCAATATGCATATCAATCCTATCCAGAAGTGGATTCGAAATTTTTCCAAGATACCTGTCGATTTGATTTTGCGTACATGTGCACTCATGATTAGGGTCGCCGTAGTAACCACAAGGACAAGGGTTCATAGACGCAACAAACATAAAATTTGCAGGATAAGTTATTTGTGCATTTACACGCGAGATATTTACAACCCCATCTTCCAAAGGTTGCCTCAACACTTCAAGTGTACTGCGATTAAATTCAGGCAGCTCATCTAAGAACAAAACGCCGTTGTGGGCAAGACTAACCTCACCTGGTTTAGGTATCCTGCCACCGCCGACCACGGCAACAGAACTTGAACTGTGATGTGGCGACCTAAAGGGTCTGGTTCTTATTAAGCCATCATCGGTTGTAAGTCCTGCAACTGAATAAATTTTTGTTACTTCTATGGCCTCTTCTTCAGTCATATCTGGTAGTATAGTTGGAAGTCTACGTGCTGCCATTGTTTTTCCAGCTCCTGGAGGACCAATAATTAAAATATTATGGTTTCCTGCAGCTGCAATTTCAAGAGCCCTCTTTAAGGTCTCTTGAGATTTTATTTCAGAAAAATCAACGTCGTAGTGAACTTCTTTGTTGATATTTGTATCTGATTTAAATGGTTTGAACTCTCTTTCATTATTTAAAAAGGCAAATACATCTCTTATATATTCAAAAGCGTAAACATCAACATCTTTTAAAATAGAACACTCTTTTCTATTGGCAAAGGGCACAACAAATTTACGGTAACCCAAGTCCCTCATAGAAATTACCATAGGTAATACGCCTTCAACTGCATTTAATTTACCTTCTAAGCTAAGTTCTCCAATAAAAATGTAAGGGTCTGAACTTCCCTCTACCAAATTTCCATTAGCAGTTAATACAGCAACTGCAATTGCGAGGTCAGTATGTGAGCCTTCTTTTTTTATGCTTGCAGGTGCAAGGTTAATTGTAATTCTTTTATCCAAAGGAAATCTGATTCCAGAATTTATTACAGCCCTTGTTACACGCTCTTTCGATTCTCTAATTGCAGCATCAGGTAGACCAACTATATTAAAAGCAGCTTGTCCACCCCCAGATACGTCGCATTCAACTTCTATCATGCTTCCTATAAGTCCTGTAAGTGCAGCACTTTTTACGCTTGAATACATATCTCCTCCTATTAATTGTTTTTTATTATTTTCTTAAGTAAGTATCTATCCTTGCCAACAGTTTTTTTGCCATATTCAATAGCGCCAGTCGGACACTTGGAAATGCAGGCAGCACAGTGGGTGCAATTGCCATTCCAGCGAGGATATCCATCGACATAATCTATATTGTTTAAAACGCATACTTGTGAACACCGACCGCATTTTATACATTTTTCTGTATAATAAAATTTCTTATCCTTAACCATAAACTTAAAGAAAAAACTATTTACTGTTCCAGATATAAAACGGTCAATTAAATTTATCTTATCTTTTTTAAATTGCTTTTTATTATTAATAATATCTGCGATTTTTCTTAATTCTTTGTTAGCATCTAAAACTATATTATAATTTGTTTTTTCATCATCAAGATTAAATAGCATTATATAATTTTCAGGCATTTTAATACCATAAAGACCCATAAAGTTTAAGCCCCATGAGCTCACATCTTCTTTTATATATTTGTAGGCATTACCAAATGATGATCCATAGTTAAGGATGACATACATATCTTTGCTGCCTGTAAACTCGCATTTGTTTAAGTATTCTGTTATAAACCTTGGCACTCGCCAAGAATATGTAGGTGTAAGCAAAACAAAGGCTTTATCTGATTTAAATACTTCTTTTTGATTGCTTTTTATATAAGAAAAAAGATCCACAGCTCTATCATCTATTTCTTTCGCAAGTGATACTGCTAAGTACTCACTGTTTCCAGTTCCCGAAAAATATAATATCATTCTTGTCTCCTTATCTGCTATTTAAAACTAAAATTCTGATATTTGAAAAGCGTTTTCTATATGATTAATATACTTTTCCTCAAATATTATTTCTATTATATCATATCTCCTTCTTAATTTATACCAATTTTTCTCAGCAACAAAAATATTGGCTGTTTTATCTATTTTATGCCTCTTTATATCATTTACAGCATCCTGAGGTAGGCCAAATCTCCTATTTTTTCTAGCCTTTACTTCGACAAAAACAAGCACTCCTTTATCCATTGCGATTATATCAATTTCTCCCTGCTTGTTTCTGTAATTTCTTTCAAGTATATAGTAGTTTTTCTCTTGCAAATACTTACAGGCCATGTCTTCCCCAAGATTTCCTACTATCTTATTATCTGCCTTCATATTTTTTTAAAAAACTCCTTCTATGCAAGTCAGTTATGCCTTCTTGGTCTAAGCCTAAGTAGTGGTTTTTGGTTCCGTACCCTTTGTTATTTTTTAAATCATATCCTGGATATATTTTATCCCATCCATAGCATAAGTTATCCCTAGAAACTTTTGCAATAATAGACGCTGCCGCAACATTATAGCTAATCTCGTCCCCATGATCTATTGAAAGTAAATTATCATGTCCACTGAGCTTAACTGAGTCAATTATTATCAAGTCTGGCTTAAGGATTTTACTTGCATTTTTTATAGCCTGATCCATGGCGAGCTTCGTAGCTTCTAAAATATTTACCTTGTCAATTACTTTCTCATCCATATAGCCAAGTCCAATTGCAAGTGACCTCTTCCAAATTTCATTAAAAAATATCTTACGCTTTTTCTCTGAAAGTTTTTTGGAATCATTTATTCCCATAATAAAAATATTTTTGGGCATGATAAGAGCAGCTGCAGCGACCCCACCAAATAGCGGTCCCCTGCCAACTTCATCCACGCCCATTATATATTCTTCATTCCTCGTCTGTTCTACCCAAGTCATTTACTCTCTCCAAGGAAATTCTACCCAATTTTCCTGACCTAAAATCTTGCAATAGTATTTGTCCTGCTCTTGAATAATCGATTTCTCCACCACGCAAAAGCGTGCCACGAGCTCTACCTATATCCTCAAGTATTGCAACCCTATCGGCCTCTTCGTCTACATCATATCTATCTTTTAAAACACCAGGATACAAGTCCTTTAATATATCTATTAAAATAATTGCAAGCTCTGCAGGATCATCTTCTATATTTTCAATGCCATTTACAAGTTTTAAGTTGTTAACCAAAGTTTTATTTTTGCGTGAAGTCGAAAGAATACCCGGTGTATCCAAAATCATAAAACCATAGTCTGTCTTTACCCACTGCTGATTTTTTGTAAGCCCTGGTGTGTTTCCAACGCGAGCAGATTTTTTCCCTTTTAGTGCATTTAAAAGTGTAGATTTACCCACATTAGGCATGCCAACCACAATCATCTTTAAAGTAAAATCTTCAACTCGGCCATCTTTTTCTTCTAGCATTTTATTTTTTATGTTGCTTATTTCTTTTAGAATTCTATTAATATCATTTCTATTGGACAAATTAACAGCAAAACTCGTCCTATCTTCGTTAAATTTATCAACAAATTCTTCGGTTGCCTTTGGATCGGCAAGATCACTCTTACTTAAAAGTAAAAGTCTTCCTTTGTTAGCAAACAATCGGTCGAAGATTGGATTTAGTGTAGCAACTGGGACTCTGGCATCGACAAGCTCAATAACCATATCTACTAGCTTTAATTTGCTTTCTATTTCTTCTATAGCTTTTTTCATGTGGCCTGGATACCAACTCATAATACTCTCCTTTATTATAAAAAAAGGAGCATGCATGCCCCTTTGATTAATTATACTTATTTAACTTCTTTAACCTTTGCGGCCTTACCTTGACGATCTCTTAAGTAGTAAAGTTTAGCACGACGAACACGGCCTTTTCTTGTAACTACAATTTTGTCAATTCTTGGTGAGTGAAGTGGGAATGTTCTTTCAACACCTACACCGTATGAAAGTCTTCTAACTGTAAATGTTTCTTGAACAGCGCCTCCTTGGCGTTTAATAACAGTTCCTTCATAAACTTGAATTCTTTCCCTTGTACCTTCTACGACCTTGTAGTGTACTTGTACTGTATCCCCTACTCTAAAGTTTGGAATATCAGATTTTAATTGTTCTTTATTTAAAGCTTCTAGTACATTCATCCTAGTTACCTCCTTCCTCTTTTAATAATTTTTTTATATCTTTATTTTCTTTATTATTTTCCATAAATTGTTCATACAATTCTGGTCTTTTTTCTTTTGTTAGTCTTAGAGACTCTTTCAAGTTATATAACCTAACTTTCTCATGGTCACCAGATAATAATATATCTGGAACTTTTTTCCCTTCAAATTCATAGGGTCTTGTGTACTGTGGGTGTTCTAATAAACCATTATAAAAAGATTCAATTTCAAAGCTTGCATCTTCTTTTAATACGCCAGGTATCAACCTTGTAATACCATCCATAACAACCATAAAAGGAATTTCTCCACCTGTTAGGACATAGTCTCCAACAGATATTTCCATATCAATATAATTGTCAATTACGCGTTGGTCAACGCCCTCATAATGTCCACAAAGAAAAGTTAAATTTTCTTCTTTTGATAATTCATTTAGTAAATCTTGATCTAACTTCTTTCCAGCTGGCCCCAGGTAAATTCTCTTGCCTGGATTTTTTATAGAATGCATTGCATCTACGATTGGTTGGCAAGTCATTAACATGCCTAGCCCTCCGCCATAAGGATAATCATCAGTTCTCCTATTGGGATCATCGGAGAATTCTCTAATATTAACAGTATTTAACTCTACTCTACCATCTTCTATTGCTCTTTTTATAATAGAATAAGATTTCATATTTTCAATAAATTCAGGAAAAGTAGTCAGACAATTTATAACCATGGTATCAAACCCTCTATCGAATTTATTTCAATTTTATTATTTTCTATATCAACATTTGAAAAAAATTCTTTTACAAAAGGAATCATAGCCTCATCATCATTGCGAGAAATAACTATTATATCTTGGCTGGTCCCATTGATTACATTGGAAACCCTACCAATACATCTGTCGTTTTCATATACATCCAATCCTATTAGATCTCTATGAAAAAACTCTCCATCCTTGAGTTCTGAAAAATCAGCTTCATCTACATAAATAGAATCACCAACAAGTCTTTCAATTGTGTCTATATCATCTATGCCCTTTAGTTTTAAATATACCGATTGTTTTTTTGTGTATACATCAGCTATTTCAAAAGGTTCACTATAGCCAAAGACATAAATTTCTTTAAACTGAAAGAATTCATCTATATCATCAATGTATCTTTCAATTTTAAAGGCTCCCTTAAGTCCATGGCTCGATGATATTTTTCCAATTTCAACTAGGTTCACTAATCAGCAATCTCCAAGTTAACATTCTTTGTAGATTCAAAATTAGCAGCCTTTAAAATAGTTCTAATACTATTTGCAATTCTGCCCTTTCTACCTATAACCCTTCCCATATCGTCTGGATTAACACGAAGGGTTAAATTGATGGAATTTTCTGTTTCATCTACATCGATTACAACATCTTCCTTATTAACTACTAAGTTGTCTACCAAGTAGGCAAGTAATTCTTTTGCTTGCATCTTATACCTCTGTTTCTTTTTCTTCTTCAGCAACTTCTACTTCTTTTTCAACACCTTTAGATTTAACATCTAAAACATTGTATTGTTTTAATAAGTAGTTAACTGTATCTGTTGGTTTAGCGCCAACGCCAATCCAGTATTCTGCTCTGTCACCATCGATCTTGCAAACCTTTGGATTGCTTACAGGGTTGTAATATCCAATTTCTTCAATAAATCTTCCGTTTCTTGGAGCTCTTGAGTCTGCAACAACTACACGATAGAATGGATTCTTCTTTGATCCCATTCTTCTTAATCTAATTTTTACTGCCATATCCTACACCTCCTTTATTAAAAGAATGGAATTCCCATTCTTCCCTTAGATTTTTTTGACATCTGATTGAATTTTTTCATCATTTTTTTTGTATCTTTAAACTGTTTTAGAAGCTTTGAAACCTCATTTGATTTCACGCCAGCACCAGATGCAATCCTGTCTTTTCGAGATTGATCAATTATTTCAGGCTTATACCTTTCTTCCTTGGTCATACTCTTTATAATAGCTTCTATTCTCGCCATTTGCTTTTCATCAACTTGAATATTTTTAAGCGCCTTGTTGTTGCCAACACCAGGAAGCATCCCCAGCAATTCATTTATCGGGCCCATCTTTCTGACTTGTTCCATTTGATCTAGGAAGTCATCAAGAGTAAAGGTCATCTCACGCATCTTTTGTTCAAGTTCTTTAGCCTTCTTTTCATCATAGGCCGCTTCTGCCTTTTCGATTAATGTTAGTACGTCGCCCATGCCAAGTATTCTGCTTGCAAGTCTATCTGGCTTAAAGCTTTCGATTTTATCTAGCTTTTCACCTGTGGTAATAAACTTTATAGGCTTATCTACAACTGATCTAATACTTAAAGCTGCACCACCACGAGCATCACCGTCAAGTTTTGTTAAGACAACTCCAGTAAGCTCTAATGTGTCATTAAAAGACTTAGCAACATTTACTGCATCTTGACCCGTCATAGAGTCAAGGACGAGTAATATTTCACTTACATCAACTGCAGATTTAATATCTCTTAATTCATTCATTAAATCTTCATCAATGTGGAGTCTACCAGCCGTATCTATAATAATTACATCGTGATTATTTTGCTTTGCATATTCTACAGCTTCACTTGCTGTTTTTGCAGGTTCTTGAGTTCCTCTTTCAAATACTGGAACCTTAACCTTTTCACCAACAACTTGAAGTTGCTTAATAGCAGCTGGACGATAAATATCAACACCAACTAGCATTGGATTTTTACCTTCTTTTTTCATAAGGCCTGCTAGCTTTGCACTTGTAGTTGTCTTACCAGCACCTTGCAAACCGCACATCAAGATTATAGTTGGCTTATTAGAAAAATCAATTTTTTCTTCTTTGCCGCCCATAAGTGCAGTTAGCTCTTCATTTACTATCTTGATAACTTGTTGGGCAGGAGTTAAGCTTTCCATGACTTCTTTGCCTACGCAGCGTTCTTTAACGGTTTTTGTAAAGTCTTTAACAACCTTAAAGTTTACGTCTGCCTCCAAAAGAGCCATCTTGACTTCCCGCATAACCATATCGACGTCTTTTTCGCTTAATTTTCCTTTTCCGGTAATTTTAGCAAGGGACGATTGTATTCTTTCACTTAAACTCTCAAACATATTTCACCTTTCAATACTTTTAAATTCATCTATTATGTTTTCGATTTCCAAGAGGATGTCTTTAGGAAAATCTTCTGTTTCCTTTCCCTTTTTGTGCAAGGCAATTAAATCCTCTTTAATTTTTTGACTCTTATAAAACATATCAGCCAAGTGAAGGTCTTCTTCAAAGGCTTGCAGCTTCTCATTAGCACTTTTAATCAAATTGCTAACCGCCTGTTTAGAAACACCTAAATTATCGGCAATCTCTGTCATAGTCAAATCATCGTTGTAATACAAATCAATAGCATCTTTTTGTTTATCAGTTAAAAGAGTACTATAGAAATCATACAAAACACTTGCTTCAAAATGATAAATCATCTTACCACCTGTCAACTTTTTTTGTTGACTTGTTTATTTTACCATGCATTTTACTTGTTGTCAACCCCTTTTAGCTAATAATTTTAATTTTCTTCAAAAATTGCATCTACAAATAATTTTGGATCAAAAGGTTGCAAGTCATAGATGCTTTCACCGATGCCAATAATCTTTACAGGAATACCAATTTCATGTTGAATAGGGATAATTACACCGCCTTTAGCCGTTCCATCTAACTTTGTAAGAGCAACACCTGTTACTTCAGAAACTTCTTTAAATTCTTTGAGTTGCAGAAGTGCATTTTGTCCTGTAGTTGCATCCAAAGCCATAATAACTTCTAGTGTTGCATCTGGCATCTTTTTATCAATTATCCTTCTGATTTTATTAAGCTCATTCATCAGGTTGACTTTGTTGTGCAAGCGTCCTGCTGTATCAATTATTGTAATATCAATATTATTCTTAATAGAATAATCCAGTCCATCAAAAACAACACTTGCAGGATCAGCGCCCTCCGCTTGACTTATAACTTTTACGTCTGCTCTTTGACCCCAAACTTCAAGCTGCTCGATAGCTGCTGCCCTAAAAGTATCAGCTGCTATAATTGCAACGCTCATACCTTCTTTTTTGAACTGATAAGCAAGCTTGCCAACTGTTGTAGTCTTGCCAACACCATTAACACCTACAAGCATGACAATTGATGGTGTAGGCAAAAGTTTTAAATCATTTGAAACGATATTTTCATTTAAGGTATCGAGCATGACTTCTTTTAAAAGCTCCTTAGCATCTGCTGCGTTATGAATATTTTTATCAACAATTCTTTCTTTGAGTTCATCAATTATTGTCATAGTAGTCATAGCACCTATGTCGCTCATAACTAAAATTTCCTCAAGCTCATCGTAGAAATCATCATTTATTTCATTGGCTTGGAATACTGAATTCATTTGGTAAACAAGATTTTTTCTGGTTTTATTTAATCCATCAAAAAGCTTTTTAAACATACCTTTTTGCTCAGGTTTGTCTTCTTTAATCTTTTCAGAAACTCCCTTTGCTTCTTCTTTAATTAACTTTTTTTCTTCATTAACTTTAGCCCCTATTTTTTCAATCTTTTCATCTGTTTTTTCTTTTGCTGCATTTATATTATCTTTTACGTCATTTACAGTTTTGTCAAAAGCATCATCTGCCTTATCCATAAATTCTTCAGTTTTTTCATCCAAGTCCTCTTTAACATCAGTTATTTTTTCAGATAATTCTTGAGCTTTTTCTTTAATGTCATCAGCTTTCTCTGAGATATTTTCTGATAAATCCTTCATGCCATCAGCAAAATCATCTGAAAGGTCTTCTAATTTTTCCTCGACATCCTTGGATGCTTCAACTATTTCCTTATCTTTTTTCTTAAATTTATCCTTAAACCAATCAAACATCTATATTGCCTCCTCAATATAATCTTCTACCCTAACGCTAATTATCTCGCTTACACCCTTGTCTCTCATGCAAACACCGTAAATAGTATCTGCAACTTCTAAAGTGGTTTTTCTGTGAGTAATAATTAAGAATTGTGAGTCTCTAGCTAGCTCATTTAAGAACTTAGTGTACCTTGAGATATTGATATCATCAAGGGCCGCATCAATCTCGTCAAGAATACAAAATGGTGCAGGCTTTAACTCTAGTATTGCAAATAAAAGAGCCATTGCAGTTAGCGTTTTTTCTCCACCTGATAGCAAGCTCAAGGCTTGAAGTTTTTTCCCTGGTGGTTTCGCAACAATTGTAATACCTGAGTTTAATGGATCTGATTCATCTACTAAATATAAATCAGCCTCACCACCATTAAATAACTTTTTGAAAACCTTTTGAAAGTTAAGGCGGATTTTTTCCATATTATCTTTAAACTGGACTTTCATATCTTGATTAATTCCTGCAATAATAGAATTTAAATCACTTATGGTCTTTTCTATATCGGAAATTTGTTTCTCATAAAAAACTTTTCTTTCACTTAGCTCTTTAAACTCATTTATTGCATTTAGATTAACCATTCCCAAGTCTTCTATAATTTTATCAATTTTTGCAATAGTATCTCTTTTTTCTCTTAAATTTTTAGTATCTCTAGCTTCATTAATAAATTCTTGGTAAACATATCCCCTATTAGAGATGTCTGCTTTAAAGTTTTCTATACTCTCATCCAGGCGAACTTCTTTAAGGTCTTGTTGGTTAAGCTTGTTTTCTAGTTTAATAGTATCTTCTTGTTTAATCTTCAAGAGACGATCTAAATCTAAAATTTTATTTTTTACCTCTTGCTTTTTATTCTGTATAAGCAAAATTTCATCGTCATCATGTTTTTGTAGCTCTTCTATCCTAGAGAGCTCTTTTAAACTTTGATCAGCTAAACCTTTTAACTCATTAAGTTCTTTTTCTCTTTCTAATAATCTTTCTTTTTTTAGCCTAATCTCATTCTTAATTTCTTCTAGCTTATTTTCATTACTTTCAATCTTATACTTAATATTTGACCGTTCTAATATCTTATCAACTGAGTCCTGCCTCTTGCTTTCTAAGTCATCAATTGAATTAATCAAGATTTTTTGCTCTTCTTCTAGTTGATTCAATTTTAAAGTATCAATTTCTTTAAATTCAACAGTTGAGTCTACGTTAGATAAATCTTCCAGATCTGATTTTATCCTATCCTTAGAAATTTGTTTCTCTTCTAAAAGATTTTTCATAGCATCTATTTCGTTTTCTCTTTGGGCAATTGTATCTTCTAGGATCCTTGTTTGAGATTTTTTATCTAAAAGAAGATTATTGGTAGATTCAATATTTTCTTTTAGAGCTTCAATTTGACCTTGATAATCCGCCCTGCTTTTTTCAAGTATGATGAGCTCTTCACTACATTTTTTAATATCTTCTTCAAGTTGGTTTATCTTAGCTTTAATTGATAAAGGAGTTTGCTTTTCCCTATAAGATATACCTCCAGTGATGGCTCCATATTGGTTAAACTGCTCACCATTTTGAGTAACTATCATTTTATATTTCTTTTGATACTTAATTCCTGTGTCAATATTATCTACAATCACTATGTCCTTTAACAAGTATGAGATAATTGATTTGTATGGTTCTTCTGCTTCCACAAACTCAATTGCATAGCCCAAAACACCGTCTGACTTGTTTGGCATGACTTGTGTCTTGGACGTATTAGTTGTATCTAGTGGTAAAAATGTTGCCCTACCAGCTTTTTTTGCATTTAATTCAGCAATCATAGCCTTGGCATCTCTTACTGATTTTGCAAAAACATATTGCAATCTTGAGCCCAGGGCAGTTTCAATTGCTTTTACATAGCTTGAATCAGTATTTATTCTGCTAACTAAAGTCCCTAAATAACCGTCATTTTCATTGTAGTTTTTTTCTAAGAACTTAATCGGCTGATAAAATAGTTCATTTGTATCCAAAATATTCTTATTAAAATCTAAATTGAGCTTAGCATTATTATTTTGATTTGACAAATGGGAAATATTGATAGAAATATCCTCATATTCTAAGGTTTTTGACCTTAGCAAGTCATTGCAATCATCAAGCTTACCATTTAAATTATTTACTTCGTCTTTTAAACTCGTGTTTTGTTTATTCTTCTCTTTTAAATCAGCTATATACTCTTGGATTTTAGTATTTAATTCATTTAATTCATTTGATAATTTTTCAAATTCACCTTCATAGAGTTTAATCTTTTCGTCCCTAATTTGAGTGTTAGCTTGACTTTCTAGTTTCAACAGTTCATTTTTATGGTCTTCTTCCCTAATTGTGTTTAATTCACTCTCAACTTCTTTAAGTCTTGACCTCTTATTATTTATTTCTGAGTCAAAAGAATTTGAATCCTCTGTCTGCCAATTGTCTAGTGAATCTTTAAGAGATAAATTTTCATTAGATATAGTATCTATATTTTTATAGGCACTTTCAATGCTATTATTCAGCTCTTGTATAGAGTCTTGAATATGTTTTTTTCTTTCAATATTTATGTTATGTGAAGATTTTATTTCAGAAAATTCCCTTAATTTAGACATTTTAACATCATTTAAGGCCTGAATCTTAAGTTCTAAATCCTCAATTTCTTTATTCATATCACCTTTGTTGGATTCAAGTTTCTCAATCTCAGCTTTGGTGGAATTTAAATCAGATTGGATAAGTTCTTTGTCTTTGGAAATGTTTTCAAAATCTTCTAAATTCTTTTTTATGCCGTAGTATAAAAGATCAAGCTCTAGAGTGTTTTTTTCTAAAATTACATTATTATACTTCTCTGTCTTTATACTCTCGGCTTCTAAGTAAGTATATTGCCTATTTATCTCATCAAAAATATCGCACAAACGATCTAGATCATCATTTGAGCGTTCAATTTTCCTTAAGGCTTCTTCTTTTTTATATTTGTAAAGGGAAATACCAGATGCTTCTTCAAATATATCTCGCCTATCCTCTGGCCTATTTGAAAGAACATTATCGATTTGCCCTTGACCTATAAGTGAATAACCATCTCTACCAATACCTGTATCCATAAATAGCTCTCTTATGTCGCGTAGACGAACCTTGTTTTTATTTATAAGATACTCGCTGGTCCCATCCCTAAAAAGTCTTCTGGTAACAACAACTTCATCATATGGAATATCATCAATCTTGCAATCAGAAAATGTTATAGAAACTTCAGCAAAACTAACTGGCTTGATATTATCTGTTCCCTTGAAGATAATATCTTCCATCTTTGCTCCCCTAAGACTTTTAACACTTGATTCCCCTAAGACCCATCTAATTGCATCAGAAATATTGCTCTTACCTGAACCATTAGGACCAACTATTGCGGTAACACCTGGCGGAAATTTAATTATTGTATTATTTAAGAAGCTTTTAAAGCCCCTAATTTGTAACTCTTTAAGTAACAATTTTCCTCCAACTTTAACAAAATCCAGATATAATATCTGGATTTCACTTATGCATTTTGCACTTTATTCACGTAATCTAAGCAATCTCCAATTGTAGCGATAGAATCTAAATCACCATCTTCGGCTTCAAGGCCAAGTTCAAGTTCAATAGCCATTATAAGTTCTACTAAATCCAATGAATCTGCATTTAAGTCATCCTTAAATGAGACTTCTCTAGTTAACTTTTCGATTGGAGTACCAAATTGCTCACTTATTAACTCTAAAATCTTGTTATCCGGATTGCTCATCTTATACCTCCGTTTGAAATAAGTTCGTTAAATATTCTATAAGATTCGACTCATACGTTTCTTTTGCAACTTTTATTGAATTATAAAAAGCCTCAGCGTTAGAATTCCCATGAGCTTTTACAACTACTTTTTTTAGACCCATGATTGGAACGCCACCATATTGGTTTGCATCAAGCTTTTTAAAATTATTTTTCAAATGTTTTTTAATAAGAAGCATGCCTAGCTTTGTAAAAATATTTGTGTAAGCTGTATCTTTTAATAACTTCAATACAAATCTAAACTCCCCTTCAAATCCTTTAAGCAAAAGATTTCCAGAAAAACCATCTGTTACTATAATATCAGCCTCTCCATCAAAAATATATCTTGCTTCCAAATTGCCTTTAAAATTAAGATCAGATCCTTTAAGAAGCTTGTAAGTTTCTCTTGTTAGAGCTGTCCCTTTGCTTTCTTCTATGCCATTATTTATTAGCATAACTGATGGATGTTCTACGTTTTTAATAAGCTTCACATAATTGCTAGCAATAATTGCAAAATTCTTGAGCATCCCAGGTGTACAATCAACATTAGCCCCAGCATCTATCATATACGAAAAACCTTTAACTGTTGGTACTGGAACCATAAGTGCAGCTCTGTCAACACCTGGAATTCTACCAACTATTAAAGAAGCTCCAGCAAAAACTGCTCCTGTGCTTCCACCTGAGATAAATGCATCATATTCACCTTTTTTTAATGCGTATAAGCCCTTCGTTATTGAAGAATCTTTTTTGTTTCTAATAGCAAATGCAGGATTGTGTTCATCTGTGCTAATTTCTTCACTAGCAAGCAAAAATTTACAGCCACTTTTAATAACTGCATCTTCAATATCTGCCTTACCTATAATGGTAATATCTATACCGAGTTTTTCTCTTGCCATTCTACCTGCATCAATTACAACTGAACTGCCATCGTCTAGTCCATTTGCATCTAATAGAAACTTCATTTATACCTCTCTTATTTTATTAAAAGAATATGGATGGCATAGAAAAATACCATCCATATTAATATTACTCAACTGTAATTACTTCTTGTTTATTATAATATCCACAGTGTGGGCATACTCTGTGTGGTCTCTTTGGTTCTCCACATTCAGGGCAATTTATAACTGTTACTCTTGGAAGAGTATAAGAAGAAGCTCTTCTCTTAGCTGTTCTAGCTTTACCAGTTTTTCTCTTAGGTACTGCCATATTACACCTCCATAATCATTTTAAAGATTAATTATTTTGTAGTTAATCTTAATGTATCTCTTGCAATCATCAATTCTTCATTAGTAGGAACAGTAATTGCTACTACCTTTGAATCATCTGTGCTAATAATTGCTTCTTTTCCACGAACATTGTTCTTTTCTTTGTCAATTTTTGTTCCCAAAAATTCTAGCTTGGACATAATGTCTTCTCTCATTTCTACAGAGTTTTCACCAACGCCAGCTGTAAATACGATTACATCAACGCCACCCATTTGAGTTGCATAAGCACCAATGTATTTTCTTACACGATTTGCAAATTGATCTAGGGCAACTTTAGCTCTCTTGTTTCCTTTTTCAGCTTCTGCTTCAATATCTCTGAAGTCTGAGCTTACACCTGAAATTGCAAGTACACCGCTCTTTTTATTAAGCATATCGCTAATCCCTTGAGCATCTAAGTTTTCCTTATCCATAATGAAAGGAATAATTGCAGGGTCAATATCTCCTGATCTTGTACCCATGCATACACCTTCAAGTGGAGTAAGTCCCATTGATGTATCGATAACCTTGCCATGGTCAATAGCTGCCATTGAGCTGCCATTTCCAAGGTGACAAGTAATAATTCTTAAATCTTCACGTTTTTTACCTAAAATTTCTGCTGCTCTTTTAGATACAAAGTTATGACTTGTACCGTGGAAGCCATATCTACGTACAGCATACTTTTCATAATATTCATATGGCAATGCATATAAATAGTTTTCCATTGGCATTGTTTGGTGGAAAGCTGTATCAAATACTACAACGTTTGGTGTGTCTTTCATCAATTCTTGAATAGCTTCAATTCCCATGATGTTTGCTGGGTTGTGAAGCGGAGCTAACTCTATGCAAGCTCTGATTTCTGAAAGAACTTCATCGTTGACTACAACTGAGTCATTGAATTTTTCTCCACCGTGAACAACTCTGTGTCCAACAGCTGAGATTTCATCCAAACTCTTTATAGCGCCATGATCTTTGTGAAGAAGTTGTTCTAAAACAAGTTCAAGAGCCTTTTTATGGTCTTTCATTTCTTCTTCAACAACAAATTTTTCACCATTGATTTTGTGAGTTAGAACTGAACCTTCAATTCCGATTCTTTCTACCAAGCCTTTGCATAAAACATCTTCATTTGTCATATCAATTAATTGATATTTTAATGAAGAACTTCCACAGTTAATTACAAGTATATTCATATTCCGTTCCTTTCAATAAATTATCACTTATATATTATATTATCTTATATGCTTTTAAAAATCAAGCAAGAATTCGTAAAGCTTATTTTACAGATTCAACAAGTTTTTCGAAGCCTGCTGGGTCATTAATTGCCATTTCAGACAGAATCTTTCTATTAACTTCGATATTGTTTTCTTTAAGAGCTGCAATGAATTTTGAATATGAAAGACCATATGGTCTTACAGCTGCGTTAATACGTGTAATCCAAAGTTTTCTAAAGTCTCTTTTTCTTTGCTTTCTTCCTTCGTAAGCATAGCTTTGGCTCTTTAATACAGCTTCCATCGAAGTTCTATATAATTTCGATTTTCCACCATAGTAACCTTTAGCTTGCTTCATTACTTTGTTTTTCTTTTTACGTCCTGAAACAGATCTTTTTACTCTAGCCATTCTAAACCTCCTAACTTTATGGAATCATATGAGAAATTCTTCTCATATCACTTTTGCTAACTAATGTGCCTTTTCTTAAACTGCGAATTCTCTTAGGAGATTTCTTTCCTGTAATGTGGCTCTTATAAGCCTTAAATCTTTTTAATTCACCGCTTGCAGTTCTTTTAAATCTCTTCGCACTTGCGCGGTGTGTTTTTAATTTTGCCATAATTTCCTCCTTCTGGTATTTAACTCTTTGGCAATACGTACATAACCATATTGCGTCCTTCTAATTTTGCAGGTTTGTCGATAACTGCCAAGTCCTCGATCATTTTAAAGAATTGCTCAAGTACATCTACACCTTTTTCGGTGTGACCCATTTCTCTGCCTCTAAATCTAACAGATATTTTTACCTTATCTCCATTATTTAGAAATTCTTTAACCTTATCTGCTTTGACTAACATATCATTTTCTTCGATATTCGGTGTCATTTTCATTTCGCGAACTTTGATAATCTTTTGATTTTTCTTAGCTTCTTTTTCGCGTTTTTGCATTTCATATCTGTATTTACCGTAATCTAAAATTTTACATACGGGCGGTTTAGCATTTGGTGAAATTTTCACAAGATCTAAACCTTGGTCATTTGCAAGATCTAATGCTCTTTCAATTTCACAAACACCAATTTGATCACCATTTTGATCAATGAGTCTTACTTTGCTATCCCTTATTTGTTCATTAATTTCGAGTTCCTTAATTTCCTTTCCCCCTTCCAAATATAAAAAAGAGCCCAGAAGGCCCTTTTAAAAATCAATAAATAAGATTTTGTTGTAACCTTATGCACAACAGGTGATAAGGTGAGAAGGGGCCTTCTACTTTTCTTCACAAGCATGAGTATACCACATGCTTAATTATTTGTCAAGCACTTTTTCTTCAGATGCTAAATTTTTTAATGCAATTGCATAAATCTTTGCAGCGTCCATTAAGCGATCAATTTTAATTCTTTCATTTTTTTGGTGCATTCTGTCTTCATCATCCAAGAACATAGCTCCATAAGCTACGCAGTTTTTCATAGCTTTTGCATAAGTTCCGCCACCAATTGTCATTGGTTTTGATTCTGTATCGCCTGTTTGTTTTTGATAAGCATCCATCAATATTGAAACAAGCTTTCCATCTGGATCAATAAAGAGTGGATCTTCTCCACCGGTTCTTGTGAATTCACCCTTGTATTCTTTAGTTCCCTTATTGATCTTGTCCATAATTTCTTCTTTTGTAACACCTTTAAGAGGATGGCGCATATTTAATACAATGTCAATTTCCTTGTCTGTGTTTGAAATCATTCCAACATTGAAGTTTAACTTGCCACTTAGCTCGTCTTCATAATCAATGCCAAGTCCTTCCCCATGCATATGGAAGCCCATGACTTCATTGTAAAATTCTGCAAATGCTCTGAAAGAATCTTCAACTGGCATTAATTTTGCAAGTTGTTCCATAAGTTTTGAAATTGCGTTTACACCAAGTTCTGGTTTTGAGCCGTGTGCACTAATACCCTTTGCAGTGATATGGATCTCTCCATCCTTTTCTTCAACTTTAAAGTCAGGCAAAGTTCCAATTGATTTTACTTCATTAGTAACTTTGGATTCGTCCATTACAATTGTGCAGAAATCTGGAACCATATTAGGAGCATTTCCACCCTTAACTGCTTTAACCATTGTGTCTTTGAAATTATATTTTAATTTTAAAGTACCAGTAATGATTCCTTTTTCTCCAAAGATAACCGGGAATTCAGCATCTGGAGTAAAGCCAAAATCAGGCATAGCCTTATTCTTTACATAATAATTCATGCCGCCCCAACCAGTTTCTTCGTTGGTTCCCAAAATCAATCTAATTTTTCTGATTAATTTTTCATCTGTTTCTTTTAGAGCACGCATTGCGTAATAAGCAGCAATTGCTGGTCCCTTATCGTCTTGAGTTCCGCGACCTTGTAGATATTCACCATCATTGATCATTTCAAATGGATCAGTATCCCAGTTGCCCCCAGCAGGTACAACATCGACGTGAGCTAATATACCGACTGTTTCATCGCCTTCACCAAATTCTATATCTCCAGCGTAGTTTTGTAGGTTGTTGATTCTAAATCCATCTCTTTTACCAATTTTCAAAAAAGCTTCTAAGGCTTCTTTAGGTCCCTCACCAAAAGGTGCGTCTGCTGTTGGTTCGCCTTCGACTGAATTAATGGCAATTAATTTGCCTAAGTCTTCAATCATTTCTTCCTTGTGTTCATCAATCCATTTTAAAAAATCCATTTAATCACCTATCCTTTTTGTTTTTATTTCATCATGCAAATCTTTTATAAATGAATTTAGATCTGCATCATTGACGTTTTCACCATTTCTCTTTCTGATAGAAATGTTTTTATTTTCTTTTTCGTTTTCACCAAGGATTAACATGTAATTAATCTTTTTAAGTTGAGCTTCTCTAATCTTGGCTCCCATCTTAGCGTCTCTAGAATCCAAGTGAACTCTAATTCCACTTTCTTTTAGTGTATCATAAACTTCTTTTGCATATTCATTTGTCTTTTCACTAACAGGTATAACTTCAACTTGTACTGGAGCTAACCATAGTGGGAACTTGCCTGCCAAGTGTTCGATTAAACTGCCCATAAATCTTTCGAGGGATCCAAATATTGCCCTATGAAGCATAACTGGACGCTTTCTTTCATTGTTTTCATCAACATAGACAAGGTCAAAGTTTTCTGGCATTTGGAAGTCCAATTGAATTGTTCCGCATTGCCAAGTTCTGCCAATTGCATCTTCTAGGTGGAAGTCAATCTTAGGACCATAGAAAGCGCCGTCGCCTTCATTTAATTTAAAATCTATATCCATGTCATGAAGGGCATTTTCAAGGGCCTCTTCTGCTATATTCCATGTTTCAATTTCGCCCATAAAATCTTCTGGTCTTGTGGATAGTTCAACAGTATATTTAAACCCAAAAGTTTTATACATATAGTCCGCTAGCTTTACCATCTTTTTAATTTCATCTTCAACTTGTGATGGAAGGCAGAAAATATGAGCATCGTCTTGAGTGAAAGCCCTAACTCTCATAAGTCCGTGTAAGGCACCAGATAATTCATGTCTATGGACAAGGCCAAATTCAGATAATCTAATTGGCAAATCCCTATATGAATGAAGGTCATTTGCATAAACAATCGTAGAACCTGGGCAGTTCATAGGTTTAATAGCAAATGGAACTTCGTCAACACTTGTAAAGTACATGTTTTCTTTATAGTGATCCCAGTGGCCTGAACGGTGCCATAAATCTTCGTTCATAATAATTGGAGTTTGAATTTCTCCATAACCATTATCAATCAATACATTTCTCCACCAATTTAAAAGTTCATTTTTCAAAATCATGCCGTTTGGATGGAAGAAAGGAATTCCTGGAGCTTCTTCATGAATGCTAAATAAATCAAGTTCCTTACCAAGTTTTCTATGGTCTCTCTTCTTAGCCTCTTCAAGCATATCTAAATATTCATCTAGCAGAGACTTTTTAGGAAAACTTATTCCGTAAATTCTTTGGAGCATTTCATTTTTTTCATCTCCACGCCAATAAGCACCAGCAACACTTAAAAGTTTAAAAGCTTTTATCTTTGAGACATCTTTTAAGTGTGGTCCTCTACATAGGTCTACAAACTCATCTAATTGATAGAAGGAAATAACTTCTCCTGATGGGAAGTGTTCAATTAAATCTACCTTGTATTTTTCATCCAATTTTTTGAAATGTTCAATGGCTTCATCCCTGTCCATTTCAAATCTCTTGAGTTCATTTCCTTCTTTTACAATTTTTTTCATTTCTGCTTCGATCTTTTCTAGATCTTCTGGAGTAAATCTGTGCTCAGTATCAAAATCGTAATAAAAACCTTGGTCAATTGCAGGACCAATTGCAAATTTAACTCCTGGGAATAATCTTTGAATAGCAAGAGCCATCAAGTGAGCAGATGTATGCCAAAAGACTTTCTTGCCTTCCAAGTCGTCAAAGGTTAAAACTTCAAATTTGCCATCGTGACTTGGCACATCTTGCATGCCAATTACATGTCCATCAAGGACTGCTCCTGTAGCATTTCTTTGTAGGCCTGCAGAAATTTCCCCTACAATATCATACACATCCATGCTATCATCAAATTCCCTGATGCTTCCATCAGGTAAAGTTAATTTTCTCATATATCCTCCTTAAAAAATTAATTTTATCAACAAAAAAAGACCACCTCCCCAAGGGACGAATGATCTTTAAATCCGTGGTTCCACCCTAATTACTTCTCAAACCTTTAACGTAAAGGATACGGTTTGCAATTTCTTGCATCTTACATAAGCGCCGGTACATTTAAATTCACACTAGCCCCATCACAGCTCCTAGGGCCTCTCTGAAAATGTAAGTTTAAATACGCTTCAATACTTAGTATTTAATTCAATTAAATTATAGCACTAATAAATAAAAAAAGCAAGCATTCAGCTTGCTAAATTTTGGAGGCGGCAACCAGATTTGAACTGGTGGTCAAGGTTTTGCAGACCCGTGCCTTACCACTTGGCTATGCCGCCACACCTTTAAATAATGTTTTTCAAACATCACTTAAAGATTATACACGATAAATTTTTAATTGTCAACCAATTATTAATTTAATTTTAATTTTTCCAAATACCAGGATTAAATAAAAATAATACTGGAACAATTTCAAGTCTGCCTGCAATCATTGCAAAAGACAAAATAATTTTTGCTATTGGATGAAACATTGCAAAACTTCCAGTAGGACCAACAACACCAAGGCCAGGTCCTATATTATTAAAAGTTGCTGCAACAGATGTAAAGGCTGTTTCAAAATCCGGTGTAAAAAATGATATGAGTCCAAGTATTGCCATAAATACTATTGCATATATAAGCAGATAATTTGAAACCCCTCTTTCCACCGACTGTTCAACTTTTCTATTATCTACATTAACGACCACACACCTATTTGGCGATACAATTTTCTTTACCTCAGCAACAGCCGTTTTAAAAATTATAATAACCCTTGAGACCTTAATTCCTCCAGCAGTCGAACCAGCGCATCCTCCGATGAACATTAGTGTTACCAAAACCCACTTACTAAACATGGGCCAAGTGTTAAAATCGGCAGTAGAATAGCCAGTTGTCGTCATAACAGATGAAACACTAAAAAGTGATTGGCGAAGTGCACTTCCAGAAGTTATTTGACTTGGTAATATATTTATAAAAATTAAGAGTGTAGCAATGGCGATTATTGATAAATATGTTTTTAATTCTTCTGATCTTAGAGCATCTTTTACTTTGCCAATTAAAATCAAATAAAAAACATGGAAATTTACCCCAAATAAAATCATCCCAATCGAAATAATAATTTCAATAGCAGCCGAGTTATAATAGCCAATACTAGCAGCTTTTATACCAAAGCCTCCAGTTCCTGCTGTGCCAAATGCATGAAGAACACTATCAAAAACTGGCATTCCAGCAATTACAAGAGCAAAAATCAAAATTATTGTCATACCAATATATATCAAATATAAAAGTTGAGCAGTACTTTTTAATTTGCTAAGCATCTTTCCAAACTGTGGCCCAGGTACTTCTGCTTTCATAAATTGAATATCACTTAAACTGGTGTTTGGTGAAATTGCAAGGACCAATACTAGGACTCCCATCCCACCAATAAAGTGGGTAAAACTCCTCCAAAATAGCATAGAATTTGACAAAGATTCTACATCTGTCAATATACTTGAGCCTGTTGTGGTAAATCCACTTGCTGTTTCAAAAAATGCATCAACCAGACTTGGAATTTGCCCACTAAAATAAAAAGGCAAGGATCCAAAAAAGCTAATTAAAATCCAGGAAAGACTTACAACAATCATGCCTTCTTTAATATAAACTCCAGAATTTTTTGGCTTCTTTATAGCAAAAGGTAGGCTTACGAGTGCAATTATTAGTATCGATTTTAAAAATGCAGCTATATTATAAAAACTTTCCCTATAATATAAAGCTACTAAAATCGGTAAAAAAAGCAAGAGCCCTACCAATAAAAGTATTCTAGATATATTGTATAATACTACTCGTCTGTTCATACTAATCAACTATTGCCTCATCAAAATTATCCAAATATTTAGTCTTTGTTACAACTAAAACCTCATCATTAATTTGAATTGAATCATTACCACCTGGATAAATAATCGACCCATTTCTCTTTATACAAGCTATTAATATCCCAGGTATAGTGTGCAAGTCCTTGAGCGGAATATTCAATGCTCTTGATTTTTCTGTAATCGAAAAGTGAATAACTTCTACTTCGTTGTCTAAAATCCTATTAAAATTCTCTACCCTTGACCCACTTGAATCAATTTGTGAACGAACAAATCTAATTATCTTGTCTGCAATTATCTTTTTTGGTGAAACTATTGTATCTAGGCCTAATTTATCAACTATAACCTTCATAATATTTCTGTTGATTTTTGTAATGTTTTTTGAAACATTCTGACTGATTGCAAACATAGATATGATAATATTTTCTTCATCAATGCCAGTTAAACTTACAACAGCGTCGTAGTTTTCAATTCTCTCTTCTAAAAGAACTTGCTGGTCTGTCCCATCTGCATTTATAACTACAATTTGCGGATAAGTTTCTGAAAAAAACTCAGCCATTTCAGGGTCTTTTTCTATAAGCTTCACACTTATATTTTTTTCTAATAATAATTCTATCAAGTAGAAAGCAATCCTGCTGCCCCCTACTATTAAAACAGATTTAATTAGTCCATCTTTGTATTTGCAGTTTCCTATAAATTGCTTCAAAGCCTTACTGGTCCCAGTAATATAAAATCTATCGCCCTCCATGAGCATAAAATTTCCATCTGGGATATAGACCTCTCCTGCTCTTTCAACTGCACAGATGAGAACTTTGTCTTTGGTAATATTGTAATTTTTTAAAACCAATCCATCCAAAGGCGAGTCTTTTTCAACAACCAGCTCAACCATATTAACTTTATTAGACAAGAAATTTTCTACACTAAAAGCGCAAGGATATTTTAGAGTGTTCATTATATCATATGCCGTCTCTTTTTCTGGATTTATCATAAACTTTATGCCAAGATTACCTTTTACAAAATCCATATTTTGAGAGTACACAGGGTTTCTCACCCTTGCAATCGTATCCTTTGCCCCAAGTTTTTTTGCAATAATGCAAGCGATAATATTTAATTCATCAGAATCAGTTATAGCCATAAACATTTCACAGTTTTCTACACCTGCTTCAATCTGAATATCTATACTTGCACCATTGCCAACAACTCCTGTTATATCAGATGTTTCCATAACCTTTTCAAGAGTTTTTTGGTTAAGTTCAATTAATACAATATTATTTCCTTCAGATGCCAGATCCTTGCAAAGTGCTTCTCCAACTTTGCCAGCTCCAACAATTACAATTTCCATAAACTATCTCCTCGATTTACATATAAGCCAAATAGATTATCTTTCCATTTGAACAACTTCAATATTATTTTTATTTAGAAGCTCAATGGAATAATCATCAAGCCTATATGCATTTATATATACTATTCTTTTTATACCGGCTTGTATCAAACTCTTGGTGCAATTTAAACAAGGAAAGTGAGTTACATAAGCAGTACATCCTTTAACGCTTATACCTTCCTTTGCACAGTACAAAAGAGCATTCATTTCTGCATGAATTGTAGCAATACAATGGCCATCGCGCATAACGTGACCAACATCAATGCAGTGTGGGTTCCCACTTACACTTCCATTGTAGCCAGTGCTTACTATACGATGATCATTGTTTACAAGTACGCAGCCAACATAAGCCCTGTCGCATGTTGAGCGCTTGGCAACTATCTCAGCGATATCTAAAAAATAATCATCCCAACTTTGCCTTTTATTAGACATTTTCTACGCTCCCTTTAAAAACTTGTCCGCTAGGAATATCTACAGTGATAATGTCCCCTGTTTTAATTTCTTTTGTGCAATCATTAGCACCAACAATTGTTGGTAAGCCAAGCGACAAACCAATAATTGCACCGCTACTTGTAAGACCACCCTCTTCAGTAATAAGAGCACTAGCACGCTGAGCATAAGGAGTCATATCTCTATCCATTCCCAGAGTAACGATTATATCACCATCTTTAAAATCTTTCAAAAGTTCTTCTTGCGAATTTGCAACTACAGCTCTACCTGTAATTTTTCCGCTTCCTATTCCCATTCCCTTTGTCATCATTTTTGCGATTACTTCTACTCTAAGCAAGTTTGTGGATCCACTCTTTGAAAATGGAATACCTGCTGTGAGTACAACTAAATCTCCCTCCTTAAAATATATATCCTTGCATTTTTCGATGCCTGCTTTAAATAGCTCATTTGCGTTATCAATTTCTTTAATTATAACAGGAAAAACTCCCCACTCCATGGTTAGCTTTCTTTCAACTCGTTCATCATCTGTTATAGCAATTATAGGTTGCCTAGGTTTAAATTTTGATAAAGCCCTGGCCGTTTGTCCACTGCTAGTTGCAGAAATAATTGCAGCTGCATGTAAATCTTTTGCTATTGAATAAGTGGCCTCTGCAATTGCATTTGTAACAGTGATCCTATTAATATCTACCCTGTCTCTTTGCATTCTTTCGTATTCTGGGCTCTCTTCAGTCGATATAGAGATGCTTCTCATCATTTTTATAGACTCAACTGGATATTTACCGGCTGCACTTTCACCTGAAAGCATAACCGCAGATGTCCCATCGAGTATTGAGTTTGCAACGTCCATTACTTCCGCTCTTGTAGGTCTTGGGTTTCTGGTCATTGAGTCAAGCATTTGTGTAGCTGTTATTACAACCTTATTTGCAAAATTACATTTTTTTATAATTTCCTTTTGCACATGAGGAATATTTTGCGGTGGAATTTCAACTCCAAGATCTCCTCTAGCGACCATTATACCATCACTAACTGCAAGTATATCATCTAAATTATCCAGGCCTTCTTGGTTTTCAATTTTAGATATAATTGAAATTTGATAGCCATCATTTTCTTCTAAGATTTTTCTGATTGATAGAACATCATTGCGATTCCTAATAAAGCTTGCAGCCAAAAAGTCAACGTCATTTTTTATTCCAAATTTTATATCACTTATATCTTGTTCAGTTAAGGTAGGTAATTTTATTTTAGCACCAGGAATATTTACACCCTTCCTATCTGATAACTCACCACTATTTATTGCTTTAAGCTCAATTGAATTTGAAAAAATATTTACAATTTCAAACTCCACAAGACCGTCATCAATTAATAATCTGTCGCCTAATTCCACATCATCAATGATGCCGTCATAGGAAACACTTACCATATTTTGATCGCCAAGTATGTCATCAGTTGTAAGGATAAATTTTTGCCCCTGCTCTATTCTTATTGGCCCTTCTCTAAATCTACCAATTCTGATTTCGGGTCCCTTTGTATCGAGCATTATTGCAACTGGTATGCCAAGTTCTTTGCTAACTTTTTTTATCCTATCAATTCTAACTTGGTGTTCCTCATGAGTGCCATGAGAAAAGTTTAAGCGAGCAACATTTAGGCCATTTAAAATCATATGCTTTAAGGTTTCTTCGCTCTCACTTGCTGGTCCAATAGTGGCCACAATTTTTGTACTATTCATATCTTCTCCTATATAGATAATATGTCTGCGATTTCAAATATTTCTTGATCAATTCTCTTTGGTATCTTTAAAGCTGAATCAATATCCAATTTAACAATCTCGTTGCACTTCAAGCCCAAAGCTATATTAGTTCTATTGTTAGATAATAATTTTACTGCAATATTTCCCATGCGTGAAGCCATAAGTCTATCAAAAACAGTTGGCATACCACCTCTTTGTACGTGGCCAAGAACAGTTTCTCGAGTTTCTATACCAGCCCTATTTTGAAGTTCTTTACTTATTTCATAAGCACTTGCAGCTCCTTCTGCAACGACAATTATGTGGTGCCTCTTGCCTCTTTTAATTCCGCTAACAGCTTTTTCAACCATTTTGTCTAAATCAAAAGGTATTTCAGGGACAATAATGGTCTCTGCACCACCTGCAAGTCCAGCAGTTAGTGCTAAGTCTCCACAATTCCTGCCCATAACTTCAAGCACATTTGCCCGTCCATGAGAACTGGATGTGTCACGCAATTTAGAAATTGCATCAACAATCGTCTCAGTTGCCGTCATAAATCCAATTGTATAGTCAGTGTATCCTAGGTCGTTGTCAATTGTAGCTGGAATTGCAACCACATTTATTCCCTTGTCTAAAAGTTTAGAAGCACCTGTTAGAGTTCCATCTCCCCCAATTACTACAAGACCATTAATTCCTCTTTTAAGCAAGTTCTCAGCAGCAATTTTCTGTCCCTCTTCTGTCATGAACTCATCGCTTCTTGCGGTTCCTAAAATAGTTCCGCCCCTGTGGATGATATCAGCAACACTTGAGACATTCATCTTATTCATATCATCAGCAATAAGGCCATTATATCCCATCCTAACACCATAGACATCAATGCCGAGATATATGGATGTCCTTACAACAGCTCTTATGCAGGCGTTCATGCCCGGTGCATCTCCGCCACTAGTTAAAACTGCAATCTTCATTGGTCTCCATTCCTTTTAATATTTTCTTTGCCAAAAAGTTTTTCTAAAAAATCTATATTCTTGCTATTTAAATATAAAGCACTCGCATCCTTGAAAGTCCCAATTGCATCTTTATCTGAAAAATAAAATACAACTTCCCCGTCACCTGGGTTTGATTGGATAAAGCCCCTAGCCATATTAATTTCATTAGAATTTTTTTCTGAATCTGTTTTTATATAAAGAGTTTCCCTTTGTTTTAAATCGCTAACCTCATTTACAATTAGCTTTGGTTTTTCAACATCACTGTAAGACAAGTCCCCGCAGAGTAAAACTCTGCTGCCATCTACAAGCTTGTCTCTATACTTTCTATAAACATTTGGAAAGACAACTGCATCTATCCTGCCAGTTAAATCTTGGAGTTCAAGAGTCATCATCTTTTCGTTTCTCCTAGTAATTAAAACCCGAGATCTTGAGACAAGTCCTGCCAACTTTAGCCTGTATTTATTAAATGAAATACCATTTGATAAATACTCTTCATACTCTTCATTTATAGTTGCAATATCTTTATTTTGCAAAGACTTTATTATTTCTTCATAAGACTCTAAAGGATGACTGGAAACATATACACCCAGGACATCTTTTTCTAATTCCAAGAGCTCATCCTTGTTAAACTCTTCCAAGTTAACCAAAATCATAGAATCAGATTCAGAGCCGAACATATTAAACTGACCTCTTACATTTGACCTCTTCTCAATATTTACTGTATCAATTATAACGCTATATTGATTTAGGGCTGACCTCCGGTTTACTCCAAAGCTATCGAAAGCTCCAGCGTAAACAAGTGATTCAAAAGATCTTTTATTAAGGGCGGCTGAATCTATTTTTGAAATCGCCCTAATTAAATCCGTAAGAGATGTAAATTTATTTTCTTTTCTTGCCTCGACGATGGCATCTGCTGTATTGTGGCCTAGGCCTTTAATCGCCTTAAAGCCCATCCTTATATCATCGCCCTCTGTTGTAAATCTCCATTCAGATTGATTTACATCTGGTGGGATGATTTTTATTCCCATTCGCCTTGCCTCTTCAATATAAAGGGCAACCTTGTCTTGTTGACCCGCAACTGAAGTTAAGAGACTCGCCATAAATTCCTTAGGATAATGAGTCTTGAGCCATGCAGTCCTCCATGCATCAAGACTGTATGCTGCAGAGTGACTTTTGTTAAAGGCATATTTTGCAAAGTCAATCATGTCATCAAAAACTTCTTCTGCAAGTTCTTTTGATGCCCCTTTTTCAATAGCGCCCTTGATAAATATCGGCCTTTCTTCTTCCATAACGTCCATTTTCTTTTTACTCATAGCTCGCCTAATCAAATCAGCTCGTCCAATTGTATATCCTCCAAGTTGTTGAACGATGGCTATAACTTGCTCTTGGAAAACTATTACTCCATGGGTATCTTTTAAAATTTTTTCAAGAATTGGATGCTTATAGTCTATCTTCACATCAGAGTTTTTGCGTTCACAAAAATCGGGAATGCTATCCATTGGCCCCGGTCTAAAGAGTGAGTTAGCTGCAATTAAATCTTCAAAACGATCAACCTTTAGCTCTTTTAAGAAGGCCCTCATGCCAGGTGATTCAAATTGGAAGATTCCAATTGTATTTACATCTGCAAATAGTTTTATCGTCTCAGGATCGTCCAGCTTCATATCTTCAAAACTCGGTCTGTGGCCAGTATTTTTTTCAATTAATTTTAATGAATCTTCTATAACAGTTAAAGTCCTTAAGCCCAAGAAATCCATCTTCAAAAGACCAAGCTCTTCAAGTGTAGTCATAGTGTACTGGGTTACAGGTTGGTCTTGAGCAGTTGCCAACGGGGCGTAATTTACCAGTGGGCTTTTTGAAATAACAACGCCGGCTGCATGAGTGCTTGCGTGTCTAACATGACCCTCTATCCTCATTGAGATATCGATTAGTTTTTTTACTTCCCTATCGTTGTCATAGGCATCTTTTAATTCTGGATTGTCATTAAGTGCCTTGTCAATTGTAATATCCAGTTCATTTGGAATCATTTTTGCGATTTTATCGACTTCGTTATAAGGCATGTCCAGCACGCGACCAACATCTCTAATCGCACCTTTGGCAGCCATAGTTCCAAAGGTAATTATTTGTGCCACATGGTCGTGGCCATATTTCTCTTTTACATATTGAATGACTTCTTCTCTTCTTTCATAGCAAAAGTCAATATCAATATCTGGCATGGTTACCCTATCAGGATTTAAAAATCTTTCAAAAACCAAGTCATATTTTAATGGATCCAAGTCAACTATGCCAAGAGCATAACAAACTATTGATCCAACGCTTGACCCACGGCCTGGACCTACAGGAATGCCTTTTGATTTAGCAAATAAAATAAAATCTTGGACAATCAAAAAGTAATCCACAAAGCCCATGTCTTTAATAATGCTTAGCTCGCTTTCAACCCTTTGCCATACTTCATCTGAAACCTTACCATCTTTTTCATATCTTTCAAGTATACCATCATGGGTTTGTTTTTTTAAGTATTCAAAGTGGTCCATATTTCCCGGTGTATCAAAGTTAGGCAAATGATAGTGGCCAAATTCAATTTCCACATTACATTTGTCTGCAATCTCCTGGGTGTTTTTAATTGCATCTGGCATATCTACAAAAAGTTTTTCCATTTCTTCTGAAGATTTGAAATAAAATTCGTCACTTGCAAAGGTCATCCTGGTCTCATCATTAATAGTCTTGCCCATAGATATAGCCATCAGAACCTCTTGGATAAAAGCATCCTCTTTATTTAAATAGTGGCAATCATTTGTTGCCACTAGTTTTGCACCAAAACGGTCCCTAAGAGTTTTGAAGTAATGCCTAATCACATCTTCTTCTCTTATGCCATGATTTTGAATTTCTAAGTAAAAATCGTCTTTAAAGACATCTGCGTACCATTTATATGCATTTACAGCTGAAACCTCGTCACCATTTAAATAATGTGATTGAATTTCTCCACCCAAGCAAGCAGAAAGTGCAACTAAACCTTCGCTGTGTTCTTGCAAGAACTCGTGGCTAACACGCGGCCTGTAATAAAATCCATTTAAAAATCCTTCGCTAGAAATTTTCATCAGATTCTTCAAGCCTATTTCATTTTTGCATAGCAAAATAAGGTGATAACCTGACCTGTCGTCTGGATTTTTCAGCCTGTGATCACCTCTAGAAATATAAACTTCAGATCCAATAATGGGTTTTATGCCAGCCTTTTTTAACTCCTTGTAAAAGTTAATGGCCCCGTACATATTTCCATGATCGGTAATGGCCACTGAGTTCATATTATATTCTTTTGCCTTTTCTGCCAAGTCACTGATTTTAATTGCCCCATCCAGGAGTGAAAACTCAGTGTGCAGGTGTAAGTGTGTAAACATTACATCACCTTTCTATGCGCATCTTTAGCCTTTCAAGTTTATTTGGACTAGCCTTGTCGATTATAAATGTATAATTTTCATATTTGTAGATCTCGCCAACTTTTGGAAATTTTCCAGCAAGGCCAATTACAAATCCACCGATACTTTCATATTCATCGGACTCAAGATTTGTAGAAAGCCTATCATTTATATCATCTAAATCTGTATCCGCTTGAATAACAAATGTGTTTTCAGTAACTTGCTTAATAGAATTATCCGCTTCGTCAAATTCATCGTCAATATCACCGACAATTTCTTCAACTATATCCTCTACAGTAACAAGACCGGCCGTTCCACCGTACTCGTCAAGAATTATAGCCATACTCATCTTATGTTTTTTTAATTCACTCAAAAGCAAAAAGTTTGGCCTAGATTCATATTGAAATATAGCTTCACGCAAATGATCTCTTATATTGAAATTTTCTTTGTCAACTGCCAGTAGGTCCTTTGCAAATAAAAGTCCAATAATGTCATCAATATTCTCATCAATTACTGGATAACGAGAGAAGTTATTGTTTTTCACAATATCCATAACCTCATCATAAGTGGAATCCACAGGAATGCTGATAATACTCGTACGATTGGTCATAACATCTTTGGCTTGTGTACCTGCAATAGAGAAAACATTTTCCATCATTTCTTTTTGTTCGTTTTCAAGTATACCTTCTTCATGGCTGACATTTAAAATTGTTATTAGGTCATCTTCGGTAATCTTGTCTTCTTCAGATTCACTTACTATAGCCTTGCTAAGGGCTCCAAAAAGCATTGTAAGAGGTGTGAAAATCTTAACAATATAATAAACAAAAGGCGCAACTGCAAGGGCAAATTTTGTAGAATTTGCTTTTGCTAAATTTTTGGGAATAATTTCTCCAAATATTAAAATCAAAATTGTCATTACAACTGTCGATATGGCGACCCCATTTTTCCCAAACATCTCCACAAAAATTACTGTGGACAAGGATGAGGAAAGAATGTTTACAATATTATTTCCAATTAATATTGCCGAAATTGTCCTATTGGAATCCTCTATCAAATATTCAAGCTTGTCCACATTTTTTACCTTGGACTCAACAAGCTGCCTAAGCTTAATTGAACTTAATGAAGTAATTGATGTTTCACTGCCAGAAAAGAAAGCAGACATAGCTATTAAAATCAAAATTATTACTATATTCAAAATAGTCCTCCTTAGCTTATATTATAGAATATAGGCCCCTAATAGTCAAATAAATTAGCCTTTATTACATTTAAATTAAATCTTGAATTTATAGCCAATCTGCTCTTTTATATCTTCTTTAAATATGTTAAAATACATTTATATGATTTTTATTTATTTTGAGAGGATTTATGATTAAAACACTTAAACGATATTACAATTTAATAGGCAGTCACAAGGCCTCCGTCTTTATCGCTGTAACTTTTTGTATAATTTCTGGCGGTCTTGCGATACTTCCCGCGACATTTACAGGAAATATAACAGATGCTATTAAGGCAGGCTCACTTGAATATGATTCTTTAATGCGATCAATTTTTTGGCTTGTTTTTATGCTTGTTTCAACTTATTTCTTAGACGCGTATTATAATTATGTTATTTTTAGAAATTATTATTATGTAGATGCAAGTGTGAGGGTTCAACTTTTAAAAAAATCTATTAGGCAAAACCCACCATTTTTTATTAAATACAATGCATCAAATATTATCACTAAGGCAACATCTGATGCCGATGCAATAGCGACCGTCGCTTCTTATGGAATCATGACCACAACTGAGGGGGTGCTTCTGCCAATAATTTATTTTATAACTATGGCCACCATCAGCCCATGGCTCTTTTTGATTGCACTTACTGCCCTTCCAATAATGATTTATGTAGTTGTGCAGATTTCCAAAAAGCTAGACGGGAAATACGACCAGTCTCTCGAAACGCAAGACGCAATGAATGAGCACGCCCTTGAAAGTTTTACAGCTATAAAAGTTATAAAAGCCTTTGATACAAAAAGTAGGCGGCTAAATGAATTTTTAGAAAAAGTTTTAATAAATAATAACAAGGAACTAGAAGTAAACAATATAGAAAATCTCTATGTACCAGTTGTAAATGGGATAATGTCTTTCTTTGCAATTTTAAGTATTATAGTCGGGGGCTTTCTTATTAGCAAGGGCAAGATTACCCTTGGCGAACTTATAACCCACTCCATGCTCTTGCAAGAGCTCGATTGGCCTGCCTACGCTGTGGCCGATTTAATTACTGTTTCAAAGAGCGGATCAATTTCTTTAAGAAGAGTTGATGAGGTTTTGAATTATAAGGAAAGAGAAAGAACTTCTGATCCTGTTGTTATAAAAAATATAGATAAGATCGAAATGAAGAATTACTCTTTTAAATATCCAAACGCAGAGTCCTATGCTCTTAAAAATATTAATCTTTCCATCAAAGCTGGGCAAAAAATTGGCCTTGTTGGAAAGACTGGATCTGGTAAGTCTACCCTTCTCCATCAAATTGTTGCAGAGTATGATGACTTTGAAGGATCTCTATTTATTAATGGCAATAATATTATGGATATCAATCTGGATTCTTACAGAAAAAATATTGGCTATGTCCCCCAAGAACATTTCTTGTTTTCAAAATCCGTCAAAGACAATATTTTATTCTACAGGGACGGAGACTATGACAGGGCTATCGATATAGCAGCTTTTAGAAATGACCTTTCATCTTTTGCAGATGGAATAAACACACAATGTGGAGAGATGGGCATAACTTTGTCTGGGGGACAAAAGCAAAGGGTTTCTCTGGCCAGAGCTGTCCTCTTGGATCCACAGCTTCTGATACTAGATGATGTCTTGTCTGCTGTTGACAATAATACAGAAAAAGAAATTTCCGAAAATTTAGCAAATAATTTTCCAAACACAACAATTATCATAAGCTCCCACAGGCTTTCTGTTGTAAAAGATGCTGATGAAATAATTGTGCTTGATAATGGACAAATTTCTGAGCGAGGTAAATTTGAAGACCTGATTTCAAGTGGGGGTTGGTTTAGCGACCAATACCACTTGCAGGAGGTGGACCATGAGTAAAAAAGAAAAATATAGCAAGAGTACCATCCGCCTTCTTTTTAATTTATCAGGCAAGATAAAAAAGGAACTTATTATTGGCGTATTTTTATCCACTGGCTTTATGCTTTTAAATATCTACCTGCCAATAATTTTAAAAAACATTATTGACAATGAAATCTCTCCAACAATTGGCATTATAGATTTACAGAGATTCCTCTGGATGTCAGCTTTTTATTTATTTATGAATCTAATGTTTGGATTAATGCAATATGTACTCATCCATCATTATAAAAAGACGTCCAATAAAATAGCTTATATACTAAGAGGAGATTTATTTAAACACATAGTAAACCTTCCTATGTCATTTTTTGATAAGACGCCTGTTGGTAAAATCACGAGTAGAACCACAAGTGATATTAACGAATTCAAGCAGCTATTTTATATTGGATTTACAACTGTTGTAAACGCAGTTTTTTATTTAATAGGCAGTATAGTTTATATTAGCTTTACAAATCCAAAGGCCCTGTACATTGTGCTTGTGCCAATTCCAATATTTATTTTCACAATTTTAAGCTACAACAAGTACCAGTCAAATCTTAATATTAAATATCGTAAAATAAAATCAACTATAACCTCCGATTTAAATGAGATTATAAAAGGGGCAAATATAATACAAGCCTACGCAGTTTGTGAGCCTGTTGAAGATGAGTTTATTCATAAGAACAAAGACCTGTATAAATACGGTAAAAAAATTGAATTGTTTGATAGCTTCTTTTCATATAACATTACTGACATGCTTAGACTCATGAGCATAATTGCAATTTTATATTTTGCAGGTATAAGTAACCTAAGAGGAAACACTACTTTTACCGTAGGATATATACTGATTTTAATCCAGTACACTTCACAGATATACGCTTATCTGACCAGACTTATGAATAGGTTAAATGTTTTTGAAAAAGGCATGAGCAGCCTTGAACACATCAATACAATTCTCTTAGAAGAACAAGAAGATGATGGAACAAATACAATTAATAATATAAAAGGCCAAGTGGAATTTAAAAATGTTTACCACGAATACATCGAGGACAGCCCTGTGTTACAAGATATTAATTTCAAAAGAGAGCCCGGCTCTTCTACCGCTATAGTTGGCAGCACAGGCTCTGGCAAGAGTTCTATTATTTCTCTTTTGTTTAAATTTTATAGCCCTTACGAGGGTCAAATACTAATAGACAATCAGGATATTCAAGAGATTAGGACCGCTGATTTAAGAAAGCACATGGCTCTTGTCCTACAAGATCCTATCCTTTTTAAAGGCAGCTTACGATACAATATAACGCTTGGCGATGATTATAGTGACCAAGAAATTAAAGCAGCCCTAATAAAAAGTGGTGGAGAATCTATTTTAAATAAATTAAAAGATGGTCTGGACACCAACCTGCTCGGTGAAGACGGTGGCCTAAGTCTCGGCGAAAAACAAATTGTAAACTTTGCAAGAACCATTATTAGAGATCCTAAAATATTGGTTTTGGATGAAGCAACCGCGTCAATCGATACAGAAACTGAACAACATATACAAAAAGGCCTTGAGGCCCTGATGGCAAATAGAACTTCATTTATAGTCGCCCACAGGCTTTCAACTATCAAAAATTGTGACTCAATAATTGTAATCGACTCTGGTCGGATTATTGAATCCGGCAGTCATGATGAACTAATGGAAATGGGTGGGAAATATTACGAGCTAGTTGAGGCTCAGTCATAAAAATTAAAAATTAATTATAAGCAAAATAAAATCACCTCTCAGTACAAAGTATTCTGTACTAAGAGGTGATATTTTTATTATATGATTTTTATTTTACAGATTTTTTAACTGCTTCTACAATTGACTTTGAATTTATTTTGAAGTGTTCAAATAAATCGCCGCCCTTGCCACTTGCTCCAAATGAATCCATGCCTAACTTTATTCCACCTTGAGTATATTTGTCCCAGCCAAATGTGGACAAGGCTTCAACAGAAACTTTTGGTGTATCCTTTGGTAAAACTGAGAGTTTGTATTCATCTGTTTGATCTTCAAAGAGATCCCACGAAGGCATGCTGACGACTCTTGTGCCAATTCCATCAGCTTCTAATTCCTTTGCTGCGTCCATGGCGATTGAAAGCTCAGATCCTGTCGCAATTACAATTGCATCTAGTTTTTCATCTTCTTTTTTAGCGATGTATGCACCTTTTACAAGGTCTTTTGCATTTATATCAAGTGTTGGCAAACCTTGTCTTGTTAATACAAGTGCTGTTGGTTTATGATTTTTAATTGCGACTTCCCATGCAACGATTGTTTCGTTGTAGTCTGCTGGACGAATTGTTGTAAAGTTTGGCAGACTTCTTAACATTGCAAGTTGTTCTATAGGTTGATGAGTTGGACCGTCTTCCCCAACCCCTATTGAGTCGTGAGTTAGTACATAAACTACTGGAACATTCATAAGTGCTGATAGCCTCATAGCTGGCTTCATATAATCACTAAAGACAAAGAAGGTTGCGCAATATGGGCGAACGCCTCCGTGCAAGGCCATGCCGTTTGATATAGCAGCCATAGCAAATTCACGAATACCAAAGTGAATATTGCGTGGACTATAATCGTCTTTTGAAATAAATCCTTGGCCATCAATAGTAGTATTATTTGAACCAGCTAAGTCAGCTGATCCACCAACCAAACTTTGAACTTGTTTTGCAACTTCTTGAATTGCCTTACCACTTGCTGCCCTAGTCGCAATTTTTTCCTCCTTATCCATCAAAGAACTTAAGTCAACATCTTTCTCTGTGTGGATAAATTTAACAAATTTTTCGTATCTTTCTGAATTTTCTGTCTTTAATTCGTTCAAACTTGCCTTATATTCATCATAGGCCTTTACTTTTTCATCAATAATGGCCTTTACATGGTCTTTCACTTCTTGAGGAACAGTAAAGGATTCATAGTTCCAACCGAGTCTTTCTTTTAAAATCTTGTAGTCATCTTCTTTTAGTGGAGCCCCATGACTTTTATTTTTGCCTTCTACACTTCCTGCACCAAAACCAATAACAGTTTTAATTTCTATTAATGAAGGCCTGTCATCTTCTTTGGCCTTGCTAATAGCTTTTGAAATAGCTTCGATGTCTGTGCCGTTTTCTATCTTTTGAGTATGCCAGCCATAAGCTTCAAATCTCTTTAGTGTGTCGTCAGCAAATGTAATATCAGTTGACCCATCAATGGTAATATTATTTGAATCGTAAAGGACAATTAATTTTCCTAACTTATGGGAGCCTGCAAAACTTGCTGCTTCGTGGCTAATGCCTTCCATCAAACATCCGTCTCCTACAAGAGCGTATGTGTAATGGTCCACAGGATTATTTGCTCCTTTAAATGTATCGTGGAGATGAGCTTCTGCAAGTGCCATACCAACAGCCATTGCAAGCCCTTGACCAAGTGGTCCTGATGTAGCGTCAACTCCCAATGTGTGACCATACTCTGGATGACCAGGTGTCTTTGAATTTAATTGTCTAAAATCTTTTAAATCATCCATGCTAAGTTCATAGCCAAAGACATGAAGCAAACTATACAAGAGTGCTGATCCGTGTCCTGCTGACAAAACAAATCTATCCCTGTTTGACCAGTGCGGTTTATTTGGATTAAATTTTAAATGATCTTTAAATAAAGCATAAGCCATAGGTGCTGCTCCAAGCGGTAAGCCTGGATGTCCAGAGTTTGCTTTGCCAATCATATCGACAGAAAGCATTCTCAGCGTATTAATTGTAAGATTATCAATGTTGTTCATAATTCCTCCCTTATAGATTTTTTATTAGTCACTACTTTTATTAAAAAATGTGGTATTACTAACTGTCTTTTAATTCTGGATGGTTCTTTTAATAATCTATAAAACCATTCCATGCAAATTTTTTGCACCCATTTTGGTGCCCGTTTTAAATTTCCACTAATTACATCTAAGCTTCCTCCAACGCCTATTGACATTGAAGTTAGTCCATCTAATTTTGATATAAAATATTCTTGCTTGGGAAAACCCATTGCAGAAACAACTAAGTGCGGTTTTTTCTTTTCTATATCCTTTAAAATTTCTTGCTCCTGGGGTGAATTTAATTCAAAATATCCGTTGTGGGACCCCACTATATTTAAATTTTTATAATCTTTTTTTATGTTTTGAATTGCTTGGTCCAGAGTTTCTTGTTTTGCCCCAACTATATAAATATCCAAAGCCTTTTCATCTGCTAATGATAAAATTTTCTTTAGAGTATCAAAGCCAGTTTGTCTGCCCTCACCTTCTATGCCGGCAATCTTTTGGGCAATTACAATCCCAACTCCATCTTTTAGTACGAGGCCAGCACTATTTATAAGTTCTATGAGGTTCTTGTCCTTTTTGGCCCTCATAACAATCTCTGGGTTTGGTGTGATTATTTTAAAATTATTGGACCCGGTCATATTTGACCTTAAAATTTCGTCCAGTTCATTGTCATTGATATCCGAAAATTTTACACCAAGCACATTAATTTTTCTCATTCATATCCTTTAGCAAGTCAAGTACTTCAACAGCATTTAATCTTGCCAATTCCTTTCTTTCTTCATCTTTATTTTTTATATTGTTTAAATAATCTTCATCGTCAAGGCATCTTTTTATTTCTTGGTAAACTTTTTGCCCGTCAATATCATTGATATCTATTATATAATCTGAATCAATGCTTTCCATAAAGCTTTTTACCTTTGGGTCATAGGATATAGCAAGTGGCTTTGTATGAACTGCAGCCGAGTAAATCACTCCGTGGAGTCTCATGGCCAAAACCATTTGAGCCTTGGAAAATATTCCCATAAGGGTAGTTACGCTCATATCTTCATAATATGAGTAAAGATTTTGATTCCTGCATTTATCTTCTAATCTCTTTAATATTGGAGTATCCTTTGACATATGCATGGGTATAAGCAAAATCTTGTGGCCTTGGTCCATGAGTTTATTTATAGCAATGGCCATCTGATCTATCATTTTTTCATCATCAGTCCATGGTCTCAAATTCACAACAATAAATTCATCATTAATATTTATGTCTGATAAAATTTTCTCAGCCTCTTCTATATTTTCCTTTAACAAGAAAACTGGATCAGACCTTACCAGGCATTTGTCTTTTTCTATGCCAATTTCCTCCAAGTACTTAGCCGAATCATCGTCTCTTAGAGTAATCAGATCAACATCCTTTAGGACTTTTTTGGTAAGTTTCCTATTAAACTTTCCATTTATTGGCCCGACCCCATTGGCATAGATGCAAACTTTTTTATTCTTGCGTTTTGCAACAGAAATTACATATAAATAATACCAAAGAGACCGTGAGCTCGTAACGTCTTGTAGGAGACTCCCTCCTCCAGATATGAGCATGTCTCCTTTCTTTATAGTTGATCCAATAACAAAGGGGTTAAACCTATAAACTGCATCGACATCGTATACCTCGCGGGTCTTATTTGGATTGTTAGATAAAACTTTTAAGCGGAGAGTTTTGTCTCTTCTTTTTAGTTCACCAAGAATAGCTTCAAGAATGGCGTCATCGCCTTGGTTATCAAAGCCATAAAAACCAGACAAGACAATAGTTTTCCCAAACAAAATCTTATTGTAAATATCCAGTTGCATCCTGGACATGCTATGGCTGCTATATTTTTCCAAAACTATTTCATGGAGATTTTTTCCGTATTGAATTCTTTTTCCATCATTTTTTGCCAAGTCAAGCAAGCGTTCGCTTAGTTTTTTATAATCGCCGGGCTCATAAGTGTATCCGCTATAATCATCTATTACTACCTTTGGAATACCTCCCACATGAGTCGCAACCATAGGCTTAGAGTACTTAGCCCCCTCCAAGATAACATAAGGGAAACTTTCTGATAAACTCGATAAAACATTTATATCTATAGCGTTAATAAATGAAAATGGATCTTTTACCTCGCCTAAAAAATGAACTCTGTCTGATATACCAAGATCTTCTGCCGTTTTTTTGAGCTCGTCCAAAAGCCCTCCGCTGCCACCTATTAAAAAGTCAGCATCGGCCTCTTTTAAAAATTCTCCAGCCGCCCTAATAAAAGTCCTGTGGTCTTTAACCTCATCAAGCCTTGCAAGAATTCCAATTTTAATTCCATCATGGCGAATATTATACCTATCTAAAAATTCTTCTTTGGGCACATATTTATCTTCTGCCTCAAGATTTATTCCATTGTAGACTACATCAATATTTTTCTTAGAAAATCCCCGATTGAGGAGCATGTTTTTAAAATCATCACTAACTGCTACATAATTTTTGAAACGTTTTAGGGCAAAGGTATTTAGATTTTTAAATATCAATTGCTTATAAAAGTTTCCCTTAAAGTCTAACCTTGGATCTGAGTGGACGGTTGATAAAAATTTGACCTTCTTTAATTTCTTCATCAAAAAAAAGGCAATAAAATTAGCTCTTGCACCATGGCAATGTACCAAGTCTATTCCCTCTTTATTAACATATTCTACTATATCATTAACGACACTCAAATCAAATCTACTCTTTTGTTCGAAAACAATAGTAGATATACCTAAGTCCTTGGCCTCATCCAAGAATACATCCTTAAAAAACACTCCCAGCCTAACGTCAATGTGATTTTGCATCTCATTAAGTAGGGTCATAATATGGGTTTTTGCACCACCTGTATCGCCACCGCTAATAAGGTGAAGTACTTTAATCATTAATAAGTTTCCCCCTCGATAGGTTGTAAATACCATTCGTTTATGTTCAAGACCTCAGATAAATCGCTCTTTACAACGAGTGGAAATGAGCTCTTTGCATTTTGAAAACTCTTATTCTTAATTAATTTTGAAGTCTTTGGATTTTTCCAAATTCCAATCAAATTAACCTTTTCATCTTTAGCCTTTTTTATAAAGTGATCATACATAGATTCCAAAGCTTCTTCGCTAGTATATAAAATATCCATCACCATGTAGTATTTCAAATCAGCCTTATCTATCTCCTTATAAATTATATATCCTTCTATACCTTCCTTGTGAGTAGAAATAAATTTATAATTAGGTCTATTGTTTATCCTCTTTGAAATCCATTCTCTTGACCTCTTAGCCATAAACCCATAGTCAGCCTTTACCTTGTCAAATAGTTCATCAACTTGACTCAAATCCAGGTCATCTTTTACATCAAAACCTGAATAAGCAATCTTTTTTGTCCTTAAATTTGAAATTGAATTTATAATCTTGGCTATAAAGGTAAAAATTCCATTAGAAGTTACATTGGAAGGATCCAATATTTTTGCATAGGCATTGACCTCTCCAACGATTTTATAGCCTTGCTTATCAACCAGATTTATAAGTTCATATTGAAGAGGCAGCGCATACATAAGTTCATTTTTTACTTGATTTTCAAACTCCCTATATAAATTTGTGTAGATGCCCTCTCTTCTTCTGTCTTTGATAACAATGGAATCAGCAATAAAAGTAGAGTTATATTCCCTAGCCTTGTAATTTAAAGTTCGAATATTTGCTCCTACAAAACCAATAATCTTATCCTCTTCACAATAAGTTCTAAATTTAGATTCTTCTTGATATTTGCTTAAGATATCTTCTTTATTTTTTATTCCAGTATTTTCTAACAAAAATTCAATGTATTTATCTTCCATTAGTCCTCCTGCAAGTGGACGCTTATTCCCAAAGCCTTGTCAATTTCTTTCATTTTCGAATCGGTCATCCTTCCAATTTTTTCTCTTAAACGCCTTTTGTCAATAGTTCTAATCTGCTCCAAGAGAATAACTGAATCCTTTGGAAGACCTCCAACATCCTTGCCTACATTTACGTGGGTAGGCATACTAGACTTGTTTTTTACAGATGTAATAGCCGCCACAATAGTGGTTGGAGAAAATTTATTTCCAATGTCATTTTGGATAATTACAACAGGACGGACGCCCCCCTGCTCGCTGCCAATAACTGGCGACAGGTCAGCGTAAAATAAATCTCCCCTCAGGATAGTAATTTTCTCCCTACTTTGTCTTTGGTCGATTTTTTTTATATCCTGTTTTTGATTGTTGTTATCTTTATTTTCTTTTGTATTTGCCTTATCTATCTTTTGATTGTTCTTATTATTCATATGTGCACATCCTATACATAGTTTATAATATCCTTAACCTCACCATTATCGATGATAACTCTTGGAATCCTGCGTGATAGCATGCACATTATTTCATAATGGATAGTTCCCATGATAGCTGCAAGCTCTGGTAGACTTGTATCCCCTTCACCTGAACCAAAGATAACGACTTCATCGCCTATTTTAACTTCAGTATTATCAGTAACGTCAACCATAAATTGATCCATACAAATATTACCGATTGATGGAGCTTTTTTTCCATCTATGTTTACTGTAAATTTGTTTGATAGCAGGCGTGAAATCCCGTCAGCATAACCCAGTGGAATTGTAGCAACTTTTGTTATGCGTTTTGTAACAAAGGTTTGACCATAGCTTACTCCACTTCCTTCAGGTAAAATTTTTAAATTGCTGACCAAAGCTTTCAAAGTCATAAGCGGTTTTAAATCCCATTTACTTCTCATTTGACCTGAAGGCGGATAACCATACATGATAATTCCCGGCCTTACATAGTCAAGATCAAACTCAGGATAATCCATAATTGCACCCGAATTTGAAATATGTTTTTTTAATTTTTTTCCAAGAGCATGTTCAATCGAACTTACAAAAGTAGAAAATATTTGATATTGCTTCCTTGTGTTTCCAAGGTCCACCATGTCCGAAGTTGCAAAGTGACTGTAAATACCTTCGCATTCGATGTTTTCAAAAGAAATAATTTCCATTATCTTTCCAAAAGCAACTGTGCCCGGCAAAAATCCAATCCTACTCATACCAGTATCAATCTTGATATGAATTTTAGCTTTTTTACCTAGTTCTCCAGCAATTTTATTTATCAGCTTGGCCTGCTCCATATCGTAAACAGTCATTTCTAGGTCTTTCACTATAGCTTCTTTTATTTCAGTATCTCTGACATAATTTAAAAGTAAAATCGGATCTTCAATCCCAGCGTTTCTAAGTTCAAGCCCTTCGCTTAAAATAGACACACAAAAACGGTGCACTCCAATCTCTTGCAATTTTTTTGCAATAGTAATTGCATCATGATTGTATGCATTCGCTTTAATTACTGCCATTATTTCGCTATTTGGGTTTAAGTGTTCCTTGATAATATGTATATTGTGACATAAATTATCTAAATTTATTTCCAACCAACAAGGCCTTATATCTTCAAAATTCATACTCTCCACCTTCATATAAAATATACCACAAAGGGCCAGTTTTTTCAAGCATTGACATAGTCAAAAATAACTTTATATATTTGAGAAATACGGATCATATGCTATAATATATTTGAGGTGAATTATGGGAGAAAATTTAATGAAAAAAATAGAATTCGTAACAACTATAGAAAAAATGAAAACAATAGAAAGAAGAACAAAAATAATTGGACTAGATAGAAGAGAAAACGATGCTGAACACAGTTTTTCTATTGCAACTATGGGCATTATTTTCCAAGACTACGCAGGAGATGTAGATATAGATAAGTGCATTAAGATGCTCTTGGTCCATGACCTAGTTGAAATTGATGCCGGCGATACTTTTGCTTACGATACAGAAGGCTATAAAGATAAGGCCGAGCGTGAGCGAAAAGCTGCCGAGAGAATTTATGGAATTTTGCCTGGAGAATTGGGCGAAGATTTAAAAAAACTTTGGATCGAATTTGACGAATGCAAAACTCCTGAAGCAAAATACGCCAACGCCATGGATAGATTACAACCGGTTATCAATAACATATATAACGATGGTGGAACTTGGCTGGAATATAAAGTCAGCTGGGAAAGTTTTTTAAAACGCATGGAACCGATCAAAGACTTTAATGATGAAATTTATAATTATGTTTTAGAAAACGCAAGAAAATATTTTAAATAAAAATTAAGAGCCAAGGTCATTTATAAAGACCCAGGCTCTTTTATTTTGTTTATAAATATATAATTTAATCCAGTAACTTTTTCAAAAATTGTCCTGTATATGACTCTTTAACCTTTGCAACTTCTTCAGGCGTTCCTTGGGCAACTATTGTACCTCCCTTGTCCCCACCTTCTGGTCCAAGATCAATTACATAGTCAGAAGTTTTTATAACATCCAGATTGTGTTCAATAACAACAATTGTATTGCCTCCCTCAGCTAATTCATCCAAGACTTGAATTAGTTTTGATACATCCTCAGAATGCAAACCCGTGGTAGGTTCGTCGAGTATATATATGGTTCTACCTGTTGCGCGTTTAGAGAGTTCTGTTGCAAGTTTAACTCTCTGTGCTTCCCCACCAGACAAACTCGTGGAGCTTTGTCCTAATTTTATATAGCCCAAACCAACATTGTACATGGTTTCTAGCTTACGGCTTATCTTTGGATGGTTTTCAAAGAAATACATAGCTTCTTCAACAGTTATATCTAAAATATCAGAAATAGTTTTATCTTTGAATTTAACTTCCAATGTTTCCCTATTATATCTCTTACCCTTACATACTTCGCAAGGCACATATACGTCTGGCAAGAAATGCATTTCGACTTTGATAATGCCATCGCCTTTGCAGGCCTCACACCTGCCGCCTTTTACATTAAAAGAAAATCTACCTTTTTTATAGCCTCTTGCCTTGGCTTCGTTGGTCATGGCAAAGACATCACGGATTCCATCAAAGACTCCTGTGTAAGTCGCAGGATTTGATCTAGGCGTTCTACCTATTGGCGATTGGTCAATTACAACCACCTTATCAAAGACCTCATCATTTTCAACCCCATCTGATTTTCCTGGTTTAATTTTAGATTTATTTAAATCCCTAGCTAAATTTTTATATAAAATTTCATTTACCAGTGAGCTCTTGCCTGATCCACTTACACCTGTTACAGCTGTAATGACTCCCGTTGGAATTTTTACATCAATATTTTTTAGATTATTTTCATGGGCATTTTTTACTGTAACAAAATCAACTGGCTTACGACGCTCTTTTGGAACTTCAATTTTCTTTTTACCGGATAAATATTGGCCTGTTATGCTTTTTTTGCTTTTCATAACTTGCTTTGGCGTACCAAAAGCAACAATTTCTCCACCGTGAACGCCAGCACCAGGTCCAATATCCAAAATATAATCAGCCTCTCTCATGGTGTCCTCATCGTGTTCGACCACCAAAACAGTATTGCCAATATCAGTTAGTTCCCTTAAAGTTTTTAAGAGTTTGGCATTGTCTCTTTGGTGAAGACCGATTGATGGCTCATCGAGAACATAAGTTACACCGACAAGCTTTGACCCAATTTGGGTTGCCAATCTAATCCTTTGTGACTCACCGCCCGATAAACTTCCTGCCATCCTGGAGAGATTTAAATAGCCAAGGCCAACATCTTTTAAAAATCCAAGCCTTTCTTTAATTTCTTTTAGAATCTCTTCGGCAATTTTGTTTTCCATTTCAGTAAGTTTTAGATTTTCAAAAAACTCAATTTCTTTTTCTACATCAAGTTCAGTTAACTCAGCTATATTTAATCCACCAACTCTAACGCTAAGGGCTTCCTTGTTTAGTCTTTTGCCTCCGCAAGTCTTGCATGGGACTTCCTCTATAAATTCTCCAATTACCTCTTGGACCCAATCGCTCGAAGAATTGTCATAGCGTTCTTGTAAATTATTTACAGCGCCTTCCCATCTTCTGGTTACAGTTTTTCTCCTACCTGTCCTATCAAATCCAGATTTATATGTGAATTTAACAACGTAATTAGTCCCATAAAGAATTTCATCTATCATCCCTTTTGGAGCTTCTTTAATCGGTGCATCTAAGCTAAAGTTCCAGTGCTTGGCAATTTCAGCGAACATCTTCATATAAAATGAATCCATATCTGTGTTACCATAACTTGCGATTGCCCCTTGCTTAATGGAAAGTTCACCATTTGTAATAAGCCTATCAGGGTTAATGGTTTGGAAAAATCCTAAGCCATTACATGTTTCACACATACCAAAGGGAGAGTTAAATGAAAAAAGTCTGGTAGAAACCTCTTCAAATGAAATTCCGCAATCTATACATGCAAAATTTTCACTAAAGGGAATATTTTCCTTAGATGTTTCTACAACTATATAGCCATTGCCTAATTCAAGGGCTGTTTCGAGCGAGTCGACCAAACGCTTTTCAATATTATCTCTTCTAATAAGCCTATCAACGACAACTGCAATATTGTGATTTTTGTTTTTTTCAAGTTCTGGCACACTTTCAATATCATAAAGTTTTCCATCTACATACACGCGTACATAGCCGTCTTGTTGTATTTGCTTAAAGACATTTTTGTGCTCGCCTTTTTTACTTCTGACAATTGGTGCAACTATCATCATCTTCTCGCCTTCATCCAGGCTCATAATCTTGTCGACCATTTGATCGATAGATTGTTTTTCAATTAACTTTCCACATTTTGGGCAGTGAACCTTGCCAATTCTGGCGTAAAGCAAGCGATAATAGTCATAAATTTCTGTAACAGTCCCCACAGTTGAGCGAGGATTCCTATTTGTAGTTTTTTGATCAATTGAAATTGATGGAGAAAGTCCACCAATATATTCAACAGCAGGCTTAGTCATATTGCCCAGAAATTGCCTGGCGTATGCAGACAAACTTTCTACATACCTGCGTTGGCCCTCTGCATAAATTGTATCAAAAGCAAGGGAGCTTTTACCAGAACCCGATAGACCTGTAATAACTGTCATTTTATTCCTAGGAATATTAACAGATATATTTTTCAAATTATTTTCGTGTGCACCTTTTATTTCAATGTAGTCGTTCAAATTATTTCTTCCTCTCAATTTTTTCTAATTTCTTCTGCCAATTAGCCATTTCATCTCTAAGCCTTGCAGCCTCTTCAAATTCCAGACGCTCTGCAGCTTCTAACATGCTGGCCTTATATTCTTTAATAATTTCAAGTATTTGATCTTTGCTAAGAGCTTCGGTCTTTTTAGGAGCTTTATTTGTATCTACCTTCATAATGCCAATAACTTCCCTAACATCCTTTACTATTGACTTTGGAACTATGCCGTGCTCTTTGTTGTAGGCTTCTTGGATTTCCCTCCGCCTTTTGGTTTCTTCAATGGTTTTTTTCATGCTATCAGTAATCCTATCTGCATACATTACTACTTGGCCATTTACATTTCTGGCGGCCCGGCCAACGGTTTGAATCAAGGATGTTTCTGATCTTAAGAAGCCTTCTTTGTCTGCATCTAAAATTGCAACCAAACTTACCTCTGGCAAGTCTAATCCTTCTCTCAAAAGGTTGATGCCAACCAGTACATCGCATTCGCCCAAACGCAATTCTCTAATTATCTGCATCCTATCAATTGTCTCTGTGTCCGAGTGCATATATCTTACTTTAATGCCAATATTATCCAGATAATCTGACAAGTCTTCTGCCATTTTCTTGGTAAGAGTTGTAACTAAGACCCTTTCGTTCTTTGCTATTCTATCTTTAATCCTCTCAATTAAATCATCGATTTGATTTTCAATTGGATGGACGATAATTTCTGGATCCAAAAGGCCTGTCGGTCTTAGGACTTGTTCTGCAAGTGTAGTTGATTTTTCCAACTCATAAGGGCCTGGAGTAGCTGAAACAAATAAAATATTGTGAATCAGCCTTTCAAACTCAGTGAAGTTTAGCGGCCTGTTGTCGAGTGCCGATGGCAATCTAAAACCGTATTCAACAAGGGTTTCCTTTCTCGACCTATCGCCTGCGTACATGCCCCTGATTTGTGGAATTGTAACGTGACTTTCGTCAGTTATAATCAAAAAATCTTCAGGGAAATAATCGATCAGAGTATAAGGCCTGCTGCCTGGAGCCCGTCCGGAAATATGTCTGGAATAGTTTTCAATTCCAGAGCAAAAACCAATCTCTCTTAGCATTTCAAGGTCATATCTGGTCCTCTGCTCAAGACGCTCTGCATATAAGAGATGGTCCATGTCCCTCAGCTCTTTTAACCTATCTTCTAATTCTTCTTCTATCGTTGTAATCGCTCGATCAATCTTAGCTTGTGAGGTCGCAAAGTGTGATGCAGGAAAAATACTTGCGTGTTTTAATTCTCCCAAAACTTCTCCTGTTAAGTGATTTATTTCTGAAATTCGATCTATCTCGTCTCCAAAAAATTCTACTCGAATGCAGTTTTCACTTTCACTGGCAGGAAAAATATCTAAAATATCTCCACGGACTCTAAAAGTCCCGCGTTCAAAATTAATATCATTTCTCATATATTGGATGGCTATAAGCTCTTCTATAACCTTGTCCCTATCCTTAATCATTCCCGGTCTCAAACTAACCATCAGATCAATATAGTCTTCTGGATCGCCCAAACCATAGATGCAAGATACAGATGCAACTATAATTACATCTTTTCTTTCAAAAAGAGCGGCTGTAGCCGAGTGCCTAAGTTTATCAATCTCATCATTTATTGCAGAGTCCTTGGCTATATAAGTGTCTGTAGATGGCACATAGGCTTCTGGTTGATAATAGTCATAGTAGGATACAAAATATTCAACCGCGTTTTCTGGGAAAAATTCTCTAAGCTCCATACAAAGTTGATAAGCAAGTGTCTTGTTATGTGCAATTACAAGGGTTGGCTTTTGAACTTTGTTAATAATATTTGCCATAGTAAAAGTTTTACCAGATCCAGTAACCCCCTTTAGAGTTTGAAATCTTTCACCCTTTAATATTGAATTGGAAATTTTTTCTATAGCTTCTGGCTGGTCACCAGTAGGTTGAAATTTAGAATGTAAGATAAAGTTCATGGTCCCTCCTTGTATATTTTTAATATATTATGTAAAATTAATATGGTGATAAAATGAAAAGAAAATTAATTTTACTTATCTGTATAATATTTTTGTCTGGATGCGATGTGCTTATAAAAGATGATCCTAAAACTGGAATTAATTATATCCCCATCGAATACGATTTAAAATCCATAGATTATATAAGTGATTACAACAACAATGAAATATCCTGGGAAATGAAGCCCGTAGGCTCCATAGATGTTGAGCTAACTATCGTCTGCCCATTAACAGATAGGACCAATATAAAAGTCCTTGATCTAAAGCAAAGCGAAGATGAAATCATTGTTAAATTAAAAGGCCCCGTTGTAAGAAATGATAGCTTACAAAAACCTGTAATAAAAATTGTTCTTAGAGGCATCAACCCTTACAATAAACAAAACTACAAATTAAGACTGGATTCTGATTTCGATTTTTTAAGGCCAAATATGGATACCGATACTGCAAAGGCTATAATCAAAGAAACATATCCCAGTATAATATATGATCCCTTGGATATCAATCTCATGCGTACTACAAAGGGCCTAATGTGGACCCTCTATTATCCGCTAGTCGATCAAGGCGAAGAAAATGCTTCCATACGTTTTGCCATCAGTGATTCCAGCAAAAAAATTGTAAATGAAAATAAATTTGAAATTTCAAAAAAAATACCTTTCGATAAATCGATTGGTTTTGCAAGTGGTGATTTCTTTTTGTATAAACAATCAGATGACATCTACTTCTATAATATACCCAAAAACGAAAGTTTGAAAATAAATAAACTTAAAGAAGAATTTACAAATATAAAACGAGACTCCAAGACTTCCCAAATATATTTTCAATCAAGCGAGCCCACATCTAAATTTTATATTTTTAATCCTGAGACCAATGATATAAAAACTTTTGATTTAGGGGATTTATATCCAGATGACTTTGCTGTCTACGATGATAAAATTTTCTTTATAACCAATAACAGCACAAGTTCAAAATTATTTAAATTTCAAGACTCAGAATTAACAGAGCTTAAGCAGATGAGTTTTTTGATTAAGTCCATAGCTACAAATGGCAATGACCTTGTAATAGAAACCCTTGGCAAAGATGGAAATCTAATTTACCGTATTGATTCAAACTACAGCCTAGCTTTCTTAGGTAAGGGAACCAAGCCAGTTATCAATAATGAATTCATCTCCTACCTTAAGCAAAGTCCTGGATCTAATAATTTTGATATCATTCTATATTCTCTCAAATCTGGACTGAATAAAGAGATCATGCGCGGAAATATAAAAGATATTTCCTTTGACCAAGATGATAATCTTATTATAAAAGAAAAAATCGAGAGCACATTAAAACTCTCGATTTATAAAAATCAATCTATTAAAATGATTGTCCAACTGCCATGTAAAAATATATTTTACTCAGCAAAGACAAATTCTTTAATGGTTGAAAGTCATAATAACTTATTAAATATAGACTTATTGAATTAGGTCAATTGTGTCCACAGGATTTTCGTCGACATCTGATCCTTCTGTCTCTGAATTTTCACCGGCTGAATTTTCTTCGCCAGCATTTGGATCTGGTTGGGCAGTCCCTGTCCCTACTTCTACAATAGCATTTTGCATTGGGTAAGAGCTTTTCAAGTAACCTAGCTCCTTGATCTTTTGCCCATTTTGTTTGTAAATTTTTGTGGAAATTGCATTAATGCCATCCCTGCCTCCACTAATGACTCTTTCCTGTCCTGCTTGAAGCGCGTCTGTTTGTCTTTCAACCCGCCCCCTAGGTGTGGTTGAAACAATTGTAGTTTGCAAATCAATATCGTAATTCTTTTCTTTGGTGTCACCGTATATTTTAAAATATATATTTTTGTTATCGACCCAAGACTTAATAATTATTGGAAAATCCCAATTATTTCTAAATTTTAAATCCTTGGCGCCCTTCCACACAGCAGCATCTGCTCCAACTGCAACATATGGAGCTGCAATCGAGTGCGGGTGTCTTTCAATAATTTCTACATCTGCCCTAACAAGAGCATTGTAAAGAGTAGTTGATGTTTGGCAAAGGCCACCGCCCAAAGAGTCTACATATTTTCCTCCTACAATAGTAGAAGCCATCTTGTAACCGTTCTGCGCGGTTATCTCTCCCATCTCATCGTTAAATGAAATACTCTCTCCCGGCATAATAACCCTGTCACTTATTCTCTTGCAAGATAATCTTATATTTTCATTCCTGCCTTGAGTTCCATTTCCCAGTGGAGTTTGAAATTCTCCAATGACTCCATTTATTCTTCCAAGCATTTCGTTAGAAGTCTTGGCTTCTTTTACTTTGACATCTGCTGTGACGCTCTCATCTCCAGATTTTACTGCATCTTTAATCTTCTTTGCCAAGTCTTCAGCATCTATTTCTACTCCATTTTCGCCTTCTATGATATTAAATCCCTCTTCGGTAAACTCAACATGAGCTTCAACAGGCTCTTTTAAAAGTTGTTTATTTATATTTTCTATATAAGCCTTTAGAGTATCGGAATTAATACTGGTCTTAGTTTCAAAGTTGATAGGATTTTCCCTAGCCTCATTTATAATAGCAAGCCTAGATTCACTAGACCCTCTTCTACCAAAATTATAGGCATCATCTACTGCCTTGGTATAATCTATTTCCAGGCCAAGATCTTTTAAAGTGCTTTCGTAGTTGTTTTCATCAATTATAATTTTAAAATTTTTATTTAAAATACTTTCAACCTGTGACTTAACCTCTTCCAATGCTTGGTCTCTAGTCTTTTTGGACAAGTCAATATTATCAACGCTAATTCCATCATAAATTAGGTCGCTAGATAAAATTTGCCTTTTCTTCTCCGCTTCTTTTTGATTATTGTAAAAATAATATATGGCACCTGCTAAAATTAATAAAGCAAGTATAATTGAAGTCGTGATTATTGTTTTTTTATTCATTCATTTATCTCCCAAAATAATTTCTATATATGAAATTTACCCCATAGGCTAATATTTATTCAACTTAAATTATATTTGCCAAATTAAACATCGGAGCAACAATTCCTATAGCCATTATACCAATAATTACTCCAACTATCAATGTTATAATTGGTGATATCCACTTGGCCAAATTTTCTAACCTATTATCCACAGATTCTTTGTATAAATCTGCCAGATTTGCTGAAACTTCTTTCATAGCTTCGCTTGTCATAACGCCAGTAAAAAGTGCAGTCGAAAATTCAGTAAATACATAAGATTCGGATCCTATGCTTACAAAGTCTTTGCCTGCTTGGACTTCATTTGTAAGCTTTATAAGATTTAATCTTAAAAATAAATTTTCTTCAGAACTACTTATGTGGCCCAAAGAAGCATAAGTGTTTTCTAGTCTAGAATACAAAATGTTAAACTTTTTAAAAAATGCTTCTAAAAAATAATCTTGTCTGAGTTTTCTAAATAATGAATACTTGTACTTGTAGGTCTCCACTAGCATGTAAAAATCATATGAGACCATGTACAGAAATCCAAGACCTATATAGATAATAAAAATTATTGCAAGAAAATAGATTAAATTATTTGACAAAGCCTTGCCGATTCCTATGGCGACCTTAGTCACTTTCGGTAAATCTGCATCAAAGCCTTCATAGAGCGATGCAAACATAGGAAGTATAAAATTGCTCATTACAATCAGCATAAGCAAGGATAAGAAAAACAGAAACGCAGGATATGATACGGCATTAAAAACCTTTCTTTTTACAGACTTGCCTCTCTCTAAAATCCTGTTTGCCTCTCTCATCGGTTCCAGCAAATCATCACTGAGCTCTGCAACTTTTATTAAATTTAAATAATAAGCAGGCAACCTGGTTGAAAGTTTCAAGGCCATATAAAAACTTTGTCCCTCTGACATTTTTTTATAAATTTTATCCAGGGTCGCACTTTCTTTTTTGTATTCATCTGAATTTCTCAAAACGCCAACTGCAGTGTAGATGTCTACACCTTGAGAAATTAAAATTTCAATCCCCTTTAAGAACCTATAGCTTTCTCTTTTACTTTCAATCAAGGGTTTTATGGAGATATATTTATCAAGCGGCTCTTTTATGGGACCTATGCCTAGCTTGTAGCCGTCTCGTGTCTCTTCAATGTAATTATATATCATTTTCTTCCTCAAAGGTTTTTAAATCAATCTTGCCCTCTTCATATAATCTTTTCAAGGACTCTTTCCTATCGATTATTTTTTTAAATTTAAACTCTCTTCTTCCCTCATCTGCAACAGACAATTCAAAGACACCCGTTCTACCATAGTAGCCGTTGTTACACTTATCACATCCATTTGCCATATAGTGGCCATCTTCAGTTTTTATTTTACAATCGCAGAGAGTCCTTACCAGGCGCTGGCTAATAATTGTAGAGATTGCTGTTTTTAGAATATATTCCTCAACACCTAAATCCAGAAGCCTATCATAAGTATTTTTATCGTCCCTTGTATGCAAGGTTGAAAAAACTGTATGACCTGTTATAGCTGATCTCATTGCAACTTGTGCAGTCTCTTCGTCCCTAATTTCGCCAATGTAAATAATATCTGGGTCTTGCCTGAGCGATGCCCTAAGTAATTTATTAAAAGTCCTTCCCCTTGAATTGTCAACTTCTAATTGAGTAATGTCATCTGCCCGGTATTCAATTGGGTCTTCTATACTTATAATATTTTTTTCTTGATGAGGGAGAAGCTTTAATGCTGCATGCATGGTTGTATTCTTACCGCTGCCAGTCGGACCAACCACCAAATTCATTCCTTCTTTGTTAATGTACTTTTTATAAGTATCAAGGACATCTTCTGGCATGCCCAGTTTGATTAAATCTAGTTCAATTTGATTGGAGTTAAGTAATCTTAAAACAAATTTTTCTCCAAATTGCGTAGGCACACTGCTCACCCTAATGCTAAGGTCTTTTGAATTAAATTTAAAATCCATACTTCCGTCTTGCATTTCTTTGTTGACTGTATCCATGCCAGATCTAACTTTAATTATATTGGATAATCTATCAAAGTCCTGGTACATATAAGAAATATGCTTCAAGACCCCATCAATTCTAAATCTAATTCCCATTTTATCTTCTTTGGGTTCCAAATGAATATCGGTCGCCCTCATTTCAATTGCATCTTTTAAAATCGCATCCAAATCATCTCCTGCATATGATTTAGCTTTTACAATCCTATACAAAAATGGCCCATGCTCATCTTCTATAAGTGCAATTTCTTTACTCTTTGGCATGTGATCAAAGTCTACCAAAATATAATCGTCAATTTTATATATCTTTGCATTAACGCCTCTGACATCTTGAATGGGTTCTCTAACTTTGCCTACAAAAATAGCCGGGTCAAGGAAGCCCCTGTCTCCGACTATTTTATTGTAGTCTACCAATTTTTGTGTAAACTTAATATTCATAATTATATTTCCTCCAAAGAGGATTTTATTTTTGAAGACAAAAGATCAATAGCCACTTTGTTTTCTCCGCCTTCAGGAACAATTATATCTGCAAATCTTTTTGTAGGCTCAACAAAATTAATATAACTAGGTCTTACCGTAGTCATATATTGCAAGATAATAGAATCCAAGCTCCTTGCTCTTTCCTTCATGTCCCTTAAAATTCTTCTGATAATGCGAACATCTGAATCAGTATCTACAAAGACCTTTATGTCAATCAAGTCTCTAATGCGTTCATCATACAAAATAAAAAGTCCTTCCAGGATAATAATATCCCTTGGTTCAACAGTAAGAGTACCTTCTGATCTAGTGTGAATTGTAAAATCATAAATCGGCACTTCCACAGAATTTCCCCTTAAAAGCTCTTGTAAATGATGTTCAAGCAAATCATTGTCAAATGAAAGTGGATGGTCATAATTTAACTTTGCCCTCTCCTCCATTGACAAATCATCATGAGGCTTGTAATAAGAATCTTGATTTATAATAGCGACATTAATCTTTGGAATCTCTTTAATAATGTTTTTTGCAACTGTGGACTTGCCACTGCCTGATCCGCCTGTGATACCGATTATAAGTGGTCTTTTCATTTTTCAATTACCTTTCTTACAAAATAATTATTTTTCGCTTGGCCGTCATAGACAAAAGAGTAAGTGTCCTTTGGAACATTCGCTCTATCTATTTGCCTGCCATCCTTATCCCTTAAATCTTTTACGACCACCTTGTCAGTGGTGTCTGGTCCAAAAATTTCAAGTTCATCGCCCTCATTTATACCATTCTTTAAATATACATAGAGCCTGCTGTTCTTTACTTCGACGACATCGCCCTTGTACTGGGCCTCTGATATATAACTAGAGCTATGGTTGTACTGGCCTTCTGCTCCAGGATTCCCAAAATAAAATCCAGATGTAAATGGCCTGTGACTTGTCATTTCAATTTCTTGATTGTATTTTTCATCAAACTTATAATCGCTTGGTGATTTTAAATATTGGTCAATAGCTTTTCTATAAGCCCTCACAATTGTTGCAACATAATATGCAGATTTAATTCTACCTTCAATTTTCAAAGAATAAATACCAGCTTCAATTAATTTGTCAATAAATTCTATAGTTTTTAGGTCGCGACTATTCATAATATAAGTCCCGCCATCCACTTCTTCTATTGGAAAATATTCGCCTGGTCTTTTTTCTTCGACCAAATGATATTTGTATCTGCAGGGGTGTGCGCAATCCCCCCTGTTGGGATCTCTGCCTGTCATATAGCTTGAAATCAAACACCGGCCTGAATAACTCATGCACATGGCTCCGTGACAAAAACCTTCTAGAACCATGTCCTCCGGAATATTATCTCTAATACTTTGTATTTCTTCAAGGCTTAACTCTCTTGCAAGAACAATCCGTCTAGCCCCCATCTGATACCAAAAATTTGCGGTTGGAGCATTAGTTACCGACCCTTGGGTGGAAATGTGAATTTCCATATCAGAAAGTTCTTTTACCTTCATCATAATTCCCGGGTCACTGATAATAACTCCATCTACTTTTGCATCAGATAAAAATTTTATATAGGCATCCAGATTTTCCAAATCTTCATCGTGGGGAATAATATTTAAAGTTACATAAACTTTTTTTCCACGCTCATGAGCGTACTCCACGCCCTCTATCATCTCTTCTTTTGTAAAATTGGTGGCGCCTTTTCTGAGTCCAAAGCTCATTCCACCCAGGTAAACAGCATCAGCTCCATAGTCTAATGCCGTCTTTAATCTAGGCAAATCTCCTGCTGGTGCAAGTAATTCTATCATCTTATCATATCCTTTTTATGTTCCAGGTGTTCTTCATAGGTTTTTGAAAAACTGTGAGATCCATCTTCACCTGTCTTTACGAAAAATAAATACTCTGTATCCGCTGGATTAATAGCAGCCATAATGGATTTCATACCTGGACTAGCAATTGGTGCTGGTGGCAAACCTTCGTTTATATAAGTGTTGTATGGAGAATCAATTTTTGTCTCTTCATTTGTCAAAACAGCCTTTCTCTCACCAATTATATATTGAACAGTTGCACATGATTGTAGTCTCATGCCTTGATTTATTCTATTATAAAAAACAGAAGAAGCTAGAGGTCTTTCATCATCAATTTTAATTTCTCTTTCAATTATTGATGCCAGAGTAATCATTTGATTTAAATCAAGACCATTATATGATCCTTGGTTGAAGTTTTGCTCCATCCTCACTTCAAAGGCAGTAAGCATTCTTTTAATTATGCTTTCTTCCCCCTCAGAAGCTGAAACCTCATAAGTTGCTGGGAATAAAAATCCTTCCAGGCTTTGTCCTTGGGGCAGGCTTTTTAAAAATGGAAATTCTTCTTCATATCTACCCTTGTCCTCGCTTAGCTCCATAAACTTTTGAGCACTTCCAAGTCCAAGTTCTTCTATTCTTGCTGCAATTAGCTTTCTTTCAAAGCCTTCGGGAATTACAAGTTTAACACTGCCAGCCATATCTACCTCTGGCTTTTTTGTCAATTCATTTATCACCTGATCAACATCCATAGACCTGGAGAGTTTAAACTTTCCTGATTGGATTTCAGATTCAAGTCCAAGCTCTTCAACTCTTGAAATAAAAGCACTGCCATTTTTTATAAGATTCATATCATATAAAGATGAAGCAACCGTGCTCAAAGAGCTGCCCCTGGAAATTGAAAACTCATAAAGGTTTGTGTCATTTATATCTACAGGCTTATACATACTCTTATTATAAGCCTTGAAACCAAAAATTGCAGCAAATACAATCGCTAGTAAAAGTGCAAATGTTAAAATCCATTTAACTGCTGTATTCATTAAAACCTCCTAAATATTTTTGACCTTTCATACACATATAAAATTGCGTAGCCAAAAATGAATACACTCAGTGCTTCTCCTCCCATAATTCCTAAAACAGTAGTCCAGTAAGGAATACCTGTGTAGTAACTAACCCAAATGCTAACTAAAAATCCATTTAGCACAACCGGGCTTAAAAATGCAATAAATTTGTTTTTAGCTTTTCTGGTAATAATAGCAGCAACTAGTGTAACTAGTGACCCACATATTAGGTCTACCAGTCCAAAACCTGAAACAGCCATTAAAATCAAATTGCTGATAAAGCAGCCAACAAAAACTCCTGGTACAGCAGCAGCTTCAACAAATGGAAGCACTGTGAGTCCCTCCGCCAAACGAAGCTGAACAGCTCCAAAAGTTAAACTGGCGGCAGGGATCATTTGAATTGCAATAAGAACCACATACATCGCCGCTATGAGTGCAGCCTTGGTTACATATTTTGTGTCGTATCTCATAATTCTCTCCTTAAATTAAATTTTTTACACCTCTGTAAAGATTGTTAGAATCATAGGATTTCTACCAGTCGTACTCATCAAGTATTTGCGCAACTCATCTCTTATAGTAGTCTTCATAGAATTCCAATCATCGATTCCTCTATCTTGCAAGCTTTGAACTATAGACCTTAACTTTCTCAAAAGTGATTCCATTATGTCTTCACTTTCCTTTACATATACAAAGCCGCGGCTAATAATATCTGGGCCTGCAAGTACTCTACCATCGTCAGCTGACAATGTAAGTGTAACAACAATAAGTCCGTCCTCAGATAAGTGTTTCCTATCGCGTAGGACGATATTTCCAACATCACCAACACCTAGACCGTCAACTAAAACGTCTTCGTTAGCAATGTGGTCAACAACCTTCAAGCTTCTTTTTGTAAGTTCCAAAACATCGCCATTGGATTGAACAAATATATCTTTCTTATCCATGCCCATTTCTTGAGCGAGCAAGGCGTGTGTCTTAAGGTGCTTTATTTCACCATGGACTGGCATAAAGAACTTTGGTTTTACCAGTGCGTGCATAAGTTTAATTTCATCTGCACAAGCGTGACCAGAAACGTGGATGTTTGCAATCTTATCATAAATTACATTGGCATCCTTGGCCATCAAATTATTTATTACAGCGGTTACTGATTTTTCATTTCCTGGAATTGGATTAGCTGAAATAATAACCGTATCCTTGCTTGTTAATTTTATTTTCTTGTGCTCATCATTTGCAATCCTTGTCAGAGCACTCATTGGCTCCCCTTGTGAGCCCGTCATTATAATACAAACCTTATTGGGTGGGTAATTGTGAGCTTGATTAATATCAATCAAGGTCTTTTCTTTTATTTTAATATATCCCATCTCAATAGCAGTGTTAGCTACATTTAGCATAGATCGTCCAGACAAGGCCACAAACCTATCGTGCTTTTCTGCAGCGGAAATAATTTGCTGGACCCTGTGCACATTTGAAGCAAATGTTGCAACCAAAATCCTCCCGTCAGCCTTGGAAAATAATTCATTAAAAGTTTCGCCAATTGTAGACTCACTTAGAGTATGCCCTGGTCTTTCAACATTTGTTGAATCTGCCAGCAAAAGCGAAACTCCCTTTTTACCAATCTCTGCTATACGAGTTAAGTCAGGTCTAACTCCATCAATCGGTGTCAAGTCAATCTTAAAGTCACCAGTTTGGAAGATAGTGCCCACTGGCGTGTATAGAGCTATGGATGCAGAATCAGGGATAGAGTGAGTGACAGCTACAAACTCTGCCTTAAAAGCTCCCACATCAATTACATCCCCATAATTCACTTCATTTATATTTAAAGCTAAATTAAATTCCTTGACCTTGTTTCTAATTAGGGCGCATGTCAATTTTGTCGCGTATATTGGTGCATTAATTTGATTTAATACATATGGGATAGCCCCAATATGGTCTTCGTGTCCGTGCGTTATAAAAAACGCCTTTACCTTGTGTTTGTTTTCAATTAAATAACTTACATCGGGGATAACAATATCAATCCCCAACATCTCATCTCCTGGAAAGGTCATTCCACAATCGATAACTACAATCTGATCTTTATATTCATATGCTGTTATATTTTTACCGATCTCCTTGAGACCTCCAAGAGGAATAATCTTTACTCCGTTACTCATAATTCCTCCTAAATTTTAATTTAATAATTTTTTAATACTCTTATACTTTTCTTCTAACTTTCTAGTTTCCATGGGAAATGGTTCGGTATAGATGGTATTTCCAGAACCATCAATTTCTACGCGCAAAAACAGCAGCTCATCTGACAAATCCTCAGCAGAAGATATAGCAATATACTCCTGCCCATTTAAATCAAAACGAGCCTGCACCAAATAGTTTGTAGCCTCCCCACTTTCATTAAAAACAGCCAAGCTCTCTGGCATAAAATCTCCTATCTATTCCTTTTAATATATAGCTCTAAAATATAAGATGCAGCAAGTGCATCTTCATAACCCTTTTCCTTGCCTCTTTTTACATTCAAGGTCCTTAGTGTATTGTTTGCCATCTTAGATGTAAATCTCTCATCTACAAAAACAATTTCACAATCAGTAGCCTTGCGAATATTAGAGGTGTACTTCTTAACTTTTTTCGCTTGAGGACCAAGCTCACCATTTATATCGAGTGGCAGTCCTATTACAATAGTACCCACATTTCGCTCTTCAATAATCTTTTGCAGGTCAGCCATGTCCTCTGCTTTTGATTTTCTTTTTATAACGCCAACTGGCACGCAAATAGTACCGCTAGGATCACTAGCGGCTACTCCAATCGTGCTATCGCCTATATCTAGTCCCAGAATTGTTTTATTCAATATTCAAGTACTCCTTAAGTATTGCTTCTAACAATTCATCTCTTTCCATCTTGACAATTTCATTTCTGGCATTGTTATGACTAGTTATATATGTTGGATCTCCAGACAAGAAGTATCCTATAATTTGATTTACTGGTTGATAACCTTTATCTTCGAGCGCCCTGTAAACTTTTTCCAAAATTTCTCTTGGCTCGGAATCTGTATCCTTCTTTGAAACAAATCTCATTGTTTGATCAAAATCCATATCTATCACCTCTGTTAAATTATTTTCAGCATATCCATTGCAATAATTATACCATATTTTTAAATCAATGTCGAATAATTTTTTCAAAATACAAATTCAAACACAATTTTACAAGTGGCAACAATAAATTTAATTTTTTTGAAAAATAATATTTTTTGTGTTATAATTAGCTTATATTTATTGATATAAAAGGAGACTTATATGCCACATAGAAATAAGGTGCTAACACCTGGCAAGCTAATAGTTTACATTATATATATTGCATTAATTGTAAGTATTATATTGGGAAGCTTGCTTGCACTGTCTGTAGTTAGCATTATGAAAGAAGTCGATGAGGTTGATCCAAATATAATTGCCAACAACCTAACCGAAACTTCAAAAATTTATGATTTAGATGGTAATTTAATAGAAAAAGTTGAGACCGCTGAATACAGAACGGTAATTGGCATCGAACAAATGCCAAAGCAATTAATCCAAGCCTTCCTCGCCATAGAAGACGAAAGATTCTACGAGCATGACGGCGTGGACCTAATAGGTATCATGGCTAGTTTTCGCGATGCATTTTCAAGTGGTCAATTGCGTGGTGGTTCTACTATCACCCAACAACTTGTTAAGAACACTTACCTTACAAACGAAAGGAAATTAAAGCGTAAGATTCACGAAATCACAATGTCAATTGATCTTGAAAAGAAAATGTCAAAAGATCAAACCATTGAGGCTTATTTAAATACCGTCTCCCTTGGCCAAAACGCTTACGGAGTCGAAGAAGCTGCTCAAACTTATTTTTCAAAATCAGCCAAGGACTTAAACCTAGTTGAGTGTGCTATGCTTGCAGGAGTTGTTAAATCCCCTACCAAGTATCCACCATACAAGAGAGTCAGCCCAGAAAACTTTGATCCAAACACCATGGAAAAAGTTGGCTTTATTGAACTCTTAAATCAAAATTACGTCCTCGTTTATAACGAAGAAAACGAAAAAAGAACCGATGTCGTACTCTCTCAAATGTTAAAGTACGGCAAAATTACCCAAGAGGAATACAACCAAGCCATGAGCGTTGATAGAAAAGCTCTCATCAAGCCTGGTGAAACCAAAACAACTGACATTACCAACTACTTTACTGACTATGTCTTAAAGCAAGTTGAGCAAGACCTCATGGACAAGTATGGATGGAGCAAAAAAATTGCCCAAAACAAAATCTTCTACGGTGGCATTCAAATTTATTCCACAATTAATGTCGGCTACCAAAAAATAATGGAAGACGCTTATAAAAACTTTGTTGAAATCCTATTTGGCAATACAAATAATATGAGGGCACCTATTATTTTGGACACCACATCCGATGCATACGCAAATCTAGTCGACTCAAATGGTAATTTTATTTATCTAGCCAAAGACAACCTAATAGTACAAAATAGCGACGATATTTATTTGGCTCCCGGTGAATGGAGATACGATGAAAACGGCAACCTTTGCATCAAGTCCAAAAAATTAAAGGCATATAATTCAAATATAGACGTTCAGGACTACTATACAATTGATGAGAAAAAGACACTCGTCACCCACATCGTTGGAAGTCTACCGATTGCCAAAGATGACTTCTGGGTTGAAAACGGCGAAATCGTCATAAGCTCAAAAGCAATTGCCTCTAACGACAGCCTTTTTAAAAATAAAGATGACTACCTCCACATCGATGGAAATCAAGTCTACAGAAATAAAAAAGGCGTCCCCCAACCACAATCTGCCATGATAATTATCGATTACCACACAGGCCACATCCTAGCCATGATTGGTGGTAGAGACGTAGACGGCAACAGATTTTTAAACAGAGCAACAGATAGCCACAGGCAACCAGGCTCAACCATAAAACCGATAAGCGTATACTTGCCTGCCCTTGAAAATGGTTACACTGCTGCCAGCCCAATTGACGACGTACCAATTGTTGTCAATGGAAAAATTTGGCCAAACAACTGGTATTTAGGATTTAGAGGAATCCACAGCCTTAGATATGCTGTCGAACAATCTATAAACGTAAGTGCAGTTAAAGTTTTAAATGCCATGGGCACCAACAAAGTTGTCCCATATTTAGAAAGGATGGGCATCATCGACACCGAACACCCAGACCGCGATTCATTTGTATCCGCTTCTGAAAACAAAGAAGTAAACGACGAAAACGCATCAAGCTTGGCCCTCGGCGGAATGACAAACGGCCTCTCCCCACTTGCACTTACAGCAGCCTTTGGTACAATTGCCAATGACGGAGTGTATTTAAAACCAACATCCTATACAAAAGTTATTGATAACGATGGAACAACACTTTTGGAATACACAGAAAATCCAATTCAAGCAGCCAAACCACAAACTGCTTATGTAATGAAAGATATTTTAAGAACAGTTGTCACCCGTGGACTTGGAACCAGGGCCCAAATCCCTGGCCAAGTAGTTGCAGGTAAAACTGGCACCACTCAATACACAGCAGACTTATGGTTCTCAGGCTTCACTGATTACTATGTAGCAAGCACATGGATCGGTAGTGACAGTCCAAAGATCACCATGAAACAAAACTCAATGATCGCTGCTCAATTATTCCAATATGTAATGAGTCAAGTCCACGAAGGCCTGCCAAGCGTAACCCAATTCAAAGAACCAGAAGGCATTGTCCGTGCATCTGTATGTACCATGTCGGGCAAAAGTCCAAACGAATTTTGTGCTGGCGACCCGCGCGGAACTGTAATCACAGAAATCTTTGTCAAAGGAACAGAACCGACTGAAGCCTGCGACGCCCACGTAGAAGTTGAAATTTGTACCGAATCCAACATGCTGGCAAATGAATTCTGTCCCGAAGAAACAAGGGAAAAAGTCGTTCGCGTACAGACCACCCCGCCCTACGATCCAGAATCCCACGGCGGAGTTATACCAAGCGACATGCAATACCGTGTCCCAAGTCAAACTTGCGACATCCACAACGAATCAAATACTGGCGAAAGCGAAATAATCGATATATTAAATCCAGGCGGCGACGATGAATTTGATATAAATGATTTTCTAAATAACAATAACAACGAAAACGAAAATAACACTGACACACCCGATACAAACCACGAAAGCCACGATGAAAACGAAGATCAAAAAGAACCGCCCGGCACAATAGATTTGTTGCAATAAAAATTAAATAAAATATTATATAACTGCTCCTTAAAAAAAGCAGTTATTTTTTAAAATTTCACAAAAAGTGTTGACAATATCCGACACATAGTCTATAATAAACAATGAATACCGCGGCAAATCCAATTAAGGAAAGGTGATTCAATATTATGAGTAGTTTTTACGGACCAAGAGTGAAGGTAGTAAGACGTTTAGGTCTTAATGTATTTAACCTTCCAAAAGCAAACAATGGAATGAAAAAAGGAGCTGCACGTTCTGATAAAAAATTATCAAACTACGGTGAACAACTCCTAGAAAAGCAAAGACTCAGAGCCTACTATCAAGTACCAGAAAATCAAATGCTAATGTACTTTGACAAGGCAAGAAAATCAAAAGAACAAACAGGTCACGCACTTGTTAAACTTCTTGAAACAAGACTAGACAACATGGTTTACAGAGCTGGCTTTGCATCATCAATTCGTCAAGCAAGACAAATGGTAGTACACGGACACATCCATGTAAACGGACACAAAATTGACCGTCCAAGCTATCAAATCGAAGTTGGTGATGAAATCTCCCTCAGAGAAAAAAGTCGTTCAAACGAAATGTTCAAAGAAAATTTCGCTGGCCAAGCTTCCCCATATCCATACCTTACAAAGGATGAAAACAAATTTTCAGCTAAGCTTGTCAAATCTCCAGAAAGAGATGAAATCCCAGTTGAAATTCAAGACGTTCTTGTTGTTGAATACTATTCACACTAAAGATAACTCCCTCGTGGAGTTATTTTATTTTACATATTATACTCACAAAAAGTTCTAATCCTTTATTTCCTAGACTAAATATAAAACCAAAAAAAGCCAATAAAAAAACGCCCTAGGGCGTTTTCTTTTTAACTGTTATGTAGTCCAATTATTCAGCTTGTACACAAGCGCCTGTTGGACATACGTCTGCACAGTTTCCGCATCCGATGCATTCATCAGCATCAATTGTGTAAATATCGCCTTCTGAAATACAACCTACAGGGCATTCTGATGAACATTGTCCGCAAGCGATACAATCATCTGTAATATGATAAGTCATAATGTTACCTCCTTTATTTTGTGAGCTCTTAGGCTCTATTTATATTATAACATAATTAATCTTTATGTCAAGTAAATAGCCATTTCTAGCAATTCGTCAAGGCTAACTTTTAAAAAAACATTATCTAAATTCCCCCAGTATGCCAATATTTTAAAAGCATTTTTCTCATTTGTTCTTTATATTTTAATTAATCTAATAATTATTTAGTTAGTCGCCTCTTACACTTGATTAATTTTATAGTTTTTAATATAATCTTGACATGAGGTGATTTGATGAGACTTAGAAAAAAATGGTCTGCTGTGCCCCGGCTTTTGGATTCGGGCAAGGCTCTTTTTTGGCCGGAGGAATACAAGGGCAAGTGGAAAGATTATTTTACCAATTACAATAAGATTCATTTGGATATTGGTTGTGGGAGCGGCGATTATTGCCTGCACATGGCTGAATTAAATCCAGATGTCAATTATATTTTGTGGGACCGTGAGGCTGGCGTTTTAGTTTATGCCTTGGACCAAATGGAGGATAAAAATATTGCAAACGCGGTTTTGATTCCCAGAGAGATTGATGGGATAGATCAGATTTTTGCAGAAAATGAAATTGATTCTATCACTATTCACTTTCCTAACCCTTGGCCTAAGAATAGGCAAAATCACAGGCGACTTACCTATCCAAACAGATTAAAAAAGTATAAATATATTTTAAAAGATGCTGGGAATATTGACTTTAGGACTGACGATGATGAGTTATACACAGATACGCTTTTGTATGTAAAAAAAGTTGGTGGAAACATAATATCGCATAGCGATGATGCTCCACCAACCAAAGTTATCAGTCATTATGAAAAGAGATTTAGAAGTCAAGGCGTTAAGATTAAGGCCATTAACTTTAAATTCTAAATATATCCCCCATCAACTTTTATATTTGCGCCGGTTATATAGCCGGCTTTTTTATTTATCAAAAACAAAACCAAGTCTGCAATGTCACTTGGCATACCAGCCCGCATAAGTGGGATTTGGCAAATAAATTCTTCCTTGTCCTCTGCAGTTAAATTGGAATTCATCTTGGTGTCAATAAAGCCAGGGCAAATTGTATTGACCCGGATATTTGACGGACCCAGTTCCCTTGATAAGGCTTTTGAAAATGCAATTATCCCTGCCTTGGTGGCTGAGTATACGGACTCACAGCTGGCCCCATCAAGGCCCCACATGGACGATATATAAATTATATTTCCGGATTTTTCTCCGACCATTATATCTGCAACTTGTGAGCTGAGGGCAATAGGCGCTTTTAGATTTACATTTATAATTTTACTTATGTCTTCTATGCTAGTTTTATTTATCATTTGAATTTGGCTCAAGCCAGCACAAAAAATCGCTGAATCAAGTTTAAAATCTTTTATAAAATCTTTGGCCTCTTCGACATCCTCGTCAGAATTAAAGTCGCATTTGTATTTTTGTATTCTATTTTTGTATTCCAACTCAAGTTCGTCGATTCTGGTGGGATTTTTATTGTACATGGCGAGGACATTAAAGTCAGTTTCCTTTAATATTTGCCTGGTGATTTCAATGCCTATATCGCCACTGGCTCCACTTATTAATACATACTTCATGCTATTTCAACTAAGTCCTTAAAGATATTTAAAAATTTTTCCTCATGATCAATCATGGATTCAGGATGGAATTGCACACAGGAAATATATTGGTCGCCAGTGTATTCCATGGCTTCGATGACCCCGTCCCTGCTATGGGCAGTGGCTACAAATCCTTTACCCAGATTTTTGACGGCTTGGTGGTGGAATTGATTGACCAAAATTTCATCGCCCAAAATTTTATTTATCTTTGAATCTTTTTCTGTAAAAATTTTCAAGATTCCCCTGGACAAATCACGACCCATTGAGTGGCCAGAGGCCCCCTTGTATTCGGACTTTAAGTCCTGATACAAGTCTCCCCCTGCCAGGGCATTTATCATTTGCATGCCCCGACAAATCCCAAGCATTGGAATCTTTTTGGCAAAGGCTTTTTCATACAAATATTTTTCAAAGGCGTCTCTTTCAAAGGATACAAACTCGACTGATGGATGGAAGTCTGCTCCATATAAATTTGGATCAATGTCTTCCCCACCAGTAAAGACTATTGCATCGGCGAGTTTTATATATTCATCAATCACAGCTTGGTCCTCTGTTGACTGAGTGATTATTGGAAGGCCTCCAGCACGCCTGATGGCCTCGGCATAATCGTTCCTAAGCCTGATGTACTTGCCGTGGTCATCGGCTATTACCATCCTAGAGGTCAATAGTATTTTCTTCATTTGATCTTTCCTTTCTTAGTAAAAAGAATATGCCAGCAACAAAAATCGGGAAGCTCAACCATTGTGAAGTTGAAAGCCCATTGTAGATCCCACGGATTTCATCTCCGCGGAAAAATTCTAAAATAAATCTGCCAATGCTATACATTGTAAGATATAGGCCAAAGGTCCTACCCCTTTGTCTTTCTTTTTTATTATAGAGTAATAAGGTAATTATAATTATAAAGTTTCCGGCTACTCCAAATAATTGGGTCGGTAAAAGTGGAATGCCGGCTGGGGCAAGTCCGCTTGGAGGAAATACTACAGATATTGGTGACTCACAAGCCATCCCATAGCAGCAACCGGCCATGAAACATCCCACCCTACCAAACATTTGCAGGATTGGCATACCAATTGCAAAAATGTCGATAGTCTTTAATGGATCTAAGTGCTTATACCTTCTTAAAAACAAATACATACCGACCACTGCTCCGATTAGGCCACCTATAAATACCAAGCCTCCTTGGAAGGCTATTTGAAATCTTTCTTTAAAGGCAATTGTGGAATCAAAAAGTACATAAAAACTACTTGGATCAGTAATCCAATATAAAATTTTTGCAAAAACTCCACCTGTTACAAGGGCGTATATAAGTGCCGAAAGACCCGTATCAAAATCCAGGTCCTTATAAATTCTTTGCTTGTACAAAAATAATATTACAAAACATAAACCAATGGCTATTGATAATCCATAGCCAGGAATTTTAAAACCAAAAACATCAATAAATAATTTCATTCTACCACCTACTTAATATTTCTAATAGTACATGCTGCGCATGATATGCAAGATACAAATAATAAAAATCCAATTAAGGTCCCCACGCCACCAGCGATTAATGCAATCCTTGCTAGTCTGCTTCTTTTATTATATCTTAGAGCCCTTAACGAAACTGACACCCCTAATATACCAAATAAGATAGCTGTTGGTCCGCTTAATTTTGTTACTACATAAAAAAGTGATAAACACGATAAGATTAATGACACAAAGGCAAGGTCATTCCTAGGATTGCCTATCATATCTTCGTCAATAATTTCTTTATCGTCTCCATAATATTCATAATCTGACATTTCATTCTCCTTTCAACTTATTAATTATATCTTTTAAATAATCGTAATCTGCAAGAGTATAAATTTCATCGGTCGGATCATTGGCTTTGCCAAAATAAATTCCGCTCTTGCTGGTAGATGGATCAGTAAATTCTTTGCTCGATGATATATGCACGTATTCAAGGCCGAGCTCTTTGATTAAGTCAACTGTGTTGTATCTAACGCCACCAGAAATTATCTCAGGCACATCTATGGTTAAAAGTTCTCTTATGATATCTTTACCCTCAATTAAAGAATTTCCACCTTTTGTTAAAATTCTTGTTATTCCAATTCCCTTTAAAGTTTTTGCTGCCGTAACTTTATCTTTGACAACTTCAAAGGCACGGTGAAAAACAACTTCCATATCCCCAGCTGCTTTTACTAAATCTGCTGTAAAATTATAATCAATAGACCCATCAAAATTTAAGGCTCCAAATACAACTCCTTGGACGCCCATTTCTTTAAAGGCCTTAACATCGTTTAACATAACTTCTCTATCGTATTTTGAATAACAAAAGCCAGCCACTCTTGGCCTGACCATAGCCATTGTTTTTATATTTCTATCGACTAGGGCCCTCGCCAGTCCATAGGACGGCGTAAGCCCGCCTACGCTTGTGAGGCTTACAAGTTCTACTTGGTCTGCTCCTGCATCTATGGCAGTGATTGCAGACTCCAATGAATCCACGCAAACTTCTATCTTCATCTAATCACATCCTTCTTTGACTGTTAATCTAATTTATATTATAATATACATAGCAAATAAAATAAAGGAAAGAAAGGTATAAAATGAAAAATCTTTTTATTGATGCCAATGACGGCCACAAAATTCCAATTTATATTAAAGAAGCTGCAAATGAAAAAGCTGTGCTTCAATTGGTTCACGACTCAATTGATAATTCGAGTCGTTATTTTGACATTCAAGAAGAGCTTTCGGGTTATGGAATAACAACTGTAAATTCTGATACTAGAGGCCACAACAAATCCGTTTCTAGCCCTGATGAGCTCTTGTATTTTGGAGACCACAATGGATGGAACAACTGTACTGATGATATCCACGTTGTAAACGAATACATGAAAACTATCAGCGACAAGCCTAGATTTGTTTTGGGCATGGGGATTGGATCTATGCTAGTCAGAACTTTTTTGTTTAAGTACGGCGAAGATATTGACGGAGCGATTTTAATTGGCAGCCTACCATACGTAAGCAATCTTAAAATGCAATATTTAGAAAAAATTGTGAATTTTTATCTGGGAAAATATGGCTCTCATTATAGGTCTGAAAAATTATATAACAGGGTCCTCAAGTCATTAAATAAAAAATTCAAGGACACTTCTGGTTACTCTTATATTTCTAGCGACCTTCAAGAGCAGGATAACTTTAGGAAAAATCCTTTAAATCTTGGCGTCCCAACCATATCTTTGTACAAGGATATTTTAAATGGAATTCGTCTGATGCAAAATGACACTTCTATTCACTATGTGCCTGATGATCTGAGGATTCTATTTATGGCTGGATCTGATGACGCTTTTTGTGGCAGCATCTCAAAGCAAAAATCTCTGGTTAGCTTCTACGCATCTAAGGGAAAGAATGCAAGCCTGGCAATTTTTGACAAGGCCAGACATGACATCCTTCACGACTATTCAAGAGACCAAGCAATAAAAACTATTCTTGATTTTATAGAGGGTTCAAATGCCTTTTGCCCAGTCGATTAAGGATAAAGAAAATTTTCCCTATGTAAAAAGATTTTATTTGTTTTTTATACTTTTATCTGCATCAACAACTTATGTTGCGACAAATGTTTTGACCCCTAATGCAATTGATCCAAAGCTTTTTTTGGATGATATGATTCCCCTGATTCCATTTACCGTTATTATTTATCATCTTTGGTATCCGGGCATCATTTATTTGATTTATAAGCTTAGATTTAACAAAGATCTCGACAATATGCTTAGGGACCTGGCCCTTGCAATGAGCATTTGTATTTTTATCTACAAGCTCTTGCCATTTTGTGTAAGTGTTAGACCCGAAACCCTGGGGGATGGTTTTTTTAATTGGGCATTAGAGTTAACCTATATGATGGATGCTCCCTCATCCTCAATGCCCTCATCACATGTGCTTTTATCCTGCATCTGCTATCACTATGCAATCAAGAACGATGAAAAATATTTAGCTTTTTATAACACGCTAATACCTATTGTAACCCTAACTACAAAGCAGCATGTCATTGCAGATGTCTTTGTTGCAATTATTTTTGGATATTTTATTTTATTTAGATTTAAGAAAGATACAAAAGGAGGATTTGATGGAATTTATTATTCAAGTTAAAGACTTCCTTTGGGATTATGTAATTATATTTTTATTAGTATTTACTGGAATATTTTTTAGCGTCCGCTTAAAATTTCCGCAAATTACTAAGCTCTCATTGGCAGTTAAAGAAACTTTAGGAAATTTATTTAAAAAAGATGACAGCCCTAAAGAAGAAGGCGAAGTTAGCTCTTTCCAAGCCTTATCCACAGCTGTTGCCTCTCAACTTGGGACAGGTTCTGTTGGAGGAGTTGCGTCGGCAATTATGACTGGTGGACCAGGCGCAGTCTTTTGGATGTGGATATCAGGACTCCTAGGTATGAGCACCATCTTTGCAGAAGCGATTCTCGCCCAAGTTTTTAGGCAAGAAAAAGATGGCGAAATTTATGGTGGGCCTGCCTACTATATCAGCCAAGGCGTAAAAAATAAAAAGATTGCAAAAGTCTTATCAGTTTTATTTGCAATATTTTTAATACTTGCCCTTGGTTTTGCAGGCAATATGGTCCAGTCCAATTCAATTGCCCTTTCTATGAACGAAGCCTTTGGCATAAATCCAGCTTATACTGGGATTTTCTTAGCAGTTTTGGTCAGTATGATCGTTATGGGTGGTGTGCAAAGGATTTCTAAAATTGCCGAACTCATAGTGCCAGTAATGGCCGGTATTTTTATTTTATCTGGCTTAATAATCTTATTTATGTTTAGACAAAATATTTTACCTGTCTTTAAGGCTATTTTTCAAAGTGCTTTCTCCACATCAGCTGTATTCGGTGGCGCCGTTGGAATTAGTATTCAAACAGCAATAAAAATGGGCTTATCACGTGGTTTATTTGCCAACGAAGCAGGTATGGGTTCAACTCCACACGCTCACGCAGTTGCAAATGTTGACAAGCCAGCTGACCAAGGACTTTCAGCAATTTTTGGTGTCCTTATAGGAGTTGTCATTTGTACAGTTACAGCTTTTATTATTTTACTAACAGACGCTCATATATTTTCTCACGCAAACGGCCTAGATTCAGTTGCAGTTACCCAAAAGGGTTTTGAAATTGCCTTTGGTAAAGCCGGCACGATATTCCTTGCAACAAGCTTGTTTTTCTTTGCCTTTTCTACAATTGTAGGCTGGTATTATTTTGGAGAATCAAATATTGTATACTTATTTGGTAGCAAGGCTGTTTTAATTTACAGGCTCCTAGTAATAATCGCTGTAATAGTTGGCACTGTTGTTTCAGTTGACTTTGTATGGATTCTGTCAGATACCTTTAATGCTCTGATGGTCATACCAAATATCATCGGACTCTTGCTGTTGTCAAAAATTGTTGTTAAAGAAGCCGCTCGCTTGAATGAGCCCATGCTAAAATAGGAGGAATTATGAATACAATTATAGGAATTAAGGATTTTTTATGGGATTATCTCCTAGTATTTTTACTTGTATTTTCTGGTCTGTATTTAACAATCAGACTTGGATTTTTACAATTTTCAAAAATTGGACGCGCATTTAAGGAGTTAAAAAATTCCAAAGCATACACTGAGACTCCTGGCCTAGTAAGTCCTAGAGAAGCCCTCTATACTTCACTCGCCGCCCAAATTGGCACGGGAAATATTGCTGGCGTTGCCGCAGCAATTATGCTTGGCGGACCTGGCGCAGTATTTTGGATGTGGGTATCAGGATTTTTAGGAATGGCAATTATGTATTCAGAAACTGTGCTCTCTGTTCTATATAGGGAAAAGAAAGATGATGAATACTTTGGTGGCCCTGCTTATTATCTATCAAGGGGAATTAAAAATAAAAAGTTAGGAAAAATCCTTGCAACTTCATTTGCAGTTTTCATTGTAATCGCCCTACCCTTTACTGGCAATATGGTTCAATCCAATTCAGTGGCCAGCGTTGTAAATAGTTCTTTTAATATCGCCCCTGTCTACACGGGTGCCTTTATAGCGATTTTGTTGTCATTCATAATTATCGGCGGTGCAAATAGGATTGCAAAAATTGCAGCAAAGGTTGTACCCTTTATGATTGCGATGTTTGTAATTCACGGTGCAGTCATTCTATTGAAATTTTCTGATAATATTGGAGAGGTTTTCTCAAGCATTTTTAAAAATGCCTTTACATTAAATGCTGCCATTGGTGGTACAGTAGGCTTTACCTTAAAGCAAGCGATTAAGCACGGACTTGCACGCGGACTCTTTTCCAATGAAGCAGGTATGGGTTCAACTCCCCACGCAAACGCAATTGCAGATGTCGATCAAGCTTCAAAACAAGGTTTGATTTCAATGATCACAGTTTTGATTGACACATTCTTGGTATGCACAATATCCGCTCTAATAATCCTTGTAACCAAAGCCAATGAAATGCCAGCTGACAACTATGCCGGAGTTTTGCAAAACGGTTTTGATATTGCCCTTGGCGGATCAGGATCAGTCTTCTATGCCATATCAGTATTCTTCTTTGCCTTCTCGACAATACTTGGCTGGTATTATTATGGAGAGTCAAATGTTATGTATCTCTTTGGCAAAGACGCCATTAACTACTACAAGATTTTTGCAATTATTGCTGTCGTTGGCGGAACCATTGTCCAAGTTGAATCAATTTACAATATCAGCGACCTTTTAAATGGCTTTATGGTAATACCAAATATAATCGGTATCCTAATTCTGACAAACGAAGTTGTAAAGAATAAAAAAGAATACACAAATTTAATTAGGCACAAATAAAAATTAAATTTAAAATATAAACTGGGCAGAATAAATTTTCTAGCCCAGTTTTTTATTTTCAAAAATATAAAATTAATCAATAGCAAAAAAATATCTTGGTAAATGCATACCAAGATATTTTTGTATTCTTCAGATTAAATTAGTCTAATTCGTCAAACATCTTAAGTGCTTTTGCACCGTAAGCTGTGCCAGGTCCTCCATTCATTAGAATGCATGCTTTAATAACATCGACCAATTCTTCTCTTGTGCCGCCAGCTTTTTTGAAGCTTGTGATGTGGGCTAGCATGCAAGGGATGCACTTAATTGTAATTGAGATTCCGATTGAAACCATTTCCTTTTCCTTTAGGGTAATTGTGCTGTCCTTAGCATATTCGCCATGCAGATTCATAAAGCTACCAATCATGTCTGGGCAAGCTTCATATAAGTCCTTGCTCATGTCTTGATTGTTTTTAAATTCTTCCTTGTAATTCATAATCTACCTCCTAAATTATTAGTTGTATTTTACAATCAACCCTCTTGGTTGATTTTAGCAAACTATAAATTGGATTAGCATTTAGCATCTCCATCAATCTATTATTTAGTTCTTCCTCATCGCCATCAGCATAATAGTAGATTTTTATTAATATATCTTCAATTTCAGATAAGTCCTCATAGCCTCTTACATTTAAAACCCTAAGAGGATTTGTAAGTTTATAATCAATCTTACCTTCAATTTCTTCTATAACAATTCCCTGGCTCTTGCACTCACTTACCAGAATTTTCATAACACTTGCAAGCAAGCTTCCACAAAAATAATTTAAAGCCGAAATATTTTCTGCCTCTATATCAAAGCTTATTGCATCACTCACTCTAAAGCTGTTGTTGTCTGTGTATACATTAACATTTTTTAGGTCGTTCATGGTCGCTCTTAGAGAAAAATTTGAAAAATCTATTCCTTCAAGCTCTGACATAGTACTCTCCTTGCTTGGTCCATCGCCTTTAATTTTTCAGCGATAATATCATAAGAATTCATTGGCTTATTAGCAAAAGTTGCAAAACCACAGTCGGGATTTAGCATGAGTCTATCAGCTGGTATAAATTCCAAGGCCTGTTCAGCTTTCTTGACTATGGTATCAACTGATTCAATCTCATCAGTTCTTGGATTTACAACCCCCATTCCCAAAATAATATTGTCTCTTAATTTTTGAGAATTAAAGAGGGATTTTAAATCACCCGCCCTATCTGTTGAATATTCCAAGAATAATATATCTGCATCGATGTTTTCAAATAGATCAATCAAAGGTGTGTAAGGGCCCGATAATAAAATCGATTCGTCCCTACTCCAGTTGCCCCTGCAAACATGGAGTGCTGCCTTTGACTTTGATCTGTCGACTTTTTTCATTACAGATGATATCAGGTGTTTGGCAAATTCCAACTCCTCAGTTGGGTCTTTTCTTTCAGAAAGAGCAGCGCACATAAAGGTCCTTGGCCTACCTTCTGTAAATACAACTTCAGTTAAAACTGGTTCGTCAAATTGAATTATATCGACTCCAATTTCTTGGATCTCTTTTATTTCATCAGACATAATATTAATTACATCTTCGCCCAGTTCCTCTTTGGAAGCATAACCTTTTTTGGATAATTCAGGCAACCACATGGACCTGGTCACAAGATATGGACCAGGCAATGTGATTTTAACTTTTTTGTCTGTTAATTTTTTTATCCTTCTAAGCTCATCTGCGACCAAAGATTTTCTGCGACTAATCTTGTCAACGCAAATGGCATTTTTAATAGCGATAGCAGGTACATCCAGAGTATCTAGGATTAATTCAAAAGACTTTTTATCTTCTACATAATCCAAGAGCTCACTCATAGACATCTGCCTAACGCCTTCTAGGCTTTCAGAAATAAAGGATACATAATTATCCCTGTGTAGTTCACCTGAAGTAATATAATCAAGGTTTGCAGCTTCTTGCAAATGAACTACTTCCTTGGTTTTTTCATCTATAATTTGATTGAATTCTTGGTCAGATATAGAATTATTCCTGTGCTTTCTAAGAATTCTTAATAAGGACTCTTCTCTTGGCATGCTGCCAATTAAAGATAATTCGAACATTATTTAAAAAACTCCATGTATTCGCAAGCTTCTGTAATTTGTTTGAATCCTTGTGTCCTACCTGGCTTCCATTCTTTTAGACCTTCCATATCCAATATTTCTTTGTCTTCTTCTTTATTATAGTCCATTGAAAGCATAATTTCTTCGAATTTTTTAATTGTTTCATCATCTACACTTGGGTGTACGTCAAAGATGCAATGGTCAAAGTGTGGTGTTTCACCAATCTTTACAATTTTATTTTCATCAACCTTACCATCTTTCTTCCAAGCTTCCCAGTTTAAATCAAGGGTAAATGATGCATCTACATCACCATTCATCAAAGCTTGTAGGGCGTCATATTCTCCACCAACGTGGTCACCATGTAGGCCAACGCCAATGTCATAACGTTTTTCAGTATAGTCTTTGCCAAATTCCAAGCCTTCGTGTTTTAGATAATTAATTGGAATTAGTCTTGCTTGAGGTGAGTCAATTGCACCAAAACCAATTGTTTTTCCCTTTAGGTCTGCTGGTTTTTCTGCATCACCTTTTCTAGCAACCATAATTGTTTTTCTGTCTTGGTCTGTATCTCTCATCAAAGAATATTTGAATGAGTTATCAGTTCTTAAAACTGTGTCCAAGTGTGCAAGTGGAGAGTTCCAGGCCATATCAATTTCGCCTGCAACTAGAGCATCTACTTGCAATTTATAATCTTTAAAGAAAACTGGTTCAATATCCATGCCTCTTTCTTTAAAGAACTTTTCAATTAGATCCCAGATAACTGTTACCTTTGGATCGTAAATAACTGCACCAATTTTTAACATAATTTCTCCTTAGATTAAGTCTTGTCCTGTAACTGCCTTACCTAACCATGTGATTAGAACGTCTACTGATGGAGCCATAATTTGTCCTGCATATGAGTCTCTCATATATCTTTCTAGAGGTCCATTGCCGTTATAAGCTTTTCCTCCGCCAATTCTCATAGCCCATTTTGCACATTCGATAGCGCCTTCTGATGCATTGATTCTGGCTGATAAGATTTTTGGAAGTGCATCTTCTTCACCATTTGCTGCTGCTCTAGCTGCTTCAAATGTAAAGTATTTTGCTGCATGGCTTCTGTTGTATAGATTTGCCAAATGAATTTGAACTGTTTCAATTTGAATTAGTCCTTGTCCGTTTGGATATACTCTGTCGATTGCATGCTTACGAGCAGCTTCGTACATAGCGAGTGAAAGACCTGTGTAAACACTTGCAAGTCCTACAATAAAGAAAGGAGCAACTGTGCCAAAGATTTGGTCAATAGCTGTGCCTGGTTCACCAACCATGTATTTATCTTCTAGTTTTACATTTGTAAGTGTCATTGGGCATGAAACGTTACCCTTCATACCTACACCATTCCATTCGTTCATATCAAATGAAACGCCTTCTTTTTTAAGTGGAACTAGCCAGTTGTCTGTAACGCCTTCTTTTTGTGAAGGAGCACTTATTAAATAGTAGCTTGCTTGTTCAGCTGAAGTAACCATTGATTTTCTTCCGCTAATAACTGTGTAGCCATCTCTAAATTCTGCCTTTAATTCAGGAATATAGAAGTGAGTACCTGTTCCAAATTCACTGTAAGCTAGTGCGCAAAATTCATTGTTATTTACGATAGCTTCACAAACTTCTTTCTTTAATTCTTCTGAACCGTGATTTAAAACAACCATTAAACAAACGTTATGCATCATGTAGCATAGACCTGCTGATGCACAGTATTCTGCAAAACCCATGCAAGCTTCTGCGTGTTCTTGCATTGTTAATCCATCTCCACCGTATTCCTTTGGAACCATCATCTTTAAAAATCCTTCTTTGCCTAGGGCTTCAAATGTTTCCTTTGGGAACCTAGCGTTCTTGTCAATTTCTGCTGCGTATGGTTCAATATGTTTTAAACCAAATTCTCTTGCTTTTTCGTATATTTTCATAATACACCTCCTATGATTTCATTTTATTACATAAGATTTTAAAAATCCAATTAAAAATATCTATATCAAAGGTCTCGTTATAGATTATTTTTATAAGTGCCATATATAGTGGATATTGTCTACTATTATATACTTCATTTTTTATTAATTCCTATATGCAGATTTCAAAAAATATTTTACATGGATTTAATTTATAGGAATTCTTTACTTAACATTTGTGGATTATTATTAAAGCATAAAGATTTTAAGGAGGAAATATGAAAAAAACTTTATCACTTTTATTAGCCTTGGCACTTGTACTTACTTCTTTTGTGCCAACATTTGCTGCAGATTCCAGCAAAAAAGAAGAACAAGCAGTAATCAAAAATGTAATCATGATGATTCCTGATGGAATGAGCTTTGAAGCTTTTACACTTGCCAGATGGTTCACACCTGATTGGAAATTTGCTTTAGACGAAATTCTAACTGGATCAGTTAGAACAAATAACTCTGACGTTCCTATGGCTGACTCAGCTCCAGCTGCTACAGCTATGTCAACTGGTTATAAATCAGAAGCTCCATACATTGGCTGCTACCCACAAACATTTGGTATGGCCGGTGCAAAAAACTATGACCCAGCAAAAGCTGACATGCCAATTGCAACAGTACTTGAAGCTGCAAAATATTCTGGCAGATCAACTGGCGTAGTATCAACATCAAGGGTTAACCACGCTACACCGGCTGCATTTTACTCTCACCATCCAAACAGAAGTGAATACGACACTCTTATTGAACAAGGCGTTTATCAAAACCTTGACGTAGTTTTGGGCGCAGGCACAAATTATTTAACAGCTGAAAAGCGTAATGACGGCGAAGATTTGATTTCTGTTTTGAAAGACAAAGGTTATACCTTTATTACAAAACGTGACGAACTTTTAAACACAAAAGCAGACAAGCTTTGGGGTTTATTTGCTAAAAAAGACTTGGCCTACGACCTTGAAGCTGATAAAACAGTTGAACCAAGCCTAGAAGAAATGACAAAGAAAGCTATTGAAATCCTTTCAAAGAATGAAAACGGATTCTTCTTGATTGTTGAAGGTTCTGAAATCGACTGGGCTGGACACTCAAACGACCCTATTAATATGGTTGGCGACATCCTTGCCTATGACAAGGCTGTTAAAGCTGCCCTTGATTTTGCTAAGACAAATAAAGATACAGTAGTTATTTCAGCTGCTGACCACGGCACCGGTGGAATCACGATGGGTAACTACCACACAAGTGGAACTTACACAAAAAATAAACTTGGCTACTACACAGACCTTATTAAAAATGCCAAGGGCGGAGCTTTAAAAGCTTCAAGCGAATTAGATGAAGACCGTACAAATATCAGAGAAGTTGTTAAAAAATACTTTGGCATAACAGACCTAACTGATGAAGAAGTTAAATTTATCAAGGAATATGATAGCGCTGAATCAGGAATTGGCCTTATGATAAGTGAACGTTCAGGAATTGGCTGGACAACTCACGGCCACGTTGGTGGAGATATTGGTCTCTACTGCTACAGTTCAAATCCAAATGTCCCTGCACTTTCAGGAACTATTATGAACAATGAAATTGGTGAGTACATTGCAAGAGTTATGAACTTTGACTTAGATGCACTAAGTGAAAAACTATTTGTTCCAGCTCGTCCAGCTCTTGAAGCTAAAGGCGCAAAGATTCAATGGAAAAACGTATCAGAAAATAAAGAAAAGAAAAACCACGAACTAATTGTTACTAAGGGTTCAAACACTTACCGCTTCCCTGTTAACAAAAATATTGTTTATGTAAATGGTCAAGTAAAAGAATTTGACGGATTGACTTTGTTTAATGAAAAGGCTGTATTCCTACCAAAAGCAGCTATTGACCTAGTAAAATAAGACAATCTTTTTCATAAAACCTAAGAAAAATTTTTCCAATATAAAATCGACGGACTATACTCCGTCGATTTTATATTTACATATTTTTTAAACTTAATCTAATTCTTCCACTCTCAATTGCGCATCTTTATTAAACAGGAGCTTTCTTGCCATCTCTAAAAATAAAAATGTAGAGATTACTACGCTGCCAAAAATTCCTAGCATGATAGAAATCTGATAAAAAATTGCAGTAAGTGGTGACTCGCCTGATATAATTTGCCCAGCCATCATACCTGGCAAAAATACTATGCCCATACCAAGCATAGAATTCATTGTTGGAAGTATACTTGCGTTTAAGGCGTTTTTAAAGTTTTCATCCACAGCATCGTGTGGACTAGCCCCAAGCATAAGCGCCCCCTCAATTTTTACTCTTTGCGATTTAATTTCCTTGGTCAATGAGTTAATGGCTAGTGTTAGAGCCGTCATGGTGTTCCCTATAAGCATACCCCCAAGTGTAATAATGTATTGAGGATTGTACCAGGGTTTTAATTTGATAACTATTAAAATAAAATAAATTAAGCACAGTAAACTTCCTGCGACCATTGATATGGCAATTGTTTTAGTAAAATGCAAAGACTTTATTCCACTTCTTTTTCTTATATTATAAATTGCAAATATCTCCATAACAGATAAGATTATAATTGTATAAATCGCCTTTGGATTATCAAAAACCATCTGGAGTACATAGGCTGTTATGAGAAGTTGCAGGGTCATCCTAAAGCCAGAGATAAAAATCAATTTTTCTTTTTTTATACCGGTCAATTTAGAAATAACTAAAGCTATTATTACATAAACATAAGCGATGAGAACCGAGTAAATATTTACACTTTCACTATTCATCTTTCATCACCCTTCCTTCATCTATCATCACAATATTATCAGAAATGTTTTTTGAAATCTCATCTGAGTGGGTTACCATAATTATTGTTTGGTCTTTTTCTTTGGCAATCTGCGATATTTTTTCTATAGTATTGTTGGCAAGTTCGCTATCGAGGGCTGAGCTTGGCTCATCCAGCAAATAGACATCTGGCTCCATGGCTATTACCCTGGCTATAGCAATCCTTTGCTTTTCTCCACCAGAAAAATCACTGGGATCATCATCCAAATTTTTATCGAGCTCTACATAGTCCAAGAGTTCTCTTAATTTTTTATCATCTGCCAATTCTTTTTTGGCAAATTTTAGCCCATGATTCAAATTGTCCCGCACATTTCCGGGAAAAATTATCGGCTGCTGGCCAAGCATAACCACTTTTCTGCGAAGTTTTACGGCGTCCATGGCTTTTATATTTTCTCCATGATAATAAACATCTCCGCTCGTAGGTGTGATCATCTTGTTTAGAGCTAACATCAAAGTTGTTTTACCGCTGCCACTTTTGCCTATAATCGACGTTATCCCCTTATAAAAAGTGAGGCTTGGAATATCTAAAATATCTTTAAATTTTAAATTTTTTAATTCAAATACTTTTTCCATGCAGATTCCTTTTATATTGTAAGTTCAAATAGGCCATCTAAGTTTAAAATTTCTATGCCGCCCTTTGGCAAGAGTTTAATTAGGCCTATATCTTGGAAGTAGGCTAGTTTTCTGGTCAAGGTTTCCCGTGCAAGACCCGTGAATGACCCCATTTCAGTCCGAGTAAGGTTTGGATTTACAATCCAGTTGCCATTTATAGACCTTGATCCGTGAGTTTTTATCAAATCAATAATTCCCTTGGCGACTTTCATATCTCCATTTATAACAGATAATCTATCAATCAAATCTTCTGATTTACGAATTCTAGAATAAGATTCAACAAGCATAGCCCTTAAAAAATTATTATCATTCATCAAATGCTCGTCAAAGGCAGCTTTATTTATAGTTATAACACTTGTTTCAATCAAGGCAACCCCATTATAAACATAGTGGTCACTCGTCAAAAGATTAAGGCCTCCAACAAAGTCTCCGTTTTTATATATATACAAAATCTGCTCTCTTCCGTCAGAGAGATTCATAGTTATCTTCATAGCCCCAGTTTTTACTACATACATAACAGTGGCTGGGTCATCAGACTTAAATATATACTCACCCTTGTGATATCTTTTTAAATTAACTTCGTTACTAATGGCATCTCTTGCCTCGTTAGATATTTCATTAAACAATGGAATGTTTTCAAAAATTTTATTAATAGTAGCCCCCTCCCCTCATTTTTATTCCAATAAATTAATTATATCATTAGCCCAAAATTCATTCAACTCCAGAAAAATAAAATCATTTAAAATTAAAGTTTTTTGCAAAAAGCCTTGACAAAGCTAAGGGCATATGATATTATAATTGATGTTAAGAATCGCCGAAGAAAGCAGGTAGCGTTTACGTGTAAATCCCGCCGAGGTTATTTATCAATGTTTATTTGATTTTTAGACCTCGTTTTTTCGAGGTCTTTTCTAATATATAAAGGAGGTGTCGCATGAAAGAGGCAGTACTAAGAGAAAAACAATCAATTGTTTCTGAAATCAAAGATCGTATTGAAAGAGCAGACTCAATGGTTCTTGTAGACTACCGTGGACTAAACGTTCAAGAAGTTACAGAGTTAAGAGATAACTACCGTAAAGAAGGCGTTGAATACAAAGTTTACAAAAACACATTGATGGCACGCGCTTTTAACGAACTTGGATATGAAGAATTCACACAATTCTTAGCAGGCCCTAATGGAATTGCTTTCTCCTATGAAGATGTTGTAGGTGCAGCAAAAGTTTCAGCAGAATTTGCAAAGAAAAATGAAAAACTTGAATTAAAAGCTGGCATCGTCGATGGAAAGATTGTCGACATTAACGAGATTAAGGCTCTGGCAGAGCTACCACCAAAGGATGTTCTGTTAGCTCGTGCATTAGCTGGTTTCAACAGCCCAATTCAAGGATTTGCAAATGTATTACAAGGGACTATTCGTTCCCTCGTCTATGCTCTTGACGCAGTAAGAGCTAAACAAGAAGAAAATTAATTTGGAGGTATTTAAAATGAGTGAAAAAGTAACACAACTAATTGAAGATGTAAAAAATTTAACAGTTCTAGAACTAAATGATCTAGTAAAGGCATTAGAAGAAGAATTCGGAGTATCAGCAGCAGCTCCAATGGCAGTTGCAGCAGCTCCAGCAGCAGGCGGCGCAGCTCCAGCAGCAGAAGAAAAATCAGAATTCAACGTAGTTCTTAAAGAAGCTGGCGCAGAAAAGATCAAAGTTATCAAAGCAGTTAGAGAAGCTACAGGTCTTGGCTTAAAAGAAGCTAAAGAAATGGTAGACGGCGCACCTAAGACAATCAAAGAAAACGTTGCAAAAGACGAAGCTGAAGAACTAAAGAAAAAATTAGAAGAAGCTGGAGCAGTTGTAGAACTAGCTTAAGATCTTTAAAATTTTTAACTCCCCTTGTGGGAGTTATTTTTTTATGTTAATTTATCCAATAAAAAAAGACTGGGTCTTAAAGTTTTCTTTAAGTCTCCCAGTCTTTTAAATTTATCTTATTTTATTTATCTGCTAGTACATAGGCAATAGCTAGATCTGTTGTAGCTTTAATACCTTCTTTGTGGGTGCGTTCAAATGAGTGGGAAGCATCAACACCTGGTCCAATGAGTCCTGCTCTTGCATTTACACCTGCTCTTTGAGCTGCAGATGCGTCTGAACCATAGAATGGATAAATGTCAAGTACATATGGGATGTCATTTTCTTTTGCAAGTTTAATAAACTTCCTCTTTAAGCCTAGATCATAAGGTCCTGTGCTATCCTTGACACAAATTGTAACCTTGTGTTCGTCAGATGTTTGTCCTTGACCTGGAGCTGCCATATCAACGGCGATAAATTCTGAAACTTCTTCAGGAATTCCTGCGCTTGATCCGTGGCCAACTTCTTCATAGTTAGAAATGAAGAGATAAGTTGTGCGTGGTGGAACAATATTATTTTCCTTTAGGTATTTAGCAATTCCAATCAATGAAATTACGCAGGCCTTGTCGTCTAAGTGTCTGCTCTTTAAATATCCAGAATCAAATAGTTTTGTGCCTGTATTATAATAAACAAAATCGCCTACTTGAATACCTAGGTCTTCTAGGTCTTTTTTATTTCTTGCGACTTCATCAATTCTAATTTCAAGATTTTCGTCATTTCTTTCGATGTTTTGAGTTTTGGCTCCGTGAACGTGTGAGCTTGCAGCTGTAGTCATAATTGTGCCTGGGATTCTCTTGCCATCTTCTGTAGCAACTTCGACTTCAAGTCCTTCAACTGTTGCCCAAGCATAGCCGCCAAGCATAGACATTTTTAGTCTGCCATTTGGTTTTAATTCCTTAACCATAGCGCCAAGAGTATCAACGTGTGAGCTTAATAAAATTGCATCATCTTTGTTCTTGCCTTCGATCTTAGCAAGCAAAGCTCCTTTTCTGGTATATTCCACATGGCAATATTTTTCAAGTTCTGATTTTACTAAATCAACTGCTGCCTTTGTGTCACCTGTTGGTGATGGAGTTTCCAATAGTTTTACCCCAAAATCAATTAAATAATCTAAATCGTATTTCATAATTACCTCCTCTGTTCTCTTACCCATTTTATAAAGAAAAATAATCACAAATAGCTTTTACCGCTAAATAATATGACTTTTCTCCCATACCCATAATTATTGCGTCTGCCCCACCGCTTGTCGTCATTTGCTGGCGGAAGTCTTCCCTCTTATAGACATTGGTCATGTGGACTTCAACTTTAAACTTGTCCTCCTTGGCCCTCAAGGCATCGTAAATAGCCAGGCTATAGTGAGTATAAGCTCCTGGATTAATTATAAGCGCATCATAGTCCTTTTCCATAAGAGCGTCTATAATTTCCCCTTCGCTATTAGTTGCCAGCATTTCTATTTGAACCTGATCAGAAATTTGATTCATAGACTCATAGATTTCATCAATAGTCTTTGAACCGTAAATATCCTTTTCCCTTTGGCCCAAATATTTTAAATTTGCTCCTAATATAAATAATATTTTCTTCATATTGACTCCTCTTTTATTTTTTTTATTATTACATTCACAGTAGCCTCAACTGTTTCTCCAGTCACGACAAAGTCTGCTGTTGATAAATACTTATCCCGCCTTTTATCAGATAGGGTCTTTAAATTTTCATAAGGCTTGTCTTTTAAAAGCGGCCGCGTAGTCTCATCGAGGTCTTTCAAGATATCCTCAACAGACCTGTCTAAAAATATTACATAATGGTCTTTGAGTAAGTCTAAATTACAAGACCTTTCTACTACTCCCCCACCACTTGCAAGAATTATATTTTCTTTGTCGAGTAAAGCCTCTAAAGTCTCTGTTTCAAGATTTCTGAAATATTCTTCACCATTTTTAAAAATTTCATTTATAGACTTGCCATGGGATTTTTCTATTTCAAGATCTGAATCAAAAAATTCTCTATTTATTTTTTCTGAAAGAAATTTTCCAACAGTGGTCTTGCCGCTGCCAGGTAATCCGATTAAAACAATGTTCATCTGGCCCTCATCAAGAGATCAAGCAAGGCTATTTGGACCGCGCTTTCAAGGACAATTCCAACCCTATTTGCAATTTGCTTATCGTGCCTGCCCGAAGCCTTTATTGTCGTTTTGTTAAAGTCTTTATCAAGAGTTTCCACATCTATATTTACAGTTGGAATGGCTTTTAAAAATACATTTATAACAAGTGGCATGCCATTTGTAATTCCCCCTTGGACTCCACCATCGTGGTTGTGCTTGGTCTTAACTTTTTGATCTTCCATATAAAATTCATCCAGAGCTTCCAATGATGACATCTTGTAAGTCTCCAAGATATTTCCAAAGTTAATCCCCTTGACAGATGGAACCGAAAACAAAATATGGCTGACTACAGATTCAACCGAATCAAAAAATGGTTGACCAAGACCTGGATCAATTTTTTCGGCGATGATTTTTATCTGAGAACCTGTATTTTCTCCAGCAAAAATTATTTCTGAAGAGATGCCGAAGTCGTTAATCTGCCTTGCGATCTCACCTGCAACCACCAAAGCCACAGTCATTCTGCCGGAAAAAACTCCACCGCCAGTCTCGTAAGCTTGGCCCTGGTATTTTATAAACTTGGAATAATCGGCGTGACCAGGCCTAAAGGCATCTTTGATATCACTATAATCAGATTTTTTTACATCTGAATTTTTTATTAATATTACAAGAGGGGATTCACTTGTATGATTGTTTTCATAACCTGAAACAAGAACCAATTCATCCTCTTCCCTGCGCGAGGTCTCTTCAGTGCTCGTCGGCCTTCTTCTGTCCAGACTCGTCTTTATTTTTTCAAAATCTATATGAGCGCCTGCCTTTATTCCGTCAATTAAAAGGCCGACATAGTTATCGTGTGAGGCCCCAAAAATTGTAATTCTAAAATCTCTACCGTAAGTAAACATCAAAATACCTCTTAAAATAATTATAAATATTATAGTCTGACTTTTTCAAAGACTCCAAGCCCTTTATCTTTAAATCTGAATTATGATATATTTTCAAAAATAAAATCATATGGCAAATCCTATGGTCGGTCACTTTTATAGACCCGCTTATTTTTTTCTTGTCTCGACTTCCCCTTATATAAATTTCGTCCCTGCCATTAGTCCCGCAGTCCACATGAAAAAATTTTAAAACTCTTAAAATTTCCCTCAGCCTATTTGACTCCTTGTGCTTTAAATTTTCAAGGCCAGAGATTGTAAAAACTCCATCCACGGTTGACAAGTAAGCTGCAAGCATGGGTGCTAAATCGATTGAGTTTTTTAAATTATACGTCCACTGCAAATTATTTACATGGTCTATAAAAACTCTATCCTTTTGACACCTTGCCACAGGCGGAGTAATTTTCTCTATAAAATTCTTTTTGTATAAGGCATAAAAAAGTGAATAGTTAGACATATCCACTGGAACGTAAACTTTTTCTGGCTTTGTTTTAAAAATATCAATGGCATCCTTGGTAATTTCTATATATTGAGAAGATTTATCCGCCTGGTAGATTACATCAAATTTTCCCTGACCTGCCATCAACATGGCTGAGACAAATTGGCTAGATTCCTCAGCCGAAATTAAGTAGGATTTTAGGCCCAATTTGCCCTTTATCCTTATATTTTGACCAGCTATATCAAAAGACCCTCCCTCGTCCTCTATGAGGCTTTTAAAGACCTTTAAAGGCCTATCTACCAAATGTCCCTTAGTGATAAAAGTAATTTCTTTATTTTCTTGGAATAATAACATTAGTGGAACCAAAAATCTCAAGGTAGATCCAGATTCGCCCACATAAATTTGGTCCCTCAAAACCCTATCAGTCTTTTGCAAATATAAGTCTCCTCCAATGATCTTGTAAGAATCATAGAGGGCGTTTAAAGTTGCGAAAACATCATCAGATGGTGTGAAATTTTTAATAACAATATCCAAATCATTTATCCAGGACAAGATAATAAACCTATGTAAATAGGACTTTGAATAGCCTGGTATATATTCCAAACTACTCAAAATAAATGCTCCTTTGAAAATCTTTTTTGTTAAGAGTTAAAATACTTCCGCAGCCGATTTTCCTTATGCAAGGAATCTTGATCAGATCTCCAGCGGATTTTTTGTCATCTTTAATTGTAAGCTTGGTTTTTTTATATTTTTCGACCAATTTTTTAAAATCGTCTCCATATAATTTATCAAAAATCCTAAAGAAATCTTTGTGAGTATCATAGCCCAAAGCCTGGTGTTCAATCACAAGGCCCAGAGCCACTGTCTTGCCGTGGGGAATTTTATAATCTTCATAGGCCTCTATGGCGTGGCCAAGGGTGTGGCCAGCATTTAATAGCTGCCTCAAGCCCTTATCGCGAAAATCATTTTTTACAATTCCTTGTTTTTTCTGTGGACAATAGCCAGCTGCAAGATGAGTAAATTCATCTCTATTTTTCATTTCATAATCTATTAAAGCTTCCATTTCATTAAAAATATTGTCGTCAAATAAAGCGGCTAGCTTGATGGCTTCCACCACCCCATTTTTATAATTATCTAGACTTTCAGTCTTGGTAAATCTTTCATCAATAATAACATTCTTGGCTTCATTAAAGATGCCCACAAAATTTTTTGCATGATTAAAATTGATGGCGGTCTTACCTCCCACGCAAGCATCCACCATGGATAAAAGCGTGGTAGGAATTATATCGTGGCTAAGGCCGCGCATGTAAATACCAGCTGCAAAGCCCACTGCATCTGATAGACTGCCGCCGCCAACCACTCCTATATGAGAAGACCTATCCAGACCGCGACTTTGCATCTGGCCAATTAGCGACTCAATAAAATCAAAAGTCTTGCAAGCTTCACCTGCTTGGACAAAATATGTGTCCTCTGGAAACATTTCTCCATATAAATCTCTTAAAACTTCATCCCCTACAAGGAAATCGTATTCAATTTTGTCTATTGATTTATAAATTATATTTTCCATTGAGGTCCTTTAATAATTTTTCAAAAGTTTTAATATCCAAGGCTTGGTCTTTATCAGTCAAAGCCTCTTCCGGATTTTCGTGAACTTCTATTATCAGTCCATCAGCCCCTGCAGCCATGGCCGCCTTGGCAGCCCCTGACACAAAGTCTCGTCTGCCCATCGAATGCGAAGGATCAGCTAGAACTTCAAAGTCAGTCATCTCTTTTAAATAAATAATAGCGCCAATATCCAAAACATTTCTGGTTATATTATCAAAGGACCTAATGCCCCTTTCGCAAAGGGTCACGTTTTGGTTGCCTGCCCTTGTAATGTACTCAGACGCCTTGATCCACTCTTCTATATAGGAAGCAAAACCCCTCTTTAGAATAATATTTTTATCAGTCCGACCCAGCTCTCTTAACAAATCAAAGTTTTGCATATTTCTGGCGCCAACTTGCATTGAATCAACATAATCATATAGCTTTTCAATTTGTTCAGCATTCATAACTTCGCTGACAATTTTAAAGCCCATATTTTTTAATTCTTTTAAAATTTCTATACCATCGTATCCTATTCCCTGAAAACTATTTGGATCAGTCCTCGGCTTAAAAAGCATGGCCCTGATTTCGCTTACGCCCAGAGCCTTTAATTTACCAGCCAAACTAATGGCTTGATCGTAGTTTTCAATTGAACAAGAACCTGCAATAATTCTCAACTTATCTCTCCTAAAAATATTTTATAACTCATCTTGGCTTGCAAATCAAGCATTTCAAATCCGTTTTTAATTTCAAGGCCAGACTCTTCCATACAGGATAAAAACATTGTTTTTGCCGGTGTATAGATTAGATCAATAGCCGTTTTTTGCGAGGCAAATGGCTTTCCCATCAGTGTTTTTTCTTCGTTAAAGCCAACGCTTGTCGCATTTATAACATTTATAAAATCTTGGCCATGTAAATTATCTATAAATTTTAAATCAACTTTTATCTTAAGCAGATCGTCATTGTTAAAGTCTCTGGCGTAAATAGTCAGGTCCTTATCTTTAAAAGCCCTGATGACAGCCCGGGCTGCTCCACCCCGTCCTAAAATTAAAATACTTCCTTCTTTTAAAACGGGATTGATACTTTCAAAGGCCCCATAAATATCCGTGTTGTAGCCATATAGCACGCCGTCTTTATTGTAGACAGTGTTTACTGCCGCCACAGCCTTCGCATCATCACTTATATAATCTAAATATTTTATAATATCATTTTTATAAGGGGCCGTGACATTAAAGCCACTATATCCACCAGACCTAACTTCATCGACAAAGGCTGGCAAATCTTCTCTATCTAAATCTCTCAACTCATAAGACAAGTCGACCCAATCTCTCTTTGCAAAAGAGTGATAGAGTTCTGGCGACCTGGAATTTTTTATATTTTTCCCTATCAGGCAAAGTTTTAGCATAATTTTAAAATCTCTTCCGCAATTTTTTCTGAAGCAGACCTTATATAGCCTTCTTTTACAGAAATAAAGTCTCCTGTAATTAGCCTGTCTCCATAAAATTCATAATCGTCTTTGCTAGGTACAACTGGGATAGATCCTTCGTCCTTGTACTTAGCCAATACCTCTTTTTCTGGCAAGACATCATTGGCAAATACAAAATCCAAGTCCCTGCCCAAATATCTTTCGATTTCCTCTATATGGTCCCTGAGTGTATAATTATAAGTTTCTTCCGGCTGGGTCATGACGTTTGATACATAGGCAATTTTTTTGTTCTTTAATAAATCTCTCACATCGTCCACCAGCAAATTACAAATTACAGATGTGTACAAGGACCCTGGGCCTAAAGTTACAATGTCTGCCTCCCTTATGGCCTCTCTGGCATCGACAGAAATATTGCAAGGCTGATTTAAATAAATTTCGTTTATCTTGGCTTTTCTCTTTAAAGAAAAAATTGCAATCTCACTTTCACCGTAAATGGTATCTCCATTTGATAAATTAGCAACTAAATCCATTGGGTCAAGGCTAACAGGATATACATTGCCCTTTATGTTTAATGCCTTGCTCAAAAAATAAATCGCCTGTTCAAAAGACCCAAACTCCTCGGTCATTCCTGCTATCATTAAATTTCCCAGTGACTGACCATTCAATCCTCCTTTTTTAAACCTATAAGACAAGAGTTTAGACAAGGAGTCAGGTGCATTAGACAAAGCCAAGAGGCAGTTTCTAATATCCCCTGGCGGCAGCATATTTAAATCGGCACGCAAAATTCCGCTTCCGCCACCATTATCGCCAACGGTTACTATGGCAGAAACGTCAAATTTATCCTTGAGTCCCGATATTAAAATGCTAAGTCCAGTCCCACCACCAATGGCGACCAGTTTATTTGCTTTCATCTTCCAAATCCCTGTTAATCATAGTAATACTTATATTATCTTCTTTTTCAAATATTTCCTTTAGGCGTCTGGCAACGCTTACAGACCTCTGCCTACCACCTGTGCAACCAAAGGCTACCAAGACTTGTTCCTTACCCTCTCGTTCATAAAGCGGTATTAAAAATTTAATTAAATCATAGAGTTTTTTTATAAATTCATCCACTTCCGGCTGGCTTAAAACAAAAGTGTAAACTTCATCCTTATAACCGGACTTGGTCTTTAATTCAGGCACATAATATGGATTTTCAATAAATCTTACATCGAAAACCAAATCAGCATCCATAACAATCCCGTGCTTAAAACCAAAGGTTGTAAAGACCACATTGAGCCCATCAGTCTCTTCCAGCATTGAGTGAATGGCTCGTTTGAGTTCGCCCAAACTCAAGTTAGAAGTCTCAATAGGCAGAGAAATCTCTTGGATCTTATCCATAATCTTACGTTCCTTGGAAATGCCATCTAAAATACTTCCCTTCATAGCAAGAGGATGCGGTCTCCGCCTTTCCTTAAATCTTCTTATTAGCGCCTCATCAGATGCATTTAAAAATAAAACCTTGGCTCCGTATTCGTCCTTCAAATTTTTTATAATCGAAAAGAGTTCGTTTGTAAAAATCCTATTCCTGAGGTCTATAGCCAGGGCAACTTTTTCAACTTGAGGAGTCTTTTGCATCAATTCAAAAGTCTCTCTAATCAGTGGTATTGGCAAATTGTCTATGCACAGATAGCCGTCGTCTTCCAATACATTTAAGGTGGCAGTTTTTCCTGCCCCGCTCATGCCAGTTACAATTATAATATCCATTTTATCTTTCAATTATCCTTAACTCCGTTTCTAATTCTACACCGTATTCGTCTCTGACCTTACCTCTAATAAGTTCAATCAGCTCTATAACATCATCAAAAGTCGCCTGGTCATAGTTGATTATAAAGCCTGCATGCTTTGGTGATACCATTGCTCCGCCAATTCTTGTCCCCTTTAAATTTAAATCATCAATAAGTTTTGAAGCATAATAACCCTTTGGCCTCTTGAAAACTGATCCACACGAAGGATATTCAAGTGGCTGTTTAGAGTTTCTTCTCTCGTGCAGGTCATCAACCAAGGCTTTTATCTCTTCTCTATTGCCTTTAATGGCCTTATAGTAAGCGCCTAATATAATGTCGCCATTGTCTTGAAAGACGGAATGCCTTGAGTCAAATTCGCAAAGGTCATTTGAAACTTCCACAATTTCTCTATCTCTAAAAACAACAACAGAATGAATTATGTCTTTCATTTCCCCGCCATAGGCTCCCGCGTTCATAAAAACTCCGCCGCCAATAGAACCTGGTATGCCCTCCATAAATTCAAAACCTGTAAGAGCATTTTCAATAGCAAAATTGCTGAGCTCGTTCATAGTAGCTCCAGCTTGAGCGTAGACCAAATCATCTTTTAATTCAATATTTGAAAAATTTTCCCTTAATAGAATTATCGACCGGTCAAATTTTTTATCTGTAATTAAAATATTGCTCATCTGGCCTATTATCAGTGGATTTTTTTCTGTATTTAAAATTTCTTTTATATCCTCGTTGGACTCTGGCAAATAAATTGCCCTACAAGGTCCTCCAATCTTCATTGTAGAAAATTCTTTTATATCATAATCTTTTAAAACTTTCATTTGTCCTCCAAATTATTTTTCGTTCATCGATATATCTATACCCCTATTTTATTATATTTGAGGCAAATTGTCCACATCAAAAAACCTTTGACAAAAAGTCAAAGGTTCTAATTCATTTAAAACTTTTTCATAACTATTACAAATGCACTTGCAAGCATTATAAATCCAAAGATAAACATGATCAATGTAAATAATCTTTCTCTTTTTTCTGGCTTTATAACTAGAGTGGTCTTTTCCCTATAATCTGGGAAAGATTTTAACAACTTGTAAACCATATAAGCCAAAAGTGCAATTACAATCACTCCAAATGCAGCAACAAGGACTTTTGAATCGCCTAGCACGGCCTCAACATTTGCCATATCAGGATCGCCGGCAGCATCCAAATCCAAGTTGCCAGCCTTGTTGGCAATGTAGCCTATGACCATGGCTATGGAGTTGTTGGTTGTGTGACCAATGATGCTAGGGAGTAATGAGTCAGACCTGTATCTCAAATATCCAAATGTCAGTCCCATCAAAAATGGTCCGACAATATTTATAGGATTGTAGTGGAAGATTGCAAAGAGGGTTGCAGTTATAAAAATCCTCGCCAGAGGCTTGTACCTATCAAAGGCCTTAAATAGAAATCCTCTAAAGACCAACTCTTCAAAAACTCCTGGCAAGACCGCAAACATAATAACACTTACCAAAAACATTGGGAAAGTTTCTGGTAGGGGTACACCCAAATCAGATGGTAGCGTCATAAACTTAGATAGGCCTGTCAAATACAAACCATTTATAAATACAATAACTGGATAAGATAAAAGCGATATAAAAAACGCCTTCCATAAAGTCCCCTCGTAGGGCATCCTAAGGGCCAAGGTCTCTTTTACATAATATTTTCTAAATACACAGACCAGATATGTCACTAGGCCTAATATTATTGCCTCTGTAAAAAATATTCCAAAATAAATATTTAAAAGCTGAGTAAGTCCACCCAGGGTTAAAAACAAAACCGTTAACCCCATAAACATGAGTGATCCAGCAACAGCTGTTGGCATACTTTTTTTATTCATCTTCTCCCTCTTCCAAAAATTCAAATATATAAGGCACATTTCTGTAATTGTTTTCATAGTCCAAGCCATAACCTACAATAAAAACATCGTCCACTTCAAAGCCTACAAAATCACTGTTTACATCTTGTGTCCTTCTGGATGGCTTATCAAGCATTGTGGCAATCTTTAATGACTTTGGATTTCTAATTCCTATATAGTCCTTGATAAATTTTAAGGTATTGCCTGAATCAATAATATCATCGACTATTAAAACATTTTTGCCTTCTACATTGGATCTCAAATCGCTAAATACTTTTACATCACCAGATGAAACCTTCTTGTGCCCATAGGAAGCAGTTGTAATAAAATCTACTTCAACAAGCATGTCCAGCCTCTTAATCAGGTCGGCTGCAAACATAAAGCCACCCCTTAAAAGAGGTATTACCATGATGGGTTCACCATGGTAATATTCATTTATTTCCTCTGCCAGCTTGTCCAAACGCTCATTAATTTCATCTTGTGTAATCAAAACTTTTTTAATCATAAAGCCCTCTTAATTTCTTCAAGAGAATCCTTAGCTGATTGGAGCAAGGACTCATAGTCGTTTAGCTTTTCTTTTTCTTTATTTACAACTGCCTCTGGAGCCTTGTCTACAAAGCCCTTGTTAGCAAGTTTTTTATTTAATCTTTCGATTTCTGATTCGTAATTTTCGATTTTCTTTTCCAAACTAATAATTTCTTTTTCGTAATCGATTAGCTCTTTTAGAGGCATATACATATCGAATTCAGGTATTGACATAAAGAGATAGTCGCTTGGATTTAGCTTTTCTGTAGTAGAAATAATCTCTGTTACGCCGATTAATGGCATAATCATTTCTTTATTTGCAATAACATCTGCAATCAAAGCATTGTCGCCAGCCAAAATCAATTCGGATTTCCTGCTTGGATCGATATTTCTGGATGCCTTTGCATTTCTAACTTCTCTTATAATGTCCTTGATCTTTTCAATTACAAAAACGCTGCTCTTTGGATTTTTGATTTCCAAAACCTCTGGCCATGCTTGAACCATAATATAGCCCTTTGAGTTTGGTAGAGATTGGTAAATTTCCTCTGTGATAAAAGGCATAAATGGGTGAAGAAGCTTTAAACTATTTTCCAATACATAAAGAAGCACTGACTTAGTAACAGCCTTTCTATCTTCGTCATCACCATATAAATCGCTCTTTGAAAATTCGATATAGTAGTCGCAGAGGTCTTCCCAGATAAATGAGTAAATGCGTTCAGCTGCAAGACCAACTTCATATTTGGAAAGGTTCTTGTCGACAGTTGAAATTGCGTCATTTAATTTTTCCAGAATCCAAATGTCCTTATCGGTGAGTTTATCTTGGTCAAAATCAGTTGACTTGTGGTCGCCAATGTTCATAAGTAGGAAGCGGCTTGCATTCCAAACCTTGTTGGCAAAGTTTCTTGCATTTTCAACCTTTTTCTCATCAAATCTCATATCGTTTCCAGGTGAATTACCCGTAACCATATTAAATCTCAAGGCGTCGGCCCCGTACTTTTCAATAATTTCAAGCGGGTCAATACCATTGTCAAGAGACTTACTCATCTTCCTGCCTTGAATGTCACGGACGAGTCCGGTAATCAAAACATCTTTAAATGGAATTTGATTCAAGAAATACTTAGATGTAAAGGTCATCCTAATAACCCAGAATAAAATTATATCAAAGCCAGTGATCATTAGATCAGTTGGGAAGAATTTTTTAAAGTCTTCTGAATTTTCATCCGGCCAACCCAATGTTGCAAATGGCCACAAGGCTGATGAGAACCAGGTATCCAAAGTGTCTGGATCTTGGTGTATATTCGTTGATCCACATTTTTCACACTTTTCTACTGGACTTTCGCTAACGTGAATGTGGCCACAGTCTTCGCAGTAATATGCTGGAATTTGATGGCCCCACCAAAGCTGACGTGAAATACACCAGTCGTTTAAATTTGACAGCCAGTTTCTGTAAATCTTTCCATATCTTTCAGGATAGAATTTTGGTTCGCCAGCGTCAAAAGCTTCAAGAGTATCTTTAGCCAAGTCTTTCATCTTAACAAACCATTGCTTGCTGATCAGGGGCTCAATAACAGTTTTACACCTGCTGCAATGGCCAACTGCATTTTCGTGTTTCTTTTCGCTGACCAAAAGCCCTTGAGCTTTTAAGTCTGCAATAATATTTTTCCTTGCCTCATACCTATCCATACCTGCGTATTTCAAAGCATTTTCATTCATCTTGGCATCTTCATCAATAACTACAAATTGGCCAAGATTGTGGCGTTCACCAACCATAAAGTCGTTAGGGTCGTGAGAAGGTGTAATCTTTACAACACCTGTACCAAATTCCATATCAACATAATCATCAGCAATTATAGGAATTTCTTTTTCAACAAGTGGAAGTATGACATTTTTGCCAACCACATCCTTGTATCTATCATCGTTTGGATTAACAGCAACAGCCAAGTCGCCAAGCAAAGTTTCAGGACGAGTTGTAGCAATGACTACACTCCCATCTCCATCAGCAAAATTATATCTGATTTCCCAAATTTTACTATCAGTATCAACGTGGTCAACCTCAGCATCAGAAATAGCAGTCTTACAATCTGGGCACCAGTTAATAATCCTGTCACCCTTATAAATAAGACCATCATCATACATGCGTTTAAAAGCTGTAAAAACAGCGTGACTCATATTGTCATCCAGAGTAAATTTTAGCCTATCCCAATCGCAAGAAAAACCCATAGACTTGAGCTGATTAATAATATTGCCACCGTGCTCATGGGTCCAGTCCCAGGCCTCTTCCAAAAATCCATCGCGGCCAAGTTCTTCCTTGGACTTGCCTTCGCGTCTAATCTTATTTACAACACGAGACTCAGTTGCAATACTTGCGTGGTCTGTGCCTGGCAGCCAAAGAGCTGCATAACCTTGCATCCTCTTTAGCCTGATATAAATATCCTGTAAAGTATACATAGAATGCCCCAAATGCAAATTACCAGTAACATTTGGCGGTGGCATCATAATAGTGTATGGCTTACCATCTTTATTAACAGAGGGAGAAAATAAATTATTGTCTACCCACTCATTATAAATTCTTTTTTCAAAATCATGCGGATTATATTTACTATCTAATTCTTTCATACAACACTTCCCCATTAAATATTGGCATAAGCCTGATTTATATATAATTATACACAAAGAGCCCCTAAATGTAAAGCAAAGAGTGGCCAGCAAAGCCATCATAAAATACACTTGTTTACTTAATAAAAATAACTTGTAATGAAACTGTAATCATAAAAGCCCACTAATTAACCATTCTGTAACTTGTATTGGCAAAGGCATGCTATAATAAAACCATCCTATTGTTTTGTTTTTGAAAAATCCGCAGATGTTAGCGGATTTTTTTATGCCCAAAATTAAAAGAGCCCTAGTATATATGTTATAGTATATACTAGGGCTCTTTATTATATATTAATTATTATCTTTTCCCACAAAAAAACTTAGCATTTATCTTAATGCTAAGTTTAATCTGTTTTTTTATTTTACTTCCTCTGCTAATCTTTCAATCAACCTAAAGAAGGCCATGTTTCTTGAATTATCAGGACTATATTTAAATATTCCGAAGTCACTATAAAAGTCTTCTATCAATCCATCATCTAGATTTTCATAAAACCATATATCGTTTTTGTTTTCATCAAAGCGTCCCTGGAGGACATAAACCATCTGATCTCGCTTGCCATCAGTTTTTCTGATTTGATTGTAGTATTTTGAGATCACTTGGTCCATGTGCCCACGCAGGATTGTATTTCTGGATTGGTATTTGGCGTCAAGTATTAAATACTTGGTGGTTTTGCCTTGGAATTTTAAAATAAAATCTGGCGAATAATAATTCCCTGTTTTGTTAAAGTTGGTAAAATTATCATCGCCGCCACTGGTCCTCAAGAGTCCAATTTCATTTAAACTTTGATTTCTATATATCAATGGTTGGAAATACAAAGAGAGTTTAACTCCCTCCCTTTCCCTGTAAAAGGTATTAAATAATATATTTTCATTTTGAAAGACATTGTTGATTGTTGGATAATAGAACTGCTTATCCTTGGTCTCGACTTTTACGTAGCCCATATCTTTTAGACAATTTAATAATCTTGCCAGGCAATAATATTCATAGAGTTTATCAAGGGAATCGATATTGAAATAAAATTCGTGGTATCTGAGATTTACCTTGCGTGCATGGACCCACCTGTTCATGTAAGCCCAGAAAACTGGGTTTATATAGTCGCTCATATTGGAAGTGAGTTTAAATTTGCCCTTTGACTTAAAGCGATTCCTAAGCAAGATGTTTTGCATAATCTCAATATTTTTAACTAGCCTTCTAAGCTCCATATAAACTCGGTCTATCCTTAGCTTATAAGTGATAACTATGGGCGCACTGTAGCCCTCTGGCAGTGATTTCTTGATAGAAGTGTATTTTTTCTCCATATCTTTTGTAATGGTCAGAATTTTCTTGTAGAGTTTTTTGCTGGCGACCGTAAGTTCATTTAAAAACTCCATTATTTCCAAGCGTTCTTTTTCAACTTTTGGACCGCGAGTTAAATTTGATCCCAAAAAGTCGCTGGTTAAAATCCTCCGCCTGGCCGATATTATTTGCTCATTTGCAGAAAAATCCCTTTCATACATGGCCTTGTGCTTATTATAGGTTTTTATAATATTTGAAACGAGGTTGTTGTAAAGACCAAGTGTTATTGTGTCCTCCTCGTAACTCGTATCAATCTGCCGGCTGAGGCCGTGTTCACCGGAAATGTAATAGATCATATCGTCTACATTTTTCTGGTCGTCATTGGTCTTAGTGGTTACCAGGACCTTGTCACTTGAATAAAAATCATCAGTGTCATCATCATAGATCAAACGGACTCTAAGCCTAACGCTATCAATCATCATCAAAAATGGATATGACCTGTCTTTTTCATTTGATCCCTTGTAGACGACCTTGAAATCGTATCTGTCATTGGATTTTTCTATTAATTCTAGGCTGCCAATTTCCTCTTCGTCAATATAAAATTCGCCCGATACAATTTCTTTTGCCGAATAAATTACAAAGTTGATTGAATAGTAGCCGTTTTCAAAGACTACACCATTGGTGTATCTATCCCTGCCAAAGCCGTTATTTAAATTGATGGAGTTTTCAGTGTTTGTGTTATAGCATTTAAGCTGCAAATAACTGTTGATACTACCACCCCCTAGAAGCTTACAGATATATCTTCAATAAAGTTATCATACATATCCTTGTAGGCTACAAGGCATTCTTCTAGTCTTGGCATTTCTTTTACCTCTTGCAAGAGTCCATCAATAAGTCTCTTATTGATGCTGGTAGAAATTCTGGATGGGAGCATAAATTGTAATACTGCCATTTCAAGTGCCAGGTATTTGAATTCATTTATATTTGTTTTGAGTAGGGGTGTGATTGAAGAAATAAACTGCCTAGTCCTCATTATAGTTCTGGGGCTAAGGGGTGAGCCATATCTCCTCAATACATTAGAAATATTAGCTAGCTTGTTTTCAACATCTGGACTAATGTTATCATGCTTGGCTTGTAAGCCTAGTATATCTGAAAGTTTAACAACACCCCTTGGACTCATATCATCCATGTCTTTTTGATAGAAGTTTTTGCTCTCATACTTTGCTTCGACTGTTGCCGTCTTGTCATAAAAACGAGAAGTTAGTTCCAAGCTGGTGTGGTCTTTTTGCAAGGTTGTAAAAAACCGCATATTATCTTTTAATTGAATTTCCTTGCCACCACCAAGATTTAAATAATCTTTAGATCCTATCTCGTGCTCTAAAAAGCTGGCCATATAGTGTTCTGGCATTGATAAGTTTGCGTTATCAAAGAGCACAATATGTGGCAGGTTTCCATCGCAAGTCTTGTCCATCATATCTAATAATCTCTTGTTGTTAGCGGTGAGCTCTCCAGAAACAGGATTGTAAAAACCAATTAGGTCTCTGGAGCTCCTGATATCTGGATCAATATTTACTTTTATAAATAAACCGTTTTCTTCGCTTAAACCCAAAGCTCTGGCAAAGGTGCTAACCATTGAGGTCTTGCCTGATCCAGTCTTGCCATTGATATTGGTTATATAGGACATGCCAAAGAGGACCAAGAGGTTGGCGACCATATTTCTCGAAATATTATAGTTATATTCAAAATTCATCATGTAGTAAACATAATTTACCAGGTCTTCTTTTGAATTAAAGCTGGCCAATTCAAATTCTTTCTTCTCAGTGGAATCAAAGTTTTTGAGGCCTTTTAAAGTGGACATAAAATCATCCATGCCATCTTTTCTCAAATCCTTAGCAATTACTCGACCAATATTTTTGTACTCGTCTACAGAATCTTTTAGCTCCGTCAAAACTTCGCCTTGAATGGTCTTTAGCTTTTCAAGCTCTGCCTTGTTTTCTTGAATTGTTTCTTCCAAGCTTATTTTTTCAGAGGCGAGGTCATTTACATAACCCATGAGCCTGAGTTCTTCGTGCCTTTCTTCCAATTCTCTTTCTTTAGCTGCAATTTGTTCATTAAGTTCTTTGGCCAATTCTTCGTTCTCTTTGATCAAAAATTCTCTGGAATCTTTAGCATCTATACTTAGCTTATTTACCTCATCTTGTAAGGCGTCTTTTTCTCTTTCTAGCTCAGAGATTTTTTCTCTAACTTCAATAAAAATAGTTAATCTGTCTTCAATTTCTTCAAAATTATTGTCCAAAATTAGCCTGATTACATAGTCCTTTAGCTTGTCATCCTTGAGCAAGAAGGTGGCTATTTTAAACAAGAAATCAGTCCCCATTTCAGATTGCTTAATAATATTGCGGAAACGCTCAACCCTGTCCTGGCTAGCATTTGGATAAGTAACATTGTTTATAGATGTTAATAGGGCTTTCTTAAGTGCATTTACATCAGCGCTGTTGATATTTTCTTCGCGTTCAAAAATACTTAAGACAGTTTCTATTAGCATCTCATCTGAGATAAAATCTTGGACTTTGAGTTTGTCCTTATTTTCATCCAAAAAGTTTTTACAAGTTAAAAATACGCCGTTTTCAGCCCTGTCTCCAACCTTGAAAACAAACTTGTTTAAAATAAATTCCTCATCTATAAATAAATTGTAATCGTATTCACCAACAGCAGCCAGTTCAACCGTATTATCATTTACAAAATAAGTAAAAGGACCACAAATTCCGTCCCTAGCCTTTATAAAAATTTGATCTGTATAAATTTTTTCTAAAACATAATCAAGTTTTCTATTTTCTATAATTGTTTCTAAAGAATCTTCGCTATTAATAACCTGTATAAAATTATCGTTTTTAAATCTTTCTAGCCAAACTTCACTTGAATCATCCCCATAAGATGGATTAAATTTCATCCTATAAAAATTGTTTTGTTGATTGGTGTCAACTTCTGGTTCAAAATTAATCCTAATTGAAACCAAATGTGTTAGTTTGTCAACAATTTCTTCGGCTGAAAATCCTCCTTGTATGCGGACTTCAAAACTTCCAAGTTGGGGAAAATCCTCTGGATTAACTGGTAAGACTTCCCCATCACTTAAAATAAAACGCGGATAAACATAGCAAACCCTATTAATGCTATTTGAATATTCTCCGTGGGAATAATTTTCGTTGTAATAAATCCAACCTAAAAGTTCCTTTCCAACATAATCACAAATGCTCATAAAAATCACCTATCCTAAAATTTTGTTTCTTAAAATAAATATAATAATTGTAAAAATTGGCAAAAATAAAAGCCAATAGCTGTTCGTTCTCTTTCTGTCAAAGTCTTCGTCATAAAAATATACAAATAAATTTGCAAGAACCGAAGATCCCTGAGGGAACATGCTAATGGCACCAAAAATAGCCTGACTTGACCTTACTGGATCAAAATAGGCTAGAGAAATAATATAAATAGAAAGTGAAATTGCATAATTCACTCCTAAAAATATTGAAATAAAGAGAAGGCTAAATGTTATTAGCAGCCTATAGGCCCAAGCCTTACCATTCCTTTTTACCATCGTCCAAGCGTAAAAAAACGGAATCGATAAGAGGACCATAAATACTTCAGAAAATTCTCCCAAGTAAAATTGCTTAAAATTAAAATAAAAATAAAAACCTTCAGCAAAAAGAATAACAAAAATAACTGGCCACAGATTAAGCTTGCCATTGTAGATGCATAAAAATATGCAAAATATTGCCATAGGTATGCAAATTCTGCCAATAAATTCACATATTAGTGAAAATTTTTGACTACCTATAAACTTGATGAAACCCGAGTAAGTAAAACCAGGTTCAGCTAACATTCTCTCTTCTGCAAGGCTCCTGTAAATTGTGGCATCATGTACAAAATATCTAGAAAAAATATAGATAATACTCAGGGCAAAAAATGTCCAAAAAATATTTTGGTAAGTGAAAAATTTCTTAGGAGCTTCCTTAGGCTTATAAATATTATAATTCATACTACTCATCCTTACTGTGATCTTTGATAATACCCCTTAGAACTTTATGTCTGTTATAAAGTTCAGAATTTACAACATCTTTTTTGTGGTTTTTAATCATCTCATTGTCTATTGATTTCTCAAGGTATTTGGCCCCGCCAATAAAGGCTAACATTAATAAATGAGTGTATGAAGTTTTAATAGAAGGTTCAGATAAGGCTCCGGTAAGCTCAACAAAAAAGTTTACATTTAAAATATTATTATAACCGATAACCATTACAGCTATTGATCCTACATATAAAGCGGATGCGAGTATAATCTTGAATATATTTCCCCCAACTCGAGGGCTAACTAATAATTTAAATACACTAACAAAGGCATAGGCGCCTAAAAAAAATAAATAAACAATCAAAAAGTTAAATAAACGTCCATACATTTTAATCCTACGAACCGCTTCTGCATTAAGTTCATTAGAAGATAATTGTCTAACATTATCTACTCTAACGACCTCCATATAAATAGCAACTATACAAAAAATAATAAATAATGCAATCCATAGGACTTTAAAAAATTTCTTAAATTTCATAATATCTCCAATATAACAAGTTAAGCTTGTATTTTTTAAAAATTAAGGGGAGAGGCTAAGCCCACTCCCCTTTTTTATATAAATTTTATTTTAAATTCTTTCTCATTTCAGCAATTTCAGCTTCATTTGCTAGAACAAAGTGTCCTGGCTTAATTTCAGTCCATGATGGCTTATCAACTTCATAGTTGTGCATTGATGGATCATAAACTAAGTGGTGTCTGCCCTTTTCAATTCTAGGATCTGGAATTGGGATAGCTGATAGTAGAGCTTGTGTATATGGGTGAAGTGGGTTTCTATAAAGTTCTTCACTTTCTGCAAGTTCAACTAACTTACCATAGTACATAACACCAATTCTGTCTGAGAAGTACTTAACAACTGACAAGTCGTGGGCAATAAATAGGATTGTAAGTCCTAGTTTACGCTTAATTGAGTTCAATAGGTTAAGAACTTGAGCTTGAATTGAAACGTCAAGTGCAGAAACTGGTTCGTCAGCAATAACGAAGTCAGGATTTGTAATCAGAGCTCTTGCAACACCAATTCTTTGTCTTTGTCCACCTGAGAATTCGTGTGGATATCTGTTGGCGTGTTCTGATGTCAAGCCAACAGTTTCAAGCATTTGATATACAAGTTCGTTCATTTCGTGTTCTGAAGAAGTTAAGTTGTTAATTCTTAAACCTTCACCAATAATTTCCTTAACAGTCATTCTTGGGTTGATAGAAGCAATTGGGTCTTGGAAGATCATTGACATTGATTGGTTAACTTCACGTTTTTCTTTTTTGTTTAGTTTACCAGATATATCCTTGCCCTTATAGATAATTTCCCCTTCAGTTGGTTCATAAAGTCTGATAATAGTTCTACCTGTTGTAGTCTTACCACAGCCAGATTCACCAACTAGACCAAAGCTTTCGCCTTTATATATATCAAAGCTAACATCATCTATAGCCTTAACAATCATCTTGTTCTTACCACGACCTGATTTGAAGTATTGTTTCAAGTTTCTAACACTTAAAATAGGTTCTTCTTCTGAAGTTGCAACGTGTTTACTTACGCTTTCATAAGCATCACTTCTAACCTTGTTTCTAAATGTTTCAAAGTCAATTTGTGGAGCTTCAGGGTGTAGTAACCATGTTGATGCCCAGTGATCATCATTAACAGTAAACATTGGTGGTTGTTGTTCAAGGTCAATCTTCATAGCGAATTGGTTTCTAGGTGCAAAAGCATCTCCTACTGGAGGATAAAGCATATTTGGTGGTGCACCTGGAATTGTATAAAGTTCATGATTTGAGTCTGTTTCTAGGTCAGGCATAGCTGATAATAGAGCCATTGTATATGGATGTCTTGGTTTTTCAAAGATATCATATACAGTACCGTATTCTACAACCTTACCTGCATACATAACAGCAACTTTGTCTGCTAGGTTAGCAACAACACCAAGGTCGTGAGTAATAAAGATTACACCGATATTTCTTTCTTTTTGTATATCTTGAATTAATTCAAGAATCTTAGCTTGAACTGTAACGTCCAGAGCTGTTGTAGGTTCGTCACAAATTAGAAGTTCAGGGTCACAAGCAAGAGCTGTTGCGATAACAATTCTTTGTCTCATACCACCTGAGAATTGGAATGGGAATTGTGTATATCTAACTTCTGGGTTTGAAATACCAACTGCATCCAATAATTTAACAGCTTTTTGTTTTGCTTCTTCTTTAGATGTGCCGTGTTTAATTCTAGCTGCTTCGGTAATTTGTTTACCTATTCTCATAACAGGGTCAAGAGATGAGAGTGGGTCTTGGAAGATCATAGCGATTTCGTCACCACGGATTTCACTCATTTCTTTTTCTGTGATCTTTAGTAGGTCTTTACCCTTATATAAGATTTCCCCGCTTTCAACATTAGCGTTTTTAGCAAGTATTCTCATTATAGCTCTAGCAGTAACACTCTTACCACTTCCACTTTCACCAACGATTGCAAGAGTTTCTCCATTGTCAACATCAAAGTTAACTCCTCTTACAGCGTGAACTTTTCCTGAATAGGTATTAAATGTTACATATAGATTTTTTACTTCAAGTAATTTTGTTTTATCTGTCATTTCATCCTCCTATTCAATACCACGTAATGTTGGGTCAAATGCGTCTCTTAATCCGTTACCCATCAAGTTAAATGCAATCATCATAACTGAAATAACAAGTGAAGGGAAAACAGTTAAGTGTGGGTGTTCAAGTAGAACCTTTTGACCATCTGCTAACAATACACCAATTGAAGATTCTGGAGCTTGGATACCTAGACCAATATAAGCTAGGAATGATTCACTGAAGATAGCTCCTGGAATTTCTAGTGCAGCCATTGTAATAATAATACCAATAGCGTTTGGTAGAATGTGTCTAAAAATAAGGGTTCTATCGCTTGCACCAAGAGTTCTGGATGCAAGTACGTATTCCATTTCCTTGTACTTTAAGAATTGTGCACGAATCATACGGCTCATGCCAATCCAACCTGTCATACACATAGCAAGAGCTAGTGGAACAATACCAGGTCCATAGTAGAATACAAAGAGAATAACAATAACTAGATAAGGTACACCACCGAGTATTTCAATAATACGTTGCATTAAAAGGTCTACCCATCCGCCATAGTAACCGGAGACAGCACCGTATACAATACCTACAAAAATATTTACAGCCATGGCGATAAGAGAGATTAAGAATGAAACTCTAAGACCTCTCCATAGCCTTGTCCATAGGTCACGTCCTAGATAGTCAGAGCCGAACCAGTGATAAACTGAAGTTGGCTTTGGTTCTAGATCTGGATTTTCAACTTCTACTTGTTTGTATTGGTTATACTTAATTGTAGCCATTGGAACACCCATTATTTCACGAGTGCTAATGGTTTTTAGATATGAATCATTATACTTTTCTTCGATTGAAGTTTCTCTAACTTCTTTCTTTTTAACACCTGAGAAGAAATCAGACTTTGCCCAAGAAATTCTTGGAGTCATATTGGTCATCTTAACATTTTGTTCGTCGTATGTGAACTTGCCAATTGATGGACCAATGATAGCCATAATAGCTAAGATTGCAATAATAACAAAACTTACTAGAGCTGCCTTGTTCTTTCTAAATCGAATCATAGCGTCCTTGAAGAAACCAATAGCTTCACCCTTTATAGCTTCGTCATGAATTTTTTCATCAAAGTGAACATATTCAAATTTTTCTTTTGGAATATCTAAACTTGGATCAAGATTTACATTTTTGATATCAGCCATTAATCTCTACCTCCTAGTCTAATTCTTGGGTCAATAATACCATAGCTTAAGTCAACGATTAAAATTGTAATTAAGCTTAGTAATGAGAACCAGAACAATACTCCGATTGCAAGTGGAAAGTCGTGAGCGTTAATAGCGTCAACCATAACATTACCCATACCTGGAATTGAGAAGATCTTTTCAATAACAAGTGATCCACCCATTATTTGGATAAACATTGGGATAATAATATTTGCAAGTGGAATAAATGAGTTCCTTAAAGCGTGTCTTGTTGTAGCTTGTACTTGGCTCAAACCTTTTGATTTTGCAAGTAACATGTACTCTGAGTTTAGAGCTTCAGTAAGCTCGGCTCTTGTATAACGTGCAACACCAGCGATTGAACCAAATGATAGTGCCAATATTGGTAAAATCATTGAGTGGAACTTAGTCCAGGTCAAATGCTTTTCAGGTGTTGTAATTATAGGGAACCATCCAAGTTTAAATGCTAAGAAATATTGCATAAGTGTAGCGAATATAAAACTTGGGACTGAAATAAATAAAATTATGAAAAATGAAATAACTTGGTCAGCAAGTTTGTTTTTTCGTATAGCTGCCCATATACCCAATATCATAGCTATAGGCATTGTAAAAATAAGTGAAAAAATATTAAGTTGCATTGAAACCGGAATCTTGGTTGCAAGAACTTCATTTACGGGAACTTTTGGATTAATAACTAGTGAAATTCCAAAGTCACCTCTAACAAAATCTTTTAAAAAATATCCATATTGTACCATCAAAGGTTCATTCAAGTGATATTTATCTTCCATGGCTCTCTTAACTTCTGCCGGTAATTTATTATCTTGAATAAAGCTTCCTGGCATAGAGTGCATAACGAAAAAACTTAGTGATATGATGAAAAACAAGGTTATCGCCATAAGTACTAGTCTTCTTGCGGTATATCTGATCACGCTCTTCTCTCCTTTCTCTTATATATTTGAAGAAAGGGGAATAGCTCCCCTTTCTTAATCAAATATAATATTTTTAACTATATATTAGTTAGCTGGTAGTGGATCAAGTGGTGCTTGGTATGAAGCAAATCCAACGCCTGGGATCCATTGTCTGGTTAATAGGTGAATTCTGTCTGAATATAAAACTGCAGATCTTGATTGATAAATAGGAATTACTGGAAGTGCATCTAATAGCATTTTTTCCATTTCAACTAGAGCTTCAATTCTTTCTTGAGTCTTGAAGATTAAGTCGCCCTTAACAGTTCTTCTGTATAGTTCGTCAAATTCGTCTGAATAGAATTGGTCGGTCTTGATACCGAAGTCTTGTGTATAAACTTCCATTGAGCCCCATGGGTTAAATAGACCGCCAACCCATGAACCAAATCCTAGGTCGTAGTCGCCATGTTCCATCTTGTCATAAACGTTGTTCCATGGAACTGCACGTAGTTGGATGTCAAGTCTGTCTGGTCCGAATAGTGTTTCATATTCTTTTTCTAGGAATTCAGCCATCTTCTTCATGTTGTCTGAGTTTTCGAAGTACATCATTTCAGCAACCATTTGCTTATTGCCAAATGCTTCGTATGCTTTGTCAAAGTATTCAACAGCCTTTTCTGGATCATATCCATGGTTAGGAGCTTCAATTGCCTTAGCTTCTGGAGTATCTCTGTAGAGTTCACCCTTTAGAGCGTCAGCTGTTTTGATTGTAGCAACGATTGTTGTCATTGGGATACCAATCTTGTAAATGTCGTTAACGATTGATTCACGGTTCATACCGTAGAACATAGCTCTTCTGAAGTTGATATCAGTTAAGAATTCTTTGCCTGGTTTGTCTGATGTCATGTTGATGTTCATCATCCAAACAGCTTCTCTTTCGTTAAATACTAAACGTGGGTCTTCTTCGTATTTGGTGTAGTTGTCACCAGCTAGAGCAGCTGAGTCTGTTTCACCATTTTCGAATAATTGAAGGTTTGTATTAGCATCTTCAACAACTCTTGATTTGATAACATCTGCTGTCCAGTATTCTGGAAGTGGATATTTATCGTTTCTGTGGTATTCGTAGTATTGGTCTCTTGTCCATTCTGTCATAACATAAGGACCAGTAAAGTCAAGCATTTCAAGGCTTGTACCATAAGTTGTTTCTGTTTTATCAGCATTCATACCTTTTTCGTAGAGTTCTTCTCTAACTGGTGAAATAGGTCCATTTGTGAAAGCTAGCCAGAAGTCAACTTCTGGAACAGCATATGCTAAGTCGACTTCGATTGTTAGTGGGTCTGGGAACTTTAATCCAACTTCTTCCCATTTAGCTCCACCTTCAGCTAAATCTTCTTCGTTAATATCAACATAGTTAGCTTGAAGCTTGTCGTTTCTTTCGTCGTATTCAGCTTGCTTTTTGTCTTTTTCTTCACCGTCTGCCATAGCATCGATTTCTTTTTTGAGTTCTTCTAGAGCAGCTTCTTCTTCTTTTTGTTTTTGAAGCTTAATGTTGTCTTCAGCTGTACCCAACCAATATTTCTTAGCGTTAACTACTTCTATGTCACCATAGAAGGCAGTACCTCTGTGGTTCTTTAGCTTTGGATCAAGTAGCATCTTCCATGAATATTCAAATGTGCTTGAATCAATAGGTGTTCCGTCTGGCCATTGTAGGTCATCTCTTAGTTTAAATGTCCAGTGTAGACCATCTTCTGAGTGAGTTGGCATTTCTGCTGCTAGTTCTGGAACGAATTTAAATGTGTCGTTTTCTTCATCATAGTAAACGCCCATAAGTCCAGCTAGTGTAAAGAAGAAAATGTCTGATTCAGCTGATGTTTGGTAAACGTGTTGGTTTAGAGTAGCGATCTTTGATCCTGAAACTCTTCTAACAAGTTCGCCTGAAGCATCTGCAGGTTCAGTGTCTTCTTTTTCGTCTGTCTTTTCATCTGTCTTTTCGTCTGTCTTTGATGTGTCTTCTGTGGCAGGTTTTGTATCTTCTGCTGGCTCATTTTTTTTGCCGCAAGCTACCATGAATGACATAACCATCATTGCTGCTATTAGGATAGCTAATAGTCTTTTGTTCATAAAATCCTCCTTTGTTTTGTGGTTTTACCAATAATTCATATCTCTTAGATATGATGTATATATAATAACACATTGTAATTATTTTGTAAAGGGTATTTTGTGCGAAAATCGTATGTTCTTTACTATTTTGTTAACTATTTATGGATAAGTGTTGGAATTATGCCTTTTCTCAAAAAACATTTTTTTCGAATTTATTTAAAAAATTTGATTTATATATAAAAAACGAGTCGTTTTTTATACGACTCGCTTCATTTATTAGGATATCTAGATATTAATCTTTTTGTCCAGTATATATGTTGTGCCTGTTACAAACAAGGCTCCACAAATAATATCAAAGATTACTACTTTCCAGATATTATAATCATAATAGACTCCAAAGATATTTACTACTGGCCCAATAGGTCTAAAGATATATGGGCTGGCTAAGAAGGATCTTAAATAATTTACTGCTATTAATAGTAAAATAAAAATTGGAATCCACAATAGACCTAGCTTTTTGTTATTAAAAGTTACCTTGCTTAAGGAAATTGCAAAATAACAAATGCTCATTGTAAAAGTTGCTTCAAGTCCAGCCAGAAAAATATCCCTAATAATATCTGAAAAACCAGATAAAGTTTCCATCAAAACTGCCGCACTTTGTGTTGAATCAAAGGTTAGATAAGATAAGGCCATGTTGTAATAAAATCCCACAAGCATTGACAGCATACTCCATATAAAGACGATAAAGAGTTTACTTAAAATCATTTTATACATGCTTTGGGGAACCGAGAAGGTCAAATATCCCCTGTCCTCGTTTAGCTCATTTGAAAACATTCTTACGCTGTAAATTATAAAGCCTATTACTACTGATACTATAACGAGAGCGCTGGCAATTGTTATTATTCCCTTTAGTGCAACAGGCATATCAATACCAGAAGCTTTAAGAGTATTGCTTTGTTGGAAGAAAAATATTTGAATAAATGTCGATCCTATTATGCCTCCTAAGATAAAGCCCAAGAGGGTTTTATAACTGCCCTTAAAATCGTATTTTAAAAATTTAACCATTATATTTGCCCCCTATAAATTTCCTTGAATGTTTCTTCTATGCTCATGCCTCTTTCATTTCTAATTTCCTCGGCATTGCCTGATAAAATTGTGGCTCCATCACTAAGGAATACACATCTATCAAAAATATTTTCTATGTCTCTGACGAGTTGGGTTGTAATGATAATTGTCTTTTTATCGTATGCCCTATCTATGATAGAATCCAAAATCATATCTCTGGCAAGCGGGTCAACGCCACCAATGGGTTCGTCAAGTACGTAGAGTTTGGCTTCGCGTGAGAAGCAAAGGGCTACATTTAATTTTTCTTGCATGCCCTTGGATAAGCTTGATATCTTTTGATTTATATCCAGGTTCATAACCTCCATCATCTTTACAAAGCTTTGCTCGTTAAAATCTGGAAAGAAGTCCCTGTAAAAATCTCTAGCGTTACTTATCTTCATCCACTTATATAGGAAGTTTCTATCTGGTAAATATGAAACCATGCCCTTAGTTTTTATACCGGGTTCTTCACCACAAATTGTAATTTCCCCTGATGTTTTCTTGTGCATACCTGCTATAATCTTTAAAAAAGTGGTTTTGCCGCTACCATTTGGTCCAAGAACTCCAAGGACTTCGCCCTTTTGTAATTCCAAAGTCAAATTGTCCAAGGCGGTCTTGGATCCATATTTTTTTGTAAGATTAGTCGTTCTTAGAATTGTCGTCATCTGTCTTCTCCTTAACTAATTCAATTAATCTTTGCTTATCTATGCCAAGCATTTCAAACTCTGTTATTATATCTGAAACCCTAGACCCTATATAATTGTCCACGGTTTCCTCTATCATGTCTTTATCTTCTACTATATATGTCCCCATGCCCCGCCTGGTCTCCAGGATTCCTTGGGCTTCAAGATCTGTCAGCGATTTGCTTACCGTGTTGGCATTTATTTTAAAATCCTTTGCCAGATCTTTGATCGAAGGAATCTTGTCTCCGGGCTTATAATCGCAAAGGATTATTTTTTTGATTATGGCGTCTTGGACTTGGACATAGACAGGAATTCTATCTGTAAAATCCATTAATATCTCTTCCTTTTTTTGCTAATCAAACTTATCGCATTAAATATAATGAAGTTTAATACTATCATCATTATAAAATACTTCCAGTTCATTTCAAATCCATCGTTTTCAAAATATCTTGATAGATTAAAGAAATTATTCATCGGCGTTAAATTATAAACATGCTTGCAAAGCTTACCCAAAAATGTATCGTACTCCATAAAGGCAGACATTATTTGTGGTATTAATAGATATAGTAAAAAGGATAGCATACTTGCAACACCCGATTTGCCAGATACATTGTAAATCATATAGGTCCCACAATTCATGGCAAAAACTGCTAGAGTGATACAAAATACAGCTAGGAGCATATCATTTAAATCCATGTGGGGATTTACTGGGTCAGCCTTAAATAATAGTGATGATAAGTAGACCAGTATTGTTAGGCCTACAGCCTTAACTATTGTAGAAAGAGTTGCTACAGCCAGGTCTCCCCATATAATATTTGATCTCTTATAGCCTTTTTGTACATAATTTTTCTCTTCAAAATCTTTTTTAAAGCTGGCTCCCATAATTAATATGGATATAAAGACAGCCATTTGACTTAGCATTTGTGCTATACCAAAGTAAAAATTATCCCTATATGGAACATCGTCAAAAGACTTCATCGAAATTACTGTCAGTCCTATAGCTAGGACTCCCAGGATCCACATTATCCAATTGTTTGAAGTTTTTTTAGTCCTATAAACCTCTGCTTTTATATAATCAAACATTATTTTTCCTCCAATCTTTCAAGATAATATTCTTCAAGGGATTCTTTCTTGCGGGCAAACTCGATGATTTCAAGATCATTTTCTGTCATGAGTTTTAAAATCCTGGAAGTTTTTATATCGCCTTCTATAATAAGACCTTTATCCTCTTTGAAAGAAATATTTTCTTTTGTCAAAATTTCTTTAGCCTTTTCATTATTATCCGTTGAGAGGCTTGTAACATATTTTGTCATTTGATTTTTTGTCGAGTGATTTTCTATAACGTCAATCACTTGGCCCTTTTCAATAATGGCAATATTGTCGCAAAGATTTTCAACTTCGCTCAAGATATGAGAGCTGATGATAATGGTCTTGCCTTGGTCATAGACCAGACTCTTAAATAAGTTTCTCATCTCTACAATGCCCTCTGGGTCAATGCCGTTAATCGGCTCATCCAACACAAGTAAATCCGGGTCACCAATCAAGGCTAAGGCAATGCCCAGGCGTTGCTTCATACCAAGTGAATAATTTTTATATTTTTTATCCTTGGCTTCAGATAATTTTAAAAGTTGCAAGAGCTTAAGAACTTCTGCTGAATCATTAATGCCAAAGGCCTTGGAAAAATACATAAGATTTTGATAACCTGTTAGGTTTTTAAAAAATCCTGGTTCTTCTATTAAGGCTCCCGTCCTTCTCCTGCCCTTAGCAAGGTCGTCGGTCTCAAACATTTTAATCTCTCCGCTTGATCCTGGCAGCAAACCCAGCAAACATTTCATAAGAGTTGTCTTGCCAGCGCCATTCTTTCCTACTAAACCATAAATTTGATTGCTCTTAACATCGATCGATACATCTTTGACCGCGTAAAAGTCTTTGAACTTCATGGTTAAATTTTTTGTATTAATTATATCCATCAAGATTCTCCTTTCATGTCGTCCCTAGTGAACTAGTTACATAGTACACCATATTTATATGTTTGTCAATAGGTTTTTTATAAATTTATGTAAAAATATTTTTAAATTTTTATAAAGATTTCACTGTCTTAATTTCTTGTAATTATAAATTGAATCACAATGCCTCCTTCAAAATTGAAGGCTTCTCAATTTGTATTCGACTTACAAATTTTCATTGCAAAGAAAAACCACGACCTCCAGCATATCACTACTGGTTATCGTGGTCAAAATTTATTTTTTATCTTTTAAATATTCTTTTAACTTTTCAAGGGCCCTCCGCCTGTGGGAAATTTTATTTTTTTCTCCTGCAGACATCTGAGCAAAGGTCTTGGTCTCTCCATCAGGTAAAAAGTACGGATCATAGCCGAAGCCTCCGTCGCCCCTTGGCTCATCTATTATCTGTCCCTTGCAAATTCCAGTAAAATAAGATACCTTGCCATCTTCTTCAATCAAGCAGATGGTCGATCTAAATTCAGCCGTCCTATCCTTGCCCTGAAGATTTTTTATAAGCAAGTCATTGTTATTTTTGTCATTGCAAGGCTCACCTGCATATCTTGCAGAGTGAACTCCAGGATCTCCATTTAAAGCCTGACAAAAAAGACCAGAGTCATCAGCAATAACCATGCAGTCGTACAAGGCCTTTATGTCCTTGGCCTTAATAAAGGCATTGGCCTCAAGAGTATCGCCATCTTCAACTGGTGATTCATGGTCTGGGTGAGCTTCCTTGTAAGAAATTATTTGCCAGTCACTCAATATTTCTTTTATTTCTTGAATCTTGTGGGCATTACCACTTGCTACTACTATCATTATCTAAACTCCGTCAAATAAATTTCTATGGCCGACACAAGTCCGTCGACAACTCTTTCTAAAAAGGCTGGATCTTTTAAAAGTGCCAGATCTCTTTCGTTAGTTAAAAATGCCATTTCAAGTAAAACAGCCGAGACATTTGACTTGCCCACAACGACAATCTCTGGCCTATTTTTGATGCCGCGAGAATTAAGTCCTGTGGCCTTGGATACTTCATCGTTAAAGATTTGAGCAATCCTGGCCTGACCTTTTTCTTTGCTAGGGTTTTTATCCTCAGATGCATATAGAACTTCCATTCCATTTGGCTTAGCGTAATCAGACGCATTCGCATGGATGGATATAAATATATCTGGCATCAATTCGTTGGCCATCTTGGCCCTATCGTGAATGCCGATATATGAATCAACCGTATCGTTTGTCTTTTTAACAACATAGCCTAAATCCAAGAGCCTTTTTTCCAAAGATCTTTGTACTGGTAAGATGCAATCTTTTTCCCAATATGTCTTTGCAAAATTGCTGGCGCCCGGATCAGTTCCTCCATGGCCGGGGTCAATCAAAATCAAATAGTCTGAGTTTTTACCCGTCTTTACCCTGGTAATCTTAATAGAGCTGCCGTCTTGGTCAAGAGCGCTCTCTACTTGAACATTACGAACCAAGTTTATGGTAATAATATTGTTTTCAACAACCAAGTCTCTAACAAGGGAGTCGTTATATTTTACAATTCCGTCTGGAATATCCCTATCGATCCTTGCTGTTATCTTGTTAGCCACTTCATCATAGGTAAAATCAATCGGCTTATCATAATTCTTTATGGTAATGAACCTCTGTGTTCCGCTGTTTCTAAACTTAAAATAATTATAGAGAGATTCTACTGGATAAACATAGAGGTCATCGCCTACAGTTTCAATTTTTAAGTCAGGATATTTAATCCCATCTTCTATGTCAAAAACAACCCGCAAAATCTTGTCGTTTGGATCATAGTTTTTGTCTGGAACAAACTGGCTCATCCTAACGCTTGATATAAATCCAATCGCCTCTTTAAATTCTACATAATTTGTGCCTTCGAGCTCAGAATCCAGGAAGTCCAGTGCAACTCTCTTTGGATTATCAAATTCAAATTTCTTATATTGTTGTTTGCCCATGCCCTTTAATACATAGGCCTTGCTTCCGTTGTGATCGGCTATTTGCAGGCCTTTGAATAGGTGGCTATCAATTACAACCAAGGTCTTGTTGCCATCTTCCAAATATAGATTAATTCCATCCTGGGCCTTTACAAATTCAATCTCTATACCATCGGGCTTTTGACTAATATTATAAGAAGATGAATTTTTAAGTGCAGACCTAAAGCTACCCAAAAATCTGCTATCTGATTGTGCATTTGGAACAAATATAACTTTTGAACCGTTGTTAGATAAAACTTTATATTCCATCTTGCCATCAAAGTTAAAATACATCTTTGGAGTGGACTCTTCCTCCCCACTAGTCTTGACATTTATAAGATTTACCCAAGCGTTGTTAGCGTGCTTAGTGGTGTTTTCATTTTTATTAACTTCATTTAAATTGTCTTTTGGATCAACCTTATTGTCATCCACTTCAGGCTTTTCGTCCTCTGCAAGAAGGTCTGGATTTTTCACAGCATTGCCTTGACCAATCTTTACAGTCATGGTCGCTTGGTCCCAGTCAATTTTTTGACCCATGTATTCAGCAATAAATCTGACCGGCACATAAGTAAAACCATCTGTGTACCCTGGCAAGCGAACAATAGACGCCTTAACCCCATCAGGAGTATTGATTAGGCCAGCGCCCAAATTAACTTGGGCCTTGCCAACAGGAAACCACATCTTTTTATCAGTCCCTCTGATTTCAACAGTAAAAGTATCTTGAAGCCAAATAACCTTGTAGCCCAGACTTTCACTTACAAATCTAACAGGCACATAGGTCCTTTCATTTACAACAAAAACAGGCAAATTAGTATTGGCGGACTGGCCGTTGATACTAATATTTACATTCAATACTTCCCTATCTTGTCCATCTATATTTAACTTTGCCGCATCGATTTGCATGCATATAGAAAATGTTAAAAGAAAAAATATAAAAAATTTAAAAAATCTCTTTTTCATAATGCCTCCATGTATTAAATTTTACATTATTATAAGTCAAATTGCAAATTAATTTAATATTACGAGGAAAGTTTTATTGTTTGCATATAAAAACCATGCAAGAAAACTCTCCTGCATGGTCAATACTATTTCATTTCGTTTAATTTATCTAGAATCATCTTGTTAACAAGAACTGGATCTGCCTTACCTCTCGAGGCCTTCATAACCTGACCTACCAAGAAGCCCAAGGCCCTGTCCTTACCATTGTGGTAGTCTGTGATTGAATCTGGATTTGCTTCCATTACATCTGCAACCCATTTTTCAATAGCGCCATCGTCGCTAACTTGGAGGAGGTTGTCCCTTTTTATAATTTCTTCTGAACTGGTTCCGTCCTCAAACATTTCTCTAAAAACTTTTTTTGCAGAATTGTTATTGATTTTATTTTCTTTGACCAATTTTAATAGATTTACAAAGTCAGCTTTTTCAAATTTCAAGTCATCAATAGTGGTTTCCAGATCATTGATTCTTCTTAAGAATTCATTCATAATCCAATTTACAACCAGCTTTACATCGCCCACTTCTTTGGAAATGGATTCAAAATATTCTGACAAATGCTTGTCATTTGAAATAATGCCAGCATCATAATCACTTAGGTCATAGGTCTTGATTAATCTTTCCTTGCGTTCGGATTTTAATTCTGGTAAAGAATCTTTAATATTTTTTATGAGTTCATCGTCAATTGGCAAAATTGGGATGTCGCCATCAAACTGGAACCTGTAGTCGTTGGATTCAGATTTTACACGCATGACAACAGTCTCTTGCTTTTCTTCGTCCCAACGCCTGGTTTCTCTGATTCCCTTTTCACCCTTGGCTAATAAATCCTTGTGACGATTGAATTCATAGTTCATGGCCATCTCAACGCCGCTAGTTGAGCCTATGTTTTTTACCTCTGTAATAGCGGTTTTAAAATCGCCATCGACAATATTGAAGTTACAGTCTACACGCATGGAACCTTCTTCCATCTTGCAGTCTGAAACGCCGAGCTCTGTTAATATATCTCTGAGTTCTTCTATGAAGGCTCTGGCTTCCTTACCACTCTCGATTTCTGGTTTGGTAACAATTTCTATTAGTGGAAGGCCTGCCCTGTTGTAGTCCATAAGGGTAATATCATCCATGTGAGTGGCCTTGCCTGTATCTTCTTCTATATGAGCCCTTTCCAAGTGAATGCGTTTTTTATTGCCATCGACCTCGATCTCTACATAGCCGCCAGCACAAATCGGCGTGTCCTCTTGGGAAATTTGATAGCCCTTGACGAGGTCGGGATAAAAATAATTTTTCCTGTCCATCTTGATGACCTTTGCAATCTCAGAATTTAAGCCAAGGCCAGCTCTAATGGCCTGTTCAATAGCAAATTCGTTTATAACAGGAAGGGCGCCCGGCATACCAAGGCAAACTGGGCAAACATTTGTATTTGGTTCATCGCCAAAAGCTGACTTGCACTTGCAAAACATCTTTCTTTGAGTTTTTAATTCAACGTGGAGTTCTAATCCAATTAAAGTTTTCATTATTTCACCAACCCTTCGTATGCCATGGCAATCCTTGCCAGATTTGCATCGTCTTTTTTATTCCCAATAAAGTGCATGCCAGCATTTATCTTTCTCTCGCTTGTTGATGGGACAGAAATTGCAGGAAGTCCTGCCATATTTGGAGAAACTGAAAGTATGTCGCCTTCCATCATCTTCTTTGGATCTGTGGTCTTGCTGCCAAGTTTAAAGGCAAGTTCGTTGACAGTAGGAGTTAAAATTACGTCAGCATTTTTAAAAATCCTGTCGTAATCATTTCTAATGGCTTGTCTGATTTTCAAAGCCTTGCCATAAATTTGGTCTTTATTTTTGCTGGACAAAATATACATGCCAAGTAAAACCCTGCGCTTTACACTTTCATTTAAGCCCTCTGACCTAACCTTGGTCATGTAATCTTCAATACTTCCAGTATAATCTATGCCTGAATACCTAATCCCATCAAATCTGGAAATATTGCTTGAACATTCAGCGGCCACAAGGGTATAATAAGCGGCAACGGCAAAGTCTAAATACTTAAACTCATCTTCCACAATAATTGCCCCTGCATCTTGGAGGGCTTTAATGGATTTGTCATAAGCATCTCTTACGCCGTCTTCAAAATCAAAGTCATCAAAGTTTTTAAAGATGGCAATCTTCTTGCCCTTCAAATTTTCTATAGCCTGGTCATGACTTTTGTATAAGTCTGGCAAATCAACCTTAATTTTGGTCATATCATTTTGTGTGTCACAGGCAATATTTTGTAGGAACAAATAAGCGTCCTCAACTGAACGGCCAAGTGTGCCTACAGTATCAAAGGTATTTGCCAGGCTTTGAACACCGTACCTGGACACTGCCCCATAAGTTGGTTTAATACCAACAACCGAGCAAAAACTAGCAGGCTGCCTAATGCTGCCGCCAGTATCAGTACCAATAGCCACATCCACAAAGCCCATGGCAACTGCAGCAGCAGAACCGCCTGAGCTGCCTCCTGGCACAAGTGAATTATCTAGTGGATTTTTAACTGGGCCAAAGTAAGAGCTCTCATTGGAAGAACCCATGGCAAACTCATCCATATTTAATTTTCCCAGTATAGTTGCCCCTGAATTTCTGATGCTCTTGGTCACATCAGCATCAAAAACGCTTTCAAAATCCTTTAAGATCTTTGAAGCACAAGTGGTCTTCATGCCCTTCACATTTACATTGTCCTTGATGCCAACAACAGCTCCTCTTAGTGGGCCCTCCTTGGAATTTTTTGCCATTTCCTTAGCGGCTTCTAGTCCCAAGCTGATAAAAGAATTTATATTTTCATCTTCTTTTATATTTTCCAGGACCTCTGATAAATGCTCTTCTGAAGATAGCTTTCCTGAATTAATTAAATCTAAAGTTTCTGTTAAATTTCTCATTATTCACCTACATATTTATTAATAACAAAATAGCCATATTTTTTCCTGTCTGCATTTAGCAAAGCTTCTTCACTAGTTAGGCCTGCTTGTGGCTGGTCCGCATCTGGCTTTACCTCTGGAGAGTTTATATTGTAATCAACTTCCAAGTCTCCATCAAAATCACTTACATGCATGATAACATCAAGCGCTGATTTAAAACCTTCAAACATATGGTCTTCATATTCTATGCGTGCAAGTTTGCATATATCTTTAAATTCTTGTTCCTTCATTTTACCTCCAAAAACTCATCTATATCCATTACCCTAATGCCAAGTTCCCTTGCCTTATCCAGCTTTGATCCCGGCTTTTCGCCTGCCAAAACAATGTCTGTATTCTTGGAAACAGAGCCTGTGCATTTGCCTCCTTGACTTTCAATTATAGCCTTTAATTCATCCCTCTTATAATTTTCAAAGCTACCTGTAATTACCACCGTCTTGCCGCTAAAATAGCCTTCGCTAGTCTCTGCGTCCTCGTGTTCGATAGTGTTTACTCCACGCTTATCAAACTCATCAAGCATTTCAATTATATCGGGTCTGGCAAAATAATCCAAAATATTTTTTGCTATTATATCTCCAACCCCTTCAACTTCTATAAGCTCATCATAAGTCGAGTTAATAATATTATCAAGGGTCTTAAACTTAATTGAAATATCCCTAGCTGTCCTCTCTCCAACCTCTGGGATCCCTAGGGCAAATAAAAATCTATGCAATTCTCTTAGCTTGGATTTTTCTATGGCCGCCAGTAAATTATCCGCTCTCTTTTCTCCAAAGAGGGGCAATTTTAAAAGCGATTCTTTGTCTAGGTCATAAAGCTCATAGACAAGAGATATGTCAAGGACATCGACTAGGCTCATGGCAGTTTTTTCGCTGAGGCCCTCTATGTCCATAGCATTTCTGCTACAGAAGTGCTCAATCCTAGAAACAATCTGTGGCTTGCAATAAGTTGAATTTGGACAGATCAGATAGGCCCCCACTTCTTTTAGTTCAGTCCCACAAGATGGGCAATGACTTGGTATTTTAATTTCCTTAGTGCCAGCAAGATCGCCAATGGTCCCCATTATCTCGGGTATAACTTCATTTGACCTCCTTACAATTACATCCGCACCAATCCTAACGCCCTTGCGATTTATATCGCCAACATTATTTAGGGTTGCATTTTGCACCATGGCCCCAGAAATTTCTACTGGTTCAAGGCTGGCAACAGGTGTTACCTTGCCAGTCCTGCCCACATTCCAAGTCACATCCAAGAGCTTGGTCTGCACTTCTTCGGCTTCAAACTTAAAGGCCAGAGCCCAGCGGGGGAACTTATTTGTAAAGCCAAGGATTTCCCTGGTCCTAATATCATTTATCTTTATTACTGCTCCGTCTGTCAAATAATTCAGTTGGTGGCGGGATTCGTCTATAAAATTAATTTCGTCAATCACTTGGTCAATTGTCTTCACCAATTTGTGATAAGGATTTACTGGAAACTTTTCCCTTTGCAAAAACTCCAAGGCCTCCATGTGAGTCTTAAAAGTTTTTCCTTCAATGTAACCAATATTATAAGTGAATACTTTTAAGTTCCTCTTGGCTGTTTCAGTCGTATTTAAATTTCTAAGGGCACCCGCAGCTGCGTTTCTTGCATTTTTAAGGGGAATCTCATTAGTCGCATTATAATTATCAAAAGCGTCCAGTGGCATATAGCCTTCGCCTTGGATTTCCATAAGGCCTTTAAAATTTATAGCCAGGGGAAAGTTTTTTATAGTAAGGGCCTGCTTGGTGATATTTTCCCCAATAATTCCGTTTCCACGAGTTGCAGCGTTTACAAACTTGCCGTCCCCGTAAGTTAAATTTATGGTAAGACCGTCAAATTTATATTCAACTACATACTCGACTTCAGGGAGGGGAGCAAGCGGATTTGCCTCATTATAAGCTGCCACTTCTCTCTTGCACCTTTCATCCCAAGCCCTTAGCTCTTCAAAGGATTGAGCCTTGCCAAGACTCCAAAGCTGGGCCCTGTGGGTGTATTTTTCAAATTCTGTTAAAAGGTCTCCTCCAACCCTTTGAGTCGGGCTGTCATCAAATTTAAAATTATTTTTATGTTCTAAGTCTACAAGCTCACTATATAATTTATCGTAAACACTATCCGTAACAATTGGATCATCCAGAGTGTAATAGTGGTAATTGTATTCATTTAACTGGTCCACCAGCTCTCTCATTCTAATTTTAAAATCCATATTACACCTTCTTTTTAATTGGAGCGAGCGATAATTTTAATTTTTTCAAGCCCTTGGAGTTAAATACAATTGTGATGTCATCTCCATTTTTACTTACTACCCTGCCTTCGCCCCAAAGCTTGTGTTCAACCAAATCTCCAGTTCCAATATCAGCTGAATTTGCAGATGTACTATTGTACTTCATTGGCTTATAACCTGTTGTAAGTATAGTCCTTCCTGGAGAACTTTGCGTTTTTATCGGAGCTTTCTTTTCGCTCTCTTGTCTGTCTATATAGTCTTCAATTTCTTCTACAAAACGGCTGGGCTTGCCATAGATAACATTGCCATACATCATTCGCTCATCAGCCGAAGTTAAAAACAATCTGTCCTTGGCCCTGGTAATGGCAACGTACATTAGCCGTCTTTCTTCCTCTACCTCTTCCTCAGAATCCATTGACCTGGAAGATGGGAAAAGCCCTTCTTCAAGACCAACTACAAAGACATTTTTAAATTCCAAACCCTTGGAAGAGTGAACAGTCATCAAGGTTATCTTATCATCTTCGCTCTTGGAATCTATGTCTGATAACAATGATATCTCTGCCAAAAAGTCAGTCAGACTTGCGTCTTCATGAGTCTTTGAATACTCTTCAACAAAAGTTAAAAACTCTTCGATATTTTGAACCCTTGATTCGTCTTCAACTGCATTTGAAATCCTTAAACTCTCCAAATATCCTGATCCATCAACTATAGCCTTTACCCTATCCATTAAAGAAAGATCTTTATTGTCCATAATCTCAAGCATTTTATTGCCAAAATCTGCGGCTTTTTTGTTGTTGGAATTTGTTATAATTGCGAAGAAATCTTCTCCCGTGTAGATTTTGGCATTCAAAAACTCAGTTAGAGTCTTCTCTCCAACTCCACGACGTGGTGTATTTATAATCCTCTCAAAACTAACTGTATCATAAGGATTTTCGTAGAGCCTCAAATAAGCAATTACATCCTTTACTTCCTTGCGGTCGTAGAATCTTAAGCCGCCGATAATCTCATAAGGAATAGAAGACCTCAAAAATATATCTTCAAAATTCCTGGACTGGGCGTTGGTCCTATATAAAATCGCTATATCGTTATAGGAAACACCCTTTAGGTTGAGCTCTTCAATTTTATTTGCAACATAAAATGCCTCTTCGCTATTGTTGGGCAAATTTATAAAGACAACTTGATCATCGGATTCCCTGGATGTGAACAAGTCCCTCTTGTATTTTTGATAGTTATTCGCAATCAAGTGATTGGCTGCATTTAGAATTTGATTTGTAGACCTATAGTTTTCGTTTAAATATATTACCTTAGCATCTTTAAAATCATTTTCAAAATTTAAAATATTTTCTAAATTAGCCCCCCTGAATGCATAGATACTTTGATTTTCATCACCTACAACAGTGATATTGTTGTGGTAACTGGAAATCAGTTTTACAAATTGATATTGAATGTCGTTGACGTCTTGGTACTCGTCTACAAAAACATATTCAAATTTCTTGGAGTAATCTTCCCTAACTTGGCTATTGGATTTTAAAATCTGAACTGTTTTTAAGATGAGGTCGTCAAAATCAAGGGCGTTTGCCTCCTTCAACCTCTTCTCATACTCTTCAAAAACCCTGCCAATCCTTTCCCTATAATAATCTGCACCAGCATCTGTCAAGTATTCATGAACTCCCTTTCCTCTGTTTTTGTAATCGGAAATCTCATACCTAATTGACGATGCCTTAAAAGTGTCGGTATCGTAATCAAAATCTTTGATAATTCTCTTAATTAAATTTGTGGTGTCAGCAGTATCATAAATTGTAAAAGATGATGAATAATGCTTCCTTAAAATCCTAACGCATATGCTATGAAAGGTTCCTATCCAAAGCCCGTCTACAGGTCTGTTTAAAATACTAGAAGCCCGGTCTTTCATCTCATTGGCAGCCTTGTTGGTAAAGGTAATAGCCAAAATATTATAAGGGCTGACGCCCAAATCATTTATAAGATGTGCGAGCTTGTATGTAACAACCCGTGTTTTTCCACTTCCAGCCCCGGCTAGAACCAAGACTGGCCCTTCAGTTTGCATTACAGCTTCGTATTGATTTTTGTTTAATAAACTTTTTATATCCATATGCCTTCCTTTAAATATAATCATATTCATTATACTTTTTATAGGAATTTAAGTCAAGAAAAAAGCCGGCCAATAAAATATCAACCAACTTTGCTAAATTACATTTAAAATTTAAATTTGACTTTTATTTTAGTAAAATTATCTCTTTATATCTATCTAGAAAAACACTTTAAGAAATAATTTTTAATTAAAAATGAGGGCACAAAAAAACTGCGGCTAGTCCGCAGTTTTAATTTTCTTATTTGTTTTGGTTTTTACAAGCCTTTACAACTTGGCTTAAAAGAATTGTTGTGGTGATAGATCCAACTCCACGTGGAACTGGAGTAATAGCTGCAACAAAATCTTTAACATCGTCAAAGTTTACGTCGCCTGATAACTTGCCATCCGCTGTTGTGCCTACTCCGACGTCAATTACAATTGAGTCCTCTGTGAAGTAAGACTTATCAAGCATGGCAGGTCTACCCAAAGCAGTTACAACTATGTCAGCTCTTTTTGTGTGAGCCTTTAAATCCTTGGTTCTGGAATGGCAAATAGTAACTGTGGCATTTTCTTGTAAAAGCATCATTGAAAGTGGCTTACCAACAACCATTGACCTATTGATTACAACAACGTCCTTACCTTCAAGTTCATAGCCGTGTCCTTTGATCATTTCAACAGCTGCTCTTGGAGTTGCAGGTTCTAGTCCTGTTGGATCGCCTTCAAAAATCTTTTCTAGATTTATAGGGTTCATAGCGTCAACGTCTTTTTCAGCTACGATAATATTTTGCATCCTGTCTTGGTCAATGTGCTTTGGAAGTGGTCTAAACATTAAAATTCCATGAACTTCTTTGTCATTGTTTAACTTAACAAGTTCAGCTTCCAATTCTTCTGTTGTGGTCGATTCTTTCAAAGTAACGAGTCTTACCAACAAGCCAATAGCTTCTGAAGCTTTGACTATAGCCCTTTCATAAGAAATATCTGAATCATTTTCGCCAACTCTTACAACAGCAATTGTAGGATTAATACCCTTAGCTTTTAATTCTTCTATATCTTTTGATAGGCCTTCTTTAATTTGATCAGCAACAACCTTGCCTCTTAATTCTTTCATATGTTCTCCTTAAATTATAAAACGCGTCTAGCGCAAACGTAACGGGCGTTATAATATTTCTCACTTAGAGAATTAATCATAACCTTCATATACGGAGCGCTTGCGGCATGAATAAATTTATCATTTCCAATATAAATTCCAACGTGGCTTACTCCACTACCTGAAGTGTTAAAGAAAACTAAATCTCCAGGAACCAGGTCATTTCTATTTACCAATTGTCCAAAACCTGATTGAGATGCGCTTGATCTTGGCAATTTAACTCCAAGTTGCTTGTAAACCCATGTTGAAAAACCTGAGCAGTCAAAAGAATTTGGACCTGCAGTTGCATAAACATATGGTGTATTTAATTTACTTTGTGCTATTGCAACTACGTCATTTTCTAAACTTGGATTTCTGTTAGCAGCCCTAGATAATCTATCCTTTACAATTTTTACAAATTCTTTTGCAATAATAAATTCCTTCTTATCTTTTGTACTTGCAGTAAAATTCCCGTCTGCAAATCCATTAATGACAACAGGAGTACCCGCTTCTAGAGTTGTCCCATCAATTAGCTGTATCAAACCAAGTAATTCACCTGTTACAACATTTGAAACAACTTCTTTGTCCAAGTCACTTGACAATACATAACCTGTTAAATTATCTGTGGTTAAAACAAACGAGTATTCACCTTCGTTTTTTTGAACGGTAATAGCTTCACCTTCTAGCAATTGTCTTTTTACCTGGTCACTAGCCTTATCATCTTTTAAAGCTGTTAACCTTCTAACGGTAAATTCATTGCTTTTTTTATTGAACTGAATAATATTTTCGCCATCAAGCTCTGCAGTTTGGTCGTCTTTTTGAATGACATATCCATTGGGAGTTTCCTTTAATATTTCAACTTCTTCTCCCTCTACAAAGTTAATAACTAAATTATCTTTTGTTTTTACATCAACATTATTTATGATAGTGCCAGTATCGAAAGTGGATAAAGCTAAGATAGAAATTGCTCCTACAAGCTTTAATGTCCCTTTTAAAAACTTGTTCATAAATCCTCCTTTAGTTAACAGGATAATTATATCAAAATTTGCTATTATTTGCAAATTTTAAGGAGTTTGATTATTTTTTAAGATTGTAAAAACCCTTTAGTCCCTTGTATTCTGCAGTGAAATCTAAAAATTCTTCAATTCTTAAAAGCTCATTGTATTTAGCAACTCTGTCTGTTCTGGCAGGTGCACCAGTTTTGATTTGTCCAGTGTTAAGTGCAACTGCAAGGTCAGCTATAAAGGCATCTTCGCTTTCGCCTGATCTATGTGATATAACTGCTGTGTATCCAGCTTCTTTAGCCATAGAAACTGCGTCGATGGTTTCTGTTAGGGTTCCAATTTGATTTAGCTTAATCAAAATTGAATTGGAAATTCCTTCTTCAATGCCCTTTTCGAGTCTCTTTGTATTTGTAACAAAGAGGTCGTCGCCAACCAATTGGATTTTTCCGCCCATTTTTTCGGTCATATACTTCCATCCAGCCCAATCATCTTCTGCAAGACCGTCTTCGATTGAGATTAGAGGGTATTTATTGCAAAGATCTTGATAATAATCTACCAATTCTTCAGCGGTAAATTCCTTACCTTCGCCCTTTAAAATATAGGCTTTCTTGTCTGCATCGTAAAATTCAGTGCTTGCTGCGTCAATGCCCAAGTAAATGTCTTCGCCTGGCTTGTATCCTGCAGCTTCGATGGCTTCAATAATAACCTTTAGCGCTTCTTCATTTGAATTTAGGTTTGGAGCAAAGCCACCTTCGTCGCCAACCCCTGTTGAAAGATTTTTATCCTTCAAAACATTCTTTAGACTATGATAAACTTCTGATCCCATACGAAGTGCTTGGTGGAATGAGTCTGCACTTACTGGCAAAATCATAAATTCTTGGATGTCGACGTTATTGTCGGCATGTTCTCCACCGTTTAAAATATTCATCATAGGAACTGGAAGTACTTTTGCGTTTACTCCGCCAATATATTTATAAAGTGGCAAGCCTATCTCTCCTGCAGCTGCTCTTGCTACAGCAAGGCTAACTCCTAAAATAGCATTGGCGCCAAGCTTGTCTTTGTTTTCTGTACCATCAAGATTGATCATAATGTTGTCGATTTCAGTTTGAGCATCTACAGGTAGGCCAATTAATTCATCTGCAATTATTTCATTTACATTTTCTACAGCCTTTAAAACGCCCTTGCCAAGATATCTTTTCTTGTCTCCGTCCCTTAACTCGAGGGCTTCATGAGCACCTGTTGATGCACCAGAAGGAACAATTGCCCTTCCAACAACACCGCTATCTGTAACAACTTCCACCTCAACGGTTGGATTTCCCCTTGAATCTAGCACTTCGCGTGCATGAACATCAATAATTTCACTCATCATTTACTCCTTAAATTCCACTATTCTCTTCCATGAATCGAATTTTAAACTAGCTCCACCAACCAAGACGCCGTCAACATGTTCAGTTGCCATAATCTCATCGATATTGCTATCTTTAACGCTGCCACCGTATAAGAGGTGGACATCATCCTTGATACCCTTATACATATAGTCAAGTGTATTTCTTATATATTCAAGGGCTGATTTTATATCCGATGTATGAGCTGTCTTTCCTGTGCCAATTGCCCAAATAGGTTCGTAGGCATAGATAATTTTTCTAGCATCTTCTATATCGACACCTGCTAGACCTTCTTTTAATTCCTTGTACAAATAGGCTTCGTAAGTTGAATTTTCCCTTTCACTAATGGGTTCGCCAATGCAAAAAATTGGTGTGATTCCATTTTTTAAGGCAGCCTTAACTTTTTTATTTAAAAGCTCATTTGATTCGTTAAAAATTGTCCTTCGTTCTGAGTGGCCAACAATGGCGTATTTAATGCCAAAGTCCTTGGCTTGCTCCAAAGAAATTTCTCCTGTAAAAGCTCCACTTGCCTCATAGTAAAAGTTTTGTAGGCCGTAGCTCTTGCCTTCTAAATATTCTTCGGCTTGATATAAATATATATCTGGCAGGCAGATAATCATCTCGCGATTATTTTTTTCTTCAATTTGTGAAAGATTTTTTAATAAGTCTTCAGATTCTTTTTTAGACAGGTTCATCTTCCAATTTGCTGCTAAAATCTTCTTCCTCATTAGGCTTCCTCCAAACATTTAATACCTGGCAGTTCTTTACCTTCCATCATTTCAAGACTTGCTCCACCGCCTGTAGAAACGTGGGTAACCTTGTCTTCGTAACCAGAAAGCTTAACAGCAAGACTTGAGTCGCCGCCACCAATAATTGAAACGGCATCGCTTTCTGCAACTGCCTTTGCAATTTCAAAAGTACCTTTGGCAAAATCTTTATTTTCAAATACGCCCATAGGTCCATTCCAAATTACAAGTTTGGCATCTTTTATAGCTTTGGAGAAATTTTTAATTGATTCTTCCCCAATATCTACAGCCATTAGATTTGCCTTGTCGTCGCCTAGCTTAACAGTCTTTATAAGATTTGAATCATCCAAGCTATCGGTCATAACTAAATCAACAGGTAATAAGATTTCGACATTTTTATCCTTGGATTCTTTTAACAGGTCTTTGGCTAAGTCAATTTTTTCATCTTCAACCAAAGATTTGCCCATATCATAACCCTGAGCCTTTAAAAAGGTGTTAGCCATAGCCCCGCCTATGATAATCTTGTCGACTTTATTCATAAGATTTTCAATTACACCAATCTTATCTGAAACTTTTGCTCCACCTAAAATGGCCACGAAAGGATGCTTTGGATTATCAAGATTTTCTTTGATATATTTGATTTCATTTTCAACCAAAAATCCTGCTACAGCTGGCAAAATTTCTGAGACGCCAACATTAGAAGCGTGGGCCCTGTGGGCTGTGCCAAAGGCATCATTTACATAAATATCTCCGTGGGCTGCTAGTTTCTTCGCAAGGTCTGGATCATTTTTTTCTTCGCCAGCATCGTATCTGGTGTTTTGTAAGAGTAAAATGCTTCCATCAAAGTCCTTTGAAGCCTTTACAGTATCATCATTAACTGGGCTTTCGATGTCAAAGAAGACAACTTTTTTTCCTGTTAATTCCTCTAACTTTTCAGCCACAGGTTTAAGTGAAAATTCAGGCTTATATGTGCCCTTTGGGCGACCAAGATGGCTCATCAAAACCACCTTGGCTCCCTTATCCATTAAATAATCAATGGTCTTTAAGGCTGATTTAATCCTAAAATCATCGGTTATCTTTCCGTCTTTCATAGGAACATTAAAATCAACTCTAACTAGGGCTCTTTTATTTTTAAAATCAATATCTCTAACAGTTTTTTTCATTATAAACTCTTTGCTACCATTTTAGCTAAATCTACAACTCTGCAGGAATATCCCCATTCGTTATCATACCATGAAACGATCTTTACCATGTTGTCGCCCATCATCATTGTGAGTTTGCTGTCGACAATTGAGCTGCGTGGGTCGCCTTGGTAGTCGATGCTTACGAGTTCTTCATCTGAAAAACCTAGGATTCCCTTCATTTCATTTTCACTTGCTTTTTTCAAAGCAGCGTTAACTTCTTCAACTTTAGCTGGTTTCTTAAGTTCTAAGACAACATCAACAACTGAAACTGTAGGAGTTGGAACCCTAAGAGCATAGCCATTTAATTTTCCTTTTAACTCAGGAATAACTTCTGCAACAGCTTTAGCAGCTCCTGTTGTTGTAGGAACCATACTCAAAGCAGCAGCTCTTGCACGGCGTCTGTCCTTTTTGTGTCTCTTGTCTAAGAGCATTTGGTCACCTGTGTATGCATGGCAAGTTGTCATCATACCTTTTTCAATACCAAAAGTATCTTCAATAACCTTGGCTACTGGTGCTAAGCAGTTTGTTGTGCAGCTTGCATTTGAAATAATATTTTGTTCTGGCTTATATGTGTCACAGTTAACACCCATTACAATTGTGTTGTCAAGGCCCTTACCAGGAGCAGTTAAAATAACTTTTTTAACGCTTCCTTTTAAGTGTTTGCCAAGGCCTTCCATGTCTTTAAAAGCACCTGTTGAGTCGATTACGATTTCAACTCCATGTTCTGACCAGTCGATTTCAGCTGGATCTCTAAATTGTGTAAAGTGGACCTTGTGGCCTTCAATATCAAATCCATCGCCGTCAACTTTTATATCCTTGGTAAATTTACCATAAAGACTATCATATTTAAATAAGTGTCTTAGATCATCCAAGTCCCCACTAGCATTGATGTGAACTAGTTCAAGACCGTGGTCTTCTTCTAATAAAATCCTAGCTACGTCCCTACCAATTCTTCCAAAACCGTTAATTCCTACTTTCATTTTAACCTCCTACTAATTTTTCTTTACATATTGCAATCCATTTGCTTTTGGTGACCTGCTCTTACCTGATGTTATTACCAATATTATTAAAGTAAGAACATAAGGTAGCATAGAAAGCACAGAGCTTGGGATTTGTGTATTTCCACCACCAAAATGAATTGCAAGTCCTTGTGCAAGGCCAAACAATAATGAAGCCATTAATGCTCCTTGCGGTTTCCAATTTCCAAATATCATAGCTGCAAGGGCGATAAAGCCTTGCCCACTTACCAAAGTCGTTCTAAAGTTTGCAACAACTGCTATTGACAAACTTGCTCCACCAAGTCCAGCTAAGAAACCACTTGACAAGACTCCGAAATATTTAATTTTTCTAACATTAATACCCAAGGTATCTGCGGCTAGAGGGTGTTCACCAACTGCACGCATCCTAAGGCCAAGCTTTGTGTTATACAAAATTATATACACAAGAGCAACCAAAATTAAAGCAATATAAAATGTTGCATATTGGTTGAAGACTGACTTTAAAAATGAACCTTCAGGGAAGGTGTGTTGAAAAAGTTGTGGTAATTTTTGATCCATTGTCAGTGGTTTTGAAGTAGCACCACCATCAAAAAATATCCTGCACAAAAAGAGTGCAAGTCCAGGCCCTAAAAAGTTAATTGCAGTACCACTTACAACATGGTCTGCCCCAAATTTAATTGTAGCAAGAGCATGTGGGATTGCAATTACAAGACCTGCCAAACCCCCGCATAAAAACGCTAGCCAAGGGCTGCCAGAGAAGTGAGCAACTGTAGCTGCTATCAAAGCACCAATGGACATTATCCCTTCTAGACCAATATTTACAACGCCTGTGTTTTCACTCATTACCCCACCTATAGCAGCATAAATAAGAGGAGTTGCATACATAAATGTTATACCAATAATAATTCCAATTTCTTGTAAACTCATTATATTTCCTCCTTAACTTCTATAGATGACTCTGCTTTCTTCTTGTTTTTAAAGACAAAAGGTATTGAGATAAAGAACACGATAAATCCGATAATAATCGAAACAATTTCTCCAGGAACCCCAACACTTAGGGTTAATTTTCCTCCACCGTATTTGAGAGCTGAGAAAAGTAAGGATACCGGAATAACTGCAAGTGGATTGTTAAGTGCTATTAGTGCGATTGCAATTCCGTCAAAACCAACACCTTGCATTAGAGCAAGAACTCCAATTCTTTGAGTTACGCCAAGTACATCAACAGCTCCTGCGAGTCCGCCGATAGCGCCTGAAATAAACATAGCTTGTACTATCTTATTATTTACTGAAATCCCTGAGAATTTTGCCGCGTCTTTATTTAGACCAACAGCTTTAAGTTCAAAACCAAGTGTGGTCTTTTTTAATATAAACCATATAACTATTGCGACTAAGATACCAACCAAAAGCCCCAGGTTAACAGGAGCCTTTAAGAAATTGCCCCAAAAAGAATTTCCTGCTAAATATTCCATGCCAGCTTCTGTGGACTTCCATGAATCAAGTATTCTAATGCTTGCATTTGGAGAAATATTGTAAGAAAAATCACTGTTTGGCTGCCTAATAGCAGTAAGTGTCAAAACATAGTTGTTAAAGTAAAGAGCAATCCAGTTTAACATAATAGAAGAAATAACTTCGTTTACATTAAACTTAGCTTTTAAAAATCCTACAAAAGCCGCATATAATCCACCAGCTAAAAATGCACATAACAAGCAGAATATTGGGTGAATAACAGGCGGTAAGTCCACAAGTATTCCTGCACAAGTAGCTGCAACAGATCCAATGATAAATTGACCTTCAATACCAATATTAAAAAGCCCTGTCTTAAATGCAAAGGCAGCAGCAATTCCCGTTAATAGAAGCGGCGCCATATTTACAAGTGTATAGCTCATTGAGGTTGGCGTATTAAATATTCCATAAAACAAGTTATACATAACCTTTATCGGATTATGCCCTGCCAGTAAAAGTACAACAGATCCAAACAATATACCGACTAAAATTGATAGCAAGGCCGTACTTATTCTTTTCTTATTATTCATTTTTACCTCCTGCCATCAAAAGTCCTAGCTCATTTTCATTTGTTTCAGAAGCTTTTTTGTGATCTACAATCTTACCATCGAAAATAACAGCAATTTCATCTGATAAATTTAATATTTCATCAAGTTCAAAACTTACTAAAAGTATCGCTTTGCCCTTGTTGCGTTCATTTACAATTGCCCTGTGAACATATTCGATTGCCCCAACGTCTAAGCCCCTTGTTGGTGTGACCGCGATTAAAATATCTGGGTCTTCTGTAATTTGTCTAGCAATGATAACCTTCTGTTGGTTACCTCCAGACAAGCTACCAGCAGATACCGCTCCATCTGTGGGCCTAATATCAAAGTCTTCAATAAGTTCTTCTCCGCGTTCTCTAAGTTTATCTTCTTGCAAGATGCCTTTCTTTGAAAGAGGCTCATTCTTAATTCTTAAAATAGAAAGGTTGTAGTCAACAGGATATTCAAGTACCAAGCCGTGCTTTTGTCTGTCTTCAGGTATGGATAACAATTTGCTATCGATAATTTCCTTTGGAGTTTTATTTTGAACTTCCTTGCCATTTATAAAAATCTTGCCTTCTTTAACTGTAGTCATGCCAGTAATAGCATCTACAAGTTCAATCTGGCCATTTCCATCAACACCAGCTAGACCAAGGATTTGACCTTTCCTGAGCTCAAGATTTAAGCCGCGGACTCTTTCCCTTTTATCTAAGTCATCAACCTTGAGGTTTTCAACTTTCAAGCAAACTTCCCCTACTTCAACTTCAGGTTTATCAACAGCAAATATAACTTCTCTTCCAACCATCATGTTAGCAAGATCTTGCTCAGTAACATCGCATACATTTACCGTGTCAATCTTTTTCCCCCGCCTGATAATTGTACACCTGTCGGCCATGGATTTAATTTCTCTAAGCTTGTGAGTAATTATTATTATAGTCTTTCCTTCAGCCTTTAAGTTATTTACAATACCAATGAAATCTTCTATCTCTTGCGGAGTTAAAACAGCCGTTGGCTCATCAAAAATAATAATGTCAGCTCCCCTATAAAGAGCTTTGAGTATTTCAACCCTTTGTTGCATACCAACACTTATATTCATAATCTTGGCATCAGGATCAACATTTAAACCATATCTATCAATCAAATCTTTAATAGTATCTTTGGCAGCATTCTTATCCAAGAACATTCCCTTAGTAGGTTCGTTGCCTAGAATAATATTTTCAGTAACAGTAAATACATCAACTAACATAAAGTGTTGGTGAACCATAGCAATCTTATGATTGATAGCATCCAGTGGTGAGTTAATAACAACCTTTTTACCATCTAAAAATATCTCGCCCTCATCAGCTGTATAAAGGCCATACAATATATTCATAAGAGTCGATTTGCCCGCACCATTTTCTCCAAGCAGAGAGTGAACTTCGCCTTTTCTTATTTCTAAGTTAATTTTATTATTTGCAATGTTCTCACCAAAAATCTTGGTGATATTAGACATTTTAATCAAATTATCTTCGGCCATGTGCCCTCCTTATCTTTAAAAAAAAGCGACCTAAAGATAGGTCGCCTCTTTTTATAATGACTTTATATATTCTTCGTATGATTCTTCGTTATTTGGAACCTTAATATCTCCCTTAACGATGCTTTCTTTAAGTTTTTCAATTTCTTCTAAAACATCAGCTGGAACGTGTTTATCACTTGTTGGAGCAATATCAACACCGTTATTAGCTAGTGAGAATTCAACTGTTTTGGCTTCGAATTTACCTTCAGCAAATTCTTTAGAAATATCATACATGGCAACGCCAACGTTTTTAATTGTTGAAGTAATTACGTGGTCAGGAGCAATATAGTTTTGGTCACGGTCAACACCGATAACCTTCTTGTCTGCTTCTCTAGCAGCTTCAATAACACCATCGCCTACACCGCCAGCAGCGTGGAATACAATGTCAGCTCCGCCTTCGTACATTTTCTTTGCAATAGCCTTACCCTTTGTAGCATCTGTAAAGCTGTCAGCATATTGTACTTCAACTTCAATTTCCTTACCTAATTCTTTTGCAGCGTATTGAACACCGGCTCTGTATCCATATTCAAAAGCCCAAATAATGTCTCCTTCAATACCGCCAACAAAACCTACTTTATTTGTTTCTGTCATCTTACCTGCAATGTATCCAACCAAGAATGAAGGTTCATTGTCTTTAAATACACAGTTAACAACATTCTTTAAATCTGGATTTGAAGAAACAGAGTCAATAAGTGCGTACTTTGTATCTGGATTAGCAGCTGCAGCAGCTGTTAAGTCTTTTTCTAGTTTAAATCCTACGCCCCAGATTAAACCATTTCCAGCTTCTAACATAGCTTGGAAGTTTGGAGCATAGTCTGATGGAATGTGACTTTCTACATATGATACATTAACTTTTGTATCTTTGTTAAGCTTTTGAAGGCCTTCCCATCCACCTTGGTTAAAGCTTTGGTCATTTACACCACCTTCGTCTGTAACCATACCAACTTTTACATTACTATAATCTACTGATTCTGTGTTTTCTTTATTTTCAGCGTTTGCATCAGCTGGCTTTTCGGATTTGTTTCCGCAGCCAAATGTAAATAACATTGCAACAGCTAATAAAATAGCAAATAACTTTTTCATAAAATCTCCTCGTTTTTAAATTTTTAAAGTTTAAATAATAAAAAGGTAGCTGAGTCGTGCAAGACGACCCAGTTTACCTTTATTTAATATTTTAGCAGTTAGCGTCTCCTGTGACATAACCTGCTTTTTCTAGTTCCTTGTGTGCAGCTTCTAGCTTTGCTTCATTGACCATAACAATTGGTCCTGTGCAACCCATTCCGCTTTCAGCGTAAATGCCTACTGCCCATAATGCTTGAACAGCATCTTCAAGTTCTAGGATATCAATACCTGCGATTGAACCATCTACGATTTCTTTTTCAGGCATTTTTACTTCTTCTTTTGGTCCAGCTGCTTTTGTGGATTCAGCTTTCAAGCCATCTAAGATCTTATCTAAGCCAGCTTTTTCAGCCTTAGCATATTCTGATTTTTTGATTTGATCGATTCCACCGCGAGCTGTTCTAATTGCATATTCAAGTGCGTTTGCAACTACTGGATATCCACTAGCACGGCTAACGATAAAGATATGTCTATCGTATCCTCTGCCAATACCAGGACCATATCCATAACCCATGGCTTCAAATCCGCCACCTGTTTGGAAACTTGAGAACATCTTCATCAAGATATTTCCTGTAAGTGTATCTGTAACCATAACATCAGGTACGCCTTGTAAGAGGTCATTACCTCTCATTACACAGCCACCATCTGCACGGTTTGATTCTGCAAAATGAAGTGTGTAGCCATTAGATGAAAGTTCTTTTAAAGCTCTTTCAACTTGTCTAGCACCGTCAACATTTAGAATACCAATTGTTGGTTCATCCTTGCCCATTGCCTTTGCAGTAATAACACCAGCAATAGCATTTAAAACCATAGCTTCAACCCTGTGTGGTGAAGAAGTTCCTGTAGTTGTAGCAATAGTCATTTCTTCTCCAAAAGCTGGAGTGATAACTCTACCTACAGTACTTACACCGATTGGGAAATTGTAGTGCATGGTAACAAAAGCTGAAACTTCTCCGCTATCAAGCAGTTCTTCCATCTTTTTGTAACCTTCATCTTCACTTGCAACATTGTATTGAACAAGATCAGTTTCTGCCTTATCACCAACAGTGATAATTACAACTTCTGATGATGGGTCAGCTGCTTGAGCTTTTTCTGCTCCCTTAACTAGGTTTTCGACTCCATGTTCACTGCCAAATGCTGTTAAACCGACTCTAACTTTTTTCCCAAAGCTACCTGATTCGATTCCATCAGCAATGTCCATAAAGACGTCACCAATCATCTTTTTAATATTTTGTTCTGACATCAAATCACCCCTATTCTTGAACGAATGAAGCTGCAAATTCTCTCATAGCATCTGCAACATATTTCTTAATTGTGTCTTCAGATACTCCCTTAGAGTCTTCTCCCTTCTTACCGTCATTTGCTTCGATAACAATAGAAGCACCATCAAATAGGTTTGTCATACGTCCTAGGAACAAGCTTCCTTTACCAATTATCATAGCTCTGTTCATTTTGCCTTCGAGCATGTCTTCTCTAATAAATCCAAGGAATGGAACACCTGATGGAATATGACCTTGTGTTGGAGCCCATCCATTCATACCATAATCCTTAGCAAATGTTAGTAGGCCTTGTCTTTCGATTTCTCCGCCTCTAACAGCTAGAGCACCAATCATCTTATAGTTAGCTTCAGGAACGTCTCCTGCGCCAGCTGGTTTTGTGATGTCTGGGTTTTGCATTTCAACTGAATATTTATCAACGTCTGTAATCTTTAATCCAGCTTTTTCAAGTGGCATAGTTACAAGTGAAGAAATAACAGCTTGTGGTGCTGATCCAGTTCCTACTGTGTGACGACCAACGATGTCGTTTCTCATGATTGGGTTCTTGCCATCGTTTTCACCAATAACAGTTGCAAAACCTGCAACACAGTCTTCAATGATTGGAAGATCTTTCTTAACGTGGTCTTTACCGTTCATACCTAATTTTGCAGTACATCCACCTGCTACAACTAAAACATTCTTAAATGTGCCAGCAGCAACTAATGATGAAGCTTCGATAACAGCGTGTGATGGAGCAGCACAGAAACCTCTTGTATCTGATCCACTTGCGTTTACTAGGCCAGCAAATTCGGCAACAGCCTTAGCAAAGTTACCACCTCCACGTTGGTTCATATCTCCGCATGCTTCTTCTGAACATTCGATTACATATTCGATATCTTCTGGGTTAATTCCATTTTTATCAATGCAGTGTAGGGCAGACAAAACACCTGAAGCTTTAGCAACTAGGTTTTCAAACATTACATGAGCTGATAAGTTTTGATCTATTTCATGAGCTCTCTTAACGCATCCTACCACCTTACCATCATTTACAAGTGGCTCTGCACCATATTTATTGATAGCATCATCAATAGCTGATTGATCAGCACCATCTTTTAGTCTATTGACTAAATCATCATTAATGAGTGGGTGATCTGCCATTTTTTGTTTTACAGCACTGCTAAATTCATGTTCAAGAAGAACTAAGTCAAAAACATCAACGATTTTAATTAAGCCAATGAATTCATCTTGTGGCATAATTTCGCCGTATTTACCATGTCTATCAGCATTTGGCATCTTGTGATTTGTCCATGGCATTTCTAGGTCTGCAAGAACTTCTGGCCTTTCATTACCAATATAGATTTGGTTTGGATAATAGCTTACAACATCATCAAAACTTCTTAAGTGTTTTGGAACTGCGTCCAAATACTTTTGTTCAGCATCAATCTTAGCTTGATCTTTTTCATGTTCAATAATAAACTTTGCGCTTGTTTGTGTTGTACCATTATGAATAACCATATCTGGACAATGCATCAATACATAACTGCTTCCTTTGTTTACTGAGTAACTCAATATATACACCTCCATAAATTTGCTATTTTTATAAATAGCCTTGCCATACACATATACCCAAAATTATATGTATATATCCATCTCAATTATACAATATTAGGCCAATAATAACAATACCCTTTTAATTTTTTTCGTTTTACCCTATAGAGTTTACTAATGATTATTTTTAAAAAGTTATCATTGGCTATTTTAAAACAAGTTCACATAAATTTACATAATCACCAAAAATTATTAAATTTATGCTCCAACAATTAAAAAATAAAACCGGGAACAAAACTGTCCCCGGTTGTTAGTGTACTAGTTATCAAAAACTGTTTGACCATCAACTTCTGTTGTTAATGCGTCAAGTGCTTTTCTAACTAATTTTTTCCTCAATTCATATTCTTCTTCTTTGGATAACTTTGGATCTCCAAGTGGGTGAGGAATAGCAATTGTAGGAACAATTCTATTAGCTCCAACTGTTTGTGAAATTGGAACAACAGTACACATGTGAACTACAGGTAGACCTGCACGTTCAATTTCCTTAACCATCGTTGCACCGCAACGTGTACAGGTGCCTCAGGTTGAGGTCATAATTACAGCGTCAACACCATCTGCAATTAATTTTTGTGCGTATTCTGCAGCAAATTTCTTAGCACTTGCTACAGCTGTTCCGTTACCAACTGTTGTATAGAATTTGTTGTGAAGTGATCCGATGACTCCCTCTTTTTCAAATTCTCTCATTACGTCTACAGGTAAAACTCTGTCTGAATCTTCGTTACAGTAAACTGGGTCAAATCCACCGTGAGCTGTTTCGTAAGTGTCTTCTGTTAAGTCATTTACGCCAGTGATGTCATATTCACCATATTTACTTGCTGATGATGATTCAATGTGGTCTGGATTGCCCTTTGGAACAATACCACCTGAAGTACATAATGCAATCTTAGCTTTTGAAAGATCTTTAATAGCTGGTTGTGGATCTACTCTATCGAACTCTGGCATTGGGTATTCTGTTACGAATTCTTCGCCTTTAAGTTTCTTTAAGAGCATATCAACAGCTCTCTTTGAACCAGTTTCTTCGTGGAAGAAGTTGTATCTGATTCCTCTTTCAATATAGCCTTCTTCTTCTGGTGTTCCGATTTCTTCGCCTTTAACTAACTTTAATGCTAAGTTTGCGATAGCTGGAACAGCCTTACCCATTGCTGCTGCTGAGTTACCTGTTGATACAATGTAAACAGATTTCTTAAACATATCAGCGCCTGGGTTTTCGATATACATACCGGTTACAGATGGAATTCCAAGTTCATTTTGAACTGCATCTGCAATAGTAGCACATGCTACCCCGTAACGTCCTGCGTTAAACGCTGGACCGGCGATAAATAAATCGGGTTTAATTTCTTCAACAATTTTGAGAATTTCAGCTTTAGCATCATCGATGTTTTCACCGAAGTATGAGTCACCACAAATGATGGTTTTTACTATATCAGCTTCGCCTTTAAATGCACCTTTAAGAGCATTACCAGGGCCAACTGCACCATCTCTAACCTCAGGCTTAATGTCAGCCTTTTCTTCCCCACCGATACCGGCGAAGAATTGGTTAATATAGTGAACAACTTTGATTTTCTCCATTGTGTTCCCCCTTTCTTCTATTCGGATGTGAATTTATAAAAATTGACAGTGCTGATCTCTCATTTCTTTGATTTCAGCGTTAATTGCTTCGCCATCAAGGACCATTTCCATCATTCCAATTTGTTCATCATAAACAGCTGGATCGATTTCGGCCTTAACTTCTTCTTCTAGTACATGGTATACCTTAAGTCCCAACGAGACTCCGGCGAGCGGACCTGCCCAGGTTGGATCTCCTGCAGTAACTGTTTCAGCAGCTAATCCTGCTGTTTCTGCTTCAGCTCCACCTAGTAAAACTACAACATTTTCTGCGCCGTACTTATCTGCGGCTTCTTTAACTCTGTTTTGGTTTTCCAAGTCCATTGCTCCTGCGGCGGTTCAGACGAAGCATTCAGTAGCTGAAAATACGACTTCAGCTGGTGTCGTCTTAATGCACTCTTCCATTGCAGGACCAGGAATACCATCTCTGTCACCAATGATGATGACTTTTGTATTGTCATTAAATAACATTCTTGGTTCCTCCCTTAAAATTTTAATTTTTGTTATTGTTTGTGAAAAATATTACTATTTTCCTCTAGCAGTTAAATATCCAAATCCAGTTTCGTTTGTTGCACCTGTAATTGCTTGGATTTCAACTTCTAATGATCCGTCTTCTCTAATTGCTTTGTCGGATCCACCAGCGATAATTGCAACATATTTTTCATCGCCGATTACGTGGTCAAGTTTTGGTAATACAACAACTTCGTTTGCGTTACCACCTGTTACTACAGCATCTGCTAGTGGGTCAGCGTCAGCTAATGATTGGCTGGCACCGTCACGGCCTGCATATTCGTCTGTAATGATAACAGTCTTAACACCTTGTTTTTCAATCTTCTTGCAGTTCATGATTAGGTCTGTATCTGGGTTACCAAATCCTTCTTGTGAAAGAATGATACCATCAAGATCTAAATATCTGCAAAGTTTAGCTGTCCAGTTTGAAGAACGTTCCTTATCAGCTAGGTAAACGTTTTCGTTAGTAATAATCATACCTACGAAGTTGATTTCCTTGCCGTGAATCTTGTATAGATTCTTGATAACGTCGTTGTTCATGTGAACATAGCTTGGGTTTTTATCACAGCTTGAAACACAGTTTCCGCTGATGATAGCTCCATCCATAACTTCTGTTGGATATAACAGTGTTGGTACAATTTGTTTTGCGTCTACACCATATACATATGTGTCATGGAGTAGGCCTTGAGATTGTAGCATTTGTACATAAGCTACTCTTGGTAGTCCTTTGAATTTTTCAGCACCTTCCATCAAAGGTAATGTTTCATAAACTTCAACTTCATCAGGTTCTATATTTCTTCCTGCTTCTGCAAGATACATAGCTGTTTTAAATCCAGCTAATCTTAGAGCCTTTTCGTGATTGTGTTGCTTTAATCCTTCGATTGGATCAGCTTTCAATACGATGTTTAAAGTTTTTGAAAATGGTGTGTAGTCTGCACCTGGTCCAGTCATGTCTACGATTCCTTCTTGGAAGCCGACAACTTTACCAGTTGTTACAACTGCACAACCTTTGAGTACGTGGGTTTTACCACTTCCTACAACATCAACTTTTGACATAACCCCTGGGAAAATTCCCCCTGGGCCTTCAACTTTTACGCGTGGTTCAACAACATCTTTAACTGGTGTAATTCTGATGCTTTCACCTGGTCTAGCAAGTTCAACATCTGCAGTTGCGATGTGTTCGTCCTCTAAAACTAAATCGATAATTTCTTGTTTGTTAACAAAGAGAGTGCCGTTTTCGATTTTAGTTTCATTTCCGAATTGGATATCCTTAATAAGAATATTACCTATTTCGAGACGCATAAATTCACCTCCTTAAAATATTTATTTATCTAATCTGTGCACCGGGGAGGTGCACAGATTAAAACTAAATTATTGGTATATTATTTATACCCAGTACTTAAGCGTACTTTTCAAGCATGGCGCGAACATTTTCTTTTGTTGCGTCATCTGTGGTTACTGCATCAATTCTTTCACCATCTTTGTAGATAGCGATTACTGGTAGACCCATAACTTTTTCTCTAATAGCTAGTCTTCTACCTAAACCGATATCAAATGATGTGAATTTGATATTTTCGAAATCTTTTTCCATATCATGAACATGTGGCATTAAAGCTTTGCATGGTTCGCATGATTGGCTCCAGAAATCTACTAGTACGTATCCTTCAGCTTCTTTAACTTCTTGGTCGAAATTTTCTTTTGTTAATTCTAACATTGATTTCCTCCTTTTAGAATGCTGCAGACTATTCTGCAAAGTTTTCTTCTATATATTTTTCAGCTTGTGTGGCAGCAATTGCACCGTCACTGGTAGCTGTAACCACCTGTCTTAATAGTTTCTTTCTATTGTCTCCTGCTGCAAATACTCCTGGAATATTTGTGTGCATGTTTTCATCTGTTACGATGTAACCATTTTCCACGTTTACAACATCTTTAACAATGTCATTTTGTGGTAGGAATCCGATAAATACGAAGCAGCCAAATGTTCCGTCTTCTTCATCAGCATGGATTTCTCTGGTTTCTTTTGTTTTAGAATCTTCGAGAACCATTGTGCTTAACAAACCGTCGCCCTTAAATTCTACAACATTTGTGTTGAAAATAAAATCAAGTTTTGGATTGTTGAAAGCCTTTTCTTGAATACTCTTAGCAGCTCTAAGGTCTTCTTTTTCTTTTCTGTAAATAATTGTAACTTTTCTAGCAAACTTTGTTAAGTACATAGCTTCTTCAAGTGCTGAATCTCCACCACCAACTACATATACTTCAAAATCTTCAAAGAATGCTGCGTCACATGTAGCACAGTAGCTTACGCCACGACCTGTGAATTCTTTTTCACCTGGGCATCCGATGTATCTTGGTGATGCACCTGTAGCAACGATAACTGCTTTGGCTTCATAAGTTTTTTCTCTTCCGATAAGCTTTTTAACTTTTCCTTCAAGTTCAACTTCTTGGATTGTATCTAGTACAAATTCTGATCCAAATCCTTCAGCTTGTTCTTTCATTCTTTTGATAAGTGATGGTCCGCCTGCGTTTTCAACGCTTCCTGGATAGTTAGCTACTTCATCAGTAGTAACGATTTGTCCACCTGCTTTTTCTTTTTCAATAATGATTGTTTTGAGCTTAGCTCTTGCTGCGTATAAGCCAGCAGCTAGTCCTGCTGGACCGCCTCCGATAATTGCTATATCGTACATAAAAACCCTCCTTAACTTATTTTATATATACCCAATCTACAAACAATAATAACGGACATAAAAACAAGAACTCCTTACAATTCTGTAGCGAATAGCTTAAAACTTCAGAGTTCTGTCCTTCACATAATTCTTTTACCTGAGTTTTCTAAGCAAAGCTTATTATACCTTCGGTGCCAAACTGGTCTCTCTTATGTGCTATCATCCAGTATATTGAGTTTGTAAATTAATTATATCATATTTTTTTATAAAATCAATAGTTAAGTTTATTCATCCCAACTATAAGCAGAGTGTCCATCTACTCACTAGACACATACCCAATAACAAGGGATTTATAAACATATTTTTACATTATATTTAAAATTTTTTATTATTGTAACTTTGCTGACTTTTCTTATTAACTCTCCTTGTTCACTACATAAGAAGCAATGTTGTTGGAGTGGTCACTAATTCTTTCTAGATTTGAAATGCAGTCCAAAAATACAATGCCCGGGGCAGCATCTACATATTTATTGGCAAGTCTACGTATGTGGTTTTGCCTATAAGTTTCTTCCATTTGGTCAACGCTATCTTCTATTTCAAAAGCCTTTTGAGCTAAATCTTCATCTCTTTCTACAAAAGCTTCTATAGCTGTTTTGAAAACATTTTCACAGGCATCAAACATATGACCAAGTTCTTCTAAGCCATCTTGGGAGAAAATTATTTCATCGTTTTCAATGTCTTCGTAGAGTTCGCAAATATTTTTAATATGGTCACCAACTCTCTCGATGTCGTTTATCATATACAAAAGATCGTCAATTTCCTTGTGCTCTGTGTCATTCAATAGAGATTCACGGCTTAAGGCAACTAAATAATTGGTAATTGACCTCTGCATGGAATTTATAACTTTTTCTCGTTCCATAATAGATTCGTAGTTTTTAGCCTTGCTATTTATTATTAAATCTTTAACCTCTTGCTGACTTTCTTTTACAAAGTCACCCATTCTAAGAGTTTCCTGCATGGCTTGACCCAAAGCAATTGACGGAGTCTTTAACATTCTTTCGTCAAGGTAAACTGTAAACTCATCCCCGTTGTCGCTGCCTGGTATAACTTTTTCAGCTAAGGCTACAAGTTGTTTAGTAAATGGATATAATAACATGGTATTTATAAGGTTAAAGCCCAAGTGGCTGATAGCTATTTGAGATGGAAGCGATGAAAAATTGCTTTCCATAAAATTGACGAATGATTCTTTAAAAATAACAAATAAAATCAAAAATATCATTGACCCGATTACGTTAAAAATAAAGTGTAAAAATGCCGCCCTCTTTGCAGTCCTATGAGCGCCCATGGAGCTAATGGCAGCTGTTATAGTACTACCGATATTGGATCCTAATAGGATAGGAAAAGCAGCTCCGATTGTAATTAAATTTTGCATGCCAAGGGCTTGGACAATACCAACTATAACAGATGAGCTTTGAACCATAGCTGTGGCAACAAAACCAACTAGCATACCAATAATTGGTGATTGCAAGGTGGCAATTGCGTTAACAAAAAAAGGAGTATCGCCTAATGGTGCGAGCCCGCCTTCCATTGTCATCATACCGAAAAACAAAATACCAAAGCCTAGGATAGCTTCCCCCGTTGCCTTGACAGTTTTGTTTTTTCCAGCGAGCACTAGAAGCGTTCCGATGCCTATCAAAAGTGGGGCATATTGATTTAAATTTAAAGCAATCAATATACCTGTCATGGTTGTACCAATATTGGCACCCATAATGACTCCGAGAGCTTGAGTAAGGGTCATTATATCAGCATTAACAAAACCCACAACCATAATAGTTGTAGCAGCACTTGATTGAATCATGGCCGTTACAAAAGCACCAACTATTATGCCTCTGATTGTAGATTTGGTAAGGGCACCTACAATCGCTTTAAGTTTTCTACCCGCAGCCTTTTGTAGACCATCGCCCATTAGTGTCATGCCATATAAAAAGAGTCCTAATCCTCCTATGACTTGCATCGCAATTTCCATATGCTACTCCTTTAAAAAATATTCTAATTCTATTGTATATCTTATTTATTAAATTGTAAAGTGTTTTAGATCACCTTTTTAGGAAGGGAAAATCCAATTGGCGGAGAGCCTCATATAGGACAATATTCGCAGAGTTGGCCAAATTTAAACTTCTTTTTATCTCCGTTATCATAGGAATTTTTATTAACGATTGCCTGTAGGCATCTAGAATTTCATTTGGCAGCCCCTTGGTTTCTTTACCAAAAACAATAAAATCATTGTCCTTGTATTCTACTTCATGATAATACTTTGTGGCCTTGGTAGTTGCAAAATAAATATTAGCCCCCTTGTTTTTTTCTATAAATTCATCAAAATTTTTATAAATGCTAAGATCAACAAGTGGCCAGTAATCTAGTCCAGATCTTTTTAAATACTTGTCTGAAATTTCAAAGCCAAAGGGCTCTATTAAATGAAGCCTGGTCGATGTCAGGGCGCAAGTCCTGGCAATGGCTCCTGTGTTATGGGGAATTTCCGGTTCATGCAAAACAATATTTAACATCCTAATAGCTCCTTAATCTTTTTGTATACACCCTCTTCATTATAATGACCAATGATTTCTGATTTTGAAATAGCTTTTATATGATCAGGAGCATTCCCCATCAAAAATCCATGACCAACTATATTTAGCATAGGCAAATCATTTTCATTGTCTCCAAAAGCGGCCACATCTTTTAAATCTATATTGTGACTTTGAGCAATTGTTTTAATGGCAATTTCTTTTGTAGCAAGTGGCGATGTTATTTCTATATTATTAATCCATGATGAGCTGTTGTGAATATTATTTTCATCCAAAAATCTTCTAAAGGCAAGCCTTTTTTCATTGTCGTCATCAATTATTATTATTTTATAAATCTCTTCGTCCAAGTTTTTCATTGCGTCAAAATCCATAATCCTAACTTTCAAGAGATCGTCATAGCCCTTTGGCATCCTTCTCCTATTGGTGGCGCTTGGATTGTCACCATAAGGAGTTATTAGTCCATCAATTGGATATAGATGAAAATACATATCTGTTTTCCTTAAAAGATCAATTGCCAGATTTAACTTATCTCTATCAATTGGAGCATTATAAATTTTATTGTCATTCTCATCAAAAATGCAAGCTCCATTTGTGCTTGCAATTGATGCATTTAATCCGTAGACTTCCTTGTATTTCTTTGGACTAATATAGACCCTACCCGTTATAAGAGCGAGTTTTATACCATTGTCCTGGGCGTAATGCAGGGCTTTTAAAGTGTTATTTGAAATTTCATAGTTGCTATTTAATAAGGTGCCATCCATATCAAAAGCCATTAGTTTAATTGCCATCTGTTTCCTCAATTATCTTTTTGAGCTCTTCCATAAAAGTTTTTGAGTCTTTAAAAGACCTGTATACACTTGCGAACCTAACATAGCTTATCTCGTCAACTTTTTTCAGAGCTTCCATAACCATCTCTCCAATTTCTGATGTTGGAATTTGCTTTACCATTTGGTTTCTACATTCTCTTTCGACATTATCGACAATCTTATTCATAGTTTCAGAAGTAACTGGTCTTTTTTCACAGGCTCTAATGATACCTCTTAAGATCTTTTCTCTATCAAATTCTTGGGTAGATCCATCTTTCTTTGAAACTAAAAGTGGAGCCATCTCATATCTTTCATAGGTCGTAAACCTAAATTGACACTTGAGACATTCACGTCTTCTTCTAATTGTTTTATGGTCTTCGCTTTGTCTACTATCAACTACTTTTGAATCATGGTAGCCACATCTTGGACAATACATAATTACCTCCTATTACATAACAAAAAGACGCTTGTTTACCAAGCGCCTAATCTAATACTATCCTCTTAAGAATGGCGGAATATCAAGCTGCCAAGGATCTGCTTTCTTTTCTTCTTTATCTTCTGTTTCTTCTGAACCTTCAACCGCATCTGCTTGTTTGCCAGCAGCCTTGCCTTCGAATTCAGTTGCAATAACTGTAATCTTGATTGAGTCACCAAGTGATTCATCAATACCAGCACCGAAAATAATATTTGCATCTGGGTCAACCGCTTGTCTAATGAAGTCTGATGCTTCGTTTAATTCAAGCATACCCAAATCTTCTGAACCTGTAATATTAATAAGAACAGATTTTGCACCTTCTATAGATGTTTCTAGTAGAGGAGATTCAATTGCAAGCTTTGCAGCTTCGGTAGCACGATTATCTCCTTGAGCAAATCCGATACCCATGTGAGCAATGCCTTGATCTTGCATAATTGTTTTAACGTCTGCAAAGTCAAGATTGATTAAGTTAGGTACTGAAATCAAATCTGAAATGCCTTGAATACCTTGTCTTAAAACATCATCAGCCATCATAAACGCATCTCTCATTGTCGTTTTCTTTTCAGAAATTTGAAGAAGTTTGTCGTTAGGGATGATAACTAGAGTATCAACTTTCATTTTTAATTCAGCAATACCTGTTTCAGCATTTCTCATGCGTTGTCTGCCTTCAAATGTAAATGGTTTTGTGACAACACCAACTGTAAGTATGCCCATATCTTTTGCGAGTTCAGCTACAACTGGAGCAGCTCCTGTACCAGTACCGCCGCCCATACCACTGGCAATAAATACCATATCAGCACCACTTAATTCAGCAATGATTTCATCTTTGTTTTCCATTGCTGCTTGAGCGCCGATGCTTGGGTTAGCTCCTGCACCAAGTCCCTTTGTAATCTTGTCTCCAATTTGAACTCTTGTTTCAGCCTTGCTTGATTGAAGGGCTTGACGGTCTGTATTTAATGCAATAAATTCAACGCCCTTAACTCCACATTCAATCATTCTGTTTACTGCGTTGTTTCCGCCTCCGCCAACACCTATAACTTTAATCTTGGCAAATTTGTCAACGTCCATTTCAAAATCGATCATAACTTTCCCCCTAAAAATTTCTTGTATATATTATACCACAAAATTCTAATTAATGCTATTTTTAATTAAAATTCTTCTAATTTCTGCAAAATTATTAAAAATTCTGCTACCAAAAACCACAATTGTTGCATAATACATTGGCACTCCTACTTTTTGTCCAAAGTAAGTAAGCACAACTGCAATTATTGTATTGCCTATAAAGCCCGACAAAAATATTTTGTTTTCAAATTTGTCTTGCAAGCTAGCATTAATTCCTCCAAAAACCGAATCCATCGATGCAAGTATAATAACTGATACATAAAGCGTGTATGCAGTATTATAAGTGTATGGCAAAATCACACCAATCATTACACCAACTATTAAACCCAAAATAACAATTAACACTATCTCACCTTCTTTGGAATCAATATCTCATCCGATTTTTTTATCTCAACTTTTATGCTGTAAACCTCTTCCAACAACTTTAAATAGCCGTTTGTATCATATAAACCCGCATATAACTTTTCTGCATCACCTATAGCCCTTATCACAAATGGAACTGCCTTTGGCACTCCGTCAATTCTAACAACGGGGCCGCCGCACTTTACATCTGTAGTCTCTATTACCCTAATATCATTAATGGAAATCGCCTCGGCACCATTTGACCTCAAATCGTTAATTATATTAATGATATCAATATCGTGCACGATTCCAAAATTTGTATTTTGAAATACACTATCCTTGCTATCTTCTAAAATAATCTCAAGACCCTGGCCAGTCAAATCCGTTTTGCAGGCCAGCTCTTGATACTTATCTCTCTCATGCTTTAAATGGTCTTCCATAACTTCTGGAGACTGAAGACTTTTTAGGCTCAAGACTTTTTCATTTAAATCACTAATTATTTCCTTGTTCACCCTTATTTGTTCATTTACAATGGCAAGTTCTTTGTTTTTATTTTCACCTACAAATTCCTTGTCCAGGTCCTCAGTTTCAACATCCATTTTAAGGCTCAGCCCAAACAAGATGCTCATAAAAACTGTTACTATGATTATGGATTTATTTATCTTCATTTGAAACCGTCTTTGCAAATTTAAAATCTTTTAGCATATTAATTTTTTCTATGCTGACATTATCATCTTCTTTTACAATAGCTTCAAAGCCATAATTTCTTAAGGAATCCATAACGCCAGTTTTAATGTTTATGGCAGGTATAATCGTGTCCTTGTCTCCAATAGCCTTTATAATAATAGGAGAGCTTACGCTAACGCCATTTATCTCCAAAACCCTTTGAGCGAGTTCAACTTCAGTATATGCAGTGATCCTTTGGCCATTGATTGAAATAGCCTCCGCTCCTGCGGAATTTAAAACTGAAATCAATCTTAAAATTATCTCTGGGTTGTTGTCTATTGAAGATCCACTATCTTCTACACCCTTGGGATTATTTATTGTAATTATAATTCCCTTGCCGCTTACATCTGTCATGCAGGCTAGCTTTTTATATTTTTCAATTTCATCGTACAAGATACTTGTCTTGTCGTCATTTTCTTTGTATTCGTTTTCATAGGCAAGGATTAAATTATTTAAATCTTCTATTTCTTTCCTTTGCCTATCTCTTTCTTCTATTGATTTTTTAAGTTCTGTTGCCAACTCCCTGGACCTGAGCTCTCCGTCCTTGGTTTTTATGGAATTGTTTTTACTAACAGTCCTAACCTGGAGGCCTATAACTATTCCCAAAAGAATTGATACCAGCAAAAGAGCTATGGAATTTTTATTCTTCATCCTTGCCCTCCTTTTTGGGAACTATTACAGCTGGATCCATATTGAGCTTTATAATCTCCGCTGATTTGCCCTGGTCGCTTAAGTTTTCTAGGGCGTTTACAATAAAGTTTAACTTGTACTTTATATTTTCAGCCCTTCCGAAGTCAATTTTTACATTGCCCTCCCTAAGCATGCCAAATTCATTGTTCTTTTGAAAACGGATTTCCTTGTATTTTTTAAGCTCTCCAACCTCCCTGGCTGTATCCAAAATCACCTTTAGAGACTCCAGACTCTCGTCTATTTCAAAAATATTATCCCCTGGCTCCATGGTTTTTATTTCATGTCCTTTTACAAGAGGTAAGACATCTGTGGCCTCAACTCTCTTGAGGACCCTGCCTTCGCTGTCACAAATATAAATTTTCCCGCCTGAGTAATAGCTAAAGTCCTCATCTCTTTCCGTAATAACTATTGAAATTTTATTTTTCGACTCCCTGGATATTTGAACGTCCTTTACATAGGGTAATTTTCTAATATTTTCTTCAGCCGCCTTGACATTAGCCTTTAAAATATTTTCTCCATATTTAAAAGCACTCGCATCCACAACTTCTTTTTCAGTCGTTTTTTTGCAGCCGCTGACTCCAATTACATCCAGTTTAAAAAAACTCGTATTAAAAAGCAGATACAAGACTCCAAGAACACTGATAAGCGCCATAAATATTCCGGCTCGTCTAATTTTTTCGAGCCGTCTTTTTTCTTTTCTTGTCATCTTTTTCATTTTATTTTAGAGCCTCCAAGATATTTTTTGCAATTATCTTTGCTGAGTCAGGCTCATAAAACTGGCCAACATTTTCAGACATTTGATTCATTTTTTCTTTGCTCTCAATAATATCTTCGACCATGGCCAAAAGCTTTTCACCATTTAGCTGGTCTTCAGTTATCATTTGAGCAGCATTTTTTTCACAATACTTAAGAGCATTATAATATTGATGGTTTTCCTTTACATAAGACTTTGGAATCAATATCGACGGCTTTTTCATAGCTGCAATTTCTGTAAGACCTTGGGCTCCACAGCCTGATATAACAACCTTGGCCTTAGCCATAATATCAAAAAGTTCGTGATTGTATGTGTAAACTTCGGCGTAAGCAGGAAGATTTTTAACCGCTTCTTGAAATTCTTTTTCCCAATTCAATCCGCTTATGTGAACCCATCTAAATGGCAAATCGGAATGACTGTTAAAAATTTCTGCCACAGCCTCGTTTATAGATTTTTGTCCACCGCTTCCACCAAAGGACAAGACCAAGTCTTCAGTTTGTCCATCGTAGTGGTCAAAGTTTGACCTGATAGGGATTCCGCCATAAACCTTGTTTGATGATTTTTTAAAGTTTTTTATATCATCTTTAAATGGATAAAAGGTGATGTCTGAATACCTATCTAAAAATCTAGTCGTAACCCCGTAGTGGGCATTTGATTCGTGAATAAAGAGTGGCACTTTCTTTAAATGAGCCGCATAACCTATTGGCCCCGATACATATCCCCCAGTTGCCACTACAGCATCTGGTTTGTATTCTTTAATATATTTTTTGGACTCTCTTAGCCCTTTAAAAAATGCATTAGCAGATTTTATGGCCTTTAAACTTGGCTTCAAGTAAAGGGGTTTAGAATGTATGCCCAAAAATTTATAGCCTTCTCTCTCGGCAATTTTTTCTTCCAAAAGCCCAGGCACACCCACATAAAATATTTCCACATCTGCGTGTTTTTTAAGTTCTTCGCCGATGGCAATAGCAGGATAAATATGGCCTGCTGTTCCACCACCTGTTAAAAATATCCTCATTTTCTTTGCACCTTCAACTTTCCTTTGCTCATAATATTTAAAGCAACCCCTGCAAATCCGCAATAAGTAATAATAGATGACCCACCATAACTTATAAATGGTAGAGTGATCCCCTTGGCTGGAATAGCATTTAATACAACCGCTATATGAATAAAACTTTGAATGAAAACAAATAATGAAAAAGCAATCAAAACTAATCTTTCATACTTATCTTCAAGTTTTCTGGAGAAAAAAACTGGTATCAAAACAATTCCAAGTATTGCAAATATAACAAGCATGCCGCCAAACATTCCCAGCTCTTCAGATATAATAGAAAAAATATAGTCCGAATAAGCTGCATAAACATAGCCGTGTTTTTGTATTGAATTTCCAATTCCAACGCCACCAAAACCTCCGTTTGCAACTGCATACATGCTTTGAATTGCATGCCAGCCTGTGTTTAGTCTGTCTGAAAACGGATCTCTAAATGCATTCCACCTGTTTCTTCTATATTTAGTACCTGCTATGGCATATATTAAAAAGATCACTCCTCCACTTGCATACAAAAGAAATTCTCCCATAGTCATATGAGTTATAAAGTATAAAATAAATATTACACCTAGGATTACAATAACTGTTCCCAAGTCCTTTTGCAAGTAAACCACGCCAGCAGTTAGAGCAATTATAAATAATATAATCGCCCTAGTCTGTCCTGTGATTCTTTTCCTAGACAAGACCGCAGGGAAAAATAAGCCCACACCGAGTTTCAAAAAGTCACTCGGTTGAAAACTTACGGGCCCAATCCTTAACCACCTGTAAACATCGTTTACAGCTTGATCTTTAAAGAGCGTAAAGGTTAGAGCGCACATGAACATTGAAATCAAAAGTATTGCAGGACTTGCGTACCTAAAGAAGTTAATCGGTAACTTGTATGCAATAAGCATGCCAATCAGTCCTATTATAACAAATATAAATTGTCTCTTTCCAAAATAATTGGGGTCGTTATTATACCTTTCTGCATACTTGATTGCAAAAGGATAGCTGGATGAATAAACCATCATAACTCCCAAAGTTAAGAGAATTAAAACCAATATTAAAAAAACTACTACTGGTCTTCTATTTGCCATTAATTAACTCCTTAATATATTCTTGAAATTTTTCCCCGCGTTCAGCATACCCTTTAAATTCATCAAAGCTGCTAGCCCCAGGGCTTAAAATCAATTTATCGTTTTCCTCAGCAAGTTCAAAACCAAACTTGCTGGCCTCTTTCAAATTATCAAAAACTTTATAGTTTTTAATGCCGAGCCTGTCAGCATTTTCCTTTAATTTATCCTTGATTCCACCTTCTAGCAAAAACATTTTAATGTCCCTACATTCCTCAAAGATTTCAGAAAAATCTGTTCCCTTGTCATAGCCACCCAAAATTAAAATTGCATTATTATCATAATTTCTCATAGCCATTACAACAGCAGAAGGGTTTGTGGCCTTTGAATCGTCCACAAATTCAACTCCCTTATGGATTAAAAAGCTGTCCATCCTGTGTGGGTCGAGTTTAAATTCTTTCAAAAACCTATCTATGTCTCCTTGGTCGGCTCCCATTAAAGCAGCCGCCATAACCGAAGCTGCTAGGTTTGATAGATTGTGTTTTTGCTTGTATTTTATTTGGTCCAAAGAAATCTCAAATTTTTTGCCTTCAAAATTAAAATTAATCTTTTCCCCATCAAAATAAGCATTTGCATTTTTATCTTCTAAGGAAACTGTCAAAATTTTAGACCTGGTCTTTAATGAAGACTGGTCAATCCTATCCTTATCTAAAATTAAATAGTCATCTTCTATTTGATTTCTAAAAACATTATACTTGGCATTTTTGTAATTTTCAAAATTCCCATGCCAATCCAAGTGATCTTCTTCTATATTTAAAAGTAGGCTGACATGGGCCCTAAATTCATCTATATCATTTAATTGAAAACTGGAAAGCTCAAAGACATAAATATCTTCGTCTTTAACTTCAATTTCCATAATAGGCGTCCCAATATTTCCCGCAACTCTTGCATTTTTATCTTCAAGGAGCATGCCAATCATTCTGGTAACAGTGGTCTTGCCATTGGTCCCTGTAACTGCTACAATGTTTTGCGGTTTAAATTCACGGTAGAAAAATTCTATATCAGTAATTATTTTCACGCCAGCATCTCTTAAGGCCTTCACATGGGCTTCATGCGGAGGAAAACCAGGACTCTTTACAGCAAGGTCTATTTCAGAGACATCAATACTTTCATCACCTGCATATGATTTAATACCGCGATTTTCGTAGTCTTTGATTTTTTCAGAGTCGCCATCATAGACTGCAAAGGGAACTTGTTTCTTTGTCAGATATTCACAAATAGAATTGCCGGTCTTGCTAAGACCCATTACCAAAATCATCTTCCACCTACCCGAAAATTGCAATTAAAACTGCTACAATTGCAACTAATACATAAGATACAAGGACAATATTTTTTTCCTTGTGTCCCTTCATTTCAAAGTGATGGTGGATAGGGCTCATCAAAAACACCCTCTTGCCTGTCAATTTAAATGAAGCAACTTGAATAATAACTGATAAAGTTTCAACCACATAGTAAATGCCAAGCACTATCAAGTGTAAGGGCATCTTCATTACCATAAAGCTAGAAGCCAAAAATCCTCCGATAAAAAGCGATCCTGTATCTCCCATAAAAACCTTGGCTGGGTTAAAATTATAAAATAAAAATCCGATTAAAGCACCTGACAAGGCCAGGGATAAAACTTGAACTTCGTCTTGGCCATATCTCTTCGCCAAAAATGAAAGCCCCAAAATTACTATGGCACTAACACCTGCGCACAAGCCGTCCAGGCCATCTGTAAGGTTAACCCCATTTGATGCACCCGTGATCATAATGATCATAATTGGATAATAAAAATATCCTAGGTCAATCATTTTGTCCGAGAAAGGCAAGTGGACATTTGTATCGATTTTTAAAACGAATTTAGAAAATAAAATCATCAAAATCGAAAATATGAGCTGAGCCATAAACTTTTGCTTGGCGGTTAGCCCCAAATTATCTTTTTTAATTACTTTTTGTATGTCATCAGTATAGCCCAAGTATCCATAATAGAGGCTTGAAACTCCAATAAATAAAAGCTTAACCAAGTCCACACCCTTTGTGCTTAAAGCGTAAATTATCAGCATAACCACAAAAGACAAGATAAATAATATGCCTCCCATAGTTGGTGTGCCAGCTTTTTTTAAATGACTTTGAGGCCCTTCTTTTCTAATTTCTTGCCCGTATTTTAACTTCTTCAAATAAGCTATAAAGGGCTTGCCAATTAGCAAAGTAATTACCATTGGCAAACCAAAATATAAATATTCCATATTTCCCCTTATTAAAAACTATTCCTTAAATGTGAGCTTAATCTTCTTTTCTTTTAAAAAGCTTCCCGCTTCAATTGACTGCTCTACACATTTACCTTCGCCATTGACACTTACATCCAAATCATATTCCTCAGCAAGTTTCATGGCATCGACAATACTGAGGCCAGTAAAGTCTGGCGTAAATTCTTTCTTGTCTACTTTCTTTAATTTTATATCTATAATCGTACCCCTGTCAACATTTGTAAATGCAGGGATGGAGATTTCTTTAATAATAGAGTATTCGCTTAACTCTTCTTCATCTATATAATATCTAAGTCCAGCTTCTCTCAAAGCCTTTGTCGCTTGAGCAAATGGCAGGCCAACTATATCTGGAACTGCAACGACTCCAGCCTTAACTTCTACAGTTTCACCCGATGGTTTAACGCCCAGCATAGGGAGCACTTTTTCCATAATTCGAGCACTAACAGGACCTGCAACTGCACCTCCAAAACTTTGCCCGTTGCCTGGCTCCTCTACATTTACCAAGACCAAAAGCTTTGGATCGTCAATTGGAGCAACTCCAACAAAGCTTGACATATAAAGTCCATCTACGTACTTACCTTTTTTCGCAACCTGAGCCGTACCACTCTTGCCACCAACTCTGTAGCCCGGAACTGCACCTTTTTTATTCATATTAATAACAGAGTATTCCATTATTTCCCTCATCTTATCAGAAGTATATTTGCTTATAACTTTTCTTCTGATTTCTACAGGAAATTTTTCAATAACTGTATCGCCAGATCTAACTTCTTTTACAATCCTTGGCGTCAAAAGATTTCCACCATTAACAGCTGCAGCGGTTGCCATAGCCATTTGTAAGTTCGTAGTCGCAATCCCCTGTCCATAGGAGGCTGTTGCCAACCTGACAGGAGTCATCTCTCTTAAATCATTTGGAATAAGACCAACTTGCTCTGCATTTAAACGCACTCCGGATTTTTCTCCAAAGCCAAAGGCCCTAATATATTTTAAAAATTTATCTCTGCCTAATTTTCTAGCTATCTCTATAAATGCAACGTTGCAACTTTCTGAATAAGCCTCCGTCATATTTAAATGCCCATGAGGGTGTTGCCATCTTACGCATCTAAGAGTAACACCAGGTATATCGGTTATAGCTCCACCACAATAGAGGTCGGTCGAATCATCAACAACTCCCTCTTCTATAGCAGCCGCTAAAGTTACGGTTTTAAAAGTGGATCCTGGTTCAAAGAGGACATTGACATTTAAATTGTTCCAGTTTTGCTGCCAAAGTTCTGGCATCTCTTCTGGAGTTTTGTCCTTCCATTCCTCTGCTTGAGCTTCATCTACCGGCGCCCTGTGATCGTTTGGATCAAACAAATTTGTATCAGACATAGCCAGTATATCTCCAGTCATTGGATCTATAAGAGTTATGCTTACAGATTTCGCTAAATTATCTTCTTTTGTTCTTATAGCTTCATCTTGAACAATCCTTTGAATTTTACTATTAATTGTAAGCACAACATCGCCATGATTTTGTCCGCCATAGTGAATTGTGTCTTGAAACGGAAGCTCTTGGTTTGAAGCATCCGTCTTTTTTACAATGCGTTCAGGTTCACCCTTTAATTCTTCATTAAAGGTCATCTCAACACCTGAAAGTCCATTTTGGTCAATGTCAGTAAAACCCAATATATGATTAAAAAGCACACCATCGTTATAAAAACGCTTTTGCACTTCCTCTAAAGATATTCCTCTTAAATCTTCAATTTCACTAATTTTCTTAACTTGATCTTCGCTTGCCCATTGGACAATCTTGTTTCTCTTTTCGCCGTTTAAGTATTTTTTTATATCCTCAGAATCCATTTCCAAGATCTCGGCTAATTTCGCAGCCAATTCTGTCTTGGCGGTATTCTCCTCGTACTCTTTTGGGTTGGCCCAAATGGTAAAGGCAGGAATATTAACTGCAATCCTAACGCCTTCATCATCTAAAATCTCGCCGCGATTATCGTTGCCCCTAAAGGATTTAGTGAGTTGCTCCAGGGCCATCTTTCGATATTCTTCCCCTTTTACAATTGAGATATTTGCGTATTTAATTATAACGTACAAAACAAAAAGAGTAAATGCAAAAAATACCAATGATATACGCAGGTTTTTTTGATTAAGCCTATTCTTTCTTTTTTTATTTGCCATAATTACTTAGTAAATAACCCCATAAAACCAATTTCTTTTTTAGGTTTTTCTTTAACATATTCTTGTTCCCTTGAGTTTATATAAATCTTATCTTCTTCGGCAGGATAAAACATGCCTAATTGTTCTGTTGCGATTTCTTCAACAGCCTTGGCAGAAATGATTTCCTCTAGCCTAGCTTCCATTAATTTTATTTCCTTTTCAAGCTTTACATTTTCTTTTTTCTTTAATTCAACAGAATTTTTTACATTAGCAAGGGTTGAATAATTGATAAGTATATTAACTGAGCTTATGCAAACCACAAGAACAAGGAAAAAAGCTTTTGACATAATTCTTTTGCCAACATTGGTCTTTGTAACTGGCCTTTCTTTTCTAACAGGCTTTTCTTTTTCTTGAACAATGGTAGTTTCTTCTAAACTATAATCGTATGCTAGATTTGTCATAATTCCTCCTATACTCTCTCAATTACTCTTAACTTTGCACTTCTAGATCTAGAGTTATTCCTAATTTCTTCTTTTGATGGAATAATTGGTTTTTTAGTAATAACTCTTCCTTCTTTAACTTTATCGCAAGTGCAAATTGGTGCCTTAGGATCGCAAATGCAGTCTTTGGCCGCATAGTTAAAGGCCTCTTTTACAATCCTATCTTCCAGTGAGTGGAAAGTTATAATCTCAAGCCTCCCACCTTTTTTAAGTAAACTTAAAGCATCTGGTATAACCTTCTTTAAACTTTCAAGTTCATCATTCACTTCAATCCTGATTGCTTGGAAAATCCGTGCGATGATTTTTATCTCAGATTTTTTTGCCTCATAAGGTATTGAAATTTTTATCAGCTCAACCAAGTCTGAGTTCAAAATAATAGGCGCTTTTTCTCTTTCTTCTACAATTTTTCTTGCAATTCGCCTTGAATACCTTTCCTCGCCGTATTTAAAGAAAATTTCCGTCAGCCTGTCAAGGTCGTATTCATTTACAACCTCGTATGCACTTAAGTCTTGGCTTTCATCCATCCTCATATCGAGTTTGGATTCACCGCTAAAGGTAAAGCCTCTGTCTTTATTGTCAATTTGATATGAGCTAACCCCTATGTCCAAGAGGATTCCATCAAATCCAAACAAACCGTATGGCATTAGGAGTTCTCTCATATTTTTAAAATTGCCTTTAATTAAAATAATATTATCTTTAAATTCTGAAAGTCTATTTCCTGCAAAATCAAGTGCATCCTGGTCCCTGTCAATCCCCACAAGCTTGCCTGTAGTTAAGCGCTTGGCGATCTCATAAGAATGGCCTCCGCCACCTATGGTTCCATCTAGATACAAACCATCCGGTTTAATTCTCATTTCATTAATAACTTCATCTTTTAAAACCGAAATGTGATTGAATTCCATTAGAATAACCCCAGCTCTCCAAATTCAGCTGCAATGTCTTCAATAGATTTGTCTGTTGGGTTGGAGTATTTCTTCCAAGCGTCTGCATCCCAAATTTCAATCCTTGAACTTGCACCAGTAATATAAACTTCTTTTGATAAATTTGCGTGCTCTCTCAAGCTTGGTGGAATTAAAATTCTACCTTGCTTATCAAGTTGCACGTCTGAAGCACCGCTAAAGAAAAATCTTGACATAGCACGAGCCTCAGGCTTACCAGAAGGAAGGGCGTTAATTTTTTCGCTGAATTTTGTCCATTCTTCCATATTGTAACCAATCAAACAACCGTCGAGTCCTTTTGTAATCATAAAGGTCTCGCCGAGATCGTCACGAAACTTAGATGGAATTGTCAACCTTCCCTTTTCATCAAGGTTGTGATTAAATTCACCAATTAACATTTTTACCACTTAGTGACACTTCTTGCCACTCTCCTCCACTTGCTTATATTTTATACCATTTTTATGTTGATTTCCATACATTTATGACAATCAGATTAAATTTGATAAATAAAAAAAGAAGTCGGGCTATTAATCCCGACTTCTTTCAAGTGTACCTCTTGACAAAATTTTAAACTTCGTTATTTATTTTTTTCTGACTCTTCCATAATGATTGCAGATTTGCTTGCTCCAATACGGTTAGCCCCGCATTCTATCATCTTTAAAGCATCTTCATAAGTGGAAACTCCACCAGCAGCTTTAATTTTAATTTTGTCCCCCACAACTTCCTTCATAATCTTGACATCTTCAAAATTTGCACCCCGAGTGGAGAATCCTGTGGAAGTTTTTACAAAATCTGCCCCACCTTCAACCACGCACTTACTTGCAAGTCTAATTTCCTCTTCACTTAAAAGTGCAGTTTCGATTATAACCTTCAAGACATGGTCCTTGCAGGCGGCCTTGATCTTTTTGATTTCATCGACCACATATTCCCTGTCGCCCATTTTTAGTCTGCCGATATTTAAAACCATATCGATTTCATCGGCTCCTTTTTTTATGGCGTCTTCAGTTTCAAAAACCTTTGCCTCTGTGGTCATAGCTCCCAGCGGAAAACCTATTACAGTGCAGACCTCTACATCTGAGCCTGCAAGTTTTTCCTTGGCGTAAGCTATCCAAGATGGGTTAATGCAAACACTAAAGAAATCATATTTTTTTGCTTCATCAATCAACTTATCGATTTTATCTTGTGTAGCATCCGCCTTTAAAAGTGTGTGATCAAAATATTTATTTATTTTCATTTTTTTCTCTCCTCGTCAAATACAAAATGTAAATCAGTCCCATAAATATAAGCCAGGCTATCAAAAAGCTAATTATAACCTTTATAACAATGGCGTTAAAAATTTCCCCTGGCAAAAGGTTTATCATCAAAGATTCATTTGGATCCATGAGCCACAAGTCATTCCTAAAAAGGATCTTGTGGAAAAAGGTCCAAAATTTATCAAAGTTAAAAATCGCTGGCAAAATTAATACAGCCGGTACAAGGGGAATAATAAGAGAAAATTTCAAAAATTCCCTTATATTTTTCTTGTCCATTATTAATAAGAAAATGATCGCAATAATAAGAGTGACTAAAGCAAATGTTTTTGCCCCCTTAAAAATATCTCTAACATCTTCCATATGGAGGATTTCATTTTCCGTGTACCTCTTGTCACTCGTCAGCGCCAAATCATTTGACTTCAACAAATAGTCTTTATAATTATCGATTTCTATTAAATATTCTTCTTCTGAATAACCAGTATTTTCACTAATATTTGTTTGCCCGTAAATTTTTTTATAAGTTTTCTTGTTAAAACCCTGGAAAAATATAGCTGCAATCAGTAGCATAAAGCTGCTTGCAATTATTAAAATAATTTTTAAAGTCTTGGTCCTATAGATCTTCGACATTATGGTAGACCTCTTGAACGTCGTCATGATCTTCAAGGGCGTCAACTAATTTTTGCATCTTAACCTTGTCATCTTCGGACAAAGTAATTGTGTTATCTGGGAAGTAGCCAATGTCCTTGGCTGCAACTTTATAGCCTGCATCTTCAAGGCCTTGGGCAACAGCATCCAAATCATTAGGAGCGGTAAACACTTCTACTACTTCTTCGTCATTAATAACATCTTGGGCGCCTGCTTCTAAGGCTGTCATCATTAGTTCATCTAAATCAATCTTGTCATTTAGCTCAATTGCTAAATAACCAAGCATTTCAAACATATACATAACAGAACCTGATGTGCCTAGGTTGCCACCATTTTTATCAAACAAGTGTCTAACGTCAGCTGCTGTTCTATTTCTATTGTCTGTCAAACAGTGGGCAATAATTGCAGCTCCGCCGACCCCATAGCCTTCGTACATAATTTCTTCAAAGTTTACGCCTTCAAGTTCTCCAGCACCTTTTTTAATTGCACGCTCAATGTTATCGTTAGGCATATTAACAGATTTTGCCTTGTCAATAGCTGATTTTAATGATGGATTAAATTCTGGATTTGGTCCACCTTCTTTTGTTGCAACCATAATGTACTTAGCAATTTTTGTAAATTCTTTTGCCTTCCTTGCGTCTTCCTTACCTTTTTTGTTTTTAATATTATTCCATTTTGAATGTCCTGACATATTAATCCCTTCCTTTTCTATAAATTGGAATTCCCGCCCTCTTGTGTTCGGAAATTTTTATCATCCTTTGAATCTTTTTATTTTTCTCTTCGTCCTCTAGCCTACCTTCTACACCGGCATCCAGGTCGTCATAGGAAAGTCCTATTTCATCTTCATCCGACTGGCCAGTATAAAGTCCGGCAGATGGAGGCTTTAAGATAATTTCATCTGGTACTCCAAGCTCCCTTGCCATTTCATATATCTCGTGCTTGGTAAAATCGGCCAGTGGCAAAATATCAACGCCGCTGTCTCCGTGTTTGGTAAAATATCCTATCATATACTCGGTCTTGTTAGAAGCGCCTGCCACCAACAAATTATTGGCCTGGGCTATGTTATAAAGTGCCGTCATCCTAAGACGCGGCTTTATATTTGCATAGGCCAGCTTGTGGTCGGTCTTGGGTAAGACCCTTACAAGATCGTCGTATACATCTGAGAGATCAACTTTTAAAACATTTGCTTCGTTGCCACGGGTTAAAATTCTCGCGTGGTCCTCATCGGTCTCCAAGGAATGGATGGGGAGCATGACGGATAAAAATTTTAATTCCTTAACCGGCTCTATAATCTTGTATAAAACCGAGGAATCAACTCCGCCAGAAATTCCAAGCACATATCCATCCGTACCCGACTTTTTTGCATAATCTATTAAAAACTCTCTAATCTTTTCTATTTCTCTCTTCACTTGAGTTTAATTCCCTTCTTTTCTATAAGAGCTTTTCCAGCAGTTAAATTTAAAATCTCGCCCTCGATTTTTTCGACATCTTCAAGCTTAATACTAATAGTAGCTTTAACGTTTTCCAAAAATTCATTGTCGATAAGGTCTATTTTAGCATTTTTTACAAAATTTAGAAAGATGTCATAGGATTCATAATCCATATAAATATCCAAGTCTTGGTATTCTTTAAATTCCCTGATACCAAACTCTTCTATTACTCCAGTTGTCGCAGCCATGTAGGCTCTTGATAAGCCTCCTGCCCCAAGCTTTATGCCTCCAAAATATCTGGTAACTACAATTACAATATTCTGAAGACCATTTAACTCTATGGCCTTGAGTATTGGCATAGCCGAAGTGCCACTTGGCTCTCCATCATCATCTGCCTTTTGCTTTAATCCACCGTGGATAATGCTGTAAGCATAAACATGGTGGGTGGCCTTTGGGTGCTTGTCTCTAATTGACTGAACAAAGTCCTCCGCCTCTTCTACTGTCAACACCATTTTGCTTTCGGCCAAAAAAATGGATTTTTTAATCTCATACTTGTATTCATAAGTTGACTGGGATGACTTAAAGGGTTTTACTTGTCCCTGTATATTCAAGGGCAACCACCTCCGCTCCATTTTCGTCGTAATTTATATCTAAAACCTTGTTTGATTTAATATATTCATCCATGTCAGCCTGGGAATCAAAAGAAAATTTTCTATTGACCTTCTCTATTTTACCAAATAACCTCTCTTCAATCTTTAATAAGAGCTTATTTATATCCCCGTCATCAAAGGCAGAAATATTCAGATCTCCGTCTTCTTTGAAGTCTCCATGGTCGGTCTTATCTATTTTATTATAGACCTTTAAAATCTTTTTATTGCCTAAATTCAGATCTTTTAAAAGCTTAGCCATGGTCTCCTCCTCTATATGGAGGTTTTCATTTGAAATATCCAAAACATTTACCAAGAGGTCCGCATATTTAATTTCATCTAGTGTAGATGAAAATGCATCAACCAATTGGTGGGGCAAATGCGAAATGAGCCCAACAGTATCTGTTAAAATAATCTTGGCCCCGTGTGGAAGTTCCACTTCCCTGGCCGATGTATCCAGGGTTGCAAAGAGCCTATCGTCTGCATAAACTTGGGCAGAATTTTCTTTACCAGAAAGCTCCAAGATCCTATTTAAAATTGTAGACTTGCCCGTGTTGGAATAGCCAACTAGTGATACGATTGGTATGGCCGATCGTTTTCGGCGTTTGGCCTTGGTCTCTTCGACCTTGACTTGGTTGGCAAGTTCTCTTCTCAAAGAGTCGATTGATGCACGCAAGCGTCTCCTGTCGAGTTCCAGCTTTTGTTCACCGGCCCCCCTCATACCTGCAACGCCTGCCTGTCTGTCCATATTTTTGCCAGCCCCAATAAGCCTGGGTAGCATATATTCTTTGTTGGCAAGTTCAACTTGGAGCTTACCAAAAGAAGTCTTGGCCCTTTGACTAAAGAGTTCTAGGATAAGCATATTTCTATCCAAGACCTGCAAATCAAAAAAATCTACCAAATTCGATAGTTGAGACGGTGAAATCTCATGGCCGACTACCACTGTATCTATATTTAATTCCTGGCAAATATTTTTAAAATATTCCAGTTTACCCGAGCCAAAATACATGGCCGGTTTTATTTCTCTATTTTTTTGGATACCAGTAGCCAGCACTTTACCGCCAGCAGATTTTATTAGCTCTCGATTTTCTTTTTGCTCAAAAGTCTCATCAGAAAAATCAATAGCTATTAACATTACATTTTTATCTTTAATCAATATATCACCAAGGTCTATTTTAACATAAAAGCTTACAAATTGCTATATGCCAAGCAAAACATTTTGAATTTACAAACAAAAAAATACTCCCAAGACAGTCCTAAAAAATTTTTAAGCGTCCGAGAGTATTTAGTTAATATAATTTTTTCTTTTTATTTTGTTTCGATAGTCGCTTCTTCGATTACAACATCTGTTTTTGGTTTATCCATCTCGTCTCTATCAACTGCTGCAATCTTGTCAACTACATCCATGCCTTCAATGACTTGGCCAAAGACTGTGTGCCTGCCGTCTAGATGTGGAGTTCCGCCCAAGTGTGAATAAGCGTCTATAAAATCTTCACTGTAACCTTGGCTAACAGCTTCTTTCATCATCTTAATCAAATCAGGAGAAACTTCCTTGGCTTGAACGATAAAGAATTGGCTGCCATTTGTATTTGGTCCAGCATTTGCCATTGATAGAGCTCCGCGAATATTTAGCATGCTATTTGAAAATTCATCTTCAAAAGCTTCGCCCCAAATGCTTTCGCCACCGCGGCCAGTACCAGTTGGGTCTCCACCTTGGATCATAAAGCCGTCAATTACCCTGTGGAAAATAATTCCATTGTAGTAGCCGTTTTTAATATGTGTTTCAAAATTTTCTACTGTTTTTGGTGCGTATTCTGGGAATAATTTAATTTTAATAGTACCCATATTTGTTTTTAAAACTGCAATCTTATCTCCTGCCTTTACCTCTTGTAATTGTGGTAGGGCTGCAATTGTTTCTGCCTTCAATTTCTTTACCTCCTCTTTAATTTCCTCGTCAGCACTATTTTGTGCTTCACTTGTCTCTTCTTTTATTTTATCTTCATCTTTCTTTTGACAAGCTGTAAAAGTTAAAGCTAATGCCAAAAATAAAATTAATAATTTATTTCTCATAAAATTCTCCTTTGAGCTAAAAAGCTAACACCTGTTTCCCCCAGATTAAATATAACTAGTTGCCCTTTTTCAATTGGCGGATAAATTTCAATCTTGGAAATCAGCTTCTGCAATTTTTCTTTCTCTTCTTCAGTAACGGGCACGTCGCTCCTAATAGCCAAATGGCCTAGGGCAGCCTCCTTGATCTTGACCCTGGTGTAAAAAATCGATTTTTCACCCATAGTTCTGTATTCAAGTCCACGCGAGCACCTGTTGCCAAATACCTTACCATCTTCTATTGTCAGTTCGCATCCAATCGGGCAGTTTTTACATATTACCTTCAAGTTTTAATTTCCTCCCTTTAATAGAAACAAATATTAGAAAAGAAGTAATCCCTTTTAATATAGAAGAAATGGAAATCGCCATCCAAATCCCCGTCAGTCCAAAATAATCTATCAATAGATATGCAAGAGGTATGCGAAGTATATTACCTGTTATACCTATAATGCTAGGAATATGCGTCATAGAAATGCCGTTAAAAGCCCCGCCATTTGCAATCTCAATAGCCATAAAGACTTGTGAGAAACTGAGGACCATGAGGTACATGGCTCCGATTTGTATAGCCTCAGCCTCGTGCAAGAATAATCTAATAATAGGAAAGCGGCCAAAATATAAAATTAAATTTGCGGCCAGGCCTATTATAAACATAATCTTGCAGCTTGAATAAAAAGCTCGGTTGACTCTGTCATATTTTTGAGCCCCGTAATTTTGCCCAATGAAACTTGCATTTGCGGTTGCATAGCCCTCAGCCGATAGCCAAGAGATGCCTTCAATGGTACTACCGATTGATTGGGCGGCCACAGCTGCTGAACCAAAGCCAGCAATCATCCTGCCCATATACATGCTTATAAAACAGTGAACGGCCGATTGCATTGCAGGTGGAATGCCCAACTTTAAAATTTCTCTTACTTTTTTAAGTTCCCAAGGTTCCCTATAATCAACCAAAGCATATAAATGCCTATGTTTGATACCGAAAAATATATAAATAAGGGTTACCAGGATTTGGCTAATGGCCGTTGCCAAGGCAGCACCAAAGACCCCCATATCAAGAACAATAATTAGCAAGGGATCCAAAATCATATTGCATGCAACGCCTATGCAGCTAACCTTAAATGTTTCCTTAGAATCGCCTGCGGAATTAATAATTACCGCGAGTATTGGATTCATAAATAAAAACGGAAAGCCAATGCTTACAGTTTTTAAATATATAACTGTTGAATCATAAGTTAGCTGGTCTTGGACCTGGAAGAAATTAATCAAAGACTTGTGAAAAAAATATACTATAAGTGTATAAGTTAGAGCAATTATTAAATTTAATTTAACACCTGAATTTATATATTTTTTTGCAGTCGTGACATCTTCTCTGCCCAAGTTTTGACTGACGGTAACCGCCAAGCCAACATTGCAAATTAAAACCAAACTGGAGACCATCCACCAAAAAAATCCACTTATACCGACAGCTGCCACAGCCTCTGTGCCAATCTTTCCCACCCAATAAAGGTCGGTTAAGTTGTAAGCCATGGTTAAAAAACTTGTCCCCATTAAAGGTAAAGCAAGCTTCATCAGCTGGTCTGATATATTGCCTTCGGTTAAGGACCTCCTATTAGTCATCTAGACCCTCGTCTGTCAAAATAAAAACTCCATCCTTGGTAACGGCCATGGTGTGTTCGTATTGGCAAGATAGTGATCCATCCTTGGTCCTAGCTGTCCAACCGTTTTTGTCCATTTTCATTCTCCAATCGCCAACATTTATCATTGGTTCAATTGTAAAGACCATGCCTTCACGCATCCTGGCGCCCTTGATTCCACTGTTGTAATGAAAAACTTGTGGATCTTCGTGCATTTTTCTGCCAATACCGTGGCCAATAAAATCACGAACTGGCGAAAAACCAAATTGACTTACATAGTCTTCAATGCAAATACCAATTTCTCCAAAATGGACGCCTGGTTTGCAAATTTCAATAGCCTTCATCAGCGAATCATGGGTTACCTCCATGAGTTTTTTGGCCTCATCAGAAATTTCACCAACTGCGTATGACCAAGCCGAGTCTGATAAATAACCATCTAAGTCCACAACCATATCTATGGTTAAGATATCTCCTTCTTTTAATTTATATGAGTTAGGAAAACCATGGCAAATTTCATCATTAACGCTAATGCATGTTGCATACTTGTAGCCTTGGTAGCCTATTTGCGCAGGAATGCCCCCATGGCTCCTAATAAAATCCTCTGCAATTTTATCCAATTCCATGGTAGTAATACCTGGCTTGATATGCTTTTCAAGTTCATAATGAGTGGATTTTAAAAGTCTGCCTGACTTTTTCATCCCCTTAATCATCGATTCTGTTTTAATTGAAATCATAATAAACCTCCAGCAACTATTTTACTATATTAAAAAGCTTTTTACAAGCAAAAAGGAGTCTATTTAGACCCCTTCTTATATCTTATTCTTAGATTCATAAGAGCAATGCCAATTGAGATTAAGCTTACACCTACGTCTGCAAATACCGCCAAATACATGCCGCCGTAGCCCAGATAAATTAAAATCATGGTTATGACTTTAACTGCAAGGACAAATCCAATTATAAATTTTACATTTGAAATAATCTTTCTGGCGTCGCCTATGGTCGTTGCGACTTTGTAAATTGAGTCGTCCGTTATAACCACATCGCTCGCCTCAACAGCTGCATCGCTACCCATATTGCCCATGCTTATACCAACGTCGGCTGCCTTTAAAACAGGAGAGTCGTTGATGCCGTCTCCTACAAAACCAACCTTGCCCTTGGCTTTTAAACTGTGGACAACATTTAATTTATCCTCAGGACTTTGACCTGCGTAATACTTATCAATATTTATAAAGTCAGCAACCTGACTAACCTTTTCTTCGCTGTCGCCTGAAACTAAAATTGCCTTTACATTTAAATCATGGAGCTTGTCGATTGTCTCGTTGATCTTATCCTTTAATTTTTCAATCATGAAAAATTCTCCAACGATTTCCTCGCCGCGAATCAAATTAATTTGACCGCCTGCGGCTCCGCCTCTTATCTTATAAGATTTTCCTTCAAAGGCAAAGTCTATACCCTGGCCCACAATCTCCTTGTAGTCGTCAGGGTCTGGTGCATTTCTCATCTTAAACGCTTGGGCGATTGGGTGGGTGGAAAATTTTTCTCCAATAGCCATTAGTCGTCTGAGTTCTGCTTCATCTATGTCGGCTGGACATTCAACGCTTTCAATTTCCATATAATTTTCAGTTACAGTTCCTGTTTTATCCATAGCCAGATATTCAATATGGCTCAAGGTATCTATAAATTCTGATCCCTTCATTAGCACGCCTTTGGTGCTTAGAGATGCAATGCCCACTGCATAAGAAAGTGGAACGCCAAGCACGAGAGCACATGGACAAGCCACAACTAAAAATGCCAGGGACTTATAAATATATTCGTTAAAGTCACCCCCATTGATCAAAGGAATCAGGGCAACTATTATAGCAAGGCCCACAACAATCGGCGTATAAATTTTAGAGAAGGTCGTCAAGAATTTTTCTTGCTTGCTCTTTGAAGCCTCTGCTCTTTCCAAGAGATTGTTCATCCTTGATAGAGAAGAATTCTTGTGGTCTACAAGTGTCTTTAAGTTTGCAGGATTATTTACAAGAATGGCTCCTGCCATAACGGTCTCGCCTTTTTTAATAACAATTGGATCTGATTCACCAGTAAATGATGAATTGTCGACCACTATATACTCATCCAAAACTTCTGAGTCGAGCGGAACCATTTCATGGGGATGGACAAGAATTTTTGTGCTGATTTCAACGCTTTCAACATCAACAAGCTTTGATACTCCGTCTTCACCAATAACTCTGACATCTAACTTTTGTGAAACAGCCAGCCTCTTATATTTTTCGCTGGCTTTTTTAAGTGCATAATCGCTTAGAGCTTCACCTAGTCTGTATAGAATCATTATCATGGCACCTTCTAATGGCTCGCCAATTATAATGGCCCCAATCATGGAGATGGACATCAAAAATTTCTCATCCAAGCCCCCGCCGTTAAAAATAATCTTAAAACCATCTATAACTATGGGTGCGCCTGCAAAAACTGCGGCAAAAATCGCCAGATAATTATTTTTTATAAATAATGCTGCGATGGCCAATGCACAGCCAATTATTAGCGAGTATTTAAATAGGCTTTCTCGTCGGCTAGGCTCCTCTGCTTCTTCGACTCCGCCTTCTTCTATAACTTCAACACCAGGCTCATATTTTTTGACAGCTTCAGCAATAACTTCTTTTAGATTGTCGCCCTCAGCCTGAATGGTAAAGTTAACCTTATCAAAGATCATATTCTTAACTTGATCATTGTTTTTTAATTCATTTTCAATTTTACTTGCACAATGTGGACATACATTGCCCTTTAAAATAAACTTTTTCATAAGACCTCCTTCAAACAAATAAATATCTGTTCATTTGTATTATAGAACAAATAAAATATTTTGTCAAGGGTAAATTCTTAAATTTATAAAAAATATTATTTAATAGTTTCCATTTAAAATTTGTAGATTAAAAAACCACTGTAAATATAAAATTATTATAGGCACATTTCAACAACTTATTAGTTTTAAGCAATTAAAAAGACAGCACTTAATGTACTGCCTTTTGTGAAATATTTTTTCTGAAAAGCAAACTCAGTAAATCTTAACGCAAAATATATTGGAATTTATCTTGAGTTATAATCAGATCTTCAATATCAATATTAAATATTGTCTTGTTATCAAACTGAATTTCCTTGCTCAAAACACCATGAGCCCCATAGCGTCTGCCATCATGCAAGAAAGTATTGCTTGCGCATAGAATATCTTCATACAAATCCATGCTAGGATTAATATCCTTGTAGTTAATCAATCCCTTGTAGTTTCTATCGATATAAATCTTGTCGAGCACCCTTCTAAATGCCTTGTTAGAAACAGCAGCAACCTCTTGTCTAGTAATAGGTTCGTCTGAAGCAAAGTTTGCAATTCCATTTTGATAAATTTCTAACCAACCAGCTTCATAAGCAGCTTCAACTTCTCCTATTGCCCAGTGACCTTCCTTTAAATTCATAGAGTTGCCGTTAACTTCCCTTAAACTTTGGAATCTTCTTAAGGTTGCAATCCATTCAGCCCTGGTAATTTTATCTTCAGGTTTGAAATATCCATTGCCATCGCCATAGAAAACTCCAGCCTCAGTAACTACTTTAACTGCATCTGTATACCACATATCGCCAACATCTGCATAAGGTAAAACGAAATTAGGATCATAAGCATATCCGTCCTCTCTCAAAGCATTAGCTAAAATTTGTGCAGCCTCAGCTCTTGTTAGACCATCATAGGGCCTAAAGTAACCATCGAAGCCTTGCATATATCTGATTTCTTTTCTGCGTTCGTTGTCCTTAACTTCGACAATCTTTTCGACAATCTTTTCTCTTTCTACAATCCTGTCTCTGTATACAACCTCATATCTAATTTCAGGTTCAGATGGTTGTGGTTCTGGACGAGCTTCTCCAACATAAACTAAAACTTCTACTAGTTGTGCAGATCCATCTGGATAAGTTACCCAGAATTCTACATTATAACGTCCATTTCTATTAATGTTTGGAGCGGTATTTTCTACCATCTCAAGTGTAGTTCCTGTTTCGAAACTATATCCATCAGGTAATGTGATTTCTCTCTTGTAATCATTATCACTTATAGGTCTTCCTAATTCAGTATAGATAAATCCACCCTTGGCTTCAGGAATAGGTTCGACTTTTGGTAGTTCTCCAAAATCTTTTTTGTACTCTGCTGTAATGGTTGTTTCTTTGTCTGTAAATTGTTGAGTTAATTCCTTATCCCAACCTGTAAATAACCAAGTGAAATCTTTTGTTCCATCTTCTTTTGTTACTTCTTTTCCAACAGGATCTGTAACTGGAATAGTTACTTCCTTAGTTGGATTAACCCAGAAAGTTCTTGTTATATCTTCCTCAGCTTTTTCTGTTGTCTTAACAATAACTTTTACAAAATTATCTGGTACATCTGGTTTTTTATCTGGATCTCTTTGTTCAACTACATCTCCAGTTACATTATAAGTTACTTTGACTTCTTTTTCTTCTCCATTAGGATAAATAACCCTGATTGTTGTTTCTTTATTTGTTCCTGGCGTTTGAGTTACAGGTTCTGCTCCTGGAACAAATTCAAACTTTGTTCCTGGTGGAAGATTGTCTGGATTGTTTGGATCGTTATCGTCGTAAGTGTTTTCTATAAAATCTTTTGGCGATGGATTTGATCCTTGTGGTATCCATTCATCATTCTTTCCAAGAGGTTCAACATTGTCATCATACTTATAAGTTGCTTCTATATAAGTTTCTCTAGTAAATTTATCGAAGATAGTTTCTGAATAAGTTTTACTATCATCAGGTTTAATTGTTTTCCATCCACTAAACTTAAATTCTCTAAATACGCCGTTTACAAGTTTGCTTGCACCTGTAGGTGTATTCACTGCTAACCAAACTTCTTTTTCAGGATTTACCCAAAAAGTCCTCACGAAATAAGTGTTGTCAGTTGATTGATCAGTTGTATCTACAGTTACTTTTACATAATTTTCAGGAACATTAGGTTTGTCTTTGCCCTTTTGCTCAATTACATCATCATTTTTGCCTAGAGTTATAATGGTATCTTTGTTAAATTTATGACGCTTAGAAAAGTCAAAAACTTCTCCATCATTTTGATTTGCATCATCTGCGCTCCAATAAGTGCTTCCAAGTATTTCTTTATCAGCATCAGTAATATCAATTTCAGGAATATTTACCCAAGCATTAGGATTTACATAATAAACTTTTGAATCCTTATTTTGTGGCTCACCAGTTGGATTTACAGTAACCTTTACGTATGGTCCTGTTATCTTGAATAATTCTCCATCTGGATTTTTTAAAGCATCATTTAATAATTTTTGTTCAGCTTCACTTGTAAGTCCTTCATAAACATTCTTATAAATCTTCACAGGGATTTCTATATCTTGCACTGAGTTATCTGCAAATTTAACTTTAGCCTTGAAGATTTCTGTTCTTACAAGTTCGTTTGAATCAAGCTTTCCTAACTCCCTTACTTTTTCATAGATAGCATCTTCACTAAGTGGATTTCCAGCGTCATCAACTATTGTTACTGTAGCACCTTCTGGCAATTCGCTTTCATTTTCATCTTTATCTACCCACTTAACTAAGTCCTTTAATTCTTGAATTGTTGGGGCAAAATCATTGGTCCAATTGCCTTCAGAATCTTCATAGGATTCTGTTTTCACAAGTTCATTTACCTTAACTCCTGACCAGTCAAAGTAGGCTGTAAAGGTGTAATTTTTGTCTATGACAGTATTGCTATTTAAAAGTTTTTCCTTGTCCCATTTTATAAATTTCTTTCCTGCATCTGGTGTGATGTAATACTTGCCTTCAACTTTTGCTTCGCCTTCCTTTACTTCTTTTGGAACTGGAAGTAGGTCTGACTTTAATCCTACTATTACATCGTAGTAAAGTTCCTTAACGGGATTGTCTTTATCATCTGTGAAGTTTCCGCCCTTATCTGCAATAAAAGTTACTCTCTTATATCCATCTGGCACTGGATCATTAGGATCTTTTACTTCAATTACTCTTACGTCCTTGTAGAAGAAATTAATTTCATCAAGTCCACTTTCGTTGATGCCAGCAAAGGTATCTGTGTCTTCATAAATGTCAAAGAATAATTGTTGTTGGGGCTTGTCATTTAAAACCCAACCAGGAATTCTTCTATAATTTCTAGCATCGTAATGACGTTTGCCATTTACCACTCTTTCATTAGGAACAATTGCATATTTTTCTTTTATCTTTGCAAATTCTTCTTTATTCTTTGCAAGAAGATCTTTATATGCCTTGCTCTTTGCTTCTGGAGTCATAGAAGTATCAATTTTAATGTCTTTATAAGCAGCTTTCGCTTTTTCCATAAATTTATCTACTTCTTCTTTGCCTCTCTCATCAAGATAATTTACTTGGTAAACTCTTTCTTTAAATGGCTTGTAGAAAAATTCAAAGCGATTGTTTTCTTTCTTTGGATTATCTACTAAAGTGCCTGTGTTAGGGTCTTTAATTTTTTCCGGTTCTACTCTTAAAATTTGATTATAGGAGTTTTCTCTATCAGTTTCATCCTTATATTTACTATAATCAGTATTTGCATTTTCAAGAGCCTTCCATTCAGCTTGTGGAACTAAGAGGTACTTGTCTCCTTGCCTACTTGCAAGGCCTGTTGTGTAGGATCCAACCCTTCTGTTATAAAGATTTTGTACTTCCTTAGATTTTTCGCTATAATCTGCATTCAAGAAGTGGTGGATGGCCTCAACTGTTATTAGGTCTTGTTTGTTCCAAATTGCTTTAAGGTGAACATTTCCTACAACTTCATTGCCAAAGTGATACATTTCAGGAACCTTATACAAGTCTTTATAACTTGTGTCCACATCTTCTGTGTCATTGCCGTCTGCATCTTTTTCATATCTTATAAATTCCCAGCCGGCAAAGTTGTAGCCAGGTCTTGTTGGTTCAATGACATTATTAAGTCCATCTTTTGGCTCTTTTAGAATCATCTTGTGGACAAAATTAAAGATATTATCTTCTCCAGCAACTTTTTCTGGATAAGTGTGAGTTTCTCCATCTATTTCAAGCTCTTTAGATTTATCAGAAATATTTTTTGTGCTTAAATCTCTTAAACTTCCACCATTTTTATCAAATTTTACCTTCCAAATAGTTTCTGGTTCGCCCCACTTGGCGTAGAGAACTTGGTCGTAGTGAAGTTTTGTTTCATTTCCGTCTTTTACCAAGTTTTCACCGGCGGGATCCAGTGCCCAGCCTAAGAAGCCCCAATCTGCTGGTACCCACTTTGGTTTTTCAGGCGCATGTTTTGTATCTAATTCCAAATCCTTTAATGGCTTTTCATAAGGCACATCTAGAATATTGCCCTCACCATATTCGCTGTCATTCTTAACTTTTTTAGGATCGTTATTTAGCTTTAACTTGTACTTATTACGAGAGTAGTTTGCATAATTGTAGGCATTTCTACCTTCAAAGGATTTTGTCCCCCAAGGAAATTTATCGATGTATTCGATCTTGTCGGCGTCGCTTCTAAAAGGAGTTTTTTCATTTCTCTCTTCATTTAACTTGTCGAATGTTTTATCTTTATTATAACTTCTTGTAGTATATATCCATTCTGCCGGCCTTTCCTTTTCTTTAAGGGTAAAACCTTGAAGATGAGGCAAAATGAATTCATACTCGACTGCATTCGTGTCGCTCTTCCAATAGGACATGTCATAATCGATTTGTTCCTTGCCATCAAAATCGTCCTTTATGAAGTCAATGTGATACAAAAAGGCGGTGTCCAAGGATGTCGATCCAAGGGAAATCTCATATTTGTCCCTAGCTTTTGTTTTATTTTCTCCTATAGGTATTTGATCTGCGTGACCATCTGCCTCAATTACATCTACACTGTCGATAAAATCTTCTGCACTTAAACGATAGGGTGGCGTGTCACGATAAATGTCATAGTCAAAGTTATTGTTAATTATCCAGCCTATTAGACCGGTGTCTCCTTGTTCATCGCCATCAGAAGTCGGAAGATTTGAAACTTCCGCATCCTTTGGCCATATTTCATCCAAGCTTTGGTTGAAGCGAACATCTACTTTATAAGGAGATCCTTCTTTTCCTATGACTTGTCCACCTCTTGTTATAATAGGCCAGAAGCTACCTACCATATCAAATGCCTCTCCACTCGCAGCTGTAAAGTAAAGGGTATAGACTCTGCGGTCGTAGTAGACATTGTAGACCGTTTCCCCGGTAGATAAAACAGTTTTTTGCACTTCAGGATTATCTTTCGATGCATTTTTTTCTTTCGTCAAGTCTTCATTTAAGAAGTAATATCTTTCGAATTCATTTTTATCATCTTGAGCCTTTTCCAGGCGTCCGTCATTTAAGTCAGGGAAAGTGATGCCCTGTATATCCAAATGGGTAAGATCCGGCGTGGAGCCGGTGTCGGCATTGTCTATTCTTCTTGCGCCAATAAAGTCGTAACGGTCACGCAAAGGAAGTGCATCGTCTTGGTCATTGTAATCCGGTTTTTCAGTCCAAAATTGGATGACATATTCTGCTTTATCATTTTCTTTCCACTCCGCAGTAAAAGTAAGGCCTTCTGCTGGCATGGCATTTTTTATACCGTCTTCGAATTTTCCACCTTGCTCAAAATCTGCTTTTGTAATAAGAGTATCCTTAGTAATAGTTTCTTTATTTCCAGCTTGGGCAGTATAATTTATATCCTTATTTGCCTTCCAACCTTGTAATGTCGCTCCCAACTTTTTAATATCAAAGTTTAATTTTGGTATTGTTTGGCCATAGAATAATGTCATTCCTGGTAAATCAGTTCCACCATTGGAATCAAAATTTACATCAAAGATAGCGCGGTTGTAACGCATTTCTATTTCAAATTTAGCTGCATTTTGTGGCACTTGTGTTGTAAGGACATTGACTTCAGGCTCATAGCCTTTGATCCTTTCGCTGTCTAATGCCTTTATAGTGACAGACGTTCCTGTAACACCAGTTTGAGATGTATAAATAAAGTCAGTATCCCCATCCCTATGACCATACTCTTCTAGCTTTTCCAATTTTTGGAAAGTGTGTTTTATCTTTATTGTCCCTTGTTTTGCCTTATAAAGATATGGGTGCTCTCTCTTATATTCGTTACCATCTAAGTATCCTTCTCCATCATTTTCTTTAATGTAGTCATAATTTACAGTAAAGCTTTTTGTAGGCGAAGTATAGCCATCAATAGCTGGCAAATCTATAGTCTTATTTATCTTTAATTTTTCTTCGTCTGTTAAAACTTTTTGCCCTTCATTGCCTTCAAGGTCAGTATATGTGTAGTCCTCATCACCAACTGTTGCTATATAAGGCTGATAACCAATAACCTCTTCATCATTTCTTGGAAGCTTATAGTCTGCACGCATGGTGTAGAGCTTTGGCATGGCAGGATTTTTTATGATTTCCTCTGCCGGCTTCCCCTTGGTTTGAGCAACTGTCAAAGATATCTTGTTCAAGTCTTGAACTGAGGTTATTGCCGTCCGATCGTAATTGTAATCCTCAGCAAATACATTTATTGGCAGTGATGTAAAGGCCATCATCACAGCTAGAGTAAATGTAAGCACTTGTTTAAATTTAAAATTTTTAACCATTATTTCTCATCCCCTCCAATTGTATAAATGATAATTTTATCTTTTGTTTGTCTTATAGCTTATTATACTACTTACTTATTATATATTATACCACAAATTGTGACTTTGAAGTAGTTTTTATGAAGAATTTTCTTAATTTTTTATTAACTACATAAAAAGCTTTTACTTGTTTAAAAGTAAAGGCTTACAAAAGTTAATATTTAATTCTATTTTACAATTAATGTTCCGGTTTCTCCCCTCATGCCTTCGACTAATTTATCTAAGGAAGTAATCAGAGTTTCACGGCCTTCTCCGCTTTCAACAAAATCTATAGCCGATTCAACTTTAGGTAACATAGATCCGGCTGGGAATTGGCCCTCCTCCATATATTTTTTAGCTTCGTCAATTGTCATCCTATCCAAATCTTTTTGATCAGGCTTATTAAAGTTGATGGCAACTTTTTCAACGCCAGTTAAGACAACAAGGCTATCGCAATTTGTATCGTGGGCAAGCATAACTGAGGTCCTGTCTTTGTCGATAACCGCATTTACTGCAACGAGCCTACCGTCTTCATTAATGGTAGGAATTCCTCCACCGCCACCTGCGATAACAACAGGAGAATTCTTAAGGCAATCGTTTATAGCTTGGACTTCTACAATTTCAATGGGATATGGGCTGGCCACAACTTCCCTGTAACCACGACCTGAATCTTCAACCATCACCTTGCCTGCTCTTTCAAGCTCTTCGGATTTTTCCTTTGAATAAAAAGCACCGATAGGCTTGGTTGGATTGTCAAAACTCTTGTCATCTTTATCAACTATAACCCTGGTAACAAGAGTTGGAACTTTTTTATCAATTCCATAATTTTTTAATTCATTTTCAATGGCGTTTGACAATTGGTAACCAATAAAACTTTGGCTCATAGCAACGCATTCAGAAAGAGGTAGCGATTCTGTTTCGCTCTCCATAGCTCCCACATCAATATTTTTCTTTATATATCCAACTTGGGGGCCATTGCCATGACAAATGACAACTTCATTGCCATCTTCAACCAATTTTGCAATTGGCTTTGCAATAACATTTACACTTTCTAAAAGTTCATTGTACAAAGTTCCCAATGCATTCCCACCAAGTGAAATTAAAATTCTCTTTCCCATAAGTCCTCCTAGTTAAAATATATTATAAGCTAAATCAATAGCAATATCACAAATCAAATACTTGTCATCTAACTTTTCTTCAGTAGCCAAACTTCTTCTATCGTGAATTTCTGCATCTAAGTTATCAGCACTATAAAAGAAATGTGCAATTTCTAGATCACGAAACTGACCCACAGCAGCAACTGCAGAACATTCCATATCAACAGCCACCACTCCACGTTCTTTCATCAGTTTAAATTTATTTTTTGTCTCTCGATAAAAAGCGTCAGTTGTCCAAACTTTTCCTATAGTGTGCGATATTTCTTTTTCCTCAAAATATCTTATCATTTTATCAATGGTTTTTGTATTTACATCTATCTCACTAGAGGCTTTTACATAATGAAAGCTGGTGCCTTCTTCACGAACAGCACAATTTGGAACAATAATTGACAAATCCTTTATGCTTGAATCTAAAACCCCACACGTACCAAAAAGCATAAACTTTTTAAAGCCCATGGGTATACATTCCTCAATAGTCCCTACACTCATTGGCGCCCCAACTACCCACATTGTAACGCCAATGTCTTTCCCCTTGTAATTAATTTTATAAATTGGAGTCTCTCCATTTGCAGATAATGTGCTTGCAATTTGAATGCCATTATATTTTTTTATAATATAGTCAATCAAAGGATATGAAAAAGCACCTATTAAAATTTCTGGACAATCATCTATATAATCAATCGTCTGTTCAGCCTTAATAATTTCTTCACTCTTATCGTCAAATACAATGCACATATATCCTCCAAATCAAATCCTCATGTGAGAAGACAAAACTATTATAACATATTAAATTAAAAGAATTCAAGCAGTAAAATTTATATTTTTTACTATCAAAACTTTCGTTTTACTATAACAAATAAAAAACTCGCCAGCCTAAGCTGACGAGCAAAATTTGTTTTTTTATCTTTTTCCTCTAATAGCCTTAACTATAAAGATAACAATGCAAGCACCTACAACGCCGCTTACAAGGTTTCCTACTAGATTGTCCTTTGGTACAAGTCCGATTAAACCTAGAACGCCTCCTCCAATAGCGCCTCCGATTAAACCGGCTACTATATTAGCAAGTCCTCCCATACTTTCGTTGGTTCCCATAATCATAGATGCGATCCATCCACATAGGGCTCCAATTAAAATTGCATAAATCATATTCTTCCTCCTTATTTTATAAAGCTTTTACATCGTAGTTGAGACTTACGAATTAAAAAGCTAGTCCTTCTACGATCAGTTTCTCACTGAATAATATCTTCCTATAAGCTACAGTCAACTCTCCGGCTTTAGTGTTTGCTGCAACTGTTACATAAACATTTACTCCATTCACCTCATAGAGGTCAAAGTCGTCAATATTTTCTTTTGGTTTTCCCAAGGTCACGCTTGGATTTGGCTCAACGCCTCAGCTAGCACAACCCTCTATATCAACCGTTATTTCATTTGAATTTTTCTTTTTCAGGTAATCAAAAACCTTGTCTTCTAAGATAACTTTCATTGTTAATTCCTCCTATTTTTTATTCAGAAATTATTTGTGCTCTGTTATAAATTTCTTCGTCTAGAACTCCTTCTGATTTAGCAGCTACAACGCCAGCTACAACTGAGTCGGAAACATTAAGAGCTGTTCTACCCATATCGATGAGTGGTTCAATAGCGATTAGTAGACCTGCGAGTTCAATTGGCAGACCCATACTTGATAATACAACGATGGCAGCAAATGTTGCACCTCCACCGACGCCAACTATACCAAATGATCCTAAAGCTGTAACTATAACAAGTTTTGCTAAGAAACCAATTGACATTGGATCTATACCCACTGTTGGTGCGATCATAACAGCAAGCATGGCAGGATAAATTCCGGCGCAACCATTTTGTCCTATACTTGTGCCCAAACTACCAGCCAAGTTTGCAATACCAGATGGCACACCTAAATTTTCTTCCATATTTGTAATGGTAATTGGAAGTGTACCTGAGCTTGACCTTGATGTGAAGGCAAACATAAAGTTAGGCATTGATTTTCTAAAGAAGGTAAATGGATTTAGTCCAAATGCTCCAACAATTAATCCGTGGATAATAAACATAATAATTATTGCCACATAGCTTGCCAAGATAAATGAGAGAAGTCTCAAAACTTCTGAGTAATTCGAAGTTGCCATTACATTGGCCATCAGTGCCATAACACCGTATGGAGTCAATCTTAAAACGATCTTAACCATTCTCATAATAACATCTGAGAATGAATTTAGTACATCAATAAAGAGGTCTGCACTCTTTACGTTTGCACGTTTTAAATATAAGGCTGCAAGTCCTAGCATTGCTGCAAAAAATACTGTTGCAAGGGTTGCGTTTGGGCCTTGACCTGTAAGAGCATAGAATGGATTAATTGGAATAATTTCCAAAATTTGTTGTTGAACTGGCTTTGCTTCAAAGTTGTGCATGGTTTCCAAAAGCTTTTCCCCGCGTTCAACTTCTGCTGTCGAAGATTGGAGTCCTTCTGCTGTTAGATTAAAGACTGATGATGTCAAAGCTCCAACAAGAGCAGAAATTGCAACAGTTACCATGAGCACAGCCATAATTTTTGCAGCTGACCTACCAACATTCTTTTCTTGATTGGCTATAGCTTTTGTAATTGAGACAAAAACTAGTGGGAATACAATCATCCTTAAAAGTCTGACATATCCAGACCCAACCAGGGTAACCCAGCTCATTGCCTTTCCAATTTGATCTTTTGGTGTGGTCAACTGGAGGACAACGCCAAAAATAATACCTACAACTAGGGCACTAATAACCCTAACGTTGAAAGAGATGTTTAGTTTTTTCATGTAATTTACGCCAAACATCAAAAGGGCGAAAATTAAAATAATTAATAAATACATAGCTACCTCCTATTTAAATTCTATATCCTTATAGCCTTTGGCTTTAAGGTACTCAGTTAAAACGGCCTTTAGCCTATCTGTAAGGACTTCTTTGGCGCCGCTTGATAAAAACTCATCTTCAATTTCTATTTTTTTATCACTAATGGCCCTATTTTGTTCAATAAAACCTTCATCTGAAGAAGCTTTAACATTTAACTTGTAATCCATTATTACAGGCTCTGGTAAAATTACTTTTGCCACATGCTTACCATCGTAAATTAATATCAAAGTCCCTTGAACTTGGTCTGTAGTATCGCCAAGTTTTCCGACAAAAATCTTTCCATTCACATCAAAGAAAAGTTTTATGTCTGTAGGATCTATATTCTCATCCGAATATACATAATCATAGACAATGTTATCTGCAATATTTGTAATTGCAGCAGCCATATCTTCATTATATTTCTTTTCTTTTTTCTTAGTAGCAACCATAAAGTAAATCACTGAAATAATTAAAAAAACAATGATTGCTATCGAAATATATAAGATTCGCTTTCTCTTTTTATCCTTATTATCCATCTTAGCCTCCTATTTATATTCCTACTCTAATTTTACCCTATTAGATCCTTTTTAATCTGCTTGAAGTAATTAGTTGTTATTTTATTTATTGTGTATAAATAAAAAAGGCTGGTTCAACCAGCCTCTTAGATTAATTATTATTTTTCTTAGGGCACTTGCACTCTTCGCAGCCCCTTTTGTATTTCTTTTTTAAATCATCCACGCTAAAGATATGATATTCAAAGGAATCATTTTTTTCAATTTGAACCTTTACTTCGTCTTTAATTGCATATCTTTCAACGACTTTCCCCTCTCCTTCAGGTGTGATAACAATTTCCTTTAGGTCTGGTAATTCTTTTAGTCTTTCTTCATAAACATCTTGCTCATATCTCAAACAGCACATCAACCTGCCGCACATACCGCTAATCTTGGATGGAGTTAGCGATAGGCCCTGGTCTTTTGCCATCCTAATAGTAACATTATCAAAATCTTTTAAGAAACGCGAGCAGCAAAGCTCTTGTCCACATGGACCCAAGCCTCCCAACATTCTGGCCCCATCTCTTACACCGATTTGCCTAAGTTCTATTCTGGTTTTGTAAATATAAGCAAGCTCTTTTACCAGCTCACGGAAATCCACACGTCCGTCAGAAGTGAAATAAAATAATAACTTTTGATTGTCAAATGTATAAGCACAGTCCACGAGCTTCATATCTAGATTATGTTTTGCTACCAAGTCTTTGAAAACTTCAGAAGCCTCAGAGGCCTTGATAACATTTTCCCTATATCTTTCAAGATCGTATTCTGTTGCAACCCTTATAACGGGCTTTAGTTGTCTGCCGATTTCCTCTTCATCACGGTCGTAGCTGGCCTCTCTTGCAAAGCCAAGTTCCTTGCCGTGAATGGTTTCAACAACAACGCCATCGCCCACTTTTATATCTAAATCAAGACTGTCAAAACTATATATTTTACCGGAGTCGTTGAATTGTACACCTACAACTCTAACCATAAATCCCTCCTTACAAGCTTATTTTATCATATTTTTTTAATAATAACAAATCTAAAAACTACCCATCATTAAATCTGCAAAAATATTTTTCTTGTTAAAATTTCCCATATATAAACTCATGGCCTGGTCCAATTTAATAAGCAGCCTATCTATAATCTCTGGCCTAATCTGTAATTTGTTTTGAAAAATATTTGCATCATGTAAATCCGACTTGCCGCCAGAGGAAATTTTTCTCATTTCCTTTAAAACACAGGTCGCATAGGTCGCCATAACTTTAAAATCTTCAGCCTCAGGCTCTTTGCTTGTATAGTTTCCATCCCTATACAAAAAAGCCCTTACAAAATCAGTGAGGCCACTCATATCATAATCCATATAATATTTTGCCTTGGCCACGCTACCGTCTGCAAGGGTCAAAACTTCTGTAGAAAGGTCTCTCCCCACAGCGGTTTTTATTTCATCGTCCGTCAGTTTTTTGTATGAAACTTTAATTAGCCTACTTCTAATTGTCGACAAAAGTTCGTCGTATTTATCAGTAATTAAAATAATTGTCTGACCCTCAGGTGGGTCTTCCAAAATTTTTAATAAGGCATTTTGGCTCTCCGTATTCATGAGATGAGCGTCATTTATCAAAGCAAACTTTCTCCCACCCGAATAGGATTTTAAAAGCGAAAATTCAATTAGCTCGCGAATTTTTTCAAGTTTAATAAGAGAATTAGTCGGTTCTACAAAAAAGAGGTCGGCATGAACTGCCGCCTCATCTGTATTTACCTTTAAAATTTGTCCAATAAGCTCTAGGGCCTTAGATTTTTTCCCCAGACCTTCTGGACCACTTAGACATATAGAAAGTGTGTCTCTTTTTAAAAGCTCTTCTAATATTTTATTTGCCTTTTCATTACCTAGAATCATTATATTCTAACGAATTGATCTACATCCAGCACAAATACTGTTGCGCCCCCAACCTTTACTTCCAAAGGATATGGGATAAAGGCATCTCCAGGCATAGTAACTGTGAGAAGTGATGTTGTAATTTCTCTTTGCTTGCAATTGTGTTCGATAATTCCAAGTGCATCGTCTAGCATATTATCTTCAACACCGATTAAAAGAGTTGTGTTGCCTGATTTTAAAAATCCACCAGTACTTGAAAGTCTAGTGAGTCTGTATTTCTTTTCAGTAAGTTCTTCTACAAGAGCATTTACGTCTGCGTCTTGAACAATAGCTACCAATAATTTCATATCTCTACCTCCCATTGTTGTTTTTGAAAAATACGAATTATTTCTTACTTTATTATAACATAGTTATTTGATTTTGACAAGATTACCAGCCCATTTCACCGTTGATAATTTCTACGACATCCGAAAGAACTTCTGCCTTGCTTCTGGATGCGTCGACCACCTTAACCCCTTGGCTATTAGTAAACTTTTGGTATTCGCTTACAACCCTCTTGTGAAAGTCAAGACCTCTTAGCTCAAGCCTATCCAGCTCTCGCTCCTGAATCTTGCGGTCGATACCCTGGTCTGCATTTAACATGAGCAAAATATTTAAATCTGGCCTAAAACCCTTGAGGGCAAAATCATTTACCATCTCAACATCTTTAACGCCGAGTTCAAGGCCTGCTCCCTGATAGCAGATACTGGACATCAAAAACCTATCTGCAATTATCAGATCATAATTTTCTAGATCTTTTTTTAGCATCTCGTAGTTTTCGCTCCGCATAGCTGCAAAGAGCAAGGCTTCAGTAGCCGATGAAATTTGAGTGTCCTTTTTCAAGAGTATGGTTCTAATTTTTTCACCAACTTCAGACCCGCCTGGCTCTCTAAAATATTTTATATTTTTATCTTTGTAAACTCTCTTTAAGCCCTCTATAACTGTACTCTTGCCAGTTCCATCAGGGCCTTCTATAACAATAAACTTGCCCATTACTTCGTATTAACTAAAATATCGTAATAATATCTGTTGCCCTTGTTTACATCAAAAAATCTCTTGTAAAGACCGATTTGTTCATCCATCTTTTGCTTGTCGATTTTAATTTGTCTTACCTTGGTTAAGATTGAAGCTAGTTCACCTCTTGTAATAGGACGGTCACAATCGCTGATGTTTTCAATTCCACTAATCCAGCCATCCATATAAGCCCTTTGCATTTCGCCTTTTGCCCAGTGATTTTCTGGAACATTTGACATATTTCCTTCCATCTTTGTAAAGCCCTTGTATCTAACAAAAACAGTTACAACTTCAGCCAGAGAAATATTTTTCATAGGCATCATATCACCACTATCATCGCCTTTTAAGTAGCCTCTTGTCTTAGCGTGATTCATGGCTTCTTGGTACCAGTTTTCGCCTGTGCCCAAAAAGATTTGATTGTCCATCCTTGCAAGGACCATGGCGAATTCAGCCCTTGTTAAGTTATTGTCCGGGTTAAAATTATTTTTTTCATCGCCCTTTAATAATGGTTTAGATTGGAGTTCAGAGTCATCTTTTTTAAAGGCAGCAATCGCAGCTTCATAATCTCTTGGGTCTAAAATATCGCGTGGGTTTACAGAGTCCAAGAATTTTTCCAACTTTTGAACAGCCCCATAATATCCTGGCTTACCCTTAAATTGATCAATCATATTTAAAATTTGATTTTGCAATTGCTCAACCCTATATTGTCTGTCGGCTTCAACAGCCCTCCAATAATCTTCCTCTTCTCTTTTTTTCTTTTCTTCTTCGGTCAGTTCGGTCTTTCCACCATCTTCTGCAAAAACATTTGGCATAGCAAATATGATTACTCCTATTATCATCATAGCTGCAAGCAAAATTGCCAAAACCTGTGCCATCTTTCTTGTATTTTTCATTTAGTCCTCCACTTCACCTACAAAGGCCACATGGCCCCTGCTGTCTTCTTGATATTTTTTGTTTATTTCATCATCAATCATAATATAGTCTTTAAAATCAACAGCCATTATCTTTTTTAAGCGTTTGAGATTTGAAACTCCTTCAACTTGAAGGATGCCGTCTTTAATTTCAGTTTTAAATCCAGCCTTTGCAATTTTGTCCTCGTCTCTACCAGAAACGCTGCCAAAATAATCTATCATCTCAGCGCTTGTTGTTCCAATGTAAAAATCGTCAGCCTCTTCCAAAAATTCAAAAGTGTACCTCGACCTTCTGACATAAACAGTAAATACGTGCTTGTTAAAAAGAATTCCTTCGGTCGCCCATCCGCAAGACATTGCATTTATGCTTCCGTCTTTTTTTACTGCAAAAAGTAAAAAATCTTTTTCCAAATACTTGTCTATTATGTGATTCATAAAACACCTCTTCGAAAATAAATTATATCATCTTTTATATAAGTCTTCAAGTAAAGAGCCCCACTAATGATTATACAATTAATAAATTTATTTATTGAAATATGTAAAAAGACTCGTAAAAATACGAGTCTTAAGTGTTATTTTGCATGAATTGTTTTTGCAAGTCTTTCAAGAGCATCAACAGTCCTTACACCAGGTGTAATTTCTGATAGCTTAACTCTTATGAAATTATTGTTCTTAACAGCAGTGATATCTTTTGTTACAGGATTGTCTTTCATTTTTTGAACCTTTTGATCAAAGTCATCTGTGTTTCTAATGCTTACGCCATAGTCAACAACAATAATATATTCTGGATCTTCTTTTACAATTTCTTCCCAGCTTGCCTTATCCCAAGTTTTATCAATGCCCTTGTCAGCAAGAATGTTTTTTGCACCAATAAGTTTTAGAACATTTGTGGTGTATCCTTCATAAACTGTAAATGGGTCTCCGTCTTCTGAGTCATAAATGAAAACTCTTTTTTCTGGTAAGTCCTTTAAACCTTCTTGAACTTTTGTAAGTTTTTCTCTTTGTGCATCAACAAAAGCTTTTGCTTCTTTGTTGTGGTTAAAGATTTTACCATACATCAATAGGTCTTCAAAGTTTGTTTCAAGATTTGCATCTGTTCTCTTCATTGATTCAGGAATGAAAATATTTACATTCTTTTCAATCAAGTTTTTAGCTTCTATCGCTCTCTTGGTAAATGGTACTGGCCAACCTGATGTAAAATCAGGATTTTCAGCCATAAATACTTCTAATGATGGCCACTTTTCGCTTAAAACTTTTACCTTTTCATAATCATCTTTTAAGCTTTCATAAATTTCTTCTTCCAAGAATGCAGTTCCAACCATTTGATCTTTTAGACCAACTGCAAGCATCATTTCTGTTGTTGCTTGTGACATAGAAATCGCCCTTTCAGGAGCATGGTCAATTTTAAATTCAACTTCTGAACCATCAAAATTTTCCTTCCACGAAAGTGGATAAGTGGTTTCATCTTCATCTTGTTTTTCTTCTTGTTTTTCTTCTTGCTTTTCTTCAGCTTTTTGAGTTTCTTCAGCAACTTTTGGTTCTTCAGTTTTTGCTGGCTCAGCTGGCTTTGTACATCCAACAGCTAAAAAGAAAACTGCAAGTAATAAAGCTAATAATCTTTTCATAATTCCTCCTAAAAATAGATTATAAACTCCGGTTCATACAAAATTTTAAAGTCTATATCATAAACTTCTTTTAATAAATCTTTTGTAAGAACATTCCTTGGCTCGCCCTTGGCCAAAATTTCTCCGTGATTTAAAACAATAAGCTCATCACAAAACTTTGCAGCAAGAGAAATATCGTGAATGGATACAATGACCAATTTTTTTAACGATTTTAAAATTTTCATCAATTCGACTTGATATCTAACATCAATATGATTGGTTGGTTCATCGAGCATAATGATATCCGTGTCTTGTGCAAGAGTTTTTGCAAGTATTGCCCTTTGCCTTTCACCGCCAGACAAATTTTTTATAGGCCTGCAAGCAAGGTCTATTATACCAATTAATTGTAAAATTTTCAAAACAATTTCTTCATCTTGACTATTATATGATTCAAATCTTTTTTTATAAGGATATCTTCCCATTATCACAAGTTCTTTAACACTCAAATCATTTTCGATACTATCATTTATTTGATTCATAAAGGCTATATGCCTTGCCATTTCAATATTTGTAAACATTTTTGCCAAGCTTCCATTAATCGTGACCATATCCCGACTTTTAAAACTATTATAAATCGCCTTTAATAAAGTCGATTTGCCACTACCATTTGGACCAATGATTCCATAAATTTTTTGCCCTTCCAGGTCTAAGTTTATGTTTTTTAATATTTTTATTCCATCAATATCAAAATTTAAATTTTTTATCTGTAAACTAGGCATCCTTGTACCCCTTCTTGATCATATAAATAAAAATTGGCGCTCCAACAAAACCAGTGACGACACCTATAGGCAATTCTCGCGGCGCGTATAGGGTCCTTGCAAATATGTCGCATATGACAACAAAAGCCGCACCTGATAAGATCGAATCGATAAACAGTCTCCTATGATTAAAGAAACTAATCTTTTTAATGATATGAGGGACAATCAAGCCAACAAAACCAATAACCCCTACCTCAGATACCAACACTGCAATTGCCATTGAGCTTACTATAACGACCTTTAGTTGAAAGGGCCTTATTTCCAATCCGCTATTTTGTGCCCCATCAAGACCAACAAACAAAAGATCAAGTTCCTTGTGATAAATAAAAACAAAGACAAGCAAGATAATTAAAGCAGCAAAAATATAAATTAAACTTTTGTAATTTGCACCTGTAAGTGATCCCATCATCCAATATGTTGCAGATCTTACTTGGGCTTCATTTTTTGAATTGAAAATAAAAATGGCTGTCATAGCACTAAAAAAACCACTTATACCCATTCCCATAAGAACAAGTCTTATTTGATTTCGATTCCGCCCTTGCAAAAACACAAGCAAAATTGTTGACAAAATAGCTCCCACAAAGGCGCCAATATAAACATTAAATCTTCCCAGCGTACTAAAGAGCCCATATACAATAGTAGAAACAGCTCCGGCACTTGCGCCCGAAGAGATGCCAAGCACATATGAATCAGCAAGTGAATTAGATGTTATAGTTTGCATCAAAAGACCCACACCTGCAAGAATCGCCCCAGTAAGTGCGGCCAATAAAACTCTGGGAATTCTAATTTGTTTTATTATTATACTTGTTTTATCAATATAATCATCGGAGAAAATATTTTTAATATTTTCAATTATATCATTAAAGTCAACTTTAACAGAACCGAAAAATACAGCAATAAAAATCGCCACCATTAATATAAATAAAAAAAATAAACTCGAATATTTTTTCATTGCCTATTAATTATTTCCTTTTTTAAATCCAAAACCCTGCCCACAGGCACAGACAATTCATCGATGCCGATTTCTATGAAGTAATCTAGCAAGCTAAGATCCGCTCCCGCTGCCCCGCAAATACCAACTTCAATTTTATTTTCATGAGCTGCAAGAGCCGCCATTTTTATCAGTCTTAAAATCGCCTGGTGGTGGCTGTCCAGATAGCCAGATAATTTTGCATTTGTCCTATCGACTGCCAAAGTATAGGAAGTTAAGTCATTGGTTCCGATTGAAAAAAAGTCGCATTCATTGGCCAGCTCATCTGCTATTAAACAAGCAGCTGGTGTTTCAATCATAATGCCCAGTTCAATATCTCCATAAGCTTTGTTTTCCATATCAAATTCACTTTGACATTCTTCGATTAATTTTTTTGTCTGGATAATTTCATCTGTAGAAATAATCATAGGTAATAATATTTTTAATTTACCATAAACACTTGCACGCAATAGGGCTCTGAGCTGAATTTTAAATAAATCTGTTTGGCTCAAAGAAATTCTAATCGCCCTTAAACCCATTTGTGGATTGTCTTCTTTTTCTAAGCCCAGATAATCCACCTGCTTGTCAGCGCCTATATCCAAAGTCCTAATTGTAACTGGCCTGCCCTTCATGTATTCCAAAGCGTTTTTGTAGGCTTCAAATTGGGTTTCTTCGTCAGGAGCTTGGTCTTTTCCTAAAAATAAAAACTCTGACCTAAAGAGGCCAATGCCCTCAGCCCCATTTTCGTAGGCGTCCTTGGCTTCTTCATCGCTTCCTATATTTGCATAGACAGAAATCCTTTGTCCTGAATGGGTTATGGCCTCCATGTTCTTGTACTTGGACAAGTCTTTGGCCTTAAGATTATTTTGATTTATTTTTTCCCTGTATTCTTCTATCGTCTCATCGCTTGGATCCAAGATAAAAATTCCTTGACTCCCATCAATAATTGCCAGCTTCTTATCGCAAGCTTTCAAATCATCTATGGCCAGAGAAATTACAGCCGGAATTTTTAAATTGTTGGCCAGAATTGTCGTGTGGCTTGTCACTGATCCATTAATAGTTGCAAGCCCTTTTATTTTTTTAAAGTCCATTTCCATGGTCTCAGATGGATAAAGGTCATCGGCCAGCAGAATATAATCATCGTCTAGTGTCTTGGCCTCCTCTCCTTGCAAGGCCTTTATAAGCCTGGTCATGACATCTTCAATGTCGTTGGCCCTCATCCTAAAGTATTCATCGTCCATGGCATAGAAAATTTCTTTTAAATCTTCTTTAGCTTGAAAGACGGAATACTCGGCCTTAAAACCTTGATCAATATAAGAATTAATTGTTCCAATGAGCTCAGGATCTTCCAGCATAAGTTGGTGGGCTGTAAAAATTTCTTTTTCATCGCCGCCAATATTTTCTTTTATTTGTTCCAAAGCTTCTGCCGCTTTTTTAAGACCTGCATCAAGGCGCTCGTGTTCGAGATTAGTGTCAGCAGATTTATTTGAATCTATATTTTGCTTTCTATCTATAACATGAATTTTTCCAATGGCGATTCCGTCTGATACGCCCCTTGCATTTATCTTTTCCATCTTTCCTTCCCCCTAATATATACGGCTTCAAGATTAAAGTCTTCGTCCAAAATTAAAAAGTTTGCAAAATATCCCTCTTCAATCTCGCCCATGTCTGTTAAGCCAAGAGCTCTTGCAGGATTTACACTAGCGGCCTTGACCGCCTTTACCCTGTCAACACCCATGGCGATTGCAGTCTGCATGCAGGCAAATAAATTTGTAACTGAACCGGCAATATTTCCCTTGTCAACAAGTCTTGCAGTATTGCCCTTTACCTCGACATTTTGTCCGCCCAAATCGTAGACACCATCGCTAAGGCCAGTAGCCCGCATGGAATCAGAAACCAAAATTATTTTATCTCCCATAAGGTCAAAGACCATTCTTACTACGGGTGGATATACATGAACGCCGTCTGCAATTAACTCAATATATTTGGCTCGCTCATAGGCTGCAATTATCGGTCCAGGCGCCCTATGATGGATGCCATTCATGGCATTAAACATATGAGTTAGATGAGAAAATCCATTATCAAAAGCTTCTATTGCAGTATCGTAATCACAATCGGTGTGGGCAATGCTAATTATATAATCATCTTTCAGTTCTCTGGCAAATTCCATAGCCCCTTCAGTTTCTGGCGCAATGCTAATAATTTTTAATAAACCGCCGGATAAATTATCCAGTCTCTTTGTCATTTCTGCATTTGCCTTTGAAATATATTTGGGATTTTGTGCTCCAATTTTACTCTCTGCAATAAAAGGTCCTTCCATGTGGATGCCCACAAGCTTTGCATAAGAATTATCATAGGCCCCTAAGCAGGCAAAAATACCAGATAAAATATTTTCACTAAAAGTCATGGTCGTCGGCACAAATTGTGTAATCCCATTTTCCATCATGTACTTGGCAAAAGTATTTATGGATTCAATCTTGCCATCACAAGAATCTGCATTCATAGCCCCGTGGGTGTGAATGTCCGTAAGGCCTGGAATAATATATTTTCCATTTATATTTATAGAATCTTCACTTGGAAAATTTCCAAAGGATTTAAATTTTTCGTTTTTAATTTCAAAATCTATTTTTTGAAATTTATCTTTATAAAAAACACTTGCGCCGCAAAATTTCATAAGAGCCTCCTTTTAAATAAATTATAACATAAGGATTAAAAATATAAAACTATTTTGTTTTAAATTATTTATCGCTGTGGTATAATATAATTGACTACTTAATAAGGAGGTTTATTTATGAAGTATTTACAAAAACTTGGCCGCTCTTTGATGCAACCAGTTGCAGTTCTTCCAGTAGCGGCTATTTTACTCGGCATTGGCTATGCCATCGACCCTTCAGGCTGGGGCAATGGAAGCCCTGTAGCTGCATTTTTAATTAAATCCGGCGGCGCAATTATAGATAATTTACCAATAATTTTTGCGGTAGGTGTTGCCTACGGTATGAGTAAGGACTCGAATGGTGCAGCAGCACTCTCAGGCTTGGTAGCATTTTTAGTTGTCACTACACTTTTAAGCGAAGGCACAATTACAATGCTAAGAAGCGGACAAGCTCCACTTGATACAGAAGGATTTGGTAAAATTAACAATGTATTTATCGGTATCCTATCAGGTGTAGTTGCATCCTCTGTTTATGACAAGTTCTCCGGCAAGAAATTACCGGACGCTCTGGCATTTTTCTCAGGCCGCAGAATGACTCCGATCATTACATCTTTTGCAATGATCCTTGTATCAGCAATTCTCTACTTTGTATGGCCAGCCATCTACTCAGCCCTAGTTGCATTTGGTAAGTGGATGATTGGACTTGGACCTTGGGGAGCAGGTATTTATGGTTTCTTCAATAGATTATTAATTCCAACCGGTCTCCACCATGCCCTTAACTCAGTTTTCTGGTTTGATATTGCAGGTATAAACGACATCCACAACTTCCTAGGCGGAGCAGAAAAATTGGCAAGCGGAGAAGCAATTGTCGGTGTAACAGGTATGTACCAAGCAGGTTTCTTCCCAATTATGATGTTCGGTCTGCCAGGTGCTGCCCTTGCTATGATTAAAACAGCAAGGCCAGAACGCAAAAAAGCTGTCAAATCAATTATGATGGCAGGAATTTTAGCAACTGTTGTAACAGGACTTACAGAGCCAATCGAATTCTCATTTATGTTCTTGGCTCCAGGCCTATATTTAATCCACGCTCTATTAACCGGCATATCCCTAATCATTGCAGCTTTCCTAAAGGCAACAGCAGGCTTTGGATTCTCAGCTGGTTTAATCGACTATATGCTCAGCTTAAAAAACCCAGTTGCAAACAAGCCATGGATTCTACTCATAATGGGTGTAGCAGCCTTCTTTATCTACTACTTCCTCTTTAAATTCTTAATTGAAAAATTCAATCTAAAGACACCTGGCCGTGAAGATGAGCCAAATGAAAAGGAAGGAAAAACTTTTGATGAAAACACAGACTTTACTCAAATGGCAAAGACAATCCTTGCAGGTATTGGCGGCAAAGAAAATATTGACACCCTCCACTACTGCATAACCAGACTTAGATTTGAAGTAAAAGACGAAACAAAAGTAAATGAAAAACAAATCACATCATCAGGCATATCAGGTATAATAAGACCATCACAAAAATCTGTTCAAGTAGTCGTTGGACCTCAAGTTCAATTTGTCTATGATGAAATTATGAAAATAGTTGGTGAAATCTAGTGGCTTTATTTAAAAAGAAAATAAAACTCACATCACCTATGACAGGTGAAATTGTAGACATAACAGATACTTCTGATCCAGTCTTCTCAGGCAAGATGGTTGGTGACGGCGTGACGATAATTCCCACAGACGGAGATATCCTCGCTCCAATGGCTGGCAAAATTATTCAAATGTTTGACACTGGCCACGCACTTGCAATTGAATCAAATGGTATACAAGTCCTAATTCACATAGGCCTTGATACGGTTGAATTAAATGGCCAAGGCTTTACAAAAATTGCCCACGAAGGCCAAGAAGTAAAACAAGGCGACTTGCTTATAAAAGTTGACCTTGAAAAAATAAAGGCCCTTGGCAAATCAATTGAAAGCCCCATGGTTATTATAGAGGCAGCAGGCAAAAGCTTAAACAAAATACTCGGGCCCGCAGAAAAGGGACAGACAGTCGCAATTGAATTAAAATAAGCAAATAAAAATTCCAGGTTATGCCTGGAATTTTTTTGTTTTAAAATAAAGTTTTTTCTTATCTTTCTTTGCTAATCTATTTTTATTTTCCTTTGTGAATTACATTTTAATTTTCTTTGCAAGTTACTTTTTTGTTTTCTTCGCCAATTACTTTTTGTTTACTAAACTCGTTTCAACTTTATTTACTATTTATTTTTTATTTTCCATTGCCATTTACTTTTTGTTTACTAAACACATTTCATATTTATTTGCTAATTTATTTTCTATTTTTATTCGCAAATTTATTTTATAGGTCTCTTTAAACCTATTTTTATTTTACATCAATCCTATATACATCTCCAATAGAAATTGGCAGAGAGCTTTCGGGCTCTGTATGCTCAATTTCACCGCCAAAATAAACTTCAACAAACTTCCCTTCAAGGCCTTCTGTGCTTACCACTCCATCTTTTTCATGCCTTAGATTGTCAATTGCTAGGACAATCGGTTTGGTAAAAAGTTTTTTAAAATAAAATTCATCATCTATTTCAGTTGCTTCAACCATAAGAGAAGCTTCTTCTACACTTATAACCTTGCCTGTAAAGTGGGCAACCCACTCGGGAATCTCATCTTCCTTATCTTTGAGCTTGATGTCCTTAAAGAGCATCCATCTATTGTCAATCTTAACATTTATATAGCCGTCTCCCCATTTTTGGTATTCATAGCCCTTGCCAAAGTTTGACTCATCATTATTAGCAGGTTCTTTTGTGGCCTCAACAGTCGTTTTAATTTCACCATCTGCTGTCCCGCAAGTAACCATGGCGTTTTGATATCCAGTGTTTTTATAAATTATTCCCTTAACCTTAACCATTGGCGGTAAAACGCTTTCAAGAATATCCTTATCATTATCCTTGTCAGTCTTTTCTTCTGTTGAAATTGCCGATTCATTTTTTTCTGTACTTGTAGGCTCATTTGCTTTTTCATTTATATTTGCCTTCTTACAAGCAAGAGAAAAAACCATAAGTCCTGCCAAGAAAATTAATAAATATTTTTTCATCTATAAAACCTCCTTTATATACACAAAGATTCTAAAAATCTTATTTATTTTTCTACTTATATTATAAAACATTTTTTCCCAATTGCAAGAAAAAATTTTCAAGGCAAATAAAAAAGCGGCATAAAAGCCGCATTTTCTTGGCGGAGAGAGTGGGATTCGAACCCACGTGCGTTTGCACGCAAACTGATTTCGAGTCAGCCCCGTTACGACCTCTTCGGTACCTCTCCTTATTTATTTTTCCTTAAATCCCTCAGCTGGCTAAAAAAATCTGTCAGCATTTGGCTGGCCTCTTCTTGCATAAGTCCTGCCTCCACTTGCATTTTGTGGTTACTACAAGCAGAATCTATGAGTTCCAAATTAGACTTTACCGCACCCCGCCTGTCATCCAAGGCTGCAATAACAAGGCGATTTAACCTAGCTTCAATAATTGCTCCAGTGCACATTACGCAGGGTTCAAGTGTTGTATACAAGGTGCAGTCTGGCAGGCGATAATTGTTTAATTTCTTGCAGGCTTTTTTAATTGCAAGCACTTCAGCGTGAGCAGTCGGATCATTTTTACTCCTCACAGCATTTTTTGCACTTGCAATTATTTCTCCATCCCTGGCAACAATTGCTGCAATTGGGATTTCTCCCTGGGCTCCTGCTTTCTTTGCCAGGGTCATGGCCTTCTTCATAATTTCAAGGTCATCATATTTTTTTATTTTACAATAATCATCGCCCTTTGTCAAACTACTTTTCGCCTTCCTCTGTATCCTTATTTTCTTCTTGTTCTTCGTCTTTCTTGTTGTCGTCCTTTAAAAACTTACCAATCAAATCCAAATTTTTCTTTTCAACATCGTTTAACAATTCATCTGTGTAATTAGGATTTTTTACATACCAGGTCTTTTCTTCAAAATACTTTTGAGTCTCCCTGTCCTTAAAGACAAAACCATGACGAGCATATATCTCATCCCTGATTAATTTTATCTGACCTATTTCAGTATCCTTTAAAAAAGCCTCAGTCAAAAGTTCGCTATCAGTATTTTTTAAATAAGCGCTTGGCAGATTGTACTCTTTGATTTCATCTTCGCTTGTGTCCTCATAAGAATTTTCTTCCTGGTCCTTTGAGTCCACGGTTTGAATTTTAATCTCTTCCTCTTTTTTGCCTGCCTGATCTATTTCGCTGGCGTCTTTTAATATAGACTCCTCCTCTTTGGCCGTATCCTTACTAATGGGGTCCCTGGAAAGTAAATAATATAAGGCCCCTGCCGCAAGTAAAATTCCAATTATAAAAATTATTAGCCACTTATTAATAGGCCTCCTCTTGGAATCGGTCGTGTAATATGGAGGAGGTATTGGAGAAAGTCTCATTTTATCACCTCATACTTGCCCTTTATATCTTCAATTGTCCTGGATGAAGATACCAGCATATATTTCCTAAAATTTTCTATTCGTGAATCCATCTTATATCTTGCATTTTCAAAAGACTCTTGGGCTAATTTCAAATAATAATAAGAGCTAGCCGTCATCTGAGCCCCCAGAGCAAAGGACATAAAGATATCTCTTGCCCTATCTATACCGCCCGATGCGATTACAAATAAACCTGAGTCCTTGGAATTTAAAATGGATTCTGAAGTTGGGACCTGTGGATAATAAATATCCGCAAAATCATCTGCTAATTCATATTTTGAAATCGCCATATTTCTGGCAATTTCTATTTTAGAAAAATCTGTGCCACCCGCTCCAGAAATATCCAAATTTTGAACACCCAATTCTTTTAATATGCGTATGCTTTCTTTGGAAAAACCTTGGCCAACTGCTTTGACAATCAAGTTTTTTCCAAAATATTTTGCTGCCTCCTCAATATTTTTTCTTTCATTTTTAAAGGAAGTATCGCCATCAAATTGAAAACATTCTTGCATGGTATTTAAGTGCATAGAAACATAGGGAGTATTTAATTTGTCAGAAACTTTCTTTAAGTCATCAAGAGAATTTCTGGCAGATAAATTTGCAATAACAAAATCATAATCTAAAAATGGCTCAAAACCCAGGAAATTATTCTCCTTTATATAGGGATTCAAAGACCCCGTCATAATTGGAGCCTTGAGATATTTTGCCATTATGACTAACCTCTTATTAATCTTCTTGGCTAGTTCAGTCCCGCCAGTCATTGCATTTATATAATTGGGAAATTCCAAAGTCCTTCCCAAAAATTCCACGCTCAAGTCCAAGTCATCATAAGACAAATCGCAGGGTTCAATGGTTTTAATTCTGTAATTTTTAAAATCACCTCTACGGTCTAGCCTAAGGCTATAGTAGAGGTGAGTGTTTTTCCTACTGAGCATTCATGTAGTCTCCAAAATTTTCTTTTAGTAAATCCTTTGTATTATTTTCATAATAAATCCAGAAACTTTTATCTCCTACATACTTTCCTTCTCCAGGAATCATTGACATTTCAAGATTATTCATATCGACCTTTGGTAGGCTGACAATGGCTTCTAAAATTTGCTTTTCGCCAAAGTTTGTCCTTAGGTTTGATTTTATACTTGAGAAAATCTTTGGCAGTCTGCCAATATTTTTAAGACTTAAAGCTTGGTCCATAACCACTTTGAGAAACTCTTGTTGCCTATTAATCCTATCGATATCACTAGTGTTTCCCCTATATCTTAAAACTTTTACAGCGTCTTTACCGTCAATGTGTTGCATACCAGCTTTGATATTGATTACCAGTGGTGGTTTGTCCGCTGGGTCTGTATAAATCAAATCGTATGGGACGTTATAGTCAACACCACCAATAGCGTCAACGAAATTTTCAACCAGGGTGTAGTCAACTTTTACATAATAGTCAACATTTATACCAAAGTTATCTTGTATAGTTTTGAGCAAAAGATTTGGTCCACCAAAAGAGTGAGCTGCGTTAATTTTGGTCAGTCCATGGCCAGGAATATTCACACGAGTATCGCGTGGAATATTTACCATGCGAACTTCACCAGTTTTAAAATTAACTTTTGTAAGTATAATTGTATCGGACCTGTAGCCCTTTGATACATCTATATCGTGAGAGTCAGTTCCAAACATGACAAACATAAATTCATCATCTATCATTTGTTCTGGCTCAGGCTCTGGTTCAGGTTCTTCTTCATTTCCCTTATTATTATCATCATCGCCCTTGTTTTCATCTACGATATTGGTCTCTCCCTTAGACTTATCCTTGGAAAAGAGATTTTCATAAGGGTTCTTGGCCCCCTTAACAATAGCAAAGAGATAGAAAGCCAAAAATACAACAAAAGCTAAGGTAAATGCTTGCTTAAATTTTTTCATATTAATTCATCTCCGCTCTATCCTTGAGCTCATAAACAGATTGTTTGACAAGTGTTCTGATCTCATCCATTAGTTCATCGTCGAACTTGTTATTATTTCTGTGGATATAATACATGCCATCCAAAAAAGTTTGGTCAGCAATGGTCTTGGCTTCAAGATTTTTTTCTAAGTCTTCAAATTCCTTCATTAGCTTGCCATCTTTATCCACAAGCGGACTGGATGCAGTCCCAGTTAATAGCACATAAAGCCAGGATTGATATCTAGCAACAAAATCCATATTTCTTGGGAAATCTTTGTTATCAATAACAAATTTTTCTATTTCGTTAATCCTAGCCAATAAATCTTGTGGACTTAACATAACTTGTCCCTTAAAAAGAGTTGGCTTTTGATTTTCTTCAAGCTTAATACTATAGTAATCGGCCAAGGCCTTGTTGTCCTTGTCTACTAATTTTAAAATCTTTTCATAGTCTAAGCCAGGCACAAAGCTGTCGCCTGATTTGAATACTGTATAGTACATATCATAGATTTTTTGTATTTCATTTTTTATGGAGGAGTCTTCAATTTTTTCAATGTCGGATTCGCTTAAAGCTTCTCCATCCTTGACAAAACTAAGTTCTCCCTTGCATTCATCTGAGTTTACAACTCCACTTACAATATTTAAATTAGCAACCAAGGTATCTTCAAGAGTTAAAATATAAAGCTCTTTTTTATTATTATCCACCTTGTCAATATTTTTATTTATATAATCGATTAAACTTATTGGATCGTATGGCAGTTCCTTAACCGCTTCATCTCTTTCGACAATTGGAGTCACAGGTTCTTGAGGTTTTTGTACTGCCCTATTGCAACCAGTGATCAACATTGCCGCCAATAAAATTTTTGCAATCTTTCTTTTTTTCATACATTCCTCCCAAAGGGTTTATCATTGATATTTTAACAGATAATATAAAAATAATCAACTAAGTTAAATGAGATCTTCCCTAACTTTAATCTCTCCCAGCTTCAAACCTTCAATTTCTTCCTTGTAAAGAATTACAATTGTCGATCCAAATCTGAATTCGCCAATGGTCTCCCCTCTTTTAAATTTATCTTTAAAAAATTTAACAGAGTTTACATTTGTAGCTCCAATTGCAATGTAAAAATAATTCTTGGTCTCAAGAATTACCCTGTAATTATCTAAAAAGGGATTTCCCATTTCAAAGCCAAGGTCGTTTACGGGTATGCTCTTGTCGCCCAGCTCATACTTATCAATAACCTCGTTATCGTCTATAGCATGAAACCTGTGATAATTGTGGGGTGACAAATAAATAACTTGAAAGGCCTTTACATGGGCCTCTTTATTCAAAAGAGTTTTGACATCGACCATCTTTCCCTTGACATCAAAAGTCATACCATGAGATATATTTCCGCCAGCAGTAATTACTCCGTCACAAGGCGAAATATATTTGCCCTCTCCCATAGGCCTGTAATCCATATCAATAGCCCGGGCAAAGTAATCGTTAAGGGACTTAAATTTTTGTCCTTGCAAAATTTCTTGGCTATTGATTTTGTAATGCCTCCTAAATGCTGGAATAAAAATTTTTGAAAATCTTGTATTGACTAAAAAATAAAAAATTTTATTAATAATTTTTAAATTACAAAATCTGACTAATAACTTCATCGCCGCTCCTATTACTTGATAGTTTTTTTCTTTTCTTGTATAATTAAACTATATTATACCATAAGGAGAAAAAAATGAAAAATAAAAAGTTTTTCCATGACAACGCTGCAAATTTTGTCACATTTTGCAACATGCTTGCAGGTGCAATTTCAATTATAATGAGTTTGAATGGAAAATTTAGAACGGCCATGGCCTTTATAATCATAGCCAGCATCGCTGATAGATATGATGGCAAGGTGGCCCGCAGATTAAATACAGATTCAGAGCTTGGCGTGCAAATGGATTCCATGGGAGATGTAATAAGCTTTGGAGTTGCTCCAGCAATCCTGGTTTATACTTTTAGGATTATGCCCCTTGAAGGAAATATTAGAATTATCGGAGGCATTTCCACCATGATTTACATTTGTGCAGGCGCCTTTAGGCTAGCCAGATTTAATGTAGATGGCATGGACGAGGACAATTCATTTTCCGGCATGCCAATTCCAATTGCAGGACTAATAATAGTAGCCATGTTAATGTTTGGTCACAAAATCGGAATCATTCCAATTATAATAGCCGAATTTATTTTGGCCTTGTTTATGGTTAGTAAAATTAAAATTAAGAAGAAATAAGAGGAGGAATTTATATGTCAACACCACATAATGAAGCCAAAAAAGGCGATATTAAAAAAACAGTTTTAATGCCAGGAGACCCACTTAGGGCCAAGCACATTGCAGAAACTTTCTTGGAAGATGTAAAGCAATTTAACTCAGTTAGAAATATGCTAGGCTTCTCTGGCACCTACAAGGGCCACGAATTTTCCGTAATGGGAAGCGGCATGGGCATTCCTTCATTTGCAATATACGCCCACGAGCTCTACACAATGTATGATGTAGAAAAAATTGTAAGAGTCGGTTCATGCGGAGCCTACCAAAAAGATTTGGATCTCTTTGATGTCATCATTGCCCAAGGGGCTTCCAGCGACAGCAATTTTGCCCACCAATTTAATCTTCCGGGCAATCTTGCAGCTCTTGCAGACTTTGATTCCCTTGAAAAAGCTGTCCAAGCTGCTCGCGAAATGAATAAAAAAGTTCATGTTGGAAACATTTTCTCATCCGACATTTTCTATAATGCAGATTCCGACGAATGGAAAAAATGGGAAAAGATGGGAGTGCTTGGCGTAGAAATGGAATCCTATGCTTTATATTTGATCGCCCAATATCTAAATAAAAAAGCCCTAGGCATTTTTACAGTTAGTGACTCCTTCCACAAAAGCGAGATCACAACACCAGAAGAAAGGCAAAAATCATTTAACGATATGATTGAAATAGCTTTAGAATCATGCTTGAAGTAAAGAAAATATTTGAAGAATTATTAAATATTGATGCACTGACCTATGATCGCGGAGAGGTCGACATTGCCAAGGCCCTTTATAATATATATTTGGGCCTGGATTACTTTAAAGACCATCCTGAAAATGTCAAGCTCCTAGCCACAGACGAAGATGAATTTGTCAGGTTCAATCAAATGGCCATGGTTCAAAAGGGAGATAACAAGGATGTTGTCCTTATAATAAACACCATTGACGAACCACAACTCACTGGCAAATACAGCAAGTCCGATGTCAAGATAATTAAATCCACTCTTGCATCCAATGTTGTAGTTTTGGATGAGCTTTCAAAGACAGACTTTGATGGCAATGTAATGATTTTAAATATCTGCGACCGCTACGGCAATAACAAGGGCATGGAATCGGCAGTAAAGTACATTATGTCCATGAAAGAGGAAGGTTATAATTTTAAAGCTGCCATTACCACCCACTCATTTTTAACCAATGGCGAAGAAGCCATATTTTTTGGTGCCCAGGCCATTATTAAGCCAGCAATTTTTGTGGCAGGCAAAACAGTCCGCACCCTTCTCTTTGATGAAGGCTTGGATCCAAGCTACATGCTTTCAACTTTTGCCCGCGACCTAACTCTCAATTCTGTTTTGATGGACAACTATCAAAACGAAGTTTCTGAGCCCATATATGTAAATAGGTTTATTGTACCAGGAGGCACAGAAGTTCAAAGCTCTGCATGGGGCTATACTTCATTTATGACTTCTACTGTAAGCCAAGACTTAAAGGCCTATATGAATAATCTAAAAAACTTAGTCATTAATTCTTACAACAAGGCCATAGCAGAATTAAATACAAAATATGCTTCCTACTGCCTAAAGAGAAATATTCCCTTTAGTCCCCTTAAAATCAGACCAAAAGTCTACACTTGGGATGAATATTTAAATGAAATTATCACAGTAAGGGGCAATTCTGTCTTATCTTCTCTTAGAAATGATGTAGAAGATAAAATAAATCGGTCCCCTGACCTGCCGCTCTCAGAACTCAGGTTGCAGCTTGTAAAAAATGTTTACGACAAACACAAATTGGCAGATGAGCCCATAATTATAATTTATTTTGAAGAAGCTCCAAGCCAAAGGGTGGATATAACTGGAACAAACACCCTACAAAGGGATTTGATGCTGTCTTTTACATCTGCCATAAATACAGTTAAACCAACTATCAAGAGGAGATTTTTCTATCCTGATATGAGCTATCACTCCTATTTAAATTTAAGCGAAGACTACAGGGACTTAAAAGAATCTCTCAAATTTATTCCAATGGCAAGGCCCGAAGAATATCACAGGATTAATAATGCGGCAAAGCTTTCGATTCCAACTGTAAATGTTGGAGGTATAAACAAAATCCAAGACGGCAAATTTACCTTTGATGAAAAATACCACTTCGAAACCTATCCTGCCCTTATGATTGAAGGGATAAAAAGGCTTTTTAAATGCAATTAATAAATATAAATACCAGCCTAGACTACGATGACAAAGAAATTCAAAAAGAAATTTCCAAAAAATATGGCATTAAAGTCAAGGATTACAAGATAATACAAAGGAGCCTTGACGCCAGGCGGCAGACTCTTAAATTCAATTTAAAAATTGCAGTAGACGTTGACAAAAAGTTAAAGGACTCCAGCCAAATGCCAGAGCCTTATCAGCTGCCAGATAAAAAATGCGACCTAAAAATTGCAATTGTCGGTGCAGGTCCTGCAGGTCTTTACGCTGCCCACGTCCTAGAAAATACAGGAGCCACAGTCCATGTATACGAGCGTGGTGGTGACGTTGACCAAAGGGTCAGAGATGTAAATGACTTTTTAAAAAGCAGAAACCTTAATCCAAACTCCAATATAAGTTTTGGTGAAGGAGGAGCCGGCACTTTTTCAGATGGCAAACTCACCTCCCGATCCAAGGACGCCCGCAAGGAATATATAAAGGAAGTTCTCTTTAAATACGGGGCCGATGAAGAAATAACCATCATGCACAAGCCTCATATCGGAACAGATGTCTTGCGTGAAGTCATCAAGCATTTTAGAAATGATTTAGAAGATGCTGGAATTAAATTTTATTTTAACACCAGGGTCGATAACATTTTAATAGAAAACGGAACTGCCAAGGCTGTTGTTGTCGATGGCAAGCCTATCTATTACGACAAAATTATTTTAGCTATTGGCAATGCAGCCAGGGACACTTTTAAAAACCTTATATCTGATGGCCTACATTTAAATGCAAAACCCTTTGCAATTGGTTTTAGGATTGAACACCTGCAAACTTTTGTAGACAAATCTCAATTCAAAAACTATGCTGGTCACCCCAGACTTTTTAAAGGCGAATACAGTCTTGCCTGCGACGGAGTTTATAGCTTTTGCATGTGCCCAGGTGGAATTGTCGTTCCAAGTTCTAGCGAACCCGAGCACTTATGTGTAAACGGAATGAGCTATCACAATCGCGGCCTTAGAAACGCTAACTCGGCCATTGTTACAACTATAAATGATTATACAAAAGCCTTGGACTCAATTACCTTCCAAGAGGAAATTGAAAAGCGGGCTTTTGAACTTGGCGGCGGCGACTACACTGCCCCAGCTATACACGTCCACGACTTTTTGGATAAGTCAGAGGCAAAAACTTTAAAGGAAGTTCAACCCAGCTATCCGCTTGGAGTTCGCTATGTAAAAATAGATGAAATTTACGGGGACAAAATAGCAGACAAGCTCCGACAAGGCTTGCTGGCTATGAACAATAAAATGCATGGATTTTTGGACGACGCAATTCTAACTGCTGTCGAATCAAAAACAAGCTCCCCTGTCAATATAGAAAGAAATGAAGAATTTATGACCAATATTAAAAACCTCTACGCTTGCGGAGAAGGCGCAGGATATGCCGGCGGAATTGTAAGCGCAGGTTTGGACGGATTAAAATGTGCAGAAAAAATTTTGGAGGTATTATGAAAGAGTTTAAAATTAAAGCAAAACATATTGAATATCCCGAACTATTAAAACATGATCTGGACACAATTACCAGACACGGATATGAAGTCGTTGATGTCAAAGATGGCAAGCTTTTGCTGGAAGAATCAGTCAAGACCTATAATTTTTTAATCGACGAAAACACCCAAGCCCTTCGCGACTACTATCGCAAGGACGGATGTGGCTATGTGGAATTAAATGTTCAAGAAATTCCTCTAAGGGTCATCGGCCAATCAATTACAAAAGTAAAACCAGCCACCAGAGAAAATGCAAATTATCTGCTGGTAAAATCCACCAACCGCGAGCCAGTTTTCAATTACAAAGAAAGCCTAGCCGAACTCCACAAGGTAAAATCGCAAAACAATCTAGTACTTACAATTATTTATGCAATTTTCTTTATATCGGTTCTCGTCCTCCAAGACAGGGCTGTTAGGAATTTGACAATCTACGGATACTACATCCTAAGCTTTGTAATTATAGGACTCCTAGTAAGTTCTTTCTACAAATTCCTTAGACACAAAGAATTTAATTAAGAAAAATCGATCCCAAGGACAATTTATGCCCTTGGGATTTTTTGTGGGTAAAATTATTAAAAACATTTGGCATCCACAAGGAACGACCAATGTTTTTCGGGCCACATTTTCCTCAGACTCTTGTCCTCAATCGTTTTTCCCTTAGGTCGAACGATTGAACAAGAAGTTGCGTGAGTCCTGCATACCAATCGAGCGACGCTAATCGGTTTTGGCTAACATAAAGTTAGCCGCTACGGTCCGATTAGCATCGTTATTACTCGCTCTCTTTGGCAGGGCTACAAGGTAACCCCTACAATTTCCGCCTCGTTTTTTTATTGACTTCTTGGGCATTAATGCAATCTGCTACATAAAAAATTTTGTTTATTTTTAAAAATTAATTTTACCCCTCTCCTTCAAATTTTTCCAACAAAAAAGCTACCTAATCGGTAGCTTTTACTTTAATTATTTTATTCTTCAACGCCTGCTTCTGCTTTGATTTTGTCAACCAAGTTTGCAGGGACTTCTTCGTATCTAACGAATTCCATCTTGAAGGATCCCCTTGCTTGGGTCATGGCCCTTAGGTCAATCGCATAGTCAAGCATTTCTGCGTGTGGAGCTTCAGCTATAACTTTTTGTGTGCCGTCTCTTTGTTGTTCCATACCGAAGATTCTGCCACGGCGTTTGTTCATGTCGCCCATGACGTCGCCCAGATATTCTTCAGGGATTGAGATTTCAGCCTTAACAACTGGTTCTAGTAAAACTGGTCCAGCTTCTTCCATACCCTTCTTAAAGGCAAGTTGTGCCGCAATCTTAAAGGCCATTTCGTTTGAGTCAACGTCGTGGTAGCTTCCATCGTATAGGACTGCCTTTAAGTGAACTACAGGATAGCCTGCCAAGATTCCCTTTTCCATGGATTCTTCAATACCCTTTTCAACAGCTGGGAAATAGTTCTTTGGAACTGCGCCGCCGAATACTTCTTCTTCGAATACAAAGTCTTCTTCGCATGGTTCAAAGCGAATCCAAACGTCACCGTATTGACCAGCACCACCTGATTGCTTCTTGTGCTTACCTTGGACTTCTGCTTTTTTCTTGATGGTTTCACGATAGGCAATCTTTGGTTTTCTTAGGTCAACTTCAACGCCAAATCTGGATTTTAATTTGTCTGAGATAACTTGGATTTGCATATTTCCTTGACCACCGATCAAGAGTTCCTTGGTATCTTTGTTTCTTTCAATGATAAATGAAGGATCTTCTTCGACCAATTTATTCAAGCTTGTGCCAATCTTTTCGTCGTCACCTTGCTTAACTGGATATACTGCCATAAATAAAGTTGGTTCAGGATATCTGAGTGTTTCATAAACAATTGGATTTTGCTTTTCGCAGAGTGTGTCCCCAGTCTTTGTGTATTGGAGTTTTGAAGTAGCTGCTATATCACCAGCGCGAACGATGTCTGTTTCAACTTGGTTCTTACCTCTTAAGAAGAATAATCCTCCGAGTTTTTCGTCTTCTTTTCTGGTGGAGTTAAAGATGTGGCTGTTCTTGTCCAAAGTACCACTTATAACTTTAAAGAGAGTTAATTTTCCTACGAATGGGTCAACGATTGTCTTAAAGACTTCTGCTGAGAAGAAGTCGTCGTCCTTGGTTTCGCGTTCGATAATTTCTTCGTTCCAAATACCTCTGTGTGGACCTGATTCTGCAGGTGATGGAATGTATCTGCGAACTGCGTCAAGCACTCTCAAAACGCCCTTGCCTTCTGTGGAAACGCCCACAAATAGTGGAGCCATTTCACCAGTTGCAATAGCAGTTTTTAAACCGCCAACAAATTCTTCTCTGGTAAATTCTTCGCCTGAGAAATATTTTTCCATGAGTTCTTCAGAGCTTTCAGCTACGATTTCATTTAAAGCTTCTTGGTATTTTGCACAGAGCTCTAATTTGTCAGCTGGTGCTTCAACTTCTTTAACATCTGAGCCGTCAAATTGATAGCCCTTTTTGTCAAGGACGTCTACATAACCTGTAAAGTTTTCCCCATCGCCAAATGGAATTGTAAATGGAACGATCTTGTCGCCCAATTTTGCCTTCATAAGTTGGTAGGTCTTTTCAAAGTTTACATTTTCCTTATCCATTTTATTTAAAAATATTATACGCGGAGTATTATATTTTTCAACGTTGTTCCAAGCCTTTTCTGTTCCAACTTCAACGCCTGATTGAGCATCGACTACGATAATTGATCCGTCAGAAACCCTCTTGGCTCCGTACCATTCACCGATAAAGTCAAAATAACCTGGAGTATCTAAGATATTAAACTTGTAATCTTTATATTCTATAGGAATAACTGATGTTCCAATTGAAACTCCTCTTTCCATTTCTTCATGGTCAAAGTCTGAGACTGTATTTTTGTCTTCTACGCGACCTTGTCTATTTACGACCTTGGTTGCAAATAAAAGTGCTTCAGTAAAAGTAGTTTTACCGGAGCTCGAGTGTCCCAAAAGTGATACGTTTCTGATTTTATCAGCTGTAAATGCTTTCATATTATTCCTCCTTCAAATGAATTACAATATGTAATTCTTTTTTATAATTTTATCTTACAACTTTATTATAACATAGAAGAAAAAAATTGTACAGTAAAATTAACAAATAATTACAAAAAAGTTTCTGTATCTTTTATTTTTGCAAATAAAAAGGAGATTAGATCTCCTTATAAAATTTATTTTTTCAAATCTTTATAATATTTTATGGCTGAAAAAAGATAATCATTTCCCTTTTCTTCTTCCATTTTTATATATACGTCAATATTTTGTCCCAAATTTGCCGCTCTAAGAATTGCATTTCTCTTTATGATATTTCTCTTCCGCCAAAAGAAGGCCTTGTCGCCAAAGATTTTTTTGTAGTCGCTATTTGAAATGGCGAAGAGCTTTTCATAATCAATATCCTCGTCAACTTCAAAAACCCTGAGGCCAGGCGGCGTATCCTTGTTATATGGACAAACCCTCTGGCAAATATCGCAGCCGTAAAGAGTTTTTATATATGGGAAAAATTTTTCGTCGATTTCCACAGCCTGGGTCAAATGGCTGAGGCATAACCCTGCTTTAAATTGCCCTTGGTTAATAGCCCCTGTAGGACAAGCCCGCATACACAAATCGCATTCCCCACAATCGTAATCTATATTTTCACTGTACTCTTCAAACTTTTCTTCAGTTAACAAATAAGCAATATAAAAATATGTGCCACAGGTTTTATTTATAACAAATTCATTCTTGCCCTTAAAACCCAAACCAGAAATCAAAGCCGCCGACCTATCAAAAAGTGGGCCCGTATCTGTAAAGGCCTTGAAGTTTCCCAAGACTCCTGCATTTTTTATGTCTTCTGCCAGGCCCTCAAAGACCCTGTGATAGTCAGTCGACAAAGACCCCATGGACATGAGCTTGCTTTTCTTCTCATGCTTATAGGGTATGCACATGACAATAATACTGCCAGAATTTATAGCCGTAAATTCTTCCATGGCCTTTGAATAATATCCTGCCATCTCCTTGTAGCCATCAGGTTTTATATACTTATCGGCATCCACTATTGCTATTGGACCAAGACCCATATTCTTTAATAATTCAATCGCCTTATCATTTTTCTTCATAGTCTTATATTACCATATTTTTAAAAAATATGGTATAATAAATCTGGTGATAAAATGTTTTTTAACAAGAAACGACCATTTCAAAGGGTGGAGTACATCACGATTTTAATCACTCTTGCCCTCCTGGTATTTGGTCTTTTGATATTAAAATCTTCAACAAATTCATACGAGGCCCAAGCGTCCTATATGAAAGGCCAGTACGTTGCCACCCTCTTAGGACTAGGAGCAATGTTTGTTTTGATGTTTACGCCTCCAAAGCTATTTAAAAAATTGGATTTTCTAATATATTTAATCAGCGTTGGCCTCTTGGTCTATACTTTACTCTTCGGCGAAGAAATGTACGGATCAAAGAGCTGGGTCGACATTGGCGGATATGTTTTTCAACCGGCAGAATTTGCAAAAGTTGGACTTATCGTTTCCCTTTCGGGATTTATGAACAGGGCCAAAGATCGTTTTAACGACCTGCCAGTTCTTTTAATTTTAATAGTCCTGGCCCTTATTCCAATTGCCCTTATCCTAAAGCAACCTGACAATGGTACAGCCATAGTCACCTTTGGAATAATTGCAGTTATGTTTTTTATTGGCGGACTCAATTTCAAATATATTTTGGCGGCACTGGGTCTTTTAGCTGTAGGCATACCAATCTACTGGTCCCGTCTGCCAGACTACGCCCGCGACCGTATCTTTGTGTTTTTAGATCCAGAGAGCGATATCTTGGGCAAAGGTCTCCAAGGTTATATGTCAAAAATATCCATTGGCTCTGGAAAATTTTGGGGTACAGGATTATTTAAAGGAGTACAAAACAATTCCAACTATACGCCCTTTAAGCACTCTGACTTTATCTTTGCAGTTATCGGCGAAGAACTGGGGCTTTTTGGCGGTATAATCCTCATCAGTCTCTACGGACTTTTGATTACCAGGATGATATTTATTGCAAAAGATTCAGACTACTATTCCAGAGTTTTAATTTCTGGCGTCGTTGCTCTGTTTTTTATCCACATATTTGAAAACATTGCGATGACAATGAATCTAATGCCAATTACAGGTATTCCACTTCCCTTTGTTTCCCACGGGGGAACATTTCAGGTGGCAAATTTGATTTGCATTGGCCTGGTATTGGGTATAAAATACCATAAGGAAGTTGAAGTAAAAGTGCCCGGTGCACAAATAGAAAATTTATTAAGCGGGAGGTAATATGAATATAAATTTTACAGAAGCTCTTATTCTAAACTACATGCTTAAGAATATGAATTCAAACGTCAACGAATACCATATTTTTAATAACCTAAAAGATTTTAATATATCTTCTGCAGATGTAGTTGTAGAATTAATTAAGCTCAAAGGAAGAAATATTATAGAAGAAGTTAACAATGGAGATAAAAGGCTGGTCTTAAGTCCTGAGGGCTTAAAATACGCGAAAAATGTTGTAGACGGCAGACCTGAATATATAAACTTAGTCCAAGCTGAACTAAATCCATCACTTGCCGACAACAAGAGCCAGTATACCAAATCCACTCCAGTTATCAGCCACATCGACGAAGTTATCGACGAAGATGCAGATGTGAGTGGAGACATACACGTGGATGAAGTCGTGGAAATTATCGACGAAGACCAGCCACAAATAACCGATGGAACAAAGGAGTGATATTATGATTAATGAATTTTTATCCAATCTAGAAAAATCACTGAGATCTGAAACCGTGCCCCAAGCTTATATAGATAATATTCTTAACACTTACAAAAATATTATCAACCAAGCCTTGGCAGAAAATAAAAGAGAAACTGATATTGTTTCTGAACTTGGCAACCCAGTTCTCTTGGCAAGAGACTTGAGGCAAAAGTTTGATATAAAACCAAAGACCATGAGCCAAGATGAAATACAAAAAATCCAAGAAGGCGAAAAACCAACTAGGGTCAAGAGAAGCGCAGGAATTCTTTTCTTATCACTGATTGGCAAAATATTAATAAATATTATAGCCATACCGGTAAGTATCATCGGACTCTTAATAGTTCTTGGCCTCTTTACAGCACCATTTGCTTTAGGAGCTGTTGGCCTATCGGGCATTCTCTATCAGGTCGTCTATATTAACGGATACGAACTTATCCTTTCGACACTAACCAGCATTGCCCTAGGCATTGGACTAATAGGACTTGCCATTCTACTCTTAATTGGCCTAATCTATGTCCTAGTTTGGTATATAAAGATGATCACACTTATGTTTTCAAATCTGGCAAGCATTATCAGGAGGTATGAATAATGAAAAAATTAATAAGTATAATAGCAATTATAACTCTCCTTGGCCTAGTTGTAGGAATTATATCCTTCTCCTTTAACGAATTAGGAGCCGCCAAGAAACTCCTGGCTAAATCTTCCTACGGAAACTATGAAGATATAGAATATTATCCTATATACGACTGGATTAAATATACTGGAGACCAAATTTACGAAAATGTAGATAATCTAATCTACAATATAGATTATATAATAAATAATATGTTCTAGAGGGAGAATTTAATGCACCAATACAAAGGAAGATTAATTTTACACTGTGGGTCAATGTTTTCGGGCAAAACATCGGCCCTTTTTCGAGAAGTAAACCGTTTTTCAATCGCAGGCTACAAGGTCCTTGCAACCAAGCCTAGCTTTGACAAAAGATATTCAAAAAAAGATATACTTACCCACGATAAGCTCGGCCTGACCGCAGAAACTTTTTCAAGTATGGACGAACTCTTAAGCTTGGTTGAAAAAAATAAGCCAGATGTCCTGGCCGTTGATGAAATCCAATTTTTAAATGATCAAAGAGATGAATTTATTGACTTAATAAATGAATTTCTCAAGCGTGGACTCACAATCGTCCTGGCAGGACTTGATATGGACTACCTGGGCACACCCTTTGATGTCACCGAAGGAGTCTTTGCCATCAGCGACTATGTAACAAAACACCACGCCGTCTGCTCCAAGTGCGGATCTGACGCCTGGGTTTCACACAGGACAGTCGACAATGCAGACAGACTTGTCCTCGGCTCATCAGATATCTACGAGCCCCTATGTAGGACTTGCTTTAACAAGGAAAAAGAAAAGCAAGCCGCCAACAAAAACCAATTGAAATTTAACTAAAAAAATCCAATCGATTTCTTATCGGTTGGATTTTTTCTGTCTTAGATAAATTAGTATAGGTTTTAAAATTTATATATCTTTTATAAATTGACTTACTTATTAATTCAATTCTCCATTACTAATTGTAAAAACTTGGTCAGCGATATTATCCAATGAATCATCGTGCATAATTACAACGACCAATTTTTCATTTTTAATCTCTTCTATATATGACTTAAGCTTAACTGATGCAGCCTCTTCTAAATTTGAAAAAGGCTCGTCCAAGAAAACAACTTTTCTATCCTCTGTAAATACTCTTGATAAGGCAAGCTTTTGTTGCTCTCCACTAGATAAGTTCACCTTGTCTCCATGAATCTCTTTGTTCAAATTAGATAGATCAAATATATCAACTACGATATTATTTTGCCCGCATTTTATATTGTCTAAAACAGTTCCATTAAAGAAAAATAACGGATACTGTAAGACAGAAATATCATTATAGAATGACTCATTTATACTTATACTTCCATTTTTTACCAGAGATTTTGGGAAAATTCCAGCTATAATCTTTAAAATTGTAGATTTTCCACTACCATTAGGCCCTTTAATTATATATAAACCCTTATCAGCCATCTTCATATTACAATTATATAAAAACTTATCGCCAGCACTATAAATCTCAGCATCGTTAATATTTATACCATCCACATTGGCAAATATTTCTTTATATTTATTTTCAACATTGGATTCTTTATAATAAAAGCTCTCATATACATCATAGTAAGGTTTCATCGACTTAATTTCTGTTATAATATGAAATACACTTGTTAGTGGATCAAACAGATGAGTAATATATTGACTAAACATAATCAAAGTACCCAGCGTTAAAACGCCACTGTTTACATACCTACCGCCCAACCATAAAATAAAGATAGGAACTCCCATCTGTATAAAGATTGGAAGGCGATTACCAAAATTAAACCAAAAATAGTATCGTTCAGTAGTCTTTATATCATACATTAAATCCTTGTTGAAAATTCTGTTAAAAAATTCATCATTGTCAATTATATGCATATCAACAATATGGTTTTTAAAAATGTTAGCCGTCTTTACAAAACGGTCATTGGATTCTATACAATCTTGATTTAAAACTGATCTTTTTTTAGAATTCCAAACCACAAACATTAAGTATAAAGGACTTGCAACAATCGAAATTAGTGCCAACTTAGGACTTATATAAAATAAAATTGCAAATGTTATTACAACTTGAAATATAAAACCTGGCAGCAAGATATTATAATTAATTAAAGAAGAGGCGAGAGTATTAGAATATCCGTAATATAAATTATGGACTTTACCACTATCCTCTTCTAAATAATCTGGAGAGGACATAGATAAACTCTTTTTAAAAATCCCTCCTACCAACCTTCTCTTATAATTAAGTAATAATTTTTGAACCATAAAGTTGCCAAAATAAAAAATTATAAGCTGAGAAACAAATAATATGGCTATTATTATAACAATCTCACTTATCTCCAAATTTTTATCTGAACTGATAATATTATCGATTATAATCTTATTTAAGTATGGAGTAACCATTGAGAAAAGTGAGGATATTATTATAAATACAATACCCATAAGTCTGATATTAACTTTATTAATATTCTGATCCTTATTAATCCTGTACATTTATCTCCTCCTTGTACAACATTTTCACATAATCATCTAAAAAATATACCTCTGGTATACATTCGTCCATATTCAAACTTCTTTTTAAATAACATCCACCTTTACATATTGGTAAAACTTTACAGTTTAAACATTTTTCATTATCGTAAGCTATGGTATTCATTTTTTCTTTGTAATTTTTTTCATCATAAATTATTTTGCCATCTTTTATATTGCCTAAGATAGATTCAGATGTTTTATCACATGAAGAACATCTTAGCATTTCTAAATCACTAGTTACCATAAAATTATTGGAGCAATCAAATGGACAATTAGTACCACCAGATATATATTTAGGGACTTTATATCCTTCCTCAAGTAATGCATAGTAAATTTCTTTTAATACACCACTATATTCTTTATTAGATTTGAAATAAAAGTTATCTATTTTTTCGCTTAATTCAAAATCTGTAGTAGGTTGTATATGCAATAAAACATCTTTATTTAATTTGCTTTTTCTCAAAAAATCCAAAAATTCTTTTATATTGGAATTCTTCTTGTTAACATTATACCTAATAGTTACTTTTTCATTTTTTTGAGTTAAAAACTTAACAGTTTCTATTATATTATCAAAAGTTCCATAACCATTCAAATGAGGCCTAGAATAATCATGAGTATCTTTAAGTCCATCTAGTGTAATTTGATAGTTTGAAATATTCATTTTTCTTAATACATCATATTGGTCTATTATATCAAATCCGTTTGTAGTTATAGAACTATTATACTTCAATCCTGTCGATTCACAAATCTTTTGAACCTCTTCATTAATATATTCAGCTTGCTTTAAATTTAATGTTGGTTCTCCCCCAAACCAATGTATATGCAATGTCTCTAATCCATCCTCTGCTTTATTTTTTATAAATTTAATCAAGCTTAAAGACTGTTCTTTTTTTAAATTTGATGGATTATGCTCTTGATAACAATATTTGCACCTCAAATTACATGCATTAGTTAATTCAACAGTAATATTCATATTCTTATTGTCGTTCTTCGTTCTTTCATAATTTTCATTTAACTGTCCCATTTGAGAATTCTTATCCTCTATAAATCCTAATTCAATAATTGTTTCTATTTCCTTATCATTAAGATCAAATTTTTTAAACTTTTCAAAAAAATCTTTATCCATCTCAACCATTGAAGATGAGAAAAAATTATACACAATATACTTATTATCACATTCTACTATATGATTAAATTTTGACATCTTATACATACAAAAACCTCCATGAATATATTTAACATTATGCCTAGTTTAAACTAGGCATAATGTTAGTCTCCTTCTTGAATCGGACCAGATCCTGGGCAGCAATTCCTAACTCCTCCAGTTGGGCAAGCCATTCCGAATTCTAATTTTGATGGTCTTCTAATTATTTTCAACTCTTAATCTCCTTTCTCTTTTTAACTACTTGCCCCTAACTGGTGATGTACCTGGACAACAATTTGTTACTCCTCCAACCCCACAATCTAATATTGTGTCTTCTGGTTTAGATGGTCTTCTAATTATTCTCATATATTTCACCTCCTTTAAACAAATATTACCATATTAGTATCCATTTTGTAAATTTCATTTTTGCTATTTGAATATTTTATCTTTTGTGTTATAATATAAATGATGATGTTGTGGAAAATTTTGGTTTATATATTAAAAACAAAAGAGAATCTTTAGGTCTAACTAGAGAAGATTTAATTTATAAAATAGAATATTTATCAGAATACTATTTCGCTGAACCTGAATTTATTTCTACATCTACCCTAGCTAGGATTGAACATGATAAAATACTACCTACTCTTAAACAGATAGACCTGCTCTCCCTAGGTTTAAATACAGATCTTTTACAAATCTATAGTAAATCTAGAGTCCAAGAAGGGAAAAAAATTAAGTCCATTATAAAAGCCATCCCATTTGCCATTAAAAAGAATGATATAAAAAAACTAATTTTATTCAAAAATTTTCTCCTTAATCATCACAATACTAACAGTATGTATGTCTACAAAATAATCAATGACCATATTCTGCTCATTGACTCCTACATGTTTTTTTCTAGAAAAGATTATAAAGCTGCACATAAAAAATCATACAAAATAATATATAATTTGAAATATGAAACAAAACTTGATCATACATATTTAAAATCTGACTATAATCTTATAGCCTACTCTCTACATTTGGCATCTGCTCATTTAATGTCTGGTAATAGTTTTTCATCCCATAAAATGCCAGATAGAATAATTTATAGTAAGGATAATATTTATAAAAAAGTTGCAATTAAAATAATTAAAAGGAGCTATGAAATTTCATAGCTCCTTTTATCTTGGTTCATAGATTACGACTTCCCCGCTTTCCAAGGATTTTTTAATATCGATTATCCTTTGGTTTTCGCTACCACGGAATTTTAATTTTAGATTTTTTAATTTCTCTACAAAGAGTCCATCAACTAGAATGTCGCACTCTTTTAAGAGGTCTAGTTTTTTGGGATCGGCCACAATCTGCTCGTAGGTGTAGCCCGAGTAAATCCAAATATTTTTTTGGACTTGTTTTTTTATATCCCTTAAAACATCTGTGAGTTCCAAATTTTGCATGGGCTCACCGCCAAGTAAAGTAAGTCCAGAAACATTTGGGTCCTTGAGATAGGAAATAATTTTATCGGTTGCCTCTTGGTCCCAGTCATCTCCATAATTAAAATCCCAGTACTCTTGGTTAAAGCATCCCTTACACCCGTGGGTACAGCCAGTGACAAAAATGGTCGACCGTATGCCCTCGCCATTTGCCACATCGTATTTTCTAATTTGTGAATATTTCATTATATGTGGAGGACTCTTGCACCAATTTCCTTGGTCCTGCCTTCATTCCAGAAATTTTCTCCCAGATATCCACAGGTCCTTCTAATAACTGTGAGTTTGCTCTTGTCGTGGTTATGGCAATTTGGGCATTCCCACTCATTGTCATCATTTAATTTAATTTCCCCATCAAAGCCACATTCATGGCAGTAGTCGCTCTTGGTATTAAATTCAGCGTAGGCAATGTGGTCATAAATATATTTTACAAGTGTTGCGACCGCCTCAATATTGTTGGTCATATTTGGAATTTCAGCGTAGGAAATCATGCCACCTGTCGAAAGTTTTTGGAATTCGGATTCAAAATCAAACTTATCAAAGACAGAAATATTTTCACGAACGTCTACGTGATAGGAGTTGGTGTAATAACCCTTGTCTGTGATGTCTTTGATTTCTCCAAAACGCCTTCTATCGATTTGGCAGAAACGATTGGTCAAACTTTCTGCTGGTGTGCCGTAAAGGGCAAAGCCCAGATGTGTTTCAGCCTTCCAATCATCGCAGGCCTTTCTAAGTCTTTGCATAACTTTTAAAGCAAATTCCTTAGCCTCTGGATCTGTGTGTGACTTGCCTGTCACAAGTTTTGTGGCTTCATAGAGGCCGATGTATCCCATGGAGATTGTAGCATAACCATTTTGTAAGAGCTTGGTGACCTTTTCACCCTTCTTTAGTCTTGCAATGGCTCCGTATTGCCAGTGAATTGGACTTACGTCGCTAGTTACATTTTCTAGGAGTTCATATCTAAACATCAGAGCTTTTTTGACGAGTTCTAGTCTCTTTTCCAAAATTTCCCAGAACTTATCTTCATCTCCACCAGATAAAATTCCAATTTGTGGCAAGTTCAAGGAAACCACGCCCATGTTGAAGCGGCCATCGAATACATATTCGCCATCTTCGTTCTTCCATGGGGCCAGGAAGCTCCTGCAGCCCATTGGTGAAAATACATTGCCCTCATAGAGCTCACGCATCTTCTTGGCTGAAATATAGTCAGGATACATGCGTTTGGCTGTGCATTTTGCAGCAAGTTTTGTCAGATAATAATATTTTGAATCCTCGTGAACATTGTGTTCGTCCAGTACATAAATCAATTTTGGGAAAGCTGGAGTTACATAAACATCAGCTTCGTTTTTGATGCCTTCAAGCCTTTGGTTCAAAATTTCCTCTTGGATCATGGCAGCTTCTTTTTCATATTCAAAGCCAGGCATAAAGTGCATAAAGAGAGTTACAAAAGGTGCTTGACCGTTGGTTGTCATCAGGGTATTGATTTGATATTGCATGGTTTGGATCCCGTCTTTAACTTCTTTTTTGGTCCTCTTCCAAGCAATTTCTTCAGCCTTTTCAAGGTCAGGTTCCATACCATAAATTTCCCTTTGCTCTTCGGTTACAGCTGATAGATATTTGTTAAAGCTCTTTCTAACAAATGGAGCTAAGATAGTATCAATGCCGTTAATGCTTTGGCCACCGTATTGGCCGCTGGCAACTTGGGCAATGATTTGTGTTGTAACTGTACATGCAACTTGGAAAGACTTTGGGCTGTCAATTTTTTTGCCGTTAATAACAGTTCCGTTGGTCAGCATGTCTTTGAGGTTGATCAGGCAGCAGTTAAACATAGGTTGGATAATGTAATCCATATCGTGGAAGTGGATGGCACCAGAATCGTGGGCCATTACAATATCTGTAGGCATAATAATCCTGCGGGCAATGTCCTTAGAAACTTCCCCTGCAATCAAATCGCGTTGTGTTGAAACGATCTTTGCGTCCTTGTTGGAGTTTTCATCCATAACGCTAGTGTTTGACCGATTTAAAATTCCTACAATTTCATCATCAATGGTATTTATTTGACGCTTAAAGGCTTGAACAGACCTGTAACTTTCATAGGCCTTAGCAGTTGCAGGGTTATTGTATTGTAAAAGCTTGTAATAAACCTGCTCTTCAATCCCGTGAATTGTCATTGGCTCCTTTATAACCCTAGCAAAATCTTCAATTTCATTGGCAATTCTTTCTGCTTGACCTTCTTCGTAAACACCCGATGATGAGTGCATGGCCTTTTCTATGGCAACAACGATTTTGTTCTTATCAAAATCTACGCATTCGCCTGTACGCTTGATAACCTTCATCTTCCTGATCCTCCTGAAATGTTTTTATAAGTATCCACAATATCTTGTGGGTAAATTTTTCAGCCACACTATGTTGACTAAGTTTATCTTAGCAGGTCCACAAAAATAAATCAAGTCTTTTTGCCCATATTTTTAAAAAAATATACAATATATTGTGCGTATTTTGAACCATTTTTTATAAAGAGCGGATTACCAAGCCTTTTGGAAGATGAAAATATCAATTGTTAAGATTTCTACATATTGTGCATGGGTCTAAGCGCTATCTGACTAAAATCTTAGACTATAAAAATAAATATTTTTCAAATAAAAAGAGCCAAGCAAACTTATACAATATAGTTCACTTAGCTCTAAAAAATTTTTTAAATTTTAATTTACTATAAAGCTTTCTTGCTCTTTCTTGCTTCATAAATTGCAAAAGCCACTCCAAGAACTATAGCTGGAATAATCCAACCAAAACCTTGAGATGCCAGTGGCAATGATTCAATAATTGAAATTGGCGTGTCAAAGTTTACTCTCTCAGGTGTGATGTTAGCAAAGAATGGACTAACCCTTATCGCTTCCAAAAATCTATTAATGCTATCTTCAGCATTTAAAATATTTTGAATTAGAGACATTATAAAGGCTCCCAAGCATGCCCCCCTATAAGCGGACTTGTGCTTGATAAGATCGTCAGCCAAGCTCATAACAATTAAGACAATCGTTACCGGATAAATTACTGTAAGGATTGGAACTGCAAAGGCAATTAGGGTATCTACGCCATTGATTGCAAAGAAAGCTGAGAAAGCACAGGTGATCCAAACTATTGATTTGTATGAAACCTTGTGGTTAAAAACAGCTTCAAAAAAATTTCCTGCAGTTGCTGTCAAACCAACAGCTGTTGTGATACATGCCAAGGAAATTGCCAGGCCTAAAATAACTCCGCCCCATGAACCCAAAATGCCATTTACCAGTTCTATAACGAGCTCAGCCCTGGATAAATCTTTTGGCAAAACTCCAGAAGAACTTGCACCCAAGTAAATAAAGCCACCGTATACACAGAATAAACCAAGAGCAGCTATAAAACCCGAAATACAAGTCATCCTAACTTGGTCTTTTCTTTCCTCATAACCCTTTTGGGCAATTGATTGAATAATAATAGTTGCCAAAACCAAAGAACCAATACCATCCATAGTTTGGTAGCCCTCTTCAAACCCCCTCAAGAAGTTTTTTGTATTGCCAGTTACAACAGGCGAGCCAATAGGATTTGTAACCCCAACTATAATCAAAATCGCAAGCACTGCAATCAAAATTGGAGTTAAAATGGATCCAACCTTGTCGACTACAGACATAGCATTCAAAGTAAAATATAAAACAATTGCAAAAAATATGACCGCTGAAATAACAGGACTGATACCAAATACAGGTTTAACACCAATTTCATAAGTAACCGCTGCTGTTCTAGGAATAGCAAGTAATGGTCCAATAGCCAAAATAATTATAAAAGTCATAATATTTGCAGCCTTGGGTCCCAAGTGTTTAAAAACGTCAATGGTCCTGCCGCCAGCCTTGGCCGCAGCAATAATTCCCAAAACCGGAAGGCCAACGCCCGTCAACATAAAACCAGCCATAGAGCTGGCCCATTTAGTTCCCGCTATGTAACCAAGTGTTGGTGGAAAAATTAAATTCCCTGCCCCCAAGAAAATCGCAAAAAGTGCGAAACCCGTAATCAAAGTATCCTTTTTCTTCTTATTCATTTCACCAGATCCCTCCTCAATATACTATTATAATAGAGATTAACTTTCGATTCAAGTACTTATTTATAGATTTTTAAATTTTTCTTTAAAACTTTTTAAATAAGTAAAGTAATGATGGTGGATGTTATTGGATATGAATTTAATAAAATTTTATGATTGCATAATTAAAAACATTCTTAACAATAACCATAGGAGAAATATGTTCATCCATTATAAAATTCTCTTAATTTTTAAAAATAAAAAAATAATCGGTTTTGGCAACCATAAAGGTGAACTGCCCCTTGTCAAGTAGACACAACAATTAATTAAAAACACATATTTAAACTGCATGCTCTCTGTACTCCAACGGAGCCATGCAGTTTAATCTTTTTTGAAACCTCTCGTTGTTGTAAAATTCAATGTAATTAACAATTCTTTCTTTTAATTCTTCTAAAGAATTAAACTCTTTACCATAAAACATTTCTGCCTTTAATATGCCGAAAAATCCTTCCATTGGTCCGTTATCTATACATTTACCTACCCTTGACATACTATGTTTCATACCTTGGTCTTCCACCTTTCTTTTAAATGCTCTTGATGTATACTGACAACCACGGTCACTGTGGAATATTGGTTTTGCATCAGGATATTTGTCTATGGCCTTGTCAAACATTTTAAATACAATCTCTGCATTGCTTCTGTAGGACAATTCATATTCTATGATGCTGTTGTCGTATAGATCAAGTATTGCGCTTAGGTAGAGCTTTTTGTTTTCTCCAGCTATGCTAAATTCTGTTATATCTGTGAGCCACTTTTCGTTTGGTTTTTCTGCTTTGAATTTTCTTTTAAGGATGTTTTCTCTTGTGTAGAATGGTTCTATTGTTTTTCTAATTACTTTCTTTCTTCTAATTCTTGCTTGTATTCCTAGGAGCTTCATTAGTCTGTAGATGTATTGTTCTGAGTAGTTTTTGTGGTTTAATTTGTTTATGAACATGGTCATTCTTCTGTAGCCTAGGATTCCGTCATAGGTTCTATGGTATTCAACTATTAAGCTACTTAGTAATTCATCTTGTTTTTCTTTTTCAGGTTTTTGTCTCTTTTTGTATTTGTAGTAGCTGCTTCTTGAGATCTTTAGTATTTCACAGATGGTTTTTACTTGGTATCCTTTTTCTTTGAAGATGTCGACCGTAAGGTACTGAGCTTCTTGACGTAATTTTGAGTGTATAGCTGTTTTTCCATAGCTTCTTTTTTTTTAAGAACTTCAAGCTCTAATTCAAGTCTTTTTCTAATTTCTTTTTCTTTTTCAAGTTCAAGTTTTAATTTCTCTGTGTCTGTGAGTTTACTTTCATCTATTTCAGTTTTGAATTTAGGCCCTCTTTTTTTGTACTTTAAGCCTTCTTCTCCTTCTTTTAAGAAGCTTTGTGTCCATTTGTATACAAGTGCATAGTTTAGATTGAATTTTTCTGCTGCCTTATTGTAATTATTGTTGTTGTCTAGGATCCATTTTACTATTTCAATTCTTTCTTCGTATGTTGTTTGCTTGGCTTTCATAATGGAATTTTCCTCTCTTTTTTGTTTTGTATCTTTGAGTGTAATTCCATTATACCACATGTTAACCCATTTACCTGCAGTTGAGTGTGATATGTTATATTTGTGTCCAAGTTGCTGGTAGGAGTAGTTTCCTGTAAGGTAGTCTTGAACTACCTTCATTTTAAATTCTTTTGAAAAACTTCCGTTTGAAGTTCTTGACTTTAGAGCCTCTTCTCCTTTTTCCTTGTACTTTACATACCATGAGGCGACAGTTGTATCTCCTGCATTTATTTCCTTGGCTATTTCTATGAATGATTTGTTTCCTTTTTCGTATTCTCTACATGCTTGTATTTTTGTTTCTAAGTCAAATTTAATTTTCCCCATTTTTTCTCCTTTTCTGGGGTTTTTAATTAATTAGACTGTCTACTTTGCATGTATCATACCAAAAGGATTGCCGCTACATACCGATTATTTTTCATTAACATATTTTTATTTATCTCTACCGTATTTCGCTGGAAAATTCGATGAGAAAGGCGATGTACAGAAATGTTGCGAATGAGGTGGGCTCGAGTGCCCTCCGCAGTGAGCAACATTTCGAAACAAGCCTTTATCGCGAATTTAACGCGAAATACTATTTCCCGCCTCCAGGAGTGTTGATACTCTTGCCGTCCAAGATCTGTACCGCATCCATAAACAGTTCCGATACAGTTGGGTGAGCGTAGATCATATCTGACAATCCTTCAACGCCGATGCCATTATTCATAGCAATAGCTGCGAAGTGGATTAAATAATCTGAGTAGGCACCAACTATGTGGCAGCCTAGGATTTCCTTGCCATCTTTTGAGGCTAAGATTTTGATAAAGCCTGCGGTTTCATCTGCTGAAACTGACTTTGAGTTTGAAGCGTAGAGGAATTTGGATTTTTCATATTCAATTCCCTCTTCTTTTAATTCTTCTTCAGTCTTACCAACCATGGCGATTTCTGGGATTGAGAAGACGATTGATGGAACGATTTCCAAATCTGTCTTTGGTTCAAGACCAGATAATTTTTCAACCAGGCTAATACCTTGAGCGCTTGCCAAGTGAGCAAGTTGGGTGTTGCCGTATACAACGTCGCCGATTGCATAAATATTTTTTGTTGCTGTTTCGAAGTTTTCATCGACCACAACCCCGCCGCGTTCGAGTTTAACGCCAGCAGCTTCTGCATTTAATCCATCTGTGTTGCAGTCTCTACCCATGGCAACTAAAACGTATTCAGCTGTGTACTCTTTAAACTCATCCTTGTCTCTCATCTTGGTCGTAACCTTGAGCATGTCGCCGTCTTGTTCAATCTTTTGAGCTCTTTGCTTGGTTGCAAATTTGAGGTTTTCATTTTTCAAAACAGAATTTAATCTCTTTTGAATTTCACCATCAGCCACCTTTAATAGATTATTGCCCATAACTGTTACATCTGTGCCAAAGCGTGAATATATGCTTGCAAATTCAAGTCCGATAACACCTGTGCCGATAACTATCATGGACTTTGGAATTTCTTTTAAATTCAAGAGATCAGTTGAGGATAAAACCTTTGGCAAATCTGATCCAGGTAAATTCTTTTGGTCCTTAGAGCCTGTTGCAATTATAATTGCGTCGCCAGTAAATTCCTTAACGCCTTCATCTGTCTTAACTTCAACAGTCTTTTCATCCTTGAAGCTAGCAAAGCCGCGAACGTATTCCATGTTTTTGTAACCTGAGAATAAAAATTCAACGCCCTTTCTTAGGCCATCAACAACTTGGGCCTTGCGGTTGAAAATTACATCTTCGTCTAGTGTGTAATCGCCTGTCATAACACCAAATTTGCCAGCGTCCTTAACAGAGTCTACAGTTTCAGCAATCTTTACCAAAGTCTTGGTTGGAATACAACCAACATTCAAGCATGTTCCACCTGTGTGACCCTTTTCGATTAATACAACTTCGTTACCCAATTGTGCAGCCCTGATAGCAGCTTCGTAACCGCCAGGACCTGCTCCGATAATAATAATTTTCATCTCTACCTCCTTTAAGCATGTGCCGTTTCATTTAATTTATCTTGTAATTTTTGTTTTTCTGCCGATAAGCCTTCACTCGTGTCCTCCAGCATCTCTGCGTGGTAGGAGCTCCTGACGAATGGGCCCGAGCTAACTGACCTAAATCCCATTTCAAGGCCTATGTCCCTGTACCTGTCAAACTGTTCAGGTGTGACATATTCCTTGACTTCTATATGCTTTCTGGATGGCTGCAAATATTGGCCAATGGTTAGCATATCGCAATCCACTTCCCTCAGCCTCCTCATCATATCTATAACCATGTCTTCTGTTTCGCCAAAGCCGACCATCATACCCGATTTGGTAATAAAACCATTTTCCTTTGCATAACGCAAAACTTCCAGGCTCATATCCAAATCGCACTGTGGACAAATGTAATCGAAATACTCTTCGACCACTTCCACATTGTGGTTGATAATATCTGGCTTTTCTGCAAAAATAATATCCAGCAACTTTTTATCTCCGTGCATATCTGGAATCAACAATTCAACAGTAGTATGGGGATTTAATTTTTTAATCTCCCTGGTCACAGCCGCAAAATGGTAGGCACCGTAATCGTCCTTGAGATCATCCCTGTCCACAGAAGTTATAACTGCGTGTTTGAGCCCCAGCTTTTTGACAGCGATGGCCACATTTTTTGGCTCATCTGGATCCAAAGCCTCTGGCCTCTTGGTAGTCACATTGCAAAACTTACAATTTCGTGTGCAATTCTTACCCATAATCATAAAAGTCGCTGTCCGTCTGGCATAGCACTCCATTTTGTTCGGACAATTTGCCTCCTGGCAAACCGTATTTAAAGCAAAATCTCCCAGAGTGTGCTCAACTGTATTTGAATTTTGATTGCCCTGGAGTTTAATCTTCAACCATTCGGGCTTTTTTAATGCCATAAAATCACTCCTTAATAGCCTTTAAAATATCATTTATAAAATATTCTTCTTTAAAACCTAAAATATATTTTTCTATATCGAGCTTAGCCTTAGCTAACTCATTTATATTCATACCCCTTAATCCAGATAAAAATTCTTTAATATCTCTTTCTTCAAAAAAATCTCCGGCCATTTTTATATTTTCTATTTGGTCTCCGTCGACCTCCACAAAATATTCCACCAAGCCAAAGGGATATTTAACCGCATAATAGTGTTTGGCCTCCAGGCTCGACTGGTCATTCATAAGATCAGGAAAATCTTTTAAATATTTATTGGCCGCTTCAATCTCAGCCTCATTCGGCATACGAAATTCTTTTATGTCGTGAAATTCAATCAGATTATCGCGAATGTAATTAATAAATTCTTGAACATCCATGTCAACCATAGAACCGATTTGCCCAATCCTAGACGAAACCGACTTAACCGACTTGTCTACAAATTTTATATCCCGAGTCTTAATTGACCCTTGCAAGAGTTCCATGTCCGCCCCAAATAAAAGAGTCCCGTGGTGAATAATCCTATCCCTCCACTTGTACTGGGCGTTGCCGCTGACCTTCTTGCCGTCGATTAAAATATCATTTCTGCCAGTAAACTCTGCGTCTAAGCCCAATTTTTTAAGAGCTTCAACTACTGGCCGGGCAAAAGTCTGAAAGGAATTTGCCTCACCAGTATTTTTACCAATAATAGAATACTGGCAATTATTTAAATCACAATAGACAGTTCCGCCTCCCGACAGCCGCCTTATAATATGAATATTATTCTTAGATGTAAAGTCTGTATCGACTTCCAACTTTAAATTTTGATTGCGGCCAATTAAAATCGTCGGCTCATTTTGCCAAATCATAAAGACCGACTCATCAGTATTTTTTAAAAAGTATTCCTCCAAAGCAAAATTAAAGCTGGGGTCTACACTTTTGTTTTCAATATAAATCATCTTATCACCACTAATATTATAACATAAAACTTTATATTTTTGCACAATTAAATTTATTGCCCTTAAAACCTCCCTTGCCCCATAAAATAAATCTATAGGCTCGCCAATGATATAGATAAAATTTATTGGTAATAGGCTAAATTATGATATATAATTAGCTTAAGGAGGTATATTATGAAAACAAAAAACAGAAAACTAACATTACTTATCGCTGGCCTAATCATCGGCGTAATCGGCGGCTTGTTAGTAGTATGGGGAAACCCTAAAAACATGGGTATCTGTGTTGCATGTTTCTGGAGAGACGTTGCAGGCGGACTTGGTCTACACAGAGCAGGAGTAGTACAATATCTAAGACCTGAAATTTTAGGTTTTGTACTAGGAGCATTTATTTCATCTATTATAGGTAAAGACTTCAAATCACGCGGCGGCAGCAGCCCAATGATAAGATTTATCCTCGGATTCTTCTTGATGATTGGTGCCCTTGTATTCTTAGGATGCCCACTTAGAATGTTACTTAGAATTGGCGGCGGAGACTTAAACGCAATCGTTGGCCTCTTAGGCTATATCGTAGGTATCTTAATCGGAATCGTCTTTATCAAAAAAGGATTCTCACTCGGCAGAGCCCACAAGCAATCAAAAATTGGCGCAAACATTATGCCAGCCATCGCTTGTGCACTCTTAATTTTCTTACTAGTTAAACCTAGCTTTATTTTCTTCAGTGAAGAAGGACCTGGCTCAATGCACGCCCTCCCAATTATTTCACTCATTGCAGGCCTAATCGTAGGAACACTCTTACAAAGAACCAGACTCTGCACAGCAGCAGGCTTTAGAGACGCATTTTTGATCAAAGACTACGCCCCATTAATGGGACTTGTAGGCGTAATTGTAGGAGCACTTATCGTTAACCTAATCGCAGGTAACTTTAACCTAGGCTTTGAAGGACAACCAGTTGCGCACTCCAACCACCTATGGAACTTCCTAGGCATGGTTCTAGTTGGACTTGCATCAGTATTACTTGGCGGATGCCCAATCAGACAAACAATCCTATCTGGCGAAGGCGACCAAGACGCAGCTGTTACAGTTCTCGGACTTATCACAGGTGCTGCATTCTGCCACAACTTTGGCCTAGCAGCTAGCCCAAAGGGAGTACCAACTAACGGCATGATCGCAGTAATCATTGGCCTATGTGTTGCCCTAATAATAGCCGCAACATCAAGGAGGGAAGCATAATGAAAAACATCGACGCAAGAGGACTTAGCTGTCCAGAACCAGTAGTGCTTGCCAAAGAAGCAGCAGACGCTGGCGAAAAACAAATCGAAGTACTAGTTGACACAGAAGTATGTAAGGAAAACGTATCCAGATTTCTAAGAGATGCTGGCTACACAGTTACAATAAAAGAAGTTGCCGACGAAGCAACCATTACAGCTAGCAAATAATAGGCGGCAAGGACATACATGTATATCATAACAGTCCACCAACTAACTGACGCCCTCCTCCTAGAGGAAAAGGCCAAGGCAGTTGAGCCAGAGTTCAGACTCATCCCAGTCCCCAGAGCAATCTCAAGCTCCTGTGGCCTGGCTGGTAAAACAGACATGGAGCCTGACAAAATAAAAGACCTATTAGAAACAAACAAAATAGATGCCGATGGCATCTACAAACAAAACGGAGAGAGTTATGAAAAAATTTCATAACTCTTTTTTTGAAATTTTAAAACAACATTTATCTTTTATATTGATCTGCGGATGTATATTTAAAAATGCCTCACGCACTCAAGGTGCAATCGTCATTTTTCGGGCCACATAAAGTCGCCCCTACAAACGTCCTGAACAATACACATAGGAGAAATGTATTCATCCATTATATCGCCCTGCGTTGTAGCGGCCGTGGTTGCAGCCCTGCCCAAGAGAGCGAGTGATAACGACGCTCGATTGGTATGCAGGACTCACGCAACTTGTTGTCCAATCGTTCGACCGAAGGGAAAAACGATTGGCTACAACAATCTGAGGAGAATCCCGGCCATTTCGGCCGCGCGGGTTCGATGCCCCGCGGTCGAAGATATAAAACATGATTATACCTTTATAGCCATGTACCGTCCACTTTATTGTGGACATTCGAAAATTCGATTGCCCCTTGTGGGCATGAGAATTTGTCGTCCTTTTTCGCGATTTTAACCGTAAATTGTTTCGAAACACGAACTATCTTGACATTTACATCTATATTATATAAAATAGAATAATAAAACATACACACAACGAGGTAAATTATGACTGAACAAATTACATACAAAGATAATAAAACCGACTTCATAACCCATGGCGACATTACAAAAGTCATCATGCGTTTATCCATTCCCCTAATGATTTCCAACCTGATCAAGACCTTTTATGGTATTGTCGACGGTGTCTACGTTGCCCAATTATCGGCAGAAGATTATGCGGCAACCGCATTTATATGGCCACTTCAATACTTATTTATAGCCTTTGGCCTGGGGATTTCCATTGCAGCCACTTCAATGATGAGCCAAAAACTGGGAGCTGGCAAAAGAAAGGAAGCTAAAGTCTACGCCAACCACGCCATGGCCATTTCAATAATAATGGGCCTGGTCTTTTCATTTTTACTTTACGCCATTGCACCCGCAGCCCTCAGCTGGATGGGAGCCGAGGATACATTTTTAGAAAAGTCCACCATATTTTTACAAATAAACGCCCTCGGCTTGGTTTTCGATTTAATATTTTTTGCCTACCAAGCACTTTTAAATTCCCAAGGCATGACCAAGTCCATCACGACAATTTCTGCTATTTCTTCATTGGCCAATGTAATCCTGGACCCATTTTTTATCTTTGATTCAGTACTTGGCATCCCAGCCCTCGGCATGGGACTTGAAGGTGCAGCCTACGCAACAGTTTTATCCAAGGTTCTCTTGGTTATTCTAGGCTTTATTCACGTCAAATCCAAATCTACCATAGAGGTCAGCCTCAAAGGCTTTAAATTTGATAAAAAAATTACTGGAGAATTATTTTCCCTTTCCGTTCCTGCTTCGCTCGGTTCTTCTGGAGAGGCCATTGGCTTTACAATCCTAAACGGCTTTATCCAATCCTACGGGACAACGACACTCGCTGCTTTTGCCATGGGCAATAGAATTTCTGACATCTTTAACCAAGCCGCCATGGGCATCGGCATGGCTCTCACTTCAATTATCGGCCAAAACTATGGAGCCGGCAACAAAGAAAGAACCAAAGAAATTTTCAAAAGAGCAAATGTAATCATCACTTACTTTTCAATCTTTGCTGCAACTGTTCTAATAATCTTCAAAGATCCCCTGCTCTCAATCTTTATAAAAGACAGAGCGGACATAGAACTGTGGAGGCAAGCCAGCGAATACATCTACTACGCTGCTGCAATCACCTTCTTCATGGGCTACTTCTCAGCCATCAACGGCTTTTTTCAAGGACTTGGCCAAACCAAACTCACCATGTTCTTGTCGCTTGCCAGACTATGGCTCCTCAGACTACCAATCATCATGGTCTTAAAAACCTACACCAATCTAGGCTCAACAGGCATCTGGATAGCCATGTTACTTTCCAACGGCCTAACCGTCCTATTCGGATTTACAATGTATTTAAAGAAACGACAAAGCATGCTCAGCTAATAATAGACAAATAAAAATCGGGTCCCCCCGATTTTTTTGTGTGTAAAATTAAATTTATAAATAATTATTCTTCATCTCCCATCAGCCACCTAGCAATATCCATAATATTAACTCCCTTATGCATATACATTGGGTGCCTAGTATTTGCGAGAATCACTTTGGGATAAGCATCCCTTATTGAAAGAAGAGGGTCCACCTCTCTTGCAAAAGTAGATTCATTACTAATATTATCAGAAACTTGAATATAAAACTTCTCGTCTCCTTTCATAGCAACAAAATCCACTTCTTTTTGATAAAGAGTCCCAACATAAATATCATAGCCCCTTCTCAAGAGCTCAATGGCCACAATATTTTCGTAAGCCCTTCCATAATCAATATTTCTAACCCCTAAAATTGCATAGCGAAATGAAAGGTCCGACAAATAATACTTATCGCTCGTCTGTAAATATTTTTTACCCCTAATATCGTATCTCTTAACTTTATAAAAAACAAAAGCATTGCACAAATACTTAATATAATTACCAATGGTCACATGATTTGTGGTCATATTGCTTGCATTTAAAGTCCTGGAAATATTGCTAGCCGTGGTTAAATTAGAAATATTATCCATCAAAAACTCTGAAATGTTGTCAAGCAAAGCAAGGTCACTAATCCCATATCTATCGATCAAATCCCTCTTAATCAAGGTATTATAAACATCCCTAATATAGGCTACCGCATCCTCCCGGTCTTTGTAAACATAAGAACCTGCCAGTCCACCCTCTATCAAATAATCCTCCAGGTGGTCTGAATAATTCCCCTGCAATTCAAAGTATTCACAATACTCCTTAAAGCTAAATGGAAATACAGAAATTTCTATAAACCTACCAGTAAAGAGGGTTGCCAAATCAGAGCTAAGTAAAAAAGCATTTGATCCTGTTAAATAAATATCATACTTCTTGCTGTTGTGAAAGCTATTTATTGCAAGCTCAAATTTATCACAAAGCTGAACCTCGTCAATCATCAGGACATTATCCTTGTCAGCTTCATATTTCTCTTCAACATAAGCAAAAAGCCTCTTGTAGTCTTTAAGATTGTCAAAGCTCAAATCATTAAAATCTATTTTTATAATATTTAAATTCTTTTCATTTTCTCTCAGATAAGCTTCAAAAGATTTCAAGAGCTCAGATTTCCCAGACCGCCTCAACCCAGTTAAAATTTTAATATCAGGAGTTCCCCTCAACCTCTTCAACCTATCCAAATACCTTGGACGATCTATAATCTTCATACAATAAACACCTCACTTTCAAAACTCAAATATTTTTCGTATCTTGAAAGTATTATAGCATATACTTTCAAAACTTTCAATTTTTTAATATCTTGAAAGCAAAACGGCAAATTACTTTCAAAACTCAAATATTTTTAAAGTTTTGAAAGTAGCATGTATAATAAATATCTATAAGAACGTTGTAGGGTCGACTTTATGTGGACCGAAAAACATTGATTGCACCTTGTGTGCGTGAAATGTTTTTAATATATCTCACGCAACCTATTGTCCAAGAAAACAAAATTTTTTGTCCGAAATAAATCGGACGCTACCTGAAAATTTTGTTTGATTAGTTGCAACAATCTGAGGAGAATGTAGCCTGAAAAGTCCCGCCCCAAACACAAAAAATAATCGGTCCGTAGTAGCGTCGATCCTTTATGGTCGACAAACCGATTATTTTTTGTTTCATATTCTATTCTTTCCATAATTTACGAGGAAAAACCGATGAAAAAGGCGCAGTACAGAAATGTTGCGAATGAGGTGGGCTCGAGTGCCCTACGCGAGGAGAAATCTTAAAATTATCTTCTCTTTACTTTTACATCACTCTAAATTTGCGAGGGAATTTCGATGAGATTCGAAGTGAAATAATTTTTTTAGGACGCAGGTGTACTGATGGGTACATCGAGGACTAAAAAAATTTTTCACAAGAATATCGCGAAATTAACCGCAAATTTAACCGTAAATTATTTAATTGGTTCCAAATGTGCTTGGAAATGGCGGAGAAGTTGTGGCTCCCACACAATCCTATAGCCCGGCACATCCTTTGCCCTCTCCTTAATGGCAATCAGCGCATCTACAAGTAAATCTATATGGGCTTGGTTGTAAACCCGTCTTGGAATTGCAAAGCGAGTGAATTCAAAATCTGCCTTTAGCTGCTTACCAGTATCTGGATCATTGCCCAGCAGATAGGACCCGATTTCGCATGTCCTGATGCCTGCTTCTATATATAATTCAACTGCCAACGCATGGCCAGGGAATTCTGTGTAATCCAAATGAGGGAACATTGCTGCAGCATCGATAAATACCCCGTGACCACCGACTGGTGCTTGGTAGGCAATACCTGCATCGTCCAATTTTGATGCAAAGTATTCCATTTGACCGATCCTGTATTTGAGATAATCTTCGTCAATACCTTCGTATAGACCAATGGCCAAAGCTTCCAAGTCTCTGCCCGACAAACCGCCGTAGGTAATAAAACCTTCAAATGAAATCGTATTGCCCTTGACCTTTTGAACCAGCTCATCATTATCTTTGATTCCAATCAGCCCGCCCATATTTACAATGGCGTCCTTCTTAGCAGACATGGTAAAGGTGTCGGCGTACTTAAACATTTCCCTAACAATTTCTTTGATAGGCTTGTCACCATAGCCTTCTTCCCTTTGCTTAATGAAATAAGCGTTTTCAGCAAAGCGTGCTGCGTCAATATCAACTGGGATATTGTATTTTTGTCCGATTTCATAAACTTCTTTTAAATTCTTGATTGAAACAGGTTGACCGCCCGCAGAGTTATTTGTAATAGTCATTACGATCAAGGCCACATTTTCTGGGCCGTGGTCTTGAATCAACTTTTCAAGCTTAACCACATCCATATTGCCCTTAAAAGGTGCCCGCTTACTTGGGTCCTTGGCCTCTTCAACTATACAGTCAATAGCCCTGGCGCCTGCAATCTCAACGTGGGCCCTGGTCGTATCAAAAAACATATTTGAAATAGCAACCTTGCCCGGCCCCATCATCAGTGGGAAGAGAACCTTTTCAGCAGCCCGGCCTTGGTGGACCGGTTGAATATAATTGTAGCCAAAAATATCTTGGCCAGCCTCAACCAATTTAAAATAAGACTTTCCGCCAGCATAAGCCTCATCACCAACCATAACGCCGCCCCATTGGTCAGCGGACATAGCATTTGTGCCCGAGTCTGTAAGCAGGTCAATGTAAACATCTTCTCCCTTCAAATTAAACATATTGTAGTGGGCAGCCTTGATCTTTTCGACCCTCTCCTCACGACTAAGCATCTTGATTGTCTCAACCATCTTAACCCTAAAAGGTTCTGGTACATATTTAATAGCCATAAAAATCCTCCTGTTTTAAAAATTTTTATTCACAATAAATTTAAAAATTTACCCGAATAAATAACTAACCTATGCCTTAATTATAACAATCCCACAAACCATTGTCAATAATTGTAGGAATGTAGAAATGTAATTATAAAAGACAATCGGTCATGTAGAGGCCATCCTTTATGGTGGCCAGAACCGATTGTCTACAATTTAAGAAAAATATGGACCGAATTTTTCTTAATTGAAATACGATCATTCACGCAACTTGTTGCCCAAGAAAACAAAATTTTTTGTCCGAAATTCTCCTCAGACTCTTGTCCTCAATCGTTCCTCCCTTCGGTCTAACGATTGAACAAGAGGTTGCGTGAGTCAACGCTAGCCAATCGGACGCTACCTGAAATTTTGTTTAATTGGTTACAACAATCTGAGGAGAATGTAGCCCGAAAAGTCCCGCCCGAAATCTCTCGCTTCGCTAAATTTTTCCTGATTGTCCCCAACAAAAAACCGAGATTACTCTCGGACTCTAAATAAACTAATCTGCATCTTCAAACTCATCTATATACATATCATATAAATGATCGTATTGCCTAATCTTAAAAACACCATTTTTAGTATCAGACTTCTCAATAACTATATCGCCAATTAACATATCCATCTCAAATTGATTCTTTGCTAAATTATTAATAACAGCGAGAGCCTCGATATCCTCAATATCCAAATCATTATTCTTAATAGAAAGACTGCATTCCCATGCCCTATCACCACCATGCAAAATATATTTCACAGGACAACAAAATAAACTGGCCAACTTTCCAATATCTTCAGAATTCATCGACCTAGTCCCGCGCTCAATCTTTGACAAAGTACTTTCATCTATCGACAAGTATTTGCTAAGACTAATTTGACTCAAACCTGCCTCCTCTCGGAGATCTTTAATTCTCTTACCCATATCAGTCAAATTTATCATAATTATACCTCCACCTAAATTTTACCATAGATTTATAATAATGTAAAAACCGAGACGAGGCACACGCCCATCTCGGTCTTAATCGTGATTATTTATCTGAGTCTAATTGCTTTTCCAGGTATGTTAGATATTTTAATATTTTCTTCTTTTTACATATTATTTTAGAAATATATATTAAAATAAATACAACAATTACTACAGCACTAATAATGATCTTATAATAATAATTTATGTTTTTAAGAATATCATTTTCAATTTTTTCAAGCATTTCAGGGGTAATTTTCTCCTCACGAATGTCACTTATAAACTCTGGGATTTTAAAAGCTGTATCAATTTCACTGTTAACCAATGTATTGAACATAGTTACAAAAGATATTAATAACGCAACAAAAGCATAAGGAGAATTACTTGAAATCAATTTTTTAAATTCATTTTCATTTTCAATTTTTATCGCTCTCACTCTATTCAAATGTTTTTCCCTATCAAGATAATTACACTCTTTAATATACTCAACTGCTTTATCAATATTTACAAAATTATCGTAATCACTTTTACCTCCTTTTATACCGTCAATATTCACACATTCATTGGTAAATATTGTATTATAGCTTCTACGACAATCATGTTTATTACTACGTTTTAGTCTATAAGAATTTGCGTAATTTTTGTTTTTTCTATTTTTCATAATGCTCTCCCTACATCTTAAACATCTATCTCACTAATTTTATATACATATGTAATACAAGGGCATATAGAGTAGATCTATATGCCCTTGTATTGTTTGAATTAAATATTAAATTTAATCTCTCTCATGCAAGATTATCTTACATATCTTTGGAATTTAACTCTTCTTAGACTTTCAATAACTTCCTTGTCATCTCTTAATGGTCTAATCCATTCAATGTCATCAAGATTTGTAAATTCCCTATCAAGTCCGTTTGAATGATTAATCCATTCACTACCGAAAGTTGCATAAGTGTTTGTTGCAACAATTACATCATAGTAGAACCAATCATCACGACTTACATCTTCAAATCTTACCAAGCTTTCAATATTATCAGCGATGTATTCAACATCATCATGTCTACCGAAAGCTCTATTTAAGATAGCTGCAACTTCTGCTCTTGTGATAACCATATCAGCGTCAAATACAACTTTTCCATTTGTATAGATGTCTAACCATCCTTCTTGGAAGGCTGCTTCAACTTCTGGGCGTGCCCAGTGATTTGGTCTCATATTAAAGATATTGCCATCTTTGTTTGTAAGTTCTTGGAATCTTGCAATAGTTGCAATGAGTTCAGCCTTTGTGATTTCACGGTTAGGTTCAAATGTTCCCTTATCTGTACCTCTAAATACGCCAGCTTCTGTAGTAGTTACGACTGCGTCATAGTACCAAGCATTTGCATTTACGTCAGGATATGGGTTGTATTCTCCCCTTCTTTGATAACCATCATAGCGCAGAGCCCTTGCAAAAATTTGTGCAATTTCAGCTCTTGTAATACCCTTGTTTGGCATGAACATATGATTATCATCACCAATCATATAGAGACTAAATACATCTAGTTCTCTGTGTTCAGGTTCTTTAACTGATGGTTTGTATTCGTTCTTGTTCAAGTAGTCAGGGCTTGGTTCATACCAGTGACCAGGATCGTATGGTTTTTCTGGATCTGGTGTATATTTAGGCTTAACTATTGCTCTTGCTTCTTTAATTTCACCATCTTTAGTTTGAGTTGCTTTAATAACATCTCCTGGATTTAATGGTTTATCTGTAGGAACATCTACACTCCAGTTACCATTGTCATCAACTTTGGTTTTACCAATTGGGTTACCATCTTCATCAGTTACAACTATATCAGAACCTGGTTCACCTTTACCAGTGATTTTATCATCACCTTCATAAGGTTGATCAATTGTTGGATCCTCTGTCTCATCGTCTGAATCTTTTACTGTAATAATTACTTCTACTGTTTCATAAGATCCATCTGGATAAGTTACATCAACTGGAACAGTTATAGTATCTCCATCTTTTGCATCTGATGGAATAACAACTGTGATAGCTCCTGTATTAGGATCTACATTTACATTTGTTTGAGTATTATCATTCTTAGCAAATGTTGTTTTCTTATCTCCATCACTTGGTGCTGGTACAGTACCATGTTCACCTGTTTTAGTAAATGTTGGTGAAGGTACTTGAACTGTTTCACCAGGTTTACCAGATTTGCCAGTATAGTGTGGATCATAATCTTCACTATTTTTAGTAGGTGTAGTTTTGTCTTCGTATTTTGCTTCAAAGTCTACATCTGCATTTAATGCTGTTGTGTAGTCTTTTAAGTCTTTTGCATAATCCTTGCTTGCTGCTGTCCAGCCTTCATATGTTTTTCCTTGGTTTGCTGTTACTGTTGGAATTGTTAGTGCTGGATTTGCTGCTTGTGCGTCTTGGATTGTTTTTCCTTTTAATACATCAAATACTTTCTTGTCTGTTGCTCCAAATGATCCATCTGTTCCAGGTGCGAATGTTACTCTTACATAACCTTCTGGTGTTGTTCCTGGATTGTCTTGGTCTTCTGGAATTATAACAATTTTCTTATCTGTATATTTTGCTTCAAAGTCTACATCTGCATTTAATGCTGTTGTGTAGTCTTTTAAGTCTTTTGCATAATCCTTGCTTGCTGCTGTCCAGCCTTCATATGTTTTTCCTTGGTTTGCTGTTACTGTTGGAATTGTTAGTGCTGGATTTGCTGCTTGTGCGTCTTGGATTGTTTTTCCTTTTAATACATCAAATACTTTCTTGTCTGTTGCTCCAAATGATCCATCTGTTCCAGGTGCGAATGTTACTCTTACATAACCTTCTGGTGTTGTTCCTGGATTGTCTTGGTCTTCTGGAATTATAACAATTTTCTTATCTGTATATTTTGCTTCAAAGTCTACATCTGCATTTAATGCTGTTGTGTAGTCTTTTAAGTCTTTTGCATAATCCTTGCTTGCTGCTGTCCAGCCTTCATATGTTTTTCCTTGGTTTGCTGTTACTGTTGGAATTGTTAGTGCTGGATTTGCTGCTTGTGCGTCTTGGATTGTTTTTCCTTTTAATACATCAAATACTTTCTTGTCTGTTGCTCCAAATGATCCATCTGTTCCAGGTGCGAATGTTACTCTTACATAACCTTCTGGTGTTGTTCCTGGATTGTCTTGGTCTTCTGGAATTATAACAATTTTCTTATCTGTATATTTTGCTTCAAAGTCTACATCTGCATTTAATGCTGTTGTGTAGTCTTTTAAGTCTTTTGCATAATCCTTGCTTGCTGCTGTCCAGCCTTCATATGTTTTTCCTTGGTTTGCTGTTACTGTTGGAATTGTTAGTGCTGGATTTGCTGCTTGTGCGTCTTGGATTGTTTTTCCTTTTAATACATCAAATACTTTCTTGTCTGTTGCTCCAAATGATCCATCTGTTCCAGGTGCGAATGTTACTCTTACATAACCTTCTGGTGTTGTTCCTGGATTGTCTTGGTCTTCTGGAATTATAACAATTTTCTTATCTGTATATTTTGCTTCAAAGTCTACATCTGCATTTAATGCTGTTGTGTAGTCTTTTAAGTCTTTTGCATAATCCTTGCTTGCTGCTGTCCAGCCTTCATATGTTTTTCCTTGGTTTGCTGTTACTGTTGGAATTGTTAGTGCTGGATTTGCTGCTTGTGCGTCTTGGATTGTTTTTCCTTTTAATACATCAAATACTTTCTTGTCTGTTGCTCCAAATGATCCATCTGTTCCAGGTGCGAATGTTACTCTTACATAACCTTCTGGTGTTGTTCCTGGATTGTCTTGGTCTTCTGGAATTATAACAATTTTCTTATCTGTATATTTTGCTTCAAAGTCTACATCTGCATTTAATGCTGTTGTGTAGTCTTTTAAGTCTTTTGCATAATCCTTGCTTGCTGCTGTCCAGCCTTCATATGTTTTTCCTTGGTTTGCTGTTACTGTTGGAATTGTTAGTGCTGGATTTGCTGCTTGTGCGTCTTGGATTGTTTTTCCTTTTAATACATCAAATACTTTCTTGTCTGTTGCTCCAAATGATCCATCTGTTCCAGGTGCGAATGTTACTCTTACATAACCTTCTGGTGTTGTTCCTGGATTGTCTTGGTCTTCTGGAATTATAACAACTGGTGCTTTTGTCGCACTTGCTCTGAATCCAAAGTATCCTTGTGCTTTATTAAAAGCCTTTGATGATCTTGTAACTTTTTTATCTTTCGGTATCCATGTTACTGGTCCTTTGTATCCATCTGTAAATGTTATAGCTTGTGGGAAGTCTTTATCTTCGAATACTGTTCCTTCTTTAGCGTATGTTTTTCCAGTTGTTGTTATACTATCTACACCTGTTGACGGTAAAAATCTAACTTCTATTCTATCTTTTGGTAGGTCTTCTTCTTTTGGTGCATCTGGATCTGTGTTATTAGGGTCTACTGTAACGATGTGGTCACTTACAATTAACATTTGATTTGGTACTTCTATTGACGATCCATCAGAAAATTTTACTAGAAGTTTTCCTGATTTTTTACCTGATGTTTGTGAATCTCTTTCTGGCTTTTCAGTATCTGTTATTGTTGCATTTGCAAGTAGTGCATTTACTGCCTTTGAATTTGTATCATTAGCTGGTACTACACCGTCTTTCCAAGCAAAATTATCGCCTTTCCAAACTTTGATTGTTTGAGGGTTTAGTCCACCAAGTTCTGTTACTTGTTCGGCTGTTGTTTTCTTTTTGGCTACATTAATTGTTGCAGTTGCGTTATCTGTTGTTCCATCTGAGTATTTTACTACTACTGGGATTTCAACAGTTTTTCCCGCATCTGCTTCCACTGGTGTGTAGGTTACGCTACCGTCAGCATTAACTTGTGCACCTGTTGGTGCACCTTGGCCTAATTCGTATGTTACATTTTGAGGTGTTGCTGGGTTTCCTTCTTTATCGGTAAATGTTGGTTTAGCTACTGTTGCTTCTTCTCCAACTGTTCCGTTAACTGCTGTATATGCTGGTTCGTATTTAGAGTTATCTTTTTCGTCTTCAACAACCAACGGTACAAGGTCTTTATGGTTTTCTTTCACTAAAACTTCGTCACCTGCGTCGTTGGTCTTGTAGATGTCATAAGTTACTTCTACATTTGGTCCTAATAAACCTTCGCCAACATCTTCTGTTGCTTTTACTTCTGCTGTTGGTGTACCTGTAATCTTAAAGCCGGTAGTGGTATCGCCTTCAACTTTCAGTCCGGCAACTTCTTTACCGGTAATGAAGCTTACGCTCTTCATCTTATAGATATAAGGTTTATCCTTTGGGTCTTTTTCAGGTACTGGTTTTACATCTTGACTATAAGCTTTGCCTACTTCGCCTGCTGCAAGTGGAGAATCAGTTACCGCAATATAGCGGTCTCTTGTACCTTCGATATTTCCTGAAGGGTCTGTTAAGACTGTCTTGAAATTAACTTTATAAAGACCAGCTTCTTTTGCCTTACCTGAAATAGTTCCATCTGTAGCACTAATTTTCAAATCTGCCGGTAATCCTGTTGCAGAATAAGTTGCGCCCTTCATTTCTTTGTCGTTAGCTTTTGGATTATCTATAGATACATCATCGTAACGAGAAATAAATAAGTGACTTACTTCTACTGTAAAGGAGTCAACTGCAATAAGTTCCGCATTATTACCTTTAGAGTCTACTCTATACAACTTCGCAGTAAATTCAGTAGTCTTTGTCACGCCACCTGGAATATCGGTTTCAGTATCAAGAGGGCAAGATGGAAGTGTACCTGTTGATGATGGTTGAGCTGATGGGCCCGTCTTTACTTCATTTCCATCTTGATCATACCAAATGATCCTGAACTTATCGGAAGTGTTGGAATAAGGTAGTCCTGTTGTAGATGTTTGAGCAATGTCTCCAGGGATAGCTGTATTAGCACGGCTATCGTAGTTTGTAATGTTAAAGTTTACTTTATTGATACCAAATACAAAGTCTGATTTCATAGATCTGTTTGCAATGTTGGTTACACCTACAGAAAACTCTTTAGCAACGGAGGCACCTGACCAGCCATTGTGAATACCCCAATCAGAGTTCATGGCAGTGTACCAATTGTTATTATATGGTGTCATAACACGAAGGTCTTCTGTCCCTTCTGTAGAGACAAACAGCCAGTCCAAATTGATGTGCTTTTCGTTATAATTCAGGGCAGCATCTTTAAATGAACCATCGCTTGCCTTAGCAGCTACTGTTCCCAATCTATCGAGAGCCGGTTGGGTCCATCCATGTTTACCGGCTTGTTCAGTATAGCCTTTAGCTACATCAGCATTTTGCTTGTAGCCCCAAGTACCATTGAATTGGAGGATATAATCACCTTCTGAATTGGTAACGGCAGAAACTGTTTCTGCTATCCACTTATCTTCTTCGCCTTTCATTTGCTTTTTGATTTCATCTTGAAGTTGTCCTTCAAGCTTCGATGTCCAACCTTTACCACGAATTGCGGAAGGACCTGATAGGCTTAGTTTTACAGCCATGTCATCGCTATAAATCTTCTTCATAGCGTAGTCTGACAAGTAGGATGCCTTTACGGTTACACCTTCTGCTGGTGTAGATTGATGGGCTATATATTTCCATTGAACGCCACCGGATGGTGAATTATAGTCCCAAGAGACTTTTCCTTTAATATATCCACCGTTCGCTTCGTTCTGTGTTGGAGTAGCTGCCTTGTGCATTTCAGCTTTAGGCTTTTGCATCAAAAGAATTTTCCAGTTTTCGTGAGTATTCTTTGCAGTATTAGAGCCTGAACCACCTTGAGTTATCGTTGCAATTCCCAGCGGGAAAATAACTTGTTCCCCAGTGATATATTGTAATTGATACTCAGACGGAATAGTGGATTGTTCTACCCAAAATCTGTACTTTTCGTGACCACCGGATACAGTTGGATCCGCATCAAATTTAATAATCTTTCCGTCTGATGCAACATATGGCTTACAGTCAATGTTTAATCTGCCATTCGCATCTGACACTGCCGAATAAACAGGTGATACATAGCCACCATCTTCAAACCATTGGAAGTAGGCTTTTACCCCTTGTATTGGTTTAAATTGTTGACCTGTTGCACCTGCTAAAGGAAGGTTTGCGTCCCCTCCTGTCTGTACACCTACAAAGGCGTGAACAGCATTTGGGGCATCATTGGCAATAGTGCCACTTTCAATATCGCCTTCAGCGTCTTTTACGCCAGTTGGACCTTTGGCTGGGGCCATTTCAAGTCCACTGTCTGCAAATACGTTTAATGGTAATAGAGTCACTACCATTAGTATTGACATTATTAGGGCGAGGGTTGGTCGCCAGAAATGTCCTTTTGAATTTGTCATAATTCTTCTCCTTTTCTTTTAAATTTAAAAAAATAATTTTCCCTGAGCTTTCTTTTCAATCAAGTTTTTTAATTATCTTCTTATTATATTTGTTGTTAGGTAATTTTTTGCTAATTGTTCAGATTTATATAGAAAAATTGATCCTTTTTATACAAGAATATATAAAAGCATATTTAAAATCAATTTTTTATACAATTTTCTTGCAATTTAACAAAAGATATTCTAACTCAAATTAATTTTAGCACAATATGTAGGGTTTGTCAAAGCAAAAAAAAAAAAAAAAACGGCATATATTGTGCTTGAAGGGTGTTTTTGCTTGTAGGACTTACTGTAAATTGTTTTTCTGTATGAATATAAAAAATATTATTTTTTCTTAATATTTTATTTATAATAAAACTACAAATTGTTAGTGGACAAATCATAGGTATGAGTTACATAATTCACCTTATAAAAAATTTGTACAAATTAATCTTTAATTTGCATTTTCCCTCTTATTCAAAATTTTATTTATCTTTTATATTGGGTATGAAGTGGATAGATAAAGGAGGGTTTTTATGAAGAAGGTTTTAATTACCATGCAGGTGCCTGGACCTGTATTGGATGAACTGAAAAAGGATTTTGAAATTGATTATAATGATAGCTTGGACTTTTTATCAAAAGAGGATTTGATTAAGCGGGCCAAGGATGCAAATGCTTTGCTTGTTCCTCTATCTGAGAAAATTGACAGAGACATTATAGAAGCATGCGACAATTTGGAGATCATTGCTAACTTTGGAGCGGGTTTTGACAATATTGATATCAAGGCGGCGGCTGAAAAAAATATTGTGGTTACAAATGCGCCAGCAAAGTTCTCGACTCAATCGACTGCGGAGATTGCCATTGGTCTAATCATAGATGTCATGAGAGGGATTACTCGGGGCGAAGATTCTTTGCGCCAAGAAAATTTTAAAGGATGGAAGCCAACCTATGGTTTAGGACCATCGGTCGCTGGCAAGACCCTGGGAATTTTTGGTATGGGTCGGATTGGCCAAGCTGTGTGCAAGAGGGCCAAGGCCTTGGAGATGAATGTGATTTATCATTCAAGGACACGTTTGGACGAGCAAAAAGAAAAAGAATTAGGTGCGACTTATGGGTCTTTTGATGACCTGGTGGAAAAGTCGGATGTGATTTCCCTTAACTCTTCATATTCCAAAGAACTCCATCATTTATTTGATGCGGATGTTTTTAATCGAATGAAAAAATCTGCTTATCTGGTAAATACATCACGCGGTCCGATTATAGATGAAGAGGCATTAGTAAAGGCATTGGCAGAAAAAACAATCGCAGGTGCAGGCCTGGACGTCTATGAATTTGAACCGGCCGTCACAGAAGGCCTTCTCAAACTGGATAATGTGGTCCTCTCCCCCCACCTGGGCAATGCAACCATTGAAGCACGGGAAGAGATGGGGATGATTGCGGCGAAGAATATTATTCTTGTGTTGGGGGGCGAAAAAGCCATCAATAAGGTCAACTAAATTTGCTGTTAATTTCGCGACATTCTCGTGAAAAAATTTTTTAGTCCTCGATGTACGCCTGAGTACACCTGCGTCCTAAAAAATTTATTTCCCTTCGAATCTCATCGAAATTTCCTAGCAAATTATGTGGTAGAGAAAATATCAATGTGATAAATAAATTTGTCCAATCAAACGATTGCAAAATTATATAGCAAATTATGTATAATGATATTCAAGAGACCGAAAGGTCTCTTTTTTTGTGTAAATGGACGGATAGAATGCGATTGATGAATACAATTAAATTGCAATTATTAAAAACCATCTGCCGTATAAGGGCCGAACACCTCATCCCGTAAACGGGAAACGGGTCCGGAATGGCCACCATAAAGGATGGCCGCTACCTACGTTCTTATCAATATTGAGGTTGTTATTTGTATTGATAGATGTTTTTAAAATATTTTATTTCGGGCGAGGCTCTTCGGGCGACATAAAGTCGCCCCTACAGCCGCAGAGCGATATAAAGTATGAAGACGATTTATATAAGCGATTTTTTAATCAATGCAATTTATGCAAACAAAATTTTCAGGTAGCGGCCGATTTATCTCGGCCATAAAAATTTTGTTTTCTTATATAATGCTTGAAGTATGGCCTTTACTGTGGTATTATAAATATATATGTATAAGGAGGTATTATGTTAAAATCTATGGACACACTTGTATCTCTTGCCAAGAACAGGGGCTTTGTCTTTGCAGGCAGCGAGCTTTACGGCGGCCTTAGCAATACATGGGACTATGGCCCGGTGGGAGTGCTTTTAAAAAATAATATAAAAAATGCTTGGTGGCAAAAGTTTGTACGCGAAAGTCAACTTAATGTTGGCATTGATGCGGCGATTTTAATGAATCCAGAAGTTTGGAAGGCCAGCGGCCACTTGGGATCATTCTCTGACCCGCTTATTGACTGCAAGGCTTGTAAGGCTCGTTTTAGGGCGGACAAGTTGATCGAAGATTATGCGCACGAAAATAATATTGAAGGCATCAATCCTGATGGCTGGACCAATGAGGAGCTGGAAACTTATATTAGGGACCACAATATCGTTTGTCCAAAGTGCGGCAAGCTAGATTACACAGAGATTAGGCAATTTAATTTGATGTTTAAGACCTTCCAAGGGGTTACCGAGGAATCAGCATCGGAAATTTATCTAAGACCGGAAACTGCCCAAGGGATTTTTGTAAACTTCAAGAGCGCTCAAAGGACTTCAAGGAAGCAAGTGCCTTTTGGTATTGCACAGATTGGTAAATCTTTTAGAAATGAGATTACGCCTGGCAACTTTACCTTTAGGACTCGGGAATTCGAGCAAATGGAATTGGAATTTTTTGTAAAGCCAGGCAATGATGATGAGTGGTTTGATTACTGGAGGTCCTTCTGCAAAGATTGGCTGACTTCTCTGGGTATGAGAGAAGATATGATGCGTCTACGCGACCACGATCCTGAAGAGCTGTCCTTCTATTCAAAGGCAACCACAGATATTGAATACCTCTTTCCATTTGGTTGGGGCGAGCTCTGGGGTATTGCAAACAGGACTGACTATGACCTGTCCAAGCACATGGAATGCTCTGGCGAGGATATGAATTATTTGGATCCGCAAACAAACGAAAAATATATTCCTTATGTAGTTGAGCCATCACTGGGTGCAGACCGTGTTACTCTTGCATTTTTAGCAGACGCTTACAGGGAGGAAGAATTGGAAGACGGTACGACAAGGACTGTTTTGAAATTCCACCCACGCATTGCCCCATATAAACTGGCAATTTTACCGCTGACCAAGAAATTATCCGACAAGGCTGAAGAAGTCTACAAGGAAATGGTCAAGTACTTTGATTGCGACTACGACGAAAGAGGATCCATCGGCAAACGCTACCGCCGTGAAGACGAAATCGGTACGCCCTTCTGCCTAACCATCGACTTTGATACCCTGGAAGACGACACAGTCACCCTGAGAGATAGGGACACTATGGAGCAAATCAGAATCAAGATTTCCGAAGTTAGGGAGTATGTGGAAGAGAGGATGCAATTTTAATTCATGAGAAATGAAGAATATCTCAGCAAAAAACGCGCTTTGGAATTGTGGGATCAAGGTATCATAGATAATTTTGAGCCTGGGGCCATAAAATCCTTACAAGAAATCCACGAGTATTTGTTCAGAGACGTTTTTGACTTTGCTGGACAAATTAGAGATGTGAACTTATCCAAGGGGAATTTTCGCTTTGCGCCAGTTTTGTTTTTGAATGAGAATTTAAAAATAATAGAAAATATGCCTCAGGAGAATTTTGACCAGATTATAGACAAATATGTAGAGATGAATGTTGCCCACCCCTTTCGCGAAGGTAATGGTCGGGCGACACGGATTTGGTTGGATTTAATTTTAAAGAATCAAATAAAAAGATGCGTAGATTGGTCGAATATTTACAAGGGCGATTACCTATCCGCCATGGAACGGTCGCCGGTAAATGCCTTGGAAATCAAGACCTTGTTAAGGGATGCCCTCACAGATAAAATCGATGACCGTGAGGTTTATATGAGGGGGATCCAAGCATCGTATTGGTATGAAGATCAAAGTGAATATGATATATACGATATGTAGTATTTCGTGTTAAATTTACGACTTTTTGCAGTATTCGACTTTTTCGTCACTGCGACGTAGGCCTACTACGCCTCATTCCAAAAAAGTCTCAAACTACAAAAATTCATCAAATTTCGAAGCCCTAGCCCAAGAAATTAAAATTTTTGTCCGGAATAAACCGGACACTACAAATTAAATTTTAATTTCTTGGTCAGCAGGTCTTGTGTCAGAGATTCCCAAGAGAACGAGTTTAGCGAAGTTCGAGTGGTGAATCTTACGGCCCTACGAAATATATATAGTAGAATCATAAGTCCACATTCAAATATAATAATTCAAGAGACCGAAAGGTCTCTTTTTTATGTAAATGAGCAGGCAGAATACAATTTATAAATACAATTATATTGCAATTATTAAAAACCATTTGCCGTATAAAGGCCGAACACCTCATCCCGTAAACGGGAATCGGGTCCGGAATGGCCACCATAAAGGATGGCACTACCTACGTTCTTATCAATATTTAGGTTGTTATTTACATTGATCCGTATAAAATTTTATTGCACAGCAAGAAAAAATAGATGCTAAAATCTAACACCTATTTGCCTTCTATTTCTCTTTTAAATTCTTCTGCAAACATACAATAAACATTTTTAAAATATAATCCTTGGCAATTCTGCTTTAAGGATAATCCATCTCGTTCAAAGGGTCCTGCCAAAAACTTAACATTGTTTTTTAACTTATTATATGAGTCAGTATTTTTATTAGGATTATATACTAGTATATAGCCTAAATTGTCCTTTACATTTGCTAATGTATCATCTACCAAGTCTAGATATATAAGCATGCTATCTCTTATCTTCTGATAAACTTCTTTTTTTAAGTTTTTTAGGCTAGCTACATCTTTAAATTCAACAAAATAATCCATATCGTCATAATCGATAATCGCATCATTCGATGTCGACGGATAATCTGGACACTTTTCATCAAAATAATCGTCCTTGATCTTGTCAAAGTTAATAGCTTCTACTTTTGAATTTACAAGTGGAGTATCTCCGTTTTTAGATATTTCAGAAATCGGCTCTATATATTTACTAGGGTCACTTAGGCTATTTTTAAGCCTTTTAATCTTCATCTTCAATCACCTGGTCAATATCGTCAAAGGCATCAGCCAATAGTTTATATATCTTTTCAATGTCATCTGTTACATCTTCTATTGTAGAAGATGTGTTTGTTTTTGAGGCCAAATAATATTTTGTTTTGTCCTTTATACCATGTTTTTCAGAAAAAACATCAATGGCTCTTAAAAAATATGGGCTATGAGTATTTAATAATATATGCATATTAAATGTTTTTTGCAAGAGAACAATTAATTCAGCCAATACTATTTGCCACTTAGGATGCAGGTGAATTTCAGGCTCATCCAAAATAATAGTGCCTTTATCAACCAAGGTTCCATTATCCAATAATGTTTTGATTATTACGAAAGTTTTTAATCCAGTTGCAATATTTCTAATGTCTAAATCTATTTTTTTAACAGGATCGTTATACTTGTATACCTTGCCTGTTGTTATTAGGTTGCCTAATTTAATGCCATCTAATTTTTCAAATACCTCAGATAATTTATTATTTACCTTTATTCCTTCAAGGGTGTCCTCATTTGTTTTCTCAAGTTTGTAAATAAGATCATCTCTGTGATTATTATTTAGAGGACTTTTTGAATATCCTGATCGTCTAATATTTAAATCATCCAAAACATATGGGTCGTCTATATAGACAATATCTTTAATTAATTTTATAGGGTTCTCAATAGATGTGATATTGTCATCTACTATAGATACACCGATTTTTTTATCATTAATATATAGATCTACTGATCCTGGCTCATTATTAAATCTATTATTTATTTCTGAATTAAATTCCATATTGAATGATGCATTTACTAGGCTTCTTAGGATTTCTTCATCTGTAAGTTTCAAACTTTCAACCATGTTTGGTGTAATTTCATCTACTATATCCAAAGCTATACTGTCATCATCTCTTATCTCAAAAAACTCAATAAGCTTCTCTTTTAAAAGGTCAACATCATTAATATACTTTTCTGAATCTGTTAGTATGCTTTGAAAAAATTCATCAAATAGCTCTATTGGCATATCCCTTAAATAAAATATGTTTTTGATAGGCAACTTACCAAGCAAGTTAAGCAAATTTGAAATTCTTTTTTCATTTATTTTTTTATCATATGAACTAAGTGCATGAAAAACTGAATATAGAGCTTTACCTACAGTGCTTTTGCCGCTAGCATTTTCTCCGGCAATAACTGTAATGCCACAAACATCCACAGATGCTTCTTTAAAAATACCAATGTTTTTTAATTCTATTTTCATAAACACCTCCATAAAATAATAAAAATACTTTAGTTTATTCTAACATATATAATTAAATTTTTCAATCTGAAAAGTTATAAAATTAGTTTATACACAGCAACCACTACATACGTTCATTAAACAGGAAAAATAGGTGCTAAGATCTAACACCTATTTGCTTTCTATTTTTCTTTTAAATTTGCAGCCTGGGCCTGGAGTTTTTCAGCTATTTTTACTACGGCTTCACAGACTGGGAGGTCTTTGTAGTCTTTATTGGTTAGCTCTTGTCTGAATGTTTTGTCTAGTTTATCAATCTCCTCTTGGTCTTCAGAAAGTTTTTCTATCAATGTATTCATGACTGCATTATAATAAGCATTGAGTTCTTCAAAAGTAAGGTCTGAGAACTTTCTCGTATCGTAAGCTGCGTGGTTGGAAATGGTAAAGGTATCTTTGAAGTCTTGGACTGTGGCTTTTGGATTCATGCCATCAGTTAAGCCATCTAAAATTTTTTTAGGATTTTGCTTGTCCTCTTTGACCCCTTGGAGGGCACCGTCAACCATTTCAATGACTCTGTCATCAGCCTTGGCTTCTTTGTAATATTCTGACTCTTTGGAAGCTGTGGCAACTCTTTCAATTTCTTTAATAATTTCAGATACCAATTTTAATTGGTCTTCTGTTGATAATTCTAAGACTAATCTCTCATCCTTTGGCAGGCGTTTAAATTCGTCTGCCATTTTATTTGTATTGCAAGCCGTGAACAATAGTGCACAGGCGAGCATTATCGCTAAAACTTTTTTCATTTATTTCTCCTTGTATGCTTGAATGTGTTTTTCCATATCATCTGTCATGTCAGCAGTGATAGCAAAAAAGTCATCGCCTGGATAGATTATATGCTTGACCCATTCTTTTTTTATTTGCCAGAGGTTGGCCTGGACTTTGAAGCAGTCCCATTCGTCTATATCAAAAATCCTCTCCCAGGATGCAATTATTTTCCTTTCGATTTCGGGATACATGCCCTTGTATTTGCCGTCAATAAAATTAAATTTATCCTTGCAACCCAGGGCTTTGATTTTCTTTTCAAAGGCCTCTTCATCGGCCTGGTCCTTGCCTATATATAAATTATTTAATACATAGTCCCATTTGATTGACGAAAAATAAATCACCTGGTCGCTTGGAACTTGCAAGCAATAAATTACTGATTTTTCTACGGGCTTGAGGCAGTTTTCCTTGCTGACCGAGCACCAAATGGGATAGGCAATCCCGTTTGGGCGTGGCACAATTTTTTCTGCCATTTCGACAAACTTATTGTACTTGCGGGAAAAAAATGGCGCAATGTCCCCCATGTGGAGGTCAACGTAGAGCTGCTTGTTGGTCATGACTCCCTTGGAATTTAATTCATGCTGGGAATTTTCGTGCTGTCTGGTGTATAGGTTTACCAAATCCATGGCTCACCTATTTATTGATTAGGCCGATTTTATCAAGCAAGTGGAAGATAAGTGACAAGGCAACTGCAACTACAGATGCAAGAACCATACCTGATAGGTTGATGGCTCCCAGTTTTATGGTGAGTCCGCTTAGGCCGGTTGTAAAAATTACTGACGTTAAAATTAAATTTTTTGCATTTGAAAAATCAACTTTTTGGTCGACCAAAAGTCTAAGTCCACTTGATCCAATCATACCGTAGAGGAGGAATGTTACTCCGCCGATTACATCACCAGGTATAGTGGAAATCAAAGCTGAGAGTGGTCCAATAAAGGCCATTATAATTGAAATAACTGCAGCTCCTGCAATAACTTGAACTGAATATACGCCAGTAATTGCCATAACGCCGATATTTTCTCCGTAGGTTGTGGTTGGTACACCACCGATTAGTCCTGAAAGTGCAGTTGAAAAGTTGTCTGCAAAGATGGACCTGTGGAGGCCTGGGTCTTTGATCAGGTCTCTTTCGATTATGTTTGATGTAACAACTTGGTGGGAAATGTGTTCGGATAAAATTACCAGGATTACAGGTAGCATTGTGATAACTGCTTCCATGGAAAATTTTGCCAAATGAAATTCAGGCAAGGTAAAGAATTTGGCCTCAGCTACCGGTGTAAAATCAACCATGCCAAGGGCGACTGCTGTAATGTAGCCAACGATAATTGCAATTAGAATTGGAATGGTTGCCCAGAATTTTTTGAAGCAAACTGAACCAAAGACAGCTGTGAGTAAGGTAACTGCAAAAACTGCTATGTGTTTGCCATTTACTGATTCGGTTAAAATTTCTGCGCCGATTGCCCCGCCCCTGATGGTTAGGCCGACGAGTTCAAAACCGATAAGGGCAACTACTGCACCCATTGCGGCTGGCGGCAGGACGACGTCAATCCATTTGGTTCCGTATTTTTTAATTATAAAGGCGATGATCATGCCAATAATTCCCACGACTACAAAGGCGCCTTGGGCGTATTGCAAACCCTGTTGGGCTATAATGGCCGTGCCTGGTGCTAAAAATGCAAAGCTGGATCCCAAATAAGCTGGAGCCTTGCCCTGGGTAATCCAAATAAATAATAGGGTTCCGATCCCATTCATAAGTAAAACGATGCCGGGGTTGATACCAAAGATTATTGGCACGAGGACTGATGCCCCGAACATGGCAAAGGTATGTTGGATTGATAGAGGCACCAAGAGTTTGGCTGGCACCTTGTCTTCGACTTGGTAAATTTTTCTCATAATAGTCTCCCTTCGAAAATTATTTTAAAAAATAGAGCCAGGTTAATGGCTCTATAAATTATATTTCTTTGATGGCTTCTAGGATGCCTTCTTTGAATGGTTTTTCATTAAAAGTAACCTCTCCTGTGCCGCCGAAAATATCGACTGCAATTTTGAAAAAGTTTACGATTAATTTATTGTCTTTGATTGTGTATGTTTCGGTTGTACCTGGAACAAAGATTAAATCGACTTCTTCAGCACCAGACTTGGTGGTGATGTCTGCGAGCTCTCCTTCAAAGGAAAGTTTTTTCATTGGGTCGATCATGGCTTGCATAACGCCAAGGTCTTCCATCATCCACATATTGTTGTTCCAAAATCTCTTTTCTTTGGCTGAACCGCCGTTTAATAATTCTCTGTTTGAAATAGCTGATAAGACGCGTCTCACCGCTTGGTCGTCAAAGTCTGCATCATAGATGAGTTTCATCTCGTCTCTATCTGCAACTGAAATAATGTAAGGCTCTGCAACCTTTTCACGCTCAGCTACGCTTGACCAAAAGAAAATCATCATCTCTACTACTTCAAAATTTACATTAATCTTCTTCAATCTTCTATCCTCCTTATATTGTGAGGCCCAATTTTGATGAGCCCTTGCTTTTTTAATCTGCCAATGGCTCTTTTAAAAGCTTGCTTGCTTAGACCGAACCGTTCGTAGATTTCTTCCGGACTTGACTTGTCGCCGACAGGTAGATCCGGATGCTTTAATAACTCTTCCATTATTATAACGGAATCTTGGTCAATCTGCAAGTGGGCCCTCTCTCTAAAGGATAAGGTCATCTTGCCATCTGGCAAAACTTCTGCAACGCGTGCTTCTATGTGGTCACCGATTTCGTATGCACGGTTTACTTCTCTTTGGCGAATCAAGGAATCGTATTTGTTGTCAACGGCGACAAAAACTCCCAGGCCTTTTTTAATTGAATAAACAGTGCCAGATACATGGTCGTTTTCCTTATACTCATGGTCGGGGCTCAAGACCTCCGCCACTTTCATAGACCCGTAGAGCCTGCCCTCGCGGTCACGCTTGATAACCACGGCAACCATGTCACCTTTTTTAACATTGGGATAAGAGTGGGCAAAGGGCACGAAAAGATCGCTTGGCATATTTATATCTAAAAAATATCCAAACTTGGTCTTGTCGCAAACCCTATAAAACCTGAGCTGACCTTCCTGTGGCAAAAAGTCGACGGGCACAACTGTGCCTGCATTTTTGTCGGCGATTTCAACTTCGATTTCATCGCCCAGGTCCACATTTTTAAAGGTTCCCCTTAAAAGGGTAAAATCGTCACCCTTTACGTTGACGATTGCACCCTCATTTGTAAATTTTATAATTTTACCTATCATTAAACTTCATAAATCTCGTCTATAATTGTACCGTCGCGGTATTGACTATAGCCGATGACTCTCCTTCCTTCTTTAGGATTTATTTTAAAGTCGCCAATATATGAGTCTTGAATATTCTTTAATTCGCTGATGGTCATATATTTTACATTTGCTTCATCAAGAGCTTTTTTGATGTCGTCTCTTCTGTCGTTAACGGCAACTCCTCTTTCTGTTACCAAAATATCAATGGTGGATCCTGGAGTTGTAATTACGCCAACGCGGTCGACAATTGTAGGAATTCTGGATTGGAAGAGTTTTGAAACGATGATGCTGACCTTGGCACCGTAAGCTGTGTCTTGGTGGCCACCTGATCCGCCCATGATTACTCCGTCGTGGCCGGTCATAACGTTTACGTTAAAGTCAGTATCGATTTCAGTTGCGCCAAGGATAACAAAGTCCAGGCCATTTACGATTGCGTCTCTGTCGACTGAAGCGTATTTTTCAGCGGACATGGAGATGTGCTTGTCGTCTTCTTTGATATTTTCAGCTGAGACTAGGTCAAAGCATTGGACGTCATAAATTCTGTCGAAGAGTCCATCTTTCATCATATTTACAAGGTCGCCTGTAACTCCGCCTGAAGCAAAGCCGCCCTTGATTTCATTTTCCTTCATATAGTCGCCCAGGAATTTTGTAACTGCAAGGCTGACTCCGCCAGCGCCTGATTGGTAGTTCATGCCGTCTTTTACCAGGCCAGTTGCAACCATAACTTCAACTGCCTTTTGAGCAATTCTAAGTCCAACTGGGTCCTTGGTAATGCGAGTTGTACCTGAAACGATTCCCTTTGGATCTCCGATTGAGTCGACCTTTAAAATATAATCGATTCTTTCACTTGGAATTTCTGTGTGGGATTCCAAATCCATAAGAGTATCTGTAATGGCAACTCTCTTCTTGGCCATAAGTGAATCTGCGATTGCATATCCAAGTGTACCGCAAAAAGCGTTTCCGTCAACAGCACTTACATTGCCGCGGATGTCGCAAGCAGGTGAAGCGATAAAAGCAACGTCGATTTTTACATCCCCATCCATAATGGTCTTGGCACGTCCACCGTGACTTTGCATGAGGACCTTGCCCTTTAAAGCACCCTTTGAAATGGCCTTGGCAACATCGCCTGACATATAAGATGCAACTACATTTGTAATTGTACCGTCTTCAATCATAGGAATGATTGGTGCATGGCAAGGGAAAATTGATGAGGCAACCAAAGTGATATCTTTGATTCCACGCTTGTGGACTTCTTCCATAACCATATTTAATACATAGTCACCATTCCTTAGGTGGTGGTGGAAGGATAAACTTGCTCCGTCTTTGATGTCGAGTTTTTCAAAGAGCTCGTCAAAATTTTCTACAAGTTTATTTTCTTTAATAGTTTTATCTGGAGAATAATTTTTTTCTAACTTAATATCATTAAATAAGTTCATTGTATTCCTCCTTAAAGTTACCTGAGGCTACAAGATTGTCTCTTGCTCTTAGGATAACTGGCTTATCTACCATCTTGCCATCTAGTGAGAAGGCTCCCTTGCCTTCCTTCTTGGCAGTTTTTAGAGCCTCAAAGACTCTAAAGGCGTGTTCTATATCTTCCTTGGATGGAGAGAAAACTTCGTTAACGATGTCAACGTGACGTGGCGAAATAAGTGCCTTACCTGTCATGCCAAGAGCCTTGGCATAAAGGGCGTCTTTTCTTAGTCCGTCTGTGTCATCTGTATCTGTCCAAGGTGTGTCGATTGCTTCGATTCCGTTTGCCTTAGCAGCTGCAATTACCTTTTGTCTGGCGTATTCGATTTCCTTGGATTCCTTGGTCCTCTTTACACCTAGGTCCAAAGTCATGTCTTCTCCGCCTAATAAAAACCCACGCATGTGCTTGGCTTCTCTGGCAATTTCAAAGCAAGTTTCAAGGGAGATCGCAGTTTCAATAATGGAATAGTATTTTTTATCTGTTCCTTCCAAGAAGGCATCGAGTTCTTTAACAAAACTTATAGTAGCCTTTGGCAAAACGAAACCCTTGATGTCTAGGTCAAGCATGGCCTTGACATCGTCTTCGAAAAATTCTGTATCTGGGGCGTTGATCCTGACAAAGATGTCTTGGTCGCCCTTTTTGTTCTTTAAAAATGATCTGACTAGGTCTCTGGCAGCGTCCTTGTTGTCAAGGGAAACTGCGTCTTCCAAGTCGATTATATATCCGTCTGCTCCAAGCACTTCTAAGCTTGTAAGCATGCCTGGGTTGTTGCCAGGTATAAATAAAAGTGTCCTGTATTTCATTATAAAGCCCTCTTTACTGCAGTTTCTACTCTGGCGCTAATGGTAAAATCCAAGGCGCCCCTATCGTCGATTCTAATTTTAGCTTTATCAATATTTAAATCCTTGAGTGTTTGTCTGACTACATTTTCAATTTGGTCTTTGAAAATATCTTCAACCACGGATTTAATTTCAATGATAAGATCATCGGCAGGTTCGATTTCTACGATTAGGTCGTTACTTTCAAGTGAACCTGCACGGCCTGTCTTAACTATTTTTCTTTCCATGCTAGATACTCCTCTACTCCCATTTCATAAAGGTTGTTGCCCTTGCTGTCGATAATAACTGTTGCTGGGAAGTCTTTGACAACTAGTCTTCTGACAGCTTCAGCGCCAAGGTCGTCGTAAGCGATTATTTCGCATTCCTTGATCCTGTCTTTGATAATAGCAGCTGCTCCGCCAATTGCAGCAAAGTAAACTGCGCCTGTTTCTTTGATCTTGTCTATAACTTCTTGGTTGCGTCTGCCCTTGCCAATCATGCCAATAGCACCCAGGTCCATCATAATTGGTGAGAATGGGTCCATACGATATGAACTGGTTGGTCCAGCGCTTCCGATAACTTGGCCAGGAGCTGTAGGTGTTGGTCCTACATAATAAATGCAAGCTCCCTTTGGGTCGAATGGAAGGTCGCGGCCAGCTGCGTGGTCATCAACGAGTCTCTTGTGAGCAGCGTCGCGAGCTGTATATATAACGCCAGAAATTAAAACGTTGTCCCCTGCTTTAAGGTCTGCAAGTTTTTCTCTTGTAAATGGAGTTTCAATTTTAATCATTATGCACCTCTCTTAAAATACCTTGGTTTCGTGTCTAACTGCGTGGCAGTTTACATTGACAGATACTGGTAGACCTGCAATATGAGTTGGATATGTTTCGATAAGAACTCTAAGGCATGTGGTCTTGCCACCAAAACCTTGAGGTCCAATGCCAAGCTCGTTGATTCTTTCTTCGAGTTTGATTTCAAGATCCTTGTAAAATTCATCAGGATTGTATGAATCCATTGGTCTCATCAGAGCTTTTTTAGCAAGGACTGCTGACCTATCAAAGGTTCCTCCGATGCCAACTCCAAGTACGATTGGTGGGCAAGCGTTTGGTCCTGCCATAGCTGCTGTTTCGATAATAAAATCAACAACGCCGTCAAGGCCGTCAGCTGGTCTTAACATTTTTTGTCTAGACATATTTTCACTGCCGAAACCCTTGGCTGCAACAGTAATTTCAAAATGATCTTCTTCAGGAACCATATCATAATAGATAACGCCTGGAGTATTGTCCTTGGTGTTTTCACGTCTAATCGGATCTTTGACCATGGACTTTCTTAAGTAACCTTCTTCGTAACCTTGTCTAATGCCTTCGTTGATGGCGTCTTCGATAAAGCCACCTTCAATCTTAACATTTTGACCCATCTTTACAAAGACAACAGTAAGACCTGTATCTTGGCACATTGGAATTGATTTGTTTTCTGCCAACTCATCGTTTTCAATGATAGTTGATAGAGTATCTTTTGCAAGTTGCCAATCTTCAGCGTCTCTTCTTTCTTTTAAAACTTTCATAACATCATCTGGAAGCACAAAGTTCATATGTATACACATATCTTTAACTGCTTGTGTTATATCTTTTGTATTAATAACTTTCATTAAATACCTCCCATTAGTAATAGAGGGCTTTAAAATAAAGCCCCCTATATATTTTTAATATTTATTTTGCTTGTCTCATTTTAACTAGGCGTTCAACCCTAGACATTTCGTTGTTTACAAGCATGATACCTTCGTCAACACCCATGCCTGGTTTAGCAAGTTGTTGTAGGGCACCTGTTGCCATTGAAATGTTTGTTAGGATTTCTGCTGAACGGCTTGTTTCGTTACATGTACCGCCGCAGTAAGCACCAACATTATTGTCTTTGCAGTATTTAACAGCTTCGATTGTGTTGTTGATACCACCTAGGTCAGGAGTTTTAATTTGAATAACATGGCCTGCTCCTGCGTCAACAAAAGCTTTGATGTCTTCAAGTGTATTGCACCATTCGTCAGCTACGAGTTCAACCTTTGTTCCGTCAGCATCAAGTCTCTTGGTTAGGGCTGCTAGAACTTCGATTTGTTTGTCCTTGTCACCCATGTCCATTGGTCCTTCGATTCTGATAGCAAATGGTTTTGCAGCAGCTTCAACCTTCTTCATGTATTCAGCCATCTTGTCTACGTCGTTACCTGTGAAGTCACCGATTGTACCGTAAACGTCGATGTGGAAGATTGGTTTGTAGTCTTCTCTTGCCCTGTGTTCGATAATTCTATCTCTTAGCCATTCGATGTATTCTAGAAGTAGTTCACCGTTTTTACCTGTCTTTTCTTCAACGTTGTTGAAAAGTCCGTGTGGTAGAACGTCTGCTTCTTTGATGATCATCTTGTCAGCGTTTGAATATCTGTCGTCACCTGATTGAGCAAAGATTGGAACTCTCTTGATTTCTTCGCCTGTCTTGTATTCGTCGCGAACAACTTCAGCTCTTGTGACGTGTTTTGCTTTTGCAACAGCATCTAGTAAAGCTTGTGTAATTCCGTATCTGATAGCTGTGTGAAGTCTGTGGCCGTCTACTTGTAGGTGGTCAAATTCTTCAGCTAATTCTTTGAATGAATTTAATTCTTTGCCAATTAAGTGATCTCTGATTTCTCCTTCGATTAGAGGGATGTAATCTTCTGCTAGGAATAGTGGATCGCGTCCACCTGCTCCTGAATATTGAACTGCTGCACAGTCACCAAAGGCAACTTGTCCATCATCCAAAATTAGCATTACAGAAATTGATTCGCCAGGAATTCTGATTTTTGTAAAACCTTCTGTTTGTGGTTCTCCAACATAAAACATTCCGTCATGTCCTGCACCCATCTTGATTGCTTTTTGGTCGTCAAAGTAAAAACCTGTTTTACCGGCACTTGCTACTACATCAACTATTTTCATAATACATACTCCTTTTTTATTATAAAATTATTTATTGGTTTGATTTGGTCTGCCGATTAGCTTACCAAAGCCAACTGCAAATATATCATCAACGGTCATTTGGAAGCTAACATCTCTGTTTTCATCCTTACCACGTCTTTCGAGTTTTGACCTGTTAATGTCTTTAATTTCCTTGGTAAATGGAATATTACCAGTTTCTAGATATCTTACACAGCCTTCAAAGTCTCTGGCTGGCATCATAAGTCCCTTATTATATTTTGAAGGTCCGAATGGAATATCAACAATACCTGCTTCGAAGCCCTTAACAGTACCAACTGCTAGGTCGCCCATGCCAAGTTCAAATAATTTGTCTAACATGCATTTGGTTTCAGCCTTGATTAAATCAATTTCTTCTTTGAGTCTATCACTCATTGGAAGTTTTTGTCCTTCAAGCATGTTTAGAACCATCTTGGTTGCCTTGATACCATCTGCGTTTGCTTCCTTGGTTGGAATACCGATAGCTTCGTGTGGAGTCTTAACGATAACTTTTGTTGCTCCAGCTAAAGCTGCAGTCGCACTACCCCATGAGATAACGCCAAATGCCTTAGCTTCGTCTTGTGGGAAACCGCCCATCCATTGGTGGAAAACCGTTGTAATAACTACATCATTGTAGCCATAGTGCTTCATGTATGCTTCTGTTTGTTCTTCAAGAGCTCTAATAGCAGCTACGTCTTGGATTAAGTTACCGCATTGGCCGTAACCAACTGTGATACTCTTTACACCTTGTTCAGCAGCTAAAAGTGCTTCGATAATTGCAACTGCGTTTGAAGTACTTGGTGGGCAAAGTGTTCCTGTTAGAGGTCCAAATGGTTCTCTGTTGATTTGAACACCGTTTTCTTCATAGAAGCCAACAAGTCTGTCGCAATATTGCCAGTCATATAAAGATTTTTCAATTGAAACAGCTTTTGCATATGGAATGTTGTAAGAGATTCCGCCACCTTCGTTGGATGTAAATCCACCAGCGTGCATGATTTCTGCAAGTAGTCTGGAGTCAGGTGTGCCGTGTCTCATTTCAAGTGGAAGATCCACAGCTTCTACAACTCTTCTGGATCCTGCTACCCCGTGGTTAACCCCTGGGAAACCGTTAAGTAATGAACGGCCAGCTTTTTTGGATTCATCAATACCCTTTTGGCATTCTTCATATCTGTTTTGTCTTGAATAAGCGTCAATGGTACTTGGTAGAAGGTCTGCTCCACCTTCGTCTTGCAAGTGCTTCAAAAGCACAATGTGGTCTTCGATAAGAGCAACACCAGCTCTTGGTTGAGCAAGAGTTCTGCCTTCTGCTTTTGCTTTTTCAAGTTTAATAGCAAAGTTTTTGCTATCTGGAAGGGCCTTTAAGTAGTCGATTGCCTCCTTAAGGTCTACATCCTTACCAGTTGGCCAACCCTTAAGAACTTCCTCTCTTAAGCCGAAAAATTCTTCATCGGTCCATCTTTTATTTTTTAAATTCATATTATCTCCTCATCATTTAATGGTGGCAGTTAAGTTGTTCTACATCAGTATACTCAGGCTCATCTACATCGAAGCCCACAGTGTCAACTCCACCTAAATCTATAATATATTTCTTCATCATCCTAATTGCCATATTCTTGTCAATCATTGTTAACAAACCCATGCTTGATAGAATATAAGACTTATCCAAATAGAGCTTTGGTTGCCTTGGCTTTAGACTATTTAAATCGTCCGCCCTAAACTGAGCTGCCTTTAAAATTTCTGAATAATTACTTGAGTTTACTATAACTCCGCCAGTACCAATAATGGTCTTTACCTCGCTAAGGTCCTTGCCCCTTTGTGAATAGACAACTCCCATAGGTGAGTAAACTGGCTCAACAACTCCAGCGTGGCGTTTAACTGACAAGTCCACGCAAATCTTTGCAATGGTCTCATCAAAGTCAATGTCCTTTTGATCAGTTGAAACAAAAGATGTATTGGTATAGCGTTTCATAAATTCGCCTTCAACATCGATGCCAGTCGTATTCAAGTAGCGTCTGACCATCCTGTTGCCTGCAGCTTCATAAACGCTCATAGCTGAGTAACGCATACCCAAGTCACCTTCAACAGTTCTCTTGGCAAAAGGTTCTTCAAGTCCAACAGTAAATACGCCAGGCTTAGTTGGGTCCCCGTAACCAAGTGAGTGAATGTCTGTTGTAGCTCCTCCAACGTCAACTACCAATAAATCTCCAATACCATCTTCGTCATTGGATCCTTGAGCCAAAGCCTCAGCTGCCTTCAAAACAGATTGAGGTGTAGGCATAGCAACTTGTGAAATTTCATCTTCCACGTTGGCCATACCACGGGCCTTGGTAATGTTTTTCATAAAAATCTCGCGGATCTCTTCACGAGCAGGATCAACATTGATTTCGTTTAACTTAGGCATGACATTTTCGGTAAAATAATAATCTACCTTGCCATCAAAAATCTTTTTAATTTCATCGTAAGCAGCCTTGTTGCCAGCGACAACTATTGGAAACTTAACTCCATGGTCGGCAAGACCTTGGGCGTTGTGAATAATAGTTTCTGAATTTCCGCCGTCAGTTCCGCCAGCCAGTAGCACTATGTCTGGGTTTAATCTCTTGATTTCGTCAAACTCCATATTATTTAGCTTGTAAGCGTAGTTTGCAATAACCCTGGCACCAGCTCCAAGTGCAGCCCGCTTTGCAGCCTCTGCAGTCAGATCAGGCACAAGGCCAATTGAAACCATCTTTAGACCGCCAGCCGCTGATGAACACGCAAGCTTCTTAACCACCTCATAAGGTTCCTTCACTTGAGCGTTTAATGCTTCAAGGGCCTTTTGATACCCCTCAGTAACATCAGTGGCAACAGTCGTATAGCTCTTGGCCGTTGCAACAATCTCTTCTTTTTTAATGTCTACTAATGTAAGTTTCGTAAATGTGCTACCAAAATCTAAAAATAGATAAGTTTTCATCTCTTTAATAAGTCTTCCTTTTAATTATTGAATCTTTAAGTCTTCTTTTAAATCTTTGATTGTAGTTTCTGGTGAAGTTCCTGGTGGATAAACCCTGTCGAAGCCCATCTTGATAAATCTTTCTTTAACTTCGTCCCAGTTTTGCTTACCAACAACAACATTGCCACCGATGTATAAAAGCACATCGTCAAGACCTGCTTCATTCATCTTGTCTCTCATGCCCATAACGTCAAGTTCGCCTTGACCATAAAGGGAGCTAACGCAAATAACATCAGCGTTTGTTTCAACTGCGGCATTGATGAAGTCTTCTTGAGGAGATAATACTCCGATATTAACTACTTCAAAACCCGCCTCTTTAAATGCATGGTCCAGGATCTTTAGTCCAACTGCGTGACAGTCAGAACCAATAACACCTAAAACCATAACCGGCTTTTTGTTTTTCATAATGACCTCCATTAATAATAATAATTTTACCTACAGCTTAATTTTACCTTGAATCCAAGATAATTTCAAGCTCCTTTTGGACAACTTTTTCGCGAAAGTTCGTCCTAGAAAAAATTTTTGCAACATTTAAAATGCAACTTGCAAAAAAATTGCAATTTTGCAAGTTTAATGCAAATTTTCTTGAAATTCTGCAAGTTTCCAAAAAAAACTTGCAAAAAAAATGCAAAAAATTTTTGAAAAATTTTTTTATTTTTCTTGCAAGCACAAATTGAACTTATTTTATAAAAACAAAATCATAAAAAAAGAACCGCCCATAGCGGTCCTCTCTTCTAAAAATTCAAGACTAATATATTCTCATTTCCCTTTGAAATTTTATTTGGTAAAGATGGTCGATATATTTGTCGTTATTTAATAGCCCATTGTACCATTTTACTTTTTCAACTGGCATGCTTGGTCCATCGTCTTCGATTGCGTGATTGTACCATCCGTAATCTGTTCTTTCCTTGTCATTATAATTTACAGCGTAGGTGTTGGCTGCTGTTAGGATTTCATAGTAGGACCACATGTCTTTGTCAATGTCTTTGAAAGTTTGGAGATTTTTTTCAACATCCTTAATATTTGCTTGCATGTATTCGATGTATTTTTCGTCAATTGGTCTGCCAAAGGCTTTGTTTAGGATTGTGGCTACTTCTTCTCTAGTGATGACTGCATCTGCACTAAAGTTTGCCCTGCCATCTTTGTAGAGCTCTAGCCATTTTTCTTCGTAAGCTGCTTGAACTTCTGGTCTTGCCCAGTGGTCAAATTTCATCTCAAAGGCATTGCCGTCTTTATTATTAAGTTTTTGGAAGCGAGAGATTGTTGCAATTAATTCTGCCTGTGTGATTTCTCTTTCGGGTTCAAAGGTTCCCATGTCTGTTCCCTTAAATACTCCTGCTTCTGTTGTGGTAACAATTGCTTGGTAATACCATTTGTTTGGGTCTACATCTGGATATGGATTGTAGTCGCCGTATGTTTTGTAACCGTCATAGGCAAGAGCCCTGGCAAAAATTTGTGCCATCTCTGCTCTTGTAATCCCTTTCTTTGGCATGAATTCATTATTTTCATTACCTTCCATATACCATCTATATACATCCAATTCCCTACGCTCTGGCTCAGATTTTTCATTTAAATAATCTGGACTAGGATCGTAAAAATATCCTGGATCGTATGGCTCAGGTTCTGGTTCTGGTTCAGGTTCGGGTTCTTCTGCCACCCATTGAGCAACGAAGATATAATCTGCATCTAAAACAAACTTATCTCCAGCCTTGTATACCTTACCGTCTTTTAATTCTGCAAGCACATCTTTTGGTAAGGCCTTTAATATTTCTTCTGGAATATTCATTGAGCACTTCCAGCCTGTAAACTTATAGCCCTCTCTCTTTGGTGCATCCAGTAATGTAATTTCTTTTTCTGCTTCTTCATTAATAACTCTTATATCCTTTGGATTTTCTCCTTCTGTAAACTCTCCACCATTTGGATCAAAGAAAGCACTAAGCATTTTATTCTTGTAGTTTACATCATAGTTGTTTAATAATGACTTTGCTACATTTTCATTAGGAAGTGTTTCTTTAAATGAATTTCTAGCAAATAATAAATTTGTGTATTTAGCATAATCTGTTGGCGGGTCTACAAAACCTGATAAGGCTACATTGTCTTTGAAAATAGTATCAGCTGATGTTGTTAGATTTGAATAAGCTTTTTCTTTTAGAGTTTCAATTGGAACATCAGTTTCATAACCTTCTATATCATATAGATAAGGGATAGTATAAATAGCTCCGCCTTGACCAACGCCGCAAGTATTGGATATAAATTTTGTATTATCAGAAATTTGAACTTTTATATTTGGCTTGATTATTGTTATATTTTTATCTTCATCTCTAGCTACACCATTAATTCCTATAGCTCCACCTGAACCACCAGCAAAATTTCCTTCAAATGTAGTTCCTTTTATGGTAGTTTTATTGTCCATAACACGTATTGCTCCACCTACGCCAGAATCATGTGGATTAGTTTGGTCATCTTGAGGATGAACTAGAGCTTGGTTTTTTGTGAAAGTAGAATTTGTAATTTCTGTTGGGAAGGCTGTGAATATTCCTCCACCAGTAAGAGCTTGATTTTCTGAAAAACTTGTATTCTCTATTTCTATATTAGTTAAATTCGTATCAACGTCTCCCGTTCCAGCACTAGCAATTGCAGCACCAAACGCAGCCTCATTCTTAGTAAAAGTAGACTCATTAACAATTAATTTTGAATTTTTTCCTAAATATATTCCACCACCAAAGTTATTTGAATAATTCTCAGTAAATGAAGTGTTTGAAATTGTAGTTGTTCCACCATTATCGTGATTTATAAAAATAGCTTGGGATCCATTTTTTATAAATTTACAGTATTCAAGTTTAGAGTCACCCTTAGAAATATATATTCCACCGCCTTGATTCTCAGCAGTATTCTCAGTAAATGTAACATTGTTTAATTCAACACCTTGTGACGCATAAATTGCACCACCTCGTTTTTTAGCTGTATTTTCATTAAATGTAGCATTATTTAATTCTACACCTTTTGATGCAAAAACTGCTCCACCAAAATTAGCTTCATTCCCTTCAAAAGTTAAATTAGAAGCATTAATTTCTTGCAAACTATATATTGCACCACCAGTGCTAGCTTTATTGTTTTTAAATGTAGCGTTTGAAATACTTGCTGTGGAATTTTGGCCTATAATTATAGCTCCTCCAGTTTTCTTAGCTTCATTATCTTCAAAAGTACCGCCAGTAATATTTAGTGTTCCATAAGCTGCAATAGCTCCTCCATCACTTTTATTAGATTTATTATTTTTAAAAGTTCCTCCACTAATATTTACGGTAGTTCCATTATAAGCTTGAATAGCACCACCTTGTCGATTTGAATGGTTGCTTTGTATTATTGCTCCGTCTTCTATATTAAGTATACCATTTGAAGAAACAATTATTGCTGGTCCATCAAATCCTGGGTACTCAGTAAAATTTTGAACAATAGCTCCGCTAGCAAGAGTTAAAGTACCTCCCGTAACTCCAAAAGCTTGAGCGCCTCCAGCTCCATCTAAAATAACATTTTCAATTTTAAGATTTGTGTCATTATATAGTGACATTAGATTTTTATTTGACCTCTTCAAAGTAAAATGATTTCCCTCTTTAGATTTTAAAATCATATTTACCTTTAATTTTCCCCACATGCCTTCAGTTTCAGGAATATCATAATCACTATTCATCGTAACTATATATTCATTAGTTAGATCTTCTTGTTTGCAGGCTTCAATTGCTTTATGGAATGTATCGTAATCTCCAACAAGTTTTTCTTCACCACCTGAGATAGGTTTCTTCGTAACAGTAAATGTTTTTTCTCCATTTCCTTGTACGCCATCTAAGACTTCTTCTTCTGAGATTTCTAATTCTTCATTATCTACAGAGTTTTCATGGGCTTCAGTTGAAACATACTCTTCCATTTCCAGCCTCCTGTTTTCAAGAGGTTCTGGATCTGGCGTATCAGGTTCTTCTTCGATGATTAGATTAGAATCATCCAGCTCATTTATATTTACATCATAAATATCATTTGCAATTGCAAAAATATTTGCTGCAGATGTGAACACAAATGCCAAAGTCAATAAGTAAATTATAACTTTATTTTTCATATTATCCTCCTTGTTTTTAAAATTTCTATACGAAGATTAATCAACAAACTAATTCTTCTATATTGTAATTATATTATATATATATATATTGTCAACGCTTTTACTTATCTTTACAAAATATATATTTGCATTCGCATTATGTTTTTTATCTGCTATTTCTTTTAAATTTATCTTGATTTTATCCTGCAAATGCACTAAGATATATTTAGCGAGGTGAATTATGAAGAAAATTGTTGTTATTTTAACTGGCGGCACTATTGCTATGAGGATTGACCCTAAACTAGGGGCTGCAATTCCATCTCCAGTTGCCGATGAACTCATGAAAAATGTTAAGTCCCACATCCACGGTGTTTACATAGAGGAGAGGGAGATTTTTAATATTCCTAGTCCCCATGTTACTCCAGAACGCATGGTTGAGATTAGAAAAGAAGTTTTAAAGGCCCTTGACGAGGAAGATGTAATTGGTATTATCGTTACTCACGGGACGGACACCTTGGAAGAGACGGCCTATTATTTGGACGTGACTATAGATAACAAAAAGCCAATCGTCGTTACCGGCGCTATGAGAAATGCATCTGAGCTTGGCTATGATGGGGCTTTAAATTTGACCGCTTCTATCGCAACGGTTTTAAACGAAGAATCTGTGGGCCTAGGCACGCTTGTAGTTATGAATAACGAAGTGCATTCAGCTGCTCAAGTTACAAAGACCAATACCCTGTCGGTCAATACTTTTAAGTCTCCTGAGCTTGGGCCTTTGGGGATTATAGATAATGACGAAGTGCTTTATTACAGGCGGGAAAAATCTGTCAACAAATGCTGTATAGACAAGCTCGAACACAAGGTTGGCTTAATCAAAATGGCTGTTGGCATCGAGTCAGATATTTTTGATTTTTATATAGACCACGGCTACAAGGGTTTGGTCATCGAAGCTTTGGGCAGGGGCAATGTCCCTCCAGCAACTATGGCTGGCATTAAAAAAGCGATTGCAAAAGACATTCCTGTCGTCTTGGTCTCCAGGTGTGCAACTGGGCGTGTCCTAGGCAGCTACGGCTACGAAGGTGGCGGCAAGCAGCTCTTTGAAGAAGGCGTTATAAACGGCGGCTATCTGCCTGGTCAAAAGGTAAGAGTTGCTCTAATGGCCCTAATTGCGGCTGGCAAAGGTAAAAAAGAAATTGAGGAATTCTTTAAAATATAATGAATTTAATTGAGTATACAGACGATTTTTCACCCAATGGCTACGCCCACTCAAAGGACTTGTACCTGGATATAGAGACGACCGGAGTTCGCAGGTACGCGGACTTTGCCTGGTGCATTGGCTACAGCTATATAAAAAATAATGAAATTCATTCCAAACAATTGTTGTTAAATAATTCCAGCGATGAGCTTGCGAGTTTGTCTCTTCTCCAACACGAAATGGACAGGTTTGATCGGATAGTTACCTTTAATGGGGACGTCTTTGACCTGCCCTTTCTTTATAATCGGGCTAAATCCTATGGGATGGAGCTTAAATTTCCCAAACAGCGAGTCGACCTCTACAAGCTCCTACGTGCCAACAAAAAATTTATGATGCTGGATAAAATCAATTTAAAAACTGCAGAAATTTTATCTGGCATAGACCGCAATGACAATGTGTCAGGCTATGAGACCATAAAGCTCTATGAGGAAGTCGTAAGGACTGGTGACGAGGCCAAGAGAGATCTGCTGTTGAAACACAATTACTACGACGTCAGAAACCTGCCAATCCTTATGAAGATCTTTTTGCCAATAAAAAACGCCCGGACAATAGACTTGGACGAGCAAAGTTTTTTTGTAAATGATTTTAATGTGGTCGGCGATAGCCTGGAGCTCAGGATTTCTTCTAAATATGAGAGCCTGCAGATAAATTACTACGATGAATTTGTGGCCATAGATGGAGACAAGCATGAAATAATAATTCGCTTCAAGGTAAAAACCGCCCTAAAAGACGGCAAGGTCATATCCTACTTCGCGCACAACAATCGGGTCTTTCAAATGGACAAGCTCTTTTATCCTATAATAAAAGAGGAAGTGACCGGGGCTTTGGAAAAAATTTGTAAATAAAAATCGCCCTTGATTATATAAAAACAAAGACGAATGATGATAAGGACTTATATAAGTCCTTTTTTATTTTAAATTTTTAGCAAATAAAAAAGCCGTCAAAAACGGCAAAGCTAATAAGTATTTAAAATCCTTAAGCCTCATCGCTAAATAAAGGCGGGACCACGATTCCAAACACCATTAATAAGACTAAAATAATTACAATTAAAATTATCAAAGCTAAAGCATAAACCATACAATCACCTCACAAATTTATTATAGACCATAAGTGAAAAAAGTTCAAGGTTATTGTACCCCCTTATTTCCGTGTACGGGTTTAAGGGGGCAATACAGAATTTCTAGATTTTATATTATACGGAAAAATCAATACAAATGAAGAGCCTGGGAATTAATTCTCAGGCTCTTCATTTTTTTCGTCTTCTTTATTTCTATTATCTAGCATTAGTTCTTGATTCTTTATTATCTCTTTAAGAAGTTTATTCTGTTCATCTAGATAATCACTAATCATTGCTACTGAAAACCAAAATATTATAATGGTCCCTAGATGAATATAAGGATTTGCAGATACTATATTGATTGCTATTCCAACTAATACAACTATAATTAAATATAATTTATTTTCCATTCGTTTTTACCTCAAAATACTGGCATCCACAACCATCTAGCATCTGTTGAGAACAAAAATTCGCGAGCCCTTATCTAATCTTATTTGCTTGAAGCTTGGTAGATGCTATCTACTGATTCTTCTAATAGTTTGTCGAATTCAAATTCGCCCATTTGTGCCTTGAGGCCTTCTGTGAGTGCACGTGAGAAAGATGCGACTACGCCATGGTTTTCGGCAAGTCTCTTGTTGGATTCTTCACGTGAGTAGCCACCGCTTAGAGCCACAACTCTGATAACTGCAGGATTGTCATAGAGGCATTCATATAGGTTAGCCTTTTCTGGTAGGGTCAACTTAAACATAAGTGGTTGGTCGCCCCAATTTTTTAATTCTTCGACTAAAGCTGCCTTTAGAAGATCTTCAGCTTCAGCTTTTTTATCCATGGAGATGGTAATTTCAGGTTCAACTATTGGAACTAATCCGCCATCTGCAATTCTCTTGGCGTATTCAAATTGTTGTCTAACAACTGCCTTGATGCCTTCTTCGTTAAGCTCATTTATAACAGATCTCATCTTGGTACCAAAGATATTTCTTTCCTTGGCACGGGCAATCTTTTCATCCAAGTCTGTGATGTCCTTCATAAGTCTAACCCCGTCTTTTTCGTCAGCTAGACCAAGGTCAACTTTTAAAAATGGAACGATTTTCTTTTCTTCCCATAAAAAGTCTCCTGTATACTTGTCATCGATCTTGGAATCCATGGTTACTTCAAATAAAATAGCGCCGATAATCTTTTCACCTGTGAATGATGGTGATTTAATAATGCGTGTCCTCATTTGATGGACAATGCTAAACATTTCCTCATCATTACCATAGGCATCCTTGTCGATACCGTAGTTTAGTAGGGCCTTTGGTGTTGACCCACCACTTTGGTCTAAGGCTGCAATAAATCCCTTGTCTTCCTTCATTCTTTTTAACATTTCTTTGTTCATAGATTACCTCCAATAATTTATGTATTAATTATACCATATATGGGAAATTTTATCCAATATAAGGGAAAGTCCGTCATCAATTGCAAATTGAGCCTGGATATAGTAAAATAAGCCTAGTATATAAAAGGAGTAGACCATGCACTTAAGTAAAATTTTTAGTAGATTAAATATAGATGAGAATTATGATTTTGATATAAAAAAGATTGAGACCAACACAAAAAATTGCGACGACCACACCCTCTTTGTCGCCATCAAGGGGACCCGGGTGGACACCCACGAAGAAAAATATCTAATGGAAGCCTACAATAATGGCGCCCGTGCTTTTATAGTTGAGAGAGAAGTGGCCATGCCAAAGGACGCAGTTGTTTTTGTGGTGGAAAATTCCAGAAAAACCCTGGGCCTGGTCTCATCCAGCTTTTTTGGCCACCCATCCAAGACCCTTAGAGTAATCGGAGTTACAGGGACCAAGGGCAAGACCTCAGTAGCCTTTATTATCAAAGAAATTATAGAAAAATACGGTTTTAAATGCGGAGTCATCGGCACGAGTGGAATTTTTTACGGTGACACCCATATCAAGACCAACAACACCACGCCCGATCCCTTTACATTGCAAAAGGCCATGCGCGAAGCCGTAGACGCTGGTGTTCAGTACATGGTGATTGAAGTTTCCAGCCAGGCCATGAAGCAGTCACGAGTCTTTGGGACCAGATTTATGGCAAATATTTTTACCAACCTCTCGCCCGACCACATTGGGCCACTTGAACACGAAAATTTTGAAGAGTACAGGAAGTGGAAGAAAAATATTTTATTATTAGCCAAGAAAACTATTTTAAATAAGGACGACGATAATTATGAATTTATGATTGATGGCCTAAAAAATCCCCACGTGAGTGTTGGCAGGTCTGAGGCTGATTTCGTAATCACAAATGAAAGCGAAGACGGCTTTGATTTAAACGGCAAGCACATAGCAACCAACCTCCACGGTTCTTACAACAGGATGAACCTGGCCTTGGCCCTGGCAACCTTAAATGAAATTGGTTTTTCTTTTGATAAGCTAGCGGGCTTGGCAGGAGATTTAAAAATTCCTGGACGCATGGAAGTCTTGGACTACGATGGTCGCAAGGTCGTAATCGACTACGCCCACAATAAACTCTCCATCGAGTCACTTTTAGCCGAGATCAAATCCTGGAATCCAAACAGGATTTTAATCGCAGTTGGCTCTGTGGGGGGCCGGACCTACGAACGTAGGCACGAAATCCCCGAAGCCGCCAACAAATACGCTGATGAAATTTATATTACATCGGATAATCCTGACTTCGAAGACCCAGAAAAAATCTTAGACGAAATGGCCAAGTACTCGACCATAAAAACCCACACAATCGCCGACAGAAGAACAGCAGTAGAAACCATGCTTGCAGATTCTAAACCAGGAGACGTAATAGTCATCGCCGGCAAAGGCGACGAAGATTTTCAGTTGATTGAGGGAGAAAAAGTCCCATATTCAGACAAAAAAACAGTTGAAAATTTCATCAAAAGACATAAATAATTTTCCCCACACAAAAACCCTAGACAAAATGTCCGGGGTTTTCTTTTCTTAAAATTGATGGTTCATATATGGTTTTAATACGTCTGGGATTTCGATGGTCCCGTCTGCATTTTGAAAATTTTCTATGACTGCTGCGTAGCACCTGCCGACTGCCAGACCACTTCCGTTTAATGTGTGGACAAACTCTGGTTTTCCTCCGGCTTCACGGCGGAATTTAATGTTGGACCTGCGAGCTTGGTAGTCTTCAAAGTTGGAGCAGGATGAAATTTCTACATAGCGGCCATAGGATGGCATCCAAACTTCTATATCAAAAGTTTTGGCTGCTGAGAATCCCAAATCTCCGCTGCAAAGGGTGACAACCCTGTATGGAAGATTTAAGAGTTTTAAAACTTCCTCTGCATCGTTTCTAAGTTTTTCTAATTCTTCATAAGAATCTTCTGGCTTGGTGAATTTTACCAGCTCAACCTTGTCGAATTGGTGGTTTCTGATGAGGCCTCTGGTATCGCGACCAGCGCTGCCCGCTTCCCTTCTAAAGCAAGGTGTGTAAGCTGTAATTGCGATTGTCAAATCGTCACCGTCAAGTATCTCATCTCTAAAATAATTTGTCAGAGGAACTTCTGCTGTTGGAATTAGAAACAAATCGTCCTTGTTAACATGGTACATATCTTCTTCAAACTTTGGCAGCTGGCCTGTGCCCGTCATGGATTCGCGGTTGACCACAACTGGCAAATGCATTTCGTGATAGCCGTGCTTGTGTATGTGTAAATCCAACATAAAGGATGTGATGGCCCTAAGAAGTGTGGCGCCCTCTCCCCTAAAGATTGAAAATCTTGATCCAGAGATCTTGTTGGCCCTTTCAAAGTCCAAGTATTTTAAATCTGTGCCCAAATCCCAGTGGGCCTTTGGTTCGAAATCAAAGACGCGTGGGGTTCCAACCTTATACTCTTCCCTGTTTTCGCTATCATCAGTGCCAACTGGTACAGATTCGTGAGGTGTGTTTGGAATTTCAAGGAGGGTTTCTCTTAATTCTTTTTCAACTTGGCTTTGCCTTTCGTCCAAAACTTTAATTTCGTCGGATAATTTTCTCATGTCAACAAAGATTGCTTCTGTGTCCTTACCTTCTTTTTTGAGGCGGGGAATTTCCTTGGAAATTTTATTTTGTTCGCTCTTCATATCCTCAACTTTTGAGATGATGTCGCGTCTTTCTTCATCAAGTTTTAAGGCCTGGTCAAGAGGAAAAGTTCCCTTGCGTTTTTCTATGGCCTTTTTAACTTGGTCATAATCCATTCTGATTCTTTTAATATCAAGCATATTTATGTCCTTTCTTATCTAAGTATTTATCTTTTCAGCCGCAAATTGCTGCCAGTAAATTCAATGTTTTTTGAATTGCCAGTTATCCTGGAAAAAATCCTATCCGCATAGCGCTTGGACAAGTCCATAAGGCTGAGATTGGAATTTATAATAAACTTTTTGCCCACGCTGGTCCTGTAATTTATAATATCGTATAAATAACCAGCGTTCATGTTGTTGGCCTGCTCTGTGCCCAGGTCATCGATTATGAGGAGGTCACAGGTCTTTATCATCTGGTCTTTTTGGTCCATATAGTCCTTGTTGTCAGCGGAATTAAACTGCCTGTCCCTACAAAAATTCATAAGCTCAATGGCCGTTAGATACAAAACTGTAAAGCCCCTGTCCCTAACTTCACTTGCAATGCAGCCTGTCAAATAGGTTTTGCCAGTCCCGCTTGGCCCGTAGAAAAAGAGCGAATCCTCTTCGTTTTCAAAATTGGCAGCGTACTTTTTTGAGAGCTCATAAATCTTTTCCATATTGGCCCTGGGCGAAGATCCGTCCTTAGCCTGGTCGTCAAAGATTCCTATATCAAAGTTGGCAAAGTTATTATCCTTTATTATACCACCATTTTCCCCCAAATTGAAGTAAGCGTTTATAAGTTCTTTTTTGAGACACTGGCAGACTTTACCGTTCACATAGCCCCTGTCTTCGCAGAGGTCGCAATCAAACTGTGGCTTGTCTGCACCTTCTAATCCTAGGTCCTTTAAGAGCTTGTTCTTTTTATCTGTAATGGCCTCCATCTTATTTTCGTCGTAGACCCCTGTCAAGATTACCTCTTGGCTGGCCTCTATCATTTCATCTTCAATGGCTTGGAGGTCAGGGTGGGCTTGTAATATTTTTCTATAATTTTCACTGGCCTGATTTAATTTTTTTTGTCTTTTTACATTAAAGAGGGATTCAACTTGATTTCTAATATCCATTATAAATCACCCTTCCATCCCAAGAGCGCTTTGAGGTCGTCGTCATCGTAGTCATCAGTTTGCCTAGAGCTATCGTAGTCAAAGCTACCTGGTTTTTTATTTTCATAGGACTTGGTCGGCTTGTTTTCAATAGCCTTTAGGGCATCCTCAGGCGTCTTTACTCCCAGGTCGTGCCAGTTTTCTATAACCGCATTTACATAGGCCACATTTGGCTCACGGATATTTACGGTCTGTGCACAGGCCAGAGAAATTATATCATCGCCGTAGCCGTAATCGTACTTCCACTTGTTGATAATATTTACAACCGCATCAGTCATGTCTCTATGCTTCATATTAAGAGACTTTCTAACGGTTTCTATGTGGGAATTTAAGTTTGCGTCCATATCGTCCATGTCGTCGATAACTTCGTCCAAAGTCATCTTACCTTGGTCATGCCAACGCCTTAAAATCCCCTTTACATAGTCCAAATTTTTTATATTTTTCATATCATAGGTTAAGCTCATAGCATGAAGGACCATTTCAGTATCCATATTAAACTCCTCCATCCAACCAATCAGGCGTTTCTTTTCCTCTGGTGCCAGCTGCCTGCGGACAATATGGTCGCATGAGTTAAAGAAGTCTCTGATGGCCGGATCTTGATTTAGTTTGATCAGATTTTCCTCTGGGCTAGGAGTTGATAATTTCACCTGGCTAGCGGATTCCGCTATGGCCAAATTCTTGAGCGTTAGTGAATCCACATCAAAGAAAATAATTTCCCCGTCACTGCCTTTTTTTACAATTCCTTCATCTACCCAATAGTTAAAGGCCTTGTCAATCTCGTCTTGGCTAAGGGCCAGAGTCTCTCTAAAGTCTTCGTCAGTCACCATTAATTTATTTCTTAGCAAATAATAGGCGTAGAGATAGACCTTTACATAATTTCCAGGCGCCGCTGGTAAAAATGTAGAAAAAAACAAATTTGAAATCGACGTGCGTTCTGGCAGCACATTGTCAGCTTCTATAAATCTCACACCCATCACCTCCTATTTCCATGAGATAGTTTTTGCAAATCGTAAGACCAGGCAAAAATATAAAATGCTTTTTCATATCGCTTGTAATAGCAGATCTGTCTCCATCAAAGAAAGAATAAGACCGCTTAATATATTTAAAGCCCAGTTTTTTATATAAGTTTATGGCCCTCTCATTAAAAGCGGCCACAGTTAAATCCATCTTCTTAAAGCCCCAGGAAAAATATTTTCCTAAAAAATCTTTCATAATTTCAAAACCATAACCCTGACTTTGAAATTTGGGATCCATTACCAGGCCCAGCCTGGCAGTGCCCTCTTCCCTGTCTATGTTTTTTATAGATAAATAACAAATGACTTGATCGCCTAGACAATAGACATAGTATTCATTGTAGGCGTGCTTGGTTTTTTCGTGGTGCCAATACATGCACTCCTCTGGAGTCCGCGGCCAAAAATCATAGGACTTAAGTAAGGGATTTTCATTTGTCCCCCAAGTCCTCATGGCCAAAACATGGTCCAAGGTCATTTGATCGAAGAAAAATTTATTCATAGTTAGATTATAAACCACAAGGGCAAAAACTTCAAGCAAAAACCCACGCTTGGGAGCATGGGTTAGTCTTGATAAATTTTATAATATTTTTTTGTAGAAAAAATCCTCCGCATATGATGCAAAAATCTTTTTAAATTTTGGTCTTTTTTGTAATTGCAAGTGTAAGTGGCGTTTTTAATATAAGGCTTTATGAGTTTTAAATCATCCTCGTCCGCATATTTTTTCAAGACGCTTTTTGCACAAAAGAGCCAGAGGGCTGGCTTTTCATTTCGCACTTGGGGGAGACTCTTGCCATATACCAAATCTTCTATTACATATTTTGCCAAATTTTCTCCGCTAGCTGTCACAACAAATGACGACCTGCCTTGGCGGAGGTTTATTTCAAAAACCTTGTACTCACCGTCACGGCAATCGTATTTGAAATCAAAGTTTGCAAACCCCCTGTAATCTATATCGGTCAAAAACTTTTCTATTTCACCATAGAGCTTGTCATTGCCCATGGAGAAAAGTGCATTGTAATTGCCAATTTGACTTGGCAGGCACTCGTCAAGTACACACTTTGCATAAGATAGCAATGTGACCTTGCCCTTTGAATCCACATAGGCATTAAGGACGCCCATGTCCTTTGAATCACCTGGAATAAAATCTTGGATTATAATCTCGCCCTCGTAACCGTGGTCGTAAATTGTGTCGATAATAGCCCTGGCTTCAGCAATTGTCTCTGCCCTGTAGGCCTTCTTTTTGCCTGGAAAATCTATGTGGGCATAAGAAATTGAATCGTTGGTCTTAACTGCCAGCGGCGGAACCAAATCGCAAGCGCTAAAGTCCTCAGCCTTTTCTATTACAAAGGTCTTGGGATAGGGAAGGCCATGTTCTTCTGCAAGCTTATAAAAGTCGACCTTATTTTCGAGTTTTTTCTGCATGTCTTGGCTGACCAGATTAAACAAGAAATATTTTTCCAAAAATTCACGATTTTCAATTGCAAGTTTGACATAGCCGTCGCTGCATGGAAGTAAAACCAGTTTTACCCCCTGGTCAATTAATGCCTGGCCCTGGTCACGCAAAAATTTTTCTATGCCAGCCCTAAAGCCATCGCCATCGAAGTCCGGATAAGTATTTACCTGGACAATCTTTGAAGCGTCTGTGTACTTGAGTCTAGACACGCCAAGAGCAATCGAAGTCTGGTCGTATTCCATGTGAACAGACCTGGCCATAGAATATGCATTTATATCCGTTCCTAAAATAATCGCTTTAAAATCCATTATAAATTCTCTTCTAAAAACTCCATTAATTTGTCCAGGGCTCCTTCGTTGCCATCTTGAACTTTGACTTTGACGGTGTCTCCTGCCTTGGCTGCCAAACCCATAAGGCCGATTAGGCTGTTGGCCTTGGCTGTTTTGCCATTTTTTTCAATTTCTACATCCACTCCCAATTCTTTGACCAAATTTACCAAAAGTGCGGCCGATCTGGCGTGGATACCTATTGGATCTGTGATTTTAAATTCTCTTTCAATCATAAACTACCTCATTTTATTGGCTTATAGCCTTTCTTTTCAGCTTCTTCTTTGGTGGTAACAGCATTTTCCTTGTCAACCTTGTAACCGTTGGTAATCATGTGGAGGGCCAAGGACTTTGGAATTGTAATTGACTTTTGACTGTCAATATTCATTACATAACTTTCCTTGAGCCTTTCATTTTCGCCGTCAATTCCCTTTAGGTATAGGCGCTTGATCATGTATTTGTCATTGGTCTTATCAATATAAAAACGTAGGTCCACATCCTCATTGGTCTTGAGGTCCTTGAAATATTCGTGCAGGTCTCTTAGGTCCTTGCCTTTGACCTTTGTATTAAAGATAAGCTCGGTACTTGACTTTTTATCTGCCTTTAAAATGTCCTTACAGGCCAAAAAGGCTTCTTGGAGTTCCTGGTATCTGTTGGTTTTTTCGTCATCGGTTTCAGTCCAAGCCCAATTGGAATCTGGAGTTGTAAGGTTTACCATACCGTCAATAAAATAATAGCCGTAGCGCTCCACAAACTCGTCGCTCTCACCTATAAAGGTCTTGGTATCCCTATAAAATTCAGAAATCTTCCCCTTATTTTCTTCATCAAAGAGAATTAGGTCTTGGTCAATTACCAGCAAGTCCCTGTCCTCTGGATTTTTAATTTGCGTTAATACCTCTACATAGGTCGGGGTATCCCAAGCTTTTGTGATGTCCTCAACCGACTCGCTCTTGCATCCAACAAAAGATAAGGCTGCTGCAAATGCTAACAATATAATTATTGGTTTTTTCATCTTAATCTTACACCTTCTTAACTGCATAAATTACGTTATCGCCAATCCTGTTTATATTGAGGTACAAGGCTTCCTTGTCCCCAGGATTTAAGTTAATATATCTGACGCCTTCGTCAAACCTGGTTGAGGTTGGCTCCTTGAGATTAGTTATTACAAATACCCTCTTGCCGGCGTCCACTAGGCTTTCAAAAGTTTCCTTGAGGAGCTGTCTTTCAATCGGATTTATAATTCCCAGCTCATCCTTGGACCCACCTGCAATGGAAATTAAAATATTGGATTCGGTCCCGTTTTTAACCCTGGTGAGGAGCTGGTTCCACTGATTTATATCGCTGGCCCTGAGTCCTCCCTTGGTATTCTTAAAGTTTACAAACAAAGTGTTGCCGTCTGCCACAATCATGTCTTTGGCAATGTTGTCTGACTTTAGATTTGCATTAATCAGAGCAACTTTTTTGTGATTTGCAGTTGCATTTTTTATTGCCTCTGCACTGGCACCCTTGCCAGCAACCACAACTGCTAAATCAGTCGAAGCCAAGTCCGCTGATCTCAAGTGGTCGTTAAAGAGAGTCCTTTGATCGGTAAACATGGCAGACGTATCTGGATTTATAACCGCAGCTATGTCCTTGATGAAGAAATTTCCCTTAGCAGAGTTGATATCTCCAGGATTTGAAATGCTGATTGATTTTAACTTTATATTTGTTCCTCCTGGAAGTTTGGCCCTCCATTCGGTGTAGCCGCCAAGTTTTAAATTTTCTTCAAAGACTTGTTCAGATTCAACTCCATCCACCACAACCTTGGTTGAGAGGATTGCGTCCTCACCATGGTTTTTGGTGAAAATCGAAAGCTCTGTGGTGTCCTTTGGCATTGTTGGCGAATTAGCAAAAGCTAGAGTGGCAACCTTTGTGCCCTTAACCTTGGCAAAATTATAATCAAGCCTTACGACCTTTCTCTTGTCTTCCACAACTTTAATAGTAGATGTGGATCCATTTGGGCTGGCAAAACTTGTGAGCCCATCTGCAGATCCCAGAGGATTTACGCTTTCCTTGCGGGCTGATGAGGTCACGACAATTCTATTTTTCGCATTGCCAAAGGCTAAAACTATGGCCCCATTTGTTTTGGCATTATTTCTCTTAAAGACATTGTTGTTAATAGTACCAACGCCGCCAACTACAGAAGTCTTTAGCTCGTGAGCACGGATAAGAGCGCGGTTACCTACAGCATCAATCCCATAGACATTTGGAATCCTATAAGATCCGCCAGCCGCTAAGCCCAAGGTATCTGTGTCTAAAAGTAAAACGCTTGGACTATCCAAAACTTCCATGGAAACTGTTTCGCTCAAATTTCCATAGGTTACAGTTAGGTCCATCATGCCGGATTCAGTTGGCATAAAGCTGTGTTTGTTGACCTTGATAGGCAGGTTTGCACTTAGCTTAACCTGTGATAGATCAGCCTTTACAGGATTACCATTTATATCATAGGCTTCTATATTTATCCACTTGGTGGTGTTTTTAAATAGCTTTTTGCCTTCAGTTATAACTTTAATCTTCACTGGCTGACCCACAGTTGAAGTGGATTTAACCCCAACCCCATTTAAAACTGAGCGTTCAGATGAAATGTGGTTTACAACCTTGGCCTTGCCAGAGTTTACATCCTTGATAGCCATAGTTGTTGAACCGCCACCGTCTAGGTTGACGGCGTCAGTCGCCCCAAATGATATCAAAAGTTCCGCAAGCTCGGACATTTCCATGCCGTGGTACTGGCTCCTGCCATCCACAGTTACCAGGAAGATATCTCCAGTCTGCTTGTTAAAACCAATAGCCGTACGCGGATGCCTGCCCGGAGCATCTATGCCTTCATTTACAATGGCCCCGTCCCTTAAAATTACAGCACCAGCACCAATGCCGAACTTAATATTATTAATATCGACTCCAGTGATATTAAAGGCAATGTCCTCGCCAACATTTGGCAGATAGAGGCCATCTTTGATATTTAAAACATAACCGTTGTCAGGAATTTCCAAGGGAGCACCTTGGTCAGCCCTAGCGATTACCTTGCCGTTTACAACTGCAATCTCAGTTTGTGAATTGACTTTGCCGCCCCGGGATTTCTTTCCCCAAGCGCGGGTGTACATGCCAGTTGATCCGTAATTATTGGGCTTGTTAACAATACCAACAGGAATAGTCTTACCGCCAACGCTAACGCTCATAGCGATATTTAACTTTTGAATGCTGGCTTGGTTATTGTTATCAATGGTTAAACTTGGTCCGTCCCCATTTGAATAAATGACTTGGCCGTTTTTAATAGCTGGCCCAAGTGGGAAAGCTGGATTGTAGTTAAAGAAGTCTCCATTGATGCCAGCAGTCACGCCGTGGCCATCAACCATCTTTGAAACCGCCATGCATCTTGACGTGGTATCGTAATTGTAAATCGGCACCAGGCTAACAGTAGAATCATTTAAGTTAAATTTAATAAGATTAATACCCCTAACCCCATCGGATGTAAATTGCAAAATTTCTTCGTAATTTACCCCCTGGGCTATGGTCTTGGTCTCTTTCTTTTCTATATAATTGTATTGTGGCTTGGCGAAAGCAAATGATGTCGACATGAGCATCGATAGGCACAAGGCCACAAATCTTTTTTTGTTTTTCAAATTGAAAACCCCCATTTAAATTTTAAAAAGTATACAATAATTATATACTTTTGCCAGACCATAGTCAAATAAAATAGGCAAAAGACACCTAATTGTAAGCCATTTGTAACGATAAATCATGTGGCGAAAACAAATACGCATACAGATTTCCTGCCTTTAATGTGGGCAAAATTTTTTCTTCACATATGTAATTATGTCTTTGCAAATAAAAAAGAGCCATACTTTTTGTATGACTCTTTTAAAAATTTTTCAAAATTCTAGTGGGTTTTGCCACCTGTAACTTTGATGTCTGCATCGTTTTCAATAATGGCTTCAATTGCTAGCTCAAGAGCTTTTACAATTGTGTCTAAAGCCATGGATGGCATATTCTTTTTGTCTGTAACTTGTTCAGGCAAAAATGGAATGTGGATAAAACCAGTTCTCATCTTTGGATTTTCAGTCGCAGCTATGTGGGCAACTCCATATAAAACGTGGTTGCAGATAAAGGTACCTGCTGTATTTGAAATGCTTGCAGGAATTTTGCCTTCCTTGATGTGTTCAACCATAGCCTTGATTGGCAGAGTTGAAAAATAAGCGGCTGGGCCATCTTCGGCAACTTTTTCATCGATTGGTTGGTTGCCTTCGTTGTCTTTAATCCTGCAGTCATCGCAGTTAATGCCAACTCTTTCAACTGTAATGTCTGGTCTGCCACCAGCTTGGCCGATTGATAAAACTACGTCTGGTTTTACTTCTTCAATCTTTTGTCTGATCTTATCAACAGATTTTCCAATTACTGTTGGAATTTCTAGCTTAATAATTTCTGCGCCCTTGATTTCATCTGGTAATTTTTTTACAGATTCAATAGCAGGGTTAATGGATTCGCCTCCAAATGGGTCAAATCCTGTTACTAAAATTTTCATTAAATCACTCCTTTTTCAGTCTAAAAACCAAATACTAACATCAATATAATATGAACAAGAATGAGGGACAAGGCAACTGGAGCTTGAGCCTTCATAATTGCATATTCACTCTTTGTTTCGAGAATAGCTGCAGGAACAATATTAAAGTTTGCAGCCATAGGTGTCATAAGGGTACCGCAGTAACCGCAAGTCATGCCTAAGGCACCAATAACAGCTGGGTCGGCGCCGTTTGCAATTACAAATGGAATACCAACGCCAAGTGTAATAACGGTAAAAGCCGCAAAGGCATTACCCATAATCATTGTAAAGATGACCATACCCAAGCAGTAGGCGATTACGCCAAGAACTTTTGCTTCAGGAGGCACAATTGCAGCAACACCAGACCCGATAACTTCTCCAACTCCGGCAGCAGCAAAAACTGTACCCAAAGCACCTAGAAGTTGTGGTAAAAGTGATGAAGAACCAATTGTCATAAGCATCTTTGCAGTGTCTTCCTTGGTTTCCTTGAACTTAGCCTTTGTAATAATTATAGCAATAATAATTGCAATTATTGATGAGAAGCCAAGTGTTTGAGCAGATGAGAATCCAAAGAAAACTAGACCAGCTTCAGTTTCACCTACAGGAACCTTAAAGCTCTTGAATTGAGCCATAATCATGGCAATAATACCAATAGAAAGTGCAGGAATAAAAATCTTGTTTCCTACTCTTTTGCCGTAATTTACTTTTTGTTCTTCGCTTTGGTCTTCAAATTCGCCAACTTGAACTTGCTTGGTCAAAGTTAAAGCACCAAGGACTAGTAAAAGTCCGCCAACAATTGCTCCGCCGTGTTCAAGATTGTTAATTAAAAGCTTGCCTGTGCAGAACAAAAGACCAAGTAGAGTCCAGAAAAGAAAAGTTCCAGTAGGAGCCTTTTTGTTCTTGAGACCTCTAATACCGGTCATAATACAAACCAATCCACATAATACGTAGATGATTTCATCGATAATAACAGAATTTTCAGATATAAATTTAAACATTACGCATCATGTCCTTTCTTAATTTTCTTTCATATAGATAGCATTGCAATAGAGCTAAAATTAGCATAGCAAGACCAGCTAAAATTGAAGACTTTGCGATGTCGCCATTTGTAACATCGTAACCAGCTTGGTTAAGAGTACCTTGAATTAAAAGTACACCAGAAGCTACAGGGAAAATATTTTGTCCAAAAAAGTTTCCGTAGTTTTCTGCAGCACCAGCTAGACCTTTAAGTTCATCTAACCTCTTTTCTGAAAGATCAACCTTCTTTGTGGCAGCGCCTTCAGCCATAGGTAGGATAAGTGGTCTAACAAATTGAACGTGACCACCAAGTCTGAGTGACAAAGCAGCTGCAGCCCATCTAATTAAAATATAAAGGCCAACCACGCCACCAGCACTTGCTGATTTCATCTTTTGAATAGCTTCTGCCGCCCTATCCTTTAGTCCATACCTTTCCATAATAGCGATCAAAGGTAAAGATAAGAAGAAAAGTGACATGTATCTGTTGTTTACAAAGCCCTTTCCAATTATATCCAGCACTTCTAAAAATGGAATACCAGCGATTAAACCAGTAACCAAACCGGATATAAGAACCACTGCTACAACGTCAAGTTTAAGTACAAAGCCTAAAACTATGAGCAGTACGCCAATTAATACCCAATAGTTCATACAAGAACCTCCTTAAATAAATTTGATTTTTTAGAATAATCATAAATTCAAGCGCCGCATAAATTATAATAATAGAATAAAACATAATATACACTTCACCTGATTAAATTATACCCTTTGATAAAATACATAAAACAATAAAAATAAAAAAATGTTAAAATAAAATAAAATTTACAAATGAGTGCAAGGACAAATATAAGGCATAAAATTAAATACATAATTTTTCGATTTTAATCCGCACAAATTTTGAAACGGAGGCATGGCCCCCCCAATTTTTAATGGCGACCATTTCAGTATCGCCTCTACAGGAAATTGACCTCTTGGGCTAGGGCTTCAAAATTTGATGAATTTCTGCAGGATGAGGAAAACTAAAAAATATGGCCGAAATGAATCGGCCGCTACCAACGCTCCGCGTTATTTTTTAGTTTCTATTTTATCCCATCAAAAAAGCAACCACATTTAAATGGTTGCTTTTATTATCTTCTGTATATTTTGGTAAGAACATCTCTACCAAAATTTGCGAGAAAAATTCGATGAAAAACGCGCAGTACAGAATTTTTGCGAGTGAGGTGTACAGATGGTACTCCGCAGCGAGCAAATAATTCGAAACAAGCGTTTTTCGCGAATTTAGCCGTAAATTTTATTATTCTACGATTTCTGTAACAACACCTGCGCCTACTGTACGGCCTCCCTCACGAATAGCGAACTTTAATCCCTTTTCTATAGCGATTGGTGTGATGAGTTCGATTGTGAATCTTGCGTTGTCTCCTGGCATTACCATTTCTACGCCTTCTTCTAGTTCGATGTTTCCTGTTACGTCTGTTGTTCTGAAGTAGAATTGTGGTCTGTAGCCGTTGAAGAATGGTGTGTGTCTTCCGCCTTCTTCTTTGGTTAGGACGTATACTTCTGCTTTGAATTTGGTGTGTGCTTTGATTGTTTTTGGTGCTGCTAAGACTTGTCCTCTTTCGATTTCGTCTCTTTGTACACCTCTTAGTAGTACACCGATGTTGTCTCCTGCTTCTGCTTGGTCGAGGAGTTTTCTAAACATTTCTACGCCTGTTACTACTACGTCTCTTGGTTGGTCTGTTAGGCCTACTAGTTCTACTGTGTCGCCTACTTTGACTGTTCCTCTTTCTACTCTTCCTGTGGCTACTGTTCCACGGCCGGTGATTGTGAAGACGTCTTCTACTGGCATTAGGAATGGTTGGTCTGTTGCTCTTTCTGGTGTTGGGATCCATTCGTCTACTGCTTCCATGAGTTTTACGATTTTATCTCCCCATTCTCCGTCTGGATCTTCTAGTGCTTTTAGGGCTGATCCTACTACGATTGGTGTGTTGTCCCCATCGAAGTCGTATTCTGAGAGCATTTCTCTTACTTCCATTTCTACTAGTTCGATTAGTTCTGGGTCGTCTACTTGGTCTTCTTTATTTAAGAATACTACCATTTTTGGTACGCCTACTTGTCTGGCTAGTAGGATGTGTTCTCTTGTTTGTGGCATTGGTCCGTCTGCTGCACTTACGATTAGGATTGCGCCGTCCATTTGGGCTGCACCTGTGATCATGTTCTTTACGTAGTCAGCGTGGCCTGGACAGTCTACGTGTGCGTAGTGTCTGTTTGGTGTTTCGTATTCTACGTGTGAGGTTGAGATTGTGATTCCTCTTTCTCTTTCTTCTGGTGCTTTGTCGATGTGTGCATAGTCGATGAATTCACCCGAGCCAAATCTCTTGTTTAATACAAGTGTGATTGCTGCTGTTGTTGTTGTTTTACCGTGGTCAACGTGTCCGATTGTACCGATGTTGACATGCGGTTTGGTTCTTTCAAATTTTTCTTTTGCCATTATAAATTACCTCCAAATATATATTAATCTTGTTTTTTACTTAATTCGTCTGCAATGCTCTTTGGAACTGGTTCATAGTGGTCAAATTCCATTGAGTAGTTTGCACGACCTTGTGTGTTTGAACGCAAGCTTGTTGCATATCCGAACATTTCGCTTAGTGGAACGAATCCGTGAATTGTTTGTAATCCATTTTCTAGTTCCATGCCGTCGATTCTGCCACGTCTACCGTTTACGTCTCCCATTACGTCTCCTAGATATTCTTCTGGAGTTGTGATTTCAACCTTCATCATTGGTTCAAGTAGGGTTGGGCTGGCTTTTTGTAAAGCATCTTTTACTGCCATTGAACCGGCGATCTTAAAGGCCATTTCTGAGGAGTCAACATCGTGGTAGGATCCGTCAAAGAGTGTTACCTTTACGTCTAGTACTGGGTATCCTGCGATAATACCGCTTTCTAAAGCTTCTTGAACACCGGCGTCTACGCTGCCGATGAATTCCTTAGGAATAACACCACCGACGATTGCGTTAACAAATTCGTAGCCCTTGCCTGGTTCTTGTGGTTCAACTCTGAGTTTACAGTGTCCGTATTGTCCGTGACCACCTGTTTGACGAACGTATTTTGCTTCAGCTTCTGCTGAGGATGTGATTGATTCTTTGTAAGCAACTTGTGGGTTACCAACATTAGCTTCAACCTTAAATTCTCTTAATAGTCTGTCAACGATGATGTCAAGGTGAAGTTCACCCATACCTGCGATAATTGTTTGACCTGTTTCATGGTCTGTGTAGGTCTTAAATGTTGGGTCTTCTTCTGCAAGTTTAACAAGTGCGATACTCATCTTTTCTTGTGAAGCCTTGGTCTTTGGTTCGATAGCAACTGAGATAACTGGTTCTGGGAATTCCATGTTTTCTAGAATTACTGGTGCTTCTTCAGCACAGAGTGTATCCCCTGTTGTTGTGAATTTTAGACCTACAGCTGCACCGATTGCACCTGCGTGTAGTTCTTCAACTTCTTCACGTTTATTTGCGTGCATGAGTAGAATTCTACCGATTCTTTCTCTCTTGCCCTTGGTTGAGTTGTAGACATATGATCCTGATTTTATTGATCCTGAATATATTCTGAAGTAAGCGAGCTTACCTACGAATGGGTCTGTAACAATCTTAAATGCTAGAGCACTTAGTGGATCGTCATCGCCTGCGTGTCTGGTAATTTCGTTTCCTTCAGCATCAACACCTTCAATAGCTGGTACGTCTAGTGGACTTGGCATATATGCAACGATTGCGTCAAGTAGAGGTTGAACCCCCTTGTTCTTATATGCTGATCCGCAAAGTACTGGTGTGATTGAGTTAGCAACTGTTGCCTTTCTGAGGGCTGCTACGATTTTTTCTTCAGGAACTTCTTCTCCTTCTAGGAACATCATCATGATTTCATCATCGTAGTCTGAAATTGATTCTATTAATTTTTCTCTGTATTCATCAGCTAGATCTCTTAAATCTTCTGGAATTTCTTCTTCTCTTATATCGTTACCAAGGTCATCGTAGTAAACTTCAGCTTTCATTTTAACTAAGTCTACAATGCCCTTGAAATAATCTTCTTTACCGATTGGTAATTGAATCGGAACTGGATTTGCTCCAAGTCTTTCCTTCATCATTCTGATTGCACGGAAGAAGTCTGCACCCGTTCTATCCATTTTGTTTACGAATGCAATTCTTGGAACTTTATATTTATCAGCTTGGCGCCATACAGTTTCACTTTGAGGTTCAACACCACCCTTTGCACAGAATAGTGCAACGGCACCGTCTAGGATACGAAGTGAACGTTCTACTTCAACTGTGAAGTCAACGTGGCCTGGGGTATCGATTATGTTTAATTGATAATCGTGCCAGAAAGCTGTTGTAGCAGCTGAGGTAATTGTGATACCTCTTTCTTGCTCTTGAGCCATCCAGTCCATTTGAGCTGCACCTTCGTGAGTTTCACCAATCTTGTGAATCTTACCTGTGTAGAACAAAATTCTTTCCGTAGTGGTTGTTTTACCTGCGTCGATGTGGGCCATAATTCCGATATTTCTTAGCTTTTCTAATGGTGTAACCGCCATCTTGCCTCCTTATTATAATTAGTATCTATAGCTTGCAAATGCCTTGTTAGCTTCTGCCATCTTGTGCATTTCGTCACGTTTTTTGACAGCGCCACCTTGGTTATTTGTAGCATCTAGGATTTCTTTTGCTAGTCTTTCAACCATGGTTCTTTCGCTTCTCTTTCTTGAGAAAACTGTTAACCATCTTAATCCTAGTGTTTGTCTTCTTTCAGGTCTAACTTCCATCGGTACAAGGTAGTTTGCCCCACCGATTCTTCTTGCCTTAACCTCTAGTACTGGCATAATGTTGTTTAATGCCTTGTGAAATACTTCTAGAGGATCTTCACCTGTTTTTTCTCCAACATATTCAAATGCTCCATAGACGATTTCTTGGGCAATACCCTTTTTACCGTCAAGCATGATGTTGTTAATTAATTTTGTTACCACCACATCATCATAAATTGGATCTGGTAGTACTTCTCTTTTAGGAATGTGACCTTTTCTTGACATTCTCTTCCCTCCTTAACATAAATTAATTCATTGGTACTCGCATTTTTTTGCGTGTGTCCAAGCTCACATCCCTCATGATAAAAGGATATGAGTTTTCGCGTTAATTATTTCGCTCTTTTAGCGCCGTATTTTGAACGGCCTTGTTTTCTCTTGTCAACGCCAGATGCGTCTAGAGAACCACGTACAACGTGATAACGTACACCAGGTAAGTCCTTAACACGGCCTCCTCTTAATAGAACAACAGAGTGTTCTTGAAGGTTGTGTCCGATACCAGGAATGTATGCTAGAACTTCTGCACCGTTTGTCAAACGTACACGAGCAACTTTTCTCAAAGCTGAGTTAGGTTTTTTAGGTGTAACAGTTCTTACAGCAACACAAACTCCACGTTTTTGTGGTGAGTTTACTGGTGTGTTTCTCTTTTGAAGAGTGTTGAAGTTATATCCAAGAGCTGGTGTCTTAGATTTCTTAACAACTTTCTTTCTGCCTTGTTTAATTAATTGATTAATTGTTGGCATATCCATCCTCCTTTTCCTTTTATCTATAGTGCGCTCATCTTTACAAGCACACCCATAATAATAACACGACCAATAAAAAAAGTCAAGCTTTTTCACGCCCGACAAAGTTTAAAGTCCTGTTGAATTACAAATAAATTATAACAGATAATTTTAAAATGTCAAATTTAAAAATAAAATAAATTTTACTTTACTATAAAAAACAAATAAATAATTGCATTTTTAAATTAAATGTGATATAATAACGTTGATGAGTAGTGGCAGTTTAATATTAAAATCCTTTTAGTATTATCAAACATTAAGGAGGTTAGTATTATCAAACATTAAGGAGGCTCTATGGAGAAATTATTGTGGGCAAACCTATTGCAATTTGCACTTGCTCTTGTCAAGATTGGCCTTTTGTGGATGATCTTAAAAGAGCTCAAAGTAAAAAAGATGAGGAGGCTTTAATATGGACGGCTTAAGTCAAATGAGATTGTACAATTTCTTATCACTATTTGTATTTAGGATCCTACCGGATTTAATTCAAATTTTCCTCTTGTGGAAAATTTATAAATATGTAAAAGAGGACTAATCATTTTCTTTCTTTTTTTAGCAAAAGCTAGCTTACGATTTGTAAGCTAGCTTTTGTTTTCTTTAGATTAATTTTTTTAAAACTTATTTTACGTCAAAGCCGATAGCTTCGATTGCTTTTTCTACCAAGTTCTTTGGGATGAGTCCTTCATATTCTGCAAAACCTTCTTCTAGGTTTACAATTACGTTTTTGATACCTGGAATTTTTTCCATAGCTTCCTTAACTGACTTTACACAATTTTCACATGTCATTCCCTTGATATTAATTCTTTCCATTATTTCCTCCTTAATCTTAAACTGTTTGTTACTACGCTTACCGACGAGAAGGCCATGGCGAGCGAACCCACCATTGGATTTAAAAATCCCAGTGCCGCTATCGGTATTCCTATTATATTATATATAAAGGCCCAAAACAGGTTTTGTTTTATGGTCCTTATAGTCTTGTTTGAAATATCTATGGCCCGGTGAACTTGTTTTAAGTCCCCGCCGACCAAGGTTATATCTCCTGATTCAATGGCTATGTCCGTGCCAGTCCCCATGGCGAAACCTATATCCGCTGCTGCAAGAGCAGGCGCGTCGTTAATGCCATCGCCAACCATGCCGACTTTTTTTATTTTCTTTAAGTCGTTGATGATATTTAATTTATCCTGAGGCAAAATCTCTGCCCTATAATCGTCAATGCCCGTTTGGTCAGCAATTAATTTTGCTGATGACTGGCTGTCTCCAGTTAGCATCATAACTTCTAAACCCAGTTCGTGAAGAGCTTTGATTGATTCTATTGCATCAGCCTTTAATTTATCCTCAAGTGAGATGGCCATGAGCAATTCATTGCCACTTACAAGTCCCACATAAGTTTTACCCATGTCCAGCAAATTTGTAACAGGATCTAAATCAATTCCGATTTCCCTCAAGTGTTTAAAAGATCCAGCCATATATTCTTGGTCAGAAGTTTCAAATTTAATGCCCCGACCGCTTAGGTTTGTGACCTTTCCTTCAATTATTTTTCTACCTGACAAGTGGTCTACTATGGCCTTGGCAATTGGATGGTCACTTTGCTTTTCCATGGAGTAAATTATATCCAAATTATCCTCTTCATTGCCAGAAACATTTATAATTTCATTTACAATCGGTCGGCCCTCGGTAATAGTCCCTGTCTTGTCAAGTGCCACCACTTGAATCTTGTGGGCGTTTTCCAAGGCCTCAGGATCTCGGATTAAAATTCCTTCGCTGGCCGCCTTGCCAGTCCCAACCATAATTGCAGTCGGTGTTGCAAGACCAAGTGCACATGGACAAGCTATAACTAAAACCGAAACAGCAGCAATCAAAGCCTGTCTAAAATCTCCTGCAAAAATCATGTGGCCTACAAAAGTCACCAGGGCAATTATTAAAACCGCTGGAACGAAGATTGATGAAACCTTATCTACCACCCTTTGAACGGGTGCTTTTTTATTATTGGCCTCCTCAACCATAGAAATAATTTTGGCCAGGCCAGTTTCGCCAGGATTTTTTGTAACTTGAGCCACAATTGTCCCCGCCCCATTAATAGTCCCTGCATAAATCCTATCGTCTGCCTCCTTGTCAACGGGAATCGGCTCACCAGTAAGCATAGACTCATCAATGGACGTCTCTCCGCTAATGATAATACCATCGCAAGAAACACTTTCCCCTGCCTTAATTAAAACTTGGTCGCCGATCTTTAAATCGTCCGCAGGAATTTCCACATACTCGCCATCTATTATTAAAGTCGCCTTCTTTGGTGCCAAATCAATTAGCTTGTACAAGGCCTCACTAGTCTTGCCCTTGGCCCGTGACTCCATAGTCTTGCCAAGTAAAACCAAAGTTATAATCATAGCTGAACTTTCAAAATAAAGATGAGGATCGCCAACAATCCAATTGTAAATACTATATAGATAAGCCGCACTCGTGCCCAGGGCAACCAGAACATCCATGTTCATGGCCCCACCCTTGATGCTAAGATATGCACCCCGGTAAAAAATCCATCCAATGTAAATTTGAACTACAGTCGCCAGAGCAAATTGCCAAATGGGTTCGCCAAAAAATACATGGACGTCCGCCATGTGAAAAAACATAACCAAAAATAAAGGCAAGGAAAAAATAGCAGAAATAATAAACCGCCTCTTGTAATCCCTGTACTCTTTTATTTTTCTCTCTTGATCTCTGGCAGGGTCTCTTGTCTCCTCAACGGTCGCCTTAAAGCCAATCCCATTTACGGCTTGGCAAATGGCCCTAGCCGAAACCTTGTTCTCGTCATAGACCACACGCATTTTGGCCAAGGACAAGTTGACATTAACCTCGCCAACTCCATCCATCCTGCCAACAACCTTCTCTATTCTGTTAACACAGGATGCACAATGCATTCCTTCAATTATAAAATATTTTTCCATTTCATCACCTAATCATTAGTTACCCAAGATTAACTACATTTAATAACAAGCACAACAAAAAAGTCGACATGCACAAGCACATCGACTAAAAATTTTCTGTGTTTTAATTCTTATAATTTATATCAATAAATTCAAAATCAAAATCTGAAATCTTTAGAAAGGAATCATCAAAGACAATTCTGATATCATTAAGATTATCATCTGATGAAAAATCTATCTTATATACAACTGTATCACCTATAATATAATTGGATTCTGTATAGGAGTTTTTTGTTTCAATTTTTATCATATCTTCAAAAACAAAGTCTGCTAAGCTTTCATTGAAAATGTTTTTATATTCTTTTTTTATTTCATCACTTAAAAGATTATACGATAAAAAAATTCTCTCTTCGTTTCTTTTATCAAATACATTGTTTTGCTTTAAAACCGCTTCTCCAACCGAGAAATTAAAATTATATATTTTTTTTCTTACTTCCTCTTTGTATTCATCTATATCAACTACATTCAAAATGTCTTTGTATAATCCTAATACATTCCTACTTTTTTGTAATTCATCACTTGCTTCAATAAATAACTGCCTATATTCTTCTTTTTCAAAGTACAAATTGTCAATGTTCTCCTTATATACATCTTCACTTGTTAATGAGTCATCATCCACAGTCTTTATAGAAGCATCTTCGACCTTGCAAGCAAAAATAAATAAAAGCACGCATAATATGGCCATAATTTTTATAAAATTTTTAGTCATATCACATACTCCTAATCTCAAAAATTGAATTTATAGGATTTAAAAAATATAAAGTACCATTCTTTAAAATCTTCTTTTCGGTAAAATACTCTTTATCCAATACATCAAAACTTCTATTGTTCAGATTGTACAAATAAATTTTATCCGAACGGACCAGCAGTTTGTCATCTTTAACAGATATTTCTTTTATTGAGTATTTGTTAATCTGATTCTCAATCTTAAAGTTTTTATTTTTATTTCTATCAAATACATTTAAAGTAATCGCATAAGGATCTTCTTTATTGTACTCGTTGGCAATAATATAATTATCATTTCCAGTGATAGATTGAAGCAAAAAATCATATTTTACTCCAGTTGTTTCTAACTTATTTTCATTAGTCAACTCATATAAGGTGCTAGTCGTATTCAGGCCATCAAAATTCCCATCATCTAATGTAATTATACAGGCAAAAAGACTCTCATCACTCCCTCCAAGAACCGATATATAATCTCCACTATACAATTGATTATACTCCGACATTTTACATTCCTTAATTAAATTTATGTGACCATTTGTATCAACTGATATAAATTTTGTAACAATTTCTCGAGATTTATTAACTTCTTCATAAGCCAGATAAATTTGATCATCCTTTATAAAAGTATAAGGCCTGATCGATGATTTAAATAATTTTTTCATTTTTACAATTTTATTATTGTCTCTAATATAGATAGTAACTGTTTTTCCAGCATCATAAGTTAATATGACCTCTTTATCCTCACTTGAAATAAATTCTAAAACTCTCTCCCCATCTTTAAGTTTAAATATTTCACTATCGGTCTTATTTCTTAAATCATATTTAACTATCCTAGGCGCTAAATAAGAATCAGACTTATTACTACCTAATAGCAAATTATAATAAAATATTTCAAAATAAACAGAATCATCCGTGCTAGCTATTGGCTGAGCATCATAGACTCTAGTCTTCAAAACCCCATTCATTGATTTTGCATACACTAAATTCATCAAGCCAAATGCAAATAAAATAACCAATACAAAACTCAATAATTTTTTTCTCATCATCGACTCCTTAATATTTATAAAAAGCTAGAACCTACTAATAATAATTTATCAAATATTAGTAATTTTGTCAATATAAATCGCTTTTATCTAATTTATTGATGATTTTATATATAATTTACAAAAATATTATTATAATTAAATTATGAAAATTATTATAAATACATACTAAGACATAAACTTCACACTGTGCAAAAATTTTGCGAATGAGATGAGATTGGTCAACAAAAAAGCCGACGCAAATTAATACGTCGACTAAAAATTCTTTCTTTTTAAATCATCTATACAGAACGAGGCACTGAATTTAGCTGGGAAATTTGATGAGATTTGGAGTGGCTGATTTTTTGCCGACGCAGGTGTGCTCAAGTGCACATCGAGGAGGCAAATAAATTCAAGCCACTTCAAAGGTCGCAAATTTAACGCTAAATTCCTACATCATGCCCATCGGCATGCCTGCCCCTGCTCCCCCCATTCCTGCCATTGGATCTTCCTTGCTTGGTAGGTCGGCTACTGTTGCTTCTGTGGTTAGAATCATGGATGCAACTGAGGCTGCGTTTTGTAGGGCTGAACGGGTGACCTTGGTTGGGTCTACGATGCCAGCTTCAATCATGTTTACGAATTCGTTGTTTAGAGCGTCGTAACCTTCGCCGCGTTTTGAATGCATAACTTTTTCTACGATTACTGATCCTTCTCTGCCTGCGTTTTCTGCAATTTGACGGAGTGGTTCTTCAAGAGCTCTTAAAACGATTGCAACACCTGTTTTTTCGTCGCCTTCAACTTCGTTTAGGAGTGGACGAACGTCTTCGATTGTGTCAAGAAGGGCTACGCCGCCACCTGAGACGATGCCTTCTTCAACAGCTGCACGTGTAGCTGCAAGGGCGTCTTCGATTCTCAATTTCTTTTCTTTTAATTCAGTTTCTGTGGCTGCACCAACTTGTATAACGGCTACGCCGCCTGCAAGTTTGGCTAGTCTTTCTTGGAGTTTTTCCTTGTCGAATTCTGAATCAGATTCTTCGTATTGAGCACGAAGTTGTTTGATTCTGTCGTTAACCTTTGATTCATCTCCTGCACCTTTAACGATAATTGTATTTTCTTTTTCTACATTTACCTTTTGGCAGGTACCTAGCATATCAACTGTGGTGTCTTTTAATTCGTAACCTAAATCAGTTGAAACAACTGTTGCACCAGTTAGAATTGCAATGTCTTGGAGCATGTCTTTTCTTCTGTCGCCAAAGCCAGGAGCCTTAACTGCAACGCAGTTGAATGTTCCTCTTAATTTATTTACAACAAGAGTTGCCATTGCTTCGCCTTCAATGTCTTCGGCAATGATTAAGAGTGGTCTGGAGCTTTGAACGATTTGTTCTAGAAGTGGTAGGATATCTTGGATGCTTGTAATCTTTTTATCTGTAATTAAAATATATGGATTGTCGAGTTCGGCAATCATTTTTTCTGAATCTGTAACCATGTAGCTTGATACATAGCCGCGATCAAATTGCATACCTTCAACAACATCTAAGGTTGTGCCCATGCTCTTTGATTCTTCAACTGTAATAACGCCGTCCTTGCCAACTTTTTCCATAGCGTCTGAGATCAATGCGCCAATTTCCTTGTCGCCTGCTGAAATGCTGGCAACGTTTGCAATTGAAGCCTTATCATCAATTTTAACTGAAGCGTTCTTTAAACTTTCAACTGTTTGATCAACTGCTCTTCTGATTCCCTTTTGTAGGATCATTGGATTGGATCCAGCAGCCAAGTTTTTCAAACCTTCTTTGACAATTGCTTGAGCCAAAATTGTAGCTGTTGTTGTACCGTCACCTGCTACATCGTTGGTTTTGGTTGCAACTTCACGAAGAAGTTGGGCACCCATATTTTCTGTTTTGTCTTCGAGTTCGATTTCACGAGCGATTGAAACGCCGTCATTTGTGATTAGTGGTGACCCATAAGGTCTTTCGAGGACAACATTTCTGCCCTTAGGTCCAAGTGTTACCTTAACTGTATCTGCAAGTTTATTGATGCCGGCTTCCATAGCCTTTCTAGCATCGCTACCATGTAAAATATCTTTTGCCATTAATAATTCCCCCTATCTTATTCTATAACGCCTAAAACGTCTATCCATTTAACTAATAAGTATTCTTTGTCGCCGTCTTTGATTTCTGTGCCTGAATACTTAGAAAAAATAACTTTGTCGCCAACTTTAACAAGGTCCTTGCGTCTGTCGTCTTGTTGTAATTCTCCGCTAATAGCTTTGACAACTGCAATGCTTGGTTGTTCTTGAGCACTTTGTGGCAGAACGATTCCTGATTTTGTAGTTTGTTCTGCTTCAACTTTTTCAATAAGGAGCCTATCTCCTAATGGTTTAATATTCATAAATACCTCCTAATATAAACAAATTTATTAGCAACCTAGTCTGGTGAGTGCTAACTCTATTTTTTATTATACCCTAAGTAATAGAAATTAATCAAGTTATTAGAAAAATTTTTTAAATACTAATTTCCCTTGACTTTTATTTTCTTTAAAGCTTGTGATTAGCAAAATTAATTGCAATTATAATTTTATTTTTAATTGTAAGATACAAAGTGAATTTACAAAGCTGTTTTTCTGCAAAATAAAAATTCATTTCAATTGTAAAATGCAAATAAATTTAAAAAGCTCTTTTCATGCAAAATATAAATTCATTTTAATTTTAAGTTGCAAATGAATTGCGGATATATCTTTCTGCAAAAGAAAGTTTCATTTCAATTGTAAGTTACCTACGTATATACAAATTAATTTTTAAAGCAAACAAAAATGGACCCCCTTAGGATCCATTTTATTTTACTGGTCTAGCCAGCTTATATTAGATTTTTAAAATTATTTAAGCCTCAATCTTTCGACTACTATTTCAACATAGCCTGCAAATTCTTTGGCCGCTTGGTCTGCATCTAGGTCTTTTTTTTGAACACGCCTTAGCATGCCTTCAAATATATAGTAGAGCATCCAATTGGCCTTTTCTGCTCCATCTTCGTTGAAGTAGCCTACATTTAAGCAAACTTCACTTAATACCATGGTCCTATCTCTCAAATTAGGTGCTGTAAGCACCTTGTCGAGATAAGCAGGGAAGCCATCATTTTCAATTGGGAAGGCCTTATAATATTGGTGGAGATAATAATCTTTTTCATGAGCTATATCTGAGAAAAATATTTCCAGGTATTCATAAGGCTTTTTGAAAGCGTTCTTAGCAAAGCAAATCCATACTTGCTTGTAAACAAAGAGAGGATCATCCCCCTCTTTTACATAGTTAGATAAGTCTGCCAAATAATCATCCATAGCATCCATCACTGCAAAGTACATGAGGTGGTCGATATTTTCAAAATAATTATAAATAGTTGCGGTGTTGAGCTCTGTTGTATCAGAAATTTTCTTGATAGTAACTCCCCTTACTCCGTCTTCTTTTATAATATTTCTAGTGCAGTCCACAAAGGTCTTGATCATTTTTCTGCGGTGAGGACTCAAGTGCTTTTTATTAAAATCAATATTTGCCATTTCATTCTCCTTTTGAATTATCTCTTATAAATTCGAATTAAAATTAATTTCTTTTCCAATTTCATATAAGTTTACACATATTTTACAGAAAATATAACATTTTGTCAAGTTATTTGAAAAAATATTACTTTGACAATAATTATAGTATTTGATAAAATAATTTTAGGAGGATAATATGAAGATACTTGTAATTTATTCCAGCCAAACTGGCAATACAAAAGCAGTCGCCGAGGCCATATATGATGAATTCAAAGATTATGCGACCTTGATCCCCATGGACCAGGCGAAAAACTACAAATTAGAAAATTATGACTATGTATTTGCTGGATTTTGGGTAGATAAGGGCTATCCAAACGAAGAGGCCATGGACTTTTTAAAATCAATTAGAAACTGCAATATAGGTCTCTTTGCAACCCTGGGCGCTTACCCATATTCCATGCAGGCCTCCCGAGTGTTTTACCGGGCCGGAGAAGTCATAGATGAATCCAATCGGGTAATTGGAACTTTTATCTGTCAAGGAGGAATCCCCAAGGAAAAGCTGGACGAAATAAATTCACGACCACCCAGCCACCCCCGTTATCCAACGCCCATACAAACCCTTGCCAGAAATATCGGACAGCAACATCCAAACGAAGAGGACTTTACAGCCGCCCGCAAACTTTTTAGAAAAATCGTCTGTCGGACCTACAATATAAAATAAAAATAAAACACAGCTTCAAATGATATGTCATGAGAAACTGTGTTTTTTTATTTGTATTCTATTTATCCTCAATGTCCCCGTATTTTTTATAGATAATATAGCTAGACAGAATCATTGCACTTACACACAAAGCTGTGATTATTAAGAAATATATGAAGGTCTTCTCTAATTTAAAGATTATAGGAAAAATCATGAAAATTATGCCCATTACAATAAAGATTATTCCTGCTGATCTTTGCGATTTTTTCCACACATAATCATTTGCCATAGACCATTTGGTCCTAAGTCCCACCAGGGAATTTCTTTTTACTTTTGGCATCTTGTTGCCTAAAAATATAAACAATAAACCTGTTAGTCCCAAAACAATTTGTGCAAGGCCTATCCCCTTAAATTCTAGCTTTTCTAATTTTGCAAGGCCACTGTATATAATAAGAAAATTTATTACATTAAAAATTATCAAGCAAACTATAATGGTCATGTCTATATATTTTTCGTTATTATTTCCTTGGCTTTCTTGCTTGGCGGCAAATTTTTGCATCCAAAGCAAAAATCCAGCCATCAAAAAAGTCGCAAGTGGCAAAATAAAAATTTCAAACCGGCTCCCCCACCTATCCACATTACCTGCAATGTCGTAGTGGATGGGAATTTTTTTATCCATAAAGCCCACAGCTAGGATTGCCAAAATAAGTGGCAAGAAGGTCAAAATTTTAATCCATTTTTTTCTCATCGTCTTCTCCTTTCAAATTTGAAATCCATACCAGGACTTCGTCCAAGATACTCAGGTCGAGTTCATAATAAATAAAATTTTTATACTTGGTCTCGTAAATTAAGTCTGCCTTTTTTAGTTTTGCCAGATGATAAGACAGGGCCTGGGGACTCATGCCAACTTCGTCCGCCAAGTCGCCTGAAGAAATTTTCCCGCGCTTTAAAGTCTCGATTATCTTTCTCCTATTGTCATCGGCCAAACATGCCAGTACATCTGAAATAATTTTCCCCACCCCTATCTATTTAAAATTTTCTTTAAATAGATTATAGCACTTACAAAAAATTTTCGCAATAAAAAACCCACAAAAAATGTGGGAAAAATAAAATATTTTATAAGAGTTTTTCTATCTCCTCTCCAATTTTCCTTGGAGTTTTTTGAGAGGCATATCTTTTGACGACATTTCCCTCCCTGTCTACCAAAAATTTTGTGAAATTCCATTTGATATCATCGCCCAAGACTCCGCCAGCTTGGTCTTTCAAATACCTATATAAAGGCTCTTCATTTTCGCCATTTACATCGATCTTTGCAAAGCGATCAAAGGTCGTCCCATAATTAAGAGTGCAAAAGCCTTGGATACCTGCGTCATCTTCTGGAGCCTGGTGGCCAAACTGATTGCAAGGAAAGTCTAAAATTTCAAAGCCTTGGTCCTTATATTTTTTGTAAAGTTCTTCAAGTCCTTCGTATTGGGGAGTAAATCCACACTTGGTTGCGGTGTTTACAATTAATAAAACCTTGCCCTTGTACTTATCTAGCTTAACATCATTACCTTCATTGTCTTTAACTACAAAATCATAAATCATAATATATCTCCTTAATTTATTTATATTCGGCCCTTTGACCGCCGACTAATTTTGGCCTCCGCCTAATAAAAGTCACATGAGCAGAGCCAATTTTATTTGTGCCGACCCTAACCGGAACGCCAACAGCCTTTATGTGCATGCCGATAAAGGTATCGCCGATGTCAATGCCGCCGTGGGCTTGAATATTTTCAACCATAACTGGGTCAGACATTTTTTCATAGGCTACAGTTGCCATGGACCCGCCAGCGTGAATTTTTGGCACAACGCTGACCTGATCTAAATTATATTTTTCCATGCAAGCCCGACTTACCACCAGAGATCTATTTATATGCTCGCAGCCTTGGAAGGCCAAATACAAATTATATTGATGAGCAAAATCTAAAAACACATGAATAAAGTCTTCAGCCACATCCATAGAAGAATTCTTGCCAATCCTGCCGCCCACAACTTCACTAGTTGAGCAGCCGATAACAAAAATCTCCCCTGCCTTAAGTTGGGCCTGAGCTTGATATTCTTCTAATATATTTTTTAAAATCTCCTTGTAATTTTCCATCAAATCACCTCTAATACCTACATACCCAAAAAAAGACCCAAGACTTATTAAATAAATCTTGGGCACGCCTTTAATATTCTTTTTTATTTATAATTTTAATTGATATAAAGACAGTAAGACCTATTAACAAAACAGAAATACCAAGGACTATTAGTGTTAATTTTAATAAGGAGCCCCTACTTATTTCTGAAAAAAATCTTGAAATCCCAGGAATATATTCCTTCAATACAGAAGACCCCGCAAAAACTAAAGCATAAGTTATCACCATGATTATCCTACCTTTTTCTGCTCCAAATTTAATGAGAAAAGGCAGTTGAATTGATGGTATTAAGATTGCCATAGCTAACACGATTAAAGATATGATAATAATATTTGGAATAGTAAATTTATTTTGAATATAAAGGGTCACAAAAATAAATAAAGAACCAAATATTCCAAAAACAGCTGGGAAAAACAATTTACTAAACACATAATCTTTCCTAGCTATTGGCATTGAAAAAGCCAGGCTTTCAAATTTTGCGGCCGCATCATAAGCGAAGGAGCTGGAATTTAAAACCAAGGGCAGCATAACACATAGCATTGGTGTTATCAGAAAAGCATTTGAGTAAATTCCATAGCTAATAGCTACAAATGAAATTATAATACAAGGTATCAGTGTTTTCTTTAAGGTTGCCAAGTCTTTATAAATTAGAGCTTTCATTTTTATCACCCCTTACAAAATAAATCATTATATCTTCAATAGTTGGTTTTTGAAGATCAATTCCTTTTGGTGCTTGATCTTTTATAATCAACAAATCTTGGCCAAAAGTATGGACCCTCCTACCAACTACTATTGACCTATCAAGGTTATTTGCCTCCTCATTTGAAATAGAACAAAGTGCATACTTATCTTTTAATTCATCTTTGCCCTCAAAAAATAAGAGTTTTCCATTATCTATAAAGGCAATGTAATCAGAAACCTTTTCTAAATCTGACAAAATATGAGAAGAGATTAAAATCGTATGCTTTTCATCCTGCATAAAATCCAAGAGAATATCTAAAATCTCATCTCTTATAATTGGATCTAGTCCACTTGTAGCCTCATCTAAAATCAAAAGCTCAGCATGGTGAGATAGGGCCATAGCTACTCCAAGTTTCATTTTCATGCCGCGTGAATAATTTTTTATAATTTTTTTGTCTGGCAGATTGAACTCATTTTTTAGTTCAAAAAACCTTCTTTTATCCCAACTTTTATAAACCTTAGAGCAAAACTTTTCAGCTTGTATCGCATTAAGTTCCTGCGGCAAATATAAATCATCAAAAACAACGCCTATTTTGTCCTTAATTTCAACATCCCTAGTGCTATTTTTCCCTAAAATATTTATTTCTCCATAATCCGCCCTTAAAAGCCCCAACAATAATTTTATTGTCGTACTTTTGCCGACCCCATTTTGGCCAATATAGCCAACAATAGTTCCCCTCGGGATGCGTAGGTCAATTGGCCCCAAGAAAAAATCATCAAATTTCTTTGTAAGTCCTTTGACTTCAATAGCGTAATCACTCATATTTACCCTCCAAGATAGATTTAAACATAAAGACAAGTTCTTCTCCTGATACATCTGCAATTTGAGATAAGTCAATAGCCTCTTGGAGCTTAAGTTCAATTTGCCTTAGGTACTCTTCTCTAATAAGCTCTTTGTTTTGCGGGGCCACAAAATTGCCCTTGCCTTGAACTGATTCTATAAAGCCATCAATTTCCAACTCATCAAAAGCTCTTTTAGCAGTAAGCATACTTATCCTAAGCTCTTTTGCCAAAAATCTAATCGAAGGCAACTTATCGCCAACGTGCAAGTCGCCAGACAAGATCTGTGCCTTAATTTGATTTTTAATTTGCAAATAAATCGGATCTTCACTTGAATTGTTAATTTGAATATGCATATTCCACCGCCTAATTTTTTACCTGTTATAACTGTTATAATTATAACATAACAGTTACAGGCTGTCAATATATTTTTTAAATATTTTTTAAAAAAGCAAAAGATTTAAGCCAATAAAAAATGACCCGCGATTAAACGCGAGCCATCTTGCCATTTTAAAATTTATTATTTTATAACAACCCAAATTTCTTTTTCTTCTTCACCGATTTTGACAGGGTTTTTCATTAGTTTAACCATGACATCTTCCTTGCCTTCTAGAGCTACTGTGAAAATAATGTGGTCGCCTTCTTCTTTTTGTTCTTTGATTTCGAATTTTGCTTCAGGATTTTCCTTTGCAATATATTCTTTTACCAAGTCTTCAGCTACGAATAGATAAGGTTTTTTGCCTTCTGCTAATTCCTTTAACAATTCTTCGTTGATTTCTGGGAATAGGATTTCAACAGCTTCAGCTTTTTCTTCTTCCTTGGCTTCTTCTTTCTTTTCTTCAGTTTCAAGTGGTTCATTTACTTGCTTGATAAATGCATCAAAGATTGAATCATACATTTCAAAGAATACTTTGTCTTCCCATTCGTCTTCAACCTTTAGGCCGTGTTCATCGGCATAAGCTTGTTCAACAACATCCCATGTTTCACCGAATGATTTGCCGACCATCTTGCCTTCCTTGTCAACAATAAAGATTGTTGGGAACCAGTTCATTGAGTAGTCGATAACTTTTTCAAAGTATTCATAGGCTTCTTTTGTACCGCCAACTTCTGTCCAAGGAACATCTTTACCTTCATCTAAAGATTTGATGTTTTCAACTGTGTAATCTGTATAGTTGTTTACAAGGCCAAAGATTTGAACATTTGGATATTCTTTTTCGATTGTTTCTTGAAGTTTATACATTCTTGGTCTGGAAAGTTTTGACCAATAGCACCATGGACCCCAGCTATAAACTACAGTAAAGTCTTTTTGACCAATAATTTCATTGTATTTTCCCATGTCAAAAGCTTCTATATCTGACTTGTCAAATGAAATGTAGTTGATCTTGCTATCTTTAAAGTCTGGGCGATATCTGAAATTGCCCATAGCTTTTTTGAAAGTTGAAATTTGAACATAGTTTTCTTTGTTGATAACCCAGCTGTTAATTTGAACTTCTTCACCATCAACAGTAAATTTGCATGCTGATTTTTGAATCTTTGCAGAATCAAAATCTACAGGAGCAAATTCTGTGCCAAGTTCAGCATATTCTTCGCCCTTGGTAATTTCAACAGCATTGGCTTCCTTGTTCCAATTGACTGCAAATTTGGCGTCTGTGCCTTCAAAGGTTTTTGCAAGATCGCGAAGTTTGATGACATTCATCATCTTTTCGCTAGGTCCATCTTCTCCTTCTTCGATCCATTTAAATAGGTAGAATTTTAAATTGTCTTCCTTACCATCAACATTGATCGACAGTGAACTGTCTGCCATCTTAAAGCCCTCATAAACTTCCATTTCTTCTCCTTCAGCGCGGGCGCCAAAAGAAAATGCGCTCACAGCTAATAAAGCTGCAAGAACTAGTGATAATACTCTTTTCATAAATACCTCCTTTTGTTTTATAACTTTATTATAACAAACGTGTAAATCAATTGCAATGAATTTATAAAAATTTTTTAACATAAAAGCCGTGAATGCATTTAAATACTTCCTATGATATACACCCAGACAAGTAGTAACTGCTTGCACAAACTTTTGCAAAAAAATCAGCCAGTAAAAAAACCAGCTGATCTTTAAATTTCATTTTTAATTTTTACAAAAACAACTTATAAACTCCTCTTTACAGGCATGCTCATACATCTTGGGCCCCCGCGTCCACGACTTAGTTCACCTGAGACCATAACGTGGAGTTTGATGCCCTCCTTGTCGAGGACTTCGTTGGTAACGGTGTTTCTATCGTAAACGATTACTTCGCCTGGTTTAATGGCAAGGGTGTTTGAACCGTCTGACCATTGTTCGCGTGAAGCGTCAATTGGATTGCCGCCTGCACATCTAATGACCTTGATGTGATCTTTGTGAAGGGCCTTGGATAAAATTGCTTCCAAGTTGCCTTCGATTCTATCCACGACAACATTTGACCCATCCAAAGTCATCCTGTAGACTTCAAGTGGCCCTTCGATTTCTGGGTGGACTGTAAATACATCTTCATCGATCATGGTGAAAACTGTATCCAAGTGCATAAAAGCCCTCTTCTTCGGAATTACAAAAGCGAGTACATTTTTAAATTCGCCTTTTTTCAAAATGTTTTCGGCAATTATTTCAACTGCCTTGGCGTCTGTCCTTTGTGAAATGCCAATTGCGATTGTATCTTCATTTATAATGAGTTCGTCTCCGCCTTCGATGGAAAATTTTTCGTCTCTATAATAAACAAATTCAGTGCCCAAAAAATCAGGATGGTGCTTGAAGATATATTTACCGTAAATGGTTTCACGATTTCTAATATCGCTCCACATTTTATTTAGGGAAACTGTTGTTCCCATCAAAGAAAATGGATCGCGCGTAAAGTATAGGTTTGGCATTGGCTTGGTCAAAAAATAATCATCTCTGGCCACAAAATCTGTTAGCCTGCCGCCATTTACCTTTGGCATATCTTCGCGTCTAATCCCTTCCATGGTCTTTAAGACTAATTCTTTTTCATCTAAGTCCTTTAAAAAGTCCTTTAGATATTGTACTTCGTCATCCCTAAAGACATGGGCTTCTTTTATAAATTCATCTATAAAATCTTCCTTGACATCGCCAGCCTTGATAGCTTCAGCAGCTAGGTCTTCAAGGTAAAGGACTTTTACCCCATTATTCCTAAAAATTTCTGCAAAAGCATCGTGCTCTTCGATGGCCTTATCCAAATAAGGAATTTCGTCAAACAAAAGTTCTTCTAGCATATCTGGCATCAAATTCAAAAGTTCTTTGCCAGGTCTGTGCAAAATTACCTCTTCCAGAGGCTTTGTTTCTGAAAAAACTCTAATCATTTCTTCCTCCTGTTTTAATTTGTATTTTTATTATAGCATATTGGTCTTATATGTCCAAATTATTCCCAAGACATATCCCAAACTGCTAAGTCAAACCAGTCTGTAAACTCTGTGTTTAAAAATCCTCTTAAGGACTTCCTGATAAATGTCTCTGTAATCGGATTTCCAAAACCAATGGCAATGTTTTTATTTTTAATATCCGTGCACAAGAGCTTGTAAGCATCTTTTAGGTCTGACTTTTTATCAACTAAGAGTTCAAATATTTCCTCGTCCAAGTCCAAATCATGGAAAAGGTATTTGCCATCCCCAGTACTTGAAAACTCTCGAGAAAAATCTGGCATATAACCATGCTTAAAGGAATTTAATACCAAAACACTCCTGCCTGAATTTATAAGCTTGCTAGCTGTGCTTATCAGGTCATAAGGCGAAGCCCCATTTAAAGTTACAATATAACCATAGTCTGAAAGTAGGTCTTTTAAATCTTGGGCTATATTTCTGATGTAGGGATTGTCCTCGTAAACTAAGTTTAGCGGAATGGATTTATAATTTTTCTCCAGGTCCTTGTCCTCATAATCCATGTCAAAAAAAGCCTTGTTGGTATGACTTATTAGAGAATTAGAAAACTTAATTCCCGTCCCCGGCCTATAATATTTTAATATATCAATGATCTGTTCACGCCTGGTCAGATTTTCCATGCCATTATAATTTGAAATCCTAAGGAGAATTACTTCATTTTCTATGACGGAATTTTTCTCAAAATTCTTTTTAATTTGACTTTGGCCCAAGGCCTCCAAATCATTGTAAATATTGGCCGCGTCTATATGCCCTCTTAGCATATTTACAACTATATTTTCTTCTGAAAACTCCCTCAAGGAAAGTTCTTTAATATTGGTTGGGTATTTAAAATCATCATTGCGCTCAAGGTTTGCAAAATTGTTTTTCTCCCAGTCTGAGAGCATATATGGTCCATTACCCAAGGGCTTTGAATTGAGCCTTCTAACATCGTTCATCCTCGCCCCTTGATAGTAGTGGATGGGAATTGGTCTAAAATCCAAGGCATAGTAAAACGAATCTTGAAAATTGTCAAAATTAATTTTTAAATGCTTTTCATCGATAACTTCTACGCCCTTAATCCCACTCGCTAGGCCGTTGTTATAATCTCTGGCGCCAGTAATATACAAAAGCTCTCCCCGTCTTTTTTCTCCCAAATATTCAGGGTGAAGGAGGACTCTTAGGGAAAAATAAATATCATTTGCGGTTACTGGATTACCGTCCCACCATCTAGCATCATCGCTAATGGCAAAGCTCAGGCTGTAACCCTCCCTAGTCATTAAAGATACCAGACCATTTTGCGGATCCACCTCCATATTTGCCTTCATGCCGATAAAGGGCAGGAACATCAAATGACTTATGGCCTTATCTCCTTCGGTCATTGCAAAGAGTGGGTTGAAAACTCCCTCTATGCCATTGGTCAAGACTTGCAAGAGGTCCTTGTCGATTGCTTCAGTCTCCATGACCTCAATATTTATTTCCCTCTCCGCTTGGGGAGGATTTGTGGCCACTGGTTCGACTTTTGGCGAACACGCAACTACCAACATGCACAGGCTGAGGATTAATAGAAGTGTTTTTTTACTTGCCAACAATTTTTAAAATCACCTCAACAGCCTTTGCCATTTCCTCTGCAACAGCGTATTCAAACCTACCGTGGTAGTTGTAACCACCGGTAAAAATATTTGGACAAGGCAGACCCATGTATGAAAGTCTGGCTCCGTCTGTGCCCCCTCTGATAGGTTCAATCTTTGGTTCAACACCAGCCTCTTCCATGGCCTTTATCGCCAGGTTAACTGGAGTCATATCCTCTTCGATTTTTTCTCTCATATTATAATAGCTATCTGTCATGTTCAAATCGATTTCGACTTCGTGCTTGTCACAGATGAAATCACAAACCTTTTGCATCATAGCTTTTTTTGCTTCAAATTTATCACGGTCGTGGTCGCGAATTATAAAGACCATTTCACTTTCGTCCACATTTCCGCTCAAGTCGTTCAAGTGGATAAAGCCTTCCCTATTTTCAGTAAATTCTGGCCTGTCAAAAGTAGGCAGCATATTAAATAATTCCATTGCAATGATAAGAGAGTTTTTCATCTTGCCCTTGGCTGAACCTGGGTGAACATTTCTGCCTTGAATCTTTACGATGGCAGTAGCTGCATTAAAGTTTTCGTATTCGAGTTCACCAATAGCTCCGCCATCAATTGTAAAGGCAAAATCTGCACCAAAGTTTTTAACATCAAAGCAGTCGGCTCCCCTGCCAATTTCTTCGTCAGGAGTAAATCCAATTAAAATATCTCCGTGCTTGATATCTGGATTTACAATTAGGTATTCAATTGCCGTCATAATTTCTGCAATACCGCCCTTGTCATCGCAACCAAGCAAGGTTGTCCCGTCGGTTACAATCAAAGTTTTTCCCTTTTTATCTGTAAGTTCTGGGAAATCCTTTGGAGACAAAATAAATTTGCCATCCTTGTCAAGCTTGATGTCCCCTCCGTCATAATTTTCTATTATACGCGGATTGACATTCTCCCCAGTCATATCTGGAGCTGTGTCCATGTGTGAAATCAAACCAATAGCTGGCAGGCCATCAGTATTCTTTGGAAGTTTTGAATATACATAGCATTTATCATCAACCCTTGCCTCCAGACCAAAACTCTTTAGCTCTTCGACCAAAACATTGGCCAGATCAAATTGCCTCTTTGTACTTGGGACAGTTTCACTAGCCTCGTCTGATGTTGTGTAAATCTTTGCATACTTGATTAAACGTTCAACAACTTGTTTTTGTAAATCCATTTTAAATTCCTCCTAAATATTTTTATAAAAACACTTGCAATTTAAAAATAATCGTGCTATAATATCACCTATGAGTTAAATAACGCGTGCCATTAGCTCAGCTGGTAGAGCAATTGACTCTTAATCAATGGGCCCAGGGTTCGAGTCCCTGATGGCGCACCACTCGAAACGCTATGAAGTATCATGGCGTTTTTTTATTTCTATTTTTAACTTGCAAGGCTTAGGTCATAAACTTACAAATTTATTTTACACCATTAAAAAAGAAAGTTCAAGCAAAGATAAGTCCCTTCTATTATATAAGACAATAAGACAAAGCTTAAATTTTATTTAAAAGTCTCTTTAATCTATTGAAATAAAAGTGAGCTTTTGCTAAGATAAATACATAGAATATTATAAGACGGAGGAATTTATTATGAGAAAATTATTAATTTACTTAATTTGTGGGCTGATGACCTTAGGTGTGTTTATACCAGTGGCTTTAAAGGCGGCTGATTCAAATGAGACCACTAGCCCAGGAGAAGAGAAATTATATGGAGTCCAGTTTAAGCTTATTAAAACTAATGGATCTATGGATAATATAGGTTCCTTAAAAGATTACGTTAGCCTTTCTAATCCTGAAATGCCGACTTTAAAAGAAGATTTCTTAAACCTATTTAATTCTACTGATACAAATACATTTAATCCTAGGTTCATATGCCGCTCCTATACCTTTGGTCATGCCTTCGATATAGAATATTATACAGTTAAATTTAAAAATGGTAGAAAAATTATAGACCTATCAGATATTAAAGAACTAAAATCAGACGATCTCAATCCAAATGCTCCAAATTTATTAATATGGGTGCATGCGAAAATTAAAAATGGATATAAGGTTTATTTTGATTTCAAAAATGGTGAAGAAGGTTTTACAACAGAAACAGCGTTTGCTAGTAAGGTTAAAGAATCTCCAAAAGTTCCAACAAGAGAAGGATATAAATTCTTAGGCTGGTATGACGGCGATAAAATCTTTAGAATAGAAAAAGATTTTATATACGAAGATACTACTTTAACCGCCAAGTGGGAAAAGGAAAATTTTGATAAGTATAAAGTATCCTTCGTGCTTGAAGGAAGTAATATTCCAAGTCAAGAGGTTGAATTTGATACACAGGCGGCCGAGCCAAAAGTAGATCCTAAAGAAGGCTTTGAATTTGACGGTTGGTACACTGATTCTGAATTTAAGAATAAATTTGATTTTTCAAGTCCTGTAAAGTCTGACATGATCTTGTATGCAAGATGGTCGAAGAAAAAATACACTGTATCTTTCATGCTTGAAGGAAGTGATATTCCAAGTCAAGAGGTTGAATTTGATACAAATGCAACCGAACCAACAGTAGAAACAAAAGAATGTTTTGAATTTGATGGTTGGTACACTGATTCTGAGTTTAAAAAGAAATTTAATTTTTCAAGTCCTATTAAGTCTGACATGATCTTGTACGCAAAATGGGCGAAGAAAAAATATACTGTATCCTTTATGCTTGAAGGAGAAAACATTCCAAATCAAGAGGTTAAATTAGATTCACAAGCAACCGAACCAACAGTAGAAGTAAAAGAAGGTTTTGAATTTGATGGTTGGTACACTGATTCTGAATTTAAAAAGAAATTTGATTTTTCAAGCCCTATAAAAAAAGACCTCATATTATATGCAAGATGGATTGAAATAGAAGAAGAAAATCCAAATCCAGACGAAAAAGATCCAGACGATGACAAAGACCCAGATGAAAATCCAGACGAAACTGAAGAGCCTGGCAAAAATCCTGACGAAAAGGAAGAACCTGGTGAAACTGAAGAACCTGGCGATGATGAAAAAGAAAAACCAGATGAAGATAAAAAGCCAGACGACAATGAAGAATCTGACAATCAAAAGAATCCAGATATAAACGACAAGCCAAATAAAAATGACAGGCCTTCATACGATTATTATGACTACTATGATTACTACTGGCATCCAAATTACGACTATCTAAAGCCAAATAAAAATAATCCTTCTGATATTGCAAATAATAAATATGACAATAAAGGTAACAAGGCTGAAGAAAAAACAAAGGATGAAAATAAAGAAGAAATAATTGAAGAAAAAGTCACAATACCAGAGGCCATTTTAAATTCATATTTTTCTGACATAGGTGATCTGCCTGGCGACTACCAAGAGGCCATCATTGACCTGGCCAACAGGTCTGTGCTTATAGGAACGGGCAAAAATAATTTTGATCCACATACAAGTATCTCTCGTGCTATGGTAGCTCAAGTTCTCTATAGACTTGCAAATGACAAGGCTTATGTAAATCCATCCGACTTTACGGATTCCGCTCCGACAAATTGGTTTTACACTGCTGTTAATTGGGCCAATGAAAAAGGCCTAGTTGAAGGTTTTAAAGATAAGACCTTTAGGCCAAATAAATCTATTACAAACGAAGAACTGGCTGTAATCCTCGCAAGGGCAATTGAAAAATTAGAATTAAAAACCACTAAGATAAATTCAATCGACAAGGGCGATTACAAATTCCTGGGCGATTACAAATTCCTGGCCGATTGGAATAGAGACGGCATTATCAAAATGCTTGAACTCAATCTCATGGATTTTACCTTTGAAAACAATCAAGTTGTAGTAAAAGAAATCTCCAGGGCTGAGTTTGCAAATATAATTTATAAATTAATAAATTCCCTTAATTAATATCACAAGAGCTCCAAGAAAAAATCTTGGAGCTTTTTTATTTGAAAAATTTACTGTAACTTGCATTTTAATTTCAAATATGCTAAGATAAATGCAGTTGGAGTTCGTTATTTCAATATTAATTATATATTAAGGAGGATAAAATGGGATTTGGAGTTAAAATCAGAAAATTAAGAGAAGCCAAGGGTTGGACCCAGCAAGAGTTGGGCGATATGATCGGCATGAGCACGCGGACTATATGTGCCTATGAAAACGAAAACATCAGACCCCGCAAACGCGAAACCTACAATCAGCTAAGCGAGCTTTTTGATGTAAATGTAAACTACTTGCTCACAGACGAAGAGTCCTTTATTTTTCAAGCCCACAACGATTTTGGCAAGATTGGCATGCAAGAGGCAACCGAACTTATAAACGGAGTTATCGGACTCTTTGCAGGCGGAGACTTGACCTTAGAAGATAAAAAAGCCGTCCTTGACACCATTGAAGAAGCCTATTACGATGCCAAGCACAGGGAAACTGAACGCAAAAAGAAAGAAGGCAAACTCTAATTGGCCAGAAAAATTTATGAGGATGTAAATGATCTAATTGAATTTCACGAGACCCGCGATCCGCAGACCATTTTAGAAGAGCGCGGCGTTTATGTAAAGGCCTTTAGCGAGGACACCAAGCTTCTTGGCATGTTTAAAATTATCCTGGGGGACAAATACGTCTTTTACAATAAAAAGTTGGACGACAACCACCTCAGAATGATGTTTGCCCACGAGCTCGGCCACGAATACTATCACAGCGACGACGATTTAAATGCCGAGCAGATTTTTACTTTTAGAAATGCCCAAGAGGTAGAGGCCAATATTTTTGCTGCCCACCTTTTGCTTGCCGACCAAGATATTTTAGATTATCTAAAAGAAGGCAAAAGTATTAGCGAGATGGCAAGTTTGGAGTGCGTGGACGAAAATCTTTTGATTATAAAATTAAAAGAACTCATGAAGATGAAGATAATTCCTCAAATGGACTTGTCATCCAACAATGAATTCTTTAGAAATATTGACGGCAAAAAAGCTCAAAATTGGGCCAGCGAATTCAGCGACGACTATTATATTGACGATTGATTTTTTAAATTAAATCTGTTAAAATAATTTGGTAATCGAGCTGACGTGGCTCAGTTGGTAGAGCAGCTGATTCGTAACCAGCAGGCCGGAGGTTCAAGTCCTCTCGTCAGCACCAAATAATACCGCTTTGGATCTTATCTAAGGCGGTTTTTTATTTTTTAATTATATTAGTAACAAATAATTTTGCCATATATACTTAAAATTCCCATTAATTTTTTCTTTGTAAAATTTACTGGGTACAAACTGTGAACCTACTGGGTACAAAAAATACCATACAAATCGTCAATAAAAAATTTATATAATATTTTACAGCTAACGGGTTGCTAACATATTGCTAACGGGTTGCTAACAAAAAAGATGCAAGCTATTTGCCTGCATCTTTTTTAGTTTTCAGAATTTATTAATTATTGTATAAAATCTCTTATCAGCCAAGTCCAATTTTCTTCGTCTTCATCAAAGACCATATTTCCATTTTCCTCATCTACCCTACCGTCTTCATAGTAGAGTTTCATAGTCACAACAGCTGTAAGTTTAGGTGAGTCATAATCCAATTCAAAATATCCTACCTCAGCTTCAACCTTAACTACCTTACCCTCTTCCTCTACACTTTCCTTAATTCCTTCAATGGAAGGCATATAGGACCTGGTACTTGGGCTAAAGTAATCAAAGCCAGCTGGATCATAGTCTACATAGAGTTTGCTAAATCCTGTTTCTACAATATTTTTTATTAAAGCTGCGGTTGGAGCCATATTAAAGAACTTTTCTTTCTCTAAGATATCATTTAGCTTAACTTTGCCATCTTCAAGTTTAAGATTGAGAGTTACGAATTTTGAAAATCCACCATAAAATGCAGAATAGTCTAAAGGTTCATAAATATTAGCTGTTCCATCATCTAGGTAATCTATCTCTACATTTGGTATATCCAGAGAAAACATATTTGTAAGCATAGCTTCTTCTTCAAAACGTTTTACCATTTGCTCAGACGTGATGAATTTTTTAAAAGGCCCATCCTTGACCAGGTAGTCATCATAGTCTATGTCTTCATCGTAAACATAGTGCCTAGTTAATAGATCGAAAAAGTCTATGATCCTATAGGCATTACCTATTGTCAGTTTTCCATTGACCCAAACATTTAAGCCTTTGACATCATAAACCTTGTAGTCCTCTCCTTCTCTAACGAAAACGAAATTGAGTTCATCCTCATATTCCTTTCCGCATGCAAAAGATTTTATATTTGTTTTGAGATTTATCTTGTCCCCTTCAACTTTTAAGTCGGAAGGCTTTGCATCCAATTTTATATTTAGGGAAAAATCATCGTCAGCAGTATTTTGGAAAATTCCAAGTTCATGAAATTCTGTGTTGTCAATTAAGCCGCCTTGAGATTTCCTACTTTGCGCAAGGGTTTCCATTTCCCCGATATCCCATGAGAACATGTACTCATTTAAAAAATCATCTGCAAGTTGCAAAAGCTTATCAACCGATGGCTTATTTGCGACCCATTGGTCTAGGCCGGAGATCTTATCTATCTTCCATTTTCTGCCATCTTTTAGGTATTCAACGCTAAGCTTGTCTGAAAATTCGCTACCGGATACGGATGTCTTTAAGTTAAAGTCCATTTTTGCCCAGTCGTCTTCTGTGTCAAAGCTATCGCCCACTTCTTCTAAATCGAATTTAATTTTGCCATCCTCTTTATCAAAAATTTCTTCAGATTTTTTTAGATTTTCTGCAGAAATAAAAGAATTTAAATCAGCAGTAGCTGACAGATAATCAGAGGCTTCTAATCTTGTTTCAGAATTAAAATATCTTTCAAAAAAATCCTCTATCAATTCTTCTGCTCCATCAGCAGATAGCTTTGGATTCATAAATTTATAAAAGCCAAATCCAACCAAGGTCAAGATTAAAATTCCTGCAATAATTCCAAAAATAATTTTAGAATTCTTAGATTTTTTAACTGGAGCCTGATTAACTGAAGCTTGATTATTTAGATCTTGTTCTTCGTTCATTGGAGTCTCTGGATTATCATCCACCTTTGCCCCACAAGCTGTACAAAATTTTGCCCCCGGTTCAATTTCACTCCCGCAATTTTTACACCACATAAGTCCCTCCTGTAAATACTTTTTAATGTATTTATCATTATAGCCAAAGCAAATATTTATTGCAATAGAAATTTTTCTCATAAGTAAAAACCGTGCAAGAAAAAACACCTGAACTTTAAACCAGGTGCTATAATATCTATTTCTTTTTAAAATCTACAAGTGCCAGGGTATTTATTACAATAGATGCTATTACCAAAAACATAAGCGGATTTGCTATGGTCACTACAACATCTTCCAGTCCTGAAAAATTTTTTTCGACTACCATCCTGGCCGCGTCCTTATAAAAAAACGCCATAGTAAGAGCTGTTAAGCACACGCTTGCATAGGAGTATTTCTTATTGTCTCCTCCACGAATCTTCACAGCAATACTTACAATTGCAGCCATTATGGCAAAGATTCCAAATGCTAAGTCCATCCTATCTCCTCCTCTTTGAACTTATTAATACATTTATTGTATCATAAAATCTTTTTTTGCAAAAGAAAGATTTTTATCCTTGGCAATATAATCGTCTTTACTAAAAACACCTGGACTTTTATCCAGGTGCTCATAGCTCTACTTCTTTTTAAACTTCCATATACTTCCTGTCGATTTTGTCCTTAAGGATCCACATTAGGCGCCCGTAGAAAGCCAGGCCTCCGTAATTGGCAGCAGCCTTTTTGCCCCCGCAATTTATAATTTGCAGGTACTTGGTCTGTGGCGTATAAAATTCAAAGCATCTTTTATTTTCTATGGCCTTGATCAGATTTGTGTAAAGAATAGGCGCCTCGCGAATGGCAAAGACTCCTGCCTTGTTTAAGTCCGGATAGGCCCTTAGCGTTGCCGTGTCGCCCATTACAAAGGCATCATCGCCTGCCAAAAGCGAATCGGAAACCCAGAGGTAATTCTTATCTGTGGTCTGGAAGTTCTCGAATTTTACATCTGGTCCACGGAAGCCTGTGGTTATAAAGGCCTGGGTAAAGTCATAAGTTCCCTTATCGGTAAAGACCATTTGGTCCTTGATCTTTTCCACCCTTTCGTTCTTGCGGATAAAAATATTTTTATCTTTCAATATTTTTTCTAATTTCCTCTTGGCCTTTTCATTAAAATTTTCTAATATATCATGGGCTGTTATTATTTCAATATCGACATCCTTGTAGGCCGCCCTAAAGGCCAGGGCAAGCTCAACTCCAGACGCTCCTCCGCCAATAAATATTAGGCGCCCACTTTGTCCGTGAGCTTTGAAATACTGGTCCAAATCTTCCTTGGCTTTTACCACTTCGCTGATGGGCTTTACCAGGCAGACCCTATCGCTCTCAATTGGAAAAATAATATTTGAAAGGGAGCCCAGGTTAATAGAAATTATATCGTAATCATAAACATCATTTTCGCTGTAAAGTTTTTTAGCTTCTTGATCAATGGATAAAATTTTATCCTCTACATATTTTACACCGGCCCTTTTGCAAAGGTCGGGCACATTAAAGGAAATTTCATCCTCCGTGTAAATCCCTTCTATAAAACCAGGCAGCATACCTGAATAATATTGACGTTTAAAATCTGTGACCAAAGTAAAATCAGCGTCCACAAGATTTTTTATTAAATTTTTTAAAACATTGATGTGGCCATGGCCACCACCTGCTAATAAAACTTTCATTAGATCATTTCAACAAAGGCTTCTAGCCTTGTATTTAACTGGCCAATGTCTGATTGTGAATAGTCTGTTTCAACTGCAATATACGGAATATTTTTTTCTTGGTTGCAGAAGTTTTTAATTTCCAGACTTTCAACTTGGAAGGGTGTGCAGGTTTGTAAGTGCATGTCTACAACGCCATCTACCTTGTATTCATCGATCATCCTGCCCAATAGTTCGCGACGATTTGGGTTTGGACTCATGCAAGCGCATCCGATATTTAAATATTTTTCAGCAATTGCCATGTATGGGTCATCTGTACCCTCTTCAACATTTCTGTCGATGGCCTTGGCACCTCCGCAGTTTTCAAAGGCAACTACGATTCCACCATTGTCTTCGATAGCTGAAATAACTTTTTCAGTTGCACCACCAATTGGGCAGCCTGTAACTAAAATACGCTTTTTGCCCTTGATGTGCTTGTGTTCGTTTAAAACTTTTTCCTTTAATCCTGCCAATTCTCCAGGTATGGCCCTCTTGTCAAATTTAAAAGTCGCCCCGTGGAGGACGTGCCACATATCAAGGCCCATAATTGGGAGCTCGTCTTCCTTCATAATGCTATAAAAATCTTTGATAGCTGAGCGTTCGGCGTTTTTAACTCTGATGGCTTCGCGAATATCTTCATCAGTGATTTCTACAATTAAGAAATCTTCCAAGTATTCTTTCATCTTGATAACTTCGTTATACCAAAGTTCCAAACCCTTTTCGGATTGCTTGTTAGGCAGCTCCATTACGTGGGTTGGTTTGACCTTGGCCAAGTATTCGTACATTTTTTTCTTGCCATCGCAAGTAGTTTCGCCCACGATCAAATCTGAAAAATGGAAGAACGGGCACTTGTCTGTAATGGCAAAGCCGTAGGAAGATTTAATTAGGGGACAGAGATTTTTTGGCAAGTCTCTTTCTGCGTCTGCTATTGTCTCATCGCTGGTTGCGCAAAGGGAAACTGAAGTTGCCCCTGCTGCTAGAGCCAACTCTTGAGGGAAAAATGTACAAAAAACTCCTACAACTGGAATATCTTGGTCCTTGATTTCCTTTACCTTTAAAAATGCTTCCCTTCTGGCATCTGCAAATTCTTCAAATATTTCTGGTAAATCTTTTCTTAGTTCAATCATTTTCTCACTCCTTATAATTTTGGTCCTATGTATAGGTCTTTAAATGACCTTTCAAACAAACAGACTCTTATTCAATAAAAAATCTTGTCTAACTAATATTATAACCAAAAACTATGTAGATTACTATTAATAAATGTTTACAAGGACTTGTTATAGATATTTTTAATAACGCCAGCTTTCCTATAAAGTTTTTTTATAATACTTGATTTAATCTATTAACTTAAATACAATTAACTTATAGACATATAAGGAGGAATCGAATTGGTACATGTTGGAATAGATATTGGTTCAACTGCTTCAAAAGTCGCAGTAATGGACCAAGACAAAAAAGAAATTTTATACACAAAATTGCTGCCAAGCGGATGGAACAGCCGTGAAACTGGCGAAGAAATCCTGCGCTGGCTAAAGAGCCTAGACCTTGGCGATATGGATATAGTTGCAACTGGTTACGGACGCGTATCCGTTCCCTATGCGGACAAGACGATCACAGAGATCACCTGCCATGCCAAGGGAGCCATGTACCTCCACCCAGGCGATATGACTGTCATCGACATCGGCGGCCAAGACACAAAGGTCATCGTCGTCGAAAACGGAATGGTCTCCGACTTCTTGATGAACGATAAGTGCTCAGCAGGTACAGGAAAGTTTTTGGAAGTTATGGCCAACAGACTTGGACTTACCCTCAGCGAAATGTACGAGTACGCTGAAAGAGGGGAACCAGTTCCCATCTCAAGCTTGTGCACAGTTTTTGCTGAATCAGAAATCATAAGTCTCATGGGCAAGGGTACTCCACGTGAAGACATTTGCTCAGGAGTAGTTGCATCAATCGTAACAAAGGTAGCTTCACTTTCATCCAAGCGTTTAAAGGCAGGCGATGTATTTTTGACAGGCGGTTTTTGTGACAGCCCATATATGGTCGAAAAACTTTCTGAGGAGCTAAAAACAGAAGTAAAAACAGATCCACGTGCAAGATTTGCTGGTGCAATCGGGGCGGCCCTCCTTGCATAATATAGATTTTTTTAAAAATTTACGGCGGGAGGCTTATGTCCACGCCATCAATAGAAAAATAGAAGGCAAGGCCATAGCCGGTACCTTTGGGAATGTGGATGAAGTCGTGCTTAGAGCATGTGACATTATCCCCTATCCAATAGTGTCAGTCGAGGGATATATATTTGAGCATGGACAAGTAAAGGAGTCCTGCCACCCAATAAATGCCAGCCGGATTTATTTGGAAACCGGCAAGTGCCCCCTGCTCTTTTCTGCAGGCTTTATAGTCCACGATGGTATGTGTCCATATTTTGTAAAAGAAATATCGGCAGTTACTGACAAGGACTTTGTGGCGGAAGAAAATTTAAAAACTTACTTAAAAGATGGCTCTTACATTTTTAACCAAGAAAAATATACAAACATAAAAGAAAAACTAAATAAAATAGATCAAGCTTTTAATTTTCTTGCCACAAGTGATATCGATTCAAAACTCCTTGCCTATGCAAAATTTTTCCTGCGCTTTGAACCCGACCTTGATAGGCGGATAGAAATTTTGCAAGAACTAACAAGTGAATACAAAAATATAAATAATATTAGAAAGACAATCAAAGTCCCCTGCCCCTATGGGATAATTGACGGGATTGATTGCGACAATTTTAGTATTATAGAAAGTACAAGCCAGGCGGACTTCGCTCCCTATGGCTGTGCTTTTTGTGATAAATATATTAAATACGAGGTGTAAAAATGGATAAGAATCATGAAATGTGGTCAAATATCGGCATGGATGTTGAAAAGCACGACGTCCTATGCGAAGTTTTACCAGGAGCTTTTGGTGACGTTTTCCTAAGTCAAGAAAACAGACCAAAGGGCATGGATTATTTCAACATGGTCGTTGGTGACATCCACGGAATTAGACCATCAGAATTAATCGCAGAACAAGAAAAAGGCAGAAAAGTCGTTGGAACTTTTTGTATCCACGTACCAGACGAAGTGCCAATTGCTGCAAACGCAATTGTAACAGGCCTCTGCTCAGGCAGCCAATTCTGGGTACCAGGCGGAGAAAAAGTTCTTCCGACAGCAACTTGCCCACTAATCAAAGCAAGTCTTGGTGCAAGATTTGATAGAACTTGCCCATTCTTTAGAATTGCAGACCTATTTGTAGGCGAAACAACTTGCGACGGCAAGAAAAAAGCTTGGGAAATCCTTGGCGAAGACGCACCAGTTTATGTAATGGACATTCCACAACTAAAAACTGAAGACGACTTCATCAAATGGGAAAAAGAAATTAAAAAGTACATCACAAAAATCGAAGAATTAACTGGCAACAAGGTTACAGAAGAAAGCCTCCACGACGCAATTGTTCTTATCAACAAAAAGCGCAAGGCTATGCAAAGATTAAATAACTTTAGAAAACTCGACAAGGTACCTATTTCAGGTAAAGACGTCTTACTTACAACTCAAATCGCTTTCTTTGATGACCCAGCCAGATTTACAGAAATGATCAACAAACTCTGTGACGAACTAGATGAACGCGTAAAAGAAGGCGTTAGCGTTTACAAAGAAGGAGCCAAGAGAATTCTCTTAACAGGTACTCCACTTTCAATTCCAAACTGGAAGATCCACCACATCATCGAATCCATGGGAGCAGCTGTTGTTGGCGAAGAAATGTGCACAGGCCTCAGATATTGTGAAAACCTAGTTGACGAAACTCCAGGCACAATCGACGAACAAGTTGAACACCTAGCCAAGAGATACCTAGGCAGCATCAACTGCGCATGCTTCACACCAAACGACGACAGAATTGACGACATCATCCGCTTGGCCAAAGAATACAAGGCAGACGGAGTTATCGACCTCAACTTAAAATTCTGCACCCTCTACGACCTAGAAGGCAGAAAAGTTGAACGCGCCCTCAAAGAAGAAGGCATTCCAGTACTTGGCGTTGAAACCGACTACACAGACGAAGACGCTGAACAATTAAAAACCAGAATCGGCGCATTCATTGAAATGCTTGGCTAAAAATTTATGAAGCAATACTTTGTGTTTTTTAAAAACTCAATAGACGCTTACAACCTGTCGCAAAAATTGACAGACATAGATACCACCCTTGCCCCAACACCCCGGGAGGCAGACTACTGTTGCGGAGTCTGCTTGATTTATAAAAATCCTGAGGACAAGGCCTATATAGAAAAAATCGCCCAAGAAGCGGGCATAGATCTCGGAGGCTTTTGGGAAAGAGAGGGCGGCATCAACCCAGACAGGATGAAATTTTGCTAAATTAAAAAACTGTATGTGTTTATCGAAAAAATCTCGGTAAATACATACAGTTTTTTTAATTGGATTTTTTTGCAAGATAACTTTCATTTTAATTTGCAATTTAGTTTTCATTTTACCTGCAAGCTAACCTTCATTTTTATTTGCAATTTAGTTTTCACTTTAATTTGCAAGCTAATCTTAAGTCTTATTTATAATTTAAATTTCATTATTATTTACAATTTATTTTTTATTTTTACTTGCTATTTAATTTGGAAATAATTTTTGACCTTGCTTTGATTTTTTATTTGCTAAAAAATTCACAAGTTTTTCCCGCAAGCTTTATCACAGTTTCAACTATAAAAGCACTTAGACTCAAAAATCCAAGTGCTCTTTTACATACATATTATTTTTTAAATATTCCTATAAGCTCGCCCACTATATCCATCCTACTAAAAGGCGTGATTATATAAAAACCATCTACGTGATCTTCAATCTCTTTCATAAAATCTGCGGTGATTTCCACTGCAAGCTTTGAGGCCTGGTCTCTATCCAAGTTTTTGTAACGGTCGATAATTTCATCGTCAAGTCTAATGCCCGAGGCTTCTGAATTCATAAAGATTGCGTTATTGTAACTAACGATTGGCATGACACCGCCCATTATATAGGCGCTTAGCTCTTGGCGGGCAATTTTTAAATTCTCCACAGCATTTCTGGATATGACCGGCTGAGTGTAAAAGACATTTACTCCAGCTTTTTCTTTGGCCTGGGCCCTCTTTATTTCCAAATCAAACTTGTTGGCATTTAAGTTTAAGGCGCCACCGATATTCATCTCATTTGTAAAAACTTTCTCGTTCATGTCGGCTACCATACCGGCAAATTTTGTGGAATTAAATTGAAAGACCGATTTGACTTCGTCTTTTTCTGCCGTTGGCACTGGGTCGCCTGTAATGGTAATAATATTTAAAATATTTTCCAAATTTAATCCCAAAAGCAAGGCCTTGGATGCGTTTACATTTCGATCTCTACAAGTCATGTGGACAATAGGCTCAATACCAATTTCATTTTTTATTTTATATGCAGTGAGGCTGGCGTCCACCCTGACCCTGGCAACTGGACAGTCGGCAATTGTAATTCCGTCGGCCCCAGCATTGGCCAGCGCCTTTACATTCTCCATATATTTTTTCATATTTAAATCCTTGGGCGGATCAAACTCAACGACTATTGGCTTTTTCCCGTGCTCAAGTTTATTCCTAAAAAGATTTTCTGTGTATGGAGTATCAAGACGAAACTGTTTTTTCTTGGTCGGTCTAACTTTTGTATACCGATATTCGGAAATCCTCTCTGTAATTTCCTTAATAAATTCAGGACGAGTTCCGCAACACCCGCCAATAATTTGCACACCGTATTCAAGAAATTGCAGGGTTGCATTTGAAAAATAATCCTTGTTAGCACTGTAATAAGTCCGATTTTTTATAACTGTAGGATAGCCGCCGTTTGGCATAATGGAAATAATTTTATCCGGCAAATTTATTTTTTCAATGTATTCACGAAGTCTTAAAGGCCCGGACACACAGTTAAAGCCAACTGCATCTATGTCCTTGGACTCGGCCGCTTTGAAAATCAAATCTTCTCCAACTTCCCCAGTCCGCGTGAGTCCGTCAGCTCCAACCGCAAAGGAAGTGATGATAAAGGCATCAGAATCTTTGCCCTTGATATACTTAGCTAGGTCCAAAAGTTTATCTAAATCTGAAAAAGTTTCAAACAAAAAATCATTAATTCCCTTGGACAAAAATATATCTATAATCTTTTTGCCCTCAGCCAAGTCTTCATCAATCGAGTGTTCTTTGGTCTTAGGAATTGGGCCAATATCTGCAAATACCAATGTATCGGTCTTTGCCGCCGCCCGTTTGGCCAGATCAATCCCAGCTTCAATTACATTTTTTACCACAGAAAAATCCGTCCCCAAGGAAACCGTGTTGGCCTGGAAGGTGTTGGTCTTAATTGCCATGGCCCCCGCCTCCACATATTCCCTGTGGATTTCGAAAATCACTTCCGAGTCAAAGAGATTTGCCATCTCGCACTCGGGCATGACCCTAGTCGATTTGTCCGGATAATAGGTCCCCATGGCCCCGTCAAAGACCAGGGGAAATTTTATATTTTTTACATTTGTCATCTTATTCACCAAAAATTTCTTTCGCCACGCTTACGTTTGTCTTGGCGTCCTTGAGATAATAATTCGCCTGGATTTCTTCTGCATAAGCTTCGGTTAGGACCGCTCCACCGACCATAATCTTGGCATCGGGCAATTCTTGTTTTATTTGCTCAATTGTTATCTTCATGTTTTCCAAGGTCGTCGTCATAAGTGCACTTAAGCCGATGAGTTTAATATTTCTCTTCTTGGCCTCAGCCACAATTGTCTCTGGGTCCACATTCCTGCCCATGTCGATAACATTGTAGCCATAGTTTTCTAATATTACCTTGGCAATGTTTTTTCCAATGTCGTGGATGTCCCCCTTGACACTTGCGACTATGATATCGCCCTTGGAAATAGTTTCCTTGCCGGACTTTGCAATTGAGGCCTTGATAACTTCAAAACCAGCCTCAGCTGCGCTGGCACTTTTTATTAGTTGGGGAAGAAAAATTATTCCCTTTTCAAACTCGTCACCGACCTTATCAAGAGACGGAATCAAATAATTATCCACAATTTCCAGCTCAGTTTTTTCCTTTAAGAGAACTTTGACTTGGTCCTTAACATTTTCCTTGAGCCCCTTGTAGACGGCTGTTTGAACATCCATGTCTACATTTTTTTCTTTATCAGTCGCCTGTATTTGGGAGAACTTTTCTACAAAATTATCAACAGCCCCTTCTTGGTTAGTCAACACCTTAAAAGCGGCTATGGCCTCCATCATCCTGGCGGAATTTGGATTTATAATTGCCATGTTGAGGCCGGCATTCATTGCCAAAGTCAAAAAGCTGGCATTAATAATATCCCTACTCGGCAAACCAAAACTAATATTTGAAACGCCAAGTAGGGTTTTTACGCCCAGCTCATCCCTGACTAATTCCATGGTTTTAATGGTCTCCATGGCCCCTTCAGGATTAGAAGAGACGGTTAAGGTCAGGCAGTCGATGTATATATCTTCTCTATCAATCCCCTCAGCCTCGGCCCTCTTTACAATTTTTTTCGCCAAGGCCAAACGGTCTTCGGCCTTCTCTGGAATCCCCTTTTCATCTATCAAGAGGGCGATGACTTGGGCATTGTATTTTTTTACAAGTGGCAAGATGGTGGTGAGTTTTTCTTCTTCACCGTTAACTGAATTGACGATAGCCTTGCCATTATAAACTCTAAGGGCAGATTCTATGGCCGCAGGATTGGTCGAGTCAATTTGCAGGGGCGTATCCAGAACTCCTTGCAAGGCCTTGACTATTTTTGCCTGCATGGCCGCTTCGTCAATGCCAGGAAAACCTACATTTACATCCAAGATTTCAGCCCCAGCATCTACTTGGGCGATTGCTTCTCTGATAAAAAAGTCCATGTCCTCGTTTTTGAGAGCCTCTTGGAATCTTTTTTTGCCAGTTGGATTTAATCGTTCACCAACCACCTTAAAGGCATAATTATTTAAAATTTTCAAGGCTGATGATGGACCAGAAATTTTATTTATCTTTCTTGTCTTAACTGGCTTGCCCTTGTATGAATCAGCCAAGATTTTTATAAATCTGTGGTCTGTACCGCAGCATCCACCAATGTATTTGACGCCCAAGTCTAAAATTTGCCCCATAGTCTTGGCAAAGTCTTCGGGCGATAAATTATAATTTCCATCCATATCTGGAAAGCCAGCGTTGGGCTTAACTATTAAATCAATATCTGTTAGGCTTGCAAGTTTTTCTATCATCTTCACCATTTCGGCTGGCCCCAGGGAGCAGTTGATGCCAAGGGCACTCACGCCCAGGCCTTGGACCATGTTAACAAAAGTCTCCATGCTCACGCCTGCAAAAGTTCGACCGTCTTCTTCAAAGGTCATGGTTACAAAAATAGGCTTGTCCGTAGTTTCGCGGGCAGCCAAAATTGCCGCCTTAACTTCCAAAAGGTCGGTCATGGTTTCTATTACAATAAGATCAGTATTTTCTTCTCCTGCCTTGATAACTTCCTTGAAAATATCAATGGCCTCTTCAAATTTCAAGGCCCCCATGGGCTCAAGCATTTCCCCTATTGGTCCGATATCTAGAGCCACACGTGCGCCAGTTTTTTGGGCAAGATTTTTGGCGTTTGCAGTCGCAGCCTTGACCACCTCTAGGGTTTTTTTAGATCCTATCTTCCGCCTGTTGGCACCAAAAGTGCAAGCGTAAATTATATCAGACCCTGCGTCAATATATTTTTGGTAAACTCCATTTACCATATCAGGATTTTTTATATTTAATAATTCTGGAATTTCGCCCACTTCCATGCCGGCCTTTTGCAGCATGGTTCCCATGGCCCCATCCAAAATCACAACTTTATTTTTGGTATCCACAATCTTCCCCCCTTTTCCTAAATTCACAATCCATAAATAACCTGCAAGACTCGCAGCCCCTGTGCCTGTGAATCTGTTTGTTTTTAGATACTCCCAAAAGTGCACTTATGGACTTCCTGGGAACCATAATCCCCTCTCTTGTAGTCGTAAGTCCCAATTCTTTTTTTGCATTTATCAAAGTCAAAAATTTATCTTGAATGCCAATGGGCAGGTCGCCATAGCCCGGTGAAAACATATCGGTAAAATAAAATCCTCCAAAGTCCTTTTGCAAGATCTCAGCCACATTATCAGCAAGAGCCTCAACTGCTGCACTGGCTGCCGCATCTGTAACCACGCTTAGGCTCAAATCTGTAAAGGAAAGTCGACGGACCTCCATCTCAATCTCCTGGCCCAAAGTTACAGCCAGCAAAATGATCTTAAAAGAATCCTTTACCAGGTCATTTATATCTTGGCCCAGTAGAATATCTTTTAAAGTAGGATCGTCCTTGTCAAAGACCCTGTAAACAAATTTGGGCCGGGAAACCTTTTCGACAATGGCCAAAGCCCGATCAATCTCATCCATAATTTCCCCAGGAATTTCACCAGACCTGTAGGACAAATATTTTAATATTGCATTTTTATTCATAGATTCAAAAAAATTGTTCATAGCCTACATTATACCATAGATTCAGGCAAAATCCTAAAAAAATTTACAAAAAATTAGATAACAAATAAATTTCTATTCATAATTCGAAATTTCTTAGCCATATAAAAACAAAAATTAATTTTTGCCAATAAAAAAGCACGCCTAAGCGTGCAAAGAACTTTAAAATTCATAGTGTGACCACATAGAAATAATAATTACAATTTTTTCTTCTTTTTCCACCCTGTAAACCAATCGGTGCTTAGCATTAATCCGCCTCGAATAAGCCCCTGACAAATTTCCTTGGAGCTTTTCAAAATAGGGAGGATTTTGAAAAGGGTTTATCCTTAGCACTTCAATTAAATCCTTGGTCACCCTGTCCAAGCCAGACCCCTTAAGCTTTTTTATATCCTTAACAGCACTCTTGGTGTACCTAATCTCGTAATTACCAGTCGACATCTTCTTCCCTTACTGTATCTTTGACATCAACCTTGAGCCCATCCTCGATTTTTTCCTTCATGCCAGGAAGAGAATTCAAATACAAGGTCTCCATTAAACCCCTATAGTCTTCTTCGCTCATCACAATAGCGTTACCAGACTTTGTGCTAATATTAATAACCTCATTATATTTTATAGTCCCATCCAAGAGATCAAAAATATTTTTTCTAAAGTTAGTGACATTTATATTTTGCATACCACCCCTCCTTATATGTACATTATACAGTACGTAATTAATGATGTCAATATATAGATGATTCTATTGTATTTTTTATATCTTTTTCATTCTTTAAACACCAACATTTAAATGTTGGAATCATCGCTTCTTCCATTAAATCCTGCTTGATTTTTTCTGTAAAAATGGGTATAATACATATACAAAAGGTCGTCCTCTTCCCACCAAAGGCTACTGATAGTAATTTCTTTAGTTTGAGGGGGTGGGCCTTAGTCTATAAACCAGGATTGTCTCAATTAAAAGAGAAGATCCTGGTTTGTTTTATTTCGTAAATACCTCTTAATGCATAATCTTCAATTATCATAATCTTATCAATAAAACTATATCTACTATTTTAGCCATACAAGCCTCCTTTTAAATAAAAAAGCACCTCTAAAATCTATTTAGCGTGCTTCTTGTGCTCTTTGTTCTCTTCTTTTTTTCATAAATTCGGAAAGCTTTCTTCTGTTCTCCTCTCCTCGTTTTTTTTCATCAGGTGTTAACTCATGATAACTTTCCGAGTCTATCCTGGCTCTATAATTTTCATACTTTTCTTTACTAGATAGTTTTCCCATAAAATCACCTCGTTAGTATATATCCAATACATTGTTGACTATTTTCTTCAATCTAGTATCCTTACTGTCTTGCATCTAATAATAGCATAATAAGATTTTCTATGTTTCTTTTATCCTCTTTTATATCTTCAAAATCAAAAAGGCCCTTAACGAATTTCTCAAAAGAATCTTCTCTTATGTCTTTATTGCTGTTAAAATATTCTGCAATTTTTCTAATTTCACCGCTGTACTCATCATCAGGTGCAAAATCTAACAAATCATACGGATCCCAGTTATCAATTATCTCTTTTATTCTTTCATACATTTCTTTCATTTTATTTCATTCCCAAAAACAAAAATGGTCGGGATGACAGGATTTGAACCTGCGGCCTCATCGTCCCGAACGACGCGCGCTACCGACCTGCGCTACATCCCGACAACTTTTTCATTATAGCACTGGCATTTTTCCTTGTCAATTATTGACACTGCCATCAAGTAGGTCACTGTTGACATTTGGCAGGCTCCACCTATATTTTATTGACAGGAGTCTGATCAAGATAATTATTATTACGCTGATTAAAAAAGCCTTGGGCTCTCTGATAAGAGGTCTAAGGTACAAGAATGAAAGTCCGCCCACAAGGGATGCCATGGCGTAAATTGTATTTCTGGTAAAAATAATTGGGATGAAACCTGATGATATATCCCGCATGTATCCTCCGCCACATCCTGTGACTATGCCCACAAAAATAAGTAAGAATTTATTTTGCCCGTGGCCCATTCTCATGGCCATGCTAATACCATTTATTGTAAAGATGGCAAGTCCAATGGCGTCGAAGACCGATACTACTTTTACATACATAACCATAAATTGTTTGTTATTAAATTTATTATTGTGCATAAAGAATAATATAAGGACAATAGCAGTTGCAATCGAAACGCTGGTATAAACCGTTTTTATAAAGGCGGTTGGTGGCGTTATCCCTAGGATTATATCTCTAAATACGCCCCCACCTACTGCAGTCATAACTGCGATGACAATTATGCCAAAGATATCCATGCCCTTTCTGATTGCAACCAGGGCCCCAGATGATGCAAATGCAATTGTACCTATTATTTCTAAAATATAGTATAGCCTATCAAAGTCCACTAAGGTCCTCCTCTTTCTTATAATAATGGGCTTAACAATCTGGAGAAGTTTTCCTTTACCTTGACAATCTTAGATCTCTTGTCGTAGATTTCCTTGGTAATCTCGCTTGAATTTTTTTCTATATCTGTCAAAAATTTATTAGAAAATTTAAGGGCGGTTTCCTTGTCATAGACAAAGGCGTTGATTTCAAAATTCAAATGAAAACTGCGTTCGTCCATGTTGGAAGTCCCAACTGTTAAAATTTCATCGTCAATTATCATGACTTTGGAATGTTGGAAGCCCTTTTCATAAAAATAAAATTTGACTCCCGCCTTCAATAGATCTCCCACATAAGACAGGTTGGCCCAGTAGATAAATGGGTGGTCGCCCTTGTAGGGAAGCATGACTCTGATGTCAACTCCAGAGAGGCTGGCAACCCTAAGACCTTCAAGGACCGAATCGTCAGGAATGAAATAAGGCGTTTCTATATAAATAGTTTTTTCTGCCAAGGAGATCATCTTTAGCATGCCGTCTTTTACACTAGGCCAAATGGAGTCAGGCCCAGCACTTACGATTTGCATTGGAATTTTACCTGAGGCTTCTGGATTTCTAATTGGTTTTTTATATTGAACTTCCTTGCCTGCTGCAAATGAAAAGTCCAGTTCAAAACGATATTGGAATTTTTGAACGGCGTCTCCAGTGACTCTTATTGCTGAGTCCCTCCAGCCATCAAATTTCCTGCCGCCTGTAATGTATTCATCGCCAATATTGTATCCGCCAACATAACCGATTTTACCATCAATTACATAATTTTTTCTGTGGTTGCGGTAGTTAATCCGCGGTGATATAAAAGAAATAAAGAAGGGGAAGAAAAATTCAACTTGCACTCCGCCAGCCCTAGCCCTTTTGACTTGCTTTTTCCAAAAAGTTCTAGCACCCATGCCATCTGCTAAGAGCTTGACATCCAGGCCGTCTTGAGCCCTCTCGATAAGCAGGTCAACAAGTTCTTGGCCAATCTTGTCCGCCCTCATAATATAAGTCTGAATGTAAATATATTCTTTGGCATTTCTGATATCTTCAAAAAGTTGGTCAAAAAGTTCTTGGCCTTCAAAAACAGTTTGAATTTCATTGTTAAAAGTGAGTTTGCTTTGAGAGTTTAGATAGAGCATTTGAAAGAGACTTTCGTATCTTCCCAGATAATTCCGCTCAGCCATGGCCGCATTATAAGAGAGCAAAAAATCTTCGTTGGCGTCCAAATGGCCCTTGTTAGTGCCCAGGTCTTTGATGCCCTTCGATTCAAACATCTTCCGCTTGTTAAAGTCGCGGCCCAACCACAAATACAAAAAGAAACCGGCGCCTGGCAAAAGGACCATAATCATGATCCATAGCCAGGTCGACCTGGTGTTCCGCCTTTCCATAACTATAATTACAATGGCTAAAACTGTATTTATCCACAATAAGTTAGAAAAAATTTTTGCAGCAGTCATCTTCTATCCCTTTAAATCCTTTTACTTTTTACTCTTGTATCTCTTTTGATTTGATAAAATTTTCTTTCTAAGTCTAATTGATTTTGGAGTTACCTCGATCAATTCGTCGTCTTCTATAAATTCCAGGGCTTCTTCCAAGCTCATAACGATTGGAGGCACAAGCCTCAATGCGTCATCTGTACCTGCAGCCCTCATGTTTGTCTTTTGTTTTTCCTTGCCGACATTTACTTCAATGTCAAGGCCCTTTGGATTTTCGCCCACAATCATGCCCTCGTAAACTTCAACGCCTGGCCCTATAAATAAGTTGCCACGCTCTTGGGCTTGGTAGAGGCCGTAAGAAGTTGAAGTTGTCGTTTCAAATGCAATCAAAGATCCCATTTGTCTTTTTGGAATGTCACCCTTATAAGGTTCATAGGCCTTGAATTCTGTATTTAAAATTCCTTCGCCCCTGGTGTCTGTCATAAATTCTTGGCGGTAACCGATAAGGCCGCGAGCAGGAATATCAAATTCCAATCTAGAATAGCCGCCCCTTGACTCGGTCATATTGCGGAGCTCGCCCCGTCTTTGGCCAAGCTTATCCATTACAGGACCAATGTAGGCCTGGTCAACGTCAATCGTTACCCTTTCAATTGGTTCGCACTTTCTGCCGTCGATTTCCCTGTAGATAACTTGTGGTTTTGAAACTTGGAATTCGTAGCCTTCCCTTCTCATTGTTTCAATTAAAACTGAGATGTGGAGTTCACCACGACCATAAACGATAAAGCTATCTGTCGTGTCAGTTTCTTTAACCTTCATGGAAACGTTGGTTTCTATTTCCTTCATCAAGCGTGCACGTACCTGCCTACTGGTTACAAAATCGCCCTCGCGACCTGCAAATGGTGAATCGTTTACGCTAAAGGTCATAGAAATTGTTGGCTCTGAAATTTTAACAAATTCAAGAGCCTCTTCGCCTTCAACTGTTATGGTGTCTCCGATTTCTATATCTTCAATGCCACTTATAGCTACAATATTGCCGGCTGTTGAATTTTCGACTTCAACTCTATTTAAGCCATCAAATTCAAAGAGTCCACTGATCTTTGCCTTGGCGTGTCTATCAGGATAAGCCTTGTTGATAACAACCATATTTTGCTTTTGGCTAATAGCCCCACTTTCGATTTTACCAATACCAATACGGCCAAGAAAATCAGAGTAGTCAATGGTCGAGATAAGGAGCTTTGGATTTGCATCCACGTCTCCGTTTGGCCTTGGAATGTATTTTATAATCGCATCAAAGAGATCTTTCATATCCTTTGCTGGCTCTAAAGCGCTGTAGCCGCAGTAGCCGTCCCTGGCTGATGCAAATAAAAATGGAGCATCCAATTGATCGTCGCTGGCGCCCAGTTCGATAAATAAATCCAAAACCTCGTCAATGACGTCATCAATGCGGGCGTCTTTTCTGTCAATTTTATTAATAACAACAATAACCTTGAGGCCCAGTTCAAGTGCCTTCTTCAAAACAAATTTGGTCTGTGGCATTGGTCCCTCGTAGGCATCTACCAGCAAGAGAACCCCGCTGGCCATCTTTAAAACCCGCTCAACCTCGCCACCAAAATCGGCGTGGCCCGGTGTATCAATAATATTAATCTTGGTATCATTATAATAAATCGCTGTATTTTTACTTGTAATTGTAATTCCGCGTTCGCGTTCAATATCGCCCGAGTCCATGACCCTGTCCTTGACAACTTGATTTTGTCTAAAAATCCCAGATTGTCTGAGCATGGAGTCGACCAAAGTTGTCTTGCCGTGGTCAACGTGAGCGATAATTGCTATATTTCTAATATCTTCCATAAAAACTTCCTTTCACCCGTAATTATACAACAAAAAAGGCACTCTTTACAAGTGCCAAAGCGTTTATAATCAGTTTTTACTTAATATATTTAATGCAAGTGACAATATTTGCACAAGCCTGGAGCTCATCAGTCAGTGCTCCCACAATGCCAAGCCCCCTGCCTCCCATTAGTGACGCGTCTGACCTTGGCCTTAGAGGCCTTGTAATTCCCTTGCCCTCATCCTTGACTGCAATGGTGATTTGCGAGTCCAAAATGTGGATGGCTAGCCAAATATTTTTTCTCTCATCCATCATATTCCCATGCATGGCCGAGTTAATCATGAGTTCGTTAAGTATGAGCCTAATATCAAAAAGCTCTTCATCATCATTTATGTAATTGCTAATCAGGTCCATAACATTGCGGTTGAAATTTTTTATGTCATCAATGTTTGAGCTAACCGACGCATAGTAATCAAAACTCATGGTCTCACCCCTTTCCTAAAGATTTTATACCCCCTTTAAAATTTTATAAACAGAAAAAGCCCTTAAATTGCAATTTCCATTGATTTTTATTAATTTTATTTAACAAAAGTCTCTTTTGTTTTTTTGCAAAAAATAAATTTTTTCTGATAAGTGTTTTTGATGAAGAAAATTTGCCCACAAAAAAACTGCATTAACTTTTAAAAAGCCATGCAGTTTAATTTTATTTTTTATAAATTGTCCAAGCCCCTTTTACGATTTGAGTCAGCTCATCAAAGGGTAGTTCCCTTAGCGAATACTCGATTGAGTTGGAATCGTTTATTATAAAGCCCTTGTCATTGTAGCCAACTATTAACATATAGTGGCCAATATTTGTAAACTTGGACTTGCCAATATTTATAAGTATGGGATTACCCGTATCCAAATGTCTCTTGTACTTGGCTTCTACCGTTGGCAAATTGTCAGAACCTATACCCCGGCTGGCTAGAAGATCTCGAATGCCCTCCCAGGAAGTCCCAATATTTTTTAAATAATAATTCTTCTCCCTCATCTCATCCATAATTGCAAGGGGATTTTCCGAGCCGCCGTAGCCGTTTATAATCATGGTCGCAGTTGTCGGACCACAGCCGATGATTGCATATGGCTCTTCGTATTCCCTGTAGCCCCAACGCTCATCCCAGAGAATGTATAAAGGAAATTGCCTATTTAATTCGTAACTTTCCTCTGGCTTTGAGCTGATTTCATCAAAGGTATTTTTCTTGTCAGCGTAGGCCCGCACAAAGGCAAGGGCCCTTGGTCGATTAGCTCCCAGCTTTAAAAAACTCTCCGGATAAAGGTCGGCGTGGTCGTAAATGTATTTGGCGTCCTCAGATTTTTCTCCGTAAGTCTTTAGCCTTTGAAGAGCTGCCTCCTTGTTATCGACAAGTTTTTCTTGCAATTCAATTGGCTGGACATCTGCATCTTTATTTTTTACGACCTCGATATCCTCGTTTTGTTCTGTATTTTCTTTTGTATCTTCAATCACTTTTATATTTTCCTTATCGCCCTCAATCCTTGCTATATACTTGTCCTCAAGGACTATATAAATCATTACGACCGCAGCGATCAGACCAAACATATAAAAAATTGTTCTTTTAATTTTCCCCATAAGCTTCCTTTATTTTTTGAATTTAGCTTTTACAGTTTCGATTAGCAAGTGGACTTCCCTTACCCTTAGGGCCTTGCAGGCTAGAATATAAATTATAACTGACAAAGCAATTGTTACTAAGAGCATCAAGGCTTGCATGCCCCTGCCCACTGCAAAAACTATAATGGCATCGTAAATCAGCTTGGTAAATACTCCCATAACAAGGCTTGCCAAGGCCATTTTGGCCATGTTTATGAGGACATTTGCCTCATTAAAGGCAACTTTTTTTCTAAGGAGTACATAAAGAGTCACCGCTGAAAACAAAGATGAAATTGCAGTTGCAAGTGCAAGACCCCTGTGGGCCAAAAATCCTATCAATAAAAAATTCAAGAGGATATTTATGCCAACAGAAATCATTCCCGTAATCATCGGCGTTCGGGTGTCCTTCATTGAGTAATACATATTTTCCAGGGTCATCCTAAAGCTTTGTCCTATAAGTCCCGGTGCGTAAAATAAAAGTGCACCCGATGTTAAAATCGTAGCCGTTTGGTCAAAGCGACCCCTTTCAAAGAGGACTTTGACAATTGGCGTGGATAAAATCATCATGCCAACGGTCGCCGGCAAAACTACAAGGGCTACCAGGCTCATGGATGATTCAAAAAGTTCGCCAGTTTTCTTGACATCTCTTTCTTCAACGGCCTTGGCGAGTTTAGGAAATACAACCGAAGTGATGGCCACAACAAAAACAGAGATGACCATGGTGTTTACCTTTGACGCGTAGCCAAGCGATGAAACCGAACCTTCGACTAGCTTTGAAGCAAGCGACCGGTCGATTAGCATATTTAATTGGTAGACTGCGCTGGATAAAATTATTGGCATGACCAATTTAAAGGTTTCACTTATGTGTTCATCGTGAATTTGCGGTTTAAATTTGTATTTGAGTCCCCGCTCTCTGAGGGCTGGGATTTGTATAAAAAATTGGCTGGATGAAGCCACAAGTGTACAGACCATGAGTCCTGTTACAGAAGGATTTTTTTGAACCAACAAATAGATTATAAAAATAAAATTGTAGGGTATACCCATGAGTGCGTGAGGTCCATAGACTTGGTCGGACTGCAGGTAAGCGTTCGACACATAGGTAAAGGATAAAAATACAATCATGGGCAGGCCCAGTCTTAGCAGGTAGACGACCGCATCAAAGACGCGGCCTTCAAAACCAACTGCCAATAATTTTACATAAGGCCTTGCAAGCACGAAAACAAGGGCCATAAGCGCCAGCGTTATGACCAGGGTTATGCTCATAATATTAGAATAGAAATTGTTTTTGCCCTCTCTGCCGTATTTTCTTTTGACCTCAGCAAAGATTGGGACCAAGGTCGTCTGTAAACCTCCGCCCAAAAGTCCCATTACAATAATTATACCATTGGTGGCTGTGTAATAGATGTCGGAGTCCTGGCTTGCACCAAAACCACGGGCAATCAAAACCTCGCGTACGAATCCAAGTATTTTTGAAATCATTAAAAACAAGGATACAACGGCCGCCCACTTCCTGGTGTTGTCTTTTTTACTCATCTTTATAGGTTAGTTTTCCTCTTCTTTGTTTTTTAACTCTGCTTCTTGTTGTTGGTGGCGGATACGCAGTTCTTCCTTGTGGTCCATAACTGGCTCTTTGCTAACTGATTCTGCCTCAACAGTCTTTAAAACGCGAGTTTCTTTTACAACTGGTGTGTAAACTGTGTCTAATTTATGCATAAGTCCATCGATTTTTGCATTTAATTCTTCTTTAATTCTTTCAAATTTGTCTTCCATATTGATCCTCCTTTAATCGTCTATGGTTCTTTCATAGCCCGCTGTAAAAATCCCCATCATAGTTATGCATGAGATAATGCAGGCCAGATTCAAGTATATAAAATAATCTTCTACTTCAAAAAAGTATGTTAACATTATTATAAGAGGCGTTGTGATGGCCTCGAGTGCCAAGGTATACAAGTTTGTATAAACCATTATCATCTCTAAAAAAGTTGGCGCTTGTGGGTACATAAGAACTGCAATTAGCGATAGGACCGAGCCAATTATTAGAAGGCCGTGAATCCCATAAACTGCAGTCTTGTAATCTATCTTTTGTTTGCCAATATATCTGCCAGCAAAATACCAAATGATTAAAAAAATCAGAGAAAGACCTATGCCCAACAAATTTTTATATTCCATAGTCCTCATAGTAAAGTCATACACCATTGAGTAGACAATGGGCATGGTAAAGACTATAAAGAGCCTCATAAAATTTTCTTTGGTCAATTTTTTCATTTGTTAAAACTCCCCAAGATTGGCTTTAATTCTTCAGAACAAGTGAAAGTCTGATCGTCATAAACCGTGTAGTAATAATAATCTGGATAGGCCTTTAAAATTTCCTCTACCTCGTCCTCGGATTTTAAAAATAAAGACGTGGACAAAAAGTCGCACACATAGGCACTTGGCCCTAAAATTGTAATGGACCTCTTGTGATTGTGGGCTGGGTATCCAGTTTTTAAGTCAATAATGTGATGGTAGTATTCACCGTCGATTACAGCATAGCGTTGGTAGTCGCCAGATGTAACCACGGACATATTGCTAGTTGAAATTGTATCCCCATAGTCATTGGTATCAAAGGGACTTTGGATACCAATTGTAAATTTATCTCGATCAAGTGCAGGTCTTCCCATAACTGTAATATTGCCACCGGAATTTAAAATATAATTATCGATTTTTAAATCCCTCATAAGCTTGACCAATTCGTCATTTAAATAGCCCTTACAAAATGCCCCGTAATCGAGCTGGGCAGAATTTTTTAAAATTATTTCTCCGTCCACAATTTCTACTGAATCTGGGCCGCCGGTTTTCATAGCTGCATCTATCTGGTCCTGGCTAGGCAATTTTTCATTTAAAATTGCATCCTTCCAGAGCCTAAATAATTTTCCTTTTGATAGGTCGACCACAAAGTCCACATTTTTTTCATCTTGGAGGACTTGCTTGGTGAGGGCGACAAGCTCCTTGTTGTCTCCCCTGCCTTCGCGATTGATGGTTGCAACCACGCCTTGGCCCTCGTAATCAGTCAAAAGATTGTGGTAGTATTTTAATTTTTCTTCGACTGCCTCTTTGACTTCGTCCTTGCGGCGGGAGTCCCCATAATAAGTAATAGTAATAACCGTATCAAAGTAATCGTAGTATTCCATGTCGACTTTTTCAAAACGGTCTTCACTCTTGCAGCCTGTAAATAATAATAAAATTGCAATTAATAATATAAATATTTTTTTCATCACTTGTAATCTCCTAATAATGCCAGGGCCAAAACCTCTGCATTTGTAGCAAGTTTGATACACTTGCCAGCCTCGCTAATGGTTCTGCCGGTCGTAATTATATCATCTATAATTATAACCCTTTTTGCCCCCTTAAGTCCAGACTCCTTGGCCTTAAACTTGTGATCTATGTTTTCCCTTACCTTTCCAGTGGCCTTGTGGCTCTCCTTTTGAAGTTTTGTCCTCCGCATAGTGGCCCTGCAGTCTAGGCCCGCGCATTCTGCAAAAGATTTTGCCATGAGCTCTGCTTGGTTGAAGCCCCGCTTGGCCATGCGGATAAAATCGCTGGGTATAAAGGTCACCAAATCATAAGATTTAAAATCAAAATCTTCTTCTGCCAAAGCCCTGTATAAAACTTGACCCAGAATTTTTCCCCAGGCGTAATTTTTTCCAAACTTAAAATCCAGCATTATGTCTTTTAAAATTCCATCATAGGTAAAAGGCGTTATGGTTTGATCTACATATTTTAATTTTACCTGGGCATCATTTCTCTTAAATTCGCTGAAGCACTGGTCACAGACCAAGCCCTTGCCCCTCTTACATATCGGACAATTCCCTTGCAAAGTCAAGTGCCTCCTCAATTTTTATATTTAAAGAGGTGTTCCTCTTTTGTATATTTGTGTTTTTAATCATCTGCTTAAAGGTATCCATGGACCCCATAACTAGCAAGAGTTCCTTGGCCCTGGTTAGGCCAGTGTAGAGCAGGTTTCTGTTGTTCAAAAGATAATTGGACTTCCATGCTATAAATATTACGCAGGCAAATTCTGAACCCTGGGACTTGTGGACTGTAATTGCATAAGCTAGCCTTAGTTCGCCCAGGTCTTCCTCTTCGTACTCAGCGTAATAGTCGTCTGAAAATAAAACCGTAACAGTCCTTAGGGCCTTGTCAATGTTTGTTACGATTCCAATATCTCCATTGAAAACGCCCATGTCTTCGTCCTTGACCAGGCTCTTGTATCTGATCTTGCGTTCGTAATTATTTTTTATTTGCATTACCTTGTCGCCGACTTTAAAGATCCCGTGCTTGGTTTTTAATTTTGACTGAGAATCAGAATTTAAATGCTCTTGCAAAAATTCATTTAAATTATCTGTGCCCAACTTACCTTTTTTGGTCGGAACCAAAATCTGTATATCATTAATTGGATCAAAGCCATAGTAAGATGGCAGTCTCTCAGATAAGAGTTCATAGATGGTCGACAAAAATTCGTCTTCATCAGTCTGGCCCATAAAAAATACGTCGCCAGCCTCTTTGTTAAATTCAGGCATCCTGCCATTTTTTATATAAGATGAGGCGATTGAAATCTCTGATGTGTCAACCCGCCTGTAAATATTTGTAAGTCTGGTCTTTGGAATAGCATCAACCGAAATCAAGTCCTTTAAAATATTGCCCGGTCCAACGCTTGGCAACTGGTCGCTGTCGCCCACAAGGACCAATGACGTGTGGTCTTGCATAGCCGTCAAAAGCCCTGCAAATAATTCTGTATCCACCATACTCATCTCGTCGACCAAAATAATATCGGCTTCGAGTTCCTCGGTTGGCAAATCATAATCGTCCTCAGACCTCGGCTTTAACCCCAGCATCCTGTGAATGGTCTTGGCCTGGCCACCTGTAGTTTCCTCCAAGCGCTTGGCCGCCCTCCCCGTCGGAGCCGAAAGTTTTATATCCAGCTTCATCTTATGAGCGATATCCATAATAGCGCGGACAATAGTGGTCTTACCAGTGCCCGGCCCCCCGGTAATAATAGAAATATTATTGGTAAGGGCCATCTTGATAGCAGACTTTTGCGTCTCATCATAGAGCTGAGTCGTCTCAGCCAAATATTTATTTATAACTTGGTCAATAATCGGATTTTCTTCCCGGTCCCGCATAATTAAATCCGCAGTATACCTGGCAGCTGTATTTTCCAGATAGTTTAAATCAGATAGATAGACTCTGGTGTCATTTTCACTTGGCTCGCGAACTATATCGCCGCCAATTACCAGCTCAGTAAAAATCCTATTTATATCCCCCAGGTCATCGACCAATCTGGTCGCTGAATTTTTTATCTCCTCTTCATAAAGGAACATGTCTCCATTTAGCTGGGCCTCTTGCAGGATGTAAACAATGGCTGCCTTGACCCTGCGTGGATCATTTTTTTCTATGCCCATCTTATTTGCCAGGGCGTCCGCCCTCACAAAGCCAAAACCCGGCACAGACCTTGAGACCCTGTATGGATCTTCCTTTAAAATATCTACGGCGTCTGCCGAAAATTTATCGTAGAGTTTTTTTGCCACGAAACCTGTTATCCCATACTCGGCCAGCTCAACAAAAACCTTGCGGCTTGCTTGGCTTTCTTCAAGGGAATCTAAGATTTTTTCCAAAGTCGCAGGGCCAATGCCTCTGACTTCGATCAGCCTTTCAGGATAGTTTTCTATTATATCAGCAGTCTGGTCGCCAAAGTGGTCGATAATGTTTTTTGCAGTTACCGGTCCAATGTTTTTCACATTGCCAGCCATCAAATAATTTCTCATGCCAGCTGAGCTGTATTCCTTGTCCCTCTCGGCAGATGTAAATTGAAATTGCTCACCGTAGCGGTCATGGTAAGTAAAATCACCCTCCAGTTCGAGTGCGTCGCCCGGATAAAGGTTAAATAAAATTCCGGTACAGGTCAGAGAACCGTCCTCTGTATCCATTACAAAGACGGAGTATCCGTTTTCACTATTCGTAAAAATTACTCTCTCAACTATACCGGAAATTTGCATTTATTTACCAAAGCCTCCTTAGCTTTTTTATTTTTTCTTTAAAATTTATTTAAGTTCGCTTATATCGCCAAAAGTGTAGCCCATCTCGCGCGCCTTATCGATTATTTGGCCCAAAACTTTTGTATTTGTATCTGAAACTGCGTGGAGTAGAATTACGCTGCCATCGTGAAAATTTGATGTGATTTTTTCAATAGCCGCTTGCTCGCCTGGTTGGTTTTTGGTCTCCCAATCCTTGTAGGCAAAGGACCAAAAAACTGTCCTGTAGCCCAGACTCTCTGCAGCTGATAATGTCGCCTCGCTGTATCCACCAGCCGGCGGACGATAGAAGGGACTCATATTACCACCAATAATCTCTGCGTAAATTTGCTCTAGACCTTGAATGTCGGCCACAAATTTATTTTCTGCCAAAGCTTGTGGCGGATTTAAATGGTCAACCGTGTGGTTGCCCACATAGTGGCCCTCGTTAACCATGCGGCTAACAAGTTCTGGCTGGCTCTTTACATAGTGGCCAGTTACAAAGAAGAGGGCCTTAACGTTTTTCTCTGCCAGCGTATCCAAAATCTTGGCTGTATTATTGTTATATTCATAGCCTTCGTCAAAAGTCAAATATAATTTGTTGGCGCCGGTCGGCCTTTGCCAGATGGCCCCGTATTTTTCAATCATACTTGCTATGCCCTCATCAATTGTTGATTTGGGTTGACCCGGCCTATACCACCAAGACAGAGCCTTGTTTGAAAGTCCGCTTACATTTATATCGGATTTTTCAATGGCCTTTGGCGGTTCAGACTTTTGAGTGAGATCGATTGTTGTAGTTTCAGATTTTTTCTCTTCGGTCTTTGTCTGATCTTTTTTATCTTCAGTTTTTGTCTCTTCTTGTCTTTCCTGGTCCTTGTCTTTATTTTCTGTTTTTTTCGAATCTTCAGAAGACTTTTCATCCTTGTCAGAATCTTTTTTATCCTCTACAAGTAAATCGATCGTCTCCGTGTTTTTCTCTTCGGTCTTTTCTTCTTGCTTTTCTTCGGCCTTTGGATTTTCCTTAGGATTTTCTTTTTTGTCAGTATTTTCTACTGACTGGTCTTTTTTATCGGCTAAGTCCTTTTTATTTTCAGAATCCTTTGGGTCTTCACTGGTGGACGTGCTCTCACTAGCAGACGTGCTTTCACTAGTAGACGCCTGATCACTAGTGAACGCGTCCTTACTAGGCTCAGCCCCTTCACCTTGAACCTGGTATTCGTTTTCGTAGGTCCCCTTTGAGTAGTCATCTACGATTGAGCACCCGCTAAAAAGCAAGGCGAAAAATACAATAAAAATTCTAATATTTCTTTTCATTATACATTAAATCTAAATAAAACTACATCGCCCTCTTGCATGATATAATCCTTGCCTTCCAGGCGAATCTTGCCCTCTTCACGAGCCCTAGCCATGGACCCGTCAAGTTTAACCAGCTCATCATAAGAAATAACCTCAGCCTTGATAAAGCCGCGTGAAATATCAGTGTGGATTTTCCCTGCAGCGTCTTGGGCACGAGTGCCTTGCTTGATAGTCCAAGCCCTGGTCTCCATTTCCCCAGTTGTTATAAAACTCATGAGGCCAAGAGTCTTGTAAGAAGCCCTGACAAGTTTGTCGAGTCCTGATTCTTCCAGGCCCATTTCTTGTAAAAATTCCTTCTTTTCATCGTCGTCCAACTGAGAAATTTCCTCTTCAATCTTAACTGAAACTTCAATGACCTCTTCCTTGTGGTCAGCCGCGTATTTTTTGATATCATCAACATACTTATTGCCGCCGGCAATCAGATCGTCGTAGGAAAGGTTAGCCACGTAAATTAATGGCTTGGCAGTTAGGAATTGGTATTGGTTTAATAGAGCTTTTTCTTCTTGATCAAATTCCAATTCACGGATATTTTTACCCTCATCCAAGTGGTCCTTGACGCGTTTTAAAATTTCAAGATTTTTTTGTAATTTCTTGTCAGCCCGAGCTTGCTTTTCAAGTTTTGTATAAATATTATCCATCTGAGCCATGTCTGACAAAATTAGTTCAGTATCAATTGTTTCAATGTCGCGAATAGGGTCAACTTCCCCGTCAACGTGGACGATATTTGAATCATCAAAGGCCCTTAGGACATGGACAATTGCGTCTGTCTCCCTGATATTTGACAAAAATTTATTTCCCAGGCCTTCGCCCTTGCTGGCGCCCTTGACGAGACCTGCTATATCGTAAAACTCTATAACAGCAGGCACAACCTTTTTTGTGTTGCCCAGCTTGTGAAGAACTTCCAGCCTCTCATCAGGCACATTAACCAAACCCACGTTTGGATCTATAGTACAAAAAGGATAGTTTGCAGCCTCTGCACCCGCCTTTGTAATCGCATTAAAAAGAGTAGACTTGCCAACGTTTGGCAAACCAACAATACCTAATTTCATTTATAAACACTCCTCCTCATTATTATCATAATTATACCATAAAGGCGGGATTTAAACAACAAAAGCCAATCATCAAAAGGCCAATTGATTTTTTAAGCAAAATAAAAAACTGGCCACATGGGCCAGCAAAAAATATTTTTCATTTTTTTATTCTATTGTTCTTTTTTTCTTTAAGACCATATTGCAGATTAAAAAGTAGACAAAACCCATGGCAAGCATGATAATTAAATTCATTATAAATTTCTTATCAAATTCTGCGACGCCTGCGTTTTGACCAAAGTAATAATATGGAAAGACCTTGCCCAAATTTATCATCCAGTCTGGTAAAAATTCCATTGGTATAAAGGCTCCGCCAGTTGTGGCCAGGAGCATTGAAAATACGTTTGCCACTCCAGCCAGGACAGATTTTTTGTCCGAAATCGCCGTGGCCAAGTTTACCATGCCTAAGATTGAAAGTGTAAAGACCAAGAAGTTTATAGCGGTTATTCCCATGTGGGCCCTGGTCTCTGGAATCATAATTCCAATTACCGTAAGCATTATAATATTTAAGACAAGGCCAATGGTCGCTTGGCCCAAAAACATTTGCCCATTGTAAGACCCACTCGTAATTGGAGAAGCAATGGACCGCTTGTAGAAATCAATTCTATTTAACTCAGCATTTACCATGCTTATATTAAACATGAGCATGCCAATCATAATAAAGCCAGCAAACTTGTACATATAATTAATGTCGACTTCACTTCCGCCCTTGGACTCGATTCTTACATTTGAAGACACATCCATCATTTTCTTGGCCTTGGCCACATCCAAGTCATAGTATTTGAGATAGCCCATGAACTGGGTCAAATCATAGGCCGCACTCTGGCCGGAAGATTCATTGTTGGTATAAGTGGAGATGGCTGGACCCGAATCGAAAAGAAGTAAGTCCTTGGCATTTTCATTTATTGTTACAATGAGGGCCGTATCTTTTAAAGTGATTGCCTTTTCCTTTTCAACCTCTCTTAGCTTTTTGTAGCTTATATTGTTGTCTGCCAAAAAATCCTTAACAGCAGCGGAGACCTCATCGTTTGCCCTATCGTCGATTATTATGTCGGTCTTGGCCTTCTTGAAAGTTGAGACGTCCAGTTCATTTGCCATATTAAAGATAACTCCTGCAAAAATACAAGCGTAGATTAAAATTGCAAAAATATTTTTCTTGACCGCTTTCATAAAATGTTTAAATACTATCATAGCGATTCTCCTTCATCTTAAGGGCGGCGAATAATATAAAGGCCAGGCTGATCCCCAGGATAATAAAGACTTGCGATTTTATCCCTTCTACACTCCCCAGGGTGTTGGCCTGATAAATTCCATCCCCAACCATCTTAACAGGATTGTAGTCTGCAAAGATCCCAAAAACTTTGTTTAAAACCTGCCTAAAATAAATTCCGTATAAGCCAGCTGCTCCAGATAAAATCATCATAGTTGTTTGGACTATGGCCCCACGAGCGTTGGAGGAAATATTTCCCAGATATACGGTCATTAGGCCCAAGGAATAGGAAAAAATTGATCCAACCATAAAAATCAAATAAGTCATCTTGTAATTGGAAATAAAATCCTCGCCGAGGACATACTTGGCGTAAAAAATTGATATAGTAAGAACCAAGGCCTGCATGACCATGGAGATAATAAATTGATTTATAATGGCCTTTAACTTTGAAGACGGGCTTATCAAAAACCTCATAGCGGGCTTGGTGATGTTGGCCTGGTAAAGTTCGACCGAGGACACACCGCTATAGGCGCACATATATGAGATCATGGCCATAAGGGCAAAGAAAAACGAGGCCTTGTAGGAAACATTTTTGCTCTTGTTTTCTATTGCTTTAGCTTGCATTGCAGCTTGAAGGGCCTGAGGATCTTTTTGGGCTCGCAAAATATTGTCTGCAAAGGACTTTAATAAGCTAGCAGAAAAGCCATTACCTGCCAAAATTACATTGGAATCCTTGTCAATATAACCAGCTATGTCGCCATTTTTTAGCGGGTCCTTGTAGTCATCAGACAGGGTGAATTTAAAAATTCCCGTCTCCTCCATGTAATTTGCAGCCACATTTTCGGGACTCATATAGGCCTTGACTTCAAGCTTTGTGTCCTCGTCTGGCATGGCCGAAATCAATATGGTCATCAAAAACAAGGGAAAGAGTATCATCCAAAAAAGTGTGATTCTATCCCTAATAAAATTTAAAAATGCATACTTCATTCTCTTAAGTCCCTACCAGTTAACTCTAGGAAAACGTGTTCCAAACTCGGCCTTTCAGAATAAATTGCATCGTATTTTAAATCTCTGCCTTCCAAGAAATCCATCAGGTGTTTTAAATTATCCTTGCCCTTGTTAAAGGCCAACTTATAAAGGCCATTTTCCTTGGTCAAATCGCTTACATTGGCAATGGACTTTAAGTCTTCCGACAAATCTTGATCAGCATCTAGTTTTATACTGATGAGTTCCTTGGTGGAAATCATGTCCTTGAGCTCATCAGCTGTGCCCGATGCAATTGACTTGCCCTTTTCCATAATTACGATTTTTTCCGCCACCTGTTCAACCTCGTCAAGGTAATGAGTTGTGTATAAAATTGTCATCCCCTTGTCGCAAAGGGTCTTGATTTCATTTAAAATAAAACTCCTGGTCTGAGCGTCAACGGCAACAGTCGGCTCGTCCAGAATTAAAAAGTCCGGATTGTGGGCAATGCCACAAGCAATATTTAACCTCCGCTTCAGACCTCCCGATAATTTCTTCGGGAAAAACTTTTGGTAGTCCTTGAGCTGGGTGAAACGAATGGCCTCGTCGACCATTTCCTTTCTCTTAAGAGAATTCTTTTCATAAAGGCCACAAAAATAATCAATATTTTCACGAACATTTAGATTATCAGACACCACAATATCCTGAGGAACCAAACCTATACGCGCCTTGATATCATTCCTGTCTGGCCCCATGTCTTCGCCAAAAACTTTGACGGATCCAGAATTAAATTTAAGTAAACCCATAATGCAGTTAATGGCAGTAGTCTTGCCACAACCGTTGGGCCCCAAAAGAGCCAGCCTGTCCCCCTCATTAATCGATAAATCGAAATGATCAAGGGCAGTCAGGTCCTTATATTTTTTAACTAAATCTCTAATCTCAACAACCATACAAACCTCCTTAAGCCTATTATAACCCCCTAGTGTAAAGATGTAAATAAGAGTAGGTAAAGAAAATTTAATATGATGGAAAGAAAAAAATGAATGAATAATATATAAAAGAATATATGTTTTGATAAATAAAAATAGGGTATTTATATATTATAGTAAAGTGTGTTAAAGGTGTTTTAAATTTGAGACTAGGAGGTGTAATTTTTATGATGAAGTCATTCCAGAGATTAATTGCTCTTTTTATAATGCTAATACTGACCCTACAAGGTCTAAATAGCTTTGCATGGGGAGAAATTCTGGGGCCATATAATCTTTTTAGAGTTATAGGAAGTGACAACCCTGCATTAGAATTTCAACATAATTCTAAATTGATAGTTGTTAGTGTAATAGCAAATATAATTGCCCTTATATTTTATATATTGATGGCAAGGGAGCTATATATGATGTATAAGTTTGGCAAAGAAGAAGATAAATAAATTTTATTTATAAGAAAACCGAGGTGAAAAGCCTCGGTTTTTTGGTGCAGGCAATATTTATCTTCAATCACCCGGAATCAAGCCTGGGTGATTGAAATGGCTGCCATAAAGTGAACTGCCCCTTGTCAAGTAGACACAACAATTAATTAAAAACACATATTTAAACTGCATGCTCTCTGTACTCCAACGGAGCCATGCAGTTTAATCTTTTTTGAAACCTCTCGTTGTTGTAAAATTCAATATAATTAATAATTCTGTCTTTTAATTCTTCTAAAGAATTAAACTCTTTGTCATAAAACATTTCTGCCTTTAATATGCCGAAAAATCCTTCCATTGGTCCGTTATCTATACATTTACCTACCCTTGACATACTATGTTTCATACCTTGGTCTTCCACCTTTCTTTTAAATGCTCTTGATGTATACTGACAACCACGGTCACTGTGGAATATTGGTTTTGCATCAGGATATTTGTCTATGGCCTTGTCAAACATTTTAAATACAATCTCTGCATTGCTTCTGTAGGACAATTCATATTCTATGATGCTGTTGTCGTATAGATCAAGTATTGCGCTTAGGTAGAGCTTTTTGTTTTCTCCAGGTATGCTAAATTCTGTTATATCTGTGAGCCACTTTTCGTTTGGTTTTTCTGCTTTGAATTTTCTTTTAAGGATGTTTTCTCTTGTGTAGAATGGTTCTATTGTTTTTCTAATTACTTTCTTTCTTCTAATTCTTGCTTGTATTCCTAGGAGCTTCATTAGTCTGTAGATGTATTGTTCTGAGTAGTTTTTGTGGTTTAATTTGTTTATGAACATGGTCATTCTTCTGTAGCCTAGGATTCCGTCATAGGTTCTATGGTATTCAACTATTAAGCTACTTAGTAATTCATCTTGTTTTTCTTTTTCAGGTTTTTGTCTCTTTTTGTATTTGTAGTAGCTGCTTCTTGAGATCTTTAGTATTTCACAGATGGTTTTTACTTGGTATCCTTTTTCTTTGAAGATGTCGACCGTAAGGTACTGAGCTTCTTGACGTAATTTTGAGTGTATAGCTGTTTTTCCATAGCTTCTTTTTTTTTAAGAACTTCAAGCTCTAATTCAAGTCTTTTTCTAATTTCTTTTTCTTTTTCAAGTTCAAGTTTTAATTTCTCTGTGTCTGTGAGTTTACTTTCATCTATTTCAGTTTTGAATTTAGGCCCTCTTTTTTTGTACTTTAAGCCTTCTTCTCCTTCTTTTAAGAAGCTTTGTGTCCATTTGTATACAAGTGCATAGTTTAGATTGAATTTTTCTGCTGCCTTATTGTAATTATTGTTGTTGTCTAGGATCCATTTTACTATTTCAATTCTTTCTTCATATGTGGTTTCTTTGGCTTTCATGGAATCTTCCTCTCTTTTTTGTTTTGTATCTTTGAGTGTAATTCCATTATACCACATGTTAACCCATTTACCTGCAGTTGAGTGTGATATATTATATTTATGTCCAAGTTGCTGGTAGGAGTAGTTTCCTGTAAGGTAGTCTTGAACTACCTTCATTTTAAATTCTTTTGAAAAACTTCCGTTTGAAGTTCTTGACTTTAGAGCCTCTTCTCCTTTTTCCTTGTACTTTACATACCATGAGGCGACAGTTGTATCTCCTGCATTTATTTCTTTGGCTATTTCTATGAATGATTTGTTTCCTTTTTCGTATTCTCTACATGCTTGTATTTTTGTTTCTAAGTCAAATTTAATTTTCCCCATTTTTTCTCCTTTTTATGGGTTTTTAATTAATTAGACTGTCTACTTTGCATGTATCATACCAAAAGGCAGTCTCTACAGCGTTCTTATGTATATACAGAAAATTAAGTCAAAAAAAATCTGTGGCATTTCTAAAAATGCCTCACGCCCACGAGGGGCATTCGACATTTTTCGGTCCACATAAAGTTGACCCTACACCGCAGAGCGATTTTTTTTGTGAATATTATTGGAAAAAGTATAAGGCGAAAAAATATTTAGATTTCTAATTGCTAAATTGCGAAGCGTGGGGGCTCATTCATAATCAATATCCGCACCAAAATAAAACCGAGGTATAAAACCTCGGTTTTCTTTCTGGTGCGGGAAAGAGGACTTGAACCCCCACGCCTCGCGGCACTGGAACCTAAATCCAGCGCGTCTGCCAATTTCGCCATTCCCGCATATTAAATTTTGTCAGTGCTTGCACCCTATGATTGAATAAATAAATTGGTGACCCATCCGCGACTCGAACGCGGGACTCCTTGATTAAAAGTCAAGTGCTCTGCCAACTGAGCTAATGGGTCATATATGGGGTGGATGATGGGAGTCGAACCCACGATCTCCAGAACCACAATCTGGCGCCTTAACCAACTCGGCCACATCCACCATGCTTGGGTTGGAGCGGGTGAAGGGAATCGAACCCTCGTAATCAGCTTGGGAAGCTGACGCTCTGCCATTGAGCTACACCCGCAAATGGGGCTTGCTCTGGTGTCTCAACCACTGACAAAATATATTATACATTAATAAAAATACTTTGTCAAGCATTTTTTATATATTTATTAAAAATTTTTAAAAGAGTTTCTCTACTATTATTTTTATATTTAACCCTTGATTTTATGCCTTTTGTGTTGACTTAAAAGATATTAGTGCCGCCACAAATACAAGGACCATTCCAATTCCTGTTGCGAAATCAATCTTGTCTCCGAATAGGAAGTAACCAAAGATTGATGAGAAGACTACACTTGAGTAATTGTAAATGCTTACCTTTGAAGCTGGTGCCATGAGATAGCTCTTGGTCAAAAAGTATTGGCCGCAAGCTCCGCCGATGCCAACCATTATCATACCAAGTGCTTCTTTGGCATTTGGTACTTTAAATCCCTTGATCATAAAAGGCGCTAAAATTACTACTGTTACCAAACCAAAGGCTAACATTACTGTCTCGCCTTCTTCCTTGCCCTTGAGCATGCCAATTATTACATAGGCCATGGCTGCAAAGAGGGCTGACAAAAATGCGACTATTGAATAGATATTAAAGTCCCCTGTTGGCTTGGTGATTATAGCCACGCCCACAAAGGCTAAAATTAAAGAGATTACATCGATTTTTGTAACTTTTTCCTTTAATAGTATGGCTGCAAAGACCACTACAAAAAACGGACTCGACTTTTGTAGGATGGCCGCCTCTGCTGTTGGCAGGTATTTGGTGGCTATAAAATACAAAAGCACGCCAAGCATGCCAAAAAATCCTCTTAAAAATAGTTTTGGTATATTCTTTTTATCCCTTACATATGGTTTGCCCTGTTTTTTTAATGAGATTATTGAGGTGAATACCAAAAATAAATTTCTCATTACAACAAGCTCTACCACTGGTACTGTCTGTGCAGAATATTTTACTGCCATCTGCATTATCGCAAAGGAAAATGCAGATAGCAGCATTAATATACTGGCTTTTTTAATATTTTCATCCATTAAAATTCAATTCCCTTTCTGGCAGGAATTCCTTCTTGGTAGTGGTGTTTGACCTCTTGAACATTGGAAACCATCTTTGCGATTTCTTGGAGTTCTTCTGGTGCATACCTGCCTGAGATTACTATATCTTTTTCTTCTGCTGCCTTTTCTAAGACGCCTTTGACTTCGTCCATTGGCAGGAGTTCATAAAACATTGCTACATTTAACTCATCTAGAATATAAAGGTCAAAGTCTTCGTCAAGCTTTTTAACAAAGAGATCCCAGCCTTCGCGGGCTGCCTTTTTGTCTTCTTCTTCAGCATTTCTTTTGATAAAGCCTTTTCTGCCTGCCAAATGTGTTTCAATATTTTCAAAGGTCTTGAGGGCTTTGATTTCGCTGTACTCGCTGCCCTTCATAAATTGCATAAAAAATACCTTGCCGCCATTGCCAAGCATCCTTATGGCCATGCCTATGCATGAGGTGGTCTTGCCTTTCCCGTTTCCTGTAATACAAAATAACATATTGTCCTCCTATTTAAATGTCTTTTTATCAATTACTTTTAAATCGTGATCGAGCTCGTAAATAATTGGGCTGCCTGTTGGTATCTCAAGGCCCATAATATCTTCATCTGAAATTCCTTCCAGGTGTTTGGTGAGGGCTCTTAGAGAGTTGCCGTGGGCTGCTATAATTATATTTTTTCCATCTCTTAAGTCAGGTTCAATTTGATCTTGCCAAATAGGCATTACCCTTTCAAGAGTAATCTTTAAATTTTCTGCCATAGGAACCACGTCTTTGAGATAGCGTCTGTCATTTACTTGACTTAAGTCATCATCTGCATTCATAAGTGGTGGTAGGGTGTCGTAGGACCTCCTCCAAATGTGAACTTTTTCATCTCCATATTTTTCGGCTGTCTCTGCCTTATTTAAACCTTGGAGGGCACCGTAGTGTCTTTCGTTTAACCTCCAGGACTTGACAGTTGGCAACCAAAGTTGGTCGCTTTCTTCTAATATTATATTTAAAGTCTTTATAGCGCGTTTTAATACCGAGGTATAAGCCTTGTCAAATTCTAAACCATGATCTTTTAGGATTTCGCCAGCATGTTTAGCTTCGGCGTATCCTTTTTCGCTTAAATCAACATCAACCCAGCCTGTGAATTTATTTTGCAAATTCCATTCGCTTTGGCCATGTCTTACAAGTACAAGTTTCATAAATCCTCCTTATTTTTTACTATACAAATATTTTATCATTTATAATATTAATATGCAAACTGTATTTCTAATATACCCCAATTTTAACTAATAAAAAAGCTCCCTAGGGAGCAATTTTAGATTATTATTTCTTTTTTGATTTTTTCTTTGTGTTAACTGATTCTTTAAGAGCTTTACCTGCTTTGAAAGCTGGAGCTTTTGTTGCAGGAATCTTGATAACTTCTTCTGGGTTTCTTGGGTTTCTGCCTTCTCTAGCTTTTCTTTCTCTTACTTCAAATGTACCAAAGCCAATTAATTGTACTTTGTCACCACTTGATAGAGCTTCTGTGATTGATTCGATTGTAGCGTTTAATGCTCTTTCTGAATCTTTTTTTGTCATTTCAGTTTTTTCAGCAATTGCTGCAACTAATTCGGATTTATTCATAAATTTACCTCCTATTATTGCTTTGCGAACAGCTTCCCTGTTCGTCTATTGATATTTTACCCCATATTGTTGGATATATCAAGCCTTTTAGCCAATTTTAATAATAATAAATTTAAATTTACAAAAATTTTTGCGTTTTTACGAACTTAGTCTTCTATAAATAGATCTTTAAAATCATACAAGCCTTCATTAATGTTTTCGCCAATTTCAAATAATATTTTATATAAATTTTCTTTATCTCGGTCGACTTCATCAAATCCTGTCTTTTTGAAAGCCTTTCCTTCCATAGCTGCCTTAATAATATCCATGGGCCCGCTAATTTTTTCAGCTGGAACAATAATCGTCAGCCTGATATCGGCTTTGACCTTTCTGTCAAGCTCGTAGAGGAAAATTTTATCGCAAGTCTCTTCGTTTTTTATGCCGGCGTTATTAATAGCGTAGACAATTTTCTCGTCGTCGTAAATTTCCATGAGTTTGAGTTTGACATCGCTTAGCAAAAATTCATTCCAAGCTTGGGTGATCATTATATTGAGCCTGGGGTTTATATTGGCAAGGTCCACATCCATGGCGTCCAAAAAGAGCGCCCCTTCGACTGGGTCAATCTTGGCCAAAGAAAAACACGGCTCTATAAAGCTAACTGCCTCTATATATTTGAGGTCGTCTGTCATCTCCCTCAGCCTTTTTACTGTGGACTCTGCAATCGATGGACTGCCTGGCACAACATAGCAAACGTTTTTGTCCTTGGCCTGGTCATAGACGTATTCGGCTATGGACTGGTATAAGTTTTCAAAATCTTCAATTGTCTCGTACATATAATCCAGGGCTTCAAAGTCAATGCCCTCTTCCCTTAAAAGGTCTACGCTTGGGTGGTGGACAGTTCTTAAGATGACTTTGTCCGCCTCCTTCATGGCCTCTATGGCTTCAATTGTAACTGCGTTTTTTTCTCCAAAACCTATTCCTGCTATTGTAATCATTATTTTCTCCTCAACATTTCAAAATCTTCTCTGGTGAAGGACTTGGTCGCAAGTAAAATTCCAAAGTAGATGACAACTGCTATTATTATTGCAACAAGGGTAGCAAACTTTGGTCCTATAAATCCGCTGGCAAGATCCTGACTGTAATAAGCGGCAAAGCCCATTATAATAGAAGCGACAAAATAAATTATAATATTTTTATCCAGGCTAAAGGCCATATACTTATTTACGGACGCAATGTTTAATCCAGCTGTTAGAGAATAGCCTACAACTGAGCCTATGGCAGCCCCATAAACATTCACGCTGGGGATCCTGGTCAAATAAATTGTCAAAATAATTTTAACGACTGCCCCAATTAAAAGATTTAAAACTGGAACCCTCTCCTTGCCAAATGCCTGCATAATTGAACTGGTAATTGTAATTAGCATAAGGGGAAGGGTGGATAGGGATAAGATTTTTAAAATCAAAGCCGTCCCCTCCTTGGCCATGGCGCTGGTGGTTGGGTAAATCAAAGAGATGATTGGATAAGATAGGGAAAATAATCCAACCATGCATGGGAAGGCCAGTAAAAATGTAAGTTTAAAAATCATTGACAGCTTGCCCTCTAGTTCCTTGTGGTTTTTCTTTTCAATCAAACTTGTAATTACAGGTATAATTGAAACGCCAAGTGCAACCGCAAAAACTTGTGGCATATTTATAAGAGTTTGGGCCATGCCCTTGAGCCAGGCAAAACGTAAATTGGCTTCTTCTGGACTAAAACCAATTGCTTGAAGGCCGTCCATAACCAAATAAATATCAATTGAATCCATAATTGGGACAATGGCCGCGCCAATAGAAATTGGCAGGGCGATCATTATCATTTCCTTTAAAATTTCCTTGGACTCAGATGTCTCTTGGACGCCTATAGTAACTTCGCTATTTAAATCTGCCCTGTATCTAAAGTGAATGGCAAACATATATAAAAGTCCAATTATAGATCCAATGCCAGCAGCCAAAGTCGCACCGCCAGCCGCAAACTCCAAGCCCCTTGGCAAGAGCAATTTGGCAAGGACCAGACCAGAAATTAACCTAAAGCCTTGGACCAAGACTTGGCTGATAGCCGTCGGCCCCATAATTTGCCTGCCCTGGTAATAACCCCTAATGCCAGCGAGCATTGGCGAAACGACCATGGCTGGTACAAGGGCCACCATAGAATAATAGGCGCCAGGATTTTTATAAAAATTTGCCAACTTGTCAGCAAAGATAAAAATCATCAGTCCAAAAAATATTCCTAAGATCCCCATGAGATACATAGACAGGTGCAAGATTTTTTTGCTCTCACGAAATTTTTCTTGGGCCACGCTTGCCGCCACCATTTTTGAAATGGCAACGGGGAGTCCTGCAGTTGAAATCGCCAGCATCATCTCGTAGATCGGATAAGCCGTTTGATAATAACCCAGGCCCTCATCGGTTATCATAGCGGTAATTGGAATCCTGTAAATGGCTCCGATAATCTTTACAATAATTCCCGCTATGCCCAGCATGGCTGCATTTTTGCCAATGGATTTTACTTTTTTCTCCATAACTTCCTCTTTCTAATAAAAAATATAAAAAAATAGAGACTGAAATCCTTCAGTCTCAAACATTCAAAAATTATTCTTCTTCAGCTTCAGAGTCTTCGCCGATTTCTGGTACGTCAGCTGCACTTGCTTCTTCAGTTTCTTCTTCAGCTTCTTCAGTTTCATGTGTTAGAAGACATACTGTTTCGTCTAAATCTGTAAGTACAGTGATCTTTTCATCTTTAACAATGTCCAAGTCAGCAACTGTAATTTGGTCGCCAATTTCCATGTCGATTACATCAAGAGTAATAACATCTGGTAGGTCTCCAGGTAAACATTCGATGTGAAGAGTATTTAATGTTTGAATAAATACAGATGGTTGAACCTTGATATCGTCTCTGTTTAAGCAGTCGATAGGAACTTCAACTCTAATTGCTTCGTCCATCTTAATACCTTGGAAGTTTACGTGTAAAACTTGGTTTTTGAATGGGTGTCTATCTATTTCTTTGATAATTGTTGGATATGCTTTTCCATCAATCATAACATCTACAATATTTGTAAAGCCGGCTTCGTTAAAGACAATGTCAAAATCTCTAGCTGAAACTGTGATTGGGTGAGTTTCTTCACCTTTTTCAAATATTGCAGCAGGGACATTCTTCTCGGCTCTGATCTTCTTAACTTTATTTTTGCCGAGGCCTTCCCTTTCTTGTGCATCTATTTTTATTTTTGCCATAATGTGCCTCCTTATTTAATCCTAGCGTTTATTATACCACATTTTTTTAAAGTATGCAAATTTTTAAATAAAAATAATTATTTTAGATCCATATATACTTTTACATGGTTAGAATCTCTTAATTCTTCCAAGTGTTTTTTGAATTCTTCTTCAAATAACTTTTCTTTGACGACTTCAATCAGGCTGTCATAGTCCTTGTAAACCTTGTCAACTCTAAGGACATAAAAGCCTTCTGGACTTTCGATTGGATCTGCGTATTCTCCAACAGGACCCTTCTTGACATAGTCCACCAATTCATCCGGTAAATCTGCTGGATCAACAGCCTTGAGTTCTCCACCATTTACAGCTGAAAATGGGTCCTTGCTATTTAAAATCGCCAAATTTCTAAAGGAATCATGCGACCTCATAATCTTGTAAGCATTGTCGCTTGTGTCAGTCAGTATCATTGAGATGTCGTATCTATAGAGCTCTTCTTTGTGACCTTCATAATAGGCCTTCAAGTCCTCATCAGCGGGACTAAATTCTTTTTTATAGTCGGCCTTTATAGCGTCGACCATCATATTTTCTATAATGCTGGCTTTAAAAAACTCTTCGTCGATTTTATTCATTTCCAAAAACTTATTGTAATTATCGTGGCCACCCAGGTCTTCTATCTTGGCTTCAAAGACTTTTTCAAAGGCTTTTTCATCGATTTCTTCGTGATTTTTTTGATATTCCTTTTCAATGGTCGCCCGCATAATTAATTGCTCCAAGACGCCTTTTTTTAAAATTAGGTCTTGGCTTTCAGCCTGGTCTGTGGTCAGCTTTGAAAATTCCTCATCGGCATTGGACTGGTAAATATTTTTGTAATTTTTAAATTCAAAATCATAGGCATCTTGGCTTATCACCTTGCCATCTATTTCTGCCACTGCTCCCTCAGGCGGCTTTTTGCAGCCGACAAAGGAGAGGACAAGGGCAAGTATCAATAATATTTTCTTCTTCATTTTTCCTCCAATCCTTCAAAAGAAATTTTCATAAACTTTATCAAATCCCTCAAGGGGTTATCTACTCTTAATCTTAAAACCGGGACTACATTATCAAAGACAGCGTCGTCCTTGTAGTTTTCCATAAAAGATTGCATGTCAATCTTCTCGAGCATAGTCGGTTCATACTCTATTCTTACCCACTCGCCCTTTTGACTAATACTTTTTATGAAAACTTTGGACGCCCAATTTTTAATTATACCAATATACATCAAATTTTCAAGTGACTTCGGTACCTCGTTATATCTGTCGACCAACTCATCAATCCAATCGTCCATGTCCTTTAGGCTAGAAAGTACGGCTATGCGCTTGTAAATTTCCATCCTGATTAAGGCATCGTCCAAATAATTTTCTGGCAGAGCGGATTCAACTTCCAAGTCGACCTTGGTGTTGATCTCTTCGATAATTTCTTCGCCCTTGATTTCCTTGACAGCCAAATTTAAATATTTCATATAGAGCTCGTAGCCAATCTCCATCATGTGGCCACTTTGCTTGAGGCCCAAAACATTGCCAGCTCCCCTGAGTTCCAAGTCCCGCATAGCAATTTTGTAACCGCTACCGAAATCTGTAAATTCTTTCATAGCCATGAGTCTCTTGATGGCTTTTTCATTTAAAACGGATTCATCCTTGTAAGTGAAGTAGGCATAGGCAAGTTTTTCGCTCCTGCCAACGCGTCCACGCAGCTGATAAAGTGTGGATAGGCCAAGCCTGTCGGCCTCGTAAACGATAAGTGTGTTAGCGTTTTGTATGTCCATGCCCGTCTCTATAATGGTCGATGTGATCAATACATCGTATTCTTTTTCCTTAAACTTTATAAATATATCTTCCAATTGTCGCTCTGGCATTTGGCCGTTTGCAATTTGAATACTCGCTTTAGGCACCAGCTCTTGCAAATTTTCTAGCATCCGAGATTGAGTTTTTACATCGTTATATAAAAAGTAGACTTGACCGCCCCGATTTAATTCGCGCAAGATGGCCGACCTAATAATAGAATCGTTATACTGGGCCACATAAGTTTGAACGGGCAAACGGTTTTGCGGTGGTTCTTCAATTACAGACAAAGACCTGATGCCCGACAAACTCATTGAAAGAGTACGCGGTATAGGTGTGGCCGACAGTGTCAAAACGTCAACCCCCTGACTCATCTCTTTAATTTTTTCCTTGTGCTTGACTCCAAACCTCTGCTCTTCGTCAATTACCAGAAGTCCCAAATCTTTAAAGTGAACGTCCTTTGATAATAATCTGTGAGTTCCAATTACAAAATCAATATTGCCTGCCGCCAATTCTTCAAGAGTCAATTTAATTTGCTTGTTAGTCCTAAAGCGGCTTAAATTTCCAATTCTAATTGGAAAAGATTTAAATCTTTCCATGGCCGTTTGCGTATGCTGCTCGGCAAGCAAGGTCGTAGGCGCCAGCATGGCCACCTGTTTGCCATCCATAATGGCTTTAAAGACAGCCCTAAAAGCAACTTCGGTTTTTCCGTAGCCAACGTCACCCAAAAGCAACCTGTCCATGGGATGGGGCGACTCCATGTCCTCTTTTATTTGACTGGCCGTTATCAGTTGGCCATCTGTTTCGTCGTATTTAAAGGCGTCTTCAAAGTCCCCTTGCCAAGGAGTGTCCTTGGAAAATTGGTAGCCAATTTCACTTGTGCGTTTTGCATATAAATCAATGAGTTCGCGGGCCATTTCGTCAATGGCCTTCTTGCTCTTTAGCTTTGTGTTCTTCCATTGGGCAGAATACAAACCATAAATTTTGGGCTTAGCCCCTTCCTTGGACATATACTTGTCAATTAAATTTATATTTTCAACCGGCAAATATAATTTGTCCGATCCCTTGTAGAGAATTTCCAAATAATCTTTTTTAACTTCCTTGATTTCAAGGGTAGCCACTCCATTGTAAACGCCAATGCCGTGTTCCTCGTGGATGACATAGTCGCCCTTGGAAATATCCTGGAGCCTGAGCTTGGACGATTTTTTCTTGGCTTTTTTCCTACCCTTGTTAGAAGCGCCAAAAATATTTAAATCGCCAAAGACAGCCAACTTAATATCTTCATTTATAAAACCATTTTTTAAGGCGGCCAAATAAATTTTAATATTTTCCTCGTCGTCTTCTTGGCCGCTGTATCTTATCCCTAAGTCTTCAGCCGCTTCAATCAAGGCGTCGTACTTAGCCTTGTCAGACCCAACTAGGCTGACATCATAGCCACTGTCTCTAAGGTCGGCCGCATCTTTAAATAATTCCAAATAATCCCTGGAATACCTTTGCCCGTCTCGTAAATTTATTTCAATCGCATTTAAATTGACCGGCAACTCTTGGTTCATGTATTGTATATAAGTCGCCTTTAAACCCAGACCATAAAAGTCTTCCGGCCTCTTTTCGATTGGTCCAGCATTTAAAACCTCACCCGATTCAAAGAGATTTTTGTATTCAAAATCAAAGAATTCATTCTTGCTCTTATATTCCTTGTTGGCGTAGACTGGGTCATAAAAAATCACCGGCCTCTTGAAATCTTCATATATATAGGACCTTTTGTCAGCATCCAGATAAGCAAAAAATATTTCTCTCTCGCCTTGGATACCTTCCTCAAGGCCTTCGATTAGGCCCCTAAACTTGACCGTGTCCTCGGGATCTTTACCAGAGATTTCATCTTCCATTTGTTTTTTTATTTTGTTTTTATCTTCATCGTCAAGAATTATTTCAAGGGCTGGAAAAATTTCACAGGCATCAATAAAATCGGTCGATAACCTGGTCTCAGGGTCAACCTTTCTTATGGTATCGACTTCGTCGTCAAAAAATTCCACCCTAAAAATTTCTTCGCTGCTAGGTGGGAAGACATCGAGTATTCCTCCCCTAAAAGAGAATTCGCCCTTGGTCTCTATGGAGCTCACCCTCTTGTAGCCGCTTTCAGTCAAAGAGCTAAACAATTCTTCCAAATCAAAAACCTTACCAGGCTCGAATTTTATAATATGTTTTTTGTAAGTATCCGCCCTTAGATTTTCATCCAAAAAGGTCGAGAGACTCATGACCACAAAGTCCACTTGGTCATATATGAGCGATCTGATGACCCGGAGACGGTCGTTCATGTTCTCGTCGTTAATAATTTTTAAATTATAATAAACCTTGTCGCGTGGCGGCAAGTAGTCGGCGTTAAGTTTGTACATGTCCAGAGTTTTTGCCAGGTCCATGGCCTTTTTTTCTGTGGGCATAATTACAAAATAAGATTTTTTGTCCAATATGTATAAGAGGTTTGGAAAAACTTCTTCACTTACACCACAAAAGAGCCCATTTGAATTACTCCCAATGGACTCAATTAGATTTTTAATATTCTTATCGTGTAAAAGTTTTTCCAGTACCTTCATTTACTTTTCCAACACCGACCCGTTAAATTTATTCATAACTATATCTATTGGACTGGCTGTAAATTCGTCCAGGGCTTCAACTGCCCTGTCGATTAAATCGTCTATAATCTCGTCGTCCTCTTTTGATGGGCGAGCCAAAACGAAATCAGCCAGATCCATATCTCTTTTAAATTTTCCAACGCCCAATTTCATCTTGGCATAATCATCTGTCTTTAAATGTGCATAGATGCTCTTTAGGCCATTGTGGGTTCCCTTACCATTTTTCGCACGAATCCTAAGCATGCCAAGCTCAATTTCTATATCATCAACCACAACTATTATATCTTCCAAGTCGGGCTTGTAGAAATTTAAAACCTCTCCCACAGCCTGGCCGCTGTTATTCATATAGGTCATGGGCTTTACCAAAACAACTTTCTCTCCATTTACAAAGACCTCGCCTAAAAGAGCGTTAAATCTTGCCTTTGAAATGTCGACCCCGTGTTTGTCGGCAAACTTGTCCACGACCATAAAGCCAGCGTTGTGTCTGGTGTCCTCGTACTGCCTGCCGGGATTACCCAAGCCAATTATTATTTTCATTAGTCAAAAATTGTGGCTATAGAATCGTTGTCGTGGATAATCCTAATGGCCCTTGCAAAGAGTTCTGCAACGGAAACAACTTTGATTTTTTCTCTAACTTGTGGTAGGTCTGGTAGGGGAATTGAATCTGTAATTACAAACTCTTGCAGACATGAATCCATAATTCTTTCAATAGCTGGACCACTTAATACCCCGTGGCTGGCTGCCCCGTAAACTTTTGTAGCGCCTAGCTCTTCAAGTTTTTTGGCTGCCTGGCAAATAGTTCCTGCTGTGTCAATAATATCGTCAACCAAAATACAAGTCTTGCCTTCAATGTCACCGATAATATTCATAACTTCTGAGACGTTTGGTTTTGGTCTTCTCTTTTCTATAATAGCGATTGGGAGATTTAAGTAATTTGCAAATTCTCTTGCCCTAGTTACACCGCCCAAGTCAGGACTTACTACAACAGCATTTTCATCGACCTTGTCCTTAAAATATCTGGCCAAAATTCTAATAGCTGATAAGTGATCAACTGGCACGTCAAAGTAACCTTGAATTTGTCCAGCGTGCAAGTCCATAAGAACAACCCTGTCTGCTCCTGCTTTTTCAAGTAAATTTGCTACAAGCTTAGCTGTGATTGGTTCCCTAGGTCTGGTCTTGCGATCTTGTCTAGCGTAGCCATAGTAAGGAATAACTGCATTTATTCTGCCTGCACTTGCCCTGTGGCAGGCGTCGATCATAATTAGTAGCTCCATCAAGTTGTCATTAACAGGTGCGTGAGTTGGCTGAATAATAAATACGTCAGCGCCCCTTACTGTTTCATTAATTTCAACATTGATTTCTCCGTCTGAAAATGTTGTTACATCACAATTGGCAAGGTCTAAGCCAAGTCTTGATGCAATGTTTTTAACCAATTCTCTGTTGGAATTGCCAGTTAAAATTTTAATCCCCTTATAAATACTCATTTTTACCTCCACCTACTTTTTGAGTCCTCTTTTTATAACCCAATCTTTAATTTCTCTCTCTTCGCTTCTTTCAATTTTTAAAGCGAAGTCATCTGTATCCTTTGTCGCAACAGTTCCCGCTGCGATAAAAGCATTTTCACCCACTCTTACAGGTGCCACAAGAGTTGAGTTCGATCCTATAAAAGCCTTGTCCTCAACTGTCGTCCTGTGTTTATTTTTTCCGTCATAGTTTGCAAAAACTACTCCGCAACCAATATTTACATCTGCGCCCACGTCAGCGTCGCCAATATAAGCAAGATGGCCGGCCTTGGAACCTTTGCCAAAATTAGAATTTTTTATTTCAACAAAGTTGCCAACCTTGACATTGTCTTCGACCCTTGAACCCGGTCTAACCCTTGCAAAAGGTCCGAAGCTTACATTGTTGCCGATAACCGAGTCTTCCATGTCCACATTCTTTAAAATGCAGTCGTGGCCAATCTTCATATCTTTAATCATGCTGTTGTAAATAACTGTGCCAGACTTGATCTCGCAAGCGCCAATAATTTTTACAAAGCCCCAAAGCTCAACATCCTCTTCGATAATAGCCTGAGGGTCGATGTAAGTTGTCTCAGGATTGTGGATCATAACTCCAGCTTTTAAACGCTTTTTGTTTTCCTTAGCCACCAAAACCCTTTCGCAAAGAAGCAAGTCCTCCCGGTCGTTAACTCCCAGCACTATGTCTGTGTTGTCGCTTATATATGAATCCACCTTGTAGCCCATGTCCTTGGCTATATGGATGGTATCAGTTATCATGTATTCTTTCTTTTTATTATTGTCGTCAATCTTGTCGATGGCATCCAAAAAGGCCTTGCCAGTGTAGAGATAGATGCCTGAATTGATTTCATTGGTGTAAGTCACACCCTCTTCCATCTCCTTGTACTCGACAATGGCTTCGAATTCTCCGTCCTTGCGAACAATTCGCCCATATTCCTTTGGATCGTCCAAAACCGCCGACAAAACTGTGATGTCATTTTTATTTTCCTTGTGGTAATTAAAATATTCTTTGATTGTGTCGCTGTCAATTAGTGGCGTATCTCCATAGATAACCAGGAGGTCGTCTCTTTCATTTACAAAATCCTTGCAAAGTTTGACCGCATAACCAGTCCCATAAGGTTTGCCTGGGCCCACTTCTTGGATGACGATTTCACTACCAGCTGCCTCAACAATCTCCTTGGCCTGGTCATAATTTTTCCCCAGGACTGTAATGGTCTTATCAAAACCAGCATTGCTCACCGAATCAAGGACGTGCTTAATCAAAGGCTTGCCCGCAATTTCGTGGAGGACCTTGGATTTTTTTGACCGCATCCTGGTGCCTTCTCCTGCTGCTAAAATAATAGATTTAAACATATTCACCTACTGCTTCTTGATTGCAACTTGAATTGCAAAGTCGATTTGTTCTTTAAAATTTTCAAAATCTGCCTGGCTATCAAAAATCCTCCTTGGGATGATAAAGTCAAAGCCGCCGCCTGTTAAGAGCAGGTGGTCATCATCTGACTCATACATATCCAAGCAGTCATAAAGGGCTATGAATTCCTCGCCATTCCTAGTGGCCTTGAGGCCGCCTTCGACCTTTTCAACCACATAGGGCATGAGGAAGCTTTCGTTATTAATGGCCCTTGACTTAAAGGCGTTTTCAATTCTCTTCCTAATCATTCTTTTGAATAATTTTGGATAGATAAAGATCCACAAGGCTGACAAAGCAGCCGCCACTCCAACATTTAGCCAGTTGATTGGATTTGCCAAAAGGGTTAGGAGCATGGCAATTATAGGTAGCATTGCGGTTTGAAACCACATGGACCTCTTCGTTTGTGGCTCTTTAAACATAGCCATGGTAGTAAATTTTACATAATCTTCTATTACAGGTTTAACTTCTAATCTCATATTATTTCACAACCAGGTTTACAATTTTATTTGGAACGTAAATTTCTTTTACGATTGTCTTGCCTTGGAGTTTTTCAGCTATAAAGGCATCTGTCTTTGCAATTTCAAGGGCCTCGTCCTTAGCGCAGTCGCGTTTAATCTTGACTGTGGCTTGGACCTTGCCATTAAATTGAACAGGGATTTCAATTACATTTTCAATTGTGTATTCTTCGACGTATTCTGGCCATTTTTCTTCCAAAATCATCTTGTCGTTACCCATTCTTTGGTAGAGCTCTTCTGTAATATGAGGAATAACTGGATTTAATAATTGCAAGAGGACCTTGTATTCTCCTCTTGTCACGCTTTCCTTCAGATAGATCTCATTTACCAGAGTCATCAGCTGAGCAATAGCTGTATTGTATTTCATATTGAGGTAATCGTAGGTGACCTTCTTGATGGATTGGTGGAAAATTGTCCGCATGTCTTCACGAATGTCTCCATCTATCATCATGTTTTCAAGTCTGATTACGCGTTCAATAAATTTTCTAAGATTTTTGGGACCGTCTTTTGACCAAGCGGCTACTTGTTCATAGTCGCCCATAAACATTTCGTATAACCTCAAGGCGTCAGCGCCAAATTTTTCTACATATTCATTTGGATTTTCAACATTGCCCCTGGACTTACTCATCTTTTCGCCGTTGTCGCCCAGAATCATACCGTGGCTGGTCCTTCTTTGATAAGGTTCTTCAGTTGGCACAACGCCAATATCGTAGAGGAACTTGTGCCAGAATCTGGAGTATAACAAGTGAAGAGTTGTGTGTTCCATACCACCATTGTACCAGTCAACTGGCAACCAATATTTTAGCTTGTCCATATCGGCCAGTGCCTTGTCGTTGTGTGGGTCAATATATCTTAGATAATACCAAGATGAACCCGCCCAGTTTGGCATGGTATCTGTCTCGCGCTTAGCGGCTTTTCCGTGCCAAGTGGTGTTTACAAAGCTATCTATATCTGCAAGAGGGCTTTCACCTTCATCGTTTGGCTCGTAGTTTTGAACTTCTGGCAGGGTAAGTGGTAGGTCGCTATCATCGATTGCTTCCCACTTGCCATCCACATTTACAACAGGGATTGGCTCGCCCCAATATCTTTGACGGCTAAAGACCCAGTCTCTTAATTTAAAGTTGGTCTTTCTTTCGCCAATGCCTTCGCCTTCAATCTTTTTAATAATGGCTTCCTTGGCTTCATCTGAAGTGAGCCCTGTAAATTCGCCTGAGTTAATGAGTTTTGAAACGCCCGACTCAATATAAGGACCTTCTTCTATATCTCCGCCTTCGATAACTGGAATTATTTCCACGCCAAACTTTTTAGCGAAGTCGTAGTCCCTGGTATCGTGAGCAGGCACGGACATAATTGCACCTGTGCCGTAAGTCATAAGGACATAGTCAGCAACGAAAATTGGAATTTCCTTGCCAGTAAATGGATTAATTGCCTTGACCCCGTCGATTAAAACGCCAGTCTTGTCTTTATTGAGCTCTGCCCTTTCAAAGTCGGACTTGCGTTTGGCCTCAGCTTGGTAGGCTTTGATCTCATCCATATTTTTAATATCTTTATTATCATTCAAGAAACCATGTTCAGGGCTGATAACCATAAAGGTCGCACCAAAAATTGTGTCCGGTCTGGTTGTATAAACTCTTAAAGTTTCATTATTTGTAGTTTTAAAATCAATTTCAGCCCCGTAAGATCTGCCAATCCAATTTTTTTGTTGAGATTTTACGCGATCAGGAAAATCTACTGTGTCCAAACCATCGACAAGTCTGTCTGCGTATTTGGTAATAGCCAGCATCCATTGGTTTTTGTCCCTGTGTTCAACTGGGTGGCCGCATCTTTCGCAGCAACCATCCACAACTTCTTCATTTGCAAGGCCAATCTTACAATCTGGGCACCAGTTAATGGTCATGCCTTTTTTGTAAGCCAAATCATTTTCAAACATGCGTTTAAAGATCCATTGGGTCCACTTGTAATAATCTGGCTCGCAGGTGGTTACCTTTCTGTCCCAGCAAAAACTAATGCCAAGACTCTTTAATTGCTTAGTAAAGTTTGCAATATTTTTCTTGGAAACTTCCTTTGGGTCCACGTGGTGCTTGATGGCGTAGCGTTCGGTCGGCAGACCAAAAGCGTCAAAGCCGATTGGGAAAAGCACATTGTAACCCTGCATACGTTTGACCCTTGCAACTATGTCAAGGGCTGTGTATGACCTTGGATGGCCAACGTGGAGGCCTTCTCCTGATGGATAAGGGAATTCTATTAAAATATAATATTTTGGTTTTGAGAAGTCATCTGAAGGTTCAAAAACTTTTTTCTCATCCCAAATATCTTGCCATTTCTTTTCTATCTGTAAATGATTGTATTCCATTTTTATCTCCTAAAATTCGCAAACGCCAACTGTTCTTGGGAATGGTAGGACGTCTCTGATGTTGTCAACGCCTGTCATGTACATAACCATTCTTTCAAAGCCAAGTCCGTATCCACTGTGGACTGTTGTTCCGTACTTTCTAAGTTCCAAATACCAGTAGTAATCGTCTGGGCAGAGATTAAAGTCTTTCATCTTTTCTTCTAAAACTTCAAAGTTTTCTTCCCTTTGGCTGCCGCCAATGATTTCTCCAATGCCTGGTACAAGCAAGTCACAAGCTGCAACAGTCTTTTTGTCTTCGTTTAACTTCATGTAGAAGGCCTTGATTTCCTTTGGATAGTCGGTTAAAAATACTGGGCCGTCAAATACATCTTCTGCCAAGTATCTTTCGTGTTCACGGCCAAGGTCGTCGCCCCATTCTGGATAGGCTTCGAATTCTACGCCGGATTTTTGTAGGATATCAATGGCTTCTGTATAGGTAAGTCTTTTAAATTCTGAGTTTACAATCTTGTTTAGTTTATCCAGTAGGCCCTTTTCAACAAATTGGTCAAAGAAGGCCATTTCTTCTGGGCACTTGTCAAGTGTGTATTTAATAATGTACTTCATCATATCTTCGGCCACATCCATGTTGCCCGAAAGGTCGCAGAAGGCCATTTCAGGTTCGATCATCCAAAACTCTGCTGCGTGAGCCCTTGTGTTTGAATGGTCAGCCCTAAAGGTTGGTCCAAAAGTATAAATATTTCTAAAGGCATGGGCCATACATTCGCCTTCGAGTTGGCCAGTTACCGCCAAGTTTACTCCCTTGTTAAAGAAGTCTTTGGAAAAATCCACCTTGCCCTCGTCAGTCTTTGGCAAGTTATTTAAATCCATGCTGGTTACGTGGAAGATTTCGCCTGCGCCCTCTCCGTCAAAAGCGGATAGGATTGGTGTATGTGCATAAACGAAGCCACGTTCTTGGAAGAATTGGTGGATGGCAAAAGATAATACGCTCCTAACCCTGAATACTGCCTTATATAGATTTGCCCTTGGTCTTAGGTGGGCAATAGTTCTCATGTATTCTTTGGAGTGGCGTTTCTTTTGCAGTGGATAGTCTGGGTCGCTTTCTCCAAGGACTGTAATTTCTTTAGCCGCAATTTCAAATGGCTGTTTCATCTCAGGAGTTAACTTCACTAAACCGCGTACGCTAATGCTGGCGCTTAAAGATTGCCTTTTGATTTCATCATAATTTGAAAGATCAGCATCCACAACTACTTGAACGTTTCTAAAATCCGTTCCATCACTAAGCTCAATAAACATAATATTTTTTGAATCGCGAAGGTTTCTAATCCAACCCTCCACAACTACTTCTTTGCCATCGTACTCTTTAAAATCATTTAACAATATTCTTAGTTCCATAAGTCCTCCTATTTTTTATCCTTATCCAAGTCGTAGACAATAATCTCCCTTGGCTTTATCATACCTTGCTTGCGAGCTGCCTTCTCTATAAACTCATAAGTATTTGAATTTTCCAAATCGTAATTTAGCGACTTGAGTTTGTCATTTAATTCCATAGACCTCTGGTCCAGCTCACGCTCTACCACTCTTAATTTATTGATTTCGCTGCGAACCTTAAAGTGATTTAGACCTGCAAAGAGCAGGACCAAAACCAAAATCCCTGTAAACACAGCGTTTGCCATTTTTTTAACCTTCATTTCGACCTCACATATCCAGATTCCTTGTCCAAGCCAACAACTTCAAATTCCATAAGCTGCCTTGGCGTCTGAAAACTTATAACGTCTCCAACCTTTACCTCTGTTCCTGGCTTTGGCTCCAGGCCATTTAGTTTGATGGCTCCGTTTAAGATAGCCTCCTTGGAAACAGTCCGTCTCTTTATAATTCTCGATTCTTTTAAAAACTTATCTAGTCTCATAATCAATCAGTAGGGCGCACATATCGTCAAATTTATCATTTCCAGAAAATTCATAAACCGCTTCTTCAATGGCCTTTAGAATATTGTCTGGATTTTCTTTAAATAAGTCCCTAACTCTCTCCTCTCCGAATTCTTCTCCATTTATATTCCTGCACTCGGTGATTCCGTCCGTAATAAGTAGGATCTTGTCACCCGGCTTAAATTCTGCAATCTTTTCATCGTAGTTGACTTCGTCAAAATAATTTGTAACTGGCTTGCCGGTGATGGAAATTATTTCCACATTCCCGTCCCTGTACAAAAACATAGGGCAATTGTGGCCAGCATTTGAATATGAAACCGTGTTTTCATCTGTGTCAATAAGTATGTGAAACATGGTCAAGTAGTGGTTTATATCCAGCCTGAGATTTAAAAACCTCCTGTGAAGTTCCTTAAGATCGTGGGCTGAGGAATAAAAGTTTTCCATATTCCGCATGGTCTCACGGACAAAAACCGTAATCATAGCTGCAGGAACCCCGTGACCGCTCACGTCGCAAATGTAAGCTGAGATTTTATTTTTGCCAGTAGCTATTACGTCAAAGATATCTCCGCTTAACTGCTCACAAGGATTGTATAGATAGTCCACCTTCAAATGTCCAAATTGACTTTGCTTAGGCAGGATCGACTCTTGAATGGTCTTGGTAAATTCCAGATCCCTCTTCATCATCTCGTTTGTCATAGACATCTTGCGTTCCATGTGCTTGCGATCGGTTTCGTCCCTGTAAATATCGACTATTGCATAGATTGTCCCCTCGTCATCTGTAATAGGCGATGACAATTTGTTGTAGTGCCTGCCTTCAAAAAATACGTCTGACCGGGGCAGGTCTTCTCCCTTAAAATCCTCTTCGGCCAGCTCTTCTCTGAAAAGTCCGGCTGCAGTTGAATTTAAAAGCGTGCCTATCCTCATGCCCTGAGGATTAAAACCCAATTTATTTCTAAGGGGCTTGTTGGCATACAAAACCACGCCCGATATGCTAGTGATTTTAATCCAGTCGGGGATAAGGTCCAATATTTCTACATTGTTTTCCAAATTAATTAAATTAAACATGGTCCTCCCTCGGCGGCCTTGGGCCTAGCATTGTATAAAAATAGGTCTTGATTTTGCCGTTGTATAATTTTCTATTCTTGTTTATCTCTCTATTTATAACATCTTTAATGTCGTAATCTGTAATCATATAAATCGACCAAGTAGGAATGCTCTCTATAAGTGAATTAAAATTCTCATAAGTCCTATCCAAGGTCTCGTCTGAGAGCCTGATTCCGTACGGCGGGTTGGTAATAATAACCCCATATTCACCCAGGTCCTCGATTTTTCTAACTTCTTTTGTAAAGAAAAATATATCGTCCAGCTTGAGGCTTGCAGCGTTTTCCCGTGCAGTCATAATCATATTGCGGTCGTAGTCGCTGCCCTTAATATTGATAGGCCTATTTTGATTTATATTTGCGAAAGCCTGGTCTCTGATAGCTTTAAAATCAACTTCATTCATAAAAGAAAAATGCTCGCAGTCAAATCTTCTTAAAATTCCTGATGGAATATTTTTTGCAATCATGGCCGCTTCAATTGGAATGGTGCCCGAACCTGTAAAGGGATCCAAAAGTTCTCTGTCGGGATTCCAAACTGATAATTGAATCATAGCAGAGGCCAGGGTTTCTTTGATGGGCGCTGCCCCTTGTTTTTTTCTGTAGCCCCGCTTGTGGAGGCCAGGGCCAGATGTGTTTAAGTACAAAGTTGCCTGGTCGTTTAGCATTGAAATTTCAAAGGAATAAATCTTGCCAGTTTTTTCATAATAAGATTTATTGTAAGACAGATTTAGCTTGTCGATAATAGCCCGCTCTGTCACCCTTTGACAATCGGAGATAGAGAATAATTTTGACTTGTATGACCTGCCGTTAATTATAAAGTTGGCGTCCTCCTCCAAAAGATCCGCCCATGGAAATGCAAAAATCCCTTGATAGAGATCTTCAAAGGTAAAAGCTTCAAATTCAATTAGATTTACGAAAACTCTTTCGGCGGTCCTTAAAAAAAGATTGGCCCTAAAAATATCCTCAGCTTGGCCGTAAAATTCAACTCGGCCGTCTGTAGTGGATTTTATTTTTAAACCCAAATCTGTAATTTCTCTTTTTAAAACTGCCTCCACGCCAAAGTGACAGGTAGCAGTAAGGGTATATTCCATATCTCCTCCTATATATATGAACATTATAACACGTTTTATAAATAAAAAAAAGGTCGCAAGCTCATTTGCGACCTTAAATAATTATTTAATTTATCTTAGAATCTTTCAGCAACCTTATCCCAGTTTACAATCTTCCAGAATTCGCTTAGGTAAGCTGCGCGTTTGTTCTTGTAGTCAAGATAATATGCGTGTTCCCAAACGTCATTTGCTAGAAGTGGTGTGAGGCCTTGAGAAATTGGTGAATCTTGGTTAGCAGTCTTTACGATTTTAACTGCATCGCCATCTTTAACTAGCCATGCCCAGCCACTACCAAATTGTGATTTGCCAGCGTTTTCAAATTCTTCTTTGAATTTTTCGAATGAACCGAATGCCTTGTCGATAGCTTCTTTTAAAGCTCCTGTTGGTTCATTTGCTCCGCCAGGAATTAATTCTTCCCAATATAGGTTGTGGTTGTAAACGCCGCCACCGTTGTTGATGATAGCTTGCTTTTTGTCTGCTGGAGCCTTGTCTAAGTTCTTTAGAATTTCTTCAACACACATATCAGCAAGGTCTGTACCTTCGATAAGTTTGTTTAGGTTATCAACATATGATTGGTGGTGTTTGTCGTGGTGTGTTTCAACAGTTTCTCTTCCGATAACTGGTTCTAGTGCTTCGTATGAATATGGTAATTTGATTAATTCGATCATAATTTCCTCCTTGAGATATTTATTATCTAATAATGTTTGTTTTCCTTACGATTAATATCTACCCCAGTTGAGAAAATTATAAACACCTTTTATAAATTAATTGTTTTCCTGCAGACAAAGCCGATTTTCATTGGTGAAAACTTGATCGCCAGTATATACAATGGCCTTGCCCCTGCTATGATCTTTGATAAAATCAATAGTCAAGTCCTTGGTCTTGGGGTCCAGGCCCAAAAGCGGCTCGTCCAAGAAAACTATGTCCGCATCTTTTAACATGGCGCGTATAATAGAAGCCCTGGACCTCATGCCCGTCGATAATTCGCTGGCTTTTTTGTCCTTGGCATCGACCATATTTAAAAATTCCAAGGCACTTTTTATTTCTTCCCTTGTTTTGCCGGTGAAAATTTTAATTTCATTTAAAACCGAAATCCCGCCCATAAAAATTCGTTCGGGATAAGTGGCGGCCATGGAGGAAAATTGATTTTCAATTTCTCCATCAAAGTCCCTGTCAACCCCCATAAGAATCCTCATAAGAGTGGTCTTGCCAATGCCCGACTGACCTATTATATGAAAAATTTCTCCTTTTTTTATCTCGATTTGCAAGTCGGATAATATGATCTTGCCGTCAAAGGCTTTTTCTTTCAAATTTAACTTAAGCATATTTTTCACCAAAGATTTTATATAAATATTTAGCCAGGGTTTCAAAGGCAAAGGACAAAATGATTATTATAAAAGTCACAGCGAGAAGGTCGGCCATCTCAAAAGATAGCTTGGCCATATAAAGTAAATCGCCCAAGCCCCCTGCCGCCCCAGCAATAACCTCTGCTGTCGCCCCCGCCTTAAAGGCCAGGCCAAAGGCAATTGTAAGCGCAAACAAAATCGACTTTATAATGGCAGGTAGCTCGATGTATTCAAAAATTTTTGACGATTTTAAATCAAAGATCTCCGCCAACTCAATTTTTTCTTTTGGGATTGACTTTAGTCCATTTAAAACATTTTCATAAATAATAGGAAAGCATACAAAAAATATAACAATCATTGAGAGGACGTTTTTGTTGGTAAAAAACAAAACAATTAAGACCATGCTAATCGCAGGAATCGCCCTCATAAAGGACAAGAGGGGAGATAAATAATCTTCCAAAGAAAATTTGTAGGAAATGTAGGCCAAAAGGCTTGCTGAAATTAAAGAATAAAAAATTCCCAGAAGCACCCTATAAGTCGTTGTCAGGATAGGATTTACCAGCATAGTCTCCTTGGCCATAAAAGCTATTCTTTGACCCACCCTATAAATTGATGGCAAAATTATTTCATCATCAATAAGAAGAGCCGCTATAGCCCATATACTTACAAGGCCTGCGGCTCCTATTATTTTTTTTATATTCTTACTCATGTATAGGTAATTTTCCGCCAATTAATTCTGCGTTATTTTCTAGCAAGATTGAGAAGAAATCATCAAGAGCCTTGGTTAAATCTTTTCCTTGTAGGTCTATATATTTGATTTTTCCTAGGGCTTTTTCAGCAATTGGAGCCTTGAGTCCCATAATTTCTTCAATTGTTTTGGAGTAATCCTTTGGACCTGCAAGTAGTTTATCTACCCCATCCTTGTAGGCCTTAACAAATGCGTCAACAGCATCTTGTTTTTCCTTATATACTGGTTCTTTAACAACTACAAGAGCTGTGATAATTTCTGGTAATTTTTTATCCTTCCATTCCTTGTCAATATCCAAAGCGGATTTTAATCCCTTAATCTTAGCTGGTAAAACCGTCGCAAATGGCTGAGGAACCAAAACATAAGCTTCCTTGTTTTTCTTTAGAATTGGAGCTGCTTCCTCTGGGCTACCCAAATAAATTAAATTGATATCCTTAATTGTTAAGCCGTTCACTTCCAAAAGCTTTCTCAAAATGATTTCAGGAATAGCTCCCCTGCCCATAATGGCCAGGGTTTTACCCTTAAGCTCTTCAACTGATTTCAATTCATTCATGCCAAGTAAGTCTACAACAAGACCCGCATTTGAAGACAAGGCCTTTATGTTTTCTCCAGAATTTCTGAGCTTAGCATATAAATTTGATGGGATAATATAAATATCACCTTGATTTTTCTTAAGGGCTGCGATCTGCTCTTGAATAGATGCAGAAATAATTAAATTTTCTCCCAAGACATCCTTTAAAGGAGCCAGACTCATAGCTGTTGGCCCATTCATAGCCAAAACTTTTAGAGCTTTAATTTGCTCAGTCTTATCATCTGCTTTTTTCTCTGTCATTTCTTCTTTTTTGTTTTTGTCAGACTTGGTATTTACAATAATATCTTGTGTTTTCTTGTCATAGCCAACTTCAAAGCCAATATATTTTCCCAGGTCCTGCAACTTTACATAATTATTTTGTTTGATAAGGGCAGCATCCAAGTCGACAAGTTTCTCTGCTACCCCGTTGTCAAAGAGAACCTTGTTGGTTACCATACTAGCTCTTAGCTTTTCATCTTTTGCCCCTTGTAGGTCTGTTGACAATTTTTTATAGGATTCATTAGTCTTAATTTTAATTTGACCTTTTTCGTATTCAACATTAAATTTCCTATCTGTGTTTGATAAAATTGCAGCCATGTCACGTAATTTAAAATAATTATTTCCTTCAATTAAATAACCTGCAATTTCAACTTTTTCTCCGTCAAGGATAAAGGCTTGGTAAGTGCTAACTGCTTCCTTGACTTCATCTGCCTTAAGGCAAATTGTAAAAGCCATAAGCATGGCAATTATTAATAAAAATCTTTTTTTCATTGTAAATCCTCCTTAAGAATTTATTGTATAGAATAATTATAGACCATGGCCATCAAAAAAGCAAAGTAAAATGATAAGTTTTTTTATTTATATTTGAGGGTAAAAGTTTTTAATGATTGTACGTTTTACCTTGACAAAGTGAGCAACTAATTATATAATGTGATTAGGATTACATTTTGAAAGGAGATTTAAATGAGTTTTTGTTTAAAAAAAGATAAGGACAAGTTTGTTGAATTCGATAAATTTGTCCAAAACAACAAGGATACTCCTGGTGCTATAATGCCGGTCCTCCAAGAGGCACAAAGAATTTTCGGCTACATACCAGAAGAAATCGTTGACTATATGGCCCTTGAACTTGAAAAACCTTCCAGTGAAATTTATGGGGTTGCAAGTTTTTATTCACAATTTACCTTTGAACCTAAGGGCAAACACGAAATTTGCGTTTGCATGGGCACAGCCTGCTATGTAAAGGGTGCTGACAAACTCCTAGATGAATTTTGCAAGACCCTTAACGTAAAAGCTGGTTCTACAACTGCTGATGGACTTTTCTCAATTATAGAAACCAGATGTGTTGGCGAATGCGGCGACGCCCCTGTCGTTACAGTAGACGGCACAAACGTTCCATTTGTAGACACTAACAAGGTTCACCAAATACTATTTGATGCGGAGGAAGGTGCAAATGAATAAAGAAAAATTATTATCTATAAAAAAGGAAACTCTTCCAAAGCTAATCGATAGACTGGATCCAGAAAAGTACATCGTCGATGGTGAAGACATTAAACTTAAAGGCGACTTTTATGAAAAGCAAAAAAGAATCGTACTTAGAAACTGTCAAGTAATCGACCCTAGATCAACTGAGGAGTACATAGCTCGCGATGGATATTTCGCCCTAGAAAAATGCCTAAACGAGTTAACTAAAGAAGAAATTATTAACGAAATAAAAAAATCCAACTTGCGCGGACGCGGTGGTGCAGGTTTCCCTACAGGAAGAAAATGGGAAGCTGCTTTTGTTCAACCGGAAGGACAAAAATATATAATCTGCAACGCTGACGAAGGCGACCCAGGTGCCTTTATGGATAGGTCTGTACTGGAATACGATCCACACAGTGTCCTTGAAGGCATGGCCATTGCTGGCCTTTCCGTTGGGGCTGACCATGGATTTATTTATGTACGCGCCGAATATCCAAAGGCAGTTGAAGCTTTGAAGCACGCAATTAAAGAAGCTGAAGAGATGAATCTCCTTGGCGACAATATTATGGGAAGTAATTTCTCATTTACTATTGAATTAAGACTCGGTGCCGGAGCCTTTGTTTGTGGTGAAGGTACTGCTCTTATGGAATCAATCGAAGGCAAACGCGGCATGCCTAGGAACAAAGAATTCCGCACAACTGAACGCGGACTTTGGGGCAAGCCAACCGTTATAAATAACGTAGAAACCTTTGCCAATATTGCACAAATTATTAACAAGGGTGCAGATTGGTTTACATCAATTGGTACCAAGGATTCTCCAGGCACAAAGGTCTTTGCCCTTGTAGGTAAAATCAGCCACTCAGGCTTGGTTGAAGTTCCTATGGGTACAACAATAAATGAAATTGTTTACGACATTGGCCAAGGCATTCAAAATGGTAAAAAGGCCAAGGCAGTTCAAACTGGTGGACCATCTGGCGGATGTATCCCAACAGATTTATTTGATACCGGCTGCGATTTTGAATCGCTCAAGAAAATCGGATCGATCATGGGCTCTGGCGGTATGGTTGTAATGGACGAAGACGATTGTATGGTCGACGTTGCCAGGTTTTTCTTGGAATTTTCCGTAGACGAATCATGCGGCAAGTGCACACCATGCAGGATCGGTAACAAGAGACTCTTTGAACTCCTCACAGATTTAACTGAAGGCAGGGGCGACGAAGAGACAATCAAGAAACTCGAAGAGCTTTCACATATTGTTGTCGACACAAGTCTATGCGGTCTAGGCCAATCAAGTCCAAACCCAATTCTATCCACCATCAAATACTTTAAAGACGAATACAATGCCCACATTGGCGAAAATAAAACTTGTCCAGCCCACAGATGTAAGGGCCTCATGCACTACATGATCACCGACAAGTGTATTGGCTGCCGCAAGTGTGCGAGGGCCTGCCCTGTTTCATGTATCGCAGGTGAAGCAAGGAAGAAGCACGTAATTAATCAAGACAAGTGCATTAAATGTGGCGAATGTATGGCTTCTTGTCCAGTAGATGCAATAGTATTCGAATAGGAGGTCAGTTAATGATTAATTTTAAAATAAATGATATTGAGCTTTCAGTTCCAAAGGGAACGACAATCCTACAAGCTGCAAATCAAATAAATATAAAAATTCCAACTCTCTGTCACTTGGACTTACACGATATAAAGTTTTTAAATAAACTTGCATCCTGCAGGGTATGTGTTGTCGAAGACTTAAAGTCCGGCAAGATGTTCCCAGCTTGTGCAACTCCAGTTAAAGAGGGTATGGATATCAAAACCGATTCACCCCGCGCTGTTAAATCTAGGAGGGCCATTGTAGAACTACTGCTATCCGACCATCCAAATTCATGTTTAACATGTGCAAAAAACTTGGATTGTCAATTGCAATCCCTTGCCCACGATCTTGGCGTCCGCGAAATCCCATACACTGGTGAAATGCGTCAGCTGCCAATTGATAAGGACTCTTACTCAATTGTCCGCGATCCAAACAAGTGCATACTTTGCAGGCGTTGTGAAACCATGTGCAATGAAGTGCAAACAGTCGGCGCCCTGGCAGAAGTCGGCCGCGGTTTTTACACCCACGTTGGCTCGACCTTTAACAGGTCTATGTTTGAAACCACTTGTACCTTCTGCGGCCAATGCGTAAGCGTTTGCCCAACAGGAGCTCTGACTGAAGTTTCAAATGTAACAAAGGTTTGGGACGAATTAAATTCCGACAAACTGGTTGTCGTACAAACCGCTCCTGCAACCCGTGTTGCCATTGGAGAAATGTTTGGTATGGAGCCGGGCACTGTCGTTACAGGAAAAATGGTTGCAGCCCTTAAAAAACTCGGCTTTGATATGGTCTTTGATACCAACTTTGCAGCCGACCTTACAATAGTCGAAGAGGCAAACGAATTTGTTAATAGAATGAAAAATGACAAACTTCCAATTTTGACCTCCTGCTGCCCAGGCTGGGTTAACTTCATGGAACAACAATTCTCAGACATGATTGATATTCCAAGCTCATGCAAGAGCCCACACGAAATGTTCGGGGCCGTTGCCAAATCATATTTATGCGAGAAGCTTAATGTAAAACCAGAAAATATGTGCGTAGTTTCAGTTATGCCATGCGTGGCCAAAAAATTTGAATCAGCCCGTCCTGAACTTGAAAAAAATGGACACTCAGATGTTGATATAGTAATTACAACTCGTGAACTTGCAGCCATGATCAAAGAAGCTGGCATAGACTTTGTTGGACTCGAAGACCAAGAGTTCGACAATCCGCTCGGCGAATCCACAGGTGCAGGTGCAATTTTCGGAGCCACAGGCGGAGTTATAGAAGCGACAGTTAGGACTGCCTATGAAACCATCACTGGCCAAGAACTACAGGCACTTGAGTTTACAGCCCTCAGAGGCTTTGACGGCATCAAGGAAACCACAGTTAAAATTGGCGACCGCGACGTGAGAATTGCAGTTGCAAACGGACTGGGCAATACCAGAAAACTTTTAAACAAAGTTAGAAGCGGCGAAGAAAAATTTGACGCCATAGAAGTCATGGCCTGCCCAGGCGGATGCATTGGCGGCGGCGGACAGCCTTACCACCACGGAGACATCTCAGTTCTAAAGAGAAGGGCTGAAGGCATCTACTCAATTGACGAGGGCAAGCACTTGAGAAAATCTCACGAAAATCCACAAGTTAAAAAACTCTACGAAGACTATCTGGGAGAAGTTGGCGGCCCACTAGCCCACGAACTCCTCCACACCAGCTACGAAGCTAAACCAAAATTATAAAAAATTATAAAATTAAATTCATAAAAATAAAACCAAGGCAAGTGGAATCCTCCACCCCTTGGTTTTTTGTTGGCAAAAATTATTTGATTGTTATTTATCAATCACAAAAATTTTTTACATATAAATTCTAAGTCATGATTTTTTCTGCATTTAAATTTTACATGGTGATTTTTTCATTTACATTTTCATTACCAGACATTTTATAAATATAAACCTACAAGACTTTTTTGACCATTATATATTCATCAGTCCTGTAGTCTTCAACAAAGCCGTTTTTTAAAAATAAGTTTATAGATGGATTGTCAATGGCAATATCATCATAAAGCTCTTTGACCCCCCTTGACTTGGCAGTCTCACAAAGACTTTTTAAAGCAAAGTCACCGTAGCCCTTGCCCCGGTATTTGGCATGGATAAGTATGGAGACCTTATTAATTTTATCTTCCTCATCATAGCGGTAAGACATGTCCCCAACAAAATTATCATCCTCGTCTTTAATATAGGCATAAAATTTGCTATCGTCAAACATATAGCGATTGTACCACTCTTCCCACTTGTCTTTTGGAAAGGGAATCGTACCACCGTAAGCGTGATTGTAGGACATGGTTGCCTGGTCTTCCATCATCTCTTGCCTAAACCATAGGTCATCCAATTTTGGTCTGTATATCTTCATAATCTTAACTCTGATTATTTTACAAGTATCAGGGCCATTTTAAATTTCGTCACTGCTGTTACATTGTGACGGACGCCCTTAGGGAAAACAATTTGCTCTCCTGCCTTGATCCTGTGAATTTCATCTCCAACTTCCATGTCTGCTTCGCCTTCCAGGGCAAAGATAAGTGCATCGCCAGGTGCTGTGTGGGGAGTGAGTCCCTCTCCTGCGTCAAAAGCCATGAGCACTATCTTTAAATCATCGCGTGAGAACACATCGTAATTTGAAATGCCTCCGTCTAAATAAGTGATTACATCCTTGAGCGAAAAAATTTGTCCCATATTTTCTAATTTTAACATCTTGTCCTCCTTTTTATTATAAGAAATTTCCAGCAAATAAGAATCCTCATCTGCATAAATCGCGTAGGAATTTAGGTCGCCAGAAAAAATCGCCTGGTCCTTCAATAGCTTTTGGTCGCCAATCCTAATAGACCCGTCCAAATTTATATAAAGGCTCCTATTGTCATAAAGCTCCTCACTAATATCCGTCCCCTTGGCCAAGCCAAAGAGGTAAATATTTATATGGTCACTCTTTGATAGGCTCAGAGATAAAGTGTGGCCAGCCTTTATTGGCAAGAGGTCCTTATAAGAAAAAATTCCATTTTTATATCTGTCTTTCATATTCCCTCCATTATTTTATTACCCATTATTTCTAAAATTTATAAAGACCTATAGATAAAAACTATAAGAGAGCTTGGGCTTATTAGAAAACCTTATAAGGTGTTTTTATTTGCAAAAACTTGTCATTTATATCAAGCACTATGCTATAATAGACTCATAATAATATTTTAGGAGGTACTTATGAGTACATGGATTTTTTTGGTTTTATATGCAATTTTAGTTTTTGTTATTTCACCAAAAACAGTTAACTTCGCTGGTTTTTTCCACGGCGTTGATGACAAGGGCAAGGAAACTTCTCTTGCAATGCTCACAGCCAGCACATTTATCTCATGGATTTTTGCAAAATCCGTCACAAACGCAGCCAACCTTGGGGCAAAATATGGGATTGTAGGCGGTGTTGCCTACGGTGTTTACTGGCTCTGCATCCCTCTGGGCGGGCTTATGATTTACCGCTTGAGAAAAAATTATCAAGCTAAGGGCCTGGTTCCCTTCCTCACACAAAATTATGGGGCTGCAGCTGCTGCATTTTTCTCACTGGCAATTTTTATTAGGCTCTTTAACGAAGTTTGGTCAAACACAACAGTTGTTGGCGAATACTTTGGCGCCAGCGGATCAACATCTTTTATAGTCGCTGCCATTCTCTTTACCGCAATTACTGCAATCTATTCGGTTAAGGGCGGCATGAGATCTGCAATTATTACAGACTTTGTGCAGACAATTATTTTTGTAATTTTTATCATCATTGCCCTTGGGGTTATACTGCCAAAGAGACCTTTTGGAGAATACCTATCAAGCGGCATTTGGACTTTGGAACACGGAGTTGACTTGATTCTTGTATCCTTTATACAAATTTTCTCATATCCCTTCCACGACCCAGTTTTAACAGACAGGGCCTTCCTAACAGATGAAAAGAAAATGCTAAAGGCCTTCTTCATTTCAGGTATCGGTGGCTTTATTGTAATCGTTTTATTCTCACTGGTCGGCGTTTATTCTAAACTTGAGGGCCTGCCACTAACAAGCAATATCCCAGTTCAAGTTGCCGGCCAAATCGGTCAGCTCATGCTTTTATTTATGTCAATCGTAATGATGACCTCTGCTGGTTCGACACTTGACTCTTCATTTTCAGCACTTTCAAAACTTTTGGCTGTGGACGTTCCACACTTTTTAAAAAGAGACATAAGCGAAGAAAAAGCCTTTAAGCTTGGCAAATTAATTATTATTTTGTTCGCAATTATTGGTAACATCCCAACTTTATTTGGCACAAATATCTTGGCTGCTACCACAATTTCCGGCACCATGGTCATCGGTCTGGCACCAATTTTCCTCTTGCACGGAATCTTTAAACCAACCAAGGCTGGCTTCCACCTTTCCTTCTGGTCTGGCATGATTATCGGTATCCTCTATACCTTTAAATTAATTCCAGAATCCTTTGCCATTGGCACAGGCGATAGCGCCATGCTCCTTGGTGTAAACCTCTATGGTTCACTAATCTGCTTTGGCCTATATATACTAGCCAGCTTCATCTTCCCATCCACCTGCACAGATTGCTGCAAGGACCGCTAAGATGATAGCAGGTAGAACTTGTCCCATCGACTACCACTTAAGCGCTGAGGACTTTGAAGAAGTAAAATTAAATGACCAGCCCATGCTTGTAGTGGGTGGACTTTACGGCAACCGCTTTTCCCTTGATGAGCTCAAGGCCATTCAAAAATCTCTGTCAGCCAAAATGATTTTAAACGGAGATGTCCACTGGTTTGACAAAGATTACGAGGACTTTTTATATGTAGAAGAAAAAATTTCAGACGATTTAAAAATTGTCGGCAATGTTGAATGCGAACTCAGGAGAAACGACGATATCGGCGCTGGCTGCGGTTGCGCTTATCCCAGCTTTGCATCTGATGCATCAGTCGAAAGATCCAATCAAATCCACAAGGAATTAAAGACCATGTTTGTAGGCCACAAGGACCTTAAGGCATTTTTAAAAGATAGGCCCAAGGCTTTTATAATTGAAAACTATGGGCTGAGATTTTTAATTATCCACGGTGACGAAAAATCCGTTGCCGGCTGGGACAACGACAAGTCGAGATTGGTGGACGAAGACAGGCAAATAGAGCTCAAGGACTTTTGCCAAAAGAAAAACATTGATGCTGTCCTCTGCACCCACACCTGCAGCCAGGTCATCTTCGAATGGGAAGACCATGTGCTTGTAAACAACGGTGCCAGCGGCATGAATAGTGTAAAAGGCGGAGGAAATGGCCTTTACACAAAAATATCCAAGGAAAAATCTGCTCATGCAATTTACTCCAAGGAAATCACTGGAGTCTTTATAGAGCTTATGCCTTTACATTATGATAAGGCGCCTATGGTCGAGTGGTTTGACCAAGTCTGGCCCAAGGACAGCCCAGCAGAAATTTCCTACAGAGATAGGATTGTAAATGGTGTGTCTGACGACCTCTTGGTCATCAAAAGTAAATAAAAAACAAAAGTGACTGAATACATTTCCAGTCACTTTTTTTATGGCAAAAATTAAATTTTTAAAAATTATTTTATAAAGGTCCCTTCTCTGAGTTCCTTGAAGGCCTGGTAAATTTCATCCATGGAATTCATAACAATGGGTCCACCCCAGGCAACTTTTTCATCCAGGCGTATGGACTTTAAAAATAAAACTATGTCGCCTTTTTTACCTGTAAAACTGACCTTGTCTCCCTTGGATAAGGTAGCTGCAGTTTTTTCTTCTAAAATTTCTCCGTCAAGGTCTACTGATCCCAAAAGTGTAAATAAAATTACCACATCATTTTCTTCCACTTCCAAATTAAATTCAGCCTCGTCTGTAAATTCAATAGCATAAAATGTTAATGGATGATTTGGCGCCTGATATCCATCGGTTCCCTTGTATGAACCTGAAATAATATCCACATTAAAGCCCTGGCCCTCGACTCTTGGCAAGTCTTTTAGCGGCTGATAATGGGGCTTTACCATCTTTAATTTTTGTGGCAGATTTAACCAGAGTTGGACTCCTAGCATCCTGTCCGATTCTGGCAACATCTCCTTGTGCAAAATTCCCGACCCAGTGGTCATCCATTGGACTTGGCCGTCTGTAATCTCGTCCTCAAAACCCATGCTGTCCCTGTGAAGCATGCGGCCGTGCTTTAAATATGAAATCGTTTCAATCCCCCTGTGAGGATGTTCAGGAAAACCTCCCTTGTAATCGTCATAATTTTCTGTATCAAAAGAATCCAACATCAAAATTGGATCGTATATATCTTTAGTCCCGTTACCCAAAACACGAACAAGTCTTACCCCAGCTCCGTCTCTGGTCTCAAAACCCTGAGTTTTGTTTTCAATTTTTCTAATCATAAGCTTACCTCCCTATTTAATTCTCACCTACTTCTACCCCCATATTATGTGTATAAAACTATTTTTAAAAAATCATACGCTAAAGATAGTAGGTCCTACCTTTAACTTCGTATTTTTTAATAGATCTTGCATCTGTGCTTATAGAAACAAAAAAATAAGCACTCTTGCAACAAAAAACCAGCCAGTGATTTACACTTGCTGGTTAATTTAATTAATATCTTAATTTCTTTCCATTTTTTTAACAAGTTCAATTGCTTGGTCAATTATATCATCAAATGCAATTCCCTGTGCGTAAGCATTTTTACGCTGATAATTATCCCATCTTTTTTTAACCTGTTCATCAGTTCTAATAAGCTCAAATGTATTTATAATTTCACTTGGTGAATAAATCGTTTGCCTATATTTAAAAGTATTTATGCATGCTTGACTTAATTTTTTAAAATCAATATTAGCTTCTTCATATTTATATAAAGCATAGACATCATAAAAATCTTTAGACCTACTTGTATAAGATCCCAGACTATAAATAGTATGCAATTTTTCAGCAAGTATGGATTCTATATTATAAGCGCAAATATTTATGGATTCATCAGAAAAGATACTCTTATATTCATATACAATTTCACCACCAGTAATTGGATCTCCTGTTGCTATATCAAGTGGTACAGTAAGCTCAATGTTATCGAGCTTGCATAGGATTTTTATTCTAAATCCCCCATATTCATCCTGGTCTTTAATCTTTTCTATATTTTTAATTTTATATATAATCTCACTATTTGAATTTGCCTCTAATATTTTTTCAAACTTCTGCTTGATATTTTCTTCTGTTAAAGAAAAGTTCTTTATAGAAAAATCTATATCCACTGTAGATCTAGAACCAATGCCAATTACATTGGATAACAAGAATCCACCCTTAAAAATAAAGTTTTCTCTCTCATCACTTTCTCCAATCCGCTTCAATATTGACTCCAAAAAATAGTGGGTCTGTATAGAATTGAAACTTAGACCTGTCTCTTCTGAAATATTCAGACAAATATCTCTTAATTTATTTTTATTCATAGCATAAGCTCCATTAGCTTTTGAACTTTTTCATATATTTTCATTTTTTTCGCATAATAATACAGCTGTTTGAGGTCTTTTTCTTCATGAGCAATATATTTTTTTAAAGCCTTTGAAAAAACCTCTGCATCCATTTCCTCTCTCTTCTTTATAAGGTCACAAATAGTTTTGTCGATATTATAAACTTTGAGAGGATTGCCATAGATTGAGTCTTTATATGTTATACCCAGCTCATAAATGTCTTTTTTTGAGTAGTTAACATCCACATAATCTTTAAAGCGGTGGGCGTTATATCCGCTGTAAACAGTCACTTCCATTTTTTGTGGGATTATATCGCTAAGGCCATGGATATAAAGAGCAGACATATAAGAAAAAACTGGGACCTTGTATCTTTTATTAAAAAAATAATACTCGTCATAGTCTCCATTTTTATCTATATATATCCCCCTATCAACTCTTATTAGCTTGTCATCCTCCACCATCCGTGATAGATATACCGTTGGAATTTCAGCAACACGAAGGTCTTCACTTGTTATTATTCCACCCTTTTCTTTTATTTTATTATTTATATCCTTGCTAATAATTTTTCCCACCTCCTGTTGTATCTGTGCTTATATTATAACATTTTATAAGCACAATTACAACACCAACAAAAAACCAGCCAGTGATTTACACTGGCTGGTCATAAATTTATTTTTATTCTGGATCTCTTTCCTTGCCCCAGAAGAAGAGGGCTGTTGTGCCTGGGCCTGTGTGGACACCGATGTATCTAATCATATAGATGTCTAGGCTCTTGATCTTTGGAAATTTTTCTTCAATCAATTTCTTTACAAATTCTGCGTCATCAATGCAATTTGAATGGGCGATTACAACTGCGTCATCATAATCCAAACCCTTATCGGCCCTTTCTTCCATTACGCTAACAAGGGTTTTCAGAGCTTTTTTTCTGCCCATGACCTTCTTGCGTGGAACGAGTTTCCCCTGGTCAGACACGTCCATAAATGGATAGATGTTTAAGGAGCTGCCAAGAACCATTTGTGCTTTTGTGATCCTGCCTCCACGATAATAGCTCGTGAGGTCCCCTGATGTAAATAAGTGATTTACCTTCAGAGCGTTTTCATTTAAATAATTATAAACTTCTTCTGCTGACCAGCCTTGATTTTTTAATTCCACGGCCTTCATAACGAGCAGGGTTTGTCCGCCTGAAATCGAAGTTCCATCTACTGGGTAAACACGAGTTTCGCCGTATTCTTCATTTAAAATATCCGCAGCCCTTTGAACGCTGGTTTGAGTTTGAGAAAGTCCTGATGAAATATCGATATTGATAATATCATAGCCTTGATCCAAATATGGTTTCCAGGCTTCCAAGTATTGGTTAGTGTTGTTGGATGCTGTTGTCGGGTAAGTGCCTTCCTCTATCCACTTGTAAATATTCATGGCGTCAAAATTTTTAAAGTCGTCCATGTAGACATCTTCGCCGTGAATAATTGGATTGGCGACAACTATGCAATCGTTGCCATAAATGTAATCTGCTGAAACATCAGCTGTTGGTGTTGTGCAAATTTTAAATTCTCTCATTGTTATTTTCTCCTAAATTATTGTTAGCAAGGCATTCCATCTTTACTTGCTTCATTATTTTTATAACTGCAAAAAATACTATAATCGAGCTCAAGACATCGCTAATTGTGTAAGCCCACCAAAATCCATCTATGCCATAAAATAGCGGCAGGATATAAATGAGTGGTAGCAAAATAATAAATTGCCTCAAGAGCGATGTGATCGATGCTATCCTTGGCCTTTTTACCGCTTGGAAAAATGCCGTTCCTGCTATAGATATACCCAAAAATGGGGATGCATACATAGATTTTTTTAATCCGCTAGCTGCAAGCTCTAAGACTGGTCCAGTTTTTTCATTAAAGAAAATCGAACACAGCTCATAAGGCCAAATCATTATTGCCAAAAATGCCGTGATACTTACGATTGATGCGTAAATAGTGCCCTTTAAATAGGCTTCTTTTACTCTGTCAAAACTCTTGGCCCCGTAATTGTAGGCGATAATCGGGTGGATGCCCTGGTTTATTCCATAAAGTGGCATAAATAAAACACTGGAAATTCCCATGACGATTGACATGGCCGAAAGCCCTGTGGCTCCAGCATATCTCTTTAGATTTAAGTTTATAAACATCATCAAAAATGAGTTGGCCACATTTATTAAAAATAAGGGCAGACCGTTTTCAAAAATATCTCCGACCATTTTGCCTTCAAGCTTCATATAATGCTTGCTGAGTTTTAAAATGTGCTTGTCCTTTATAAAGTACATTAAAACCCAAATCATGCTTACATATTGGCTGATAACAGTCGCAATGGCCGCACCCTTGACTCCCATATCAAAAACAAAGATTAATATCGGGTCCAGGATAATATTTAAAAATACTCCGATTAAAATCGTGGTCATGGCTGCCTGTGAATCGCCAGCCGCCCTGATGAAGTTGTTTAAGCCAAAGCCGATTAAAATTGCCGGTATACCCGGGATCGTGTAATCAAAATATGTCGCTGCGTATTTGTAGTTGGATTCGGTCGGTCCCAATAGATTAATTATTTGCTCTTTAAAAATAAATAAAATTATAGGAATAAAGATTGCAAAAATTATTAAAAGATAAAGGGATATATTTAAATATTTCTCCGCCTTATCTTTATTTTTTTCACCCAAGGATATGCTCATAAGCGTGCTGCCTCCGCTTGATGCAAGCATCTGCAAGCTCATGATTATCATTTGTATGGGCATGATCAGATAGACTCCGCCAATGGCAAGCTCGTTTACTCCCTGACCAATAAATACCCTGTCGACCACGCTGTACAAGGCGTTGGCCAGCATGGCAATTATACTCGGTATGGAGAGTTTCCAGACCAAAGTGGATATGGGCTGGGTCCCTAGTCCATGTTCCTTGTCTTTCATATTTTTCCTCTTTCTAAGAAAATTAAATAAGCCTCCACAAAAGTAAGTGGGACTTGTTTTTTTAAATAACTTATATGTAATTATAACAAATTATAGGCCCATATGCAATTAAAAAAGAGGGCTGGCTAACCCTCTTTGATATTCACAGAATTTATTTATTTTTTTCGCTTGGCCTAATTTGTCTAGCTAAAAGCGGAGTGATAATTGCTGTTGCAATTACGCAAAGGGCCACGATGGCGCTTGCTTGTGAAGCGTACTCTGCAATCTCAGGATTTGAATCCAGCATTAGGAAAGGCACGCTCGCAGACAAACCTGCAGCCGAACAAATTGCGATTGATGAAAAGCCGTCTCTCTTTTGAACCAAGCGTTCATAGCCATACATAGGTAGGGCTGATAGCAGATAGAAAAGTACCAGCATTACCAGTCCTGGTAGACCAGCCTTGGCGGCTTCAATCAAGTGGATTTTTGCTCCCACTGACCAACCCAGCATCAAAATCATAAAGCTCATGCCGCTTGATAAAAATTTCCCAAGGTCTGGGTCTAGGTTACCAATTGCAATGCCTGCGATAAGTGGGATTAAGGTCGAAATGATCGGCATAAAATCCATTTGCGTTGGCATGGTAAGTCCGTATATAAACATTGGAATAAATGGCAGGGCAAAGATTGATACAAAGCCAAAGGCCAATTGGTCGGTTTCATCTCCCATGTCCTCACTTAGGGCGAGGAAAAGTGATGGGTTGATGGATGTCAGTGCGCATATAAAAGCGATTGCACTTAGGCCCCAAAAACCTTCAAGGCCAAAGATTTTTACAAATAAAACTCCGCAGACGGTGTTAATTAAAATTCTAAAAATCAAAAGCAGGCCAAAGCGTTTTACAATATTTTTTATGAGTGAAAGTTTAATCCCGCAGCCAGACATAAAAACGGCTGCGCCCAGGACGAAGTTCAAAGACCCGCCTGCAAAAAATCCTTCAGTCAGTCCTCCTATATGAAACAGATTTGGCACAAAGGTGTTTATCAAAGCTGAAATCAGCATAGGGATCAAAAGGGTCCCGCCTGGAATTTTTTTCATTAATTTCATAGTATACCTCCTTTTGGCAAGAATTTTTCTCGCCTATGTAAGGATGAATGAATCATCCATTAGTAATGAACTTACAAGCCCAGATTGGCGTCAGCTGTAAAAACCAAATCGCCATCGCCTTCTGATGTTCTGCTAATAAAGCCCTGCATGCCAATCATGGCTGCGTTGTCTGAAGTGTATTTTGGCAGAGGATATAAAACCTTGATCCCGTGCTTGTCCCCCTCTTTTTGCAAGGCCTCACGTATGGCCTTGTTGTTTGAAACACCACCTGAAATTGCAATTATCTTTCTATTTTTTTCTAGGCAGGCCCGAATGGTCTTCTCAACCAGGACATCTATAACCGCGTCCTGAAAGCTCTTGGCCAGGTCATTAACATTTATCTCATGGCCCTTCATTTTTTCTGTGTTTATGTGATTTATAACAGCCGTCTTAAGGCCTGAGAAAGAAAAATCGTAGGAATCTTTTTCCAGCCAAACGCGGGGAAAATCTATAGTCGCTTGACCATCCAAAGCTGCCTTTTCAAGCTGAGCTCCTCCAGGATAGCCAAAACCAATTACACGCGCGACCTTGTCAAAGGCTTCGCCACAAGCGTCGTCTCTGGTCTCGCCCATCTTGTCAAATTCATCGTAGTCCTTGACGTCGATAATATATGAGTGGCCGCCGGAAATTACCAGGGCAATATAAGGTGGCTCCAAGTCTTTATGCGTAATGTAGTTGCTAGCTATGTGGCCCTTCATGTGATTTACCGGCACGATTGGAATATTATTTGCAAGGGCCAAAGCCTTTGCGTATGAAACTCCAACCAAAAGTGCACCAATAAGGCCTGGTCCTTGGGTGACAGTTATAAAATCAATATCATCCAAAGTGACATCAGCGTCCTTCAGTGCCTTGTCGATTACAAGAGAAATCGCCTCAATGTGCATACGGCTAGCAATCTCTGGGACCACTCCGCCGTAGATGACATGGGTGTCAATCTGGCTTGCAATTACATTTGAAAGCACTTCTCTATTTTCTTTTACGACTGCAACGCTAGTTTCGTCGCAGCTGGTTTCTATGGCTAAAGTTAACATCTCTCTTCCCTCTTCATCAAAATTGCATCTCCGTCAGGATAATAATTTTTCCTCCTGGCATATTCTGTAAAGCCGCAGGCCTTATAAAAATTAAACGCTCCAATATTATTTTCATTCACATCCAAATAAATAGCACCGTCAATTGCATTTATTATTTCTGTGGCTAAGCCCTGCCTCTTGTGGGCCTTATCGACTGCGATAAAAATAATCTCCGCCTCATTTAAAACTTCCGTATAAATCATATAGGCCAAATTTCTTATGCCGATAATTTTATAAGGGGCCTTAAAATCCTTTGAAGATAATTTTTTGCCAAAGGCCTCATAATGAATTGCATTTACCCAGGCAAAATCATTTTCATTTAAAACTTCAATCATTTGCTGACAATTTCTTCCTTGGTCTTTAGGTAATTTAAAGTCGAGGACATATAGTCTTCGTAATCTTTTTCGTCCACGTCAAGGCTTGCTCTGGCCAGTCCCTTGACAGATAAATAAATATCTTTGTCGACTCCTAGCTTGTAGCCCTTGGCCTCTAATTTTTCCTTGTATTTTAAAAGTCCTTCGCCAAAGACTAAGCGGCCTTCTCCATCTAGCAATTCATTTATCTCATAAACTGCCGAGTCGATTATTCCGTCAGAAAAATAAACCCTGTCCCTGCGCGCGTCGATCATAGCGCAGGCATTTTCTGTGTGTGATTCAGCGATAATCGCCTTTAAAGTGTCCACGGGTATAATGGGTTTTTTTAGCGAATAGCTGATGGCCTTGGCCGCAGCCATGCCGACGCGAAGGCCCGTAAAAGACCCCGGCCCATTTAAAATACTGATGGCGTCTATGTCTTTCATGTCCAAGTCAATATAAGAAAAAACATCGTCAATCATTTTAAAAATCGTTTCCGATTGTCTGATGCCGCCCTCAATCCCAATTGATATTAGGCTTTCACCATCCTTGGTCACGCTTACGCCCGTGCCAGCTGTCCCCGTTAAAAGATTTAAAATAATCATAAGACCTCCTCAGCCATTGGGCCTTCGATTTCAACAGCCCGTCCATCTATGCCGTCCCGGCTAAAGGTGATGGATAAATCGTAAGGCTCGTCGCCTAAAATTTCTGGCCATTCGATTAGCTTGATGGAATCATCATCCAAAATTTCTTCTATGCCAATGCCCAGGGCTTCCTCGTAAGATTTTAACCTGTATAAATCCAAATGAGAAATCACTTGGTCGCCTTCGTAGATATTTACCAGGCCAAAAGAAGGGCTCTTGGCATCAGTCCCCAGTGCCTTGGCAAAGGCCTTGGCAAAGGTGGTCTTGCCCGTACCCAGATCTCCCTTCAAAAATATAATTGCGCCTGGACTTACCAGGCTAGCAATTTTTTCTGCAAATTTATTTGTGTCTTCAAGATTTTTTAATTTAATCATGGTCTTCTTTCTTCATGAGCAAGTAGCCCTTAATAAATTCGTCTATGTCTCCGTCCATAACCGCCTTGGTGTCGCCAGTTTCCACATTTGTCCTGTGGTCTTTGACCATTTGATAAGGGTGGAAAACATAGGACCTAATCTGGCTGCCCCATTCGATTTTTGAATAGTTACCTGCCAGCTCGTCGATTTTTTCCTTGCGTTCTTCTTCTTTGAGGGCAATCAGCTTACCAGTCAAAATCTTCATAGCAACTTCCTTGTTTTTAAGTTGGCTGCGCTCGTTTTGACAGCTGACTACAATGCCCGTTGGTATGTGCTTGATGCGGACTGCGGAGTCAGTTGTGTTAACCGATTGGCCGCCAGCACCACTTGACCTGTAGGTGTTTATCTCCAAGTCGTTTTCGTTGATGTCCACCACAATGTCGTCGTCCAGATTTGGCATGACATCCACACTTGCAAAAGAGGTGTGGCGTTTGCGGGCCGTATCAAATGGCGATATGCGAACTAATCTGTGAACGCCCTTCTCCCCCTTCAAATATCCATAGGCATTACGGCCTTCAAAAAGCATAGTGACGGATTTTATTCCGCCCTCGGTGTCGTTTAAGAGATCCAAAACAGTCACCTTGTAATTATGGTCATCGCCCCAGCGTTTGTACATCCGCATTAGCATTTCAGTCCAGTCTTGGGCCTCCAGGCCGCCTGCACCTGAATGTATTTGCATAACAGCTGATTGTGAATCATAATCACCCGTTAAGAGTTGGGTGAGCGAGTAGTCGTCAACTTCTTTGGCCAGTTCCTTAACCTTTTTTTGCCAGGCCTTGTACTCGTTTTCGTCGTCGCACTCTTCGCAGAGCTCCAAAAATACCCTGGCATCTTCCAGGCCATTTAACAAATCATAATATTCGTTTATCTCCGACTCCAAGTCATTTATTTTTTTCATCAGAGCCGAGGCCTTGTCTTGGTCATCCCAAAGATTGGGCGCCAGGCTTTCTTTTTTTAATTCTTCCAGCTTGACTTTCTTTTTGTCTGGGTCAAAGACTCTCTCCGATTCTCTTAACCCTCTCTATCATTTCATCTATCAAATTATAATCAGTCTGTAAAATCTCCATAAATCTTTATCTCCCACAACAGTTTTTATATTTTTTACCTGATCCACATGGGCATGGGTCATTTCTTCCAACCTTTGGAGCACTCCTAACAACTGTGTCTTGCTTAGGTACACCCGCTTGGATATTTTTGTTTACCTGTTTGCGTTCAACCTTTTGTGGGTCTTCAACATGGAAGAGGTATTTCAAGAAAGTTTCTTGGATATCCTCATTCATGGCCTCAAACATTTGTGAACCCTCGATTTGGTAAGCGCGAACTGGGTCAACTTGCCCATAGGCCCTTAGACCAATTCCGGTTTTTAATTGGTCCATGGCATCTATATGGTCCATCCACTTTTCGTCTACAACTCTTAGTAGCAAAATTCGTTCGATGTTTCTCAAGTTTTCAGGGCCGAATTCCCCTTCCCTTCTCTTGTATTCATCTAAAATCGCATCCTTCATCCTGGCCTTCATGTCCTCAGGATTATCTCCCAGTGGCATTGGCACGCCAAAGATGCCTTCAGTTTCGGATTTTATTTTTTCTTTTTGCCATTCGCCAGTCTTTTCAAATTCAAAGGAATAAAGCTTGATCATCCTGTCCAAGACTGTGTCGATCATGGTCTTAACCGTGTCTTTAAAGTCAGCCCCTTCTAAGATTTTCTTTCTTTCACCATAGATAATGGTCCTTTGTTGGTTCATGACGTCGTCGTATTGGAGAACGTGTTTACGCGACCTAAAGTTGTTGGCTTCAACATTTCTTTGAGCCGTTTCAATACGCTTTGTAATCATGCTGTGCTTGAGAGGTTCTTCCTCTTCGCCAGAAAATCTTTGAATCAAGTCTTTGAGCCTTTCCCCACCAAAGAGCCTCATGAGGTCGTCTTCGGTTGAGATAAAGAACTTGGATGAACCCGGGTCCCCTTGACGGCCTGAACGACCGCGGAGCTGGTTGTCAATACGCCTTGACTCGTGGCGTTGGGTGCCAACTATGTGAAGGCCGCCAGCTGCAATAACCTTTTCCTTTTCTTCCTTAATTTCATCCCTAAATTTATCGATCAAGTCATGATATTTTTTCCTGTAAGCGATAAGAGCTGGATCTTGGGTTTCTTCGTAACCTTCGATGGCAATTATCATATTTTCATCGTCGACCTCTTTTTTAATTTCATTTATAGCCAAGTGCTCAGGATTACCGCCAAGCATAATGTCTGTACCACGGCCGGCCATGTTGGTTGCAATAGTAACAGCCCCATAGCGACCTGCTTGGGCAACGATTTCTGCTTCCTTCTCGTGGAATTTCGCATTCAAAACCCTGTGGTCAATTCTTTCTTTCTTCAAGAGCTTGGACAAGTGTTCTGAGTCTTCGATTGTAATTGTACCGACCAAAACTGGTTGGCCTTTTTCGTGGGCTGCCTTGATGTCTCTGACGATTGCCCTGTCCTTGGCATCAATTGTTGCATAAATTTCGTCATCGTAATCAATTCTTTGAACTGGCCTGTTGGTTGGAATTGCAATTACTTCCATATCATAAATTTCTCTAAACTCTGCTTCTTCGGTCATGGCCGTACCGGTCATACCAGATAATTTGTCATACATTCTAAAATAATTTTGGAAGGTAATGGTAGCCAGAGTCATGGATTCGTTTTGCACATTCAAATTTTCCTTGGCTTCGATAGCTTGGTGGAGGCCGTCTGAATACCTGCGGCCGTACATAATACGTCCAGTAAATTCGTCAACGATTAAGACCTCTCCGTCCTTAACCACGTAATCGACATCGCGTTTCATCAGGCTCCTGGCCTTGAGGGCGATATTTATGTGGTGCATAATTTCTATATTGTCAATATCGGCCAAGTTTTCAATTCCAAAATATGACTCAGCCTTCTTGGTTCCCTTTTCTGTAATGGAAACCGTATTATTTTTTTCATCCACCAGATAATCCACAGTTTCTTCCTTGGGTTCTGTGTCAAAATCCAAGGGGCTGTATGGCTTTTCATCTGGATCAACTTCCCTGTATGATAAAGTGTTGGCAAAATTTCTGGCCCTAACATATAAGTCATTAGCCTTGTCAGCTTGACCAGAAATAATTAAAGGCGTCCTAGCTTCGTCAATTAAAATCGAGTCGACTTCGTCAACGATGGCGTAATGTTGGCCGCGTTGAACCATGTTTTCCTTGTAGATAACCATGTTGTCACGCAAATAGTCAAAGCCAAATTCATTGTTGGTCCCGTAAGTTATATCAGCCGCATAAGCCTGCCGCCTTTCGGCCTTGTCGAGGCCATTTAAAATAACCCCAACAGATAGGCCCAAAAATTCAAAAGTTTTTCCCATCCAGTTGCGGTCACGCTTGGCCAAGTAGTCGTTAACTGTAACGATGTGCACGCCCTTACCTTCAAGAGCATTCAAATAAGCAGGCATAGTTTCGACCAAGGTCTTACCTTCACCTGTTTTCATTTCTGCAATCATCCCCTTGTGGAGGACAATACCGCCAACGACTTGAACCCTGTAGGGACGCATATTCAAAACCCTAGCCGAGGCCTCACGCATAGTTGCAAAAGCCTCTGGCAAAATATCGTCAAGGGTCTCGCCCTTTGCCAATCTTTCTTTAAATTCACCTGTCTTTTCCTTTAAGGCATCGTCAGTTAGTTTTTTATATTCTTCTTCATAAGCCATAACCTGGTCGGCTATGGGTTCTATTTTTTTGAGTTCTTTAGTGGATAAATCACTAAATAAACCTCCAAACATTTTTTTAAACATTCCCATTAAAATCACCTTTCTATGGATACATTATAACAGTTGGCGGTCATTAATACAAGATATCAGCCAAATTTATCAAGACCAAGCAAATAAAAAATGGAGCTTTTCTACAAGCTCCATAAAAATTTTTATTATCGATTATTTTTAATTTTTTAAAAAATCTTTCATTTGATTTTGCTTGGCCCTTAAGTGATCGTATTCAGCCATCATTTTATTGTGGTTTTTTCTATTGACTAAATCAGCCAAATACCTAACAAAATACATGGCGAGTGACAGGCACAAGCAAGTGATAGCAGGGGCAAAAATATAATTGCTATTAAAGATGCTTACCTCCCTACTATGCAAAATTCCATACATTTGCAAGAGCCTAACTATCATATTGGACCCTGTAAGCGTCTGTGCCAATCCAAGAGCTAACATCAAAGCAGAAAATATCCAGGGTGTGTAGGACTTTTCAGATCCCACAAAATTTATCCCATCGTAGGCGCCCATGGCTGCATAAAAAGTAAAGGCAACCCCATAAACAAAAGCAAAAATACTCATGGAGTTCAAAAATTGATCCATCTGCCTCAAGTCGCTTTCAAGTCCATCAGGCTTTAAAACTTCTGAATTAATAATACTAAAGCCAATTACAATGGCCAGTCCAAATACCAAGGCAAAGATAAATCTGCCCTTTAGGGTGTTGTAATTCAAAAAACCTTTATTCTTTTTCATTCCGTCCTCCTTTTGTTCCTTGTTTTTGTCAACCGCTTTTAATTTTAAAATACAATATGTATTCATCTTTCATATACCCAATTTGCGCGCTCTGCTACCGTTTCCCTGCAAATTAACTTAAACAAAAAACAGCCGGGTTTTTTGCCCAGCTGTATATATTAAATATCGTATTTATTTTTTCTCTTTTCTATGGTCTTGCCAAAGTCTTTTGAAATTAAAAATTCAACTTCATCTCCTGTGCAGACGACGAATGGAAATTCTTCGCGGTTGGATGCGGCGCCGAATTCTCCATCTTTGTTTACTGCAACTACGCTAAATTCACGCGGTTCTTTGCCCTTGGCCCTCAATCTATCGTCAAGGCCCTTAACTGCGATCCCGCAAGCTTGCATAGGGCTCTTGCCTTCGCCCATGAGTCGAACGATTTCGTATGACAAGGTCCCTTTGATTATGTCTTCGCCAACGCCAGTTGCGGTTGCGCCCCCAATGTCTGAATCAGCGTAGAGACCTGGCCCAACGATTGGTGAGTCGCCAACTCTCCCCTTCCACTTCATAAAGAGGCCAGATGTAGATGTGGCTGAAACAACTCTTCCACCACTTGCAATTACAGCGCCAACTGTGTCGTGGCCTTCGATTTCATTCCTGCCTTCTGCTAATTTTTCCAACCAGCGTTTCTTGGCAGGCTCTGTCAAAAGTTCCTCGTGCTTAAAGCCATTTTTCATGGCGAATTCATAGGCGCCTGGGCCCACTAAAAAATTATTGTAAGGCTCATCGACCAAAAGTCTGGCGACAGACACCGGTGTCTTGACATTGCGGATTGATGCAATTGATCCGTAAGATAAAGTGTCCCCGTTCATAATAGCTGCGTCCAGCTCAACAATTCCGTCTTGATTTGGCCAACCCGAATAGCCCACATTGTGAAAGCTGGGTTCCAGTTCAATTTGATTTATGAGGCCGCAAATTGCATCCTCCACGCTCTTGCCTTCTCTAAGCAAATCTCTAGCAATCTTTACGCCCTGAAAGGCGATCTCCCAAGTAGCAATAACTGTCATAATATTCCTCCTTAATAAATCTAGTATATATCTTATGGAAAAAATAGTAAAGTCCGTCCAATAAAAAATGACCTGCTGGCTTGCAGGTCATCTTGTAAATTATCTTTTAAATAAGTCAGTCAGTCTTTCAAAAAAGTTTTCCTTTTGCACTGGATCTTCTTCGATTTTAACAGTTTTTTCTAGCTTTTCAATCTTTTGACTTTGAATTACAAATTGAACTGACCTTACATTTTTATTTTTCTCTGAGGCAAAGGAAAGTGCCTCATGGTCTTCAGCAGGCAATTTTTCCCTGATTTTATTTTTAATTTCCTCATCGATATTAAGGCTTTCCTTGTAAAATTTATTGGTCCCATCTTTGAGTTTCAAAACGCCATTCATGTATTCGTTCAGGCCCTTGTAAAATTCATCAGACCCATCTTGCAAATTGAGTCCGCCCTCATTGAGGTCTTTGGATTTGTTGGTCAATTCATCCAAACCAGCCTTGAGTTCGCCAAGACCTGCTGCCAGGCTGCCGACTCCGTCTGTGTAGGCCTCTAAGCCTTGGTGGATGAGTCCATACTTTTCTGTCAGAGTTGTCAGCGCTTGATTTAGGGTATTTGCTCCTTCATTCTTGGCTTGGCCAGCTAATTTTTCAATGCCTTGGAGATTTTTATTTACTTGTCCCATACCCATGGCGACTTTGTCAATGTTTTCGTCAAGGCTCTTGTAAGAAGTTTGGAGACCATCAAAGTATGCCCTTGTGCCTGCAATCAGACCAAGATTTGCTTGAATCATCTTTGATGCATCTTCAGCAGCCTTTACTTGGCTCATGATAATTTGCCTTTGGTCATCGGATAATTTTGGATTTTGCAATTGTTCTTGGCCTCTTTTAATTTGCTCGATCAATTTGGCAAGTTCATTCTTATAATTTGCTTCTAAAGAGCTAATATCCAAACCATTTTGGGCCATAGCAGCCGAGTAAGCTTCAAAGCTAGTTGCAGCGGAGAATTTTTTTTGAGCCCTGACTTAGTTCCTGCATACCGCCTTCAATTTTTCCTGTGGCCCCTGCCAAGTCTTTGATGTTTTCTGGCATATTAGCCATGGCAGAAGTGGCTTCGCTTATTTGTCTCAGGGCTTGGTAAAATTCTTCTGAGGCCTTTATGAGGTCTCCGGATTTTTCGTCCAAGGACTTGGCTCCAGTGGAAATTTTTTCGCTGCCCTCGTTTAATTTTTCTATGGCACCAACTATCATTCCAGTACCATCCACATAAGCGTGAACGCCGCCCTTTAATTCTTCGGCTGCGTGAATTAGCTTGTCGCCATTGCTTTTTAATTGATTTGCTCCATCGTTTATCTTAAAAACTGCGTCTTTAAATTTATCAAAATCATTTTTAAAACCCAATTCTTCCGAATCGATATCCACATTTAGTTCAAGGCCGTTGATGGAAAAACCTGCAAATTCAAAGTCCTCTACATCTGCCAAAATAGATGTGTGAAAGTCGGTTTTTGGTAAGACCAAAAAGGTCAGGACCTTGTTTTCACCTTCATTTGCAAGTGTGGCCTTGGTCGCTTCTATATTTTTAAATTTATTTGTGTCTAGCTTGGTGGAAATTTGCAGGACATACTTGTCGTAAAAATCCGATCTGACTTTTTTATTTTCCTTTATAGATAAGTCAATCTTGACCTGGCCACTGGCTCCCGCCAAATCTGCTGGATCAATTTCCTTGCCATCCAGAAAATACTTGATGTCAATTTTCCAAGGTGCCTCTTTGGATTTCAATTCGCCTTGATAGTAAATCCTATCCTTGTCGCTGGTAAATTGTATCTTATCTCCGTCCACCACTGGCTTCAAAGAGGAATTTAAAATCTTAACAGACTTGTAGTCGCCAAAGTCCTCTACTTCAGATTTTGGAAATATATTTACAACATTTATATCCTCAATCCCACCATTTTGATTGGTATTGATGTAAACGACTTCTTCTTTATAATCCTTGCCCTCTGCAAATACCAGAGCGCCTTGTGTAAAAATCATTGTAGCTGCAAGAAGTCCTGCACCTATTCTTTTAATGTTTTTCATTTTATCCTACCTTTCATTAACAAAATTTGTATCCTTTGTCGTCTTTTGAATTGCCCCGTCCAACAAGTACAGGAGGCCAGGCAATACAAAGAGTACATTTACAAAGGATGCCGTAGCACCCACAGATAACCTGTAGCCAATTTGTGAAATCATCCCGTGGCTGGAGAATTTACCCAGCAAAAATCCAACTATAATCATGGCTGAAGCCGATGTCATAATGGAAACAGCAACTTGGGAAATCGTATTTTTTACAGCCAAGTCCTTGGCCATTAGCTTTCTGTTCTCGTCATATCTCTCAGTCAAAAGTATGGCGTAATCCACCGTTGCTCCCAGTTGGATAGACGAGATAATCAAATATGAAATATAAAATATCGGACTGGACCTAAAATACGGCACAGACATATTGATTAAAATTGCCGCCTCTATTGTTGCAAGCAAGAGGACTGGCAAGAGCAAGGACTTGAGCGAAAACAAGAGGACCAAAAATACTGCCGATATGGCAATAATATTTACGACCGCCATGTCCTTGATAACCGTATTTTTAAGATCAAAGGTCGAAATGCCTTCGCCTGCCAAATGGTAATCGTCTCCATAATATTTTTCGCAAATGCCCTCAATCTTTTCAATAAGAGCTTCAGTCTTTTCGCCTTCGTAGTCGACCAAGACTGAAAGGATCATCCTGGTGTACTGGTCTGAGTTCAACTTCTTGATTAAATCCTTGTCCAAAAATTCCTCTGGTATAGTTTCGCCAACGCTATCCACATAGGAAACTATGGACTTAACTTCAGGCAAACTTTTCAGTTCATTTGAAAGTTCCCTTTCTTTTTCCAAATTCCCCTTGGGCAAAAGCAGGGCGTAATTGTCTCCCTTGCCAAATTCTTTTTCAATGGCAATTTTGTCCCTGCCAACTTGGGTGTTCTCACCAAAAACATGGGAGTTGCCAAAGTAATAATCATTGTTTTGTGAGGCCAAAAAGCAAGGTATCATAACAAGTGCAAATAAAATTACCAAAATATTTTTCTTTTTCAAAACAAAGTTCCCCAGCTTGTCAAAACTTGGTATAAAATTTTTGTGACTAGTCCTGTCTATAAACTTGTCCATATAAAGAATTGTTACAGGCGTTAGGGTAAAAACTGTTATAAGGGAAATAAAAATCCCTTTTGCCAAGGCCAAGCCCATGTCCTGACCAATTTTAAACTGCATAAAGACCAGGGCTATAAAACCAATTATAGTGGTCAAGGCCGAGGAAAATATTGACGAATAGCTACTTACAACTGCGGATTCAATGGCGTCTCTGTAGTTGTCGTACTTGCCTCTTTCCTCCTTGTACCTGTGCAAGATAAACACCGTGTAGTCAAGCGAGACCGCCAGCAGTAAAATATTGCCCGCCGCATTAGTTACAAATGAAATTTGTCCAAAGATAATATTGGTCCCTGCGTTTATCACGATCCCTGCAACCAGACCAATCAAAATAATCAATGGTTCTATGTAGGAATCTGTTGTTAGAATTAAAATTAAAATAGTAAATAAAAATCCTATAGCCGTTACAATTGCAATCTCCTTGATAGAAGATGTAGTTGACATGGCCGCATTTACAGCCGAGCCCGTCATGGCGTTATCTGGTCCAATAATTTCTCTAATGCCCTCCACCGCATCAATTTCCTTGTCAGTGTCAACTGTAATATCAATCAGGGCGCTGTTGTTCTTATAATAGTTATCCAGATGTTTTTCATCCATAAAGCTAGATGGCTTCATCAGATTTTCAAAATCATCCAACCAAATAATATCCATAACCCCGTCAACATTTTTTAATTCTTCTATAGTCTCTAATGTTTGATTGATGCTTACGTCTTTGAGCATAACTCTAACATTTGGTATCATCTCATCAAACTCTTCCTCCATTGTCTTAAGGGCAATAGTTGATTTGCTCTTTGAAGGTAAATAATCGTTTATGTGGTAGTTAACATCTACTTTTGTGTATGAAAAAATTGAAAATATCAAAAGCAAAACGTAAATGCTAACAACCATTTTTGGATGATCCAAAACTTTTTTGATATATTTGTTCAAAAATATCCCCCCTAAAAATAAATTGTAGAGTTCATTATACCCCCATAAATCGAAAACTAAAATGGCCATTTGTTGGTCAGATGTGTAATAAATATTTTTTGTTTACACACATGTGATTAATAAGTCTAAAATGGGTATATAAACACAAGAAAAATAAAAATGGGGTGGATTATGAGAAACGAAGAAATTTCTTACAATACAAAAAAAGCTTTGTCGCTCGCTCTAAAAGAGATGATGGAAAAAAAAGACCTAAATAAAATAACCATATCTGAAATAACTAGGCTTTCAAATTACAACCGCAAGACCTTTTACTATCACTTTGAGGATATAGACGACCTGCTTTTATGGACTCTAGAAGACGAGGCAATGTTAAGGTTGCGTAATTTTGATAAGTCCAATGATTACAAAGAAGCGATAATCTTTGCCATGAACTATATCGAAAGCAATCAAACAGTTTTAAACTGTGCATACAATTCCGTGGGTAGGGAGACTTTGAGAAAGTTATTTTTAAAAGACTTCTATCAGATTTCCGAAGGAATTTTAAATAAATTCTTGGTTGAATCCAATATAAAAGTTGATGATGAGTTCAAAGACTTCTTATGTAAGATGATTTCAGGGGCCACAGCCACTATGATTATAGATTATTTCAACAAAAAGCAGGACTATTACAATAACATCGACAAGGACAGGGTCGCTGACTATATATTGCTGATTGCGTCCTCATCGATTAGAGCATCTATCGACGAATATGCCAAGTCTAGTTTGAAATAAAAACTTACAAATAATTTTAAAATCTTAGCCTTAAAAATTTTTAAGGCTTTTTTTATTGGTCTAAAGCCTTTTTTCTAATTGTGACTAAAATTTAATTATTTTTGCCTACAAAATCCATTTACATTTTGTACATTTAGGGATATAATGAAATAGGTGCACAAGATATTGTGCAATCTATTAGAAATAAAATTGGAGGAAGACATGACAAGTGTAATAAAAAGAGATGGCCGCAATGTGCCATTTGATGAAGGCAAAATAGAAATAGCCGTTTCTAAAGCCATGGCTGAAACTCAAAAAGGAATTAAAGAAGACGTCGCAGCCCTGGTGGCAAAAGCTGCTAAAGACAACTTTACTGACAAAGAATCAGTTACTATAGAAGAGATCCAAGACTTTGTTGAATTGGAACTCATGAAACACAGCCCAGAAGCTGCAAAAAAATATATTCTCTACAGGGAAGAACGCACCAAGCTCCGTGAAGAGGGCTGGCAAATGTCCGACCTGCAAAAGGATATCTACAACAACAAATACCGTTACGACGGCGAAAGCTTTGAAGAGTTTATCAGAAGAGTTTCCGGCGGCGACGATTTTATCGGCAAGGCCATCAAGGACAAGAAATTTATGCCAGCTGGCAGAATTCTTGCAGGCCGTGGCCTAGACAAGTTTGGCAAGAAAATCACCCTGTCCAACTGCTATGTAATGCCCCAAGTTGAAGACAATATCGAATCCATTTTTGATACTGCAAAATACTTGGCCAGGACTTACAGCTACGGCGGTGGATGCGGACTCACCATTTCCAAGCTCCGTCCAAAGGGAGCCCACGTTAGAAATGCTGCCAACACAACTACAGGTGCAGTTTCCTTTATGGATTTATTTTCTCTAACCACATCCCTAATTGGCATGCGTGGACGCCGCGGTGCCCTCATGCTAAACATGGATGTATCCCACCCGGACATCGAAGACTTTATCGATGTTAAAAACAATCTGGAAAAAGTTACATCTGCAAATATTTCTGTAAATATAAATGACGAATTTATTAAGGCTGTCAAGGACGGTACAGATTACACCCTCCACTTCCAAGTGGAATCCACAGGCGAAGTAATCGAAAAGACCATTGATGCCCGTGCCCTCTGGCACAAGCTAGCCAAAAACAATTGGAATATGGCTGAGCCTGGCGTTTTATTCTGGGACCGCATCAATTCCTGGCACATCATGAGCGAAGACAAAAATTTCTCCTACGCTGGCGTAAACCCATGCGCTGAAGAACCGCTCCCAGCTTTTGGATCATGTAACCTATCCTCCATCAACCTAAGCGAATTTGTAAAAGACCCATTCACAGACTATGCCCGCTTTGACTTTGAAGCCTTTGAAAAAATGGCAACAGCTGGAGTAATTTATCTAAACGGAATCCTGGATGAAAATACAAATCTCCACCCACTTCCTGAACAAAGGAAGATGAGTGATGACCTCAGACAAATTGGCCTGGGCATTATGGGCCTGGCAGATATGTTTATCAAACTCGGCATCACCTACGGTTCTGAGTCCTCAATCAAACTCATCCATCAAATCGGCCGTTCTCTAATAAATTCTGCTCTTAGACAATCAGCCTTACTTGCTAAAGAAGATGGACCATTCCCAATGTATGACGCAGAAGCAGTTCTAGCCTCACCATTCATCCAAGCAAACGCAGATGAAGACGTCCTAGAACTCATCAAAGAGCACGGACTAAGAAACTCACAACTCCTCACCATTGCACCAACAGGATCCATTTCAACCCTGCTCGGATGCTCCAACGGAGTTGAACCAATCTTCCAAATTTCCTACACCAGAAAAACTGAATCCATCCACTCAGAAGACAGATACTACAAAGTCTACACAGGTATTGTCAAAGAGCTCATGGATAAATTGGAAATCTACGAAGAAGAAGACCTACCAGATTATGTAATTACAACTTCAACCTTGAACTACAAGGACAGGATCGAAGTACAAGCAGCCTGGCAACAATATATAGACGCATCAATTTCATCAACCGTAAATGTGCCAAACGAATTCACAATCGAAGATGTCGAAGGCCTCTATATGTATGCCTATGACATGGGCCTCAAGGGCGTCACAATCTATCGTGATGGCTGTGCACGCGGAGGAATTTTAATCACAGATAACAAAAAATCATCTGCTGACAAAATCCAAGAACTCCAAAAAGAAATCGACGAAATCGCCAGCACAGAACTCAAACAAAACCCAGACGTCTGCCCAATGTGTGGGGGCAAAATGATCCACTCAGGCGGCTGCGCAGAATGTACCTCCTGCGGCTACTCCCCATGCTCAGTGTAAAATAAAATATAAAAAGTGTTTCTCATTTTTCCCAATATAAAACCGGCTTGCCTTGCAAGTCGGTTTTTTGTGTGTGATGAATGTAATTTTCTATAACGCTCTGCGTTGTAGGGTCCATCTTTATGTGGACCGAAAAACATCAATCGTCCCTCGTGGACGTGAGATGTTTTTAATTACATTCCACGCAAATTTTAATCAAATATTTTTTTATTTTATCTCCCATACAACGGTCACTGTGTCGGACAAGTCTATTTCGTCGGCTTCGATGTCTATGTCGTAGGCATCAGGTGCTGCCATCACCTTTGGCTCCATGACGAAATTTTCTATGGGGCTGGATGTAAAATGGAGTTCGCTCCAAGAGTAACTGATGTCCTCTATTTGACCCAATTCAACTTCTACCGCCTCTGCCAAAATCTTGGCCTTGGCTTTGGCGTCTGCGATGGCATTTTTTAGCATCTCATTTTTCGCGTCCTCAGGGTTTGAGACTGTATAGTCGATGTCAAAGCTAATTTCCACTGGGCACTTGGAGATGGCATAGAGGACCCTTCCTAAAATTTTATTGTCATTTTCAAATTTAATATAGGTCCTGTGGGAAAATTTGTAGCCGACAAATCTGGACTTGTAATTACCCTCCTTGTCCTTGTAGGATTCATAGGCCGTGTTAATGTCAAAGCTCGTGGTTTTTAAATCCGCTGGGTCCAAACCTGCGCTTGCCAGAGTTTCCTTCAGTATCCTCGTTTGGTCAGCGGAAATCCTAATCGTATCTTCGTATTCATAGTAGGTCCCCTCTGTCGTGATCCTTAGCTTGATCGTGTCTGGCTTGACGGAAACTTGTCCCTTGCCAGTAACTGTAATTGTCCTCATAGCTTCCTCCTTTTATTCAGATAATTCTGTCCACTCGTCCATTTTTTTCTCTAATCTATCTGCCAAGTCTTTCCGCCTCATATCCAGGTCCAAAACTTTTTCGTGGTCCTCGTAAATCTCTGGCCTTGAAAGTTCTTGGTCGATCTGGTCAATTTCATTTTCGATTTTTTCTATGTCAGCCTCGACCTCTGCAATTTTTCTGCGGATGGCCTGGGACTTTCTGATCTCTTCGCGTTCACGCTTGCGGTCCTTTTGAATTTGGGTCTTGTTGACCTCCTCATATTCGTCCTGGTCCTTCTTGTATTTTCTAGACATATAATAATCAAAGTCGCCCATGTAAATTTGCTGGGCGTCCGGAGTCATGTCAAGGACTTTTGTCGCAAGTTTTTTTACAAAGTACCGGTCGTGGGAAATAAAAATCAGTGTCCCTTTGAATGCTAAGAGGGCTTCTTCCAAAACTTCTTTACTTGTCAAGTCCAAGTGGTTGGTCGGTTCGTCCAGCATCAAAACATTAGCCCCGCTCAAAATTAATTTGAGAAGGGAAACCCTGGCCCTCTCACCACCCGACAGGTCTTTCATTTCCTTAAAGACATCGTCACCAGTAAAGAGAAAACTGCCAAGGAGGGTCCTGATTTCGTAGATATTCATCCGCGGATATTCGTCTGAAATTTCATCGACGATTGTGTTTTCCTCGTCCAAGACCTTTAACTCTTGGTTGAAGTAGCCGAGTTTTACCCCAGTTCCCCACAAAAATTCCCCATTGTAAGTCGCCTTGTCATTTAAAATATTAAATAAAGTCGTCTTGCCCGACCCATTTGGCCCCAAAATTGCCAGCCGGTCCTGGGCCTTGACTTCAAAATTTATATCCTTAAAAAGGTTCTTGTCAGGGAAAGATTTGGACAAGCCGACAGCTGTCAAGACGTCGTTACCCGTCCGCTGTGGTTCTTTAAACCTAAAGCGAATAGCCTGGTCGACCTTGGGTGGTTCTTCGGTCTTCATGCGGGCCAGCATTTTCTCCCGGCTCTTGGCCTGCCTATAAAATCTGTCGCGGGCGTAAGACCGGTAGCGTCTGATGATTTCCAGCTGGCGTTTCTCTTCTTCTTTGAAACTTTCATAGTGCCTTTGCTGTTCTTCAATCCTTGCCCTCTTGACTTCACGATATTTATCATAGCCCATGTCATAGACTTCGACAGATCCGTTATTGACATCAAAAATTCTTTGGGCAACATTTTGTAAGAGCAAGCGGTCGTGGGAAATAAATAAAACTGCCCCTTTAAAATCGGTCAAAACCCTTTCCAAATAGGCAATCATTTCCACGTCCATGTGGTTGGTCGGTTCGTCAAGTATAAGTAAATCAGGTTTTTCCATAAAGATTAAAGCCAGCTCCAGCCTGGCCTTTTCTCCGCCCGACAAGGAGTGGACTGATCTGTCAAAAAAATCTTCGCCCATGCCAACCATGGCCAAGTAGCCTTTGATTTCTGACATATAAGCATAGCCGTTTAAGTGGTCGTAGGCGTCTCGGGCCGCTTGGTAGTCTTCCATGAGCTTTTCAAGGGCGTCTGGGTCCTCGGCCAAGTCCGCCATTTGTCCTTCCATGGCCCTCATGGATTTTTCCAAATCCAAAACATCCTGGTATTTTTCCAGGGCCAGTTCCATTACAGTCCGCTTTTCATTTACGGAAATCTGCTGCTTCAAATAGGAAATTTTCATTTCAGGCTTGTAAAAAATTTTGCCCTTGGCTTCCAAAATTCCCGCCAAACACTTGGCCAGAGTCGATTTGCCCGAACCGTTGTCGCCAACCATGCCGATTTTGTCTCCTTCGTTTATGACAAAGTTTACGTCCTTAAAAATTTCATTTATATTATAGGAAAATTCTAAATCTCTAACTTGTATTAACATTTAATCACCTGATCAGCCTTCCTATGTTTACAGCGCACATAAAACCCGATGCAAGGGCCAAGATAATATGACTTGGCAGAGGGCTTATTTTTTTCTGATAAGCGTTTATAACTTCCAAAAAATATTTTACAAAGACTATAGCAAAAATCGTCGCCATCAGGCCTTCAAAGACAATAAATTTTAAAGTATAAAGGGCCAGGGCTAGGACCGCCATAATTCCCCCATAAATATTGTATTGTTTTAAAAATTTATCCATTAAAATCCTCCGATTACATAAATGTCGCCATCCAAGACCTTGTCCTCAATTTTTTCTCTCAAGAACCTAGGGTCTATAGCACGAACATGCTTATATTTTTTTGCAAAAAATCCTAAAGTTGGATTGGCAAAGGAGTCTTTGATAATTGTGACCGAACCTTGGCCAGTCCCCTCGATGTCTACGACCCCGTAGTTGCCAGATAAATAAAATAAATAGGGATCAGCAGAATCCAGCTTGTCAAAATTGTAGAGATTAATCTCCTTGCCATCGGCCAGGATTTTTTTATCCTTAAAGTCTTCTATATATAAGCCAACAAATTTATCTTTCTTAATAAAACCAGTCTTGCGACTGAGGCCACCGCGAAAATCGTGAGCCTCTGTTCTTTTATAATCTCCATCCAGGCCCAGCTTATCAATGACCTTCAAGACTCCATTTTCGTTTAAGTGGTGGTCGCCCTTATAATAATCTCCTGTGTCAAAATCTTTAAAGAGATTTTCTCCGACCAGACTATAATATTTTTTGGTCATCTGCCTTTGCAAATTATTCATCTGAATAACCTTTGGCAGGTCCTCTGCGTAGACCATCTTGTAAGGAATGGCAAAGACCTTGGCCTGGTCATTATCCTTTATAAATTTCTCCGCCCTGTCATTGGCAAGCGGCCTCTGATATAAATTCCTCCCGGCGATTATATTATCGTATTCGCGGACGCCACAAATATAGTTAGTATAGGCGCGGACAGACAAAAACTCCGGCTTAAAGGCAAAGCGGTCGGACAAATAATCCTCCAGGGCCGACATATAGATCCCGGTCGACAGGTTGTCAAAAGTAAACTCTGCCTTGTCCTTGAGTGGCCGCTGCAAATAATCCGCGTAATCTCTAGGAAAAACCGCCGAGATTAGAGGCAGGCCTGCCAGCAATATTAAAATTATAAGAGCAATTTTCTTTTTCATACTTCACCTAAAATCTAAAATACAAAAATGGATTAAAGCTGCCCGAAACTATAAAGGCGGCTGAAATTATAAAGAGAATTAAAAATACAATATGTCTGACCCACGGCTTCATTTTTTCATAGAGCTTATCTGGCCAGTCCGTGGCAAAAATAAATCCTAATACAAATAAAGAGCCGTATTGAAGAATTGTCGTCGCCGCCTTGACGTCTGTAAAAGGCAGATTAAAAAGCCCTGTAAAAAATATCCCTAGGATCGAAAAGTCTTCGGCTATAAAGATTAGCCAGCCGACCAAAACTATTGCGAGCGTGTAAATTCGTTTTAAAAATACAGGAGCTTTATCAAAAATTTTGGACAAAATATATTTTTCAATAATTAAAACTAGGAAATAATAAATCCCCCATAAAATAAAATTGTAATTGGCACCGTGCCAAAGGCCAGTCAGGGCCCAAGTCACAAATAAATTAAAGATGTGGCGGAGAGGCTTCACCCTGTTGCCGCCCAGGGGAATGTAGACGTATTCCTTAAACCAAGACGACAAGGTCATGTGCCAACGGGTCCAAAAATCCGTAACCGACTTTGCCATATATGGATGGTTGAAGTTCTTTGGAAAGTGAAAACCCAAGGCTCGGCCAAGGCCAATTGCCATAAGTGAATAGCCTTGGAAATCAAAATAAATTTGAAAGGCGTAGGCAAAGAGCTTGATTAAAAGCATGGCCACAGAATTGGCCGCATCAAATTCAACCAGGTTAAAGACAATGCCAAAATTATTGGCCAAGAGGACTTTTAAAAATAATCCTTGGAAAAATATCATCATGCCATCATAAACTGCGTCAAGTGAATCGTCGCGAGTCTTTAACTCGTCCTCAATGTCGGTGTACTTGACGATAGGTCCGGCGATTAATTGTGGAAAAGATACAATATAAAAACTAAAGTCGATCAGATTTTTTTGAGCTGCAACCTTTTTCCTATATACATCAATGGTATAGGACATGGTCTGAAAGGTATAAAAGCTGATGCCAAGCGGCAGGGCCAGCTTTGGCAGGTCGATTGCAAAGGTTTTTGAAATTAGCCCTGCGTATTTAAAGGCAAATAAATTGCCAACGGAAAATAAAATTGAAATAATGAGCAAGGCCTTGCGAGTCTTTGGAGATTTCCCCTCCATCATGAGGGCCAAAAAATAATTTAAAAGTATATTTACTATCATAATAAGTAAATATTTCGGCTCGCCCCAGGCATAAAAAACCATGGACATCAAAAGCAGCCAAGCATTTCTATACCGCCTTGGCAAAAGTAAATTAACTATCAATGTGATAGGCAAAAAATAAAATAAAAATATAATCGATGAAAAAACCATATTCACACTCCTATCCATTATTATAACATATAAAAAGGCATAGTCCACCAAAAATAACAAGAAAAGATTAATTTCCCTGCCATCTATTAAAGGCAAATAAAAAAGGACCTTTCCGGTCCTTATAAATATTTTAATAATAAAGTTTTTTAATTTTTAAAATTTTCAAATAATTTCTACGAGCTTTTTATTTTAATACTAGGCTCGCTCATACTTAGCAATAAGTTTTTTAAGAGTTTGAATCTCCTCTGGACTATATACTTGAAGCTCTTCTTCATACATTTCAAGTACCTTAGGATATGCCCTTTCGATTACATCCCTACCAAAGTCTGTAAGTGATAATAAATTTTTTCTTCTGTCTTCGTCGTCTAAACGTCTTGAAATTAATTTATGTTTTTCAAGGTTCTTAATGACCAATGATATTGCAGCGTTTGAATCCAAAATTTCTTCTTGAAGCTCGTTAACTGCCAATTCTCCATTATTGTGTAGGGCTTCCAGGACAAAATACTGGCTAAGCGTAACACCGAAGCGTTTAGCAATGACTTCAATCTTAGAGTCAATGTGTGCAATCATATGGTGCATACTGACGACGGTTTTGGTAATTTCTTCGTTCATAAATACACCCCCTCCGATGAATAGCTTTATACCCCATTTAAGAAGCATTAAAACAAAAAACTCTTATTAATTTATTTTATTTTTTATTTTTTTATAAAAATTTTATTTTACGACAAAATTTCTAATAAAAAATAACGGACCATAAGCCCGTTATTAAAATTAAAATATTTTGTTTTCCTGCTTTTTCATCTTCGCCATTAAATTTTATAAACTTCTATTCCTATAAAAAATTTATAAATAAAGTGATGATTATTGAGTTTGTAATATCAATTGCAAACGCTCCTACAAGTGGCAAGACCAAATAGGCCATAGGGGCCGGGCCGTGATGTTCTATAATGGAGTCCATATTGGCAAGCGCATTGTATGTTGCTCCTAAAGAAAAACCGCAAAGACCACTTGATAAAACAGCCGCTTCATAGTTTCTTCCCATAAAATAAAAGTTTACATAATATGCGTAAAGGAAAATGAATATAGTCTGAGCAATCATAATCACAACCAAGTCAAGAGCTGCATCTTTTAATTGCATCAGGTCGATGTCTATAAGGGCCAGGCATAGAAAAATATTTAAAGCTATATTTCCAGCCAAAGTAGCCGCCCTAATATTAACAGAAAATCCATTCACCTTTCCAATTGTATTAACATAAATCATAGCTATAATCATCGATGTAACATATGATGGCAGGTTTAACTGAACTCCCATAATGCTGACATTTTCTTTAATCAATCTTTGAAGTATTACACCTATACCAACAGAAACAAATATTAAACCTAGGACTTTTATAAAATCATCAGCCACTAGAGGTTTTGTTTGTTGACCATCAGCTTTTATGTCAAAGGTCTTTTTGGGTTCCTTAGTCTTATCAAAATTAGGTGTTGAAAGTTTTTTATTTTTAATAAGAAGTTCTGCAACTGGCCCTCCCGTTAGAGCAGATGCTGCCGATCCAATTGTAGCCATTGCAAAACCAATAGTCTTTGCATTTAGTAAGCCTTTTTCCATGTACATATCATTCCATGCACCAACTGTTCCAAAACCACCAAGAAGCGATGTAGATCCCATCATTAGACCCATAACTTTATCTCCTGAAATTAATTGCGCAAGGCTAATTCCCAAAAAGTTTTGTAAAAGAATGACTCCTATGGATATAAGCCAAAAGAGCAAAAAGTTTCTGCCCCCAATTTTTAACATTTTCACATCTGCGCTTACACCTATAGCTGTAAAAAAGACCATCATAAAAGGCATCTGCAAAGTTTGATCAAAGACTATCGTACATACCCCATTTACCTGCAAAATAAGTCTAATAATTGAAAATACAAAGCCTCCTACAACTGGTGCTGGTATAAAAAATTTTCTTAAAGTTTTGCTGATTCTAAGAAAAAATCTTCCCAGATAATAAACCATAATTGCAAGCCCAACTGTCTGAATCATGTCAAAATGCAAGGTAATCATAGGCCTTCACCTGCAAATAAGTTAGTGTAAATTCCCACAATTGCCAAGCGATTTAAAAATGCTAATTTTAAACCGCATGCCTCATTCGAGCCCTGCCCTAAAACACGGTGACCTGTGCATAAAAATGGTGGACAAACTCTTTTCTGGGTACACAAAAATACCCAGCCCCCTGTTAAATTGTACATAAAAAATCCTCCTAAAATTTATAGAGGAAGCTAAAAATAAACTTCTCTATCTTTCGTAAAGAAATTTGACTTGACAGGTATCCTGACTCTTTGCCTCAATCAGTTGCAACCCTTCCCTATAAGTGAGTTGCAGCCTCGGCTTTAACAGTGGCGAAGACCGTGTGGTTTAATCCAGCTTCCCTGTTTGGCCAAGCCATGTTCAATTGCTATAATTATAGCATATATAAAATAATAATCAACTAAAAAATAACGGGCCTTGAGCCCGTTATTGATAGAAAAATATTCTATTTTCCTGCCTTTTCATCTTCGCCTTGTTGCCAAACTTCTTGAAGTTTGTCTGGATCTGGCATTGGGTTGCCAGCATTTAATTCATCAGCAACAAAGTTTAGAACCTTGTCATTCCAAGCACCGAACAATTGGCCTACGATCTTTCCGTCCTTGATGTAATAATTGCTTGGGAAAGATCCAATATTATAAGCCTTGTTTACATCTCCGCTTTCATCTGAAAATACTGGTAGGTCGATTTGTTGGCCTTCAATCAATGTCTTAACTGCAGAAGCCTTTTCGCCTGAGTCAATGAGTACTACCTTGATGTCGTCGCGTTTGTTGAGTTCAACTAGGTCAGGCATTTCTTTGATGCAGTATGAGCACCAGGTTTGGAAGAAGTTTAATTGAACTAGTTCTCCTGAAGCTAGGATTTGGTCAAGCTTAACTTCCTTGCCTTCATCGATTGTCTTAACTGTAAAGTCTACTGGAGCTCCTCCCATTTCAGCTTTGTCAGCATGTTCGAGTTCTGTGAATTCTTCGCTATAAGCATTCTTGGTTGTTTCGATATACTTTGTGCGAGCTGCCATGCGTTCTTCTTGTTCTTTTTTCTTTTGTTCTTCAGTTTTTTCGTCTTTCTTTTCTTTCTTGTCTTCTTTAGATTCTTCTTTCTTGTCGTCTTTCTTTTCTTCTGTCTTTGTTTCTGTTTGTTCTACAGGTTTTTCTTCCTTAGGTGCGTCTTTAGAGCAAGCTGTAAAGACCATGGCTCCTGCGAGCATTAGTGCGATAATAATTGTGTGTAATCTTTTCATAATACTTCTCCTTTTGTTTTTAAATTCCAAATAGTAAACCTAGTTTATCAAAGACCATAAAACCACCAAAAATAATTAGGATTGCTCCTGCAATCTTTGGCATAACTTTGATAACTTTTTCATATTTTTTAAGTCCTCTCATAAGGGCTGGCGCGAAAAATCCTGCTAAAATAAATGGCACGCCCAAACCAATTGAGTAAGACAATAACAAGGTTGCTGCCTTCCATACTGTGGCTTTTGTTGCGGCAAACATCATAATTGATCCCAGTATTGGTGCTGCGCATGGGCCCATGCCAAATACAAATACCATGCCCATCAAAAAGCTGGACCAAAATCCACCTGCGTCTTTCATTCTTCTGTTGCCACCGATTTGTGGAAGTTTAAAAAGACCAAGCATTGCCAGTCCAAATAAAATAATAACAACTCCGCCAATTCTTTGTAGGAGCAATTTGTTGGACTGCATAAAGCTGCCAAGTGCGGTTGCCGTCATTCCCAAGGCTACAAATACAACTGTAAAGCCTAGGACAAAGGCCACGCTCCTGACAAGGGTCTTCTTCCAGTTGCTACCAATTTCATCAACATCCATGGCCCCGGTTAGATACATGAGATAAACAGGTATCATAGGTAGGACGCAAGGGCTGATAAAGGAAACAAAGCCTGCCGAAAAACCTCCAAATAAAGATAAATCCATTCTATACCTCCTTATAAGCAATAGGATTATTACTCACTTAGTTTATTTACCCATTTTTAATTTTTTTCTAAACATTTTTCTTAATTTGTTTTTTTTGGGCAACTTTTAAAGGCCTTATTATTTCGTGCCTGATAAAATAAAGGGATACAATTGCCGTCAAAGCCTCCGCACATGTGAGGACCGACCATATAAAGGGCCCTCCTATAAAGTTTTCGTATATAAGCATCAAAATTGTAATTGAAATCGGCGTCCGCAAAAGCGACATCCAAATGGCGTACTTGGACCTGCCAAGGCTGGCAAAAACAGTAATCATAATTACATTGAGTCCGGTAAAAAAATACGAATAAGAATAGACCGACAGGGCCTGGGATGTTTTTTGGGTGAGTTTGGTCCCCTCTTCCAAAAATAAATTTACCATGGAGTCTCCAAAAAATATTATTAGGACCTTAAAGACCAGGGCGATTGATAAAACAAAGGCAAAGCCTCCCGACAGGGACTTCAATATTTTTTTGTAGTCTTTGCGCCCATAGTCGACTGCAAAAAGCGGAGCCAAACCCTGGGCTACGCCCGTCATTGCAACCTGGGCAAAGATAGATATATAGGAGATGGCCGCATAAATTATAAGGCCTTCTGGGCCAACCATTTTTAAAATCGTCCTGTTAAATAAAAATACCGTGTAGCCAATGGCAATCTCGCTGATGGCATCACCCATACCCAAGGGCAGGATTTTCTTTAGCATTTTAAAATCATAGGACTTGACAAATTTGAGCCTGCCCTTGCGGTTAAAGAAATGCGAAAACATCATTCCAGAGCTTACAAGCTGGGCAAGGCCCGTTGCTAGTCCTGCCCCGTAAACGCCCATATCAAATTTTACAATAAATAAATAATCCAAAACAATATTGGAAACGGCCGCCACAAAAACGGAAAAAGCCGTTATCATTGGAAAGCCATCGAGTTTGACCATGACCTCGAATTGGTAAGTAGTCATAAAAAACAAGGCAAAGGGCAAGATTACGGATAGATAATCCTTGACGTAGACATAAGTCTCCTCGGTTGCTCCAATTAGACAAATAATTTTCTCCATAAAAATAAAAATGATGGCTATATAAGAAAGGCCAATTATTATTAGGGATAAAACCGCCGTGGAAAATATTTGATTGGCCCTCTTTAAATCTCCAGCTCCCAAACTGTAGCCAACCTTTGCCTGGGTGCCAATGCTAAGCAAGATGCCAATGGCAAAAAATGTCGTGACCACCGGCATGGCAATGTTTACTGCTGCAAATTCAATTTCTCCAACATAGTTGGCAACAAAAAATCCGTCCACCATAGTGTAGAGGGCGTAAACCCACATGGAGAAAACAGATGGCAGGGTAAACTTAAAAAATCTTTTCATAATAACCTCTTCTTTTCAGTAATGCGTTTGTACTTGTCTTATCCTTCTATTATACCTGTGAAAATCCTTATTTGCAAATTTTATCATTTATGCGGTCATTTTGAATTTGCAAACGCAATTTTTATTTGCCTTTCTCTCGATTCTAGTTTTGAATTTACAAATGCTATTTTTGTTTGCTTTTCTCTGGCTTCTCATTTTGAATTCTTAAGCGCTATTTTCTTTTTAAAGTCTTCTTATAATTGTAAAAGGTATGTAAAAATGGTATAATTATCGCGGAGGTTTTTTATGCAGTACTTTTTATTGTTAACTTTTAAATTAATAGTTTTTATGATTTTAACTGAGGTCAGCTACGCTCCATGGCTTGCTTTTGCAATTGACATGGTCTTTGTTAGCTTGCTCTCATTTTTATTTTTTAGGAAAGAAAAATGGGCCAAACGGACCAGCTCCGCTATTTATTGGCTTATCACCGCCATTCTCGTGGTGGATACAGCCTATTACTTTTACTTCGGCAGGCTGCCAGTTGCCAAAGAACTTTCACACGCAGGCAATGTGGGCGACGTTACAGATGCCCTTGGTCTTGTTTTAAAGCCGGCTCTGCTCTTGTACTTTGTAGACCTGCCCATCAATCTTTTTAAATGGATATCTAAAAACAAAAAATCCATCAAGAGATTTTTTGTAAATTTTGGCAGAGTCATCAAAAGGACTTATCTTGATTTTATTGGCAACACCAAGAGGATTTTCAGATCTTTTAATATAAAAAATCCTAACAGGGACTTAACAAGCGGCTACAGATTTTTAACCGTTTGTCTGGCAATATTTATTATATTGATTTTTGTGGGTGCTCCCTTTATGAAGGGGTCCTCCCACCAATCGCTCTTTGCCTACCACACTATGGACCTAGCAGGTGCCATTGAAGAAAAGCCAATGGATATTACTGAGTCAGATATTACAGATGTTATAGAAACAGAATCCCACGATAACGAACTCACAGGTGTGGGTGAGGGGAAAAATTTAATTATTATTCAAGTTGAATCTTTAAACAATTTTGTTATTAATAGAAAATACAAAGACCAGGAGGTCACTCCAAACTTAAACGCTCTGGTAAATAGTCCAGGGTCTATATACGCCAGCGACTACTATGAAGTCCTGGGTGCAGGCAACACATCTGATGCTGAGTTTGTAAGCCTTCACTCCATGTATCCATCCATGAAAAATCCTTCCTACGAGGTTTATCTGGATACCTATCTATACGGTCTGCCAAAAATTTTAAAGGACCACGGCTACAATCCCCTTGCCCTCCACGGCTACAGGAGAGATTTTTGGATCAGAGACAGGGCCTATCCCCACATTGGCTTTGAAAAATTTTACGCAGAGGACAATTATGAGCTTGATGAAGTTATCGGCATGGGCCTGGGCGACAAGTCATTTCTAAGGCAATCTATCTCAAAGATTGAAAACGAAAAGAGCCCCTTCTTTGCATTCTTGGTAACCCTTACCAGCCATGTGCCTTATGATATGCCAGTGGAAGAACAAAAGCTAACAATGGATGAAGAGGATTCAAAAAACATTTTTGGCAAATATCTTCAAGCCGTCCACTATACTGACGCGGCCATTGGAGAATTTATAGAAGGACTTAAAGCCAAGGGCCTATATGACAATTCTATTATTGCAATCTACGGTGACCACCATGGTTTTACAGGCATGGATAAGGAAGCTAACGCAAGAATTGAAGAGTTCACTGGTCTTGACTTTGACTTTGATACACTTTTAAATATTCCACTCATAATTCATGTGGGTGGCCAAGACTTTAAATACCAAGTTGACGGTGTCCGTAGCCAAATCGACCTGGCACCTACACTTTTAAATCTCATGGGCATCGACTATTCCAAATATATCTTTATGGGCCAAGACATCATGAGTGAAAACCACTATGCAACCCTCTTCCCCCAAGCCTATATGCTCAAGGGCTCATTTATAAATGATGATTACATCTTTAATATGAAAAGAGATGGAATCTTTGAAAACGGCAAGCTAAAAAACCGCCACACCAGAGAGTTCGAAGATGTATCTGCAGCCAAATCCCTTCACCAAGAAGGCATCAGGCGGATAAATATGTCGAAAACAATTCTGGAAAACGACCTAATCAAGCAAATGATGAGTGGAGAAAATCTTGACCACATCGAAAGCGACAAGCAAAAACTTAAAAACGCAATCGAAGTCAAAGACTCCTACCAACTTCTAAGAGCTTATGAAGCTGGCTTTGATACCTTCAAAATCAATCTATACAAAACAGAAGACGATTATTATGTAAGTCGCGAAGACGCAGGAAACTTCAAGCTAAATGAAATTGGAGGCAATGTCATAAGCCTGGGCGATATTGTAAGCAGGTACACAGACCTAAACTTTATTGTCAAAGTCGAGAACATTCCTGAGTTTGCAAACAGGGTTAGACAAATCCCTGGCCTGCAAAAAAATATTATTATAGAAGTGGACAATCTAGAAGACTACGGCAAGATTTCCGCCAAGCAAAACGGATACAAAATTATGTTTACACAAGGAGACATAGAGCCCAACAAACTCATAAGCATGAGCGAGCTGAACTCAGATCTAATCTTTTACAACAACCCTTATCCAGAGCTTGAGCAAATCACCTACTTCCCATTTAGCCAACAAGTCTCCCACCAAAATGTCATCTTCACCTACGACCAAGCAGACATTAAAAAGGTCAGAGACTTTGATGTTAACTACGAAATTAATATCTTAGATATAATAAAACGCAAGTCTCCATATACTTTGGAAGAGCTATTAAAACGCGAGGACAAAACCCCAATTATGGTCGATTTCGAATACGATATCTTTGATGGCAAGGCCTTTGTATCCGGCATTTTTAAAGAAGACGGATCCAAATTTACCCTGTCAGACCTGGACGAACTTCTAAAAGCCAATAAAAATCTCAATATAGCAATTGGTTCATCCATAAATCTCTATGAGATCTACAGCTCAGTTGCTGCATCTCATACAGATTTAACCAGGATAATCCCCACCACCGACCAAGCCTGGGCCCTCATGCACCCAGCCAAACTCGGCTACAAAGACTCAGCCTATATAGGCGACGGGTCTGTCGAATCCTTTGAGATCATCAAACTCTACAAGTCCTCAAAGGCAAATATAATCGAGAAATAAAAATGAATTGAAGATTAAAATCAAATTTAAAAGGAACTCAGCAGATGAGTTCCTTTTTTTATATTTCTGGTTAAATTTGCGACATTCTTTGGAAATTAAATTTACATCAAACATTATTTTGCTACATTTACATCTGCAGAAGATTTTTTCTTTTGGGCGTGACTTTTCGGTCCACATAAAGTGGACCCTACAACCGCAAAGCGACATTTAATAGATGCCATTGATATAAAAATTATTACATAAAAATAAAGAGTGCGAACACTCTTTATTAAAAAATTTTCAAATTAAAATTATTTTATTTTCTCTCTACCTTTTTATATCTATAAATTCCTTCACCCATAACATGGCACTGAATTTAGGAGGATAAATCGATGAGATTCGAAGTGAAACAAAATTTTTAGGACGCAGGTGTACTCAAGTGTACTCCGAGGACTAAAATTTTTTTCACGAGAATGTCGCGATTTAGACCCTAAATTCAAGATTGTTGTACAATATTGAGATCATCGTGAGCCCCTTCGCCGGCATCGTCACCCCCGCCTTCTGCCTATCCGGCCTTTGAAAAAGCCCCATTAAACCTTCCAAACTCAGCCTGCCTTCGTTGATTTTTAAAATTGTCCCGACCATTATGCGGATCATATTTTTTAAAAAGGCCTCTCCGTAGATATCGAAGATTAAAAAATTTCCTTCCACATTTACGTCGACCTTGTTGACTCTACGGACGGAGGTTGGCATTTGCGCATAAGGTCCTTCAAAGGCCTTAAAATCGTGCTCGCCTTCCATTATTTCGCCAGCTGCCTGCATGAGTTCTAAATTGATTTTGCGGTCATATAGAGCCGCATTTCGGCCTTCTGTCGCCGGCAAAACTTGGCCCAGATAAATCCTGTATTGATAGTGCTTCTCCAAGGCGTCAAAGCGAGCGGAAAAATCGTCAGCGACTTGGGCGGAGGCCATTATCCTGATATCATCTGGCAAAATATTGTTAAGTGGATAGAGAAACTTGTCACCAGGTATACTTGATTGTGTATAAAAGTCTGCCACCTGTCCCTTGGCGTGGACTCCTGCATCTGTTCGTCCAGCCGCACGCAAATTAATTTCTTCGCCTGTGATTTCCTTCAGGGCATTTTCAATTATCTCCTGAATGCCTATGCCATTTTTTTGCCTCTGCCAGCCGTTATAATTTGTCCCGTCGTAATCGATAAGAAGCGCAACTCTCATCAGTAGAGCCCCGTGTAATTGAGGGCAATCATGCCTGCAAAGTATAAAATCACAATTGTGTAAGCCAGGTAATCCCTCTTGTGGTATTTAAGAGGATTTAATTTTGTTCTGTCATTTCCGCCCCTATAAAGCCTTGCTTCCATTGCATTGGCAAGCTCGTCTGCCCGCCTAAAGGAAGAAATAAAAAGGGGAATCAAAATTGGCACAAGGGCCTTGGCTCTTTTTACAATAGACCCTTCTTCAAAATTTGCCCCACGGGCCTTTTGAGCCTTGATAATTTTTTGCGTCTCTTCCATAAGGGTCGGAATAAATCTAAGGGCAATGGTCATCATCATGGAAATCTCATGGGCCGGAACCTTGATAAGTTCAAGTGGCTTCATGATTTTTTCCAGGCCATCCGTCAAGCGAATTGGCGATGTGGTAAGGGTCATTACAGCTGAGCCCATTACCATGAGTATAAGTCTAAGGGCCATAAAGATTGCGTATCTTAGGCCTTCCTTGCTGGCGGTTAAGCCAAAGATTGTAAAGAGGGTTTCCCCTTCTATCATAAATATATTTAAGGCCAGAGTCAAAACTATAATAAAAATTAATGACTTGATCCCTTTAAAAAGCATTGAGAAAGGTATGTTTGCAATTTTCATTACCACATACAAATACACAAGAGCCATGGCGTAGGCCGAAAAAGTTTTTACAAAAAACAAAACCATAATATACATAAAGGAGAGGGTGATTTTGGTCCTGGGGTCCAGCCTGTGGATTACGCTGTCACCAGGAAAATATTGACCGATAGTTAAATCTTTCATTATAGTATCTCCTTCAAATATGCTGCGGCCTCTTCAGGCACAAGTACTTGTCCCATCCCGTAGCCTGCCCGGCAAAGAGCGTTTCTATAAGTCACAACGCTTGGTAGGTCCAGGCCGATTTGGACCAAGTCTTCTTCATTTGCAAAGACGCGTTCAGGTATTGTGTAATATTTTAATTTTCCATGGTCAAGGACCAAAATTTTATCTGCAATGGCCGCTATATCATCCATGGAGTGGGTTACATAAATTACTGTGAGGCCTTCCCTATCTGCAATTTCTTTTATCTCGTCAATTATTTCGTCCCTACCCATTGGGTCCAGACCGGCTGTTGGCTCGTCAAGTATCAAATACGATGGCTTCATGGCAAGGACACCTGCAATTGCAACCCGGCGTTTTTGTCCGCCCGATAAATCAAAGGGGCTCCTGTCCTTGACCCATTCATAATCTAATCCAACGGCTTCAAGGGATTCCTTAACACGTTTTTCAATTTCCGCATCGTCTAGGCCCAAGTTCTTTGGACCAAAGGCCACGTCCTTGGCACAAGTTTCTTCAAAGAGTTGGTGTTCAGGATATTGGAAGACCATGCCCACCTTTTGGCGGAGCTTGATTAGATCCATATCCTTGGAAATTTTTTCCCCTTCCACAAAAATTTCCCCCTCAGTTGGGAACATGAGGGCGTTTAAGTGTTGGATAAAAGTGGACTTGCCCGAACCCGTGTGGCCAATTACGCCAACGAAATCGCCTTTCTTTATAGACATGCTAATGCCTTCCAGGGCCTTGAATTCAAAGGGCGTGCCTGGACTGTATACATGGGATAAATTTTTTATTACAATTGCGTCATCGTTGTCGACAGGCTCAACTGGCTGAGTTTTTTCTTCATCAGGTGCTTGACTCTTGGGAACATTTAAGGCTTGTAATTTTGCAATGGTGCAATCCGTATACTCGTGAAGTTCCAAGCTGTCGCAACCCATGGCCTTGTCTCCTAAAAGATATTCCATCTCTGGAGCAAAAGGCGCATCCAGTCCATAAGATCTGACCTTCTTTGGGTCTTTAAAAATTTCCTTGGGCGTGCCCACTTCTGCAATCTTGCCTTCTTCAAAAATAAAAATCCTGTCAGCATAAATCGCCTCTTCCATAAAGTGGGTGATTAAGAGGATTGTTTTATTTTCTTCCCTATTGAGCTTTAAAATTGTATCCAAAACATCCTTGCGACCACCCGGATCCAGCATGGCTGTCGGTTCGTCAAAGATAATTATATCTGGCATCAAGGCGAGTATCCCTGCTATGGCGACCCTTTGCTTTTGACCGCCCGATAAAAGGGTTGGACTGTGGTCTTTAAACTTGGTCATGCCAACTATATCAAGGGCCATGTCCACGCGTTTTCTGATTTCTTCTGATGGGAGGCCTAGGTTTTCTGGACCAAAGGCCACGTCTTCTTCTACAATTGTCGTTACGATTTGGTTGTCGGGATTTTGAAAGACCATGCCGCACTCTCTTCTGATTTCCCAAATCTTATCTTCATCAGTTGTGGACATGCCTTCAACCCTAATCTCCCCTTCTTGGGGTGTGAGCTGGGCGTTAATAAGCTTTGCCAGAGTCGATTTGCCCGATCCATTTGCACCCAAGATGCAAACGAATTCGCCTTCTTTGACATCAAGGCTGACCCCGTCAATAGCTTTTACGTTCTCACCAGAAATATTTGACTTGTAAGAAAAACTTACGTCTTTAATTTCTATTACATTCTCCATTTATCTTCTTCCTCCAAAAGGTCTACTAGGCGTAGGACTTGCTTGGCTTGGTACTTACCCGGATACAAGAGTTCCAAGTGGGGGTAAATATCCCTGATTATATAATCAATTAGCTCATAGTGTGTACACCCTAAGACCACGCGTTCGATGCCGCGCTGTACCATTGGTTGCAAGAGTCTTTTGACTTCATTTCTGATGGCGAGTTCGTTCTCACTAATGCCATCTTCAATAAGCTTGGCCAAGGTCTTTGAGCTGCGGCTCGGAATCTTAAGCGCACGCAAGTAAAGTTTGGACTTATGCGTGTACTCTGTTGAAATAATTGCTAAATTTCTTAAATTTTGCCTCTTCAGTTCGTGGATGGTGGGCGTAATAATATCCACCGTCCTCCGATTTAATCTGCCCCCTTCAATCAAAGCGGCAGACATGGTATTGCAGGCTGGCACGAGAATATCGTACTCGCCCTCGTGTTTGTCTATTATATTTTTGGTTAGTCTCAAAATTTCTTCTCTGGACTTGGCGCCATAGGGCATATTTTCTATGTCGCAATCGTAGATTATATCCAGGTCCTTGTTCCAAGACTTCAGATACCTCTCCACGACCTTGCCGCCGCTGCCAGAATCAATTATCAAAATCTTCATCGGAGTAAAAAATATACCCCCTTTCAAGTCTAAAGCTGGTCTCGTCTGCAATTAAAACCAGCAAATCTGTATCGTAAAAACACTGTGGCCGCTTTTCATCCACCGCTCGGAGGTCCGGCCTAAAGTCGTAGGACCTCATGCGTTTTAGACGCGGCCATATAAAGGCCTCCACAATATTTGTGTAGGAGTCGCCGTAAATAATTAGGTCGGCTCCGTCCTTTACGTCCGTCTCAATGCAGGTGTACTTGTTGTCCCCGTACATATAAGACGGATAGTCAATCTTTTCTTTAAAATTATTTATATCTTCGTGGCCATCGCCTGATCTTTTATAATCTGTGAAATAAATTGGCTCAAAAATATCGTCTGTCCCCGTTAGATATGCAGCCCGTTTGGACCTGGACCCTTTGAACTCGTGAATATCAACATCAATTCGCGCATCATTTAAGGCCTTGCCGTTTTCTTTTAAATGCTCATCTATAATTTGGATCAGCTTGTCCGAGCCAGTCTTTGACATGTGGTGGTCGGTCTTGTAATAATCATCATAGGCCAAAACTTTCCTTAAGTCCACATAGGACAGATTGTGTCTATCAAATTCCCTAAACATTATCTCAGCTGCAGCCTTGTCAATAGGCTCTGGATCCAAAATATAAGACGGATACTGATAAAAGGCCGAAATTTTTGGCACGGGAATTATCAGTAGATCGCCGCCATTTGCTCTCAACTTATCTCTGATTTCCGCCAATTTTTCTGCAGAATTTATTATATTTTTTTCTACATCGCCAGGGCTTATAGAATAAGCAGGTGCCCCTTCCACATCAAAAATATTAGGCGATTTTACCTGAACATTGTTTACAAAGGGCCGCCTATAAATATATTTGTCAAAAAAAGCTCCAGCCAAAACCATATCATCACGCAGGTAATAATCCTTGAGCATGGTTTCAAAATTATCTGCATTAAAAGTCTTAAAATAATCCAGATTATAGGCCTCTGGCTTTCTGATTCTCATTCTATTGTCAAAAGACAAGTATCCCCAATCTGTAAAGTGTATAATGATACTTGCAGAGAAAATTATAAGAATAAATATTAAAATATAAAATCTCTTAAATCGCTTCATAATCCCTCCCACAATTAATTTCCATTATACCACAAAGAAGCTTATAAAAACACCCCAAAATTCTAAGTCCACGGATGAATTTATTTTTTAATTGCACAAGGCCGCCAGCTTTGATATAATTAAAAGAGTTATTAATCCACTTTTGATTTTAAAAAACAAGTGGGCTTAGAATTTTTAAGGAGCGACTAAGATGAAGAACTTACAAACTTATAAATATAAATTGCCCGACCACTTTAATCTCTACGACATTATGGAAAGTGGCCAGGTCTTTATGTATTACCCTCACGAAAAGGGTTTTATAATTCAGACTTTAAACAAGCGGGCCTATCTGGAAGAGGACGGCGACACCTTGATAATTAAAACCGACCACGATCCGGCCATATTTTTACATTACCTGGACTACGACTACGATTACGACAGGGACTTTCAGCTCTTGGAAGACATGGGCTTTCCCAGTGACGTTTTGGAATATTCTGACGGCATTAGGCTCTTGAACCAAGACTTAGAGGAGATTGTTTTTTCTTTTATTATCAGTCAAAATAACAATATCAAGCGGATTAAAAAAATTATAAACGCCTTAAGAGAATCCGTTGGAGACAAAATATCGGACAGCTTTGGCGAATATTATTCCTTCCCCCGGGCTGACCAAATAAATAAATTATCGGTCGAGGACCTCCGGGAAATGGGGGCCGGCTACAGAGACAAGTACATCAAAAACACGGCCGAGTTTTTGACTAATAACCCAGACTTTTTAGCCCAAACTCTTAAGCTCGACACCAGGGCTGCCCACGCAGAACTCTTGACTCTATCGGGCGTTGGTCCAAAGGTTGCTGACTGCATTCTGCTCTTTGGTATGGGCAAACGTGACGTCTTTCCCCTGGATACCTGGATGGAAAAAGTTTTCCTGGAACGCTTTTACCAGGAAAAAAACCGGGTCAAGATGGCAAACGCGGGGACAAAGGCCTACGGCAATTTGGCGGGTCTGGCCCAGCAGCTATATTTTTATCATATAAGGACGGCCGGCAAATGAAAATCGAAACCGATAATTTGATTTTGCGGCCCATATCTTATTTTGATGCTAGGGACATGTTTGAGTACGCATCTGATCCTCGGCTCGCCCTCTACGGATCCTGGACTCCCCATACCAGGATTGAGGAGACATTACGCGTTATAGAAAATATGATTGAAAAATCCGAGGACAGGCCCCTCTTTGCCATAGTCCACAAGGCTGACAAGAAGATGATTGGGACTATACACGCAAATATTGATCGGACAGAGGACGGGGCTGGCAAACGCTGTGAGGTCGGCTATATTATTTCGCCTGCCTATCAAAATCGGGGCTACGCCAGCGAGAGCCTAAGGGCCTTTATAAAATATCTCTTTGATGATTGCAGCATTCACAGGATCGAGGGCAGGCACCTGGCGGAAAATATTGCCAGCGGCCGGGTCATGGGCAAGACTGGCATGGAAGTGGAGGGCGTCCTCAAGGACTTTTATTTTAAAGATGATAAGTATCATGATGTCGTCATCCACGCTATTTTAAATGATAAATAAAGGCTAAGAAGATTTTTTATTTCATTTTTTAAGGCCAGTCAACTTTAATTAAAAATTGAATTTTCTTTTTCATTTCTCAAGCCCTCACGATTATAATTGTAAATTTCATTTTATTTTTCATATTGAAAGTCCGCAGGATTTTAATTTTAAAGAGCATTTTATTTTTTTTATTTAGAGGCCGCTTATTTTTAATTTTAAATTGCGTTTTACTTTTCATTTTTTACGGCCGCCTACTTTTAATTTCAAATTACGTTTATTTTTCTTGTTTAAAGGCATTTTAAAAACATATATAAAGGAGCTTGCATGAAAGTACTTTTAGTTGGAGTCAATTCAAAATACATCCACACCGCCCTGGCTGTCGATTATATCTACGGCATGTGCGGGAATTTTGATGTGGAAAAACTAGAATTTAATATAAATCAAAATCTAAATTTCGTCTACGGGGAAATTTTAAAGAGAGAGGCCCAGGTGATTTTATTTTCCACCTACATATGGAATATCGATTACATTTCCAAACTCACTTCCGATTTATCTCAGGTGACCGATGCCATCATCGGCTGGGGCGGGATCGAATCCAATTTTGAAATCGAAACTCATTTTAAAGAAAATCCTGGCCTGGATATAATAATTAGAGACGAGGGCGAGCTCACTGTGCCCGATTTACTAGGAGCTTTGGAAAATAAAAGAGATTTAAAAAATGTTTTAGGAATTTCTTATAGGGAAGGTGAAAATATTTTCCACAATCCGCCCAGGCCCCTAATAAAAAACCTGGACATTATCCCAAGTCCCTTTGTAGATATCAAGTGCCCACCTGGCAAAATAATCTACTACGAGATGAGCCGGGGCTGTCCATTTAAGTGCACTTTTTGCATGTCATCAACAATTAAAGGTGTCAGATATTTTTCGACCGAGCGAATCAAGTCGGACCTTCTTTACATCATGGATTCGGGCGCCAAAATCGTCAAGTTGGTCGACAGGACCTTTAACGCCAACGAGCGCGAAAGCATTGAAATGATGACCTTTATCAAGGACAATGTCAAGACCGACATGGTCTTTCACATGGAGCTTATGGCCCACCTGATCTCAGATAACTTTTTGGAATTTTTATCCACCCTGCCCAAGGGTCTCTTTCAATTTGAAGTCGGCGTTCAATCGTCCAATCCAAAAACCCTGGAGGCCATAGAAAGGCGGGCCGATTTAGACAGGTTAAAATACGTAGTCCAAAAAATTCGTTCTTTCAATAACATCCACCAGCACGTGGACCAAATCGCAGGCCTACCCTACGAAGACTACAAGTCCTTCAAAGAGTCTTTCAATTATATTTACTCGCTGGGCGCAGAAAAATTCCAGCTGGGCTTTTTAAAAGTCCTCCGCGGTTCAAAAATAAAAGCCCAGGCGGCCGAACACGGGATAAAATTTACGACCTATGCCCCCTATGAAGTCTTAGAGACAAAATACATTTCCGCCCTTGAGCTTAAGAGGATCAAGGTTATCGAAGACCTTGTTGAAAAATTTTCCAACGAAGATTATTTTGCCAACACCCTTGAATATGTAATTAAAGACTACAAGCCCTTTGATTTCTTTGAGGCCATGAGCATCTTTTGGGAAGACCACGGCTACACGGAGATCGGTCACTCCCGCGACTCTCTCTATGAGTATTTTTACGAATTTTTGTCGGACAGGCCGGACATAGAATATATCAAAGAGCTATTGAGGCTGGATTTTATTTCCAACAACCGCAAAAATCCTCCTGCCTTTTTAAATCCACAGCCCCTGGCCTTGCCAGTCTATCACGAGCTACTCGATAAAATCGACATCCGCCAGCTCTTCGATCTAGACATGACCAGCCCAACCAAGTACCTGGTCAAGGACTTCCGCTTTGAATACTTTAATTTTAATAATAAAAAAGTTTTGTTTGGAGTCAAATACAAGCCAGAAATAACGGTCAAGGAAATCCAAATTTAATTTTTGCAATAAAAAAGCCCCATGGGCTTTTTTGTTTTGAATATTTAAGAATTATATTGGAACATTCCCATTTCAATCGGTCAATTTCTTGGCGACCATTTCAGGATCGCCGCTACGGGAAATTGACCTCTTGGGCAGGGCTGCAGGTCGCAAAAAGTAGAACACTGCAAAAATTCGCAATTTTAACCGCAAATTATCAAATTAAAAATCTTTTTCTTTCCTCTCCATACATAACATGGCACTGAATTTAGGAGGATAATTAGATGAGATTCGAAGTGAAATAAAAATATTAATCGGCCATGTAGAGGCGATCCTTTATGGTCGCCAAGCCGATTAATATTTTTTCACGAGAATATCGCGATTTAGACCCTAAATTCTAATAGTTGTTCTTTCGTTTGATCTGAAACCCTATAACTCTCTCTCGCCTTCTGTATGGCTTTGTTCTGCGTCCACTCATCTAAAACTTTATTTTCTAAAGCCTCATAGGCCGGGTCAAAATTTTTCACCAAAAGCTCTGCCATATACCAAGCCCGAGCCATATTTACATAATAAAAATCAGTTTTTATCTGGACTATTTGATCCAAATCGGATGGCAAAAAATTTTCCCCTTGCAAATTCATAAGTAAAATTACGCCCATCCGCACTTGGTATTCGCCACCTCTACTAATAAGTTCTCTGGCAGTTTCTCTTGCTATAGTTGGATTCTTCTTAAAAGCTTTGGGCTTAATGACATCTGTCTGGGCCCAATTTTCAAGATAATTCCCAAAGGCCAAGAGTTTTTCCCTAGCCAAATCTCCATCCTTGATTTCATTTATAAGTAGGCCGTGAATCATATTTTCTTCATGATAAAAATGGGGCAGATTTTCTAAAAAACCTAGCCCCTCATTTTTATAAATTTCTTTTGCAAGCTTTCTTAAGGTCGGCATCCTAATTCCCAAAATCTTTTCCCGATCTATATTTGGAATTAATTTTGCCGTAAAGTCCCCGTAGCTTTGATCCTTGTAAAAATTTAAATCAACCATAATAAATTCTAAATTATTGATACAAATCAGCCGGTGCTTCCACCTTTGACATTGGTAAAAACTTGGTGTTTTCGCCCTTGTAGACGAGTTTAACTGTACCCGTTGGTCCGTTTCTGTGCTTGGCAATTATAACTTCGCCTATGCCCCTGTCCTCTGAATCGGGATTGTAGTATTCGTCACGATACAAGAACAAAACAACGTCTGCGTCTTGTTCGATGGCCCCTGATTCACGAAGGTCAGAAAGAATCGGCCTGTGGTTGGTCCTTTGCTCTGGAGCCCGTGACAATTGCGAAAGTGCAATGACTGGCACGTCGAGTTCTTTGGCCATGGCCTTGAGGCCACGAGAAATTTTTGAAATTTCCAAGGTCCTGTTTTCAGTTTGACCGCCAGCTTCCATGAGCTGCAAGTAGTCGATTACAACCAAATCAAGCCCTTGTTCTAGCTGGAGGCGTCTGAGTTTGGCCCGCATATCTTGAACGCTGGTTCCACTCATATCATCGATGTATAAATTATTTTGAGAAAAGTCAACCAGGGTCTTGGAAATTCGTTTCCAATCATCTGTCTTCAAATCCCCTTGGATAAGATTTGTCAGAGAAATATTGGTCAGCTGAGAATAAATTCTGAGGGCCAATTGGGTCTTGGACATTTCCAGAGAAAAAATGGCAACTGTCTTTTTATTTTGTGCAGCATTTACCGCAAAGTTTACGCCAAGTGCGGTCTTACCCATAGAAGGTCTAGCCGCAAGCAAAATAAGATCACTCTTTTGAAAGCCAGATAGCATATCGTCGATGTCCTTGAAGCCTGTGGAAAGTCCTGACAAGGCTCCCTTTAGTTTGGCCCTATCCATGAGGTCCTTGCTGGATTCCTGGAGGATTCCGCCGATGTGTTTGAGGTCATCATCGCCTGATTTCAAACCCAAATCCAAAATCATATCCTCGGCCGCACCAATGGTATCCACCGCTTGGCCCTTGGCTTCGACAGCTTGGACTTTTATTTCGTCTGCAATGCCAGCCAGTCGCCTAAATAGATATTTTTCGTGGACAATTTCCGCCAAGTCCTTTTGCCTGGCCCCAGTTACGTATGAAGAACCAACTTCAGCAATGTATTGGGGGCCGCCAGCCATATCCAAAGCGTCCATGGCCTTGAGCTCTTCGGCAATGCTAACCCTGTTTATGGACTTGCCCCGACTGGCCAAAGACATAATGGCCTTGTACATGAGCTTGTTTCTTTTGTGGTAAAATTCCTCTTCGGACTTGATAATTTCCAGGGACACATCCACGGTCTCGGCGTCATTTATCATATTTGCAATTACATTAATCTCCGCATCCAAGGATTCTGGCAGAGTGAAATCTTGCATTAGATTACAACCTCCAATTTTACATTGGCATTTGTTGCCCCGTAGAGTTTAACTGTAACTTCGTAGTCGCCTGTTTCTTTGATTGGCGATTTTAAATCAATCTTCTTTCTATCTATGTCAAGGCCAAGCTCTTCCTTGATGGCGTCAGCAATTTCTGGACTGTTTACAGAACCAAATAATTTGCCTGAGCTCCCGCCCTTCCATTTGATAATTATTTTTTTCTTTTCCAAAGCCTTCTTCATTTCTTGGGCCTCGGCCTTATTTTCAGCGTCAAGTCTCTTTAGTTCGGCTTGTTCAGCTTCCCATTCTTTCATATTTTCAGGAGTTGCCTCGATGGCTAAGTTTTGTGGAAAGAGGGCGTTTCTTGCATAACCTGGTTTAACTTCCTTGATCTCACCCTTCTTGCCAATTTTTTTAACATCTTCAATTAGTATTACTTTCATCTTTTTCCTCCTTTATATAATCGTCAATTGCGTCTTTAATTTTTTCTTTAACTTCGTCAATGGTCCCCTCAACCCTTGCACCTGCTTGGGCTATGTGGCCACCACCACCCAGAGCCTCCATAATAAGTTGAACAGAAACCTGTCCCATGGACCTGGCACTTATGTGAACCATGTTATCAATCTTTGCCATTACAAAGCTGGCCTTGACTCCCTCGATTTTTAAGAGGTCGTCGCTGGCTTGGGCTGCGGTTAAAATCGCCTCGTTGCCTTCGTTTTTGGTCATGGAAATTGCAAAGTAATCCTTGTAAATTTCCGCAGATTCAACTGCCTTGGCCTTGTTGACGAAGGTTTTAAAGTCGTCTCTAAATAAGAGTTTGACTTCTTCAGGGTCTGCGCCCATACGAGTTAAGAGGCCTGCAGCTTCAAAAGTCCTAAGGCCTGTTTGAGTTGTAAAGTTCTTGGTATCCAGCATAATTCCCGCCATAAGAGCCGAAGATTCAAAGTGGGATAGCTTCTTGTCATCTATCATGTATTGGAGAATTTCTGCAACCAATTCACTGGCAGATGAAGCGTGTGGTTCCAAGTAAACAAGGGCAGGATTGTCTATAAATTCGTCCGACCTTCTGTGGTGGTCGATAATTACAATATTGTCCGCCTTCTCACTCAGCTCTTTGCTAGGCGATAAGGATGGCTTGTGGTGGTCGGTTAAAATCAAGAGGTCGCCTTTTTTAAAGGACCTTAGGGCCTCATCAGGACTGATAATAGAATCGTACATGGCCTTTGATTCAGCCTTCATAAGATCCATTATGGAAGTGACGGCTTCTGTGTCGTCATCCAAAATAAGTCTGGCGTTTTTCCCTCTGAGTTGGACTATAGCCATGATGCCCACAGCTGATCCAATGGCATCCATGTCAGGATTTTTGTGGCCAGATACATAAATATTTTCCACTTGGTCAATAAGTTCCTTGAGGGCGTAGCCGATCACGCGGGCCTTGACCTTGGTGTGCTTTTGCACGGCCTTGGTCTTGCCGCCAAAGTATTCGTAGCCGTTTTCGCCCACGCATACAGCCTGGTCACCCCCACGGCCAAGGGCAATGTCGATGGCAGATCTGGCCTTGACGAATTTTTCGTTTGGATTTTCGCCCAGGTCGCAAACGCCAATTGAAAGCGTCAGCGGAATTGTGTTTTCAAATTCCAGCTCACGGATGGTATCTAAGATATTAAATTTCTTGGCCTTAATCTTGTTAAAGGAATCCCTATCAGCAATTACCAAGTACTTGTCGTTGTCATATTTTCTAACGATTGAATTGTGGGAGGTAAAGTAGTCGACGATTGTCGTATCAACTGTTGAAGAAATTTTTGTTCTCAGAGCCTCGTCTCCGCCAGTTTTGGCCTCGTCAAGATTGTCTACAAAGACAACCATAACTGCAAGGGCGTCTTGGTTATAAGCTTTTTCAAGCTCACGGTTCTTGGTCACATCTAGCATGTAGACGATGTACCTGTCGACCTTGCCGTGGTCCAAAACCTTGTCGCTCCTCACCAAATAATACTTATCCTTGTAGGAAATATTAAAAGATTTTTGTTCCTTTTCGAGTTCGCTAAGGTTGATAGCCGGAATTAGCTCGTTTAATTTTGCATTCCTGTCAATTTCCCCAACAATTTCACTAAAAGGCGAGTTTTGCCAGGTGATGACCCCCGACTTGTCGGTCATGACAAGTGGGTAAGGCATGCGAAATATAGCGTGCATAGTCACGGATTCAAACTCTTCAGACTCCTTGGACTTTTCAGATTCCAGGGCCTTTATTTTTGTATCGTGTTCTCTGATGTCATAAGTAATTAAAAATGCAAGCGTGACAATCAAAAGACCTGCAAGTATTGGTTCCAAGAAAACTAATATTACAGTGACTACAATTGCCAGTAAAATATATCGATATGAAAAACGAAAATATTTGTTTACTCCAAATTTCGTTAACTCCCAAAAGTTCTTCATAATTCCTCCTATATATAGCTTTATTATACAATAGAGGCTCTTTTATTTCAAGCAAAAAGCCCGCAATAAATTAGCGGGCCCCTGTGAATTTATATTCCCATTATTTTATTTATTATATCCTGGTCAATGTATTTTCGGCCTGTCTTTCTTCGAGTAATCTCCATTAGTTCAAGCTTAGTTATATCGTGAAAATAATAGCCCTGAGATTTTAAAATATTTTTTGTGATTTTTATAAAGTCCCCATAGTCCTTGAGCTTCAAGATATCGATCAAAATCATGCCTTCGATATTTCTTAAAGTCAAAATCCTAATGGCCTCAATCAAAAGTTTTTCATTTAAATCCAAGTGGTTGAGGTCGCGATTGTAGGACTTGGAGTAGTCGTCTGTGTTAAAGTCCACAAAGGTAAAGTGGTCCTTACTGTCTATGATTAAGCTACCTTCTTCACACTCCATAATCCTTCCCGTAAGCTCAGGCGTATTAGCCATAGCCCTTAGCATGGCCGCGTGATCGCCCAAGTCCTCCTGGTACTTTTCAATATATTTTTCGCTTTTGCTCGCTTCCTTGTAGACGACTTTTGGTATAGGGAGTCGTGATTGTTCTTTTAAAATTCCCTCCCAGGTCGACTTGAGCTCTCTGGCCAAATCTGGGTCATCAGCTTTTGATTTTACAGGGAAGCCTGTGATTTTTTCCATGGGATTATTATAAAATTCTTTTCCAAGCGGAAAGCCGATTGCACCTTCGATTTTTATTTTAATATTCCTATCCAGCTTGTAGCCCTTCTCGCCCGATGGTTTTTTGCGGACATTAAAAAAATAATCCTCGCCCGCCTTTAGGTCGGCCGCATTGTAAAAACCGTCCTCGCCGTCTAATTGTATAAAGGAAAAATTGCGATTTGTATCTACACTTTTTACCCGGGCGTGGACTATGGATCCAACTTGAATTTCCTTATTATTCTCTACAAAAATACGACGAACTTTGTCGTCGTATATAATTGTATAGATTATTTTTTCTTTGTCATCTTCGATTTTAAAATACATTATTCCACCAACCTGTTTTCAAATGGCATGGAGTCTTTGACTTCTTCCCTGTTCATGCCAAGGTATTCTGCCATCAAATCTCTGGCCATAGGTCCTGCATTTGAACCAGTGCCCCCTTGGAATAGGACGGATGCGACTACGACTTCAGGGTCGTCAGCAGGTGCATAGGATACAAACCAAGCGAAGTCATCGTACTTGAGCCCTGTCGTTGGATTTGTCCCCTCGCGCTGAGCGGTCCCAGTTTTTGAGCCCGTGCTTACAGGAAAATCTTGGAATACCCTCCTGGATGTACCAGACCTACTTACAAGTTCCATGCCGTGCATGAGTTCCTTGTAGCCGACAGGATTTTTTATATCAATTTTTTCGCCTTCCCTGGTCGGCCTGTAAACATCTTTAAGGCCGTCGTCGGTCTTAACCGAATTCAAAAGAGTGGCCTTGTTTTTGATGCCACCGTTTACCAAAGTCGAAACATACTTGGCCATCTGCATGGTCGTAAGCGAACTTGCCCCCTGACCAATGGTTACGTTGATGGTATCTGCCAGTGACCATTCGGCCTGGTTGATGTAATCGTATTTGATCCTATCAGCCAGAGGAATCTTTTGGCCAGGCACAGTTTTTTCTGAAATATAACCCATCTGATCAAGCCTATTTACAATTTCGCCCTTGGTTAGGCTCCTGCCCTCTTCGGCCCAGTTAGCAATATTTTTAATATCTTCTTCTATTTCGTCTGCGGTTTTTTCATCTTCAAGGAAGTCTTCTATATTTTCTTCCAAAAACTTCCTCAGATAAAATTTAATTGTTCGGACTTTTTTCTCAGGTTCTATAACCTCACCCACAGCCTCGCGGGGAATATTTATTTCAATACCCGTCGGCTCGTTTAAACCGAAAGTCTTGCCAGCTTCTCTAATGTCGTCAATGTCAATCCTGGCTGACAAAGGCTTATTGTTTAACCTTTGGTTGACGCCCAAGGCTAATGAATAAAAATAATAGTTGCAGGAGTGCTCGATGGCGTGAGCCAGGTCCACATTTCCGTGGCTAGCGTGCGACAAAGTCCAGGCCAAGCAGTTAAACTTGGTGTCACCAATTTCTACATAACCACCGTCGTAAATTCTTTCAAAAGGGTCTAGGCCATTTTGCAGGCCTGCAAAACCAGTTATCATTTTAAATACAGAACCCGGTTGAACAGCTGTCCCCGTTGCAATATTTAAAAGTGGACGAGCGGCCAGAGGATCGTTTTCATCCTTAGGGTGAAGAGCCTTCCAATCCGTTTCTGAAATTCCAGTTGAAAATAAATTGGGATCGTAAGCAGGATATGAGGCACTTGCCACCACCTCGCCAGTCTTTGCATTCATAACTACAACAGCACCTGCGTTGGCGTGGATAAAGGGCCTGGTCTTATCAAGGGTCCCGTCCATTTGATAGTCACCCCACTTGCTCTGCCAGACGCCTTGGGTCCGCGTGAGCTCCAAGGTCCTCTTCAAATAATCTTCGGCCATTTTTTGCAACTTGCTATCAATGGTCAAGTAAAGGGTGTTGCCCGGCTTGGCCCCAGTCACATTTAAAACGTCAATGGTGTTTCCAATATAGTCGACCTCGACCATTTTTTCCCCATTGGTCCCGTGCAAATAATTTTCAAAATATTCTTCAACCCCAGTTTTTCCTATGAATTCATTCTTGTCGTAGCCGCCTTCGTTAACGTACTTTTCAATCTCGGCCTTGGAAGAAATCTTGCCCATGTAACCAAGTATATGGGCCAAGGTGGTCCCCTGCGGATAATACCTGATAGGCTCAACACTGATGAGAACGCCCACATCTTCGTCTATATTCTCTTCAATCTTGGCAACGGTCTGATCTTTTATACCGTAAGACAAGTTGATAGGCTTATAAGCGCTTTCGCCTTGGAGATAAGTCAGCTCGTAAATATTTAAAATCGCCTTGGCCTCGTAATTGGAAATCTCCTCTGGAATCTTGTAAGAGTCCTTGGCCCTTTCAAACAAGTCTTCAACTGATGGAAGACCGTCTTTCATTTCAGATTTTTTGAAAAATCTGCCGTATAAATTTTCGGTGTCAATCTCCGATGTAAATTTAATTTCATTGGCCACAGAAATCCTAGGGTTGATGCCTTGGCTCAAAAGCTCAGCCTGCACCACATTTCTAATATCCTCTTCAAGGAGAAAATCATCCAAATCAGCAGGAGTCAAAGACCCGATCAAAGTCTTCAAAGGATCGCCCTTAACGTCATTTATAAAGCGGAAAAAGACTGATTTTTTATCCTGGCTAATGTAAATATCTATATTTTCATTTTTCCCCTGGCTCCTAGACTTTTTCAAAAGCATTTCACCTGGAATTAGATCGCCGTCCTTGTAGGTTTTTTTGAGGATACCTTCCAGGGCAAAGTTCCTGGCCAAGTATAGATAAACTTCCTCAGCAGTGGAATTTATATCCAAACCATCGTAAGCGTTTACAAATTTTACCCGATTTTCGTAGCCTTCAATTTCGCTCTTTATGGCAATTGACAGCATGCGAATATCGCCCAGCTGTTTGTGGTCGCTTGCTATTTGAAATAAAATAGCCCTGGCAATCGGATGGTTCATAATTTTTCTCATAATATTTGTATCGGATTTAATAATATTAATCATCAAATCATCAGGGCTTAAATTTTCGTCAAAACCCTTTTCCATCAAAAAGTTTTTAAGCCTGAGCTCATTTGCGACAAAGTTTCCGTCTTCAATTGTAACTGGCAGGTCAACATACTTGGCCTTAACAGCATTTAGGGCCCTGTCCTTAACGGAAAATTTGTAGTGGCCCGGATATTTTTTCAGGTCCATCTTGCCATTTATAAATTCCCTTAAGATATCTTCATCCTCAAAGAGGGAAATCATATATTCAGTTGGACTCATGTCAGTCGTCAGATACTTGTCTGGATTCTTGTAGATGTAGACATTTAAATCCATAGGAAATTCGCCTTGGTAAAAGGCCCCGTCCTCTTCCAAATACCTGATCAGCTTCAAGAGATTTTCATTGCGCTTTTCCTTGTCCCTTTCATTTAAGAGTCTGTCCTTTTGAATTTGAACAGTAAAGGCCGGGATATTGCCTGCCAAAAGTCGGCCGTGGACGTCTCTGATCTCCCCTCTGGGAGCAGTTGTGTAGACCTTCCTAATCCGCCTTTGGTCTGCGACTTCCCTCATCTCATCGCCCTTAATTATAGTCAGATAAAACATCCTGGCAAGGAGCAGGGCAAATAAACCCAGGACTACAATAAGTACTAGGTCCAACCTATTTTTTACGTTTGCCTTGTTTTTAGACTTCAAAAAAATCACCTTCTGACAAGATATAGCTTAGTAAATCTACTTGCAAAAATAGAATATATCATCATGATTGGAATCTCCAAAGAGAAGATTGAGTTTAAGAGGACTTGGAATTCCAAACCCTCGCCAACAGCGTTTATAATTAAAAAATACAAAAATTGGTAGAGGGTCCCGGCAAGTAAAGTCAAAGTCAAAACGACAAAGACCGACCTGCTTATAAAGGTCTCTGCAAAGCCGGACAAAAAATACGCCAGGGCAAAGAAAAGCAAGGTCCTTGCACCAAAGCCCTTGATAAAATAAAAATCCAAGACCAGACCAGCCACCAGGGCAAATATGCAGGCCTCTTTTCTCTCGCACATAATGGCTATGGCGATTATTAGTGGCAAAAATAATTCTGGAATTGCAAGAGTCGGGAAAAGGCCCGGCAAAAATCCAATTTGCAGTATAAGTGTAAGGGCAAAAATTAATACAAAATACATTAGTTCACCACAAAAACCTTGGTAATATTGCGGGTGTCAACAGCTGGTTTAATGTAAATATTTTTCTTTAAATTGCTTTCGTCAGTTTCGACTCGGTCGACCACGCCAACCATAACGCCTTCCTTGTAGACCTCGCCCATGCCCGAAGTGAGTATGGTGTCTCCCACAATTATATCTGAGTTCCGGTCGTACATGTAGCCCTCAAGGAGGCCGTTTTTCATGCCCGTAATAATGCCGCCATCGCCTGACCGCATATTCTTTATGGCAACCTTATTTTTTTCGCTATTAATAGTCGTAACATTTGCATAGTCGTAGCCGATTTCAGAAATTTTGCCAACCAAACCCTCGATTGCATCGCCCTCTTCACCAGCGGCAACTACAATCGTGTCGTTTAGCTTGAGGCCCTGATGTGATCCCTTGTTTATTTTAAATAAGTCAAACCAATTGCCAGGCGCCCTTGCCACAATTTTTACGGGGACCAGGTCGCGATTTGTAGTCTCCAGGAGTTCGTATTCACGCTTGATGGCCTCGCTCTTTACAATAGTCGAGTAGAGCTTGCGGTTTTCCTCTTCCAAAACAGCAATCTTGATGCGGAGCTTGTCAACTTCTTCGGTATCTTGGGTCTTAAAAAGTTTTTTGGCACCGCCATTTATCTTTAGACCAGCGTCCCTAAAAAAATTGCTGACAGGACTGATGGCCTTGCCCATCAAATTTAAAACTTTGGAATTGGACTTGACCAGCTTGGGACCAGCAATAGTAATCCCAATAAGGGCCAAAAATATCAGCCAAATTATTAATTTTTTATAATTTCTATTTGAAAAATTCACTTACATATCACCATTTTCTTTAAAAGAATAATAAGAGTTGTGGCCCACCACAAAATGGTCGAGCACATTAATCCCTAAGATTTTGCCGGCATCCGCCATCCGCCTGGTCAAATTGATATCGTCCATGGACGGGCGGACATCGCCTGAGGGATGGTTGTGGGCCAGTATAATCGAGCTAGCCCCCAGGTCAATAGCCTTCCTAAAAACCTCGCGCGGCATAGCTATAGTCTGATTTACAGTTCCCTTGGAAATTTCATCCTCGCCAATATATTTGTAGGCCTTTTCTTCTTTAAAAAATTCTTCAAAGGCCTCTTCGGACGAGAGTTTAAAAAGCTCTTGATCCTTCCTAATCAAAGAATCAATCTCTTCGTTCTTGTTATTTAAAAGCAAGACAAAAAAGTGCTCTTCATTGTAGTGGGAAAGCTTACTTACCAGATATGAGCCGACTCTTTTGGTCGTGACAAAACGCTCAATGTCCACCTTGATTTCCTCTTGGTAGACGCGTTTGGAAAGTTCAAAGCTGGTCATTAGAGTCGCCAATTTTGCAGGGCCAATCCCCCTAATCTTGGCCAGGTCCTTTTGACTCATGGAGACGACCTTTCTAAGAGACCGCCCATTCATCTCATAAAGCATATTGGCCAAATCAAATACAGAATGCTTTTGAGAGCCCGTGCCAATTAAAATCGCCAGAAGCTCTTCATCACGCAGGTCTTGGACCCCGTTTTCCAAAAGCTTCTCCCTGGGCATGAGTGAATCGTCCTTTGTAATTTCTATATCTAAATTTTCGGCATCCTCTTTTAATATATCGGAAAAATCAGTAAATTTCATTTTAAACCTCATACAAAAAACCTATGCAAAACATCTTTTCTCTCCAGCTCGTTTATAATGAAGCCAATCAAAGTCCCCATGAGAGTCCCCACCAAAGTTATATAAGGCAGGTAATAAAAATATACAAATGAAGAGAGGACCAGATAGCTGGTAAAGACCTGGACTAAATTATTTATAAAAGCCCCAATCACACTTACACCCACGTAAGAAATTCTTGGAACCATTTTCATAGCCAGACTCATAAGTAAAATTGCAGCCAGGCCTGACGGAAATGAATAAATAAATGAAGTCGGTGAACCCGAAAAAATTGCAACTAAGACCGATTTTAAAGCCGCCACTAACATGGCCTTTGACACAGGCATGTGGATAAGTGCGACCAGCAAGACCACGTTTGATAAGCCCAATCTCATACCTGGTATGGGTACGATGGGCGTTATAATAATTTCTACAAAGGAAACCATGGCAGCCAAAATCGCCAAAGTCCCAATCAAAGTAATGTCTTTAACCCTCATTTTACAATCACATCCGGATAATCATCGTCGACCTCGCCCTCAATTGTCACCAGCAAATGATTGGGCAGGCAAATAATGCTCTCGCCACCTCTGCTGATCTTGCCCTGCTTGACATCAAGCTTGTTTGGGCAAGAAGCACTAATAACTTGGACATAGTCGGGCCCAATCTCCAAAAGATTGTAGCCATAAGCCGTCTCAATTTTTTTCTCAATTGTCTCATTTGAAAAAGACTTAGTATATAAAACCTGGCCATCCACCTTTACCACAACCTTGGAGCCCTGCTTCTTAGGCATGAAAAAAATCCCAAGGCCAGATAAAATTAAAAAACCAATAATAATAAATAAATCAAATCTTGTAAGCTTCATAATTCACCTAGTATAATTTTACCATATTTTGCCAAATAAATATAGACCAAGGCCGGTGAAATCTTAAAATCTATAAGGACAAAAAAATAAAGATTAATCAAAACCTTTAAAAAATAATTTGCGTAAAAATAAATTGATAAGATTCGCTACAATCTCGTCCTCGCGGCATCGAGCCTGCTCGTACGAGGTGTCCACAATAAAGTGGACGGTACATGACTATATAAATATCCGTTGGAGAATTTCTGACTTTTAGGGCGGGACTCTTGGGCTACATAAAGTAGCCCCTACAACCGAAGAGCGATTTATAGAAAATGCCTATGATATAAAAAATCATTAGATACATAATTTATTGCAAAAAAATAAAGAGTGCGAACAACACCCTTTGAATAAATAATTTGCGAGGAAATTTCGATGAAATTCGTAGGTAAAATTTTCGAGGGGACGCAGGTGTACTCAAATGTACTCTTAAAATAAAAAAGAGCATTACGCCCTTTAAGAAATAATTTAGGAGGATAAATCGATGAGATTCGAAGTGAAATAAATTTTTTAGGACGCAGGTGTACTTGTTGTACATCGAGGACTAAAAAATTTTTTCACAAGAATGTCGCGATTTAGACCCTAAATTAAATTGTGGTACGGGTGAAGAGACTCGAACTCCCAAAAACACGGACCTGAACCGTGCGCGTATGCCAATTCCGCCACACCCGCTTATAAAATATTTTGTTTTGCTTATTTGTCGTATACTCGGCCGTAAAATTCTACAATCGAGCATCGTTATCACTCGCTCTCTTGTGAGTTTCTGACATGAGACCTGCTAGCCAATCGACCTTCGCTTTCGCTCGCTCTCTTGGGCTAGGGCTTCAAACCGTGCGCGTATGCCAATTCCGCCACACCCGCATAAAAAATATTGAATTGTTTCTGATAATTAAAAACATTTCACGCATTCAAGATGCGATCAATGTTTTTCGGGCCACATAAAGTTGCCCCTACAAACGTGCTGAACAATATCCGTAGGATAAATGTATTCATTCGGAACATCGCTCTGCGGTGTAGCGGTCGCGGTTAATCCCGACCATTTCGGGCCCGATACCGGGTCAACCCGGTTGAGGGTTCGAATAAATACCATCCTTTATTTAACATTCTTATTATATAAAACTCGCCTGAAATTGTCAACACGCCCTGCCCAATTCAAATCACAAAAAAATGCATGGATTTCTCCATGCACTTATTTTTTATCCTAGATATGCGATTGCTTCGATTTCGATTCTGGCATCCTTTGGTAGTCTAGCAACTTCTACGCATGATCTGGCTGGTTTGTGGTCGCCAAAGAATTCTGCGTATTCTTCATTAACTGCTGCGAAGTCGTTCATATCTTTTACAAAGATATTGACTTTCATAATATTTTTTATGTCTCCGCCTGCTGTTTTAACAATTTCTAAAACGTTGGTTAGAGATGTGCGGGTTGCTTTTTTAATGCAATCTGAAACGAGTTCTCCACTTGCTGGGTCGATTGGGAGTTGTCCGCTGGTAAATACAAATTTTTCTGCGGCCATGCCTTGTACATATGGGCCAACTGCGCCCGGTGCCTTATCGGTGTTCAATACTTTCATAATGTCCTCCTTATTCTTCTGTTTCCTTCCACAAGCGTTCAAGATCATAGTACTTGCGTGCCGTAACCTCGAAGATGTGAACAATTATATCTCCAAAATCTAGCAAGAGCCACTCGCTGGATTTTTTGGACATGGGATTTTCTAAGCTGTAGCCAGCTTTTTCCATTTCATATAAGACATTGTCGGCAATACTATTTAGCTGGTTGACGTTGGCAGCGCCTGCAATTACAAAGTAGTCAGCAAAGCTTGAACGTTCTTTGATATCGATGATTTCAATATCATAACCCAGTTTGTTTTCAATTGCCTTCTCAATAATTTCTAATTTCTTTTCTATTTCTTTCACTTTATCTCCCCTTGTTTTGTAATTTTTAAGTAATAGTTCCTTGCCTCAAGCGAGCTACCAGCAATATAGCGGTCGTTTCTGATGAGATGTGCCAGATTCTCGTTTAGGATTTCATACATGGCCCGGTCCAAATCAACCTTGGCCATAGCCCGAAAATCATCGACAAATTCATAATTTCTGGCAGGTTCTATCATATCTGCAATGTAGACAATCTTTTCCAAATCAGACATGGCTGGTCGGCCAGTGATGTGGTTTTTGATTGCATTTAAAACATCTGCGTCCTCTATGCCGAAAATATTTTTGGCTATATAAGTGGACAGGGCTCCGTGGACAAGATTGTACTCTGCCCTCTCCTCCTCACTTAATATTATACCCCAGTCCTGGACCTTTTGCAATGTTTTTTCTCTTGACTTCCACTTGCCAGAGTCGTGGAGGATGCCTGCCATCTCAGCCTTTTTCTCGTCGACGCCGTGAATTTTTGCAAGTTCAACCGCCGTTTCCATTACGCGAATTGAGTGACCGTAGCGAAAGTCGTCCAGGTTGTCTTTTAAAAATTCTAAAACCTTATCTAATTCGTACATCCGCACAGCTCCTTAAAGTCGATCCCTTTTAAAAACTCATAGGCCCTATCTGTCACGTAAAATCTCACGTCTTCACCCGCCTTTAATCTCTCGCGAACAAAGGACGAGGACATTTCAAATATGGGATTATCCACAAAATAAAAGCGGTCCTTGTATTTTTCGTACAAGTCGTGAGCCGCAAATTCGTAGCCGCCCCTCTTCATAACTATAACCCTGGCCAGCTTTAAAATCTCCTCTGCATTTTTCCACTTTGGTAATGACAAAAAAGAATCCATGCCCACAACTATGGCCAGGTCTTCTTGGGTCTTCTTAAAATGCTCCAGGGTTTTAAAGGTATAGGACTCGCCTGCCTGCCTAAACTCGTAATCGCTGACCTCCACGCCCTCGATTTCACCAAAGACGATCTTTGCCAGCTCTAACCTAGTCTCATCATCCAAGCACTCCAGGTCCTTGTGGGGAGGATTGCCCGTTGGCATAACTAAAAAATCGTCAAATTCCAGGCTGTCGACCAGATATTTTACATTTAAAACATGGGCAATTGTAGGCGGATTAAAGGCTCCGCCAAAAATAATCGTGCCAAACTTTTTCATTATAAATAAATATTCTTGTCGGACTTCCTATAAATAGAAAGCACACTTCCCATTTTTTGCACAAATTCCACGCCCAATTTTTCTTCTAGCTCGTCAAAAAGCTCGTAAGCGTCGACATCTGTGTTTTGCAATAATTGTATCTTCATAATTTCATTTTTATTTAAATATAAATCAATAGCCTCGATTAGCTCGTCGCTAACCCCACCCTTGCCAACGCGGATGGCTGGCTTTTGGGTGTTTAGCTTTGATTTTAAAAATGCTCTTTCCTTAGCTGTAATCATTCTCGTCTACTCCATGTGTTCAAATTCATATCCAAAGACGTCGACAATGTCCCCGTCCTTGATGCCCAGCTCACGCAGCTGGTCCATAATACCAATCCGGCTTAAGAAATCTTGGAAACGCCTTACACTGTCTGGCTCTGTAAAATCTGTCCCCATGAAATAGTATTCGACATGGTCGCCAGTAATGTAATAGATGTCGCCTTCCTTCCAGACCTTTATTGGTCTTTCTTCGAATTCGGCCTCAGCAAATTCTTCCACCTCAGCCTCTGCAGGCAATTCTTGAAGCTTGTTGTAGAGGGCGTACTTTAATTCCTTGACCCCCTGTAAGCTTGCAGCAGAAATTACAAAGACCTCTTCGCCGGTTTTTTCTTCAAATTTTTTCTTAACTTCAAGGATTTCTTCCTCAGTCATCAAATCAGTTTTATTTAGGGCGATGACTTCGACTTTTTGGCTGAGCTTTTCTGAATAATCCTTCATCTCCCGCCTCAAAATCTCATAGTCTTCGATTGGATCGCGGCCCTCTGAACCCGATGCGTCAATCACATGGCAAAGGAGTCTGACCCTTTCAACATGCCTCAAAAACTTTAGGCCGAGTCCTGCGCCGCCGGATGCCCCTTCAATGATGCCCGGTATATCACAGGCCACATAAGACCTGCCCTCTTCCACAAAAACTACGCCCAGATTTGGCTCAAGTGTTGTGAAATGATAATTGGCAATCTTTGGCTTAGCTGCAGAAATAATTGAGAGGAGACTAGATTTTCCCACATTTGGAAAACCCACAAAGCCCACGTCTGCAATTAATTTTAATTCCAAGTCGATTTCAATCTCTTGACCGCGTGCGCCCGGCTCCATAAAGGTCGGCGCCTGACGAGTAGCAGTTCTAAAATGCCAGTTGCCCCTGCCGCCTCTGCCGCCTTTTACAATTACAAACTCCTCGCCAACTTCCTTGAAGTCGTAGAGGATGCCGTCCTTGCCAACTTGCTTGACCACAGTGCCCACGGGAACCTTGAGATAAAGATCTTGACCGTCCTTGCCTTTTTTCAGGTTATTCATCCCGTTCTCGCCGTTTTCTGCCTTAAATTTTGTTTTAAATCTATAATCGATGAGCGAATTTAAATTGTCAGTTGCGACCAAAATAATATCGCCGCCCTTGCCACCATCGCCACCGTGCGGGCCGCCCTTAGGCTCATACTTTTCGCGTCTCCAACCAATATGTCCGTCTCCGCCCTTGCCCGCTTTTAATTGTAGTCTAACCTTATCAAACATAATAATCACCTACTTACAAAAAAAGCTTGACCTAGGTCAAGCTGATTCTTAAGCGATTTCTCTTGGATAAACGCTTACTTGTGTTCTCTTCTTACTTTTCTTTTCAAATTTTACAACGCCATCAATCTTAGCAAATAGCGTGTCGTCGGATCCTCTACCAACATTGTTGCCAGCATGAATCTTTGTTCCTCTTTGACGAACAAGGATGTTACCAGCTGTAACAATTTGGCCATCGCCGCGTTTTGTTCCCAAGCGCTTAGCAATAGAATCTCTACCGTTTTTAGAAGATGCAGCTCCCTTTTTAGAAGCAAATAATTGAAGATTTAATTTAAACATTCTATTCCTCCATTTCTAATCGGACAAATTGCCCATAGCTTTCCACCAGACTCTTAACCCCTTCTAATAGAGTTTTCATAATCAGATCTAAGTCGTCGCTTTGGACCTTGGAAATAAATTCCATCAGACTCTCGTCATCGTCCTCGATCATTTTTTCAGTATAATCGCCATCCTTAAGCTGACAATTAACTATGGCCGACCTGTAGACAGTGTGGGTGAGAACACTCACAGCCGCACATACAATGTCCTTGCCGTAGTCATCATAACCTGCATGACCATGTGACCTAAATCCGTAAAAACCCTTTTCGTTCTTAAAAAGAGTTACGACTATCATTAGATAGCCAAGCTTTCAATTTGTACTCTTGTGAAAGGTTGTCTGTGGCCTTTTTTCTTGCGATAGTTCTTTTTAGCTTTGTATTTGAAAACGATAACTTTCTTAGCTTTACCATTCTTAAGAACTTTCGCACTTACGCTTGCGCCCTCAACATATGGCTTACCAACTTTAATCGCCCCATCATCACCAGAAGCTAATAGAACCTTGTCGAAAACTACCATTTCGCCTTCGCCTGCGCCTAGTTTTTCAACGTGTAGCACATCGCCTTCTTTGACTTGGTATTGCTTTCCACCAGTTTCAATAATTGCGTACATAATCCACCTCCATTGTGATTTAGTCTCGCCGTCTAAGGTGGCCTAAAAATAAGCACTTAAAAACCTGTTCCGTGCGGAAGATTACCTACTAATAATACCACATAAAAAGCCATCTGTCAAGGATTTACAAGGAATTTTCTTGTAATTTTTTCTTTTAAATATTTTTAATTTAAAAAATTTTTCAATAATCCAGGCCTCTAACTTTCACATTGAAATACAATTATTTTTCAAATTCCAAGACTACTAACTTTTAAATTTAAATATAATTATTTTATCAAAACTCCCAGACTTTAACTTCTTAAAATACAAATACAATTATTTTTCTAAATCGCCAGGCCGTTAACTTTTAAATTTAAATGCAATTATTTTTTAAAATCGCCTGTCCTTTAACTTCTTAAAATAAAATGCAATTATTTTTTCAAAACTTCTAGCCTTTAACTTTCAAATTCAAAATGCATTTTATTCCCCACATCTTAAGGCAATAAAAAAACTGGAGTCAGCCTCCAGTTTAAATCATAAATTTATTTTGCGTCTTCGATTGCGACGGTAATTTTCTTACAAAGGTCTTCGATAAATCTGGTTGGTGATGCCAGGTTGATCCTTTCAAAACCTTGGCCACCCTTGCCAAAGATATAGCCTTCATCTAAAAATACATCGTGCTTTATCATGTGCTTTTCAAGAGCCTCATGGTCCATGCCAAGAGCATTGAAATCCAACCACAAGAGATAAGTTCCTTGGTGGTCAGCAATTTTAATTTCAGGATGGTTTTTAGCCATGTAGTCCCTGATATATTTGCTGTTTTCTTCAATCTTTTTCATCATTTCTTGGTACCAGTCTTCACACTTGTCATAGCAAATTTCAACTGTCTTGTAACCCAGTGCTGTTGGACTTAGCCTAGATGTGCAAGCAGCCCTGTTCACATACCTTTCCCTCATTTCAGGATTCTTAACAAAAACTGTGCAAAGGTCCATACCTGCAACATTAAAAGTCTTGGATGCAGATGTAAAAGTAATGGCCCTATCTGCCAAGTCATCAGAAAGAGTTTGGAAAACTGTGTGCTTGTGGCCAGGCATAATCAAATCATTGTGAATTTCATCAGCAAATAGAAGCTTGTCATTTTTTATAATACCATCAGCCAATCTTTGGAGCTCCTCACGCTTCCAAACCCTGCTAACAGGATTGTGAGGCGAGCAGAAGAGCAGAGCCTTGTTTTCTGGTTTGGCAATGAGTTCTTCAAAGAGATCAAAATCAATCTCATAAGTATTATCTTTTTTAATCAAAGGACATTCGACAATCTTCCTGCCCAAAGCTTCAATAACCATAAAGAATGGATAATAAACTGGTGGCATAACGATAATCCCATCGCCAGGCTCAGTAAATTCTTCAATAGCTGTATAGATTGCGCTAACAATAGCTTGGAAATTGACAATCCAATCGCTTTCAACTTCAAAATCGTGGTGCCTCTTCATCCATGATTTAACGGCATTATAGTAAGCTTCATTGCCCACAGTATAGCCCAAAACCATTTCATCCAAATAAGCCTTCAAACCCTCCACAAGTGCTGGAGCAGTTTTAAATTCCATATCTGCAACTGAAAAAGGCATAACGTCGTCAGAAACATCAGCCTTCAAATCCTTCATAATGAGCCACTTCTTAGAACCTTGGGCCCTTCTATCAACTACTGTCTCAAAATCGTACATGAATATCCTCCTATTCTTTACTCCATTATAACACTTTTTGAAACTCATGGCAAGAAAAGAAGACTTATAAGCAATAAAAAACGGGGAAATATATCCCCCGTTTAATAGCAGCTTAAATAAAAACTACATAGTAAGTGGCTTGATAACCAAACAATTCTTTAAACATGAGCATTTCAAGACCATCAAGATCTTTCTTTGAAATCGTTAGGCCCTCTGCTAAAGAGATATTGCTAACTTTTCCATTCACAACTTTGGAAGTATTGAGTGGAACAAAACCAAATACAGTCTTTTCAAAATCTTCCTCTGGATAATTTTTGTAAGAATTTTCATCTGCCGAAAGATCTACAACTTTTACAACTCCAAATGCATTATCACTATAGTCAGTATACGCTTTCTTTGTACGATCATTGTACATAGTAAATTTAATTGCATCAAAAATGCTATTTAAATAAATCTTGTCATCCTTTATCCTGTCTTTTTTAATAAAATAAATCGGATATTCTGGGTAAGGACGTTCTGTGTAGAATTCAGGCACCCCTTCTAGGGCTTCAAATTCTTTAGTTTGTCTATAAGCATTTTTAAAAGCGTCTTTTGTAAATTCGTAATTAATATCACTTAAATAAAATAATCTGCTGTCATCTGCTCGATTAAATTTATAAAAAGTCTTTCCCTCTATTATATATATAATAAAGTCTTGAGTGTTTCTATCAGGATCATTAATGTAAGCTTCAATTTCTTCTTGGCTTGCATTTATTTCCTTGATGCTTTGGCCATATCTTTCATAGAAAGACTTACCTTCAGCATTGTCAGCTTTCTTGTCTTCAGTTTTCTTGTCTTCAGTTTTTTCCTCAGTTTTTTCTTTAGAATCTTCTGCGCTAATGCCAGTGTTTAGCAAAATATCTTGGGTTTCCTTGTTATAACCTACAGAAAAACCAACAACATCAGCCAAATCACGGAGCTTAACATAGTTATTTTGGTCGATTAGGGCAGCCTTTAACATAACTTCCTCGCCGTCCACCAAAATATTATTTGTAAGCATCTTGGCCTCAGTCTTGTCGTGTTTCATCGCTTGCAAGTCTGTTTCCAACTTTTCATAAGGCTTTCCAAGTTCAAGTTCAATCTGTTTCTTTTCCTTGTTAAAAGTAACATTGAACTGACTCTTTGTGCCAGATAAAATCGCAGCCAAGTCTCTGAGCTTGTAATAGTTATTTTGATTGATCAAATAACCGCCAATTTCAACAGACTCCCCGTCCAATTTAAATGGCTGAAAACTCTTTACAGCCCCTGCCATATCTCCCTCTGCCTTCACGCTTGGTACCATTGATACAAGTAGCAAAACGCTAAGAGCAATCGCTAGTAATCTTCTCATAATTACCTCCTAAATATATTATTATATATAATTATATTTGATATGGAAGTATAAATCAAGCTATATTTATTTATTGATCAGACAGAGCCAATAGGTCAATTTCCAGTAGAGGCGATCCCCATTTATGGGGTGAGGATTTGATCATATATTGCCCAAAAAGACCACCCGACATTTTCCCAACAAAAAACTACAACGAGGATTAACCCCGCTGTAGTTTAAAGGAATTTACAAAAAGAATAATTTATCTTCTTCTTTTATTATTGATTTTCTCTTACAGTGATAATTACTCTGTAATTTTCTTGATCCCATTCGATGTCATTGTATACGCCATCTCTTAGGTCGCCATTGGTCATGCCAAAGATTTGTGAGATGTTTGTGAGTGGGACAAAGATTCTTTCAGAAATAACTGTTGGTTCAGCGTCCATTACGATTTGACGGCCGTCTGAAACTTGGATGATATTTGAACCCAAAGTGATTGTTGCTGTGATACCATCCTTTGTGAAGGTTGCACTTTGTGTGTCTTGGTGCCATTCAACTGTAGCTCCAATAGCTTCTGCTACAAATCTGATAGGTAGCATGGTTCTTTGGTTGATAGCTGTTGGTGCTACGTCCATTGGAATTTGGCTAATATTTCCGTTTAATTCCATTTCATAGTAATATTTTTCCAAGTAGAAGTAAAGTGTCTTAAAGGCATCTTTCTTTTCTTCTTCCTTAACTTCATCCTTCTTATCTTCATTTCTTTCTGAAGGTTTATATTCGTCTTTTTTGCTGTAGTCTCTTAGATAATTTGGACTTGGTTCATCATAGTAGTAACCTGGATAGTAAGGTGGATTTGAAGGTTGATAAGGATCTTCACCTGGTTCATCTTCACCTGGTTTTTCTGGTTCTGGTTGCGGTTTGTTTTTATTTTCTTTATCCTTTTCCTTTGCATCTGCTAGAGCCTCTTCAAGAGCACCCTTGGTTTGAGCCTTATCAACAGCATCCTTAAATTCATTCTTTTCTTCTGGACTTAGATTATCTAAGGCGTCTATAGCTTTCTTAGCTTTATCCTTTTCTTGGGCTGTAGGAGCAAGAGCATTTTCTTTTGCCTCAGCATCAGCCTTGGCCTTGTCAGCTGCATCTTGTGCCTTGTCAGCTGCGTCTTGAGCGTCTTTTGCATCTGCTTTAGCTTGGTCAGCTTCTTTTTTGGCTTCGTCAGCTTTATTTTGAGCTTCCTTAGCTTCGATTTCTTTAGTATCTGCTGCTTCTTTGGCTTCCTTTTGAGCATCCTCTGCTGCGTCTGCTGCTTTCTTAGCTTCTTCTAGTGCCTTTTGTGCTTCTGCATCATTAGGATTTTCTTTTGCAGCTTTTTCAGCTTCCTCTTCTTTAGCCTTTGCATCTTCATATGCCTTTTGTGCTTCAGTTTCTTTAGTTTTTGCGTCTGCTGCTTCTTTAGCTTTAGCATCTGCTTCTGTTTGTGCTTCTTCAGCTGCTTTTTCTGCGTCTGCTGCTTTCTTTTCAGCTTCTTCAGCTTTAACCTTTTCTGCGTCTGCTGCTTCTTGAGCTTTATCTGCTTCTGCTCTTGCCTCTTCAGCATCTTTCTTTTTCTTGTTTTCTTCATCTTGAGCTTGAGCTGCTTCTAATACTTTTTCAACAGCTTCCTTGCTATCAGCTTGGTCAACTTTTGCTTTTTCTGCATCTTTTTCTTCTTGGCTTAAATTTTCAAACTTATCAATATCTTTTTTAGCTGCATCTTTTGCTTCTTCAAGAGCTTTCTTGGCTTCAGCTTCTTTCTTGTTTTCTTCATCTAATGTCTTTGCAGCTTCTAGAGCTTTTTCAACAGCTTCTTTGTTATCAGCTTGGTCAACTTTATCTTGAGCATCTTTCTTTTCTTCAGGACTTAAATTTTCAAGCTTATCAATATCTTTCTTAGCTGCGTCTTTTGCTTCTTCAAGAGCTTTCTTAGCTTCAGCTTCTTCTTTGTTCTTAGTATCTTGAGCCTTAGCAGCTTCAACAGCACTATCTACTCCAGCTTTGTCCTTTGCTTGGTCAACTTTAGCTTGAGCATCTTTCTTTTCATCATCGTTTAAGTTTTCTAAAGCTTCAATATCTTTCTTAGCTTGGTCTTTAGCAGCTTTCAATTCTTTAGCTGCATCAAATTCTTGTCTAATATCATTTAATCCTGCTGGATCTTCTAATGCATCAACTTTATCAGTTAGATTTTTCTTTGTTTCAGCGTCTAAATCAGATTTTTCAATTTCACCTTTTAATTCAGTCTTTCTTTCATCAAAGTTTTCTTTGTCTTGTTCGGTTTTGATTCCATCTTCTATTTCTTTTGTTAATTCATCAAGATCAGTATCAACTGTTGCATCATTAACTTTTTTCTTCAAAGCTTCAACAGCTTTTGTATCTTTTAAATTTGCTTCATCAATCTTTCTAAGCAATTCTGCCTTCTTTTCTTCAAGAGCCTTTTCAGCTTCTTTTTTGGCTTTAATTTCAGCATCTTTATCTTGAGCCTCTTTTAAAGCTGCACTTACTCCAGCTTCATCTTTTGCTTCTTCAACTTTTGCTTTAGCTTCATTTTTTTGATCGTTAGTTAGGTTTTCAAGCTTATCTATTTTATCTTTAGCATCTTCTTTTGCTTTCTTTAAAGCTGCTTTTTTTGCTGCGTCCTTGTCAACTACTTCTAGGGCTGTATCAATTTCAGCATCATCTACATCCTTGCCTGCCTTGTCCCAATAAACAGCAAGCTTCTTGCCATTATATTCTAATTTAACAAGGGTGTTATTGTCGATGTCTTCTCCATCAACTATCTTAACTTTTAATCCGTAGTCTTTAAAATCCTTATAGGAAACTTTTCTAGTCACATCTGCTTGGGTGTTATCTTTATTAGCTGCTTTTAATTCAACTTCTAAATTATCTAAATAAAATTTCACTTGTTCTGAGTCAGCGACTTGATAAGATGTTGATGGGTTCCTTGTAACTTTTATGGATTTAATATTATCCTTGTCAAAACCATCATCAATAACTTCTAAGGATTTATTTGTATAAACAAAGTATTCTTTGCCATTTTCTGTATAAGTTACTTTGATATACTTGCCATTGTCTTCACCTGTTAGCTTTTGACCATCTGTGTAATTGAGTGTAATACCCTTGGCCGCAAAATCTCTAGGATGAACATATGTTGTACTTCCTCGACCTTCTGCATCATATTTATTAATTCCAACTAGCATTTTGCTTAGGTCAATTTTTGGTTCAGCCATTTCCTTGTAATCATATTGTGGTTCACCGATAATTTCAATCTTAGCTTCTTCACTGTTTCCAGATGTATCCATGCCTAGGAAATAATCTTTTTTAATTTCTGTTTCTTTATCAAATTTTTCTGAAGAAAAGCTCTTAGTGTTTAAATTATATTCATAATAATCATTACCATATAAAGAAACTTTTTTTCCGTCTTCTACAGTACGTGCTTCTCCATAATCTAATGATAAATTATTCCTCCAACCTTTTTGGCCTGTGTACACAATGCGATTTGGAGTATATACTTCATATAGGTCTACATCTTCTAATTTGCCTTCATATGTTGGGTTGTTAAAATCAATTGCGTTAAAAAAATTAAATTCATCATACTTTTTATCAAGTGCATAGATTTTTCTTGAACCATGTTCTTCTTCACCAAGCCAGCCCGCAAACTTTTGTCCTTGTGGTGGGTTAGATGTTTCTTTTGACCTCAATACCTTTACTACTTCTTCATAAGTAGCTGTTGGAGCAAAGGTTAATACTTCAGTTTCATCTGTTCCATACTTGTGCAAGATAACCTTATAATCAAGATATTTATCATATTCCAAAGTTTTATTTGTATTTTCTGTAAAAATGCCTTTAACCTTTGAAGTATCTTTCAACTTATAACCAGAATCTGTATCAAAAAAAACTACATCAAAATGTGCTTGATTTCTTTCTATTATTTCTACCTCATACAAAGGATTTACATAAAAAGTTTCATTCTTATAAGGTTGGTCCCCTTTGCTCCAAGGTTGAGGTATAAACCCACCATGGTCTCCTGCATTTACAGTTACTTTGACCCAACCTGTAGGCTGTGATGTAGCTTTTGAGACAACATAGTTTTTTGCCTTGTGTGATTTTGTAGTTACATATATAACAACGTCGTGATCAGGCATTGTAAATTTACGATCTTCTATTTTTTTCCCATCGTAATAATAGTTATAATAAGAATTCCACGAAAAATTACTGTTGTCAACAGGATAGATTGTAAGTTGAGTTCCAGCCTTTGCCTTTGTTAAACCCTCAGAACTCCAATTGTACGTATTTATTATTTTTAATTCCTCTGGCTTTAAATTCACAATATCGTCACTGAATTTAAATTCAATGTTATACTCTCTATTGGGGTCTGCTTGGACTGGTTGTTCTTCACCAGCTGCGAATGTTGGCGCTGCAAAGGTCACTAGCATGGCTAGGGCCATTAGCAGGGCTAATAATTTCTTAGAATTATTCATTTTTTTCCTCCTATTTTATTTATATTTATTATAGTGTAATACTTGCTTGCATCCACCTAAATCTATATACTTCCATTATATATATATATATATAATGTCAATAGTAATTATTTTATATTTTAATTAGTAAAACGGCAAAGATATTTTTATTTTTTATTTATTCCCCTAGGCATTGATTTTACGGGCTTATATTCTTTCGATTTTGCTTTTTATTTTTGTTTTTATATTTTTCTCTTATATTACATTTGTGTTACATTTTTTCTACTATATGTATTGGTGGGCAGTCTTTATATTTTGTCCGGTAAGTGGCGGATAAAATTTGATTTTTAATTTTTATATGTATTTCGGTTTTTGAAATTGTTTTGTGGTTTCATTTTTTTACATTTATAATTTTTTGCAGGCAAAATATTTTCGTAATGTATTGGTCTATGCGTCGAATGTTCATGCCCACAAGGGGCAATCACATTCGCCTAATGTCCACAATTTTCCTCAGACTATTTCATTCAATCAAACATCGCCTTTGGCTCGTTTTCTTGAGAAATAGGTTGCGTGAGTCGCTGCATACCAATCGAGCATCGTTGTCACTCGCTCTCTTGGGCAGGGCTTCAGTTCGCAAAAAGTCGAACACTGCAAAAATTCGCAATTTTAACCGCAAATTTCCCAACAAAAAAGACGATCTTTTCGATCGTCTTTATCTTATACCATTTCGATGATACACATTTCCGCGCCATCTCCACGGCGGGCTGTTGTTTTTAATATTCTTGTGTAGCCACCATTTCTTTCTGCATACTTTTCGCTGTATTCTGTGAATACTTTTTTAGCAGCCTCTTTGTCGTATAGGTATGAGTTGACTTGTCTCATTGCATGTTGGTCGCCTCTTTTGCCGAGGGTTACCATTTTGTCAGCAAGTCTCCTTGTTTCCTTTGCTTTTTCTACTGTTGTAACGATTCTGCCGTTTAGTAGTAGCGAGGTTGTCATGTTTCTAAGCATTGCATTTCTGTGGTCGGACGTGCGTCCTAATTTTCTTTGCGCCATACAATCCTCCTTAATTATTCTTCTTTCAAACTAAGACCGATATCGTCCAGCTTGTTCTTTATTTCTTCTAAACTTTTTTTACCTAGGTTTCTTACTCCCAGCATATCTTCTTCTGATTTTTGAATCAGATCTGAGACTGTGTCTATGCCGTCTCTTTTTAGGCAGTTGTAGCTTCTGACTGATAGTTCGAGTTGATCGATGTCCATGTCAAGTAGCATTGTTTTTTGTTTTTCGCCTTTGTTTTTTAATATGCCTTTGGTGTCCACATCTTCTACCAGGTCTGCGAATAGGTTTAGGTGTTCAATCAAAATTTTTGCTCCAAATGATACTGCAGCGTCTGCTTCGATTGTGCCGTTTGTCCAGACTTCAAGTACTAGTCTTTCGTAGTCTGTTCTTTGTCCTACCCTGGTGTTTTCTATGTGGAAGTTTACTTTTTTAACCGGTGTAAATTCTGAGTCGATTGGAATGTCTTGGATATTGGTTGTTTTTCCATCTTCTGCTACGGCCTTGTTTTTTTCTTGTAGTACGTAGCCTCTGCCATGTTTTAAGTCCATGTCGATGGCTAGGTGGCCGCCTTTGTTTACGGTTGCGATGTGGTGATCTGGATTCATGATTTCACAGTCGCTGCCTGTTACTATGTCGGCTCCTGTTACTACTTTTGGCCCTGTTACATCGATTGTTAGGAGTAGGTTATCCTTTGTGTAGCTTTTTATTGCTAGTCCTTTTATGTTTAGTATTATTTCGGGAACGTCTTCAAGTACTCCTTTTATTGTTGAGAATTCATGAAGCACTCCTTGGATTCTTATATTAGAAATTGCGGATCCTGGCAGTATGGAAAGAAGTACTCTTCTCATTGAGTTGCCAAGCGTTGTACCGTATCCTCTTTCTAATGGTTCGATAGCTATTTTTGCATAGCTTTTATCTTCGCTTTGTTCCAGTATTTGTACTGAAGGTTTTTCAATTTCCATGAGTCATCCCCCTTTAAAAGTTTGTCACTAGACTCTTCTGCGCTTTGGTGGTCTGCATCCGTTGTGTGGAAGTGGAGTTTCATCTTTGATGAGTGTAACTTCAAGTCCTGCTGCTTGTAGAGCTCTGATTGCAGATTCTCTTCCACCGCCTGGTCCCTTTACGTATACTTCAACATATTTTAAGCCGTGTTCCATAGCTTTTTTTGCTGCTTCTTCAGCTGCTTCTTGGGCTGCAAATGGTGTGGATTTTCTGCTTCCTTTGAATCCTAGTCCGCCTGCTGATGCCCAGCTGATTACGTTTCCTTGCATGTCAGATAAGGTTACCATGGTGTTGTTGAAAGATGACGAAATGTGAGCTTGTCCTTTTTCAATATTTTTTCTGGCTCTTCTCTTAACTCTAGCTGTTTTTCCTTTAGCTTTTGCCATTTTTACCTCCTTATCTTACACCTTTTCTAGTTCTTGCGTTTGTCTTTGTTCTTTGTCCTCTTACTGGAAGGTTTCTTCTGTGACGGAGGCCTCTGTAGCATCCGATTTCACGTAGACGTTTGATGTTTAGTGATGTGTCACGTCTTAAGTCACCTTCTACTGTGATGTGTTCCATAGCGTTTCTGATTTGTGCTACGTCAGCTTCAGTAAGGTCTCTTACTCTAATATCTGGATTTACACCTGCATCTTGAAGGATTTTTGTTGCTGTTGGGCGTCCAATTCCGTAGATGTAGGTTAATCCGATTTCTATTCTTTTATCTCTAGGTAGGTCAATACCTGCAATTCTTGCCATTATTTGTCCTCCTTAACCCTGTACTTGTTTATGTTTAGGGTTTTCACAGATTACCATCACTTTTCCTTTTCTTTTAATGATTTTGCATTTGCTGCAAATCTTTTTTACAGATGGTCTTACTTTCATGATAATTCATCCCCTTTATTATTTGTTTCTCCAGGTGATTCTGCCCTTGGTTAGATCATATGGTGATAATTCCATTGTGACCTTGTCTCCAGGTAAGACTCTGATGTTGTTCATTCTGAGTTTGCCTGAGAGGTGGCCAATGATTTCATAACCGTTGTCCAGTTTCACCTTGAATATAGCATTTGGTAATGCGTCGACTACTACGCCTTCTACCTCTATAGTGTCTTTTTTTGACATAAATGTCCATTCCCCCTATTATTGTAACTTTTAGTTAGAGCTTTCAATGATTTGTTTGTGAATTCAAAATCTTCAATATTTGTGGCCTTGTCATTTGTAAAGGCTAGGTGAGATATTTTTTTCTTTTTTGGAGCTTCGATCTTTCTCAAATCTCCATCTGCTATTAGGCAGTAGCTTTCGTCGATGACTTCGATTACGACGAAGTATCTAAATTTATCTCTACCTGCTTTACTTCTGACTATGGCCCCTCTTTCGATTTTTTCTATCATTTAAGATTGTCTAATCCTCTAAAAATTTGGTCACGAACCTCTTCTAGAGGTTGGTTGCCATCAATGTTAAGCACAAGTCCAAATTGATTGTAGTAATCAATTAGGGGGGCAGTTTCGGCTTCGTACACACCAATACGCTTTAACACTGTTTCTTCTTTGTCGTCTTCACGTTGGTAGAGCTCGCCTCCGCAATGGTCACAGACGCCTTCTACCTTGGGTGGGTAGTTTTTGATGTGGAAGCTTGCTTTGCAGTCCTTGCACATTCTTCTGCCTGTGATTCTGTCTACTAGCGATGCCTTGTCAACGTTAAGATTTACAACTGCATCTAAGTCTTCGTTTCTGGATTTTAAGAAGTCTGTTAGTGCAGCTGCTTGATCTAGATTTCTAGGAAATCCGTCAAGCAAAAATCCGTCTTTGACGTCGTCTTGTGAGAGTCTGTCCTTTACAAGTTCTATAGTGAGTTCGTCAGGAACTAGTTGTCCCTTGTTCATATAGACTTGGGCTTGTTTGCCAAGCTCGGTTTCATTTCTCAAATGTTCTCTGAATATATCTCCTGTTGAGATATGCACTATATTATATTTTTCTTTTATAAAAGTTGCTTGTGAACCCTTACCCGCTCCTGGCGGTCCTAATATTATCAGTCTCATATTATCCTAAGAACCCCTTATAGTGACGCATTGTCATTTGTGCTTCTAGTTGTTTTACAGTTTCTAGGGCAACACCTACGACAATGATGATTCCTGTGCCGGTAAATCCGACTTCCAAATTGGAAAAGTGTGCTAATAATAATGGTAATGTTGATAGAATTGCAAGGGCAACACCACCAACAAAGGTAATTCTGTTGACTGTTCTTCCTAAATAGTCGCTTGTTGGTTTACCAGGTCTGATACCTGGGATAAATCCACCTTGAGATTGTATATTTTTTGCATATTCAACTGTGTTGAATTGAATTGCGTTGTAGAAATAGGTGAAGAATATGATTAGGATAATGTTTATTACCAAATATATCCAAAAACCTACCTTGCCTTCTGTTGTAAGGAAGTTTCTCAAAAATCTGGAGAAACCACTGTTTCCGCCTGTTAGTAATACTATGGTGCCTGGAATTTGCATAAAGGTTGATGCAAAGATAACTGGCATAACTGAAGCCATGTTTACCTTGATTGGAATGTGTGTGGCTTGTCCGCCGTAAACTCTTCTTCCTACAACTCTCTTTGCGTATTGAACAGGAACCCTTCTTTCACCTTCTTGAATTAGAACAACGAAAGCAAAGATTGCAACTAGGATTAAAATCCATAGAGCAAATGAGATCCATGAAATTTGTCCGATTTGTGCTAGTCTGATTTGCTTCATAAATGTTGCAGGCATTCTACTGATGATACCGATAAAGATGATAAGACTCATGCCGTTACCAATACCTTTTTCAGTGATTTGGTCACCAAGCCATACTAGGAAGCTTGAACCTGCTACTAGTGTAATGATGATTAAAAGGTGTTCGATGAATCTATTGGCAACGATAGCGCCAGAGTAGATTCCATAAACTGATCCTGCTGCTTGAATAAATGCAAGCACAACACCAACGATTCTTGTAATCTTTTGAATTTTCTTTCTGCCTTCTTCTCCTTCTTTTGAAAGTTGTTCCAATGATGGAATAGCAACTGTCAATAGTTGGATGATAATGGAGGCTGTAATGTGTGGATAAACGCTGAGGGCGAATATCGACATATTTGAGAAGCCGCCACCGGCCATAAGGTCTAAAAATCCGAGTAAGCTGTCGCTTGCTGCACCAAAGATTTCTTTAATCCTGTTAATGTCCATAAATGGTGCTGGGATTTGGTTACCAAATCTAAAAACAAGAAGACATAAAAGAGTAAAGAGCATTCTGTCTCTTAATTCTTTTACTTTCCAGGCATCTCTCAAGGTCTTAATCATTATAGCACCTCTACTTTGCCGCCAGCTTTTTCGATTTTATTTTTCGCTTCTTGGCTGAATTTTGAAGCAGTAACTGTAAGCTTTTTGCTAATTTCACCGTTGCCTAGGATTTTGATGTTCTTGTCTGATCTGTGGATAAGTCCAACTGATACTAGGGCTTCACGATCAACTGTGTCACCGTCGTTAAACATTTCTTCTAAGTCACGAACGTTAATAACCTTGTAGCTTACACCCCAAATATTTGTGAAGCCTCTTTTTGGGAGCCTTCTGAATAATGGCATTTGTCCACCTTCAAATCCTGGTCTAACGCCACCACCACTTCTGGAGTTTTGTCCTTTGTGACCACGAGTTGAAGTTTTACCCATGCCAGAACCGGTTCCTCTACCGACTCTTTTTTTGGAAGTTCTTTCCAAAGCTTGTAAATTTTCTAATTTCATTATAGAACCTCCTAGTCAATAACTTCTACAATGTGTGAAACCTTTTTGATCATACCACGAATTTGTGGTGTGTCTGTAGTTTCAACAACATGTCCAATTCTTCTAAGTCCAAGAGCCTTTACAATTTTTCTATGACTTTCAGGTTTGCCAATAAGACTTCTTGTTTGTTTGTATTTAATATTAGCCATGATAAGTCACCTATCCTAAAATTTCTTCAACACTCTTGCCTCTCATTCTGGCAACGTCTTCTGGACGTTTCAGACTGAGTAGACCTTGAATTGTCGCATCTACAACGTTTCTTGGATTATTTGATCCAAGGCACTTTGTTCTTATATCTTGAATTCCTGCAAGTTCGCAAACAGCACGGACAGCAGAACCAGCGATAACACCAGTACCTTCTTTAGCAGGTTTTAGTAAAACTGTACCTGCACCTTTGATTCCAACGATTTCGTGTGGAATAGTTGTGCCTTGAATTGGAACTTGGATCATGTTTTTCTTAGCATCTGCAACAGCTTTTCTGATAGCATCTGGAACTTCCAGAGCCTTGCCCATGCCAACGCCAACACGTGAATTCTTATCTCCTACTACTACAAGAGCTGCAAAACGGAAGTTCTTACCACCTTTAACTGTCTTTGAGACTCTGTTTATAGCAACAACTCTTTCTTCTAGATCGAGCTCTTGTGGTTTAATATTATTGGTCATATTTCCCTCCTACTTTAGAAGTTCAGGCCAGCTTCTCTAGCGCCATCTGCAAGTTCTTTAACGCGTCCGTGATAGATGTAACCACCTCTATCAAAAACAACGTCTTTGATTCCCTTGTCAACAGCACGTTTACCGATTAGCTTACCAACTTCTCTTGCCGCTTCTTTATTTTCTGTTTTATCGAGGCTAAATTCTTTATCTAAGGTTGATGCACTTGCAAGTGTAACCATCTTTACGTCGTCAATAAGTTGTGCATAGATGTGTTTTGAAGATCTTCTAACACATAGTCTTGGACATTCAGCTGTACCGCTAATCTTATTGCGCACTCTTTGGTGTCTTTTTTGACGCAGTGCATTTTTATCAGCTTTGTTAATCATTTATACCTCCTACTTACCGGTCTTACCAACTTTGCGACGAACGTATTCATCAGCATAGCGGATACCTTTTCCTAGATATGGTTCAGGTGGTCTGTATCCACGGATGTGGGCGGCAAATTGACCAACAGCTTGCTTGTCTGCACCTGATACAACGATTGTATCTTGAGCAGGAACTTCTACTGTAAGTCCTTCTGGAATGTCGAGATCAAGTGGATGTGAAAAACCAAGTGTTAAACCAAGTTTTTTGCCATTCATTTGGGCCCTGTAACCAGTACCGATGATCTTTAATTCCTTCTTATAGCCTTCGTGTACACCTACAACCATATTATTAATTAAACTTCTTGTTAAGCCGTGTAGACTTCTAACTCTTTTGGTATCATTCGAGCGGATAACTTCATATCCTCCGTCTACTTTTTCTAGTTTCATCTCAGGAACCATTGTGAGACTTAACTCTCCCTTTGGCCCTTTGACGCTTACGTCTTGGCCATTTACGTTAAATGTAACGCCTTCTGGGATTTCAATTAGTTTTCTACCAATTCTACTCATCTTATCCTCCTTACCAGACGTAGCAAAGTACTTCGCCACCGACTTTTTGCTTGCGAGCTTCTTTGTCAGTCATAATTCCATTTGATGTGGAAATGATTGCAATGCCAAGTCCGCCAAGTACGGTTGGAAGTTCATTTGAATTTACATATATTCTTAAACCCGGTTTTGAAATTCTTCTAATACCGGTAATAACTCTTTCTTTTTCGTTGATATATTTTAGGCTAATGCGAATTGTGCCTTGCACATTTTCCTCAATAACTTCATAGTCAGCAATGTAGCCTTCTTCTTTGAGAATTTCCGCAATAGCAAGCTTGATTTTGCTAGCAGGAATGTCCACTGTTGCATGTCTTTGGTGGTTTGCATTCCTGATTCTAGTTAGCATATCTGCAATAGGATCTGTTAACATCTTTTTTCCTCCTTTACCAACTTGCTTTCTTTACTCCAGGAATTTCGCCCTTATAAGCGAGTTCTCTAAAGCAAATACGACAAATTCCGTACTTTCTCAAATAGCCGTGTGGTCTTCCGCAAATCTTGCAGCGATTATATGCTCTGGTTGAGAATTTTGGTTCTCTCTTTTGACTTGCAATTTTTGATTTCTTTGCCATTGTTCCTCCTTACTTTTTAAAAGGCATACCTAAGAGCTCTAAGAGTGAGTAAGCTTCTTCGTCGGTATTTGCAGTTGTGATAATTGCAATATCCATACCGTGAATATCGTTTACTTCATCATAAATGATTTCAGGGAAAATCAATTGTTCTCTAATACCGATAGCATAATTTCCTCTTCCATCAAAACTCTTTGAGCTAACGCCCTTAAAGTCTCTAACGCGTGGGAGTGAGATGTTCATAAACTTGTCTAAGAAGTAGTACATCTTGTCGCCACGAAGAGTAACTTTAGCACCAATCTTCATGCCTTCACGTAACTTAAAGTTAGCGATTGATTTTCTAGCATGAGTTACAACCGGAGCTTGACCGGAAATGAGTGCAAGTTCTCTAACTACATCATCTAACATCTTTGGATTGTCCTTAGCCTTGCCAAGACCAACGTTTAAAACTACCTTTTCTAATTTTGGTACTTGATTTACGTTTTCATAGCCATGTTTCTTAACAAGTTCAGGCACAACCTCAGTTTTATATTTTTCTAATAATCTTGGAGCCATATTGTTCCCCCTTAGTCAATAACTTCCCCGTCGGACTTTCTAAATCTTACTTTAGTGCCGTCGTCTAGGAATTTGTACCCAAGTCTTGTACGTTTCTTGTTCACTTGATCATAGTACATAACATTACTTACATCAATCTTACCTTCTCTTTTAATTAATCCGCCTGGTTTTGTTGGTCCCATTGGCTTTTGGTGTTTAACTTGAATATTAACACCTTCAACAATTACCTTTTTTTCTCTAGGAAAAGTGCGTAATACCTTACCAGTCTTACCCTTATCTTTTCCGGCAATTACTATAACTGTGTCTTCTTTTTTAATTCTCATAAAGCACTCCTTATAAAACCTCAGGAGCAAGACTTACGATCTTCATATAACCGCCAGCTCTTAACTCTCTGGTAACAGGTCCGAATATACGGGTTCCAACCGGATTCTTGTCATCTTTTATAATAACGCATGCATTGTCATCAAAGGAGATATATGAGCCATCAGGACGTGATAGTGGATAAGTTGTCCTAACTATAACAGCCTTTTGAACGTCTCCTTTTTTAACAACTCCGCCGGGTGTTGCGCTTTTAACAGCAACGACTACTATGTCCCCAACCTTAGCGATTCTCTTTTTAGAACCACCTAGAACTTTGATAACGAGGACTTCTTTTGCCCCGGAGTTGTCAGCAACTCTCATGCGGCTTTCTTGTTGTATCATATAATCCTCCTTTTACTTAGCACGCTCGATGATTTCAACGAGTCTCCATCTTTTACCACGGCTTAGAGGTCTTGTTTCGGTAATCTTTACCTTATCTCCAATTTTAGCTTCGTTGTTTTCATCATGTGCCTTAAAAACTGTTGTACGATTAATTCTCTTCTTGTATACAGGGTGGGCTACCTTTGTTTCAATCTTAACGGAAATAGTCTTGTCCATTTTATCGCTTGTAACGATGCCAACTCTTGACTTTCTTAAATTTCTTTCCATCATTATGCCTCCTTCCTGATACCTAGAGCTCTTTCTTGCTCAATGGTTTTAACCTTTGCAATTTCTTTTCTAACTGTTCTTATTCTTAAAGGATTATCTAAACTACCAGTGGCTGCTTGGAAGCGAAGATTGAAAAGCTCTGCTTTAAGATCTTTTTGTCTTGCTACAAGTTCTGCATCTGATAGTTGGCGTATTTCTTTAATTTTCATTACCAACACCTGCCTTTGGTTCAAAATTATCTCTACTGATAAATCTTGTCTTAATTGGTAGCTTGTGAGCAGCAAGTCTCATAGCTTCTCTTGCGTCTTCTTCACTTACTCCACCCATTTCAAACATAACTCTACCTGGTTTAACTACAGCTACCCAGTACTCTGGAGCACCTTTACCTGAACCCATACGAGTTTCAGCAGGTTTTTGTGATACAGGTTTGTCTGGGAAAATCTTAATCCAGATACTACCGCCACGTTTAACTGATCTTGTCATAGCACGACGTGCGGCTTCTATTTGATTGGAGGTAATCCATGCTGGCTCTAATGCTTGGAGGGCATATTCACCATAAGTGATGGTGTTACCTCTTTGAGCACTACCTTTCATTCTGCCACGGTGGACTCTTCTTCTTTTTACTCTTTTAGGCATCAACATAATTATTTCCTCCTACTTACTTAGATTGTCCGGCTTGTCCCTTGACAAATCTTTTTCTTCTTCTTCTCTTTCTATCATCGCGTGGAGGTTCGATTTCTGGTAAAACGCCGTTTAGAACTTCACCTTTGTAGATCCAAACCTTAACACCAATCTTACCATAAGTTGTGTTTGCTTCTGCAAAACCATAATCGATATCAGCTCTTAAAGTTTGTAGAGGAATTGTTCCTTCACTATAACCTTCAGCTCTTGCGATATCTGCTCCTCCTAGACGACCTGAAACTTGGGTTTTAATACCAAGTGCACCCGCTCTCATTGATCTTTGAATTGCTGATTTCATAGCACGGCGGAATGCGATACGTCTTTCTAGCGCACCTGCAATGTTTTCTGCAACAAGTTGTGCATCAACATCAGGATTTTTTATTTCTTCAACGTTTACTACAACGTCCTTACCTGTCATCTTGCTTAATTTAGCGCGTAGGGCTTCAACACCTTCGCCGCCTCTACCGATAACTACACCTGGCTTTTGTGTGTAGATTGAAACCTTAACCTTACCGGCTGCGCGTTCGATGTTAACCTTTGAAATTCCAGCTTGATATAGCTCTTTCTTAATGAAATTTCTGATATTGTAGTCTTCTACCAAAAGATCAGAAAAGTCTTTTTTATTCGCAAACCATGTGGAATCCCAGTCTTTAATAACGCCAACTCTTAAGCCATGTGGATTTACTTTTTGACCCATAACACTCTCCTTATCTTTCTTCGACTACTACGCCGATGTGACTAGTACGTTTTAAAATTGGATATGCCATCCCCTTAGCCTTTGGACGATATCTCTTCATTCTTGGACCGTCATTTGCATAAGCGTCTTTGACATATAATTTTGATCTATCAGCATTGTTGTTATGTTCAGCATTAGCCACTGCGGATTTTAAAACATCCGATAGAATGCGTGCACCCTTTTTAGGTGTAAACATTAGGAAAGCTAACGCGTCATCAACTTGCTTGCCTCTGATTTCGTCACAAATAAAGTGAACTTTTCTTGGGGCAATTCTAACATATTTTGCAATTGCTCTTGTTTCCATAACTTCCCCCTACCTACTTACTTACCGCTTTAGCGTCTTTTCCGCCATGACCCTTAAAGGTTCTTGTCAAAACAAATTCGCCAAGTTTGTGGCCAACCATATCTTCTGTAATATATACAGGAACGTGTTTTCTGCCATCATGAACAGCAATTGTGTGGCCTACAAATTCAGGGAATATAGTTGATCTTCTAGACCATGTTTTAATAACTTTTTTCTCATTAGCTTCGTTTAATGCTTCAATCTTTTTCATCAGATGATCATCTACGAAAGGCCCTTTTTTAATTGATCTACTCAAATTATTCCTCCTTACTTGGTTCTTCTTCTAATAATTAAGCTATTAGACTTGTTATTCTTCTTACGTGTCTTAACCCCGCGGCTCTTCTTGCCCCATGGAGTCATTGGTGATGGACGACCAACTGGTGCTCTACCTTCACCACCACCGTGAGGGTGGTCAACAGGGTTCATAGCTGAACCTCTTACGTGTGGACGTCTGCCCAAGTAACGGCTTCTACCAGCCTTACCAATAGTGATAAGTTCGTGAGTTGAGTTGCCAACTTCACCAATTGTAGCCTTACATTCAAGTAAAACCATTCTCATTTCGCCTGAAGGTAATCTGAGGATAGCATATTTGCCTTCCTTACCCATAAGCTGAGCTGAGATACCTGCTGAACGAGCAAGTTGTCCGCCCTTGCCAGGTTTTAACTCAACGTTGTGAACAACTGTACCAACTGGAATGTCCTTTAATTTAAGAGCATTACCAACCTTGATATCAGCATCTTCACCTGAAACGATAACATCGCCAACCTTTAATCCATCTGGATGAAGAATGTATCTCTTTTCACCATCACGATAGAAAATAAGAGCAATGTTTGCACTTCTATTTGGATCGTATTCGATAGCGTTTACTACGCCTTCGATACCGTCTTTATCTCTCTTGAAATCGATGATTCTATATTTCTTTTTAGCCCCGCCACCTCTGTGACGCATAGTGATCATACCTCTTGAGTTTCTTCCAGCATTTTTTGGAAGACTTACAAGCAAGCTCTTTTCAGGACTTGTCTTTGTAATTTCCTCAAAAGTTGAAACCGTCATGTGACGTCTACCAGGGGTTACTGGCTTAAATCCTTTAATCGCCATCTTTAGCCTCCTATTCTAGACCTTCGAAGAACTCAATTTGCTTTGAACCTTCTTTAAGCTTAACAATAGCTTTCTTCCAGTCAGATGTTCTACCTTCGATCATACCTTGACGTTTCTTTTTGCCAGGCATCTTAACAATGTTAACCTTTTCAACTTCAACGTCGAAAATTTCTTCAACAGCCTTTTTAACTTCAGTCTTGTTTGACTTTCTGTTAACCTTAAAAGTGTATTTTCTTTCAGCCATATCATCCATAGATTTTTCTGTGACGATAGGACGGATAATTATATCGTAAGCATTCATTATATAAATACCTCCTCAATCCTTGCTAAAGCAGCTTCACTTACAACAAGTGTATCGTGCTTTAAGATGTCATATACATTGATAAGATCTGCGAAAGTTACTGCTGTCTTTTGTAAATTTCTAGCTGAAATGTAAACATTCTTGTCAACCTTTTCAGTTACAATAAGTGGCTTAACTGCACCAACATTTGAAATGAAGCTAACCATATCCTTGGTCTTTGGAGCGTCAAAAGTAATATTATCAACAACTACCAACTTGCCTTCTTCAAACTTGCTTGTCAAAACTGATCTTAAAGCAGCTTGTCTAGTTGATCTAGGAAGCTTGTAGGAGTAATCTCTTGGCTTTGGTGCAAAAACAACACCGCCACCCTTCCATTGAGGTGATCTGATAGAACCTTGTCTAGCACGACCAGTACCCTTTTGTCTCCATGGCTTTCTTCCGCCGCCTCTAACCTCTGCACGAGTTTTTGCGCTTTGTGTACCTTGACGTTTATTTGCTAATTGATTAACAACAGCTTGGTGAACAGAGGCTTCGCTAATCGTTGCAGCAAAAAGTTCTTCCGGAAGATCGATTTCTTTAATTTCTTCACCCTTCATATTTAAAACTTTAATCTTAGGCATCTCGTCCTCCTTTATTTCTTATGTGCACTCTTTACAAGAACCATAGAGTTCTTTGGACCAGGAATAGCACCTTTAATTAAAAGTAAATTCTTGTCTGCATCCACTCTAATAAGTTCAAGATTTTGTACAGTTACTTGTTCGTGACCAGTCTTACCCATCATTCTGTGACCTTTAAAAACACGTCCTGGATAAGTAGCAGCTGATAGACCGCCTGGTCTCCTGTGGAATTTTGAACCGTGACTCATACGACCTCTTTGGAAACCGTGTCTTTGAACAACACCCAAAGTTCCCTTACCTTTAGAAGTACCAATAACGTCTACAAAATTACCTTCTTCAAAAATATCAACCTTTACTTCGCTTCCAAGTTCTAAATCTTGGAGAGAAGAATCTCTTAATTCTTTTAAATAACGCATTGGTTTAACGCCAGCCTTCTTAAAATGACCTTGAGCTGGTTTGTTAGCCAATTTTTCTCTAATAGGATCAAATCCAAGTTGAACTGAATTGTATCCTTCCTTTTCAACTGTCTTCTTTTGAACAACAACGTTTGGTGTTGCTTCAACAACAGTTACGGCCACAAGTTCGCCTGTTGGTCCGAATACTTGTGTCATGCCGAGTTTTTTACCCATAATGCCTTTCATTAAGCACCTCCATATTTTATAGCGGATTGACCTTCAATCATATAAATGTCTTATAGCTTGATTTCGATATCTACGCCTGCTGGTAGATTCATCTTCATAAGAGCGTCCACAGTAGCTTGTGTAGGATTGATAATATCAATCAACCTCTTATGAGTTCTTTGCTCAAATTGTTCTCTTGAATCCTTGTTAACGTGAACAGAACGTAGGATAGTAACAACTTCCTTGCGTGTTGGCAGTGGAACCGGTCCAGACACTTCAACGCCTGTTCTCTTAGCAGTTTCAACGATCTTCTTTGCTGAATTATCAAGAACCTCGTGATCATATGCTTTAAGACGGATTCTGATTTTGTTATTTGTGCTCATAATACCCTCCTTCGTATGATTTGCCCTACATACGACGTCACCTACAACGCAACCGTGTGTTTCTTATTCCGCTTCAAAAGAAAAACCGGTCAGACGCTGTTGGTTTCGTTGGAATCTAGTCCAACTTCTCCACGAAAATTACCTTGCATCCGCAAGCAACTTCTCGCTTCTACGCCTCGACTCCGGGCACTTAACTAGTATAACAAAAATGAATAAATCTATCAAGTATTTTTGTAAAAAAAACTTATAAAAACCATCAAAGTTAAAAGACGGGATAAAAATAACAAGCGTATGCAGTTAAATTTCGTTTGGATGTGTGGGCGAGGGAAATATTTTTCATGCCTATAGATATCATTGTAGCCATGTAGCGTCTGGTTTATTCCAGACATTCGGCGAATGTGATTGCCCCTTGTGGGCATGAACATTCGTCGTAAAAACCATTTGCAAGATTGAAATGATTTTTAAAAATAAATATACCCCCTATATAATAGGAAGAGAAAATATATTTTTCCGACGGATATCCATGTAGCCCAAAAAATTGCCCCAATAAAAATTTAGCGTATATAATTCCACACCCCCCCTCACCCCACAAGGGGGATCGTGGTTGTGGTATGGCGACCATAAAGGATCGCCTCTACAACGCAGAGCGACATATAAACCGAATGCCATTTTTAAATCAAAACATCATGACCGAATATATCCTACGAAAAATATGTATAATGCACATAGAAAATAAAAATATAAATGTTTATAAGAACGTAGGTAGCGTCCGATTGCAGCCACGCCCAAGAATCGAACGCGAAAGCGTGAAGATGATTGGCTAGCGTTGACTCACGCAACCTCTTGTTCAATCGTTAGACCGAAGGGAAGAACGATTGAGAACAAGAGTCTGAGGAGAATTTTGGACATCTCGGCCGTGGGGTTCGACGCCCCACGGTCGAGGTTTATCCAACGGATATCCATGTAGCCATGTACCGTCTGGTTGCAGCCACGCCCAATAGGCGAGCCTCGAAATTTCCTGTAGAGGCGATCCTTTATGGTCGCCAAGAAATTTCGAATAGGCGAAGGCGATTGGCTAGCGTTGACTCACGCAACCTATTTCTCAAGAAAACGAGCCAGAGGCGATGTTTGATTGATTGAAATAGTCTGAGGAAAATTGTGGACATTAGGCGAATGTGATTGCCCCTTGTGGGCATGAACATTCGTCGTAAAACCAAAAAAGCAGACGTATTCTTGAACGTCTGCTTCTCTATATTTCTATTTTTGTGCATTATATAGATTATAAAACTCTCCCTTCCTATCCATCACCTCATCAAATGTCCCCTCTTCAACCAAATCTCCATTTTTCAAAACCAAGAAATATCCTGCGTTTTTGATGCCTTGGAGTCTGTGACTTGTAAAGATGGTTAGATCTTTTTCGCTCCATGCCATTAACCTATCCCAAAAATCACGTTCGCTAATTGGGTCCAGGGCTGACGATGGTTCGTCAAATATCTTGCACGAGGACTCTTTATAAAAGGCGCGGGCACAGGCAATCTTTTGCCATTGGCCGCCAGAAAGATCTGTTCCATCTTCGTAGAGCTTGCCCAGATTTGTATCCAGGCCGTTTTTCAAATCATCAACCACATCTCCAGCTCCGCTGTTTTTGAGGGCGTCTTGTAGTCGTCCATCCTTTAACTCTTCTTCCGTATCGGAAATAATTATATTTTCCAAGGCAGAGATTTCAAATTTATTGAAGTCTTGATATAAAATGCCAAAGCATTTCCTGAGGGCCTTTAAATCATAGGCCTTTATATTTTCTCCATTTATAAAAATTTCCCCCTGGGTCGGATCGTAAAGTCTCAAGATGAGCTTGATCAGAGTTGTCTTGCCCGATCCGTTTATGCCCACCAGGGCGACCTTATTGGGTGCTTGGACCTTGAAGCTGACATTTTTCAGTGCATAATCGTCCCTGCCTGCGTACTGGTAGGAGACATTTTTAAATTCAATGGAGTTTATCTCTTGAATAACCTTGTCGCCAGCCTCCATATTTACATCTGTGTCCAAAAACTCAAAATAATTTTCCATAAAGAGCTCGGTCTCGATCAAAAGAGCCCCTTCTTGGACCAGGGTAATGGACGAAGCGCCGGTGTAGACCGTATAGGAAATAAAAAGTGCCAGGCTGCCAAGGGTAAACTCGCCTGCAATAACTCGTGACACAAAAAATCCAATGGTAAAGGCAATAAGCCCCGTCCCAACTATGGACATAATGACAGAGGCCAGACCTTTTTTCCGCCTGTCCCTCTTGGTAATTTCATAAATGCTCTCAAAAGTCTTTTCATAATCATTTTGAATCTTCTTGCCAAAGGCAAAGGAAATCCTCTCCTTGGCGTAATCCCTCTTTAAAAGCACGTCAGAAAAATACCTGAGGACCTTTGCCAGCGGACTCCTGGTGACCGTGTTCTCGTAAGCCTCAACCTGCAATTTGTAAAGCAAAATGCTTTGAGGAATGAGTGATAAGAGCATGAGAATTGGAATCCAAACCCTAAAAGTCGCCAGCTGGACCATCATAATAATAAGAGTCAAAGACATCCTAAAAACCGAAAGGCTGTAGACCAAGAGATTTATCGGCCTCCATGCAATTTCCCCCTCGATCAGTTCAATCTTGTCATAATAAGACGGATCTTCCAAAATCTCCAAGTGGTTGATCTCATTAATCTTGTTTTGCAGGTCGGAGTTGACCTTCCTGATAAGTTGATCGGTCAAATCCCCCTGCAAAAACATGAGGATAGGGCCGCTTACCAGGTCAATCAAAAGAGCTATAAAGAAGGGAGCCAAAATAATCAGCCCCTCCCTTACAGATTCAATGGAACCTGCTTGGTCTATAAAAATTTGCAAGGCATTTTGCTGCAAAATTGGTACAAAACTCATGGCAAGCAAAAGAACCGTTAGCGGAATAAAAACCGACGGCTTGCTTTGGTAGATGAGTTTAATCGAACGAAAAAAGTTTTTTATCGCTTTCATTTATAACACCTTCCTTTGTGATAATATTAAGTTTTAAATTATGGGAGACGTAAGCCTCCTTAACCAATTATCATTACTGCCCTCCTAGTGTTATAAAAACCATTTCTTACAAGATTATTATATCCCATTAAAGTAAAGGTGTCAAGGCGGTGGAAAACAAAAAATTTGTTGCTAAAATCGCGAATTTTTTCTAACAAATTTAATTAAGAATCACCATAATATATAAAAAAATAAATTGGGAAAGCAAAGAAAAGACCCCGACGGATTGTGCGGGGTCTGATTTTTAAATTATATTTTATTTTTATTTTGATTTTACTATTACATATTCTTTTGAACATTCTTCAAATAAACCTTCTTTTTCTTACTTCTCATATTTCTTTAGACATATAAGAGAATTTTAAGTAAACAAAAAGACCTACTAAAGATTTTCTTTAATAGGTCTGAAATATAAAAATAGACTATTAGCTTGTGATTATAGATATGAGATAATTAATCGTTCCATTTTCAATCAATATATATAGACCGAGTCCAATAAACACGACTGGTACAATTATTTTTTCGTACTTTTCTACAGTCTCTCCGATAGCAGAAATTGAGGCGAGACTTTGAGATAATTTGCATAGAATCAAAATCCCTAACGCAAATATTACTAAACTTATACTAATCTCAATCAAACTCATTCCTGTAAAATAGGGGATGTAAATTCCTAAATTATCACCACCCATTGCCACTGTTAAGCTTGTAAATGCTAAGATTTTTGATCCATCTCCGGTAATTTTTCCCTCGATGTCTTCTTCATCAATATCTTCATCCACAAAAATTGATCTTATCCCAAGACCTAATGGAATTAAACCAAGAAGTCCGATAATCCAATCTTGTGGAATAAAATTTAAAAAGTAAGCGGCTATAAGACTAACCAGTACAAGCAGTCCTGTACCTAAATACTGTCCTGCATAAATTGATTTCAAACCTTCCTTGCCTTGACTGGCGAATAAAATAGTCAAAACAACTAAGTAGTCAATTGATGTAGATACAAAAACTAATAAAGCAGATACGATTGTTTCCACTATTTCTCCTTTCAAAATATTTAATTTTTTTAGACAATCAAAAATTAACTACAAATACATTTTGCCTTGGCAGTTGCCAATGGAGACATTTGAAGAAATAATTTCATAATTTTCTCACCTTTCTTTTTAATATTGCTTAAAGTTTAATTGATTTATCGGATTTTGTCAAGCATGCTGATAGATATCCACGCAAACTTTAGAGACACCTCGCACACGCAGGCTCGACGCCGCGTGGGCGAGGATATTTTTTATCTTCTATTTATTTTTTATTTTATACGTTCATTATTCTCAAATACTACTGCTTTGGCCGTGTTTTCCCCCAATGGAAAATCGTATTTTTTCAAAAGATGGTCGACCATTTGCTCTTTACTTTCAAAGGCCAAGACCTGGTAGGGTTCTTCAAAGGAGAGTTTTTCTATAAAATAAAACTTGCCTTCATCTTCAACCATGACGCCTGTGTGGCCGACAAATAAGATATTGCCATCGATTTCGTCCTTGGAATTTAAATAGACGCTGATCATCTTGGCCTTGTCATTTGTAAATTCGATCTTGCGATCAGCCAGGGCTTTTTTGATTATCTGGGCTTGGTCGCTTGGATCAGCTGAATCAGCTGCGGCAATCGGTGCGTAAAAGGATTCGAATTTTTCCATATCTTCAGCAGAAAAGAGTTTTGATTCGGCGAGTGACGACTTGTCAAAGGCCAGGACCGAAGTCTTATCCTCGATTTTTTCGCCAATATTTATAGAATCACGGAGTAATCCAAAGGTCGTGATCCGGCAGTTGTTGCCAAGGCCGATTGGTTTCTTGGTTGAATCCGCCTGAGCCTTGCCAATCATATCCAGATAATCGGGTTCAGCGTAGTCCACAAAGTCACCTGACTTGTTATCGTAATAGTCATTGTATTTTTTCACTTGGCCGAGAAATTCCTCGATTCTCTCGTCACTTATACCAGCTGCTTTTAAAAGTTCGGCAGTCTTCTCTTGAGATTCAGCATTTCCCAATGCAGAAAATTTAAATGTGTTTTCACTAGCGTCTGTGCTTTCATTAGTATCCGTGCTTTCGTTAGTGTCCGTGCTTTCATTAGTATCCGTGCTTTCACTAGTATCTTTACTTTCACTAATGTCCGCCTGTGCACTTTCTTTTATATGCTCGCTTTTATCCACTCCTGATTTATTACATGCGGATAAGCCTAGAATAAGAGCCAAAGCTAATATTAATATATATATTTTTTTCATTATCTTACCTCCAGGCCCTATTATAAATTTTTCCCTGGTTCCTGTCAAATCCTTAAAAAATTCCAAGAAAAAACCAGGCTCAGCCTGGTCCTAATCTATATATCCATATTTTCCATTTCTTCTTCAACGGTCTTTGGTCTCATGTCTTGAGCAATTTTTTGTGCTTCATTTGCTTTAACACCGCAATCGTGTTGAGATTTTTCGATGCAGGCTCTTTGCCTAATATATTTGATCAAGACAATAACGCCGATGACAAGGCAAATATCCAGAGCTAATTTAACATAGCTGTCGACAATTTGCGTATAGAGAAGAATCTTTTGGATGGTTTGTAAACCGCCCATTCCGTTCATACCCATGGTTAGTCCCCCTTTCATTGACCTAATTATAGCACTTTGTTAATGTCTTTTCAATAAAGGCCCTTATCAGCCTATTCATTTTGCAAAATTTCAACTGGCGACAAGTCTTTTAGGGACCTCAAGCTCAAATAGGCGCTTACCAAAATTATTCCAATTGCCACCAAGACTGTAATTAAAAATGCTTGGGGCTCAAATTTAAATTCAATCTTTAATATGTCAGCCATCATCGACCCGCCGCTAATGCCAAGCAAGAGTCCAAAGGCAACCACATAGGTAATTTCCAAGAGAAGCTCCATAGCTTGTCCCTTAAAGGTCGACCCCAGGGCAATGGAAACCGCAATGTCCCTCTTTCTCCTATAAAAAATTATATAAAATAATCCTGAGCTTGCAATCGATACAAGGGCGATTAAAAGCAGGGATAAAATCCTGTACTTGGATGCATTCCAAGTCATCTGGCCCAGCCTGTCCTTGGCCCTGGCCAGTTGGTCGTTTAGCCTATAAGAATACTCGGGATGGGCTCCCCCCAGATAATCCAAAATTTCCCAAAGCTTATTTGAATCTGGATTTTCCTCTTTAATTGCAATCCGCGTCATAAATTGTTCCCAATTAAATTCATTTTTAAAAGCCTGGAGTTTTTCTATGGGCAAAAATATGGTGTAGCCAAGCCTGACTCCGCTACTGGTCCCGTCCCAGAGCGTGTCGGTGTTGTAAACCATAACACGAGTTTCATACTTGCTTTCGATAACCTTGAAAGAAAAATCCTCTCCCCCTATTTTTAATTTATCCCCATCAAAGCTTGCCTTATTATCAAAGGGAATGTACTCTCCATTTTTTGGAGTCTGGCCAGCTTCAATAGGCTTTTTATTTTTAATTTTATTTAAAGACTCCAAGGCCGACCTGCCTATAATTGCCCCGCCGTCAAAGGACAAATCGCAGAGCTCCTTAATCTCATCATCGGTAATAAAAATTAAATCTATGCTTACAAAGTCTTGATTTAACATAAAACTTAATTTTGTGTTTCCACTATAAAAAATATCTATCTGGTCCTTGTACTTTTCATTTAAGTAAAGATAATCATCATAAGTAATGGCAGAGAGTCCCGACGCTTGCGGTTCAATTACAGTCGTTGTCGCCTGGAGCTCCTTATAAGTCTTATTGTAAAGTCTATTTTCACTAGTCAAATTTGATAGGGAAATAAATAAAATTCCCGTCCCAATGGCAATCAAAAATGACAAGGCAAAATACATATAGGCCTTGGCCATAAATCTGCTATTAACTCTTTGAAATGAATACTTCATCATGCACCTACCATATCGCTTACGCTAGACCTGGTGACGTAAAGTCCGCCAATTAGACCCAGCAAAACCGAGAGCAAAATAACTGCCAGGCTGGAGACCAAATAAAACAAAGGCTCTTTGTACAAGAGGACAAAAGAAGATAAAAAGGATGAGCCAAAGGCAAATATAAGAGAATTTATCAAAATGGCAAAGAGAGAAAAAATCAGGACTTCCAAAATCGAATCCATCAAAATATCCCTCCTGCTTGACCCTGGCTAAGTTTAATGCCAATATTTCTTTTGTTTTGGAGGAGCCTGCCAATGTAAATTGCAATTATGGTCACCAAGGAAACAAAGGAAATCAAAAGCCCACTTAGGATGTTGTATTTAAAATTCATCCACTTGGCTTCCTCTTCCCGCTTGACCAACTCTTTATAGTCAGCAGTCATTATCCTATCGGCAGTAATTCCGTCAACATTTTTTCTAATGGTGCTTACGATTTGGTCAGCATCTTCGCTCACACCAGTAAAGAGCAAATAATATTGGAGGCTGCTGCCCTTGGATATCTTTGCCAGAGTCTTGGCTGGCATAGCGACGCTTGCAAAGACATCCCTGCTAGAATACTTGCCAACGACCTCCAGCTTTTTCCCCTTGTAGGAAACATATTCGCCGATCTTTACATCGGAAAGTTCTTTTGCAGTAGGCCTAATCAAACATACATCAGCCCCATTTTTTATTTCTTCTGCAGTCAAATTCCTCCCCTCCAAAATCAGCATGGGCTTTTCAACCATGCCCTCATCAATGCCGGCGATCGTATGGACAAAAGTTTGTCCAGCAACCGAAACTGGAGAAACTGGACTTATAAAAAAATAATCCACATGGCTATCAAAGAGCTTGTCCAAAGTTCCGCGAAAAGCGTCCGGCTCTATGCACTCGCCCGTATAACTTAACTTGAGATCGCCCTCACGATAGAGGCCCTTCATGGTGTCCTCTCTGGCTTGGTACATCAAATTAGAAATGGTCATAAAGGGAAAAAACATGGAAATAACAACCGTCAAAAGGACCACTATGGTCAGCTTGCGATTGTAAACCATGTTCTTTATCAAATTATCCATCCTAAATTTAAACTTTTCCATAATAACCTCTTTTAAAATTGAGCTTATTTTAAAAGCATATTCTTTAACTGGTCTATAGGAACTTCCCTAATTATCTCAAAATCATCCTCATAAATTTTTACAAATGTTGGATACCAGTCGACATCATAAATGCCAGCTAAAAATCCACCTTTGTCAAGCAACCTACCATCATCAGGATCTGATGGCCTATACATCTTTATTATATCATATTTATCCAAAATATCCTTGTCATCTAAAACTTCATTTGCCTTTTTGCAATCATTGCAACCCTCCATAGCAAAATAAAGTAATTTTGTCTTATCATTTGCCCCATACTCATCAGCAATAAGCTTGTTAACTCTTTTCATCAATTTATCCTTAGATTCATAGTCCCCAGAAGAAATTTTCCTTAAAAACATATCCATATCTTCCGTTTGAAAATCAACCTTACCATCTTTCAGAATAAAATATGAGGGCGTAATGCCAAATAATTTTGACTTGCCATCCAAACTATAATTTTTATTCTCCTCAATATTATATTTTTTTATTAAATTTTTTGGAATCTCGTCTTCCCAAAGCACAATATAATCCAAATCATCTGATTTAAATATCTTAGAAAATCGGTCAATGTTTCTAATGGCACTGGCACAAGAGCCGCAACCCTTTGACACATAAAATCCAGCATAGTTCTTATCAGGTAATTCTGCCAAATTTCCATCTTCATCATAAATGTCGAAACCTGCAAACTCATCCCCATATACCAAGTCATAGTTGGTATATGTATTCGCAGACCTTCCCTTGCAAGCTAAAGCACAAATTGTGATTATTAATAAACTTATAATAAAAAATCTATCTCTCATTGTATTACCTACTTAAATCTATTATATAAATCTTATCTGTCTCGGCATCCATCAACAATATATTTCCTTCCATTTCCTGCATTTTAAATCTTCTTGCTACAAATACACCACTTTTAAAGTCATCGAGCATCTGATGGGTTAGGCTCTTTTGGTATTGCATTTCATTATCTACAACTTTAAATTCTTGCAAGATTCCATAACTACCACTCGGCAAATAATATGAGTCTCCTATCTTTAGCATATCTGTAAAATTAGACAGAGTTGGGAAGTCATACAGTTTTTTTAGCTCATCTTCTTCGACAAGATAGAGGGCATCTCCACAGGATGGCCAAATAGAATAATCGTACTTACCAGTCTGCCTGTCCTTATCTCCAAATTTAAATCCCTTGTGATTTTGAACCGCATATAGGTTATTATCAATAACTTTTAAAAAACCACCAAATCTTTGGTCGTACAATTTTTCATTACCATCTGGATCTACTTTTAAAATTGCCATATATTCTTCCCGTGCAAAAGCCGTAGATAAATATAAAGAGTCTTTATATAAAACTATAGAACTACAAGCATTTAACGATGACTTTTCTTTTAAAAACTTTACATCTATATTTTTCACAAAATTAAAATCCGTGTCTAATACAACTACTCTTCCATTGCCATCATCCACAATATAGTAGTATCCACTATCTTCATCATAATAAAACGCGGCTGGATTCTTAAACTCAATTTCTCCAGAACCCAACTTGCCAATTGTTTTGATCAAATTCCCATCCCAATCAATCACCTTAATATTATTATCTTCTTGATCTAAAATAATAATCTCATCAGGTCTTGCCATAAAATCTGCAATCAGTTTCAAATTTGACTTGCTTAAGTCAATGGTTTTCTTTATCTTGTCTTCTATATTAAATTCATAGTCCCCTATTGGATATTTCTCATCAGTTATCCCATATGCTAAATTATAAGCCTCATCATCAGATAATCCATCCACATTGATATCTAAAACTTCAAACTCATCCAGTGCCGCCTGGTCTCCAGGGCTTTTCCCGCAGGATATTAATAATATTGCGACTATTAAAATAAGAGCAATTTTCTTTTTCATAACTTCCCCCTATCATTCAGTTAAATCTATTATATAAATCTTAATTTCTTGATTATCTGATAAAATAATTTTTCCATCGTGTTCCTGCATTCTAAACCTTTTTACAATTGTTCTATCCGATTCACTTAAGAGCTGCCTTGTTATTGTCCTCTTATATTCCATTTTCCCGTTTTCTATTGCAAATTCATTTACAAAGCCATAGCTGGTGCTGGCCATATAGTATGAGTCACCAATCTTTAACAAATCAGAAAATGTTGATCTTGTAGGCAAATCATAAAGTTTGGTCATCTTATCATCATCAACTAAATATATTGCGTCCCCACATTGAGACCAATATTCATTATCATGAGTACCTATACTTGTATTAACTTCTTTTCCATACTTAAAGCCCTTGTAATTCTGAACAGCATAAAGTTTATCATCGACCACCTTCAAGAATCCGCCGAACTTCTGGTCATATAATTTTTCATTGCCATCCATATCTACGCTTATTATAGCCATAGTTTTTTCTCTACCTTTTGTTTGAGCTAAGTATAATACATCATCATATTTTACAATAGAATCAAAAGCATTTAGCTTAGATATTTCTTTTAATAATCCTATATCTAGATTTTTTATTAAATTAAAATCTTCATCAGTAATGACAACCCTGTTGTTTTCATAGTCAAGTATATAATATGTACCGTCCTCATAATAAAAATCAGTAGGTGCTTTAAACTCCATGTTTCCCGAACCTAATTTACCAACAGTCTTTAAAAGTTCGCCATTCCAGCTTAGTATTTTAATATTATTATCTTCTTTATCAAGTACAACAATGTAATCATCGCTCGTTATAATTCCAGCAATAGATTTAAGACCAGATTTTTTTAAGTCTATTTCATCTATTATATAATCAGATATTTTAAAATCAGGTTCATTGAGGGGATATTTTTCATCAACAAGCCTGCTAGCAACTTTTAAACTTTCTTCAAGTGACAAGTTTTCATCTACGTCCAGCACTTCAAATTCATCCAGCGCCGCCTGGTCTCCAGAGTTTTTCCCGCAGGATATTAATAATATTGTGACTATTAAAATAAGAGCAATTTTCTTTTTCATAATTTCCCCCTATCACTCAGTTAAATCTATTACATAAATCTTCTTCATTTCAGAGTCACACAAGGCAAGACCCCCCTCATAGTCTTGCATTAAAAACCGCTTGTCAATATTCTTTTTGGGAATGCCCAAAAAATCTGTAAGACTCCTAATATATTCTAAGCCTTCTGTTGAGCTTTTAAACTCGTGCAGATAAGAAGTACTCCCGCTTGATAGATAATAAGAATCTCCTTTTTTAACTAGGTCCGTAAAGGATGAACTACTTGGCAGGTCGTATAATTTTTGCATTTTATCTTCTTCCAGCAAATAAATAGCATCCCCGCACCGGCCATAGGTCTCATATTCACGAGAATTTTTGTAAGCAGATTTTATTTTCTTTCCATACTTAAAACCCTTCAAGGTCTGGACTGCATATAATTTTCCATCAGTCACTTTTAAAAATCCACCAAATCTTTGATCGTACATCTTTTCCTTGCCATCCTTATCTATGGATATAATGGCCATCACGCTTTCACTAGCAGAATGTGTTGATATGTAAATCTTATCCTTGTAATGGACTATGGAGTCAAAAGATCTTCCACTTGCTTTCTCTTCGAAGATTTGCAATTTAATCTCGTCTACAAAATTAAAATTTTCATCAGCTCTTATAATCTTCTTATCAAAAATCTCCCCATTATCCAAAATATAATAAAGCCCTTCTTCCTCATCAAAGTAAAAGGCACTTGGGTCGCTAAAATATGCAGAGCCCATGTCCTCGCTCGCAATCGTCTTCAAGACTTGCCCCTGCAAATTTAAAATCTTTATATCCTTGGCCTCTTGGTCCAGAATAATAATCTCCTGGTCAGTAATCCTAAATCCAGCAATGGATTTTATAGGGTCGACATCTATGTCTATGACCTGGGAAATTTTATTTTCTTCTTTAAATTCATAGTCGTCCCTGAGATATTTTTCAGAAATATATGCGCCGGCCTTTCGACTTGCCTCAGATTCACTGAGTCCATTAATATTTATATCAAGGACTTCAAATTCATCCAGTGCCGCCTGGTCTCCTGAATTTTTTCCGCAGGATATTAATAGTATTGTGATTAGTAAAACAAGAGCAATTTTCTTTTTCATGGCTTAATTAATTCCTCCTCTAATTTTCTTGGCTTTTCTTTTAACGGAATAAATCGTTCTTAGCTATTATCTACCCCTCTTGAACTCTTATTTAACATTTTTATACATTCACATGAGTAAATATAAATTCTTTCTTCTTATTATATATGTATTTGCATTAAAAAACCACGCTGGTATCTTAAGCGTGGTTTGAAATTCTATTTTATTTTATGCCAGCGCCTTGCCGACGACTGGGACGACTTGTTTTTTCCTCGAGAGAACTCCGGGTGCGTCGAATTCGTTTTCTTTTAATTCTTGGCCGAAAGCTTTGGCGATTTTTTCTCCTTGGTCACCCACGACTAGGATTTTGGAATTTTCCTTTAAGATATCTGTCAGTATAAAGATATTTAAATCGTCGCCGTCTGCTTTTCGACGGTCTTGCATGGCTACAAGTAGCTGGGCCTTTATTTTTTCCAGGCTGTCCATGTCCATGGTCATGACTTGGCCTATGTGCATCTTGTGGCCTTCGATGGTAAACTCTTTGACGTCTTCGTTTAATAAATCGGTCGGCCTCTTGCCTTCCAAACTTGTGCCTGCCTTAAACATGGCCTTGGCGTAGTCTTCTGGATTGATTTCCGCAATCTTTGCCATGCGGTCAAGCATGATCCTATCGATATTGGTTGCCGTTGGCGATTTAAATAATAGGGTGTCGGAAATTATTCCTGAGCAAAGGAGTCCTGCAATTTCTTTTGATGGGCTAATCCCCTTTTCCCCGTAAATGCTGGCTATAATTGTGCAGGTTGAACCCACTGGCATATTCCTAAAATAAATCGGCGCCTCTGTATTTATATTTGCCACCCTGTGGTGGTCGATGACCTCGATAATGGTCGCGTCTTGGATGTCGTGGATGGATTGGTTGCGCTCGTTGTGGTCCACCAAGATCAATTTCTTTTTCTCAGTTGAAATCAAATGATAACGAGAAATGCTTGCCACAACCTTGCCCTTGGCATCCAAAACTGGATAAGACCTAAAACGGGTCTCGCTCATCTTGGCCGTAACTTCGTCAACAAAGTCGTCCAGACCAAAGGTCACCAAGTTTTCCTTGGCCATTACAGCTTCGATTGGAACGGCTTGGGGCAAAAGTCTGGATCCCATAAAGGTGTTGAACTGAGTTTTGATGAGGGCAACTCCATTTGCCTTGGCGGCTGCCAATAATTCGTCGTCAATTTCTCCGCCGCCAGAGATAATCAAGATAGAGATTTTTTTGTCGCAGATTTCGTGAACGTCTGTCCGATTTCCCGTGATTACCACGTCCCCCTCCTTGATAATTTGTAAGGCGTGGGGCAGGCTCATGGCAAAAACTCTCATGGAATTTAATTCTCTGATTTTTTCTGGCATGTAAACTGTTTCGCCCGATAAAACTTGAACGATATTTTCAAAAGGCGTATTGGAATTCCTAAGGACCTTGTCGTTCCACACGTCCATATAATTCTTTGTAATATTTGACAGAGAGACAATGCCCATAAGTTTTTCCTCGCTATCCACTGCAAAGACGTTGACGTTTTTCTCCTGCATAAATTCAAGAGCCTTGGCGCAGGAAGTGTCCGGGCTAAGTATAAAGGGGCTGTCAAGCTTTAAATCTCTGACCTCGCTCTTAATTGTATCCATAAAAATGGGTTGGTCCACCCCAAAATAATCCAAGACAAACTGGGTCTCGCGATTGATATTCCCTAAGCGAATTGGCACGGCCTGGTAGTCTGATATTTTATTTTTTAAATCGGCATAGGCAAGAGCCGCACAGATTGAATCTGTATCTGGATTTCTATGACCGCTGATGTAAACTTTTTCTTTCATAAGTCCTCCTTATAATTTATATATCATAGCAAAAAATATTTATAAAATCAAGGGCAGATGTGATTGTAAACACATTTACGAGTCCTCAATCGGCCTCCAACTTGACAAAAGGGCAAAAAAAGTATAAAATAAAAGACCTAAGGAGGAAGTTATGAATTTTCGAAAAATATTTAGAGTTCTATTCTTTCTTATTTTAACATCCAGCGTCGTTTACGCCGCTGAAAAGAAAGACGTGGTTCTAATGCAAGGTAAATTCAAAGTATTTACCAAAGTAGAATCCTACGAAGAACTCCAAGCGTTTGTAAAACAAAACTACCCCGACTTCATTATAAAAGAACAAAAAGAATTTAAGAACAATCAGGTGTACGAGCTCGAGCCTCTGATTGAAATTTATTTAAAAGACGATAGCAAGGGCTCCAGGGTCAAAGTTCCAAACAGGACCGTTGGAGAAATGCTCGCCTACCTAAACATCGAGCTGGGTCAAGATGACCTAACAGTCCCAGGCCTAGACGAAGTGCCTACAGATAGCATTGTAAATATCTTTAGAGTTCGCGAAGAAATCAAAGAAGAAACAATGGCAAAGGAATTTTTGGTCATCAAACGCGAAAGCACAAATCCAATTTTAAAGTCCGAGGTCACCATACAAAAGGGTGTGCCCGGCGAAAAGAAAGTTACGCTGAAAAACAAAATCGTAAACGGTATTGTAAGGGGCAGCGTAGTATTGAAAGAAGAAATTATCAAAGAGGCTGTGCCTCAAATAATAGAATTACCAATGAAGTCAAAAGAAAGTAAGGCAGAAGTGCTGACACGCGGAGCTTCACGCAAGTATGTGATGAATGCAACCGCTTACGAGGCAGGCCCATTATCAACTGGTAAACGCCCAGGAGATCGCGGCTATGGAATTACAGCCTCAGGCACCAGAGCAAGAAGAGGAACAGTAGCGGTAGACCCAAGGGTTATACCACTAGGCACCAAGCTTTATGTAAAGAGCTTGAACCCAGACATTCCTGACTACGGTTATGCGATTGCAGAAGACACAGGCGGAGCAATCAAGGGCATGAAGATTGACCTATTTATGAACACAGTCAGCGAATGCTTCCAATTCGGTAGAAGGCAGGTAGAAGTCTATATCCTACCAGCAGACACACCGGCAGACTTATTTAATTAAGACAAAATGAAAGACCAAGTGCGACTTGGTCTTTTTTTGTTGGTTAGATTTTGTATTTTAAGTATATTTATCTACATGCAATTGGAAATAATATATCAACCCCATTGTATTTTATCCTTATTAAGGTCATAGCTTTTATTTGGTCCTTATTTCTCAAAGATTTAAGAGCAACAGAACAGGCATCAGCAACAAAATCATTAATTATTTTATTGTCTTTTATTTTTTCCCAATTACTTGATCTTGCAAGATTCTCGCTTAAAATTTCTGTAGATACTTCAGATTTATATTCCTCTTCTCTGTTGTATAAGAATCTCTTTAAATTTATTAGATGAGCTTGCACTTCTTTTATTTCACTAGAATTTAAATTCACCTCAGTCTGAGTTTTTTCTAAAAGCTTAATCCCCTTTTCAGGAGTAACTATAAAACCTAACAAACAAGATATGATAAACAAAAAAATAATAGTCGCTAAATCTTTACCTCTCATTATAAACCTCCGCCGGAATATAAAGTAAATATTCACCTAAACTTATCTTTAGAAAATTATTTCCATTACTTACTGGATCTAGTTCATAAGTATATTTTTGATTTTTATTGAAAAACCTAAAAAAATTCGAGAAATAATTCTCTTCATACTTTTCAAAAAATAAATTCGTATTAGACTTCATAATCGGCAAAATCTCTGAATTATTAGTCAAATCTATCTCTACCAAGTCTAAACTAAGTGATGGATAAGCTTGGAGTGCCCTAAAAAACACTCCAAGCAAAAATCCAAGAAATAAAATTAATAATATTTTCTTAGTGTTGAGAACCTTGTTCAAAATCTTCCTCCCCCTTTGTTTTTTTAATAATATTATCACTTACCAAGTGAAAATCAACAATTTTTCCTATTTGAATCCACCTTTATTATACCATGTATTTGCATTTTTTCTCAGACAGTTGGCACTTATTTTTTCGGACAGTTGATTTTATAAGCCTACGATGATAAAATATATTTAGGTGGTGGATATGAATAAAACTTCTCAAGAGATATATGATATACTTTTATCAAAAATCAGAAACAAAAACTACTTGCCTGGTGACAAGTTGCCTTCAATAAGGTATCAGGCTTCTTTTTTTAATGTAAAGAAATATTATATTGAGTATGCATATGAAAAATTGAGAATCCAGGGCTATGTAAAATCAGTCGCTGGCAAGGGTTATTTTGTTATAAGTAATCAAGGTAGATATATGTCAGATGTGGATAATGTTCCACAATCAACAGACACAATTGTTCCCATGTTGCAAATTTTTTATAAAAATGACTCCTACAGAAAACTAACCGACTCTTTATTGTTAAGGGGTCTAAAGAATACATACAATTTAAAACTAGACTCCCTCTACTATTCATCTTCAGGAATTGGTATGCCTAGACTTCGCGAGGAAATTTCTAAGTACTTGTCCAAACTTTATGGTCATTACATTCACCCGGATAGGATTCTCATATCTTCATCAAAAAAAGACTTGGTTGATTATTTGCTAAATGAGTTTAATAAAAAATACATTCTCTTGGAAGAATATAATAAAACTAGCGACTCTAATCTTTTTCAAGCTTATAGAAATAAAATTAGATATATCAAAATGGATGATGATGGAGTAAAGGTTGACGATCTTCCCAAAAAACCCAGCCTTTTATTCATAGAGAGCCACAACCAACTACCGACTTGTATTAACTATTCTCCCCAGCGAATCAATGAGCTTGAAAAATTTTGCCTGCAAAATAATATTTTTATTATAGATGATTTATATAACAGGCAATTTATCTTTGAACACAAGAATATTTTGTATAATAAAAAGAATTTGTTTTTGATTGACGACCTTGCCGCTGTTTTCCCAAGGTCTATTAAATTTGCCTATATGGTAGTGCCCACCAATTTTGAAGCCACAAATTATAAATCAAGTGCTTCATCTTTAACTGAAAACTTTGTCCTGAGTTTGTTTGAGGATGGAAGTTTTTACCAAACTACAGATAAAATATGGTTCCTCTTGAATGATGTTCGTGATAGATTTATCCTAGAGTTAAAGAAAAGAAATATAAAATTTTATGAGCCATTATCTGGACCATATATAAGTGTAATTATAGATGGCAAATTAAAGATAAGGCAAATAAAAAAACAAATTAAATTAACTCCCTTTGAAATTAATGGGCAGTTTTTTAAAACAAGTGATGGCCTCGATGCAGTATCTTTTAAATATATAAATATAAAATTAGATAAAGTCGGAGAATTCATTGATTTCCTATTTTTTAACAAGCTGTCTTTAAATTAGTATAAGAAGTATGTAAGTTGTCTTGTATGCAATAAAAATCATTTGACAAAGTCCATCCTCTCCTTTAAAATTAATGTAGAAGAAGCAATCAAGGAGAGCATATGAGAAAGTTTTTAGATAAATTTATAATGGTTGTCATGTTTTTTGCAGTCATGTTTTTTGCAGGCTTTTCAACTTACAGGCTAGCTGCAGGCTTAGATGCAGTCATCGACTTCACTGCTAACTGGCAGCGTTTGATAGTGGGCCTGGCTGTCCTATATGTATTTGTGTTTGCTGCCTTAGGTCTACAAATTGTTTTTCACGAGCTGGGCCACATGGTCTTTGGATTTTTAACTGGCTACAGGCTTTTATATTTTAGGATTGGCTCATACACGCTGGCAAATACAGAGGCCGGCATGCAAAAAAGAGTCTTCACCATACCGGGAACGGGCGGTCAATGCCTGATGATTCCTAAGAAAAGATCAGATGGGTCCTACCCCTTTGTCCTCTATAATCTGGGTGGAGTTATTGCAAATCTAATCCTATCTGCCCTCGCCTATATAATTTTTAGAAATGTCGGCAACCAAATCACCCAGGCCTTTTTAATAATCTTTATCTCTGTGGGAATTTATTTGGCCATAACAAATCTAATCCCCTTCCAGGCCATGGTAAATGACGGCAGGAATATTATCAATCTTTTAAAAAGTGCAGAGACCAGGGACAGATTATACGAATCCATGTACATGGAAAAAGAAGAGATAAACGGCAGAGAATACAAGGTCGACTACTCAGACCTAACAGATTTAACCAAGATTTTTAACCAAGAAGCTTATATAAATCAAGCTGGCGACCTGATCTTTGAGAGAAAATTTGACCAGGCGGCAGAAAATTTGCAAAGGCTCTTGCAAGTGGACGGTCTCAATATTATCTTTAAGAATTTTACCAAGAACTTTTTAGAAGTAATTTATCTTATAAAAAACGATGAGGAAAATTTAAAGACCATCGACCACGATAAGGCCTACAAAAATTATCTTAAAAGCAAAAACATGCCCATGGTTTACCTGGTAAACTACCTGAGGGCCAAGCATGATGGAGACCCAAAGGCCCATAACTTTAGAGAAAATATTGAGAATATGAGGGGGAAATATCTCTTCCCACCGAGCTTAGAAAAAATAATAGACCTTATGAATTATGCGGACGACTTGGGAGGTGACTATGTATAGGAAAAGATTTTTACAGACCTTTAAAAATATTGCCATTGTAATGATATTTTTTTGGCTGCGCGAGCAGGGTTATATAAATAATTGGGGCTTTGTAATCGGGGCACTCGCCACAATTATCTTGGTAGCGGTATTGACCCAGCGTTTTACGGTCAAGCGAACCATGAAAAACCTGGACGATTTAAAGGCCATGACTCCCCTATTGAAATCCGACCCACAATCTTATTTCGATCAGCTGGACGGACTCATCCAGTCTTCCAATGGCTACGAGCACGATTATTTAATTTTACACAAGGCCAACACCCTGGCAAAGATTAACAAAGCTGACCAGGCCATCAAGGTCCTTGAAGCCTACCATCCCAAGTATTTGGATACAGCAAATCTGGGCGTTTATTACAACAATCTCTTGGGACTCTTGGTCCAAACAAAAGAGACCAAAAAGGCCCGGGCCGTTTACAATGAGTACAAGGATATCTTGGAGGCCAACTTTTCATCGTCATTTGCCTATTCAATCTATACCAATATTGCAAATTTAAAATACCAGGAGGGCCACAAAGCCCAAGCCCAAGAATTTTTGGACAAGGCTATGGCCGCGACTGATGATGAAAAGATTAGAGAAAATATAAAAAAATTAAAGGCACAGATGAATTAAGCTTGCAAAAAGATTTTCTTTATGATAAAATATCCCTTGGAGTATTTACTAAAACAGTGCTCCTTGCAAGAAATTGCCAAAGACCATAAGGAGGTGTATTATGAGAGACTACGAAACAATGTTAGTATTTCGTCCAGATCTAGAAGACGAAAAGCGTGAAGCATTTGTAGAAAGACTAAAATCCATAATCACTGAGAAGGGACAAGATTTCGAAGTTGACAATTGGGGACTTAGAAAACTTGCTTACCTAATCGATGATTATCCAGAAGGATACTACGCAGTTCTTAACTACAAAGCTGAACCAGAAGTAATCGCAGAAATCAACCGTGTTTCTAAAATTACAGACGGCCTATTACGCTATATGACTATCTCACTTGATGATTAGGAGTTTGTATGAATAACGTAATTTTAATAGGTAGACTTACCAAAGACCCAGAGCTAAGGTACACAAATAACCAAAATTTACCGGTTACAACCTTTACCCTAGCAGTTGATAAGGGCCTAAGTAAGGACAAAAAACAAGAAATGGAAGCCAAAGGACAACCAACAGCAGACTTCCCAATGGTAGTTGCTTTTGGTAAAACGGCTGAAAATGTTGCAAATTATTTAGCAAAGGGACTTCTAGTCGCAGTCAGAGGTAGAATTCAAACCAGATCATACGACGATGCCCAAGGGCAAAGAAGATATGTAACTGAAGTTTTGGCAGACAATGTAGAATTTATCGAATGGAAAGACCGCCCACAACCATCCACATCCTTCCAACCAAATAGCGGATTTGGTGGAAACAACGGTTTTGACAACGACGACTTCTCAGGTTTCGAACCAAGACACGACGACAATATCCCTTTCTAGGTGAAAGGAGTTAAATATGCAAAGAAGATTTCGTCCAAGAAAAAAAGTTTGTCAAGGATGCCTTGATAAAAACGAAAAGTTCGATTACAAGGACGTACAAAAATTAAAACGCTACACATCTGATCGCGGTAAAATTTTACCACGTAGGGCAACAGGCGCATGCGCAGCCCACCAAAGAAAGATCGCTCTTGCCATCAAACGCGCAAGACAAGTAGCATTGCTACCATACGCAGACAATTAATGTTAAGCTGGAGGTTAATCCTCCAGTTTTTTTGTGGGAAAAATGGAGGGGGGATTTTATAAACCTCGACCGTGGGGCATCGAGTCTAACCTTGCCGAAATGTCCATATTTCTTGTTAAATTTGCGACATTCTTGGAAAATCGAATTTCTTTATCTCATCGACGTAGGTTACTACGCCTCTTCAATAAAAAATTCTTTTCCTTCGAATCTCATCAAATTTTCCTACGAAATATATATGTAAAATGAATATTCGGAGGGAAATTTTTTCGTTTGAAAATCGCTCTGCGTTGTAGAGGCCATCCTTTATGGTGGCCATTCCGGGACCGATTACGGGTTAACCCCGTATGAGGTCTCGGCCTTATACATAATGGAAAAACAAAAAAGGCCATACAACTTTGTATGACCTCTTATATTTTTTACTTTCAAATTTTATTTTATAATCCAAGTAGAATCACTAGCCACGCTTGGACTATAGATACGATTGGAATTATCAAAAATGGCACTAAGATAAAATGTTCTTTAATAGCCAAATGCTTCATCCAATTTCCAAATTCGTAGTCCTCATGTCCTTCTGTACCTGGTATTACTATCTTATCCTTGTACTTTCCTTGAAACAAAAGCACATCCAATAAAAAGAAATCTCCCAAGTTTAATATTATCCACTGAATATAGCTCATCCAGAAGAGAACTCTAAGCTCTCTTATTCCAGTATGTAAAAGAGAAGTCACTCCATATATAAATACGATTCCTGAAATTATAATCGTAAGTATTAAATTTATTCTTTTCTCTTCTTTTGTCATCTTTTCTGGAGCCGAATTTTGTATTTTCTTTGGATAGGAATCAAAGAAAAATCTCGGGTTAATCAGTACAAAAGCTGCCACTGCACCGTTAAAGATAGCAGCCATTGCAATTCCATCTAATATTGCTCTTGTTATATCCATAATATTCTCCTTATTTGTTTTCCAAAAAGATTTTTAGTTTCTCCGCGTATTCTTTGGGATGATCGTGGAGAAATTGTCCATGACCCATTCCTTCAAATACTTCTGTTTTCATTTGCGGAAGATACTCTCTTAGTATCTTTTCACTTTTTGCAGGGATAGGCTCTTCACTTCCCCTCCAAAACATTATTGGATTTGAAAACTTAATTAAATTCTTCGGAGGCTTGTAATGATAGATAAAGTTACAGGCATTTTTAATCGTATTTTTTGAAATTTGCGGATAGGCCATTTCTATTACGCTTAGATTATCCTTGCCCATAATCTTATCTAATAAAAATTTAGGAATGGGTTTTTTATTTTTAATCCTACTTGTCCCAATGATAAAAGCCCAAGTAAATGGCCTTGCCATCAAGCCCAACTCGGCAGTAATCGCCGCATCTAAGAGGACTTTCGAAGCAGAAATATTTCCTCTTCCAATTAGTTCGACCGCAATGGTCCCTCCCATAGAAAATCCGCAAATTCCATACACACTCCCGCCCATTTCATTTAATATATAGCTTTCGATGGAATTTATGGTTTCTTCCATTGAAGTTAAATCTTTGGGATTAGTCCCATAATGTCCGTCCAATTCACAGAAAATCACAAAATAATCTTGCAAATAAGGCAGAAGGGGTTTGAAACATAGGTCTGCAGTAGAGGCAAGCCCATGAATAAATAATATTGACTTATTATTTCTATTTCCGTAGCTAATAAATTTCATTTAATTCCTCATTATGTTATTTTTTTCAAAAGCAAGAAAAATATCCTCTCTAATAATAAAATTATCTATTACTCTTTATCTCCCACGATGAAGTAATCACAATAGTCTCCTCCCTTGGCAATAGTTTCTTTTCTGTGTAAAACTCCATGTTGAAAGCTTATCATAAGCTCATCAAGTTCACAGAATAGTGGCATTAATTCATCTACACCCAACTTCTTTGTATAAGCACAAATTGGACAACGAGTAATTCTGTAATAACAAGCACCCTCATAGGGTTCTCCCTCAAAATCAACTTTAAAAGATGTGGGATAGAGCTTTTCTTTTTCCTCTGTATACCACTTGTAATACTTAAGAATATTTTTCTTATTGGCCTCTTTTCCCCTTTTAGTATTGAGATTAATCAAGGAAAAAAACCATTTGAAAGTATAAAGAGAGCGACGCATCATTTCTTGGACGGTCTCCGGCGGAATTTTTTTCTCACTTGCTATATATGGAGCAACAAAGACAAGGGCGAACATCTCATTGTATGCCATGGGATTATCCTCGCCGATATCGTCCATATTTTTTATAAGTTCTCGATAAACTTTTTTACTCTTTTTAATAATTTCTGAAGCATATGCTTTATTATATTTTTCTATAAGAACTTTCTTCATTGGACCTTTAAATAATAAGAAATAAAAACCCTTGTATTTCATCTTGCACACCCCATCAACTTTCTAAAATTTTTATAGTAATTCATCTATTTTATTTTTTCCCAATAATAAGAGTTGAGCCGTTAAGTCCTAACAATAAAGCTTCTTTGGGGCTCATAAAAATATCCTTTGTTGTATCAATTAATTGCACATCTTCGTAGCCATCTTTTTTCAGCTTTTCCATAAATTTATTCATATCACCATATCTTGACTTGCTCATCAAATCATGAATAACAAAAACTCCACCCTTTTTAAGTACACGAAATGTTTCCAGTAAAAGCTTTTGTTTATTTTTCCCCCTTATATTGTGATAAACATAGTTGCTAGTTACTGCATCAAAACTTTCATCTTCATAAGGAAGATTCACTGCATTACCATTTTCAAATCTCACATTTTCTACTCCCTCTAATTTCGCATTATTTTCACAGAGTTCCTTAGAAAATTCACTTTTATATGAGCCCCCCCAAATATCGCAGCCCACCATGGTCGCCTTTGGATTTTTCTTTGCGCAAGCAATTGTAAGTGCACCGCTACCACATCCTACATCTAAACCCACGCCACCATCTGGGATCTTTACATAGTCGGCAGTCCCCTCTATTATGACTTTGGCGAGCTTTCTTTTTCCATTGTAATCAAAAGCCCTATATAAAAATCTCATCCAGCTTGCAAAGAAAATAAGTATCAACGTTGCAAGCCCAAGAATAAGGGCACATATTAGACGAGTTCTTCCACTAAATACAAAATCACTGACACCAAAGGCTAAAAATAGAATGAAAGCTGCAAGGCTTGCAAATATTAAATTCTTTAACAAGCTTTTGGGAACCCAATTTTTGTAGTCAGCTTTTGTTTTCTTGTCATCAATAAAACTTTCTTGTTTCATAAATTTTCTCCTGTAAATAATAAATGTAATCCCTGATTTATAAGCTTATAAATTCATATTAGTATAGTTTATCAATAAGCTTAGGTAGTAAGCAAAATATATTAAGTTAAACCATCCTCCGCGAATAATCATATGCAGTCCCTTTGGCAACCTATCAGCAAGAGGAGTAAATACCAAAAGAAATATAGGTGTAAATAGGGCTTGCCATCTTGGAAATACTGTGTATCCAAATAAAATTACCAAAGCTAATGCTATGTTCGCTAAAGCCATAATTCCAAAAAGTATTTTTGCTTGAAATTTTAAAAATTTTAAAAATTCATCAAAAGCTCCTTTGTTTTCGTGCTTTGATAAAAGACCTAAGTAGGCACATTGAATATGATAAGAGCCTCCTAGTATCATGCCGAAAACATTTATTAAAAACACAGACCATCCAATATTTAAATAATTTTCTTGCATGCCTAAAACAATATGATAAAATCCAATACAATATATAAAGGCACATATGGGACCTAAAAGACCACCAATGTATAATCTTTTTACACTAACATTTTTCATTATGCCAACAATATTATTTATAGTATCCTTGCTATCGTAATCATTTGGATCATAATATAAGGTCATGTCTCCCAGAAACATCAAGAATGAACCCAAAAGACCTATCCATATACTCTTGTATAAAGTCACAATTAAACCTCTCTTCATTTAAATGATATTAATTATCATTTATTGATTTAATTATAGCATATAAGGTTGATTATTTTCAACTATAAGTTTTGCTGTGTTAAAGTAAATAAAAAAGGCAGTCCAAAGACTGCCAATTTTTATCATATTGGAATAATCCATACCACTTGCAGGTTCTTCGAAATAGCTAAATGGAGAATCCTTGCACATAACAGATGCTATTGCAAGTCTTTGCTTCTGTCCTCCTAATAAATAAATTCTTCTGCCATTTTTGTCTTTTCTATTAAGTTCCTATAAACTTTTGATTTTTGTAAAAGCTCTTCATGGTTGCCTTGGCTTTCTACTCTTCCATTTTCAAGAACTACTATCTTGTCCGCATTTTCTATGGATTTCATTCTGTGCGAAATGATGACAACAGTTTTATCTTTAATTAAATTATTTAAAGACTCTTGAATTTTTTTCTCGTTGTCAACATCAAGACTTGCTGCTATCTCATCTAAGATCAATATCGGCGCATCTTTTAAAAAGGCTCTGGCTATTGATAACCTTTGTCTTTCCCCGCCTGATAACTCTGCACCATTTTCACCAATAAGTGTATCGAAACCCTTATCCATTTTTTCTATAAAATCTGTGCAGTTTGCAAGTTTTGCTGCTCTTTTAACTTCTTCGTCACTTGCATCTTGCTTACCAATTCTAATATTTTCCATAACGCTTTGATCAAAGAGAACCACATCTTGGAAAACAATAGACACCTTGTCAAAAAGAGATTCTGTTGATATTTCTTTTATATCCTTGCCATCGATTAGGATTTGTCCCTTGTCATAATCATAAAGTCTTGATATGAGTTTCAAGATGGTTGTTTTACCGCAGCCGCTTGCTCCTACCAAAGCAGTAACCTGACCCTGCTTAGCTTTAAAGCTCACACCATTTAAAACTTTTGCATCATTATTGTATGCAAATTCAACATCTTTTAGATCAATATCAAATTTTTTTAAATTATAGTCTTCGCCCTCTTGTAATTCTTGATTTTGAATTTCTTTTAGCCTTTCAATTTTTGGCGACAAATAAAATATCTCCATCAAGCCCTCTTTAGATGCATCTAGAGAGTCTTTTATCTTCATAGCCGCTAGTAAATATCCTACGAGGTAGAGAGGGCTTATCTCTTTATTAATAATTAGATTTACACCGACAAATATTACAACAGCAAGGGAAACAAAGCTAAAAATTGATGAAATTGACATAGTTAAAATAAGTCCTAGCTCTGTCTTTAAGTGCACTTTTTCACTTTTATCCATTTTTTCATATAGCTTTTCTTTCATTTCCTCTGATAAGCCATATGCTTTAATCTCCATTTGCATCTCGATATTTTCTTGAAAGCTTTCTGAGTTTTCTCTTAAGACCTTATAATATTCTTTCTCTCCCTTAACTGAACGTTTTTTAGATAGTGGTATAAATATAAAGCTTAGAACCGTTGGAATAATAACAGCTAAACCCATCTTGACATTGCTTATTAGCATCATGATGGATATTAGTGGGAAGAAGAGTACCATGCCGCCGACTTTTGGTATCGAGTGGCTCATTGCATGCTCTATACCTTCAATATCAGACATGATTGTTTGCGCTAGGTCTGAAATATCATGCTTAGAAAAGTATGATAGAGGTAGTTTTGATAAATTTTCTGCTGTTCTTACCCTTAAATCCGCACTTTCTTGATATGTTGTGCTATATAATTTATCGTATTCGATAGAAAGCAAAATATACATTGCTAGCAAGGTCAAAACTGAGAATGCTATATAAAATCCTTTGCTTTTAACGATATTTTCCAAAACTTCCTGAGCAAAAATCATTAGTAATATCGCAGGAAGCATGTTTATACAATAAACGAAAAATGAAGCCAGTGTTGCTTTACTTAAATTTCTTGCTCCTTTATCTGTAAGAGCAAATCTTTTTTTATAAAACTCCTTCATTTGAAACCCTCCATTCATTCGCACTGTTAAAGAGTTCTTGCAGTCTCTTATAACTTGTATCTCTTGACATTAATTCTTTGTCAGAGCCTCTTTCTATAATTTTTCCACTATCCATCACAATAATTTCATCAAGGTCTTTAATTGTAGATAGCCTGTGCGCAATCATGATAACTGTTTTATCTTTCATAAGATTTTTGAAAGCTTTTTGTAGTTCAAACTCGTTATCTGGGTCAACAGATGCTGATGCTTCATCCATAATAATAATTTTAGAGTCCTTTAAAATTGCTCTAGCAATTGCAATTCTCTGTTTTTCTCCACCGGATAAATAAACTCCTTTTGAGCCTATAATTGTATTTTCTCTTTCTGGGAATTTGTCTAATATCAGGTCGCATCCTGCTAATTTTAAGGCTCTCATAACGTCATCTCTCGTCGCTCCTTTATTAGCTAAAGCGACGTTATCATAAATACTTTTCTTGAATAATTTTGAATCTTGAAAAACAAATGAAATAGCTTTAATTAAGGCTTCGTCAGAATATTCACTTATTGGAATCCCGCCTATCTTTATGCTTCCTTCATTAACATTGTAAAAACCCGATATAAGTTTTGCTACAGTCGATTTGCCTGATCCAGATGAACCGACTAATGCATAGGACTTTCCTTCTTCTAATTTAAAGGATAAATTTTCAATTACAGCCTTGTCATTATAAGCAAAGCTTACCTTGTCAAACTCAATATTATAGTTTTTAAAATTATTGACATTGCCATGGACCAATTTATCTTTTTGCATATCATTGTAAAGTGCCTCTAAAGTATCTACTGCATAATTGCCTTGAGAAATATACATAGCGTACCACATCATCCTCATAAATGAAACAAAGAGAACTCCTGATAAGAATAAAATCATGATAAGCTCAAGCAAAATCATTCTATTGCTGCCTAAGCTAGTCATAAAATAAACTATTGGAATAATTAAAATTGCAATCAAACCAAAAAATAACCATTGATACAAAACATAAGGCTTTTTACAAGATAGTGAATAATCATAAGCATACTTTGAATAATCTTTTATCGCCTTGTAAAAGCTTTTAAATGACTCAACATTTGCTCTAAATATTTTTACAACTTGCATTCCTCTTACGTATTCAACAGTTTCAGCGCTTAGTTTAGATAGAGCTTCTTGATATATCTGCATAAATTTTTGCTCACCCATCATTGCCCCCAAAATTAAGCCTCCGATTATTGTAAGAGCAAGCAAAGTGATACCAACTCTTATACTAACTATAAAGCCAAGTGCAAGTACAAGCACGGGTGTAACTATTGCCTGAGAGCTATCGGGAATCATGTGAGCTACCACCTGATGAGTTTGCGCGGCATTATCGTCTATGATCTTTCTAATTTGACCAGAAGGGTTTAAGTCAAAGAACCTGAAACTTGCTTTCTCTAAGCCGTCTATACCCCTTTTTCTTAAATTTGTTTCAAGCCTAAATCCTAGTATGTGTGAAAACATTCCTGACACAAAATAAAATATCGCTCCACTTGTTAGTGTGATGACAGATTTTAATGCTATGCTCTCTGCACCGGATAAATCTGAATTAATTATTAAATTATCCAGAAATTTGTAGATTAAATAAAATCCATATACCGTAAGTACAGCAGATATAGCAGAAAAAACTATAGCTAAAAAGCCAAGATATTTTTTATCCTGCACATAAGCAAATAGTTTTTTGTAAATTTTCATAAGCATATCTCCTTTCTTTGATATCCCTTTTAGATATAAATTTGCTTAATTGATAATAACTATCATTGCTTTTCTATTATACATCTGTTATAATGACTAATACAATAGTTTTGCATTAATAAGACTAATTGGAATATTGTCTAAAAGGGATATGTGTATTATGGCTTATTATGATTTTGTAAAAGAATATATGAAGGTGGATGAATGTAAAAATAATAAGAAGTACTCAAGTGCAGGCCACACTTTTTGTTGGAATAAAGAGGACTCAACTTATGCAGAAGGCCTGTATTGGTTTTATGAAGGAGACGGCTTCATTATTGATATACATGATTTTTATGTTAAAGAAGAAATAGTTCAAAATAATACTCATAGTATGGCAGACTATGTTTCAATATATTCAAGCTACATTGTCAGCGCAAATGGTGAAAAATTTAATCCATATCAGACCTTGACTCCAAACTCATTATGTACTTTTGACTTTGACAATATAAAAGACGATTTTGTTTTTTTGTTACACGAGAATTGTTGTTATCTTGCTGTTTCTATTGGTTTTAAAAAAGAGCTAATAGAAAAACATTTAGCATCTATTAACATTAATCCAGAATCATTTTATTCGAGCTTACTTCAACCGAATCAAATAATTCTTACAAAATCTTTAGAAAAAGTTGCACTGGAAATATTAAATTGTAAGATGGATCCTCCTGCCGCTGATTTTTTCTTTAAAGCCAAAGCAAATGAATGGGTAAGTATAGTAATTGATACCTACTTAAATAGGAAAAAATATAAAATCGAATCTGATGATAATAAAGCACTTGAAGATGTAGCAAGATTCTTGGATGATCATTTCGCCATGAATGTAAATCAAGAAACCCTTGAAAAAATATCTAAAATGAGCGGAACAAAATTAAAAAATTTATTCAAAGAAAAATATGGTCAAAGCATTACAGAATACACCCAAAGAAAAAGAATGAATGTAGCTGAAACTCTTCTCTTAAACACGGGGCTGTCTATAAAGGAAATAGCTGAGTCTGTTGGATACACATCCCATAGCAAATTTTCTATCTATTACAAAAGGTACAAGGGAAAACTTCCAAGTGAAGTCCGTAATTTAGCTTGCAAACATCACAATTTAAAATGCGATTACTGTAATTAAACTAATTTTTACTTTTTTCATTAAAATGCCCCCTTATTTCCGTGTCCGGATTTAAGAGGGCAGTCCATGTAGCAGCGATCCTTGCAGCCCTGCCCAAGAAAGCGAGTGATAACGACGCTTGATTGGTATGCAGGACTCACGCAACCTATTATTCAATCGTTCGACCGAAGGGAGAAACGATTGAATATAATAGTCTGAGGAGAATGGTCGCCAAACTTGAAGCTAATGTTTTTTCTCCACCTGCATAGCAGGTGTTTTTTTGTTTCTCTCGCTTGCGCTCGCTCAACTCACTAAAATGGACAACAAAAGAGGTCATACAACTTTGTATGACCTCTTATATTTTTTCTTTTAATAAATATGTTTCAGCAGGAATAACCTGCACTATACCTTTCAATTTGTGAGGAAAAATTGATGGATTTTTGTCTTTTAGGGCTAGACTTTTGCGGGCGACATAAAGTCGCCCCTACAACGTTTTGAAAAATCATTTTAATTTTATCCCTCTCTAAATTTGTGAGGAAATTTCGATGAGGGCCGTAAGATTCACAAATCGATCATCGTTGGATTTTTTCTCGTAAATATTCTACGGATATATTTGTAGCCATGTAGCGTCTGGTTTATTCCAGACATTCGGCGAATGGGATTGCCCCTTGTGGGCATAAGCATTCGTCGTATATCTTTCAACGAGAATGTCGCGAAATTAACCACAAATTTTTAAAATCCGAATTTTGTGTCCACACTCTTATCATACACAATTTTTCCATTGATGATTGTATATATCGCTTCACATTCAATATCCCTAACTGGATTTTGCGTCCACACAACCAAATCTGCGTCCTTACCCTTTTCAATCGAACCTACGCGGTTATCGATTTGTGTGATCTTAGCTGCATTAATGGTAATGGCCTTGAGGGCTTCCATTTCTGGCAGGCCAGACTTTACAGCGAGGCCTGCGCAAATTGGTAATTGAGCTGTTGGTATAACTGAGTTATCAGTCATAATGGCCACGGTCATGCCTGCCTTGTAAAGGGCGGCCGGAGTTTCAAAGGACCTATTCTTGAGCTCATACTTGGATGCGCCCGATAAGTTTGGTCCACAAATTGCAGGATAGCCTTCCTTGGCCAGCTCATCTGCAATCAAGTGGCCCTCAGTGCAGTGCTCCAGGCTCAAGTCCAAATTAAATTCCTTGGCAAGCCTTATGGCTGAGAAAATATCGTCCGACCTATGGGCATGGGCCTTAACTTGGAGTTCTCCCTTCAAAACTGGGATCAAAGCCTCATATTGCATATTGTAATCGACCTTTTCGCCAGCTTCTTTCTTATTCATATAATCTCTGGCCTTGTAAAGAGTGTCCCTCATAAGGGCGATAATTCCCATCCGAGTCATTGGCATCTTGCCATTTTTCCCGTAAAAACGCTTTGGATTTTCACCAAAGGCAATCTTCATGGCCACAGGATTTTTCACGACCATATTGTCGACCCTGTCCCCATAAGTCTTGAGAGCCAGGAAAGTTCCGCCAATGCAGTTGGCCGATCCCGGACCAGTAACCACAGTCGTGATTCCCCCTTGGCGAGCTTGAAGGAAGCCCTTGTCACAAGGATAAACCCCGTCAATCCCCCTCATCTCAGGAGTAATAGGATTTGTCCCCTCGTTAAAATCGGCTCCCTCGTAACCAATCCCCTCTTCATCCAGACCAATGTGAGTGTGAGCATCCACCAAACCCGGTGTAACCATGTGACCACCAGCATCAATGACCTCCGCCCCATCAGGAATTGCCACATTCGCACCAATCTCAGCAAACTTGCCATCCTCAATCAGGATCACACCATTCTCAATCACATCTCCAACCATTGTATAAATCTTCGCATTTTTAATCGCTAACATAAAAAACTCCTTTCATCTTTATCTAAGTAACTAATCTAATTATAACAAGACAAATATGTTTTATCAAGAAATAATTTTTCATGGATTATTATTGCCAATCATGGAGAAATTTTAATCGGTTTTGTCTGTCCTGTTCCCCGAAAATTGGACACAAAAGGAGGAGAACATGGACTACACTAAAGACTACAAAAAGAAGAAAGTAGAAGAATATCTAAACTCAAAACTATCACTTAGAAAATTCACAAAGATAAACAACATCCCCAAAACAACCCTTCAAGGCTGGATCCAAACACACAACGAATACGGACCAGATGCCTTTATGGACTCAAGCAAAAGAAACACCTTAACTTTACAAGAAAGACATAATCTAGTAGAATTGTACCTAAGGAAGGGAGATGCCCTAACAAAGTTTGCTAAGAGCCATGGCATACCAGCCATGACATTTTCAAGCTGGGTATACAAATACTACCAAAGGCTCCTTCCTGAGTATATACGAAGGGAAGGTCAAGAATTGAGTAAAGATAAAAACCTTAAGAAAAGCAAATATTCAAACATAGATGACAAGAACGAATTCATAAAAAAATTAGAAGAAAAAGATGAGAAGCTACTAAGACTTGAAATAGAAAACGCATATTTAAAAGAGTTGAGGAGGATTCGACTTCAAGAAAAAACGAAGAAAAAACAAGGATTGCCGAAGACCTCCGAAGACAATACCCACTAAAGACAATTCTTGAAGTAATAGGACTAGCTAGATCCACCTTCTACCACAATCTAGACAGAATGAGAGAGCCTGACAAAGACTCAGAACTAAAACTTAAAATGCTAGAAATAAGAGAAGCTCATCCAAACTATGGACTAAGAAGAATACACGCAGTATTAAAGATGGATGAAGAAATAAACATAAAAAAAGTCCATAGACTATACAAAGAACTGGGCATGCAAATAAAAACCAAGAAAACCAGAAAACCATACACATTCCTAGGAAGCCTAAAAGACATACCAAACAGAATAAAAAGAAGATTTGACTCCACAATGCCAAATCTAAAACTCTTTACAGACACAACCTATGTAAAAATATATAAAGACAAAGAAAACTATACATGGGCCTACCTAAACGCCTTCATAGATGGATTTGACAGGAAAATAATCTCATACAACGTAGTAGACAACATGAGAAAAGAACCCTTCATAGATCTAGCAAAAGAAACCATAAGAAAAACCAATAATGCAGAATACAGAAGAACATTTCATTCAGACCAAGGCATCATATACTTCAGTAAAGAATACCAAGACCTACTAAAAGAAAATAATATCTACCAAAGCATGTCAAGAAAAGGCAACTGCCTAGACAACTCAGTCATAGAAAGCTTCTGGTCAGTAATTAAAAGAGAAAAACTAAGTAAAACAAAATTCAAAAGCCTAGAGCAGTTACAAAAGGCAGTAGATGAATTTGTGGAATACTACAACAACACAAGAATAAAAGAAAAGAACAACTACCTAAGCCCCAATGAAAAAAGGGCCAAGTATTACGAAGAAAAAGAAAGAGCATAAAGAAGCTTTCTTGCCAAATTTTAAATTTTTGAATAAGCTTTATGTCAAGGGCTATGCAAGTTGCTTCGCAACCCTTGACAATCGCATTCAAAAATTTAGTTAGCAAGTAGAAAGCATTCTTTTAGATGAACAAATTATTTGTCCAACTTTTTGGGAACACCCCAGTCCGAAATAAATCGGACGCTACATAACCGATTAAAATTTTTACAGCAAAAAAGAGCCCCACAAAAATGTAGGACTCTTAGTCTTTCTCCATCTAAAATCTCATAAATTTAGCTGGGCCGTAAGATTCACCAATCGTCCTTCGCTTACGCTTGGACTCTCGGGAATCTCTGACACGAGACCTGCTAGCCAATCAACATCGCCTTTTCAAGGCTCGTTTCTTGGGCTAGGGCTTCGAAATTCAATGATAAACACGAAGTGCAGAATTTTTGTGAATGAGGTGTACAGATAGTACTCCGCAGTGAGCAACAAAAAAGAGTCCTACAAAATTGTAGAACTCTTTATCATTCTCTACTATGGATTTAGTAGATAAATTAGATGAAATTCGAAGCGAAATAATTTTTTTAGGACGCAGGTGTACTCAAGTGTACTCCGAGGACTAAAAAAAATTTTCACGAGAATGTCGCTAATTTAGCACTAAATCTTGCCGACTAGGTCGATTCCTGGTGTTAAAGTGTCATCCCCCGGTGCCCATTTTGCAGGACATACTTTGTCGCCGTGTTCAAATACGAATTGGCTAGCTTCAACTTTTCTGAGTAAGCTTAGTGCGTCACGGCCGATTCCCATGTCGTGGATTTCGTAAGCTGAAATCTTTAGGTCTGGGTTGATGATGAAGGTTCCTCTTAGGTTTTGTCCTTCTTCTGGTACGTAAACTCCGAACATATCGCCGAGTTGTCTGGTTCTGTCACTTAGCATTGTGAAGTTTACCTTGCCGATTGCCTTACTTTCGTCGTGCCATGCCTTGTGTACGAATTCTGAGTCAGTTGAGATTGAGTATACATCGCAACCGATCTTTTGGAATTTTTCGTAGTTTTCAGCTAGGTCTTCTAGTTCTGTTGGGCATACGAATGTGAAGTCTCCTGGGTAGAAGAAAAATACACTCCATTTTCCTCTGAGGTCTTCTTTTTCTACATCGATAAATTTGCCCTTGCTGTCATAGGCTGTTACTTTAAAGTCGCCAATTTCTTGTCCGATCATATTTTCAATAAATAAATCTGTTAGCATAGTTCCTCCTTTATACTTTTCATTTACAATCTACATATACCCTAAGGTATATTTTTTTAAACATTCTAGCGCTTTTTACCGCCGAAAATTCCGCCAAGGATTCCCCGCATAATTCGATTGCCAAGTGTTCTTGACATGGAATATATGGTTTGATTGGCCATCTTGCCCATGGCTTTTTCCAGCTCAGATTTGTTTCTGCGCTTTTGCCTTTCGGCCCGCGATTCGTCTTGGTCCCGTCTGATGTCTTCCTTGCGTTTTTCTTCAGCTAGGGCTTTGGCCTCTGCTTCCTCTTGTATTTTTGTAAGTTTTTCTTCCAAGATTTCAAAGGCTGATTCCCTGTCAATCATCTTGCGATATTTTTTATCCATGGCCCCCGGTATCAGGGCACGAACACTGTCGTCATCGATTGCATCGAAGGTCGATTTTGGTGGGGCCATGAGAGTTTTTTCTGTAATATTTGGCAGGCCATCTGCATCCAAGGTCGACACAAGGGCCTCGCCTGATTGAAGGTTGGTCAGAGTTTCCGCCGTATCAAAGCTCGGATTGTCCCTAAAGTTTTGAGCGGTTTCCTTGATCATCTTCCTGTCCTTTGGCGTGAAGGCCCTGAGGGCGTGTTGGAATTTGTTGCCCAGCTGAGCCAGAATTTCGTCTGGTATATCGTCTGGCCTTTGGGTTACAAAGAAAACTGAAACGCCTTTGGACCGGATGAGTCTGATGACCTGGGCCAATTTGTCAGTCAATAATTTTGATCCATATTGAAATAAGAGATGGGCCTCGTCAAAGAAAAATATTATCTTTGGATATTCTTGGTCGCCCACTTCTGGTAAGTGTTCATAGAGTTCGCTTAAGAGCCAAACCATAAAAGCCGTATAGAGTCTTGGTTTTTGGTGGAGAATTTTGGCGTTTAAAATGTTGATTAGGCCCTTGCCTCCCTCCTCTCTAAATAAGTCGTCGATCTCAAAGGCTGGCTCGCCAAAGAAATATTCAGCCCCGTCATTTTCCAAGAGCAGAAGAGCCCTCTGAATTGCCCCAATGCTGGCTGTGGAAATATTTCCATAGGTGCTGGTATATTCCTTGCGGTTTTCTGAAATATAATTTAGCATAGCCCTGAGGTCCTTTAAATCCAAAATAGGCATGCCCTCGTCATCGGCGACTTTAAAAGCGATATTTAAAATCCCCTCTTGGACTTCGTTTAAGTCCAAAAGATTTGCAAGCAGAAGCGGTCCCATTTCGCTGATGGTCGTCCGCATGGGGTGGCCCAAATCGCCAAAGACATCCCAAACTTCTATATCGTAAGCGGCTGGACTGTAATCCAAACCAATTTTATTAACTCTATCTTTCACATTGTCGTTCATTTCATTTGGCACGCTCAAGGAGAACAAGTCGCCCTTGACGTCTGGCAAAAATACAGGGATGCCCAAATCACTGGCGTCCTCTGCTATAAGCTTTAGAGTCGTCGTCTTGCCCGTGCCGGTCGCCCCGGCTATAAGCCCGTGCCTATTTAACATCTCTGTCTTTAAGTAAACAGGATTTTCACCTTTTCCAACTAAAATATCCATATTTCACCTCTCTTATTTAATACCCAAGACCATAATTATTAACTCATTGTAATGGGTAAATGTAAGTTGAAAGGAGTTATTATGACAAAAGTTTCAATTTTAAATTTAATACCAAAGTTCAAAGACGAAAGTCAAAGAGCTGCCGTCGATAGAGCGGTTGATTTGGCAAAATTTGCTGATGACCACGATTTTTCCCGCTACTGGCTGGCCGAACACCACAACAGTCCAGCGGTTTTAGGCGCCGCTACAGATTTGATGATCGGCCACGTTTTAAATCAGACAAAGAGAATTACAGTTGGGGCTGGCGGAGTAATGCTCCCCAACCACACGCCATTTCAAGTTGTAGAAAGATATGCAACCCTTGATATCCTCCACCCAGGACGCGTCGACATAGGCATCGGCCGGGCACCGGGCACAGATATGGAGACGGCAAAATTGATTTACAGAAATATATATAAATCCGAAGATTTTAAAAAGGCCATCCAAGAGATGCAGCTCTACATGTCAGATGAGGCTTGGGACTTAGATGTCGCTCCACATCCTGGCGCTGGATCAAAAATTCCGCTAACAATACTTGGCTCATCAGAAACATCCGCCCACATAGCAGCAGACCTGGGACTTCCATATTCTTTTGCCGGCCACTTTGCGCCAAATACAATCGGCTATGCCCTGGGCATTTACAGGAATGAGTTTAAACCATCAAAATATCTAGAAGAACCCTATGTAATCCTCGGCACTTCTGTTAACATTGCAAAAAATAAAGACCAGGCTGAAGCTTTAAAGAAGCACGCCCAAAATATTTCCCTGCAATTCTTGAGAAAGGAACGCAAGGAATTTATGAAGCTTGACCCAGACAATGAACCTGAACTCACATCCATGGAAAAATTTGTCCTCCGCACTTCCAAGGGCCTATCCATAGAAGGCGACATCGATGAAGCCGCCAAGACTTGGAAGCGGATCAAAGAAGAGTACAAGCCAGACGAAGTCATCGGTGCCTCATATATTCCAGAGACCGATGTCCTCATAGACAATTATAAGTACTTTGAAGACATAATTTTAAACGGATAAAAAATTATAATTACAATTTTAATTTCAATTTCAATTTGATTTTTAAATAAAAAACGATTTTATGCACGTGAGGCCGCGTGCATTTTTTTATTGGCAAAATTTTTGCACACAAAAAACCCATCCACGATGGATGGGCTAACCTTAAAATTATCTTATTTTTTCAAAACTTTCATGGCCTTGTCAAAATCCGGCAAGTTGGTTGCTTCTGGAACGTATTCCACATATTCAACACAGCCGTCCTTGTCGATTATCACAACGCCCCTGGCCAAGAGTTGGAGCTCTTCAATCAAAAATCCATACTTGGTTCCAAAGTCGTGGCCCTTATAGTCTGAAAGCATAATCAAATTATCAATTCCTTTTGCGGCGCAAAATCTGGATTGGGCAAAGGGCAGGTCGCAGCTAATGGTTAAAATCACTAGGTCTTTTAATTCAGATGCTTCCTTGTTGAAGGTCTTGGTTTGCTCTTCGCAAACAGGTGTGTCAACTGATGGCACAACGCTAATTACAACCCTCTTACCTTCCAAGTCTGACAACTTAAATTCGCTCATGTCACTCTTAACAGCTGTAAAATCTGTTGCCTTGTCCCCAACCTTTACTTCTGGTCCAACCAAAGTCATGGCCTCGCCTTGAAATTTAATTGCATCAAAACGTTTTAAATCACTCATAATATACTCCTTTATAAATATTCTCTAAGCTTGGATATAAAATCCAAGCCCCCTTTACTTATCTATAAGTATTATACCCAATTGAAAGGAAATTTAATTTTATGACAATCAAAAACGATTGTAATAAAACTCGACCACACGGCATCGAGCCTGTGTGGTCGAGTGGCGACCATTTCAGGATCGCCGATACGCCACAGCCATTACGAGCAGAGAGGATGTATTTTTTCTTTTGAGCACGGCTTTTCGGGCTACATAAAGTAGCCCCTACACCGCAGAGCGATTTTCAAGCTCATGTCTATTGTAAACAAAAACCCACGTTTAAAAACGTGAGTTTTAATTTTAATAAATATTTTTCAGCAAAAAGAACCTGCACTTTATTTTTCAATTTGTGAGGAAAAATTGATGAATTTTTGTAGCTTGAGACTTTTTGACGAATGAGGCGTACTCAAGTGTACGTCGTTTCCTCAGACTGTTGTACTCAATCGTTTTTCCCTTCGGTCGAACGATTGAACAACAGGTTGCGTGAGTCGCTGCATACCAATCGAGCGTCGTTACCACTCGCTCTCTTGGGCAGGGCTGCAGTTCGCAAAAAGTCGAACACTGCAAAAAGTCGCAATTTTAACCACAAATTTCTCCTAAAACTTCATCCAAGCTCTCCCCGAATCCCGGATCCATGTGGGTAAGAAAGTGCCACTCCTCATCTCCCTTTTTTCTATACAAAATCGCTTCGCCGTCTTCCGATCCCAGGAAGGACCTCTCTACTTCGAAACCTTTTTCTTCCAGGACTTTTTTGGCTTTTTTATAATTTTCTTCCCTAGCTTCTATATAGTCTTTGACGTCTTCGTTGTTGATGGAATAAGCGTCAACTCTTGTGGCAGATTTGACCATGCCAGACCCCTTGTTTGAGAGATTAGGAATTTCCTTCCAATAGATATCCACCCTGTCCCCATCTGTAAACATAAAACGAGTTAGAGGAATTATGTGGCCCTTGTGTTCGATTTCCATATAGTCTGGAACCAGATTCCATTTTATATATTCATAGGTAAAGCCGTCTTCTTCTTCGCTTGCGTAAGCGTCCAGCTGCGAAATAAATTCTCTGCCTTCTTTCAAAGTCTTAAAAGCGGCTAGGTCTGTGCTGTATCCGTCTTGGTATAATTCTAAAATATACATGTGTCCTCCTTAAAATTTATCTTAAGCCAATTTTATCATAAAGATAAAATTCCCGTCTTCCTTCTTGACCTGGTAGTCGATTTTGTAATTGTCAAGTAAGTTTTTTACAATGTAAAGTCCCAGGCCATTGCTGTTTTCCTTATTGAGGTCAAAGTTAATATCAAAAATCTTGTCCACATCCAAGGCCTCCAGATTTGAAGCGGAGTTTTCGATGTAGAGCCAGTTTCCCCTTACCCCTATACTAATGATACCATTTTCGTCGGTATATTTAACAGCATTTGAAAGTAAATTCGATAAAATAATTTTTAAAGCGGTCTTTCCTATATAAATTTTTTCGTCTGCTAAGTCCTTTGTAATTTTTATATTCTTTTGACTGGCCATGACAGAGTATTTTTTCAAAAGGTCTGCCAGGACGTCGTTAACAAGTATGACTTCCTCGTCGTTTTTCAAATTTTCCAAGGAGGAGACGGACAAAATCTGCGTAACATTTGCAGTCAGTCCGTCGACTATATCAATACATTCATCGATATAGGTATCCCTATCCTTGTACTTGCCGATATTGTACTTCATATTCTCCAGGATAATCTTCATGCTAGCTAGAGGGGTTTTAAGCTCATGAGAAGATCCCTTTAGAAAGTCGTACTTGAGTCTTTCTAATTTAATAATTTCTTTGTTTTTTATTTCCAAGTCGTCAATGGACTTCAAAAGCGTGGTGTATAAGTCGTTGATTTGCTCCTTTAAGTCGCCAATTTCATCCCTTGTGTCAACTTCTAAAATGGCCTCCTTGTCCAGAGCCATCATCTTGTCGGTCACGTTTTTAATCTCAGTGACGTTATTCTTTATGACCTTGGCGTAAACAAGAGAAACGACAACTGATAATAAAAATGACAGTAGCAATGTGTAAGGCAAAAATTTTAGGCTCAGGTCCTTGGCCTCTTTTTTTACATCGGCCGTAGAAATAAATTGAAGGAAAAGATCTTGGCCATCGTTCAATTTTATCCCCCGCTCTTCAATAATGAGAGAATTGGTGTCCGAGTTCATGTCGATCATTACATTGCCTTCGATCTTGATTGCGTCGTCCGCCATAGCCTCTATTATATGAGCCTTGACCTCGCTGGACCTGGAATAGAGGTCTATAATTTCCTCGACCTCGGCCATGTTCTTGTCATCTAAACTCTCAGCCATCTGATCAGCAATGGTCCGCACTTCATTTTTACGTTTCTCCAAATAGGTTTTTGGGAAAATTAAAAACACCAGAAAGTGGACCAAGAGGACTACAAGGGCCAGGACAGAAAATATTTGTATGAACATTTTTGGAAATATTTTTAAGTTTTTCATTTTCTCTCCAACTTGTAGCCCACATTTCTAACTGTGGATATGCAATCTAAATCGAGTTTCTTTCTGATTTCTTTTATATAAACGTCAATTACCCGGTCATAGGGGATTTCGTCGGATTCCTTCCACACAGCGTCAATGATCTGCATGCGGGTCAGGACCCGGCCCTCGTTTTCGAGTAAATATTTTAAAATCTCCAGCTCCTTGGGGTTGGCGTTTACGTCTTCGCCATTGATCCTTGCAGTGTAAGATGTGAAGTCGACCTCTGTATCCTTGTACTTAAAAGTCTCCCTTTGCCCGTAGTGCTTTTTAATAAGCGAATCTACCCGAGCCTTTAAGACAGGCAAGGAAAAAGGTTTTTCGATATAGCCATCAGCCAGGTTTGTAAAGGCGTCGATCTTGTATTCTTCGTCAGAAAAAGCGGTCAAAATTAAAACTGGCAGGTCGCTTTTTTCTCTGACCCTCCTCAAAACCTCCAGGCCATTTATATAGGGGATTTGTATATCCAAAATTATTAGTTTTATATCAGAATCAAATTTCTCCAAGGCCTCCCTGCCGTCCTTTGCTTCCACGGTTTGGTAATTAAAAGCCTTGAGGTATTCACTTATCCCTTCTCTAATGACTGTGTCGTCTTCAACAATTAACACTCGCATAAAATCTCCTTAATATTAATTCTCTGACACGAGATATGATAGCCAATCGATCAATTTCTTGGCGACCATTTCAGGATCGCCGCTACGTGAAATTGACCTTTTGGGCAGGGCTGCAAGGATCGCCCCTACATGGCCGATTAAAATTTTTTCGCAAGAATGTCGCGATTTAGACCCTAAATTTGCTTACCAGCTAATTCATTTTTTTCTAATTCAGGCTTATTAATTCCAAATTGAATTGCATTAACTGGACAGGCATTCTTACAGCGGCCGCATCTAATACATTCCAAATGATTGCAATTTTGCACTGGATCTATATTCATCTGGCAAACCTTCTTGCAACGGCCACAATTGATGCACTTGTGGTGGTCTAATCTGTAACGGAAAACTGAAATCGGATTAAAAATCGAATAGAGGGCACCAAGTGGGCAGATGTACTTGCAAAATGGTCTATAAATTATAATTGATAACAAAATCGTAAGGGCTAAAATCAAACCCTTCCAATAGTACAAAAATCCGATGGCCCCTCTCATGGTCTTATTTAAAAGTACCAGAGGAATCCCGCCTTCCAGCATGCCCACTGGGCAAATTAGCTTGCAGAAAAATGGGGACCCTTGGCCCAAAATATCCACCACAAACATAGGTAATATTATAACAAAAATTGCCAGTATAAAATACTTGAGCTTTCTCAAATGCTTGTCGAACTTAAAAGTGTCGATCTTCTTAAAAAATGGAATCTTGTGCAAGAGGTCTTGGACCAATCCAAAAGGACAAAGATATCCGCACACAAAGCGGCCGATTAAAGCCCCAATAAAAAATATAAAGCCTACTACATAAAAGGAAAACTTGTAATTTGAGTTTCCCAAAACCGCTTGAAGGGCGCCTATAGGACAAGAGCCCTTGGCACCTGGGCAGGAATAGCAGTTCATGCCTGGCACGCAAAGCTTCTTCCACTCTCCCCCGTAAATCTTCCCCGTCTTGAAACCCTGGAAGTAAGAGTTTGTAAGTAAAAACCATGAAGTCTGGAGGAAGTGCCTGACCCAGTCCATGGCCAAATAAAACTTGGCCTTGCCAACTTTAAATATATTCATAAATCTAGCCAATTCCTATACACTCCATGCAAATCCTGATAGCCTTTTCAAGAACCACCCTGACCTCGCCGTTTTGTGTCCCGTAAAAAATCATGGCTGCGGACAAAACGACCAGGGCCCAGGGTAGGGCCCGGCTGTTTAAAATCTTTTCTTTCATTATTATGTCCTTATTTGTTCCTAATTTTTGCTAGCTCGTCTTCGATAACTTTCTTCCAGCCTTCAGCAGTTCTGGAACCTGAGTAAGTTTCGCCAACGATATTGCCTTCCTTGTCGACAAAGAATGTTTCAGGTAGGGCTTGGATGCCGTTTAATCTGCCGTTGAAATTGGTCTTGTCTGGCATCAAGAATGGATAAGAAGCCTTGGTCTTTTCTTGAATTAATTTTGATTTTTCAATGGCTTCTGCATTTTCTCCCCTATCGTCAACTGTGTCTGTTACAACGCCAACGATGTTTACACCCTTGTCCTTCATTTCTTTATAAACCTTTTCTAGGTCAGGAATTTCCTTAACGCAAGCTGTGCACCAGGTTGCAAAAACATTTACCATTGTGAGTTCATAGTCGCCAAAGTCTTCGATGTCAAAGTCCTTGCCATTGATGTCCTTGGTCTTTAGATTTTTTAAATCCTTGGCAGAACTGTTGTCCAAAATTTGGTCGCCTTGGAGGTCTGTTTTTTCTGCTAGGACAAAACCATTTTCAGGACGGTCTTTTTTGTCGATCACTTGAACATTTGTATTTTTAAATTCCTTCAAAATTTCGTCGTCTGTCTTTTCATTTGTGGATAGGTAGTATTCGTATTCGCCATCCTTGCTTGTGCCAATCAATTCGTGCTTGTCGCACTTGGTGATTTTGGAAATTTCTTCTTGGCTGGTGCCTTTTTTAAACATTGAAATGGTTCCCAGTCTTTCTAGGCTTTGAATCCAATTCATAAAGCCGTCGCCCATTTGAGGAACTTCTGCATTTCTTTGCTCTTCAGTCAAACGATCAAAAGTTAGCATGGCGTATTTTAATTCTTGGTCCAAAGGACTTTGGTCGTCCAGCATGGCAACTTCCTTGTTTACCATGGCCTTTTTGAATTCATCGGTCAGCTTAAAATTTAGGCCCATAAATTCGTAGACGTATTCGTCCTTGGCCCCAATTGTGTAATCAGCTGGTTTAAAAGTTGCTGATGGGGTATCCTTGGTTGGGTCAGTCATGCCAGCTTCTTCAGCGCTCACTGATTCAGTGCCCTCTTCTAGACCCTTGCCGTCTTCGATCATTGGCATGTCGTTGTTTTTTGCCTTGTCAGCCTTATTGCATGCCACAGCTCCAAAGGCCATTGTAAGTATAAGTAAAACACTTATCATTTTTAAAATATTATTTCTCATAAATTTTTCCTCCTAATATTTTTTCTCTTTCAAATTTAAATTAATTATCGGTCAGAGACCATATCTCCTCCCAACAAAACCTATGATACAATAGATTTATGAAATGAATATGAAATTAGAAAAATATTTTTTTATTTTTTCAAAAAAATTTATAACTTTTGTCGGCCGCAAATCTCTTGGCCAAATCCACGGCCGTGTCTAAGTCTTTTCCTACTTGCATTATATGTATAAAAAAAATAATTGTCAACACAAAAAAATCCAGGTCAAAAAACCTGGATCTTTCTTATTATATAGCTTATATATTTTATTTTCCTGCCGGGTAGATTGAGAAAACTGTCATATACCAGTTTTTGATAGCTTGGTCAACTTCGCGAGCTGCGTACAGTCTGTCCTTGCCCATTGGTTCGTTGGTATCTGGATAATATTTATCCCAACCATTTGGATCGTAAACTTCAAAATAGAGTTCGCCGTTTATAACCTTGTAGCCCTTGATGAGGAAGAAGTGACCACCGTCAAAGCCGTAGAACCTGCCAAAATTGTTGGATTCAGGCTTGGTGTTTTCCTTGATTTCCTTCATGATGGCGCAAACATAAACGATGTTGCCCTTGTCGATTTCATCTGTAATAAGTTCTGGATATTTGTAGAATACGTCGTCGTAGTGGACGTCGTGAGCCTTGAAATAATCTTCAACAATATTTGTGCTCCACCATTGGCCGTCGTTTGGAACTTCGTTTCTGCAGGATTCACCTGTGGCTGTGGAATTTGGATCCAACCATTTTAAAACCATACCCATGGATGTTGGTCCGCAGTTACCTTCATTGTATTCGCCTGTGTGGGCTTGGTCTTCGTACCAATCGTAGTCGCGGTTGTTGTGAGCTTCCATTTGCTTTTTATCAGGCACAGCAAAGACGACTTCATCCTTGTTAGCACCTTCGAGCTTGAAGTCGAAAAATTCCATGGCGTCGTTAACTTCTAAGAAGTAAAAGCCTTTTAGGAATCCAACCCTATAATTTTCGCTCTTCTTGTCCAAACGGAGTTCGTATTCATCAAATTCCACTTGGCTGAGGTCCAGCTTGGAAACGGACTTTTTATTGTGGTTGAACTCGCCTTCCTTCATGGCAATGCGTTTGTTCTTGTCATTGGCCTTGATGGAAAACCTGTGTATAGATGGGGCTAGAAATTCTGAGAATTCGTCCAGCCTAATATATTTTTGCCCATCGTCAAAAGAGTAGAGATTCAAAGTTGAATCGCGCATGGCAAATTTCAATTCGTCAGCTTCGATAGCAGGTTTTGCCTCTTCAGCTGGCTGATCTTTTTCTTCTGTTTTTTCTGTTGTTTCTGCATTTTCTACTGGAGCCTTAGGCTCTTCAGTTTTTTCTGCAGGTTTTTTGGAGCAAGCTGTCATAAGTGACAAAGCAAGAGCCAAAATTACTAGTAGTTTTTTTGTATTTTTCATTGTTCCTCCTTATAAATTCAATTTGAAATTATAAAATTGCATGGCTATTTGATTTAAAGCACTGACCACAAAAAGATCTGCAGTCTTATTAAGCTGGGTTATCAGCTCCTTCAAGTGGCTCAAAATGTGGTCTGTCATAGCCATTATTTCTCCCACAAATTTCTCCCGTGACTGGGGCTTTGTGACTGTATATGGATAGTCAGAATAGCTGTCTATCTTGCTTAGGTCAAAGACCAAGTCATAGCCCTCGGTCCTTGCAATCTTAAAAGATTCCAAGATTGCCCTGTCCAAAATCCCTACAAATTCGCTTGTCAGGTCCTTGTCCAGGCCGCCTAAGGAAAATGTATTGTATTTTATTTTTACCAGAGAGTTAAAATACATCTCAAAAATTTCATTAATATTCATGTTACCTCTTTTGTTTTGTAATTTATTGCACAAAAAAATGGTGGACTGTACAAGAGTCGAACTTGTGACCTCTACGATGTCAACGTAGCGCTCTAACCAACTGAGCTAACAGTCCCCATTGGGTACTGTCATATTATACTACATGGACATCAATTTTGCAAGTCTTATTTAAAAGAAGCTTTAATTTCCTTGGCCAAGTCCTTGAGTTCTTCCATATTTTCTTGGGATGCAGCTGAGGTTAAGACAACTGGATTGCCAACCTTTGTCATCTTTGATTTTTCTAAAATCTCATCAGCCATAGCTTCGGACCTGCCGCCCCATGAACCGTTTACGATTGTAGAGTAGTTGCGTCCGCTGTAACCTGTCATCACAAGATCTCTTAAGAATGCATCCATCTTTGGATAGAGGACTGTGTTGTAGTTGATAGGCGTGATTACCAGATTTGAAAGCCTATGGGCTTCTGAAATCATATAGGAAAAATCAGTATTACTTACATCATAAACCTTGATATTTTTTACACCTTCTTGGCTCAGATAATATGCAAGAGCTTCAGCTGCAAGTATGGTGTTGCCGTACATGGTTGCGCAGACAATACAAACCCCATTTTCTTCTGGTTCATAGGCTGCCCACTTTTGGTATTTGTCTACAAAAGCCTTGATCTTTTCGCCATCGCAGTGGACTGGACCATGAAGAGGTAAAATCATTTTGACTTCAGCCAGGTCAATCTTCTTTAAGATATTAGCTGTATTTCTGCCAAACTTACCAACGATATTTATATAATAGCGTCTGGCTTCTGAGAAAAATTCTTCGTTCATGTCTATTAGGTCGCTTGTAATGTGGCCTTCGATTGCGCCAAATACACCAAAAGCATCAGCTGTAAATAGCTCGCCTTCTGAAGTTTGAACAAACATAACCTCTGGCCAGTGGACCATAGGAGCAAACTTAAAAGTAAGAGTCCTGGTGCCAATATCCATGGTTTCGCCGTCCTTAACCACGATCCTGTTATCATTGTCGGCCACGTGGAAAAATTGGTCTAAAAATTGGAAAGTCTTGGCATTTCCAATAATCTTGCACTTTGGATATTTTTGCATAACAATTGAAATTGCAGATGAGTGGTCAGGCTCCATGTGAGTGATGACCAAATAATCCAAATCTTCGCCGGCCAAAGCCCCTTCAAGATTTTCCATAAATTGTTCAATAAAGCAAGGGTCAACAGTATCAAAAAGTGTGTTAGTCTCGCCCTTGATTAGATATGAGTTGTAGCTGATTCCATTTGGAATTGGATACATATTTTCAAAACGCGAAATCCGTCTGTCATTTACACCAATCCTAATTAAATCATCTGAAAGATTTTCATAAAAGTACATAAGCTCCTCCTATATAATAAATTCTCTTTCCCTTATTTTACCAAATTTTAAAGGCAAATGCAATTTTAAAATCAAAATGTGCCCAACAAAAAAAGCCCCGTCGCGGGGCCTCTTTTGTTTGTTTGAGGAAGAACAAATACATTATTAAAAATGCATATGATCAAAAGGCACTATGTAGACAGCCGTCTTCAAACAAAAATTCGAAGACTTTTGTCACTACACATGTGACTATGCAATATTTTATCAGATAAAAGCTCTTTTGTCAATAGCCCTTGCATATTATTATTTTTATGACGAAATTTCCTGCAAATAATTATGGATAGTATGACTAACAAAAATTAATGGACTATATATAGTAGTTTGCAAATAAAAACTCCGCCCTGGAGGGGACCAAGAGCGGAATTTTTTCCTAGTGGATCTTATTTTTTAATCCTTCCTATATTTACTTTTTCACAGCCAGGCATTTGTAAAATATTTTCGCATTTGCATTTTCAAAGTCTGTGCCTTCTCATTTGCAAATTATATTTACATTTGCAATTTCAAAGTCTGCAGCCAGGCATTTGCAATTTATTTTTATATTTTTATTTCAAAATTTGCAGCTTCTCATTTGTAAAATATTTTTGCATTTGCGTTTTCAAAATCTGCTGACTCGCATTTGCAATTTATTTTCGTATTTTAAATTTTAGAATCTGCGGCTAGGCATTTGCAATTTATTTTTGTATTTTTATTTTAAAAAGCTGAGCCCTATACTTATATAAAGTCTAGGCCACTTCCCTTGGCTGGATCTTTGGCAAAAATTCCCTTCTTTATATTCAAGACCATCCAGACCAGGCCGACGGTTAAAATTATATGGCCTAGGCCGGAGATCCCTGCCATGGCCGGCACTGATACTACGCCCTTTGTGCCAATTACATCATAGATTCCGTAGACTGTCATCATAGACACGGTTGTAATTAATCCAATATTGTAAATTGTAAGCGGCCTCTTGATTCCGTAGACTCTCCTGTCCTTCATAAATCTGGTCAAGATAAAGATGACCATTACCACAATAAATCCCAAGACTAGGGTATGGACGTGGAGTTTTCCCAGGTGATTGTCTCCTGTATATGAAAAATATTTGGTAAATTCCCTGTAGAAAACTCCGCCTGCCAAACCCATAAACATATAGACAAGAGAAGTGTCGAAAATATTCTTTTCATTAAAATCTTTTATAAAATGCCTAAAGCCTTTTACAACTATCATTACATAGGCGATTGTCTTTGGCATCATAAGTGCGCCAAGAGCTGGGACTGTCTTCGACCAAAGGACAACCGGTATATAAAACAAAAAGCTTAAAGCTATATAAAGGCTCATGCCCTCAAGGCCTTCGACTTTTCTGTTTTTGTAAGTCCAAATGATTAATAGGATTCCCATTATTAAAAATGGAATATTTCTGATTATACCCATGGAGTAGGACTCTGCCCCTCCCCAATTATTTTGTGGCAATGAGACGAGGATTATCCTGAGGGCTGCCAAGCCCACTATAATCCACCTCTTCACCTGGTCCTTGTCGGCGGAAATATTCCTATAGTAATAATAAAATAAAACATAAAAAATTGTCATTGTAATGCCGGTGACAAATTTCCCCCAAGAAAGGGCGGTCGCAAATCTATTGAAGCCGTCCGCAGACATGTGGGCCATTACCCTTGGCAGCAAGTGAAAGCCGTCGCCCAAGCCAAGTAAAACTGCCATTAACCCAAAGGTCTTGGCGTTTTTATTTTCATTTAAAAGCAGTCTGATACCCAGTCCAGTAACGACGACCAGGTAGACAATATCAAATATCGATTCCATTAGTCCCATCATTTTAAATTCCTCCCTTCAACCAAGCAATGTATTTATTGTAATGATTCAAAAATTCTTCCCTATCCCAGGCTTCCAAGTAAGTCCGCTGGATCAGATTGTGGACGGCCGCCTTCATAAATTCAAGCCGGTCCTTGTCAAAATCGCTGGCGGAGAAATCGTCCTCGCCCGGGCGAAATTCCTTTAAATATTTCCTCCACTTGCCCTCCAAGTCAGGCGTCCAATTGAGATAGCGGTTTTTGTATAGGCCGTAAGTGTCTGGCTCAAATAAAATTTCCGTCAAAGCTTTTCCATAGGCCTCAAGGGCTTTGTGGATATCGTGGTCATTTTCCTTAAAGAAATCCAAAAAGACCTTGTGGATATCGGCCGTCTCCATATCCAAAATCGTAAAGTAAGCGTCTTCAATGTCTTCAAAGTATTTGTAAAAACTCCCCCGAGCTATGTCCAGTTTCTCAACGATTTCCTTGACATTGGCCTGGTAAATGGACTTGGCCGAAAAAGTTTCCTTTAAGACGCCGACCACCCTGGACTTTTTTTCCTCGGGTAAATTATAAAAAGTATTTTTTGGCATAGATCTTCACCAAGATTACCATGTACTTGATACCAGCTGACAAGAGGGCCATGCCCAGTCCTATATAAAAAGTGTAGAAAAAGGCAGCCGGTAGACTGGTAAATTTCCTCAGGGCCATGCCCAAAAACATCATTCCAAACATGATGATGTAGGATTTTTTATTCAAAAACTTCCAGAGCTTGGGCTCTTCTAGTTTTGAAATCCTATCCAGATTTTTATCCACCATGGGCGAAAAAATTCTAAAATAAAAAACTAAAAACACTGCCGCCATAATCAGATAATACCAAAAGTTTTTGATATCAACTTCAGTACCGACCCTGCAGCCTACCATTACAACTTTAACGCCGGCAAAAATCCACAAGATGCCAGCCAGCAAAACTAAATATTTTTTCTTCATTTGATCCTCCTCGAATATAAGTGACACCGTGTCACTTTGTATAATTATACCATAGATTAAAGAAAAATAAACTATTATGAAGAAAATAAAATTTTATTTAATATTTTTAAAAAATACTTTTATGACTCTTTAGCTGTAATAAAAAAGGCCATGAGTATTCTCATCGCCTTTTTTCCATTACATCTAACATAAAATAAATTTTTATTCTAAACTTCTAATCCTTTCTACTAGACTGTTTTGGCTGTGCTTTTCATAAAACTTTCCAGTAAATATTATTCCAATGATTATATTTACTAAGTTTACAAGTATAAGTGGCATGATTACAAATTTATAGGATGTCCACTTAGTTTGTTCCATAAAACCTATCAAGATATATTTATCTACAAGAAGCATAATGATGAAGGAAAATACTAAGCCACATAAAGAATAGATCAAATTCTTTTTCACCAAATATTTTTTAATATTTTTCTTTGTCATTCCAATTGCTTCAAGAATTGATAAGTTCACCATGTTTCTTAATATTTCAGTAGCAATAACATTTATAAAATTCAGTACAGATATTAAGAATAATACTATAGATAAACTATAACCCACAAATTCTATAAGATTTTTGAAATCTTTAAAAGACTTTATTTGAAGATCTCTTGAGTCATAGGAAAATCCTGGTTCATTTTCAAAAGATTTTAATAACTTATCAAAATTTTCCTTTTCACTATCTTCTACATCAAATCCATAGGACATTATACTATTATCGCCTGTGAGTTCTTTGTACAAATTAGGATTCATATAAATATATTCCAAACTTAAAGTAGGACTAGATTCGTCGTTTTTATCTTCCTTAATTACAGGGAAATATCTAAGACCATTTGAAAAATTATACTCAACTTTTCCCATAACTTGGACTTCTTTGACCTTATTATTAACATTGATTTTTATTTTATCGCCAGCTTTAAATGCAGATTTTTTATTTCCATATTCTCCTATGATTATATAATTTCCTGTTTGCCATTTATCTTTATCAAACTCTCCATCTATAAATTTCTGTTTATTTATTAGAAACTCATCCATACCGAATAGAATTGGTGCGACTTTATGATCTTCTATTTTTATACTTGGAAAGGAGTACTCATAACCATAGGAATATAAAGCTCCTCCAGCTTTAAATCCCTTTTGATTTTCTATTTTATCAATGAAATTATCCTTGATACCGTCCTCACTTCCTGAGTACATATACCTAAAATATTTTGGGCTTGCTATATTATAGTCCGTTGCAATTACATCAGAAATCCCTTTTTCTAAATCAATATTACCAGTATAAGTTAAGACACTATTCAAAATAACTGCAGAAAGGCTAATAGATATAACTATGGATATAAATCTAAATTTATTTGAAAAAACCTGTCTTTTTGCAAGTTTTTCTAGTGAAATAGAATTACTTTTGTATTTCTTTTTTACTTGAGTTTCATTATATTTACTAGCATCTATTGGTGAAACTTTTGCCGCATACCTTGCAGGTCTCATCACCGATAGAAGAACAGTTAATAAAGTAAATATGGTAGAGAAAAGTATAACTAATAATATTAAGGCTAATGATAGATTTATATTCGCTAGCATTACATTAGTAGAAAATATTTTATTTAAAATTATTTTACCAATAGAAATACCTATGGCGTTTCCTATTATTATAGATGGAATAGAAACTATAAAAGATTCTAAATGAACAAGCTTTTTAACTTGAACTTTTGTCATACCAATTGTTTTAAGTAGTCCAATTAAATTTATATCTTCATTTACAGATATTTTAAATATATTATTGATAATTAAAAATCCTGCAATCATTACTAAAATTAATAAAAGTAATGCGGGTAAAAATATCAAAAAGTCTGCGTTATCACCTCTTGATAAAATATAAGCAAAATTAACACCAATTCTTATTTCTTTATCAGATAAATTTCCAGGGCTATCTGCTACTTTATAACCATTTCTCTCTGCTATTTTTAAGAGTTTATCTTTTATCATAAAAGAGTTTTTTAGCATTACTTCCATATCGTTATTCGTATCTGGTAGTAATAATTTATCCACATAGGCTTTCGATAAGTAAATTTGTCCTACACCAACATTGGAGTCAATTGGATTTTGAAAAGTTCCAGATATAATAAATTTGTCACTTTTCTTTTCAATAATCTCTCCTGTGTAAGGTTTTTCAATACTGTATGGAATTTCTATCTCTTCTCCAATTTCACCCTTATAACCTAATTTTTTAGCAGTTGCTAAATCTATAAATACGTCGTTTTCTTTTTCAGGAAATTTCCCTTTAACTTTTTCTATTAGAGACCATTCAAATCCTTTCTTATCCATATAAGATAGTTCTGCACTTATTTTTTCATCGTCAAGAATTCCAACTTTCTTTCTTACTGAAAAATTCTTTATATCCTTATCATGGGTTAATATTTCTACATCTTCGTCAGAAAGTTCTTTAAATGATCCGTGGCTGATCGACCCCACAGTTTTCATCGTTTGGGTTTCCATGCTTTTTCCTAAACCTAAGGCTACAGAAAACAGACTTGTAAATAGTATAGAAGTCAAAGCAATGGCTAATAAGAGAATATTTCTCCTGCTTTTATTTGCATTTAAAATATTTTTTGCAAGGTGCCTTATATAAGCTTTATTTTTGACTTTCATTATTTTCCACCAGCTTTCCATCTTCTATCCTTAGAGTTTTTTCTGCAGCTTGAGCGACAGCATCATCGTGAGTAATCATAAGAATAGTGTTTCCAAGCTCTTTATTAATTTTTTTTAGTAAGTAAACAACCTGGGAAGATGATTTTGAATCTAAATTTCCTGTGGGTTCGTCAGCTAGAATTAAAGATGGTTTAGTAACCAAGGCTCTTGCTATGGCAACTCTTTGTTGCTGTCCACCAGATAATTCGTTAGGCATTTTATATTTTTGATCACTTATTTCTAGAATGTCTATTACGGAATCAACATATTTCTTATCTACTTTGTCCCCATCAAGACCAAAGGGAATAATTATATTCTCATATACATTTAGCATGGGCAAAAGATTATATGCTTGAAAGACAAAACCGATATTCCTTCTCCTAAAAATGGTTCTCTCATCATCTTTTAAAGCATAAATATCCGTACCATCAATCAAAACTTTCCCACTTGTAGGATAATCAAGTCCTCCTAGTAAATGTAGTAGGGTTGATTTACCAGATCCGCTTGCTCCAATTATAGAAATAAATTCTCCTTTTTCCACATCGAAAGATACTCCATCAAGAGCTCTTACTTCCACGTCATTTGTTTTATAATATCTTTTTAAATTTTCTACTTTTAACATATCTATCACCTCTTTACATTTAATATAACATTCATATCTTACAAAGTACTTACAAGACATCTTACAGTTTTGTAAGAAAAAAGACTTCTCACAGGGGGAAGTCTACTGAAAATTTTATTCTATTTTCGTCTAAAGACGCTCTTATATTTCCACCATGTTTTTCTATAATTTCTCTGACTATAAAAAGACCTAAACCCAAACCGTCCTTTGAAACTGAATTTGCACCTCTATAAAATCTTTCAAATATCTTTGGTAAAGTTTCTTCTGACAAGTCTTTGCACTCATTTTCTATATCTAGATTATAGTTTAGGTAAGATTTATAGATTGAAATATTAATTTTAGAACCATTTGGCGAGTATTTTATAGCATTATCAATTAAATTGTGGATAGCTTCTTTAAGCCATCTTTCATCCAAATTGAAAATTAAATCTTCATCTTTTAAATTTATTCTTATATCTTTTTCATTTAATATGACTTTGAATTCTCTCAAAACATCTTCTACTATGTCTTTTAAATTTGCTTGATGTTTTTGTAAGGAGATAATATCGGATTCGAGCCTAGATGATTTTACTAGGTTTTGTATTAAAAATTCTAGTTTATTAAGCTCATACTTTATAATTTCAAGATACTCATCTTTCGGATCATCTTCTAAAAGACTAATGTATAAAGAAAGGTTGGTAATGGGTGTCTTGGTTTGATGTGATATATCTGCTATTAAATCTTTTGTTTTATTTTTTTCTGTATTTATTTTTGCTTCTTTTACTTGGCTGGCATACAAAAACTTAATGAGCTTTGATTTTATTTTAGATAATTCCTTTTCATCAAATTCAGTTATTTCTAAATTCCCATCCAAAGCCTTATCAATGTAGTCTGAGAATTCACGCATTTCATTTCTCAAAATTATATATTTGTATAAAAGAAATCCAATTATAAGAGCAAAAAAAACTATTAAAACTGCCATTTATAACCAACTCCAAAAACCGTTTCTATTGGGTCATAAGGTTTTAATTTATTTCTTATTCTAGAAATGTTTACACTAAGAGTATTTTGATCAATAAATTTATCATCTATTCCCCAAACAAAATCAAATAGTAATTCCTTAGTAATAACCTGAGACTTGTTTTTTATCAAATAGTATAAAATTTTTGCCTCTGTCCTTGTGAGATCTATATTCTTATCATCTACATAAAAAGTATTTTCATTGAAATTAAAGTCTAAACCATCTTTCTTATAAAGATTTAAATCACAAGGGACTGTTTTTTCGAGGGCTCTCTTTATCTTTGCTTCTAATATTCCTAAAGAAAAAGGCTTAGTTAAATAGTCGTCTACCCCTAAATTTATAGCTGAAATTATATATGCTTCTAGATCTATGGCTGATAGAACTATAATAGGAATTGCTGAAGTTTGTCTAGTATATTTTATTATTTCAAGTCCATCTCCATCCGGCAAATTCATATCAAGTAAAATCAAATCAACACAAAAAATAAAAGATTTAGCTTTGCTCATTGTGTTTACAGAGAAAACTTCATATTCTTTATTTAAAGCTATAGAAAGTCCTTTATTTAAATTTTTATCATCTTCAATTATTAATATTTTTTTCATATATTTTATCACCATTAGCAAACATCTACATTTCATCATGAAAAAAATCCATAAGACACATCTAGTTTTAATCCTATTTATATAGTATATTATAATAATTCATAATATTTTACAAGCCTATATTTTATTTTCTAATTAAAATCTTTCTCCGTCTTTTTTATTAAAACCCTTTTTACCATAAACATATCGAATTAAATTTTTTAAAAAATCAACTTAATTAAGCTATTATATTTGCCTTAAAAGCACTAAAGTAAAAATCTCAATAAAAAAGCAAGCCCAAGGCTTGCTTCATCTTACCTCTTATGCGAATTTCCTTGCAAAGTCTACAAAGGCATCGGCTGCTTTTTTGATATAGTCATAGGTTTTTTCTACTAACTTGCCCTTTTCATCAAAACATTCGCCCACATTTGCCAAATAAATTTCCGGTTTTTGCATAGGGATTAAATTTACATTTACAAAGACTTGGCGGAGGGCCAAGTTACCTGCAAGTCCTCCCATGCCGCCGATTGATGCAGAAAATACTGTGGCTGGCTTGCCGGACCATCCATTACCATTTGGGTCGACCGAAACTATGTCGATAACATTTTTAGCGGCTGGAGCAAAGGACCTGTTGTACTCAGGTGTAAAGAAAATAAAGGCATCGTAATTTCTGACCTCTTCCCTGATCCTCTTAAATTCTGGATGGAGTTTGTCTCCTTCCAAGTCCGCATTGTAAAGTGGTATATTTTTTATATCTATAATTTCAGCTTGAGCTTCGCCTGCAAGCATTTCCTTAACTGCCTTTGCTATTTGCATATTGTAAGAATCTTCTCTCAAAGATCCAACTATTAATCCGATTTTCATATTATCCTCCTTGTAAATTATTTTTCTTATTCATTTTCTACCCAAAGACTTGGCCCATCAAGCAGAAAAAAGCGGAAGTTTTTACTTCCGCTTGAGTCTACATAACTTGGCTCTTTTCTTTCTCTATTAAATAATTTTCCTGCTGGGTGGTAAAGAGCTTATAATACAAGCTGTCTGTATTTTTCATCAAATTCTTGTGGGAATCAAAGGCTTCGACCCTGGAATTGTTTAGGAGCAAAATTTTGTCGCAAAAAACTGATGAGCTCATCCTGTGGGAAATAAAAATCGAAGTCTTATCGTGAACCAGCTTGGCAAAGTTTTCGTAAATCTCCGCCTCGGATTCAGGATCCAGGGCAGATGTGGGTTCGTCCAAGATTACCAAGTCTGCGTCCTTGTAAAGGGCCCGGCCAATTGCGATTTTTTGCCGCTCGCCGCCGGAGAAGCGTTCGCCCTCCAGGTTGCCCACGCCGACCAGTGAGTCCACGCCGTCCTTGGCCTTGTCGACTCTCTCGGTCAAATTTAAATCGCTAATAATTTTCTGGACCTTGGCCTTGTCATAAGTCGGGTCAGAGGAAATATTTTCGCCGATTGTAAAGTTAAAGAGATGATAGTCTTGAAAGACTGCAGAAATATTTTTCTGCAGGTCTTTTTTCTTGTAAGCATCAATAGGCTTGTCATTTATTAAAATCTCCCCATCATTTGCCGTATAAAAACCGCAGAGGAGTTTAATAATTGTGGTTTTGCCAGCCCCGTTTAGGCCCACGATTGAAATCTTTTCGCCCCTGTGGATCTCAAAGGAAACATCGTTTAGGACATTTGCCTCTGAGGCCGGATACTTGAAAGAGACGTTTTTAAATTCAATCTTGTCGATTGCCTTTAGGCTTTCCTTATCACTATCGCTCGCCTCTTCTTCCTCCAGATTCATATAATCATAGAGAGGCTTTATCATGGCCGCGCTCGAATTCATAAAGGATAGGGACTTGATCATATCAAAGAAATTGGTGTTAAACATGGCGAGTGCCGAACTGTATAAATAAAATGAACCCAATCCCAGCTTTTGGCCGCCTAAAATACCGATTGTCCTAAGACCGGTGTAAATATATGAGATGGCAATTATTAAAACATTTAAGACCCCCATAAGGGAAATATTTTTAGCCATCTTCTTTCTCATGATTTTATAATTGCTATTGATCTTGCCAGAGAAATCCTGCAGATTGTGGGTGATCAATTCTTCTGAATTAAACATCCTGACGTCCATCTGCTTGAGATCGTTTCCAAGGATGCCAAAAAACGCAGAAAAAATCCTGTTAGTCTCAACAATGCCGCCCATAAAATTATTCATAAGAACCATGATGTTTTGAGACATCTTAACTTGGACCAGGGCGATTATTATCATAAGTGCTGTCATAAGTGGACTAAAAGACAGGGCGATTCCAGTTATAAGGGCCAATTTCAAGAGAGAGATTATAAAGTTAACGCTGTTTGATATAAAGGAAATCATAGGAGCGTTGGTCCTGTTAATAAAGTCCGCGTTCTCCTTGATGGATACGATCTCAGGATTTTCCAGGTCCTCAAACTTCAGCTTCAAAGTCTTGTCAGCCATGTGGTCTCTGATATTTATATAAATCGTGTCCCAAGAATTGTCCACAGCCTCTTGAATAAGGCCGGGCAACTTGGCAAAGAGCAGGTTGGCAAGGACCAGCATGGCCCCGTAGATTAGCAGCTGGCTTGGCTCACTTGTCCCAATGTTGTCGATAATCAGCTTTGGCACAAAGAGATTTATAAAGAGCATGGCGGCTGACAAGAGTCCGCCCATGATTATATAGAGCATTTCTTTTTTAGCTACCTTAAAGGCAAAACCGAAAATGAATTTGTAGATTTTACTTTGTTCTTTAAATTTTTTCATCTTCATAATTCTCCTTTTGATAGTATTTGCCTTGGATTTTAAAAATCCTGGCATATTCTCCGTCCCTCTCCAAGAGCTCGTCGTGAGTCCCCTCTTCCAAGACCTTGCCGTCCTCAAGATAGACTATCCTGTCGCAAAACTTGGTGGACGAGAGCCTGTGGGAAATATAAATCGAAGTCTTGGCATCAGACGCCTTGTGTAAGCCTGTGTAAATATCGTACTCAGCCAGGGCGTCAAGAGCTGCCGTTGGCTCGTCCAAAAGCGTAATGGGTGCGTCCTTGTAAATGGCCCTGGATATGGAAACCTTTTGAGCCTCGCCACCGCTCAAGCCCACCGCGTCATTGTAAACGCCCTTTAGGATTTGCGTTTGGAGGCCTGTCGATATGGCTTGGAATTTTTCCTTTAGGCCAACAGCTTCAAGGGCTTGCCAGACTCTTTTCTCGTCTGGATTTTCTTGCATGGCAACATTGTGGGCCAAGTCCAGTGGAAATAAATTTACATTTTGGAAGATGCCATTAAAGTAAGTGTACAAGTCCTTTTTAGAAAATTTACTTATATCCACTCCGTTTAAGAGGATTTGGCCTTTGGTCGGCTCGTAAAAGCCTGTCAAAAGTGCGATTATAGTGGACTTGCCTGCCCCATTTCTTCCGACCAGGGCCACAGTTTCATTGGCATTTATCTTTAAATTAAGGCCCTTTAATACATAAGGGCTATCGTCCGCGTACTTAAACCAAAGGTCCTTAAATTCAATTTCCATGGGCGGATTCAATTCAATATCCAAAACCCCCTTGTGACTCAAATCCGAATCCAAGAGTTCAAAGGCCGTCCGCGTCTTCTTGGATTCGCTAATAACATAAAAGCAAAATCTCCTGGTAAAGGTCTCGACCAAAACACCCAGTGAAATCAGAGATGACAGATACATCATAAAGTTGGCCGAGCTGACGGTCCCCGACCTGTAACCAGTGATCAAATACCAAATGGCAAGGGCAGATGATCCTAAAAGTCCAAGGACAGCCAGGCTGTTGTAGAGAAAATCTTTCCGCTTGTAGGATCTTAAAAAATTCTTGTAATCGACCACGGCCTCCTTGTACCTTTTCATAAGGTCCTCGCCCAGGTCGTAAATGCGGATTTCCTTGCCGTATTCCAAGGCCCCTGTCGTTTCGTAGAGGTAATCAAGCTTTCTCAAATGCTTGTTCTCATCCTTTTGCATGGCAAGTTTTAATTGTGTCCTCTCCAGTTCTATATAAACAAAAAGGCAAATATAAAGAGCCAAGGTAAGAGAAACTAGCGGACTCAGCATGCCCAGTATTATAAGGAAGATTATAATAGAAAGCACATCCGCCCCTGAATCTATAAAATTCTCCAGGGCCCCTTGGTAACCCCTCATGTCAGAGGACAAGGACTCAAAGCCCTCCCTGGATTGGTCCCAAAAATTTTCATCAACTATGTACTTGTAGTCGGCATTTAAGACTTTTACAAACATCTTACCCATCAAATTAAAACGAGCATCAAAACGATTGCTAGCGGTCGCCTCTTTCAAATAAGAGCTAACCAGCATGCCAATGGCAGCTATTACAAAATAAATTATCCCATAATAAATAATGGTCGCCTTGGCCTCCAGGCCCCGGTCAAAACTCTCGACCATGAGCTTAGGAATTACCGACAAAAATATGGGCAAGAGCCCCTTGGAAATAGTTATGGCGGCAAAGACCCAGAAAAAGCTCTTATCAAAAGCCCTGGTCTCCTTCAGCATCCGCTTAAAAGTCTTAAAAAAATCTCTCATCCTCTTCTCCTTTTGTTTTATTTTCTCCTATAAATTATAAAATTTATAGTCAATTATCCATCTCTTATATATTATACCATAAAGTTGATTTTTTTTAAGGTTTTTGTAAATATATTTATTATAATTATATTTTTTATATTTTTATCTTTTGCTTTTTTATTAAAAGAAAAATTCGATCCAACGATTGAACAAGAGGTTGCGTGAGTTTTTTTACTTTTGCGGCTGGACTTTTCGGTCCACATAAAGTGGACCCTACAACGTGCTTAAAAATATCCGTAGGATAAATTCATTCATCCCATTTTACCCACAAAAAAAGAAGGCACTAATTAGCGCCTTCAAAATTTTTATTCGTTATACAAGTGGCAGGCCACAAAGTGTTCTGGTTTTACTTCTCTCAATTGAGGAGCAACTTCCTTACAGATTGGCATGCACTTGGAGCAACGACCTGCAAACTTACATCCTGGTGGGACGTTGATTGGTGAAGGTACTTCACCTTCTAGGTGGATCCTGTTAGATTTTTTACCAACTTCTGGGTCCGGTACAGGTATTGCTGAGATTAGGGCTTGGGTGTAAGGGTGGAGGGAGTTTTCGTAGATTTCGCTTGACTTAGCAAGTTCAACTACTGATCCCAAATACATTACACAGATCCTATCTGAAATATGTTTTACCATTGACAAGTCATGGGATATAAACATATAGGTTAGGCCCATATCTTTTTGTAATTTATTTAACAAGTTAACAACTTGTGCTTGGATACTTACGTCAAGAGCTGAGATTGGTTCGTCGCAAACGATGAACTTTGGTTCAATTGCAAGGCTTCTTGCAATACCTACACGTTGTCTTTGTCCACCTGATAATTCGTGTGGGAAACGTGCCCCGTGTTCTTTGTTTAGACCAACTGTGCCCAAAAGTTCATTGATCCTATCTGTGCGTTCTTTTTTGGATAGGTCAAAGTGGGTGTCCATACCTTCAGCGATAATATCGCCGATGGTCATTCTTGGGTCCAAGCTTGCGTAAGGGTCTTGGAATATATATTGGGCTTTCTTTTTGAAGTCAAAGGCTTCTTTTTTACTCATTGAGTGTACGTCCTTGCCATCAAATAAAACCTTACCGTGGGTTGCTGGATACATGCCGAGGATTGTACGGCCTGCAGTTGTCTTACCGCAACCTGATTCACCTACAACACCAAAGGTTTCGCCCTTGTAAATATTAAATGAAATATCGTCAACTGCCTTTAAAATTTGGTGCCTACCAACTTTAAAGTGTTTTGAGAGATGTTCAACTTGTACTAGTACTTCTTTTGTCATATTAGTATCCTCCTTCTCTCATAGCTTGCCAGTCGATTTCTCCGGCGTATTCGTGTTCTAGCCAGCACCATGAACGGTGGGTGTCTGAGTGCACGCTTGCTGGTGGAGCCATCTTCTTGCAAATTTCCATAGCCCTTGAGCACCTTGGTGCAAATGGGCAGCCAGGAAGTGGCAATAATAAGTCTGGTGGTGTACCGCCAAGTGCTCTTAAGTCGTCATTCTTGGTATCGTGAACCTTAGGAATTGAGTTTAATAGGGCCCAGGTGTATGGGTGTCTAGCATTGTAGAAGATTTCATCTGTAGTACCTTCTTCAATGATGTCGCCTGCATACATAACTTGGATCCTGTCAGCAAAGTTTGCTACAACTCCCAGGTCGTGAGTTACAAGGATAACAGCTGTGTGCATTTGTTCTTTCAAATCGTGGATAAGGTCCAAGATTTGAGCTTGGATAGTAACGTCCAGAGCTGTTGTTGGTTCGTCAGCAATCAAAAGTTTTGGTGAGCATGATAGCGCCATGGCGATCATAACTCTTTGTCTCATCCCGCCTGATAATTCGTGTGGGTATGATTTTAATCTCTTGGCTGCCTCAGGAATTTGAACCAATTCTAATAGTCTAATGGCCTCACGCTTGGCATCGTCACCCTTTAATCCCCTGTGGATTTTGAGAGCTTCTGTAACTTGCATGCCAATTGTAAGGGTTGGGTTTAGAGATGTCATAGGGTCTTGGAAGATCATAGCAATGTCTCCACCCCTTAAATCAGTAAGTCTCTTGCCCTTCATAGACATAACATCTTCACCTTCAAAGGTGATGATTGAATTTTTTTTAATTTCTGAGGATTCTTCTGGCAAAAGTCTCATAAGAGCCTTGGCGGTAACACTCTTACCGCAACCAGATTCACCTACAAAAGCCAAGGTTTCCCCCCTATTTACGTGGAAGTCCAAACCTCTAACGGCCTTAACTTCACCAGCGTAGGTGTGGAAGGATACCTGTAAATTTTTTACATCTATTAATCTATCTGCCATAATTCTCTCCTTACTTTCTCAGTTTAGGGTCAAGAGCGTCTCTTAGACCGTCTCCCAAAAGAGTAAATGATAACATGGTTAAAGCTATCATAAGTGTTGGGAAGAATAGTTGGTAAGGGTGGAACATGAGTTGTTGTTGAGCTTCACTGGACATAATACCCCATGAAACTTCAGGTGGTTTAAGTCCAAGACCCATGTATGATAAGAAGGCTTCTGAGAAAATAAAGCCAGGAATATCAAAAGTTGCACCAACTATAACAATACTCATAGCATTTGGTACCAAGTGCTTCAAAATGATCTTTGATTGAGGAACACCCAGTGTCCTTGCTGCAAGTACGAATTCTTCGTTTTTAATCCTTAAAACTTCACCACGAACCAGCCGGCTAGTACCGGTCCAGCTTGTAAGAGAAAGTGCCAAGAGCATGGTCCCAAAGGTCTGAGAATCCAGCCAAAGTTGGACCAATATTATTATCAATAGATAAGGTAGGGATGAAATAATTTCAACAATTCTCATGAGGATTGTATCAACCCAACCACCTGATAGACCTGCGATAGCCCCGTAGGTAACACCTACAAGCATGGCTACAAAAGCACAGACCAAACCGATGGTTAGAGATTTCCTACCACCCATCCAAATACGGGTAAAAATATCTCTACCTGCTGAGTCAGTACCAAACCAGTAAGTCCCATTTGGTGTTTGGTTTCTAACACTAGCATCTTGGGTAGCGTATTCGAACTTATTCATCATAGGTCCAAAAATACACATAAAAACTAATAAAACAATTAGAACAAGAGAGAACATAGCTGCCTTATTCATCTTTAAACGACGCCAAACGTCCTCCCAAAAAGTAATAATAGGACGGGCAATTTTTTCAGCTTCGTCATCATCCATAGGTATGCGTTTAAACATATCTGGAGTGATGTTGGAAGCATTCATTTTAATGTCTTTTTCCATTTGCTCCTCCTAATCTTGAATCTTGATTCTTGGGTCAACTAGACCGTAGACAATATCAACAACCAATTGGCTGACTACAAATAAAAATGCAAATAAAACTGTAGTTGCGATAATCATTGGGTAGTCGCGATCTGGAATACTTTTAACTAAGAAAAATCCTAGGCCTGGAATACCAAAAATCTTTTCAATGATAAATGATCCTCCAAAAACGCCCATAATTTGTGGTCCCAGTATAGTAATAGCTGGAATCATCGCATTTTTTAAAATATGTTTAAATAAAACTCCCATTTTGCTTACGCCTTTTGCCCTAGCAGTTAAAACATAGTCTGAGTTAACAACTTCTAGAACAGAGCTTCTCATGTACCTTGCATAAGTAGCAATAGTACCAAATGATAGAGCAATGATAGGCATAACCATTGACTTCCAGTTTTTCGCCTTGTATGTGATAGGGAACCATCTGAGTTTGTTGCCCAAGAAATATTGTAAGAGGGCAGCCATAACAAATGATGGAATTGTAACACCCAAGATTGAAATAGCAATAACTACATAATCTGGCCACTTACCCCTGTTTAAAGCAGCCACAAAACCTAGTGTAACACCTATAGTAAAGCCGATAATCAGAGCAATAAAACCAAGCTTAGCACTTACTGGCGCTGTCTTTGCAATAGTCTTTGAAATCTTTTGGCCAGGGTAGATAATGGATTCACCAAAGTCCCCTTGGACAGCATTTTTCAAAAAGATTACATATTGCTCAGAGATAGGTCTGTCGAGCTTATACTTTTTCATAAAGTTTTCCATAACTTGAGGTGGCAAGTTTTTCTTTGCCATGTTGGTTAATGGATTACCTGGTACAGAGTGCATCATCCAGAATGTACCAGCCGAGATTACAAGTAGTGTAACAATCATAAAGGCAATACGCCTTAATACGTATCTTGTCATCTTTTCTCCTTCCTATGTAGGTAAAAGGGCTAGCTTTATAAAAAGCTCGCCCTGTCCTACCAATTAATTAGTTGATTTTATCTACCTACAGTGTATAGAGTTTGTAGGCCCATTGTTGTGAACCAGTTGTCTGCTGCACCGCGTAGGTATTTCTTTCTGAAGATATTTGCAACGCCGTGGTTAATAGGAATAATAACTGCGTCGTCATAAATCATAATATTTTCAGCTTCTCTTAATAGTTCTGCTCTCTTTTCAGCATCTACTTCAACTCTAGCTTCTTCTAGAAGTAAGTCAAATTTTTCGTTAACCCAACCAATGTTGTAAGCTGGAGCTTTTGAGTAAACTGTTTCGAGTAGGTTGATTGGGTCGTTGTAGTCTGCACCCCAACCTGCCCAAGCGATATCAAAGTCGCCTGATTCAACTACGTTTGTAAATGCGTTCCAGTCAAGGTTTTGAGCGTCAACTTTGCATCCTAGAGCCTTTTCAATTTGTTGTTGGAAAGCTTCGATAGCAATACGTCCTGAGTCTGAGTTGTCTGAACCAAGTAGTCTTACAACGTATCCGTTTGGATCTCCGCCAAGTTCCTTAACTCCTTCTTCGAATAGAGCCTTTGGATCTTTGATGTCTTCCATCAATCTCTTAGCTGGGCCTTCGCCTTCTTTGTTGAATTCTACGCCTTGGCATCTCATAACTGGTGATACGAATGCGTATGCAGGAACTGGTGTACCGTTCCAAGCGTTGTCGATAACTTCTTGTCTGTCAAGAACAGCTGCGATAGCTCTTGTGATCTTGTTGTTAGCTACGTGTGAATCTGGACCGTAGTTCATCATGAAGTAACCTGTCCATGGGTTTTGTCTCTTAAGAATGTTGTATTCACCTGATTGTTCAAGTTCTTCACGAACCTTTGGATCACCAACACCTGAGTAGTCAATTTCGCCTGTCATTAGAGCGTTGTTGATTGTGTTTTGGTCGTTTAAGATAGCAACGTGAACTCTGTCTGGCATAACGTTTGCAGCATTCCAGAAGTTTGGATTCTTAACATAGTTGATTTCATTATTTAATGTCATATCTTCGATTAGGAATGGTCCACACATTGGGATGTTGCCTAGGTCTGTTGAGTATTGGTCGCCGTATTGTTCAACATAGTCTTCTCTTTGTGGGAAGTAAACTCTGTTTAGAAGCATGTCCAAGAAGAATGGAACTGGGTTGCCAAGTGTAAGAACTAGGGTGTATTCATCTGGTGTTTCAACGCCAAGTTCTTCAATATCAGCTTCGCCTGAGTTAACTTTTTGACCGTTAACTAGTGGGTAAGTGAAACTTGCATATGGTGATGCAGTGTCTTGCATAGCTGAACGTCTGATACCGTAAGCATAGTCTTCAGCTGTAACTTCTTTACCGTCATCCCACTTGTTTCCTTTTCTGATGTGGAAAGTATAAGTTAGACCGTCATCTGAGATATCCCAGCTTTCAGCACCAGCTGGTTCATAGTGGTCTTCGTTATATCTGATAAGTGGTTCTAAGACGTTAACAAGAACATTGTTACCATAAGTATCGTTACCTTTTGATGGGTCGTATGTGTTTGGCCATAGATCCATAAATGTGTTGATGTATTGGTCTTCGTCGATTTTTTCGCCGTTGATCATTCCATCATTTTCGCTAGCTGAATCATCTTTTGATTCTTCGTCTTTCTTGTCTTCTGACTTGTCTGAGTTATCTGTAACTGCAGGTTCGTCTTTCTTTGCTGGCTCATCTTTCTTGCCACATGCTGTTAGCATTGTAATAGCCATTAAAGCTGCAAGAATTAAAGCCAATAACTTTTTATTCATATGTCTCCTCCTTTTGTTTGGGAAATTCCCAACACGAATATTATAACTAAGTTACAAGTTTATGTCAAGGGTAAACTTAATAGTAATACTTGATTAAAGCGAATCCAAAATGTGTTTTAAATTACATAAGTCCCTCTAGCTCGATAAAATCAAGTCATACGGTATTCGAAAGTCTTTTGATTTGTAATAGTTACAATAAGGCAACAGAAAAAATATTACAAAAAATCCAGGGCATCAAACCCTGGATAAAAATTATCTTTAAAAATTAATTTGCATTTATTTTTTCTTTTTCGTCTTCGTATATATTTCTAAGGGCGCCCGTCAGACCAAAGACCATCCAAAGCATAACAATTATCCTATTTATATATACGATGTGCTCGGTCATTCCATTTGTCAAAATTCCTATGATGCTTGCCAAAAGCCCAATGGAAACCGTCCTTATATATTTGTCTGTAGACTTCATTCCACTCTTAAATAAATTTACCATTGATCCAATCACTATATATAGGAAAGAAATAATTCCCAGCGCTCCGCCCTCAGCCATAATTTCCAAATAAGTGTTGTGGGCGTGGAAGATTGGCATGGACCGAATCAATAATTCAAACTCCTGTTTAAAGGCCTTGTGGCCAAAGCCAACCCCGACCATTGAGTGGTCTCTAATTAAATCTTTTGTAATTCCCCACATCTTAAAACGGTAGCTGGTGGATGAATCGGCAAAGTTAAAGATGCTGTAAATACGATTTTGAATTTTCTCCGGCAGGAAATTTATAGAAAAAATTCCTATTGGGATCAAAAATACAAAGAGAGGTCTCATGGCAAAGAACAAAAACACCATGGCCGCTACCGCGATTGAAACCATGCCTCCGCGTGAGAAAGTAAGCATCATATTTAAAAGTAAGAGGCCAGATATCATCAGATAGATGAATTTTTTAAAGCCGTCCCTGTGGGCCCAAAATTGGCTGACTACAAGTGGCGTTACCAGGACCAAATACTCAGCAAAGATATTTGGATTCATAAAGACCGAGTAGGCCCGTCTGGTGATGACGCCCTTGAGACTAGCGTCTATCCACTCCCTTTGGACCGTGCCCAAAAATACGAATTGATAAAGGCCAAAAACTCCGACCAGGGCTGCGCCAATTGCGATTGAAGTCAAAATATTATTGAGCCTTTCCTTTGTGTTAACTTCCTTGTAGACCATAAGGGCCAAAAATATGCCGCCAAAGTTAAAGGCCAAATCCCTCATAGAGCCCAAGATATTTAAGCTGGTAAAGGAATTTATAATCATAAAAACACCGGCCAAAAACATGGGAATCAAAAGCGTATTTGCCTTGATAACCTTCTTGTTAAATTTTAAATCAATGACCATTACCGCAAAGAATAAAATTTCCGCCGCCAAAATCACTATGTCCGGCAAAAAGGCGTAGGCCATTATAAATAAATTGAGAGATAAAAACTGGTACTTGTAAACTATGGGCAGTACCATGGCACCGGCCATTGCGAGCAAAGCAAATTTGCCGCCCATAAAAATCCCTAAGGCAAGAGTCAATATCGCAAATACAAGGGCGTAGATAACTTGGTCCTTGTCTATGGTTCTCTTCACAACAGCTTTATTTTCCATGGCCATCCTCCTCTAACCTATAGGCGTATTTAAAAAACCTGACGACCTGGCTGCCCTCGTAGGCCTTGGTGGAAATAATCCAACCAATAAACAAAGCCACGATTAATAATACTCCGCCGACCATCAAAAGTTTTTTACCGATAACCCCCAAAGCAAAGGCGATTGTCATCATGACAAAAGCTGCCAAACCTGCAATTATTGACGTGGATAATTTTTCCCCAGCCCTCAAGAAAACCGAAGCCTTTGCTTCAAAAACTCTTGGCTCTTCAAAGGTCTTCTCTATAAAGCCGTAAGCCTTGGAATCCTTGGACAAGTCCTCGTCAACCAAAGTCCGCACGATTTTGGAATTTGTCTTCCCGTGCTTACGAGTAAAAATCTTGTAGAGATTTGAGGATACAAAAACCCTGCCAATATATTTACCTATTATTACAAGTCCGTTTACAAACTTTGAATTACTCATCAATATCAAAACCCACAATATGGGCTTCCATATTCATATACTTGGTCTTTACCATATACTTGATGCCGACGCGAATTTGCTCGCCACCCAGCCAAAAAGCGTTGCCGTCGTCCTTGACCATGGCGTCGATTACAAAAGTCACCGCATATTTGCCAGGCACAGGCATGTTAACCCACTGACCATTTTGTTCAATTGGTCTTTCAAAAGGAATGTGGTTTACCTCAACGATTTCTCCCAGCGGAGTATTGCGATCAGCCCAATAAAGCTGGTGGCCAACCTTGATCGTGTCAACAGTCACCTGTCTTACGTCATTGATTTCAAAAGTCAGCTTGGCTGGCTTCATCATCTTGGATTCGTCAGGCTTTGTAAAATACCTCTTGGCCCCAAAAACAATGGCCAAAACCACAATTACAAGTATAAATAGGTCGACTATATTGATCAGGCCAAATAGCCTCCCCTTGTCATCTAAAATTTTCATAAAAATTCTCCTTATCTATTATTAATAGGTATATTTTACATTAAATGCGGCAAAAATTCAATGTGCCAAGTAATTTGTGGTTAATTTCGCGTTAAATTTGCGACCTTTGAAGCGGCTTGAATTTATTTGTCTCCTCGATGTGCACTTAGCACACCTGCGTCGCCAAAAAATTCATCCACTTCAAATCTCATCAAATTTTCCAGCGAAATTTATATATAAAAGGATTTTTTTCTCTCATTTTGAATTTTTGCTCACAAATTTGTATGTAGAATAAATATCCTTTATTCAAGAATAGTAGAACAAACTTTTATAGCCTTATAATAATGCTGATTTTACTTTGATTTTAATAATACTTTATTGTATAATTGAATTATAATAAGAAATGCAGGAGGGAAGAAGATGCAAGATAATAAAAAAGTTAATAATCTTAATGAGTTTTTAGAGCTGATAGATAATAATCCCGTAGCACAAAATGCTTTTTTTAGAGGCGAATCTATGAATCGTCCTATTGTCGCTTCATGCTATAGAGAGAAATATTATAGAGCTAGTTGGCACGACCTAGATAATATGATAAAAGAATTTTATTTTGAAGTAGGTCATCAAGTAAATAACATTAAAGAGAAAAACTTCCTAGCATTTGCTCAACATCATGGCTTGCCCACAAATCTTATTGACATTACAGAAACACCCTTGACCGCCTTGTACTTTGCTTGCGAAAACTACAAAACAGACCATAATCCTTGTGTTCATGTCTTTAATAAAAATAGATTTTGGCCCATCGATAATAACTATACAAATATCGAAATTAGATCTTTATATGACGATTTTCTAGATGAGTTGAATCCAGAGAGCAATAAAAAAGATAGCTTAATAATTCTTGACTATATAGTTAGATCATATGATTCTTTTCACGCTAAAGAATATTCAAAAATACTTGTTAATAACCTTAAACTCGCTAGATTATATTTTGACGAAGAAAAAGATAATCCATTAATTAATGGCATTGATAATTTTTTAAAGAACGTAAATAAAAGCGATTATATTGAAGTAGGCCTATCACTTAAGTCCGATATTCTTTTCTCCATTACCAGTAACGAATATAATACTTATAATAAGGATAGAAATAGAAATAGAAATAGAAACAGAAATAGAAATAGAAATAGAAATAGAAATAGAAATAGAAACAGAAATAGAAATAGAAATAAAAATAAAAATAAAAATAGAAATAGAAATAAAAATAGAAATTATAATAATATTAATAATATAAAAATCTGGAAAGAAATAATAGATGAAATTACCATAAAGCTCTTTCCATCAGAAGGATTCATGAATTTAGAAACAAAAGAGTATGATTTTGAAAAAATTCTAGCACATCATGTATATAAATTAATATTCTTATCAACATTTGCTTTTTGCCTAAGAAAGGCCAGAGATAACGCAACAGAAACTTTCCCCGAATTTCCCCTCATGCTTTATAAGACAAGTGTTAATTTCGATAGAATGAAATTACAATCTGGAGTCTTTATATTACAGAATGTAATATACCCTAATTCTTGTGAAACTATTGAAAATAAGCCTATGTTTATAGCTCAACCAATAGAGCCTAATTTAACAATAGAAATTCTTAATCCCCAACAAGTATTAAAACAGTTAGAAAACATGAAAATAAACGGAGCATCCATCTTTGGTGATCCTGACAATACCGCAAAGTATATAAAAGAAAAATATAAAAGGCCTATAAAAAACAATGTAAAAACTAATAATGAAAACCCAGATGATAATATAGACTCGAACACAAACGATGAACAACAGAAAATCAATTATTCTAGTACTCCCTGCTTAAATTCTTGTCAACATTACTGCGAGCATATGAATCAAAATTAGCAATCCCTGGAATAATAAGACTAGCCAGATCCACCTTCTACCACAACCTAGACAGAATGATGGAATCTGACAAAGTCTTAAGTCTAAAACTTAAAATGCTAAAAAAAGAAAGTCGCATTCAAAATATTGACTTATAAAATTACACCCAGTATTGAAACTAGCAGATAAAACAAACATAAAACTCTTACAGACAGATATAAAAAGGAGATATTATGAAAATTTTAGATATAAAGAGAATGGCTCATAGCATTCTCGAAAATCAGAGCATAGAAAACAGTTTCATCGAATATAAAAAATCGATAAATTTTAAAGATAAAATTCTAAAAACTGCTTGTGCATTTGCTAATAACTATATGAACAATGAGATAGGCCTATTATTTATAGGTATTGAAGAAGTAGATAATAAAGAGACTGGAGAAAAAGCAATACCAGTAAGACCTATATATGGAATAAAAGAGTCTAAAATTGAAGGAATTGAAAATGAATTGAAATCTCTTCTTTCAAATATCCACCCTAAAATCAACTATCACATTATTACAGATCAAATTGATAATAAGTACTATATTGTCGTTGCAGTAGAAAACGGTAGTGGTGGGCCCTTTCAAACAAGTGATAAAGCTGAGAAAGATAAAGATATTGGTTTAAAAGTAGGAAGATATATTAGAATAGGCAGAGATTCAAGACTTCCAAATCCAGTCGAAGAGTTTGAGCTTTTGAAAAAATTTGCCAACTTTTCTTTTAGCTCTAATTTGAATGATACAGCTACAATAGATGATCTTAGTTATGAGTATATGAAAGAGTATCTACTCCAGACAAAAGCTAAAAAAGATATTAGAGAAATGTCAAAGCTTGATATGGCAAAGAGTATGGGCCTTATTAGTGATAGCGAGTATGGAGGCTATAGAGCCAAAAACTTTGCTGTATTGATGTTCTCAGAAACACCGAATAAATTCATTCCAAACGCCCATGTTGAAATCATAAGAGAAATTAATGGCACAGACAAAATGGAATCAAAAAAATTTGATGGACCAGTTTGGATACAGGCAAAACAAGTCAGTAAGTATTTTATAGATAATATTATGGCTTCTTATACCATAAGAGAATCTGACAAAATTGAGCATAAGATAATCTATAACTATCCCCTTACAGCATTTGAAGAGCTTGCTACAAATGCTATTTTGCATAAAGAATATGATACACCCGAGTATGTAGGAATTTATATTTATAATGATAGAATTTCTTTTGTAAATCATAACAGACCACTCCCACCTGTAACTATAGAATCTCTTAACCGAGATAGAAGTTTTGATCGAAGACAGTATCTTAATGCAGAGCTCAAAGATATGTTCTTTTCATTAAATCTAATAGAGTCTTACGGTTCTGGTATAAGACGTGCAAAAGACGCACTATTAAAAAATGGCTCTCCAGAGCTTAAATTCTATCCAGATAATGAAGAAGATAACTACACTAATGCTGTTATGGGCATAAATCCAGAATTTTTAAAAGAGTTTAATGGTAGTACTACCAAAGAAACTACCAAAGAAACTACCAAAGAAAAAAGCAGTATAAAAGAACAAATAATATTTCTTATGAAAAGCAATCCGAGAATTACTGCGGAGCAAATAGCAAACGAGATTGAAGAAATAACAGCAGATGGAGTACGATATCATATAAGAAAACTCAAAACAAATGGATTTATTAAAAGAGAAGGCTCTACCAAATCAGGTAAATGGATAGTAATCGAATAGATGAACTCAGGCAAATAATATGTAGAAATAGATTTTAGCTAAATATTTTATGATCTCTTGGGTGAGTTTTCGGCCTTGCACACAAAAAATGCGTACACTTTAACATGTACGCATTTTTATATTTACTTCTCTTACACGAGTTTTTGGGTTTCGATTGTGATTACATTTGCCTCTAATAGGCTTTGGGCTTGGCTATCCTTATACATTAGAGTATTTGATCCGAGGATTTTGGCAGTTTCTTGCTTAATTGCCTCTCCTGTTAGCCCTTCTTTGAATTCTGATAGTGAGATTGAAAAGCTTTGTTTATTAGCGTTTTCAAATTTCAATTGCAATCTTTTCTTCATCTTTACCTCCTTATATTATTTTATCATGGACAGGATATACTTAACTATATCCCGCAAATTTATCTTAAAGACCTGGCCTGCGACCGGCTCCAAGTTCAAGGTTCCATCGCCAATGGCGGCTTCTGCTATAGCCTGGAGGGCCGGAGACAGGTCGTCTACATCTAACTTAATTTCTTTGAGTCCACCCTTGCCGGTGGCCAAGATAATAATCATATTAAGCACCGACCTTGTAGATTTCGGTTACAACCTTGTGGACTTCTGGCATATCCAGGCCAATAAGACCGTGAAAACCATCAGCCATCTTTAGGATATCTTCCCTAGAAGCTGTATCTGCCACATTGTTGATTGTCTTGGAAGACAAGTATTCCTTGCCTTCCCTTTCCTTTTTAAGTTTTAATACAACTTTCATTCTTTCTCCTCCTTAGAATTATATTTTTGCAAGGCCTTTTTAACCCCTTGCATATATAGATATCCTGAGCAAGGCAAAATTACGGAGAAAATGGAAAAATTTTTTGTAAAAACCCATCCACAATAAAAAAATAAAAACTGGTCGAATTCGACCAGTTTAAAATTTTTCTCTCTGTGTTTTTGTCACAAATATTGTATTATATTCGGGAGAATTTTCACTTATTAATTTCTTTCTCCAAATCTTGAAGAACTCTAATAATCTCCTCAAGGCTTGGATAGTCTCCATAAATCATTTCTGCCATAGCCTTATAGTCTTTTTCAATTTCTTTAAAGCGTTCTTGTCTTGGAAGCAATTTCAATTTGCCACTTAAAGCTTCTTCGTACCTCGCCCACTTTCTAGGGTAGAATTTCATTTTAAATTCAATTACTCTTTTTAATAAATCTCTATCTTTTAAAGCCTTATCTTTAAAATCTGAATTTGCTATCTTATATAGGTCATAAAAGTGTCTTGCATACCTATGCGGCATAGGGGAATCTATAGGTCTATTAGCTTCGTGGTGTAGGATTGTCGCTTTTTCCCAAAAAGTTCTCTCCGCTGATACTGTTCTTATATTAGTTTTTTCTTTAAATACATTTGGGTAAGCCTCTCCAATTATGGGCGAAATTTCAACATCAATTGCTGGAGACCATGCTGCAAGGCTACCTATTTCAAGTCTAATACTTTGTATTAAATAGTTAGAATTAAATATTCTTGGATACTTACATAAAATAGTTTGATGGTCAAGCGTATCAATAGAAAACTCAAAATTTTTAAGATCCTTTTTCAAAACTGGTAGAAACTCTTCTCTTAAAAATTTCACAGTCTTTTCATTAACATCTTTATTAAACTTATCTTGTTTAGTATTTGACCTATCTAACCAAGGCTCGAACTCATCATATCCTAATAAACGCCAGTCTAATATCAAATCTATATCTTCAGAAAATCTTTCTATAAGTCCAAAACATTTGGAAAGAGATGTGCCACCCTTGAAAGTAAGATAATCTTTCCATTTATTTTCATTAAATAGATAGTCTAATATAAATGAAACCCAATAATCTTTTTCAATAACTGCTTCAGATATATTTCTCTTTCTGGCAGTATTGACTATTAAAATTCTTAAGTCTTCTTTGTTTTCTATATAAAACTTATTCATCTTAACCCTCACAAATTTCTCTTATAAACTCATAAATCCATGATGGAACAGATTTTGCTTCAATCATCAAATCCTTCTTCTCTTCTTCTGTTAAATTCTCTCTTATCTTTTTCACTACTTCATCAGAAATATTATCTTTGCCTAAAGACTTAATTGCTTGAATAACTGTTGCAGTCTTTAAGGACATATTGGCAATTTCTCCTGGATTTACTTTTTTAAATTCTAAAATGCTATCTCCAATTTTATATTCCTTATATCTTCCACTAGATATATATTTATAGTGAGTTGGAACTTGTGTTGAAAGTCCTAATAAATTTAAGGCTGTACTATTATATGGTGCAATATTCCAATTGTATTTTCTTGCTATGGCAAGTGCTAACTCGTGAATTGATACCGCTTCGTACTCTTCAATTAATTCACTATAACTTGGATTGTAATAAAACCCATCAATGACACGCTTAATTTTATTTTCACTAACTAATTGATTTAATGTTCTACGGACAGTTTCATTTCCCGCTATATCTAAAAAATCAATGTTAATGAAGACCTTACCATTTTCAAAATTCTCAATCCTATTTATTATTTGATCTAAATACGACATATTTAACACCACCTTTCTCCCGAATATTGTATCATATTCGGGAGAATTATTCAATTTTTCTTAATTGTTGATCGTCATATTGACCAACATTTTGGGCTTTTAGTGCGGGACTTTTCGAGCCACATAAAGATGGCCCCTACATACGTGCTGATAAATATCCGTTGGAGAAGGGCTTTTCTCGCCCACGGGATATCGAATCTCCGTGGGCAAGGTGTCCACAATTTTCCTCAGACTATTTCAATCAATCAAACATCGCCTTTGGCTCGTTTTCTTGAGAAATAGGTTGCGTGAGTCACTGCATACCAATCGAGCGTCGTTTGCACTCGCTCTCTTGGGCAGGGCTGCAAGTGGATGGTACCGCGCTATATGAATATAAATCATGCTCTGGGCGTTGTTGTAATAATAGAAATTCTATTTACATATGAGAATTTTGTGTTATAATATATGTAGTTTGACTTCGTTATATGAGGCCGGAAATCGCAAACGGAGTCAGGCAAAAATAATGCAAACGAGGTGAAAAGAATGAACAAGATAAAACAAGATAGAAATAAAAATATTAAAAATATATACGACGAGAACAATGGGAACGATGAACGTAATATAAACCTCGATTGCCCGGCATCGAACCTGGGCAATCGAGATGTCCACAATTCTCCTCAGACTGTTGTAACCAATCAGGAAAAATTTGGGCCACATAAAGTCGCCCCTACAGGAATTTTTCCTTCTTGGACAACAGGTTGCGTGAGTCACTGCATACACCAATCGAGCGTCGTTTGCACTCGCTCTCTTGGGCAGGGCTGCAAGTGGACGGTACCGCCGATATCTTAGGCGAGAGAAATCAAAAGGATAGATATAAAAATAACTAAAAGAAGGAAAAACAAAATGAAAATTAAAAATCAAAATGAATATCAAATGGAAAATCAAATCGAAAATAAAATTGCAAACGATCGCACGGGGGAATGTGAAAATAAATTCGAAAATATAAATGGCGAATGTAATTTAAACCTCGATTGCCCGGCATCGAGCCTGGGCAATCGAGATGTCCACAATAAAGTGGACGGTACCGCCGACACCTTGAGCGAGAGAAATCACAAGGATAGATATAAAAATAACAAAAGGACAGGTGAAAATATGAAAAAAATTGAAAAAATTATTGGGGATTATAGGCCGCTGATCTTGGCGTCGATATCCAGGTATTGCAATTTGCCGGGATTTTTTGACGACCTATACCAAGACGGGGTTGTCGAGGTGATTGAGGCAATGAAAGAATACGACCCTGCCAAGGGGACGGTTGGAGGATATTTAAAGACCAGGCTAAAACTCTTTTATATAAACAAATACAAACGCCTAATCAGACGTGAGACAGACGACATAGATGAAATCAGAGCAAAAGACCAACCATCGGTCATGGCAATCGCCGATCACGAAAACAAAATGTTGGTCGCCAGACTCCTCTCAATATTAGACCCAGACGAAAGAACCGTAATTGAACTAACATTTTTAATGGATATGCGAGCAAGCGAAGTATCCAAAATAATGGGCATCAGTAAAAGGAAGGTGTATTATTTGAAGGAAACAGGAATGAGGAAGTTGCAAAAGATGTCTACACGGGAAAATTTGTCCATGAGGGATGTGGTGAATGACGAATACATGTACAAAGGTGGGGGTAAGAAAACGTATAAGAATATGGAATAAGACATAATGAAAAGAGGGCTCTTAAGCCCTCTTTTAATTTACAAGTAAATTCCACAGTCTACTTGCTTTTTAATTCTTATTTCAATTGTATAATAATCCTCTTGGAAATTATAACCGAAACTTATACTTTTAATATTTGTCCCTGGATTAAGTTCATTGTTTTTTAATGCAATATTCATGACAAGAATTTTGCATACAAAATTCTTTTTTACTATAACGTCCGATTTATCATAATCAATGATAAACCAAGGATTAACATACGCTTGATTTTTTATCTCTGAACTTTTATTGTTTTTTCTGTTATCAAAGATTTTTTCTAGTATAAACTTAACGATAACAGGTGCAATAATTTCGATTGTTTTTCCTAAATAAATGTAAAATTTATCTATGGTAATATACCTCCTTTCATTAAATTTAGTATAGAAGAGATCTATACCATTTAAATCGAGTCTAGCATCCAAAAATAATTATTACAATAGAATTTGCACAATCCCATACCCTATGAGAACATACATGTAAAAAAACCCCGAAGGGTCTACTTATACTTTTCTGCTTCACTCATATCTAGTATAAATTTCTTTAGACTTACCGTTTCTTTTAATCCAATACTCTTTATACTCACAAGAAATTAAGCCGATTAATGTTGCTGCAACAAATGGAAAAAGGAGAATTTTCCATACGTTTTTACTTATAACAATAGCGTTCATAATATCGGGATCATTAAATACAAGCGTTCCTCTCAAATTACCAGTAAATTCAAGTCCCAAAGTTACAAAAGCTGAAATTATACCATTGCCCATTTTAGCAACTTCCAAATTATCTAGTGTACTTATATATGACCATAATACAACCATTAAAAATATCATAAGATAATATGATATTATAACATTTTTTGTTATAACAAGAAGCAAAGCAAAAAAGCAAAGATTAACAACAAAGAAAACGCTTGCTCCATAAAAAATAAATTTACATACACTATTAAATATTTCTTTCAATTTTGATAAGAAAAACACCACAATAATAACTAAAACTGATCCAAAAAGCAAGAACAGCAAAAAGCTCATACCGCACTCTGTCTTAATCTTCTCATTAAAAAAACAACCTAATATGATTGATGATAAGACTGCTATACATAAACTAACTATATACTGTATATTTATGTATTTATTCTCAAAAAAATTTTTATTTATTATCCGCTCTCTGTTTTTTTCTTGATTTCCAAAAATAAAAGAAAACAGAGATCTAGATTTGTTTTCCTCAGACAATTTTTCTGATTTTTTATTATTATTCATATATGTCCTCCTGTTTTATTTCTTTATCATATTATAACATAAGTGTTTGTTTTGTCAAGTTTACGGAAAGTCAGGGAATGATCTATAGGGAGTGAAGTATTTTATGTATCAAAAAAGACCCCGAAGGGTCTTTTTTGTATAGTAAGAACTAAGTCTTAATTATTTAACAGCTTCAGCTTCGTATACAGCGATTAATGCTCTAATGTTTGCAACATCAGCATCAATGTTTGCTTTCTTAGCTGCTTCTTCTGAAGCATTTGCTACTGTGAAAGCTTTGCCTTTTAGAGTTGTAATAGCGTTATTAACATCGTCAATCTTAGCTTTTACATTTGGCTTAGCGTTAACTTCGTCTGTGTAGTTATTCATTACACGTGCGAATTCGTTTTCAATTCTTCTAGCTTCTGAATCTCTGTAAGCATCTACTCTCTTTTGAGCTGCTGTTGTCTTATCAGCTTCAATGCTATTTTCATAAGCAACAATTTTACCGTTTACCCAGTTTCTGTAATTTGTGTCATTAGCACCTTTTACAATATTAGGTATTGCTGCGTATGCATCATAAGTTTTTAGTAGGTTTTTAGCTTCTTCATATTCTTCAGCTGTTGTGATCTTGTGTTTATCATTACCTGTCTTATTATCCATTCTATCATTAAATGCTTTTAATGCTTTAAATGCTTTGTCATAATCAGCTTGGAATTTAACTTCAGGTACTGTATCTTCAAGTGCATCAAGAGCTTTCTTTTCATCTTCTGTAACTAAGAGTTTCTTAGCAGCTTCTGTTAAATCTTCGTATGCGTCTAATGCAGCCTTAACCTTAGTTGCATAATCAGCATCTGTTGGCTTTGCAGTTTGTGCTGCAGCAAGAGCTGCCTTGAATAGATTGTAGTCAACATAATCACTTGGTACTAGTTTAAGTGCTGGAGCTGCGCCTGGTTTTGTGTATACGATAAGGTCAGCGTATCCGCCTCTTACATATACCCATGCGTAGTCAAGTCTTGAGTCACCAAATTCTTTAGTGTTCATATCTGTCTTGAATGCTGAGTGTCCTTCAAGTTTGATTGAGTATGCTCTTCTGTCTTCAACTTTTCCTTCAGCTGTAGCTGTGATGATAGCATCAAATCTTGCAGCCTTTGGATCAGAATCTTTAACTCTTCTGAATTCTACATATTCACCAATTAATCCACGATTTCTCATGTTAACTGCGCTACCTGATGCAATCTTGAATTCTTCGAACATACCACGTGATACTTCGATTTCAACAACATTTGAGTAGTTATCAATTCTTGCAATTCTACCAATTTCTGGTTTTTCTAGGTCAGCTTGAGGTCCTTTGTAGTTTGTGAAGATAATTGCCTTAGCAAAGTCATCTCTAGCATCATTGTATCTGCCCCATGTTGCAACGTCAATCTTATCTAAGAAATCTGCGTATTCTTTTTCTGTAAGAACAGCTGCCATTAGGTCAGTGTTGCCAGCGTTGTATTTCTTAACATCAGCTAGTGTAACCTTTGAAATTACATAGTCTCTCTTACCTGTTCTTGGGTCAATATTGATTACGAATACATCTGTTTCATCTGTGTATCTGTAGTCTTTGCTTCCAACTCTTACGAAGTCTCTTCTTGCATCGATAAATGCTGCATAAGCCCATTTATGACCATCAAAGTTATAATCTTCAGTGTCTTTATCATAACCATAAGCGAATTTATCGATCATAGCAACTGTCTTAGCGTTTCCGTCTTTGTCAGCTGCAGTGTAAACTAGATCAAGTCTGTTGAATCTATCAAATCTCCATGTTTGAGTTGCATTCCAACCATAACGATAGTAGTTTGAATCCCAACCATCTGTTAATCTGAATTTAACTTCTTCTGGTGCGTTTGGTAGATAGAATTCCATACCTTTAGCTGAGATAACTTTGTCAACTAGAGCTAGTCTATCTGTGAATTTTTCGTGTGATGTGATTAATTGGATATCTCCAAACACGTCTAGTAATACTTTAACGTCTGCTCCAACCATGTCATCGATTTGTGCACGTGAATCTAATCTTCTGAAGTGGTTATCATCGTATGCGTATACTGATTGGAATGGAATATCAGAGAATTTCTTTGAATTTAGATAGAATGCATCTGATGCATCTTCTGCAACTTTAAGAACTGCAAATTCACCGTATTTGTCAATGTATGTCTTAACTAGGTTTGTATCAAGTTTTGCGTCTTGTCTAACAAGTGTTAGGCCGTCCATCCAGTGAATTGTGTCATCAGCTTTGATGTCAGATTTTGAAATTAATCTGAAACCATCTTTTGCTGTGTAACCAATAATTCTTGGAGCTGGTGTCATTCTTTCTACTGCAGCGTCTCTAGCGTCGTTCCAGTAGTAAACATCGTTTCCATCTCTTTCAACTTTTTGAACTGGAGCGATGTCTGTGTAGTTATAAGCATCTACAAATAGAACCATACCGTCTTTAACTGTGATTCTAGCAAAGTTAGCGTTTAACTTTCTGTCATCGCCTTTCTTTAGGTTTAATCTTTCAGCAAAGTCGATGTAGTTGTAGTTTTCAGCTCTTCTGTCGTTTGTTACATATGTTCTGTAAACTCTGTCATCTCTGTCATATCTTTGGATATTGTAGAGACCATCGCCTTGTCTGTAGTATCTTTCGTCAAAACGAACGTTGAATGTCTTGTTAGCGATGCTAAATGTCTTACCATCTTTTGATGCTGAGAAGCGACCCCAGTAGTATTCATAGTTTGTTTTATCAACAACAACTTTAACTAGTTTACCGTTTTGATCAACTGTGAAGTTAGCAACTTTACCGATTAGGTTTTCTGTGTCAGCTAGGCCATTTTCAACTTTAACGTCTTTGATGTCAAATACCATTTGTTCGCCAACTTTAGCTGCTCCTCTTTCATTTACGTTGTTAGCAATTTGAACAACTGAAAGAACTTCAGCTTTGATTTGGTCTTTGCCAAGTTGAGCAACTCTGTTGTTTTCAAGAACGATCATTTTGTAAACATTGTATTTACCAAAGTCGTCTCTTGATAGAGCGTTGTAAAGCATCATGAATACGTTTTTACGTACAGCGTTCTTTGTGTATTCGCCAGCGATTTCTTCTACGCCTTTGAATAGGCCAAGTTCAGTTGCCTTTGCAATGTAAGATGTTGGGTATACCATACCATCTTTTTCTTCGCCTAGGAATCTAACAAGGGTTGTAGCAATTTCAGCGTAGGAAATTGATTTTCCTGGCATGAATTCATTAGCTGTGTTACCCTTCATCCATAGGTTGTCGTGTGCAACTGTTGCATAACCGTTTGCCCAGTGAGCAGCGGTCATGTCAGCAAATTTGCTTGGAAGTGTTTTAACAGATTCTGCTACTGCTTCCTTTCCGTCTGCTCTAACAAGAATTGCTGCGAATGATGCGCGGTCAATGTCTTGGTCGAGCATTAAATTTCCTGACTTATCACCTTCAATGATGTTTTGTTCTTTTAAGAATTCAATGAATTCTTCATTCTTTTCAATGTTTTCAGCTGTAACGTCTTTAACGTCTTCTTCAGCGAAAACTGGTGAAAAGATTGACAAAACCATTAATAGTGAAAGTACTATTGATAATGTTTTTCTCATAGTCTTTAGACCTCCTAATAATTTTGGTATACGAATATCGTATCCTTGCATTTATTATATCAATCATCAGAATTAAAAATCAAGTGTTTTGAGCCAATGTAATGTAAACGTAATATTAGCGTAACATTAGGAAACATAAACACAGGGTTTAAATCCGTAGATTGATCTTGGATATATAATAGCATACATATATTACAAAGCAATTACAGGGGGGTTAAGGGAATATTATATATGCACACGGCTAAACCAATTACGCACCATTCGATATTCCACGGCATATATATAGGAAAGAAATCAAATATGGTATTGTATATGTAGAATGTATGTGACAATGGCATTCATATTATGTATCGCTCTGCGGTTGTAGAGTCCGATTTATTTCGGACATACCGGAGCCGATTACGGGTTCATCCCGTGTGAGGTTTCGGCGTTGTATGGCAGACGGTTTGTTGTGTAACAATGTTTGTAACAATGGTATTCAGATTGTAGATCGCCCTGCGGTTGTAGAGTCCGATTTATTTCGGACATACCGAGGCCGATTACGGGTTCATCCCGTATGAGGTTTCGGCGTTTTATGGCAGACGGTTTGTTGTGTAACAATGTTTGTAACAATGGTATTCAGATTGTAGATCGCCCTGCGGTTGTAGAGTCCGATTTATTTCGGACATACCGAGGCCGATTCCCATTTATGGGATGAGGTTTCGGCGTTGTATGGCAGGTGGTATTTAATATCCAGAATATAAAAACATTGATCCGTATATGTCTTCGACCGCGGGACATCGAGTCCACGCGGCCGAAATGTCCACGATAAAGTGGACGCTACCTACGTTCTAATCAATTTTTGTATTTTTATTTCAAAAATTCAACCAATAAAGATTGGTCCGTATAAATTCTGAAACGGGGGCATCGAACCCCCGTTCCAGGGTGTCCGAAATAAATCGGACGCTACCTACGTTCTAATCGACACACATTAGGCGAAATATATTCAGCCGTTATAAATTTTCGTAGGATATATTCGGGCGTGCATTTTATTTGTATAAATGGCATTCATATTATATATCGCTCTGCGTTTGTAGAGTCCGATTTATTTCGGACATACCGGAGCCGATTACGGGTTCATCCCGTATGAGATTTCGGGGTTTGCGTATCATTAATATTGATTATTAAAATTTATTATGATAATATTAAATCAAAAGGAGGCGGACAATGTTTATTAGAAAAGATAGGCGACTTGATTATTTCAATTATAATGCGTTGGGCCCATATTTTATTACAATTTGTACATATAATCGGCAAAAATTGCTTGGTAAGATTCAAGATAATAAATTTATTTATTATTCCGAGGATTTAAAAATTTTGTTTGAAAATACATACAAGACCATTGAAAATGAATTTAATGGCATACGTTTTAATGTTCATTGTACCATGCCCGACCATGTGCATTTTATCGTTTTGAATGAAACGAGCGGCAAAATCGATTTAGGCGAGATCATCAAGCGTTTTAAGATTTTGATTTTAAAGGGTTACCAAGATTTGGTTTACAAGGGCATGGTCCAAAAATACACAGGCCATTTGTGGCAAAAGAATTTTTACGACCATATAATAAGAAACGAGAGAGAATTTGACGATTGTTACGAATATATCGTCAACAATCCCATGGCCGCATCATTTAAGGTTTTATTAGCCAAATGGAATAGAGAATCCGAAGAACAAAAACGTCGTTTAAAGGCAAGGCAAGAAGCCGAAGACGCAGCAGACATTAAGTTAGCAATGAAAAGATTGAAGGGATTGAAGAGTGAAGATTTGATTTCACAAGAAGAGTTTGAAAAGATGCACGGTATAAAATTCGATGAGATTGAGCCGTTAGATGATGACGAATTTGAATAAATGTTTAACATTCAGAATATAATTATATTGATCCGCATAAATTCTGAAACGGGGGCATCGAACCCCCGTTCCAGGGTGTCCAAAATAAATTGGACGCTACCTACGTTCTAATCGACACACATTAGGTGAAATATATTCAGCCATTATAGAATTCATATTGCACAAAATTTTATAAAATATATCCGTTGGATAGATGTATTCATTAAAATATCGCTCTGCGGTTGTAGAGTCCGTGGTGTGTAATTGGTTTTATCCGAAATAAATCGGACGCTACAAATAACCAATTACACACGTATCGGCCGGAGGGCGATCAAAAATTCGATGGTCCGTTGGGGGCCTGAGAATTTTTAAATCAATCAAAAAACATATAATCAACAAAAAATGTCCCCATTCAAAAATCCGCCCCGTGAGGCGGATTTTCATTCAATTGATTTAAATCAATCAATCTCTTATCTTCTATTATTTATATTTTCTACCAACTCATCTATGGCGGTTTTGGGGTCATAGATGTATTTGCTTTCGCGGATGTGGGCGAGTTTCCAGCCGACTCTTTCGAGGGTGAGGGTGGTTTCGAGTTCGGTATTTAATTTGTCGCGGTCGGGTTTCATGCTGGCTGAATGGGCCATGACGGCGACTTTTGGTTCTTTGACCACGAGCGGCAGTGGGTATTTGCCGGCTGAGTGGTTGGTTTGAATTTCGAATCCTGCTCTCTCGAGTTCAGCTTTGATTTCTTCTTCAAAGGCTGTAAGCGTGTGGTTTTTGTGGTAGTTTTCGTGGGCTTCTTCAAAGTATTCGATGGTGAATTGTCTGAGGTCACCCGTCTTTAAATCTTTTTGTCTGAGGGACGTAACTAAAATTTCTTGGTCGCGGGCCCGTGAGAAGGCTACATTGTAGCGTTTTTTGTTGAGGTCTTCTCCTCCTTCGCTCATGAGGCGGAGGGGTTTGTCCTGTGGGCTGTCGACCATGGATAAGAAGATTATATCTCTTTCGTCTCCTTGGAAGTCGACGGGTGTGCCTGCCATAAGTTTGCGGTTGTCGTAGTCGATGATGTCGATTTGTTCGATCATCATGTCGTCTATGAGTTTGGCTTGTGCGTCACCCAGGAGTGATATCACACCGATTGTCTTTCCGTCGTAGGCAGGGTCTGCCAAGATTTCTTTGATGGTCTCCAAGATTTTGTCAGCTTCGATTTGGTTTGTATCGCCTTCGCGAACGCCCTCCACATGGACCAGTTTGAGGGCTGGTTTAATTGTCGTATCATTGGTGTCACGCAGGGGCAAAATTTTACCGTCGTATGAGAGTTTGTTGGAGTATTCGATAATCTCTGGGACTGACCTGAATTGTTCCTTGAGTAAAAATGATGGGAAGGACGCTTTTAAGATGTCGTAAAGGGATGTGGTCAGGTCCATGAGGTGGTAGTTGGGGAAGTCCTCGGATAGTGAGGCTGCCCTTAGGTTTTTCACACGCTCTAGGCCGATGTTGGCGTAGAGAGGTGTGGTTTGTTTGTCGTCGCCGATGGCAATTATCTTTGGCGAAGTGTAGACGATTGGCAGGGATAATATATCGGCCTGGCTGGCTTCGTCTACGATTGTGAGGTCAAAGTATTGTTTGAGGGCGACGTTATCTATGCAGTCGTCAATGGTCATGATCCAGCATGGTACATAGCCTTGGGCTTCACGAAGTAAGTCGTCGGCCTTGGCTTTGAGTTCCTTGGCGTCGCGTCCTGTGCCCTTGCCGATTTTTTTGTAAGTGAGCTCAAGGCCTTTTAAAGTTTGCCTGATCTCTGGATTTTCGTCCATACGTTTTAGGAAGTGGTACCATGAAAGCGTGCGCGCGTATTCGCGGTTGTTTTCGATAATGGATTTCCTATACCAGGACAGCATCTTCCGCATTTTTTCGTAGGGGTTTTTGATGATCTTGGAGACTTCTTCGTCCAAGATTTTAACCTTCCAAGCGGTTTCGATGTGTTCGGGCACTTCCCTTTCCCCGTGGATGCCAAAGCGTCTGTCCAAAAATTCTTTCCAGGATGGAGCAATGTCCAAGCGTTTTAAAAGTTGTTGGCGTTTTTTGGCGATGGCGATACGACGACTCATGGCATCGTACTCGGCATAGTCTTCGGAGTATTGGATGAGTTTTTTATTTAATGTATCGTTTTTAAGGGCGTTTATGATTTCAATCTCATCAGTTGATGACAAGAGTTCAGCGTTTGTGTCTAGTTTTTTCCTTTGAGTCAAGACTTCCTTATTATATAGGTTCATGAGCTTCAAGAGATTGTAGATGTCGGTTGACAGGTAGGCGAGGATTTCACTGGATGGGTTTTCGCTAACCGGGCCCAGCTTGTTTATAATCTTGGCCGGTAAAATTTCTGTCAGCCTGTGGTGGACTCTCATGTATAGGTCTTTAAAAGCGTAGAGCTCTTCGAGTTTTTGGAAGATGAAGTCCTTATTTTTGAAATAATCGTCGAAGGGCTCGCCTTCTTTGGATGCGATCAATTCATCGTAAACGCTTTTTAATTCGTCAATCAAAACGTCATAGTTCATGAGGACTATGGCATCGGACACGTCTTTTTTGCTGCGGATGGGTTCACCGTTTATCTTGAACTCTTCCATAACCAGCTTGCGGTTTTTCTTGAAGAGCATGTCAAAAGTACCGGGTTTGTCCTTCTTGGAATAAATTTCCTCCAAGATTCCCAGCTCTTCGATTATGTCGGCTCTGGCTATCTTTGGATAGTCGATGGATTTGCCCGTCAGGGTTTCGATGTTGGCGGCTCTGAAACGGTCAACTTCCATGGATAGGCGGCTGAGCTCCTTGTATTGTTTGTTGTCAATTATATTTAGGCCGGCCCTGATTGCGTTTTGCTGCCATTCAGGCAAGTCTATATAGGATTTCAAGGCTTCAAGGTCGGTGTATAGTTCCTCGTAATCGCCGTAGGTCGTTAAGATCTCGCCCATGACTTTGACTCCGTCGTCCGTGAGTTCCGTGCCGGCAGGTGCCAGGGGCTTGTATTTGAGGGATTCAAATTCCAAGCGGTCCAGATTTACAAGAACTTCTTCAAATTGGCTAGGCGTCAAGAGTTCATTGATGTCTGGCAGATTTTTATCTAGGGCCTTTTCCTCTTCAAAAGAGACTTCCTTGTTGGAATTGTAAAGGTAGTCGAGTTCGTCCTTGTCGAAGGGGAAGGCAGTGTTTTTGATTGAGCCGGGAATTAGGCTCATGTATTCGTAATTGTCCACGACGAATTTGGCGGCCTCGATTGGCGTGAGCTTTTCGTCGTCATAGTAGATTGGCAGGCCCTCTGTCTCCAAGATGTTTAGGATGGTGGACTTGGTCTCCTCCATGCGAGAGAGGATGTCGGCCCTTTCGCCTGCAAGCTTCTTGGCCTTGGCTTCCATCTCAAGGGTGGTGTGGTTGGAGATAAATTCATTTATATAATAGAGGGTCTCGTTGATGTCGTCGTTGGAATCCATAATTCTGGATACAACAAGGCCGTTAAAGGCAGGGTCGATCATGTTTTTTAAAACGCGGAGGGCTTTTTTCTTTTTAGATAAGACCAAAATGCGTTTGCCCTCAGCCAGATAATGGCCGATGATATTGGCGACCGTGTGGGTCTTGCCCGATCCTGGTGGCCCGTCGACGAGGGTAACCGTGTTGGCGTAAGACGATTTAAGTATGTTTAGCTGCTCGGAGTTGTATTCCTTGGTAAAGAGGCCAAAGTCAAGGGGCTTGGTCTCCTCTTCGTGGATGACAGCGTCGCCTGAAATTTGGGAAATGATTGGCGACTTGCGGTCGGCCTCGTAAAAGGCGATGGCCCGGTCAAAAGTCGTGGTCGCAGCAGAAGTTTTGGGCGCCAAAATAATAACATTTCTATCGATTAGAGTAACTGGAGTGAGCTTGTAGTCGGCTGTGTAGTCTTCGACCACTTGGCCCTCAGCGTGAAGGCGCTTGGCAATGCCACGCATAAAGGCGGACGACTCCTTGGAGGAAATTGGATTGTAATAATTTTGCCTGAGCTCGTCAGAAATCCGCTTTAGCTCCATGGGGTTGACATTTGAAATCTTGGACAGGAGCTTGACATTTAAGTCGGAAGCGACATTTGAATTCTTGAGCTCAATGATTTGCTTTTTGGGATCCATAGAAATATTAATCCTCTTGGTAAAGACCGGGTAATTGATATCGGACTCGGAGGATGAAGTGAGAATCGCATTTGCAATGTAGAGATCCAGGTCCTCGCTCTCGTTTTGTATAATGTAAAAGAGTTTTAAAAATTTGAGGTAGAGGTCTTGGATCCGGCGGTCCTCAGCAGATTTTGAAGAGAAGGGACGCTTGATACGCAAAATAAATTCGTCCTCAGGGCCGCCAGTGGCAATGTAGGTCGAATTTTTGGGTAGGTCGTCCAAGTACATATAAAAATCCAATTCGTCCAAATTGGAAATAGTCTTGTCCTTCTCGTATGAAAGTTGTCTTAAGAATCGTAAAAGTGAAATCGTCTTGTCCATAATAACTCCAATCAAAAACATTTGCACCAAAAGATGCAGATTTATATTTACATTATAACATAAGGGGCGAGCAATGGGCAAATAAAAAATATTTCCAATAAAAAATGACCCATAAGGGCCATTTATACATACATAATTTGCGAGGGCCGTAAGATTCTCAACACCTCATATTCATAATTTGCGAATAGCATTAGATTCTCAACATCTCATATTCATAATTTGCGAGAGAATTTCGATGAGATTCGAAGTGAAATAAACTAAAAAATATGGCCGGAATAAACCGGCCGCTACAACGCTTCGCGTATTTTTTAGTTTTTCACAAGAATGTCGCAATTTTAACCGCAAATTTCTTGCATAACCTCTCTAAATACTTTGCCTATTTTTTCATATATACATAAATCCGCGGCTCCATCGTAGGAGGTTTTAGATAAATTAATCAATACTAAATTCTTGCCTCTGAAATAATTGATGAGGCCGGCCGCTGGATAAACGACCAGGGACGTGCCTCCAACTATGAGTGTATCGCAAGTTGAAATTTCGTGGACTGCATCAGCAAGGACTGCTTGGTCCAGGCCTTCTTCATATAAAACTACGTCGGGCTTTACCACTCCGCCGCATTCTGTGCAATGGGGTATGTCGCCGAGTTTTAAAAATTCATCCAAATCATAAAACTTTCCACATTTTGTGCAGTAGTTCCTATGGACTGAGCCATGGAGTTCGCACACGTGCTGGCTGCCTGCCATTTGGTGGAGGCCGTCTATGTTTTGGGTGATGACTGCGGATAATTTCCCCATGTCCTCGAGCTTAGCCAGGGCCTTGTGGCAATCGTTTGGCTTGGCGTCGGGATAGATAAGGTTCTTCCTATAAAAGTCAAAGAAATCCGCAGGATAATTTACATAAAAGCTGTGGCTGACCATATCCTCTGCGTGGAGGGTCCTGCCCATGGCCTTGTTAAAAACGCCATCAGCAGACCTGAAGTCGGGTATGCCCGATTCGGTGGACACGCCCGCTCCGCCAAAAAATACAATTTTATTTGAATTTTTTATAATTTCAGCAAGTTTATTCACGCCTTATTTTTCATCTCCGTCTGTCTTTTCGTCTGTTTTTTCATCTGCCTTTTCGTCTTCAGTTTTATTTCCTTCTGGCATTTGTGGAAGGCCCGGTTGTGGGTTTGTTTCCTTAGGTTGGATGCCGATTGAAAGGAGGGTTCCGTCTTCAGCGTAAACGAGATTGTATTCAACAGCTGGTCCTTCTTCGTAAAGGGCAACGGCGGAAACATTTATAATCTTGCCTGTGATGCCCAAATCTTTGAGGGATGAAACGGCTGTCCTGTCGGTGATATTTAAGATGTTCATTTCTTTTCTATTGGAAACCTTGTCGGCGACAGCAGCGAGTTGGGCTTCAAAACCCTTGTGGGCTTCTTCGTCCATTTCCATGAGCTTTAGCTTTGGCTTGATGGCTGCGTAGTCCTTGTTTTCAACTAGATCTGCAAGGTCTTCAACTTCTTTGATGATGTTGGCATATTTTTCCTTGTTTTTCTCTTGGTCTTGCATTGGGAAAAATCTCCAGTCAATAAGCTCACCATCTTCGGTAACGATTAGGTCGAAAGCTAGAGATTGGTTTTCGCCTTTGACTTGGCCTGAGTAAAATTTAACCTTGCCAAATTCTTCGTCGTCGTGGTCTTGCTTGATAAGCGCTTCGAATTCGCCAAGCTTACCTGTGTCCTTGAAAATGTTTTGAGTTAGCTCATAAACATCTTCTGTTTGATATTCTTTGGATTTTTCGTGCATTTTTTCATGAACGGTCGCAAATTCTTCGTTTGCCATGAAGTTTAGGGTGTCCATAACTTCTTTTTTGTCATTGTCGTCGACGTTTACAAAGTTTTGCATTTCAGGATTTTGACCCTCTGTTTGGTTTTCGTCCTTGTTTTCGTCCTTATTTTCATCTGTCTTTTGTGTATCCTCTGTTTGTGGGCTCGTGTCTTTTGCATCGTCCTTCTTGGTGCAAGCAAAGCTTGAAAAAGCAAGGGCAAAAGCCGCGAGAATGATCAATAATTTTCTTCTCATAATATTCTCCTTTATATATATTATTTTAATCTCAAGAACATATTATAACACAAAAAAGGGGGAATGTAAAAAATAAAGATCAATAAAAAACGATTAGATTTTACTCTAATCGCTTTTGACTTTTAGGGGCTCAACTTATTTATTACTCATCAAGCTCCCAATGACCATTATTTCCACTACCTACATATTGCAAATTATCTATTTCCTTTATAGCCCTTTGTATAGTCTTTACACTTACCCCTGCACCTTCTGACATAGCCTGCCTTGTAATTTTATTATTTAATCTTACTTGTGCTTTTATAAATTCAATCAGTTCATCTCTGCCCTGAGGGACATTCTGAGGGACATTGTGAGAGACATCGTGAGGGACATTCCCTCCCCCCACCTTTTGCGTCGCTATCTTCTTAAGTGGAATAATTGTCTTGAATATATGCCCTTCCTCGAACAAAGGATTTGCTCCCGAATAAAGCTGTGTGTATTTATAAGTGTTTCGCATCCCTGAACCTAACTCATCGGCGAGACCTATTTCTCTAAATACTTTGGAAATAGCCGGGTTTTTAGGAAACGGTTCAAATTTTTGCAAATCTAGTACTCCAGTTCCATGAGCTAAATTACTATTTTCAACAATAATGTTCTCATCACTAATAATCATCTTTGCAGGATATCCACTTGAATAATCTCTATGGGCTAGCGTATTAGAAACTATTTCTCTAAGTATAAGGTCTCTTGCGTTAACCTTTACGATTCCGTCTAATACAAAAAGGTCATTTAAATGCTTTTGTCCAAAAGCTATAAGCCTATCGTAGCTATCAATTAAATTTGTCGTAATAACATCTCGATCATCATATCTGTCCTTATTTTCAACTCTTAATATCGCATCGGTTTTGTGTTGCGGAAGAACAGACATAATAGAGTTATCTTTTCCAAATAACAAAATTGCAGCTAGTGTAATCCCCTCTCGTTTTGTTTCTAAATCTGTAAGAATTAGATTCGCACTTCTAAGGAGTTCTTCATCACTCATCCTACCCCAAGCGTGATTTTTATCTAGCGAGGTCGCCATTATCCTTGATTTTTCAATAACTGACGTATCAAGGAATTCAATATCAAGATTTGTATATACTTTATTTACAAAATAACTCCCCTGTTTCCTCCCATATAGCTTATAGACAAGTTCTGAATGATTTGTAATATTAATATCTCCTTCATAAGACCTGTCCCAAATTTTCCCATTATGTCTACATACCTGATAACCTTCAGGAACTCTGATGTAAATTACTTTTTTATCGTCTATATCAAAGACTTCAGGGAGCAAATAAAGTGGTGGGTATATCTTTTGTGGATTATTAACTGCAGTTGTAAATTCTTTAATCACTTTACTAACTTTCTCTTCACTAACACCGACAATTTCTCTTTTATCATTTACACCCAGTAAAATATGCCCTCCATTCCTATTATTAAAAGAGCATACAGTATCAAAGACATCTTTAGTTAAAGCCTCCTTAGATTCTTTAAACTCAACATCTATTTTTTCTCCGAATTTTATTAGTTTCTTTATCTCGTCTATATTCATCTGCTTACTCCACCACCTTTATTTCAATATATTTATCTTTAATAAAAACTATAAATTTGGAATTTTATTTTTATATTACTTTAATCCTAGAAAGATATTATAACACAAAAAAGAGGGAATGTAAAAAATAAAAAAAGAGATTGCAAAAGCAATCTCAAAATATACATATAAAATATATTGAAGCGAATTTTTTCCTCTGGGGCAGGACTCTTCTGGCTACATAAAGTAGCCCCTACAACCGCAGAGCGATATAATGGCTGAATTTATTTAATCTACGGATATTTTTCAGAACGTAGGTAGAGTCCGATTTATTTCGGACATACGCGGGCCCGATCCCCATTTATGGGGTGAGGGTTTGCGAAATGTAAAATCGCTTGCCTCATATACATAATTTGCGAGGGCCGTAAGATTCACCAATCGAACATCGTTACACTCGTTCTCTTGGGAATCTCTGACACGAGACCTGCTAGCCAATCGAGCGTCGTTATCACTCGCTCTCTTGGGCTAGGGCTTCGAAAATTGATGAGTGTCCTGTTCCCCGAAAATTGGACACAAGAGGAGGAGAACATGGACTACACTAAAGACTACAAAAAGAAGAAAGTAGAAGAATATCTAAACTCAAAACTATCACTTAGAAAATTCACAAAGATAAACAACATCCCCAAAACAACCCTTCAAGGCTGGATCCAAACACACAACGAATACGGACCAGATGCCTTTATGGACTCAAGCAAAAGAAACACCTTAACTTTACAAGAAAGACATAATCTAGTAGAATTGTACCTAAGGAAGGGAGATGCCCTAACAAAGTTTGCTAAGAGCCATGGCATACCAGCCATGACATTTTCAAGCTGGGTATACAAATACTACCAAAGGCTCCTTCCTGAGTATATACGAAGGGAAGGCCAAGAATTGAGTAAAGATAAAAACCTTAAGAAAAGCAAATATTCAAACATAGATGACAAGAACGAATTCATAAAAAAATTAGAAGAAAAAGATGAGAAGCTACTAAGACTTGAAATAGAAAACGCATATTTAAAAGAGTTGAGGAGGATTCGACTTCAAGAAAAAACGAAGAAAAAACAAGGATTGCCGAAGACCTCCGAAGACAATACCCACTAAAGACAATTCTTGAAGTAATAGGACTAGCTAGATCCACCTTCTACCACAATCTAGACAGAATGAGAGAGCCTGACAAAGACTCAGAACTAAAACTTAAAATGCTAGAAATAAGAGAAGCTCATCCAAACTATGGACTAAGAAGAATACACGCAGTATTAAAGATGGATGAAGAAATAAACATAAAAAAAGTCCATAGACTATACAAAGAACTGGGCATGCAAATAAAAACCAAGAAAACCAGAAAACCATACACATTCCTAGGAAGCCTAAAAGACATACCAAACAGAATAAAAAGAAGATTTGACTCCACAATGCCAAATCTAAAACTCTTTACAGACACAACCTATGTAAAAATATATAAAGACAAAGAAAACTATACATGGGCCTACCTAAACGCCTTCATAGATGGATTTGACAGGAAAATAATCTCATACAACGTAGTAGACAACATGAGAAAAGAACCCTTCATAGATCTAGCAAAAGAAACCATAAGAAAAACCAATAATGCAGAATACAGAAGAACATTTCATTCAGACCAAGGCATCATATACTTCAGTAAAGAATACCAAGACCTACTAAAAGAAAATAATATCTACCAAAGCATGTCAAGAAAAGGCAACTGCCTAGACAACTCAGTCATAGAAAGCTTCTGGTCAGTAATTAAAAGAGAAAAACTAAGTAAAACAAAATTCAAAAGCCTAGAGCAGTTACAAAAGGCAGTAGATGAATTTGTGGAATACTACAACAACACAAGAATAAAAGAAAAGAACAACTACCTAAGCCCCAATGAAAAAAGGGCCAAGTATTACGAAGAAAAAGAAAGAGCATAAAGAAGCTTTCTTGCCAAATTTTAAATTTTTGAATAAGCTTTATGTCAAGGGCTATGCAAGTTGCTTCGCAACCCTTGACAATCGCATTCAAAAATTTAGTTAGCAAGTAGAAAGCATTCTTTTAGATGAACAAATTATTTGTCCAACTTTTTGGGAACACCCCAGTCCGAAATAAATCGGACGCTACCTACGTGCTGAAAAGCACACATTAAGCAAAATATATTTTGCCATTATACATTTTATATTGCACAAATTTTTATAAAATATTTCCGTTGATTAAATTGTTTTTTCTAATGTAAAAACACATTCAATGTTTAATGTGGCTCTAAAATTATCGAATGCCTTCATACTTACCGCCCTGTACGCGTCCATGGTTTGGATATCTTCTACCGCCGTTACCGGATTACATGAAACATAGACAATTCTTTCCACGCCCGATTCGTTCAGAGTCTCGGCGATTTTTTTGCCCAGGCCGGCCCGGGGTGGGTCGACGATTATAAAGTCTGCCTTGTCTTCGGTTTTGACAAAGTCCTTGCAATCGGCGAGGATTGGCTGGACATTTGTAATTTTATTTATCTCCAGCATTTCTTTGGCATCCTCCACGTTAGCTGGATTTATTTCCACAGAATAAACTTGGTCTGCCATGTCGGAGACGATGGCCCCGATTACTGCGGACCCTGCAAAGAGATCCCAGATGACATGGGCCCCGTAGACTTGAGTTTTTACATAAGCATATAATTCTTCGGCTGCACGACTGTTGGTTTGGAAAAACGAAAAGGGTCCGATGGGAAATCTGAGGCCTAAAATCTCTTCGTAGATTTGCCCTTGACCGTAAATTAAATCGACCTTGTCGGCCACGATTGCATCCGAAGGGCTGTCGTTGGTCGTATGGTAGATGCCAGCAATCTTGTCGAGAAGCTTTGCTGCTTTTAATTCTTCGATTAGTCCGTCCACACCCAAACTTGCCTGCGAAGTCGTGACCAAATTTAAAAGATACTTGTCGTCCGCTACGCTGTGCCTGATGACCAAGTGCCTGTAAAAGCCTTGGCCCCCATACCTATGGTAAAAGGGATGACCAGATTTAACAGCAAAACTTTTCACGGCGAGTTTTATGGCATCCATGTCCTTGGGTACCAGCTTGCAATCGGCCGCCTCCACAATGTTGTGGTACTTGCCCCTTTCGTGGAGGCCCAGCTTCATAGGCCCGTCTTTGACTTCATCGCCAAAAGTATATTCCATTTTGTTCCTGTAACGGTGGATGGCCTCTGGCGTGTGTAGACCTAAAAACTCGGCAGATATTTGATCTGCCAAGCGTTCTAGTTCCATAATTTTTATATTTTTTTCGTCCTCGTAGGTGATATCCCTAAAGCGACAGCCGCCGCACCGGTCTTGGACCTGACAATCCAGGATTTTTTTATAGGGCGAAGAGACGACCCCCTCGACTCTTGCCCGGCCCCGTTTGCCAATCGTTAGGTCAACGATTTCTCCGGGCAGGCCGGTTTTTTCCTTATAGGATTTGCCTTCAGAAATAATGGTCGTCCGCTTGTTAAATTCAAGGCGGCTGACCTTGCCTATCTGTTTTTCCATATCAATCACCCACATTTATGCTGGGAGCGAGGACCGATTTAAAAAAAGTGGCTTGGTCCTTGTCCAGATAGTCATCGATGTCTTCATAGGCGAATTTTTCCTTGAGGAATTCATCGCCCTTTTTAAAATAAACATCCAAGTCATTCTCGAGAACAAAGCCCACGATTTTTATGTCGGCTTCGTCTTTGAAAGCGGACATGGCAATGAGCTTCTCACGCATGTCGGACTCGGTAAATAAATCCGATAGTTCAACCTTGGCTGGCAGGGAAATATCAAACATAAAAGTCGGATCGCCCTTGGCAGTTTTCACTGTCACAAACAATATGTCCCCATGAATACTCAATTCAATTTTGCGATCGTCTTTTATAATTTCATCGATGGCAGAATTTAAAGCCTGATTAGTCCCTGCTGGCAATTTCTTTGCAAATATATAGGGTTTTTGGTCTTCTATAATATAGGAAAGATGTTCGAGGGGTTTTGGGATGAGGGAGGTCTTGACCAAATTTTTGTCCTTGTCAAAGTAAAGGACTTCATTCATGGTCGAGATGATGTAGAAGTTTTCGTCTTTTTTTACATCGATAGTCCCCTCAGCTGTTGGCGCGTCGATTTCCACTCCATTTTTGTCCAGGAAGTAGGCCTGGTCGTCACGAATGGCGCAAATGATGCCGCCGTTTGAATCGAAATTATCCGCATTTAAATAAGAATATTTATAATCAGTCAGCCGAGTTCCGTCGGTTTTGAAAAGCGCAAAGCCGTCCTTGCCACGAGCTGAAAAATAATTTTTGGATAAGAGTCTCACGTCATCAAAATCAGCCGGCACAAGTTCTTTGCCCTTGACCGAGTAGATGGCGGACTTGATAGACCCGCCCACCCTTTGGTTGATGACTAGCATATCGTAATTGATGTCGACTATGTCGCCCTTGATATTTGTAAAAATCGCTTCACCGTCAGCATTCAAAAGATCAACTTGGCCGTCCTTGAGGCCGATTAGATAATCTGAATCGCCAGCCTTGAGGACTTCCTCGTAATCAAGTGGACTCTCCTCGCCTTTTTTGTCGATTTTAAGAGGAGTCCCGTCCTTGATGGCGACTGCAAAATTTACGCCAAAGGAATAGGCTTCGTCATAAGTTGGCTCGACGATGACTTCATTTATATTTCTGTAGCCCCACTTGCCCCCGTCCATGTAGGCAAAGATTCCGCTGGCCTCGGCCTTGATATAATCGTAAGTGGCCAGGGCTTTTTGGGCCTTGAGATCATATAAAATATTTTTGCCGGCCTTGTTTAGAATCGCGCGGTCACCGTTAATATCGGCCACGCTATCGAAGTCTTCGCTCACGAGCGATTGGCCGGTTTTATTTATAATTTGAATTTGATTTCCCTTGTAGACAACTGCGTAGTCGCCTTCAAAATAGGAAATCACATCATCATAGGCCTGGTCAAAGGCCAGGTCCATGTTGGCATTGTAAAATTTATAGGAAATCCCGTCTTCGTCCATATCCATAATGGGATAGAGCTTGCCCACTTTGTTGCAGGCGACTAGGCTAAGAGCCATCAAAATCGCGATGGCAAAAATAAGAGCCTTTTTCATTTATAGGTCAATCCTTCTTAAAATTTCTTCTTTGCCAAGCAGGTATAGGCACTTGTCAAATTCTGGCCCGTGGACAACGCCTGTCAAAAGGGCACGGGTTGGCATAAATAAGTCCTTGCCCTTGGCCCCAGTTTTTTCTTTGACTTGTTTCATAAAGCCTTTTGCATATTCTAAAGTCAACTCTTGGCCGTCCAAGAGTTCTTTGATGGCAGACTTGATTGCTGGAACATTTTCGTTTGCCAGCCATTCTTTAGCCTCTTCTTCCACTTCAAAGTCGCCAGGCATGAGGAGCTTGCATTTTTCTGCAAGGACTTCAAGAGTTTCTGCATTTTCTTTGAAGGCGTCCATCATAATTACATAGTGGTCATGATCGTTATCGATTTCCTCTTCGCTGATGCCGAGAGCCTTGACCATGTATGGCTTAGCGAGATCTAATAATTTTTCGCTGTCTGTATTTCTAATATAGTGGGCGTTGGTCCAATTTAATTTTTCGATATCAAAGATGCCGCCGGTTTTGGAAACGCGAGCAAAGTCGAATTCTTTGATCATTTGATCCATGGATAGGATTTCCTCTTCGCCTTCTGGGCTCCAGCCGATAAGTGCCAGGTAGTTTACAAGTGCTTCTGGCAAATAGCCCTTGGCCCTAAAGTCTTCAACGGCAACGTCGCCTTGGCGTTTGGAAAGTTTCTTGCGGTCCTTGTTTAAAACGGTTGGCAGGTGGACGTAGGTTGGTTTTTCCCAGCCCAGAGCCTCGTACAAGAAGATGTGTTTTGGTGTGGACGGCAGCCATTCTTCGCCGCGGACAATGTGGGTCACGCCCATGAGGTGGTCGTCAACCACAACTGCCATGTGGTAGGTTGGGAAGCCGTCGGATTTTAAGAGGACTTGGTCGTCCATGTCATCTGTATTAATGGTAATTTTGCCGCGAACTAGGTCGTCAAAGGAAATGTCAACGTCCTTGGGGAGTTTCATCCTTACAACATAAGGTTCGCCAGCTTCCACGCGTTTTTTGGCTTCGTCAAGTGGAATTGCCCGGCAAAAGCCATCGTACTTTGGCATAAGACCTTTAATTTCTCTGGCCTTACGAACTTCGTCCAAGCGGTCTTTGTCGCAGAAGCAGTAGTAGGCCTTGTCCTTTTCGATTAATTCATCCACATATTTTTTGTAGATTTCCAGTCTGTTTGATTGGGTGTAAGGACCGTAGTCGCCGACTTCTTTCAATTCGCCGTCAACAAATTTTGGGCCTTCGTCGTTTTCAATGCCCGACCATTTGAGGGCGTCCAAAAGATTTTCAACTGCCCCTTCTACATATCTGGTCCTGTCTGTGTCTTCTATTCTTAAAATAAATTCCCCGCCCATCTTTTTGGCATAGAGGTAGTTAAAGAGCGCTGTCCTGAGTCCTCCGATGTGTAGCCAGCCTGTTGGCGATGGTGCAAAGCGTAGTCTAACCATTATTTTACTTCCTTTCTGATAATTTCAATAGCTTCTTCAGCTGAGATTTCTTGTCTGTCTTTTGGTGTCTTTCTATAGGAAAATTCCACGATGTTTTCGCTGGCGCGTTTGCCAACTGTAATCCTAAGTGGGATGCCGATCAAATCGCGGTCTGCGAATTTTACTCCGGCCCTGTCCTTCCTATCATCAAGCATTACGTCGCAGAATTTATTGAGTTCTGCGTAAATTTTTTCGCCCAGGGCAACTTGTTCTTCGTCGCCTGTGTTTACAATGGTAACGATAGCGTGGAAAGGGGTAACTGACATTGGCCAGATGATTCCAAATTCGTCGTGGTTTTGTTCGATGATGGCGGTAATTGTTCTGGAAACGCCAACCCCGTATGAGCCCATCCAAATTGGATTTTTCTTGCCATTTTCGTCCAAGTAATAAGCCCCTTCGGCTTCGGCGTACTTGGTGCCCAGGCCAAAGATTTGTCCGACTTCAACCCCGCGGCGGATCTTCATTGGCTTGCCGTTTGGACTTATGTCGCCCTCAACAGCTGTGAGTAAATCGCCCCCGTCAATGCCTTCGAAGTCGCGACCATAATTTACGTTCTTGTAGTGGTAGTCGGTCTTGTTGGCGCCGACTACAAAGTTTTTCATCTGCATAATTCTCTTGTCGCAAATGAATTTTATGTCTGCACCGATTGGGCCACCAAAACCAGCAACGCAACCGTGCTTTTCAATTTCTTCGGCTGGGAGCATATCAATATCGTACTCGTTGGCACCGATAAAGTTGACCAGCTTGGTTAAGTTTAATTCTCTATCGCCAGGGATCATTACAAAGACAGGCTTGCCTGCATTTGATAGGAAAATCATCTTGGCGGTTTTATTTTCGTCAATTCCTAAGAAGTCGGCCACATCTGTTATGGTTTTTGTGCCTGGTGTGTGGACTTCTTCCATTTCTAGCATTTGGGAATCGTCCTTTATTTCATAAGAGACCGGGCACTTTTCGATGTTGGCTGCGTATGACAAGTCCTCGGTGTAGAGGAGTTCGCCTTCGCCAGTTTCGCTTAGAGCTTGGAATTCAATCGACAGATTGCCGCCCATTTGCCCTGAGTCGGAGTCAACCTTTACATAGTCCAGGCCAATCTCGGTGAAGATTGCGTCGTAGCAGTCTTCCATATTGTGATAGGATTTAATCATGCCTTCCTTGTCACAGTCGAAGGAGTAAGCGTCCTTCATCAAAAATTCACGGCTGCGGTTAAGGCCAAAGCGTGGGCGTTTTTCGTCCCTATATTTGACTTGGAATTGGTATAAATTCATTGGTAATTGCTTGTAGGAATTTAATTCGTCCTTGATTAAGAATGAAAAATATTCTTCGGCTGTTGGCCCTAAGCAAAATTCGCGGTCATTGCGGTCGGTCAATTTAAATAATTCTGGGCCGTATTTTGCCCACCTGTTTGAAGCCTCCCAAATTTCTTTTGGTTGGATGACGCTCATGCGGATTTCTTGGCCGCCAAATTCGTCCATATTTTTTCTAACGATATTTTCCACATTCATAAGTACACGGAGGCCCAGTGGCAGGTAGGAATAAATCCCCGTGCAAGTCCTTCTAATCATGCCGGCCCTTAGCATGAGCTGGTGGCTGGCAATTTCTGCATCTGCCGGCACTTCTTTTAAGGTCGGCATGTAATATCTTGATAATCTCATAAAATTCTCCTTTGCTAAAATTTTCTATAAAAAAAGCCCCATATACATGAGGCGATGTTTCCGCGTTACCACTCAAATTGGTTCTTTGTCGGTCCTTAACGGAACCACCCGCGCTTGCTTGCGAAAACAAAAGTAGGTTCAGCAAGGCCCTGTCGATTTCTTCCACCATCCGAAATCTCTCTGTAGACAAAGTCCAAGCCTACTGGCTTTCTGCTTTAATTATAGCAAAGAAAAAACCAATAGTCAACGAGAAAAGGCCGGCTGACAAAGTTTTTTTATAATTTAATTAGGGTCTTTGAAACATTAAAATATCCTAAAAAATAAATTAAAGCCGCTAATGTCAGGACAGTTATTAATATTAAAATATTGCCTCGTTTTTTCCCATAGGACTTGTGAGAGACCTCGGCAAAGTGTGATATGAGGACGATGTTAAGGGTGTTAAAAATAATAAATAAATAGCTGTGGGCGAATGATAGTATAAAGCTGGCCGTCATGTAAAAAGTCAGGGTAAAGGTCAGCCATTCAAAAAACATTGAGGCGTAGATTTTAAATTTATTTTCCATTTGTTTGTCCATAATTTTCCTCCTCTTATTCATATTTTTCTAGCAAAAATTCTGTAAAGGCATCGTATTTCATTTTTATATTATTATCGAGCTTGTCGATCCACTCTTTTGGAATAGAATGATAGCCGTCTCTGGCTCCTGCCATGGACCCGGTGATGGCGGCAATGGTGTCGGCGTCTCCACCGTGGTTGACAGCACCTATAATAGAATCAGCGACCGGAAGGTTTGCAAAGTGTTTTGCATTATTATAGGTGTTTATAATGTAACCAGAGGGCTTTAATAATTCTTGGGATTTTAATTTATAATTTTCGCCCAAGATAAAGTCCCTGATGATCTTTGTGTATTCGGTTAAGATGTCAGCGCAGGTTTTATTTTTGTGGGTGATCTCTCCTTGGAGGAGATTCAAGTATTCGGGTCCGTCTACTAGTGAGCTGTCGGACGTTAGCGTGCGGTCGCTTGCTGGTGAGGATGCTGTCGTTAGTGAGGAGGCGGACGTTAGTGGGCGGTCGGTCGCTGGTGAGGGCTCGTCTACTTGTGAGCGGCCGGTCGCTAGTGACCATGCATCCATTGGCAAGAGGGCGCAAGGCAGGGCCCGCATGAGGCTGCCGTTACCCAAAGCATCTTTATCTTCGTCGATGTAGTCGCCAGTCATTTTGTATTTTACAAGGGCAAGTCGGCATTGATTGCCCACGTCCTTGGGGCCGGTTTCAAACCAGGCCAAGAAATTATCTGCGCAGGCTTTTTTAAATTCATCCGCACTTTTAAAAGCTGACATTAAAGCCTCGATAACTCCTAGAGTCATGGCCGTATCATCAGTCGTCTCGCCGACATTTAAATCCAGCCAGCCGCCACCTATAAGATCATCGACCCTACCGTATTTTATTTTAATTTCATCGGCTGGCATAAATTCCGTGGTCGCTCCCATTGCGTCGCCAATGGCGTGGGCATAGAGGGCGCCGCGAATCCTGTCTCTTAAAATATTTTTATCCATAAACTTTATCCTTTCTTTAAGAAATAATTAAATCATAAGTCGTGGCGGAGAACATAAGTGAGCCGCTGTTGACCTTGTAATAGCTTACGCTTTGAGTCCAGCCGTCTGAAATTATCAAATAGTCGTCCCCATTTGCATAGGCCCTGTAGCCCAGGCAGAGGACATAGTGCCAGTCGAAGAGGCCATTTGCTATGAGCAAAATCGACAGGCGGTTCCTGATGGTCGCCTTTTTTATTTTATCGGTCTTAAAATGAATTTTGGATTTTAATTTTAGTCCGTGGGATTTAAAATATCTTTTGATTTTGTGGGAGATAAAAAAAGCTGGGCCGTTGCCGATCAGGGCATAGATATTTACAAAAAGCTTCCGCCAATCTTCCTTTATATAGTGGCGGGCAAAATTAGTGGCGGCCGTTGCCCCACAGTGATTATTCAAAGTATCGCCCGTTTGCCCAGTCGTCACAAAGCCCTCTCTCATGGCCAGGCTTGCGTAGACATCACGGTATTCGCCTGCGGGCATCTGGTCTGCTTTTAAAAATCCATAATCGTCATCGCCGGCGAAAAAATTTTTGAAGCTCGTCATCTTATCCCCCTTTCTAAATCTTCTATATATTATATTACCCATTCGCCAAATAAAACATTGCCCTTTTTCCTTTAATGTGTTATAATAAAGCCAAAATAAAATATACTTATAGGAGGTAGATTATGAGATGTAATAATTGCGGCGCAGAATTGCAAGACAACGCAAAATTCTGCACATCATGTGGGTCAAAAGTAGAAAATGTTGGTCCCCAAGCTGGACCAAAGCACTGCCCAAATTGCGGAAGCCAGTTGGCAGCTGACGCTAGCTTTTGCACCAATTGCGGACAAAGACTAGGAGGCCCTGCAAGGCAAAGGGCCCCAAGGAATAATTATATCAGGCCTAGAAAAAATCAAGAAGATGTAAAAAAACTTGGCCTAGCTATTGGCGGAGTTGTCCTATGTCTACTCCTTTTAATATTTGTAATAATTCCACTCTTTAAAACGGGCTTATCAGAAAAGAAGGCTACAAAAATGGTTGAAAGCACAATAAACTCCATTATGGACTTTGATTTTGAAAAGGCCAGCAAAAACTTTGCCAATGTTACTGACGACGACTACAGAGACTTGGTTGACGGAGTTACCAGCATGCAAAAGGAAATGGGGGCCTTACTTGGAAACAAGACCCTAAAAGATTTTATGGATATAAAGGTCACACCTATGGCTTTTACCTGCAACAAGAGCACTGGCACAGCCCAAGGGACTTATAGTGTTAATTTCTCCCTAAACAAAAAAGGCATTAAAAATCCAACTATAAATGGACTTTTAAATATGGCCTTGGCAAGCGGCGGGCCACAAACCCTTGAAGTCGAATTTGTAAAAGTTGGACGCAAGTGGAAGATTAGCGAACTAAGTGATTAATAATAAAGCTCCAGCTGAAAAGGCTGGAGTTTTTTCTTGCTAGAAATTCTATTAAATGCTATAATAAATATATAAACTATAATCAATATGAGGAGGAATATTATGAAATGTAATAATTGCGGCGCAGACTTAGCCGACAATGCAAAATTCTGCACATCTTGCGGAGCAAGCGTAGAAAACACTGCCCCACAAGGCAGACCAAAGCACTGCCCAAATTGCGGAAGCCAGTTGGCAGAGGGTGCTAGCTTTTGTACCAACTGCGGTCAAAAGGTGGGAGGTCCTGTAAATCAAGGGGCTAAAGAAATCGAAAATAAATTAGCAAATACTTTTGGCGGAAAGAATAATGCCAATCTTAAAAATATAGGCATGATAGTTGGAGGCCTCGTAGTCGCACTGCTCTTGATATTCTTTGTCTTTGGACCACTCTTTGGTGGCGGAAAATTTACAGCCAAAAAAGCGGCCGACATTGTTGAAGACGTTTTTGAGGAAGCCATGGACTATGACTTTGAAGACGCCAGAAAATATTTTTCCATAACAGCCCAAGACGAAGCCAACTATTTTATTAGTGATTTCCAAGACATCAAGGCCTACTATAACTACACAGATAAGACCCTAGACGACTTTATAGATATTGAAGTTGAGCCAATGAGCTTCTTTTACAACAAAGACACCAAGACAGCTAAGGGAACTTTTAATATGACTACCAAGGTCAAGAAAAAATACTTGACTGAACCAATGATAACAGAAATTTTTGGATCTGACTTCAATGGAATCGGCACCGAGACAGTCGAAGCTGAATTCATCAAGGAAGGCAGGAAATGGGTCATCACTAGCATAGAATAAAAATATTTACGGTGTAAAATAAAGGTGGAGGCACAAGCCTCCAGCTTTTTTCTTGCAAAAAATTTTTGCAGCCAGCCTTTTTATTTGGACAAGCAAAAAGCCACGGGGAAAATTCGTGGCTCCTTGCCAGTTATTAAACTGGAGAATATATGCAAATCCGAAAAGATGATCAAAAATTTATGATGGCTTATCTTTAAGCCAAAAAATTAATTCGATTTTTAGAAATGTATCTTGTCTGTCTTTATATCGTGGAAGCCATCTTCGCTTGCAGGTTCATGGGCCTGGGCCTTGATGGCCTCATACATAATGGTCTGTAAGTTTTGCAAGCTGGCCATATTGAGGGCGCCATTTGCAAGAAGGATGCCCACCATGGATGCGTAGGCGTCGCCTGATCCAACGAATTTGGCATCGACGAGTGGCGAGGACACAAAGCCCTCTTGATCTTTGTTTTTAAAATAAGTTTTAATCTCGCCGTCTTCCACATAGCTCTTGATAATTACATTTTTAACCCCAAAGTCCCCGTGGAGAATTTCCGCAATCTTTACCACGTCAGCGTCCGTAATTTCCTCGAATGCCACTGGATATCCAAAGACATTAATGGCCTCGGTCAGGTTCGGCGTAATGGCGTCGGCATTTTTTATCAATTCCCTGTACATTTCAATTTGTCGTGGACTAAGTGGCGAATACATCCGCCCGTCGTCCGCGTGAATTGGATCGACCAGGACAAATTTGTGGTCGACTTTCTGTAGATAACTTTTGATGCCAGCAAAAGGCGTCTCTTCATCCAAATATCCAATTTGAACTAGGTCGACTTCTGGGAAAATCTTTTGGACCGATTCCATCAAGACATTAAAATCCCTACCTTCGCTCATGACCGGGTCAGTGTAGCCCAGATGAGCGGAGAAAGTTTTGGTTGGGACCGATACAATATCAAAGCCGTGGGCCATGAAAAGCGCCACGTTAACCTTTAAAGAACAATTGCCTACATAGGTAAAGGAATTAAAGGATGTGCACTTCATTAATTAAGCCTCGTATCTACCATTGGTTTTAATATTTTGTTTAATACCAAGGCGATAATTACGCCTATGGCTGCATTTGCCAGTGAAGCCGCAGCCTTGGTTTTAACTGTAACCATAACTGCTTCGTGTGGAATGCCTGCTACGTATCTTTGTGTTATATAGCTTTTAATTAGGTATAGGCAGACATAAGTGAGCGCACCTACGACTGTGCCGATAATATTTTTGGTGCTGTCCTTGGCCTTGGCTCCCTTTGAATGAACGATAAGTCCAGCCACAGCTGCCATGGTAAATTTAAAAATAAAAGTGATGGGTGAACCTGCAATGTAGGCTGGGTTTGTAAAGTCATAAAACATTGAGCCCAGACCTGCTGCCAGCCCTCCCCAAAGTGGGCCCACCAGCATGGCTGCTAGAATGCAAATGCCGTTTGCAATGTGAACGCGTGTAACTCCAAAGCCTGTTGGAATTGGAATTGAAATGTAATTAGATACAAATACCAAAGCGGTCAAGAGACCTACGATTGTAATTTTTTTAGTCTTGTTGGTTTTCATTGTTTTCCTCCCTTTTACATGAGTTTAACATACAACTGACCATATTAAAAGGACCACTTTTCAAATTAAAAATAAGACCAGTTATGCAAACTGACCTTGTTTTTAATGTAAAAATATTATACAATAAGGATATCAAAGGAGGATTTATGACTGCCATATACATAGACAAAAGCCAGGGATTTTTGTACGAGCAACTTTATAATTATTTTAAAAACGCAATTTTAAATGGACAAATCGAAAACAATGCCAAGCTCCCATCCAAACGCGACCTTCAAAATGACTTAAACATTTCCCAGTCGACGATCGAGGCCGCCTACAATCTCCTCTTGGACGAGGGCTATATTTATTCTAAAGAGCGGTCTGGCTATTACGCCTCGGACATTGCCAGCCTGGTCCAAATTCCCGACGAGAAATCTTTTGAAGTCGAAGAAACTTATGAAAAAAAATACGATTACGATTTGGATTTTAACGGGATCGACCCATCCCTGCCCATTGACTCTGCTCTATCCAAACCCATTCGCGACATTGCATCCGACCTTGACAACGACCTCTACGACCGCCATTTGGACGGCGGCCTCTACGAACTCAGGGCGGCAATTGCAAAATACTTATACTACGAACGCGGCTTCAAAGTCTCGGCCAATCAAATCTACATTGCAAATTCCACCCGGGCCCTAATCTATGAACTCACAAAGGCCTATCCAAAATTTAAATTTGCCTTGGAAGACCCCGGCTTTCCCGGCATTGTAAACACCCTCAAGGAATTTAAGAAAAACTATCAAGTCTTTGACGTTTTGGACGACGGGATTGACCTTGAAAAAATTCCGCAAAATACAAATATAATTTCAGTCACACCATCCCACCAATTCCCAACCGGTCTGGTCTATCCAATTAAAAAACGCCTGGATCTGATTTCCTGGGCCTCGTCCAAAAAAGATCGCTATATATTGGAGGACGACTACGACAGCGAATTTAGGTACACGGGGATCAAAATTCCCGCCCTCAAGTCCTTCGACGTAAACGACCGGGTTATCTATATCGGAAACTTTTCCAAGTCCATCGCCCCGTCAATCAAGACCTCCTACATGGTCCTGCCAAAATCGCTAGTCTTGAAAAACTACGAGACAAATGTCAGCTACTTCACCCAAAAACTCATCGCAAATTTTATTGACCAGGGGCATTTTGAAAAACAATTAAACAAAATGCGGACAGCTTCAAAAAGAAAATTAAATATCTTGTTAAAGGCCCTGGACGAAAACAAGATCGCCTACACAGGCCAAGACGCCGGATTACACGTCATCTGTGATTTCAAAGACCGGGAAGAGGAAATCTTGGCAAATGCAAGCAAATACAAAATAAAAATCTACCCCATCAAGGACTACTATCAAAATAAAAGCGACGACCCCAGGTACATCATCGGCTACGCTTCCATCAGCGAGGCCGACCTCAAAACCGCCTGCGACCTTCTATTTAAAAAAATGTAATCCATTTGTAATTAAAAAAGGCCCAATGGTAACTACTTTGTTACCCATATTGGGAAAGCTAGTGTATAATATACTTATCCTTTTGTTTTATAATAATTTAAAGACCTGGGTGTGAGAAACGCACCTGGGTCTTTTTATTTTTATTTTAATTTGCGGTTAATTCCGCGACATTCTTGTGAAAAAAATTTTTAGTCCTCGATGTACGGTCTAGTACACCTGCGTCCTAAAAATTTTATTTCACATCGAATCTCATCGAAATTCCCTCGCAAATTATATGTATAATGATAAATAAGAAAAAATGCCTCACGCCCACTAGGGGCGATCAGCATTTTAATGGCCGGGATTTTCCTCAGATTGTTGCATCCAATCAAACAAAATTTTTTGTCCGAAATAAATCGGACTCTACAGAAATTTTGTTTTCTTGGGCAACAAATTGCGTGAGTCACTGCATACCAATCGGTCAATTTCTTGGCGACCATAAAGGTGAACTGCCCCTTGTCAAGTAGACACAATAATTAATTAAAAACATACATTTAAACTGCATACTCTCTGTACTCCAACGGAGCCATGCAGTTTAATCTTTTCTGAAACCTCTCGTTGTTGTAAAACTCAATGTAATTCATAATTCTTTCTTTTAATTCTTCTAAAGAATTAAACTCTTTACCATAAAACATCTCTGTCTTTAATATACCAAAAAATCCTTCCATTGGACCGTTATATATACATTTACCTACCCTGGACATACTATGCTTAATGCCTTGACCTTCTACTTTTCTTTTAAATGCTCTTGAAGTATATTGACAACCACGGTCACTATGGAATATTGGTTTTGCATTAGGGTATTTGTCTATGGCCTTGTCAAACATTTTAAATACAATCTCTGCATTGCTTCTGTAAGACAACTCATATTCTACGATGCTGTTGTCGTATAGATCAAGTATTGCACTTAGGTAGAGTTTTTTGTTTTCTCCAGCTATACTAAATTCTGTTATGTCTGTAAGCCACTTCTCATTTGGTTTTTCTGCTTTGAATTTTCTTTTAAGGATGTTTTCTCTTGTATAGAATGGTTCTATTGTTTTTCTAACTACTTTCTTTCTTCTAATTCTTGCTTGTATTCCTAGGAGCTTCATTAGTCTGTAGATGTATTGTTCTGAGTAGTTTTTGTGGTTTAGTTTGTTTATGAACATGGTCATCCTTCTGTATCCTAGGATTCCGTCATATGTTCTATGGTATTCAAATATTAAGCTACTTAGCAATTCATCTCGTTTTTCTTTTTCAGGTTTTTCTCTTTTTTTGTATTTGTAGTAGCTGCTTCTTGAGATTTTTAGTATTTCACAGATGGTTTTTACTTGGTATCCTTTTTCTTTGAAGATGTCGACCGTAAGGTACTGAGCTTCTTGACGTAGTTTTGAGTGTATAGCTGTTTTTCCATAGCTTCTTTTTTTTTAAGAACTTCAAGCTCTAATTCAAGTCTTTTTCTAATTTCTTTTTCTTTTTCAAGTTCAAGTTTTAATTTCTCTGTGTCTGTAAGCTTGCTTTCATCTATTTCAGCTTTGAATTTAGGCCCTCTTTTTTTGTACTTTAAGCCTTCTTCTCCTTCTTTTAAGAAGCTTTGTGTCCATTTGTATACAAGTGCATAGTTTAGATTGAATTTTTCTGCTGCCTTATTGTAATTATTGTTGTTGTCTAGGATCCATTTTACTATTTCAATTCTTTCTTCATATGTGGTTTCTTTGGCTTTCATGGAATCTTCCTCTCTTTTTTGTTTTGTATCTTTGAGTGTAATTCCATTATACCACATGTTAACCCATTTACCTGCAGTTGAGTGTGATATATTATATTTATGTCCAAGTTGCTGGTAGGAGTAGTTTCCTGTAAGGTAGTCTTGAACTACCTTCATTTTAAATTCTTTTGAAAAACTTCCGTTTGAAGTTCTTGACTTTAGAGCCTCTTCTCCTTTTTCCTTGTACTTTACATACCATGAGGCGACAGTTGTATCTCCTGCATTTATTTCTTTGGCTATTTCTATGAATGATTTGTTTCCTTTTTCGTATTCTCTACATGCTTGTATTTTTGTTTCTAAGTCAAATTTAATTTTCCCCATTTTTTCTCCTTTTTCTGGGTTTTTAATTAATTAGACTGTCTACTTTGCATGTATCATACCAAAAGGATCGCCGCTACAGGAAATTGACCTCTTGGGCAGGGCTGCAACCGCGGCCGCTACCAACGCTTCGCGTTATTTTTTACTTTTTATCTTCTCCTCACCTTTTAAATACACTGAATTCACGAGAAAAAACGGAAATATTCAACATTTCTTTTGCACTTAAATTTCGCTGGAAAATTTGATGAGATTTGGAGTGGACGAATTTTTTGCCGACGCAGGTGTGCTCAGGTGCACTCCGAGGAGGCAAATAAATTCAGGCCGCTTCAAAGGTCGCAAATTTAACGCGAAATTTTTTGATAGGCGAAACGTGGCTCGCCGTTGGTTAGGTAAATAACCCCACAATAACTAAATCCCGCCTTCTCTATCGCCGCCCTCATGGGCCCATTATCCTCATGGGTATCCACCCTCACGCATGGGGATTTGGTCAGGGCAAAGTCCGCCGCCTCTTTAAAGACGCCCCTCCGTCCACCAGCCTGGGCAATCCTATGTATGGTCACATAAGGGCCGTCATAATTCCAGGCCCCCTCTATGTATTCGTAAGTCGGATCATCACCATATATCATGGCAAAGGCCCCATAAATTTCTTCATCTTCCATTACATACAAGTTCCCATTTTCAATATCCGCCGCCAAATCACTTCTCGCCGGATAGCCATCCGCCCATTGCTTCAAATTTCCATGAGCCCTCATATAAGCCTTGGCCCCTTCAAAAATCTCCACCAATCTATCCAAGTCACCCATCTTCGCACGCCTAATCATACCAACCTCCTCAAGAATTTCTCTACCTTTATTATAAATGGAATCGCCACAAGACACAAGCAAATAAAAACGACCACATAAACAAAACAAAAGCGGGGACATCGAATCCCCGCTTTTGAATGGCGACCATAAAGGTGGTATGATACATGCAAAGTAGACAGTCTAATTAATTAAAAACCCATAAAAAGGAGAAAAAATGGGGAAAATTAAATTTGACTTAGAAACAAAAATACAAGCATGTAGAGAATACGAAAAAGGAAACAAATCATTCATAGAAATAGCCAAAGAAATAAATGCAGGAGATACAACTGTCGCCTCATGGTATGTAAAGTACAAGGAAAAAGGAGAAGAGGCTCTAAAGTCAAGAACTTCAAACGGAAGTTTTTCAAAAGAATTTAAAATGAAGGTAGTTCAAGACTACCTTACTGGAAACTACTCCTACCAGCAACTTGGACATAAATATAATATATCACACTCAACTGCAGGTAAATGGGTTAACATGTGGTATAATGGAATTACACTCAAAGATACAAAACAAAAAAGAGAGGAAGATTCCATGAAAGCCAAAGAAACCACATATGAAGAAAGAATTGAAATAGTAAAATGGATCCTAGACAACAACAATAATTACAATAAGGCAGCAGAAAAATTCAATCTAAACTATGCACTTGTATACAAATGGACACAAAGCTTCTTAAAAGAAGGAGAAGAAGGCTTAAAGTACAAAAAAAGAGGGCCTAAATTCAAAGCTGAAATAGATGAAAGCAAGCTTACAGACACAGAGAAATTAAAACTTGAACTTGAAAAAGAAAAAGAAATTAGAAAAAGACTTGAATTAGAGCTTGAAGTTCTTAAAAAAAAAGAAGCTATGGAAAAACAGCTATACACTCAAAACTACGTCAAGAAGCTCAGTACCTTACGGTCGACATCTTCAAAGAAAAAGGATACCAAGTAAAAACCATCTGTGAAATACTAAAAATCTCAAGAAGCAGCTACTACAAATACAAAAAAAGAGAAAAACCTGAAAAAGAAAAACGAGATGAATTGCTAAGTAGCTTAATATTTGAATACCATAGAACATATGACGGAATCCTAGGATACAGAAGGATGACCATGTTCATAAACAAACTAAACCACAAAAACTACTCAGAACAATACATCTACAGACTAATGAAGCTCCTAGGAATACAAGCAAGAATTAGAAGAAAGAAAGTAGTTAGAAAAACAATAGAACCATTCTATACAAGAGAAAACATCCTTAAAAGAAAATTCAAAGCAGAAAAACCAAATGAGAAGTGGCTTACAGACATAACAGAATTTAGTATAGCTGGAGAAAACAAAAAACTCTACCTAAGTGCAATACTTGATCTATACGACAACAGCATCGTAGAATATGAGTTGTCTTACAGAAGCAATGCAGAGATTGTATTTAAAATGTTTGACAAGGCCATAGACAAATACCCTAATGCAAAACCAATATTCCATAGTGACCGTGGTTGTCAATATACTTCAAGAGCATTTAAAAGAAAAGTAGAAGGTCAAGGCATTAAGCATAGTATGTCCAGGGTAGGTAAATGTATATATAACGGTCCAATGGAAGGATTTTTTGGTATATTAAAGACAGAGATGTTTTATGGTAAAGAGTTTAATTCTTTAGAAGAATTAAAAGAAAGAATTATGAATTACATTGAGTTTTACAACAACGAGAGGTTTCAGAAAAGATTAAACTGCATGGCTCCGTTGGAGTACAGAGAGCATGCAGTTTAAATATGTGTTTTTAATTAATTGTTGTGTCTACTTGACAAGGGGCAGTTCAAAAGGATCGCCGCTACAACGTTCTTATAAATTTATAGAAAAATAAACCTCTTTATTTTACATAATGAAACTAAAAAATATGGCCGGAATAAACCGGCCGCTACCAACGCTTCGCGTTATTTTTTAGTTTTTATCTTCTCTTAAACATTCTTTTGCACTTAAATTTCGCTGGAAAATTTGATGAGAAAGGCGTGAGTAGCAGAAATTTTGCGAATGAGGTAAATAATATCAACTCTTCAACCTTTAAGCACCCAAATTTAGGAGGATAAATCGATGAGATTCGAAGTGAAATAAATTTTTTAGGACGCAGGTGTACTTGAGCGTACATCGAGGACTAAAAAATTTTTTCACGAGAATGTCGCGATTTAGACCCTGAATTTATTTACATAGGAAGTCACACCCCTTGCACCGGGGCAACTCCGCCTCATTCTCCAACCTCACCCCATGGCTCCAGGCTCTCATTTGCCTCAAGATTGGGACGAGCTCCCTGCCTCTTTCGGTAAGATCATATTCGGTTCTGGGCGGCATTTCATCATAGACTGTTTTTGTTACTATGCCCATATTAACGAGTTCTTTTAAATTATTAACCAGTGTTGACTCGGTAACATCGCTCATGCCATCTCTGAGTTCAGAAAATCTCAAGGTCCCCAGATTTGAAAGAACGCAGATAATTCTGGCCTTCCATTTGTTGGACAAAATCTTCATAGTGTTTGCAACCGGGCAATTGACGTCCTTATCGCTCGGTACATTCTTTAATTCTTCTTGTATGGATTTCTCCATTTTTTTCATAACCCCCCTTCTTAAAAAATATATATGGTTTAATAGTTCAAAAATAAAACTATAGTCTCCTATTTAATATTATAATTCAATTATCGAAATAAATCAATAGAATTGTCATATATAGTGCTATATATTTTTAAGGGTCAGCAGATATGCATATGCATTTTAAAAACGAGGTGGAATTTTTAATCCGCCTCGTTTTAAATCATATTTTATTATTTTGTTCTAATAATTACCCTCATATTTTCTGCATCCCACTCGATGTCATCAGCCTTTTCGTCATTGATGTCTCCGCTTGAGATGGCAAATATTTTCGCAATATTTGTAAGTGGCAACACAATCCTATCATTTTTTACCATTGGCTCAGCGTCGAGTTCAATTGCGCGTCCGTCTGATAATTGAACAATCTTGCTACCCAAGGTCAGCTTAGCGGTAATGCCATTTTTGCTAAAAGAAGCGGTCTTAGTCTCTTTGTCCCAGCTGACCTCTGCCCCCAAAACTTCTGCGATAAATCTGACAGGGACCATGGTTCTACCGTTCAGTGCAAAGGGCTCAACGTCCATCGTTCTCTTTTCAAGTTTACCGTTAACATTTACCTCGTATTCGGCTTTGTTTAAATACAAATAGTGCTCAACAGTCTTGACCTCACCTTTTTCAGGAAGCTTTTCTTCTTTTTTCTCTTCCTTCTTTTCCTCTGTCTTAGCCTTAGGTTTTTCTTCGACCTTAGAGTAATCACGGCTTGAATAATCTGGTCTCATATAATTTGGCCTTTCATCCTCACTAGGTCTCTTTTCTGGTGCCTTATTTTCAGGTTTTTCTTGAGGATTTTCCTCAGGTTTTACCGGTGGATTTTCCTCAGGTTTTTCCTTTGGCTCTTCAGGAGCTTCTGTAAATTCTGCATAGAAATTTTTGTTTTCAGCTGAAACCTTGTAGTCGGTCTCACCTTTTTCATTGACCCACTTAACAGACCCCTTCTTGCTCTCATCACTTCCCTTTGCGGCTATTAAATCAAAAATAGTTCCGCCGATTATTGGATTGGTGTATTTAGAGACATCCACACCTGGCATGGCCTTGTAGGCTGAAAATTCCACAGGATTTTCTTGACCCTCATATACATTATCACTGCCAGCCTTGGTCCCCTTGCGCAAATAAAAAGTAATTTTAACTGCATTATCAGGTGCATTTGGATTTGTTGCACCGGTAACTTGATCGCTTACATAAACTTTATTCTTAACAGAAAGTTCAGACTGGTCCTTGAATTTAACATTTACATTTCCTTCTCTTGTGCCCGCTTGAGATAGGTCGCGACCCGGTTTTTCGTCTGTCATCTCAGCTCCTTCAAGATTTTCCTTGGCCTCATTGTCATCCTTGTGCTCATCTTTTAGGCCAACCCCATCCTTCCAGTTGACGGAATCACCCTTCCAAATTTTGATGTCCTTGCCTTCAAGCTTGTCTTTCATAGAATTTGCGACAGTCTTTTCTTGAACCTGGACACCAGGGTTTTCATTTGCAATTTGCTGGCAAGCGGCCTTGCCTAAGTCCTCCGGTCTGCAGTCATTGGCCAGAACATTTATGGGCATAGTTTGCACACCGATCATGGCTGCTAGGGCAAGGGCAAAAGTCGTCCTTGCAATTTTTTCTTTTGAATATTTCATTTATTAATCTCCTTGAATTTAAATTTCGCGAAAGGCAATCAACTTGCCCCACATTTTTTGCTTTTTGATTATAAAGTTTTTTTATATTATTTGTCAATAGTTTTTTGAAAAAAATATAAGATTTTTGAAGAAATTTTTTCACATTATTAGGACATAAGGACAAATCAGCATAATTTACACAAAAAAGCGGCTAATCGAATCAGCCGCAAGATTAAAATGTTTTATTATTTATTTGTTTTTTATTTGTATTATGTCTAATCCAACAATGCAAATTTGCGAGGGCCGTAAGATTCTACATGAAAAACAAGAATATTTTTATACATATGATTTACGAGGGAAAATTGATGAATTTTTGACTTTTAGGGCAAGACTTTTGCGGGCGACATAAAGTCGCCCCTACAACGTTCTTATAAATTATTTTACCTTTCTCTCTTTAAATTTGCGAGGAAATTTCTATGAGGGCCGTAAGATATTTTTTTATATTCTCTTAATTTTTATAGCACTCTGAATTTGTGAGAAAAAACGGATGAGATTCGCGAAGTACAGAAATTTTGAGAATGAGGCGTAGTAAACCCTACGCCGCAGTGAAAAAAATTTCGAAACAAGCGAAGGTCGCCGTTTTAGCCACAAATTTCGTGTTTCAGTTCGTTGAATATCTCCAGATAAGTGTCCGTCGTAACCCCCCACCTGGAGTCGCGTTCCAAACAATTCACCTGCATCTGCTCATAGACTTCTGGCTTATTGAAGTAGATGTCGCAGGCGGTATCGATTGCTTCTCTAAAGTTTTTCGAAGTTTGTCCAGAGAACAAAATGCCTTGGCCTTTTTTGGAAAATTTATTGTAGGGCTTGACTGAGTCCTTGAGGGTTCCCGTTTCGCGAACGATTGGAACTGACCCATAGCGCATGGCAATCAGCTGGTTGATGGCGGAGATTTCCGTCCGCGGTACAGCCAAATAAAAATCCGAACCAGCCAAAATCCTGTTGGCCTCGTTTTCGTTCATATAAAGCTTAGTTGCTATGCGACCGGGGAAACGATTTTGATATTCGATTAATGTATCCTCGATTTCGGGGTCGCCCGTGCCCATAAAGATTATATTTATATTTTTCTCCATCAGATAATCCAAATTGTCGGCGATGAGGTCCGTGCCCTTTTGACTGATCATCCTGCCGATAACACAGATCAGCATCTTGTCCACGCCCTCCAAATTATAATAATTCAAGAGCCCAAGCTTGTTGACCTTGCGTTCTTCCAAATTTTCCAGAGAAAAATTGGCGAATAATGACCCGTCAGTTTCTGGATTGTAGCGAATATAATTTAGGCCGTCCAAAATGCCAGCCATTTTAAAATTGTTGGCCTTGAAAAGTCCGTCCAATCTTTCAGAATAAAATGGGGTTTGGCATTCTTCCTTGAAAGTTGGGGATGGGAAGGTGATGTAATCGGCTGCCAGGATGCCGGCCTTTAAAAAGTTGACCGACTGATAAAACTTGTAGTCGAAATCGCCCACCATCTCCATGGGAAGGCCAATAGCTTCGGCTTCGCAAATGGGATAGATCCCTTGGCTTTTGATGTCGTGGAGGGTCAAAACGGTCTTGACATTTTTATAGTACTTGTCGTTTTGCCTGAGTTTTTTAATATAGGCAGGAATTAATGCGGCTTCAAAGTCTTTGGCGTTTAAAATATCCGTCTTCAAATCCATTTCCTTGATCATTTGCACAACGGCCTTGGCGAAAAATATAAAGCGTTCGCAGTCGTCGACCTCGCCGATGACCCGGTTGCGGTTAAAATAGGTCTCGCTATCTATAAATAGAAATTCCACACCTTCCACATCCAAAGTCAAAATGGACGCCGTGTGTTTTTCTGAATTGATGTCCACCATAAAATTTGTAATGTATCTAAGCGAATCAGAATACTTGGCCTTAACTGATTTGTAAAGGGGCATGACAACCTTGGCGTTGTGGTTTTTCTCCCTGTACTTGCGAGTGGAGTTGTAAACGAATTCCGCAGAGTTGGTGACCCTCACGAAAGGGACTGCCTCAACAGTTGCGACTAAGATATTTAATTTTTCCATGTGTACCTCCTTCCAAAAACCGTCTCTTCCATTTCAAAGGATCCAGCTTGGACCAGACGATTGAGCTCGGCTTTTAAAGAGTCTGTCGTGTAAGACATGCCCATATCTTCGAGTTCTTCGATCAGCTTTAGATAATCCGTTTCGTTAATTGGCGAATAAGTTTTTAAAATGTCAATAATTTTATCAGTGGTCTTGGCCCTGAAATCCCTAAGCTCATCAAAGGGGTTTTCGCTCTTGGGTTGATGACTGATGGCCTGGCGGACGCGGACAAAAAGTGTCCGGCCGATAGTGGCCGACGAGAAGAAAACGTTACCCGATTTCAAATAAGGGAGTCGTTTTGCGTCTTCGCTTGAAATATCAGTCTCGTCGCGAATAGTTTTGATATCCGTTTCACGAGTCGTTCTAAAAAGCAATTTTGTGTTCAGCTGGGCGGTCGACGTGTCGTCAAGAATGCTTGGCCTTTGGGTTGCAAGGACCAAGAAGACTCCGTACTTCCTGCCCTCTTGGGCGATCTCGCGAATAATGGACTTGGATGGAGATTCATCGCCGCGTGGGGCAAAGTTGTGGGCCTCGTCAACGACTGAAACGAAGGGCGGAAAATAAGCTGCATCTGATTTGATCTTGGCATCCAAATATTCCCTCCGCAAATTGTAGGTCTTCTTTAAGATAAAGGCTGTAAAAACTGTGAGCACGCGTTTAGACCCTTGGATGACCACGGTCTTGCCCGATTTTAGATCTTCGATTACAGAACTTGATGCCGTGTCGAAAATCCCCGTCTTGTCAAGGGAGGTCAACCTCCAGCTAATGCCCTTTAATACATTTATATTAGAAGTTTTTATATACTTGCCGTAGGAAGCCAGCTTGGTATCAAGGGTATTGGCCTCGGCAATATTGCCGGCCGCACGCAGGTCCTGAATTTCCTGGGCAATTTTATTTTCATCTCCGATTTGTAGGAGCTCGATCATGGATGAGATTTTAAATTTAAAGGAATCGATGGATTCATTTTGCTCTTTGATATTTTCAATGGCCGCCTTCATGGGCTCGGTTAGGCCGCCTGCAGATTGCAGCAGGTAAACCAAGTCAAAGGCAGACAAGTCGCGAAAGTCTACGCCAGCGTTGACGCCGACTTCGTAAACCTCATAAGCGTCGTCAAAACGGCCGTCCTCACTTTCAAAGGTCATTTCATTGTGGGGATCAGAAATAATTGTGGGAATATTGTGGCGCATAAGCTCTTCTAAAATTACCCGTAATCCGTAGGACTTACCCGATCCCGATCCGCCAAAGACCCCCACGTGTGGGTAGTCCTTCATGGCCCAGAGGTCAAAAATCATGGGCAGTTCAAATTGGTCGACCGCTTTGCCGTCTTCGTAAGTAGTGAAGAGGTTTTTTAAATCGTCATCTGCGCCCGCATATAAGTTGTCAGTGTTTTTGATGGCGCCAACGATTAGTCCCTTGTCGGTGGAAGTGGAAATCAAAATGGCTTTTACTTCATCAAAGGTCGGCACGACCACGTCTGACCCAGTTTCAATTGGATAAGGTGCTTCGTTTAACAAACGCACTTTTGCAATGTAAATTCTCTCGTTGTCCAGGTCATAGCCCAGCTCCTTCAAGCTTTCCATAACCCGCTTGTCAGCCATGTCCGAATCCGGATCCAAAGGCATAAAGCGATTGTAAGTATGGGTTTCAATTGTCTCGCAAAGGAGAGCCCCCTGGCTGGGGTCGATAATTTTTAAATATTCATTGATGCGAATGGCCCGCTCGTTATCCACGATATAGGCTTCGCTTTGGCTAGTCATGCCTGCAACTTTCATTACATCCACCTCTTCTTTCTAGCTTGGTCCAGATAAATCCGTCTCAAGTCCTCGTCAATATATGTTTTAATAAAGGCCTCCAGTTCGCGGTCGGTAATTCGCGCGTACTTGTCCACCATGTCGATGATGTAGGGAATGCCACGCCCACTCTCAGGCGTCATGGTAAAAATTAAATCCAGGGCCTCTCTAATCCTCTTCTCATCTGAAATATTGTAGTCGATTGCAATTGGCTGAGGGCTCAGGGCCGACCGCAAATATGCAGTCCCCACTTCAGTATTTTTTCTGTGCTTGGAATTTAAAATGAGAGCCTGGCCATAATCCAAAGCGCCAAAAACGATTTCTCGATCGTAGGCGTCAATGCCAAAGGACTCGGCCACGACTTTTGATTTCATGTCTTCGATAATGCCGACGACCAAAGTTTTATTTTTGTTGGCCACTTGGACAAGGTCGTGGAAATCGTCCTCGGCGTTGGTCAAAAACCTAATAAATCCGCCGTCCATAAAGAGGGCGTGGGATTTAAATTTCTCCAGGCCCTGAATGGCAACCAAGACTTCCAGCCGGGCCAGTTCGTCCTTGGGGTTTTCGTAAGAGCCTGCAAGGGGGGAAATGATTTTATTAATTTCAAGTCTTTCCCTTTTTAAATCTGGCAGATAGCAGGCCGACAAAAGTGAAATCACATTTGGTTCATCGCCGCCAAAGGAATTTACTGACCCGTCTACAGCTGCGATTGAATTTTCTTTATAGACGCCAAGTTCTTCTACAGTCAGTTTCCTGGCCTGGTAGAGGTCGCCCACCGTAGACAAGTCTGCCTTTATATGCGCCTTGTCGATTTTTTTATATTTTTCCCGCAAAGTCTCATTAAATTTTTCAAATTCTCTAATCCTGTCTTCCATGGTCCAGCTCCATTAAGTAATTATAAATATCATTTCTCTTGGCGTCGGGATTTCTTTCCATAACTTTTTTTACAATATCCTTGGTCCTTAAGCCTTCATCCTTCAATTGTTTAGCCAGGTCCCTAAAGTCTTCAATTTTTGCCTCGGCCCCCTGGACAACTATGACCAGCTCACCTCGAAATTCCATGTCCTTGGCTTCATGCAGGGTCGTTTTGATATGTTCTTCGTAGATTTTTGAAATCTCGCGGGCAATGGAAATATTCCTGTCGCCAAAAATTTCCTCCATGGCGGCAAGGGTTTCGTTAATCCTATGGGGTGACTCGTAAAAGATTAATGTATGGGAAATATTTTTTAGACTTTCCAGCTCGCGGTCGCGGTCAGATTTTTTTTGCGGCAAAAATCCCACAAAGGTAAAGCGGCCTGCATCTAAGCCCGAAGCCACCAGGGCCGGCACAAAGGCAGTTGGTCCGGGCAGGCAAATAACTTCCGCATGGACGGATTTGACCAAGAGCTCGCAGGGGTCCGAAATCCCCGGCGTGCCCGCATCTGAGATCACGGCTATGTCCACCCCGTCGTCCAAAAGGTCTTGAATCTCGTCGACCTTGGATGCCTCGTTGTACTTGTGGAGGCTGCGGAGTTTATTTTTTATGCCCAAATTTTTAAGTAAAATTCCCGAGTGGCGAGTGTCCTCACAGTAAATAAAGCCGACAGACTTTAAAATCTCGACCGCCCGAAAAGTTATATCAGATAAATTGCCAATAGGAGTTGGCACAATATACAAAATCCCCATATTATCACCTGCTTTTATTATAGCAGATTGCAAGATATTTTTCGACAATAAAAAACCAGCATGGCTGCTGGCGGAAAAATTATTTATTTTTAAAGCCCAATAATTTACAAACTTCTTCATGAGAATAAGTGATTGGGTTTTTCTTAAATTCTCTAAGAGCTTTTTTGTAAATATGCAAATCGCTTTTATCTACTTTGATTTTTTTTACTTTTTATAGTTTTTTTATCCATTTTTATCTACTTTTCTTCTTTTTGTCCCTGATCAAAACATAAATCCATGACAAAGTCGCAACTGCGATAAAGATTAATGGTGAAGCCAAAAATCTAAGCCAGGATTTCACAGGGCTGTAACCATAAAGAGTTATATATCGATAAGGGCTTGTCGAAGACAGGCTACGGTTAATTACAGACGCTGCAAAAAACAAAGAATAAATAAATCTTGATTTATCGTCTTCAACTTCATCTCTTTCGACCAAGTGCAAAATATAATAGCCAAGTGGCAGGACTTGACCCAAAATAGTCAAGACAACAATCAGCCAAGTTGGCATGAACAAGGCCTTGTCATAGACAACTTCCAAAACAGAATAAGTAATGGGAACCAGGCCAAGCAAATAAACAAAAACTAAAATGCCTATCCTAAATTTTCTTTTACTTTCGCTAAGCTTGTAATACATTTTTCTCCTCCTAATATTGAATCCTAAAATAATCCAAATACTTTTTAAATTTATCCTGGGCTGTCAGGCAAGTATCCATCAAATATCCTTTTTCATCTTTATAATTTGCCAGGCCGCGATAGTAAAAATATTTTAAGTCCTCATCTATTATAAAGGGGACGATATTTTCCTTTAAAGCTTCCTTCAATAAAATCAACCTGCCCACACGCCCATTGCCATCTTGGAAGGGGTGGATAGATTCGAATTCGTAATGAAAGTCGACCAGGTCCTCAAAAGTTTTCTTACTTTTAGAAGCGTAAGCCTCCAAGAGCTTTTGCATTTCTTTTTCTACATCTTCGGGGGCTGTGGTCTCGCGGCCGCCAACTTCATTTGGCAGACGCTTGTAATCGCCGACTGCAAACCAGTCCTCATCCGCCTGACTTGTCCCAGCCTTCAAAAGCTTGTGCAAAGTTTTTATAAAGTCTTGGTTCAAATCGTCCATGGCATTGTCAATCACATAATCAATACATTTAAAGTGATTTACAGTTTCAAAAATATCATCAACATTAACTGCCTCGTCCACACCAAGTGCCTTGGTCTCAAAAATATAACGAGTCTGGTCGTGGCTGAGTTTGCTTCCTTCAATATGATTTGAATTGTAAGTAAATTCAATTTGCAACTTATGGTAGATTCCGCCAGATATTTTCTTGGCCTTCTCTGCCCTCAAAATTTCCAATAAAGTCATCTTATCACCTATATATATTATAACAGAAGGCGAAAAATTTTTCGACCAATTTCCCCCGACCATTAATATTTCGAAAAGCGTTTTATATCTAAGTCCAATGGGGTATAAATATCTTGTAGATCAAAAGGAGGTTTATATGGAAAATAATAACTTAAGTGAACAATTAGAATTGAAATTTGAAGAATACGACTATGTCCGTCCGGATTTTGACGAGATTGATAAGCTGATTAGAGAACAAATCGAAGAGCTCAAAAACGCCAAGCACGTGGATGAAGCTGTCCACGCTTACGAAGTCTACACCCACGCTTTGGCAGATGCAGACTCAATGACAACCCTGGCTTCAATCAGAAACTCAATAAACACCAAGGACGAATACTATGAAAAAGAAATTGAATTTATCCAAGAAAATTCACCACACCTAGAAAAAACTATTGTGGAATTCAAAAAAGCCTTCTTGGAATCAGAATTTAGAGATCAATTGGAAGAAAAATACGGTGAATACCTCTTCCAAAAATACGAAAACGACCTTCTAACATTCAAGCCTGAAATTGTTGACGACTTGGTAGAAGAAGCCAAACTCACAACCGAATACCAAAAGCTCTTGGCCTCCTGCCAAAAGGACTGGGACGGGGAAAAATTAAATCTCACCCAACTTGGCAAGTACACCCAAGACAAGGACAGAAATGTAAGACAAAAAGCAACCAAGCTAGTAGCTGAATTCTTTAACGAAAACACAGCAAAGCTTGATGAAATTTATGATAAACTCGTAAAGGTTAGAAATTCTATGGCCAAAAAACTGGGCTACAAAAACTATGTAGAACTCGGTTACAAGAGAATGGGCAGGGTTGATTACGACGCAAATGACGTTAAAAATTACCGCGAACAAATCATCTCTGAAATCGTTCCACTTGCAACAAAACTTCGTGAAAGACAAGCCAAACGCCTTGGCCACGAATTGAAATTCTACGACGAAGGCCTACAATTTGAATCAGGCAACGCCAAACCACACGGCGACAAGGATTGGTGCCTAGACAAGGCCAAGAAAATGTACGCTGAGCTCAGCCCAGAAACAGACGACTTCTTTAGCTTTATGTTAAAGCACGACCTCTTTGACCTTGACTCCAAACCAGGCAAGGCAGGCGGCGGCTACTGCACATACATGTCCAAGTGGAGAAGCCCATTTATCTTTGCCAACTTCAACGGCACAACCCACGACGTGGAAGTTCTAACCCACGAAGCTGGCCACGCCTTCCAAGTTTATAATTCACGCGATTATATCTCAGAATATATTTGGCCTGGCATGGAATCAGCAGAAATTCACTCCATGAGCATGGAATTTTTCACCTGGCCATGGATGGAACTCTTCTTTGAAGGAGAAACTGACAAATTCAAATTCTCCCACCTCCAAGGAGCAATTCTCTTCCTCCCATACGGAGCCCTCATCGACGAATTCCAACACTTCGTTTACGAAAATCCAGACGTAAGCCCTGAAGAAAGAAGAAAAACTTTCAGAGAACTGGAAAAGAAATATTTACCACACCGCGACTATGATGGAGTAAAAGTCCTCGAAGACGGCGGATATTGGTTTAGACAAGGCCATGTATTCAGCGTGCCATTCTATTATATAGACTACACCCTGGCCCAAGTCTGCGCCCTCCAATTCTGGAAGAAAGACCGCGAAGACCACGACAAAGCCTGGGAAGATTATCTAAACCTATGCAGGGCTGGCGGTACAAAACCATTCCTACAATTAGTTGAACTAGCAAATCTGGAAAACCCATTTGTGGATGGAACGATTAAGAAGACGGTTGCACCAGTAATCGAGTATTTGGACCAAGTAGACGACAGCAAATTCTAAATTTGTGGAATTTGTGGTTAATTTCGCGACATTCTTGTGAAAAAATTTTTTAGTCCTCGATGTACACTTGAGTACACCTGCGTCCTAAAAAAATTTATTTCACTTCGAATCTCATCGAAATTCCCTCACAAAATATATGTATAAAGATTATGTAATTTATAAAATTAAAAAAATCTTGCAGGAATAATATCCTGCAAGATTTTTTATATATCAGATATTCTTAATATCATATTTTTTACGCCTTGACTCACGACTTCTTTCCACTTATCTGTAATAATCCACGCAGTTATAATACATAATGCCGCAAAAGCTAAATACAATATTTTATCAAATGTATTTAACTTGTACCCACGCATCATCATAACCAGAGGTACGATACCTACGGCTAAACAGAAAGAAAAAGATTCGCAAACATCAACAATATTTGCAAATATATCGTCAAGCTGCACAAGGTTTTTTATATGATAAATCATAACTAATAGGACTATCACATTTAAAACTAGCTTAAGCCTTGACCTATTCTTCTCAAGCGTAACCTGTGTTTTATCTTGTACTTCGCTTTTATTTGAAGCATTGTTTAATCCATATAATTCATTCATCTCGTATAGATATTGGGTTTTCCCCAACCCCAGTATTTATCAAAAGTATATTCAACGACTACATAAGAAATCCTTCCATAATAAAAATCTCTTAATGCATTGTACCAAAAGCTAGCATCTTTTGCATCATAAATTTCTGATGCAAGACCTACAATTTTGGCAACAGTTACTATTGGTTCAAGAAACAATTCAGCTACGATTTGAGCGGGTAAAGTTTGAATATCTTTTGCTGCTTGCCCAGTACCATGCCTTCTATCATACTCACGTAAGACATCATCGAAATATAAATGTCTTACAATCCTTGTCCCATCAGCTGGAACCCCAGGTTCGTCAATTGGACCTTGCCAAGCACTATTATTAAGTTGCACAGACGGCATTTTTATTTTTCTTTCTACTAATACAGCTTTAGACACGTTTGCAAATACAAATGTAAATGCAATCATAATAGCTAAAGCCACAGATGATTTTCTTCTCATCTTACACCTCCGTTATTATTTTCTATAAACTGTCGACTGTTTACTATTTGATGTTACCATATATTTTATATTTTGTCAACTTTAATTAATAATTTTATATACAGATTATTTGATTTGTATAGTTAAAATTCTTGGCATAATTTGGAAGATAAGAATAAATGACCGATATAAAATCAGCACACGAAAATTCATCGATAATTCCTCACAAATTCTATCTAAATAAATTTTATAACAGGTTATAATATTTTTTTGTGTTATTTGTTAGCAAAATTTTTTTACATATTATTTGCACGTAACGAAAACAAAAAATATGGCCTGGGGTGTTCCCAAAAAGTTGGACAAATAATTTGTTCATCTAAAAGAATGCTTTCTACTTGCTAACTAAATTTTTGAATGCGATTGTCAAGGGTTGCGAAGCAACTTGCATAGCCCTTGACATAAAGCTTATTCAAAAATTTAAAATTTGGCAAGAAAGCTTCTTTATGCTCTTTCTTTTTCTTCGTAATACTTGGCCCTTTTTTCATTGGGGCTTAGGTAGTTGTTCTTTTCTTTTATTCTTGTGTTGTTGTAGTATTCCACAAATTCATCTACTGCCTTTTGTAACTGCTCTAGGCTTTTGAATTTTGTTTTACTTAGTTTTTCTCTTTTAATTACTGACCAGAAGCTTTCTATGACTGAGTTGTCTAGGCAGTTGCCTTTTCTTGACATGCTTTGGTAGATATTATTTTCTTTTAGTAGGTCTTGGTATTCTTTACTGAAGTATATGATGCCTTGGTCTGAATGAAATGTTCTTCTGTATTCTGCATTATTGGTTTTTCTTATGGTTTCTTTTGCTAGATCTATGAAGGGTTCTTTTCTCATGTTGTCTACTACGTTGTATGAGATTATTTTCCTGTCAAATCCATCTATGAAGGCGTTTAGGTAGGCCCATGTATAGTTTTCTTTGTCTTTATATATTTTTACATAGGTTGTGTCTGTAAAGAGTTTTAGATTTGGCATTGTGGAGTCAAATCTTCTTTTTATTCTGTTTGGTATGTCTTTTAGGCTTCCTAGGAATGTGTATGGTTTTCTGGTTTTCTTGGTTTTTATTTGCATGCCCAGTTCTTTGTATAGTCTATGGACTTTTTTTATGTTTATTTCTTCATCCATCTTTAATACTGCGTGTATTCTTCTTAGTCCATAGTTTGGATGAGCTTCTCTTATTTCTAGCATTTTAAGTTTTAGTTCTGAGTCTTTGTCAGGCTCTCTCATTCTGTCTAGATTGTGGTAGAAGGTGGATCTAGCTAGTCCTATTACTTCAAGAATTGTCTTTAGTGGGTATTGTCTTCGGAGGTCTTCGGCAATCCTTGTTTTTTCTTCGTTTTTTCTTGAAGTCGAATCCTCCTCAACTCTTTTAAATATGCGTTTTCTATTTCAAGTCTTAGTAGCTTCTCATCTTTTTCTTCTAATTTTTTTATGAATTCGTTCTTGTCATCTATGTTTGAATATTTGCTTTTCTTAAGGTTTTTATCTTTACTCAATTCTTGGCCTTCCCTTCGTATATACTCAGGAAGGAGCCTTTGGTAGTATTTGTATACCCAGCTTGAAAATGTCATGGCTGGTATGCCATGGCTCTTAGCAAACTTTGTTAGGGCATCTCCCTTCCTTAGGTACAATTCTACTAGATTATGTCTTTCTTGTAAAGTTAAGGTGTTTCTTTTGCTTGAGTCCATAAAGGCATCTGGTCCGTATTCGTTGTGTGTTTGGATCCAGCCTTGAAGGGTTGTTTTGGGGATGTTGTTTATCTTTGTGAATTTTCTAAGTGATAGTTTTGAGTTTAGATATTCTTCTACTTTCTTCTTTTTGTAGTCTTTAGTGTAGTCCATGTTCTCCTCCTTTTGTGTCCAATTTTCGGGGAACAGGACAGCCACCATAAAGGTGGCCGCTACCAACGCTTCGCGTTATTTTTTGCTTAGTATTTTATTTATCTACATGATTATTTATATGAAGAATTGGATTAATTTAAAAATCAGATAAGAAAGGAAAAACTTTGTTTTCTTCCCTCTCTCCACTTTCGGTTCTATGAAATCCTCTCTTTGGATAAATTCATTATCCCATCCAACTTGTAGGGATTGGTCCAGGGTCGACTGGATTTGGGATATGAAGTCTTGGGTGAAGGCTGGGCTATCGACGACGACCATGGTTTCGGTATTTAGATTTACCGACCGGGAATCCATGTTAAAGGACCCGACAAGGGTAATCTGGTCGTCAAAGACCAGGGCCTTGCCGTGGATTGATTCCTCGCCCAGGTATTCGTAAATATTTATGCCTGTAGCCAAAAACTTTTTCCTTTGAAAGAGATAATTTGGCGAGGCCATGATATTGTTGGCAGAGTAAAGGGAATTTGTAATGAAGGTCGTGTCTAGGTTCTCACCAAGGGCTGTCAAAAAATCCATAATTGGTTTTGTCCCCGTTGCATAAGGCGTTTGCACATAGGCGGAAGTCCTCGCCTCCTTAGCCAAATCTGTCAGGTCATTTAGGACCCAGGCTTCGTTTTTGCCAAAGCGGGCTTCAAGGGGATTGTGAAAGACCTTGATCCTCTTAGCTGTAAAAGTTGCGTCGACAAAATCACTAATAGAACGGTTGTAAAGGTCGCCCTTGTCAGCTAGAAATATTTTGCCATCAGCCAAGAGCTCTTGAATTTTTTCTGGGTCTGGTCTTTTAACTTTGACTTTCCTGCTAAGTTTATTGGTCCACAGGTCTTCATAATAAGATTCTAAGGCGTCGACTATACTCAATGGTCCATCGCTTGAATCCTTGACCATAAAAATATCCCAGTCGTGCTTGTTAGCTGCCAATGGATTTGCCAGGGCAAAGTATGGATCTCCAACATTTCTGCCGCCTGTCAGGGCGTACTTGTTGTCGACCAAAATTATTTTATCGTGGAGGCCTTCAAAAAGTGTCCAGGGCCTGTAAATTTTTACTGGATTATAACGGCCAAATTCTATATTGGGATGGCTGGCCAGGGCCCGTCTATATTTTTTGGGTAAGCCGCCCATCTTGCCGTCGACCATAAGGCGGATCTTTACTCCCCGGTCAGCCGCGGCAACCAGCTCACTTAAAAAAGCTTGAGACGAATCGTCAGTATCGATAGCATAATAAACCACGTTCACATAATCCTCAGCCGCTCGAACCATAGACAGGCGAACCGCAAGTGCATCCGTCGGATCGCCAATGGCCTTGACTCGGTCAGGGCTTATTGAATTTTCTCCTGCTGCCTCCCAGTCACGGGCCATCTGCAAAGCCGCTTCAGTCCGTGGGTGGTTTTTGGCCGGAATAAAATAAGAAAAAATCCCCGCGACCAAAATATATATTAAAATTATCCAAAAAATCTTTTTCAAAAATCTAAGCACAAGCGCCATATCAACAAAACCTTTCATCATATCCCCCCAAATAAGTATAAAATTACATTTACGAATGACTATTTGTTTATATATACCCACTTGTCCTATCGACCCCCCACATGTCCATAAAAATTCAGAGTCTAATTAGGAAATGAAAACAAAAAAATATGGCTACCATACATAAAGGTAGCCTCTACAACGCTTCGCGTATTTTTTGTTTTGATTTTAATAATATAATAGATGTATTTTGTGTGTGAATATTTTTAAATGCTTTTCACCATTTTTATGTCACTATATCGGGAACCGTTCTTTAAGATAATGGCATCGGGAATCTCTCCCACCTGAATGTATCCAAGTTTATCGTAGAGGATCCTGCCTCTTTCATTTCCTGAATAATAATCCAACTCCAATTGGGAAAGCCCCAAAACCCTTGCATATTCTTCAAGGCAAAGAAGTAGTTTCCTTCCTATTCCTAGATTCCAAAATTCTTTTAATACCGCCAACGCGACATTTCCTCGATGGCACATCTTCTTTCTACTAAGTCTTGTGATCGTCCCATTTGCGATTAACCTTCCATCCATTTCAACAACAAGCATAAGGGTGCCCTCGGATTCGTTAAAGCCCTGAATCATTTTTGCCTCATCTTCGGCAGTCATGGTTATTTCTTCTGGATAAGAATTTAAAAAATCAGATTCCCCCATAATAGTTTTTAGGTATTCAACCATTTGGTCAGCGTCCTTTACCTCAATCTCTCGGATTTTGCAGATTCGACCATCTTTTAATTCAAAATTCTCAGCTTTAAATTTCATATAATCCCTCGCATAGGTTTTTAAAAAATATTTTCAATTGCCAAATATTAAAAATGCCTCACGCATACAAGATGCGATCAGCATTTTTCGGTCCACATTCTCCTTAAGATTATTGCAAGCAAGCAGGATTTTTTAATAAGAATCCATAGGAGAAGGAGTTTTTCTCGCCCACGGGACATCGAGTCTCCGTGTGCGAGGTGTCCACAATAAAGTGGACGGTACATAGCTACACGAACATTGATCAGGATATGAGCAAGGCCGCAAACATCCGTTACAACGCTCCGCGTATTTTTTGTTTTTTATTAATATGATAAATTTTTGACTTTTGGGGCAAGACTTTTGCGGGCGACATTCTCCTCAGATTGTTGTACCCAATCAAACAAAATTTTTTGGCCGAAATAAATCGGCCGCTACATGAAAATTTTGTTTTCTTGGACAACAAGTTGCGTGAGTCACTGCTAGCCAATCATCTTCACGCTTTCGCGCTCGATTCTTGGGCAGGGCTGCAAGTCGCCCCTACAACGTTCTAATGCAAATCCGTTTGATATTAATTATTTGCGAGGAAATTTCGATGAGATTCGAAGTGAAAGAAATTTTTTAGGACGCAGGTGTACTCAAGCGTACATCGAGGACTAAAAAATTTTTTCACGAGAATGTCGCGAAATTAACCGCAAATAAAGTTATAGATGCCTTCGTAGTCGTCAATATCCTTTATCATTTCTACGCCCGTCTCCATCTGTTTAATATAAATCTGGCCTTTTTCGATTTCATTGCCGCCGATTACTGTTACAAATGGAATGCCTTCTTTGTTGGCGTAGTTCATGGATTTTTTGACCCTTCTATCCATCTTTTCGATTTCGACTTTGAGGCCTAGCTTGCGGAGATTTTCCGCCAGGATAAAGCTTGGCACTTGGGTGTCCATTGGAATTATAAAGAGATCAACAAGTGGCTGGTTCTCACCTTCCGACTTGGCCTTTAGGACTTCATAGATTACGTCGAGTCCAAAGGACATGCCTATGGCTGGATATTCATTGCCGTCGTCGATAAAGGTCCCGATGATCTTGTCATAGCGGCCGCCACCGCCCAATGACACGTTAAATTCGTGGCCGTTTACAACCCGGTCTTTTAAGAAAATTTCCCAAACTGTGGATGTATAAATGTCAATGCCACGGGCCAAAAATGGCTTAAAGGCCATGGACTCATTGGCATCTGTGTTTGCTGTTAGAGCATGGAGCTCGTCGAGTTCTTTCAAACCCTCTTGCAAGAGTTCGACTTCCGAATCTTTGTATTTGTCTTTGATTTCATCATAGGTCATAGAGAAAGTCGCGTAGAGATTTTCAAATTTGTCAGCCCCAAAACCCAATTCTGCAAATTCTTTTGCAAGAGCTTCCTTGGTCATCTTGTCCAGTTTATCCACCAGCATAATGCACTTTCTTAAAGACTCTTCGTCCATTTGGCCCAGGGTTTCAATTATGAGTCCGTACAAAAGTTTCCTATTATTATATAAAATTTCCACTTCCAGGCCTAAATCCTTGTAGGCGTGGTGGGTCAGGTTCATAAATTCTGCCTCTTGGAGCATTGATGAAATGCCGACTGCGTCCACATCACACTGGGTAAACTCGCGGTTCCTGCCGAGCTTTACTGGGCCGTCGCGGTAGACCCTGCCGATTTCGTGGCGCTTAAAAGGAAGTGTAATCCCCCTGTTAGATGAAATTAATTTTGTCAGGCAAATGGTCAGGTCATAGCGAAGACCCAAAGCCCGCTCGCCTTGGTCCGACAGCTGATAAATTTCGTCCAAGATATCCGCGTCAGCAGAATATTTTGACGTCAACAAATCAAGCATGCAAACAATTGGCGTTTCCGCTGCAGGAAAGCCGTACTTAACAAAATTTTTCTTTAAAATATCCTTTATGTGTTCTCTCAACATCTGCTCGTGGGGCAGGTAGTCGTGAGTTCCCTTTAGTGTTTCAAATTCTTTAGCCATTATTCCGTCCTATCTGTTGTAGTTCCAAGTTCCCAATACTTGTTATTATTAAATTCAAATTCCTTGATCACATCCAGGCCAACCTTGTGGGTGTGGGCATTAAATGATCTGGGATTGATTTGGTTGACAAAGGTCAGCAGGTATTTAAACCTATCCTTCATGGTTGCCAGGGAAAAGAAAAATAATTTTTCAAAGGCGCCCGTGGACCTGTATTCCTTTAAAATACAAATGGGTCCGTATTGATAAGAATTTTCCACGCTCATGACCTCGCCCTTGTAAGTATCTTCATGTAGTCTATCGATCATGTAATGAAAAAGAGGCCAGACCTTCCAATAATCCCAAGAAGCTGCCAAGGCATAGCCGACAATCTTGTCGTCCTTATCTTCGTCAATCAAAACACTGACGCCCTTTTCATCTTCAATCAAGCTCTTCCATTGGTCTTCGGTTAATTTTGTTGTAACAAAGCCGTCTGGCTTATCTTCTGGACTAATGGTGTCCACATGAAATTTCTTTTGCAAGACCAAAAGTTCGTCTATGTCATTTATCTTTGCAAGTCTGGTTTTCATAAAATCCTCCTTAAATTTCCGCAATTAGAATTAGGCATGGTAAAACAGGCAATAGTTAATCCGATGCCTATTATGACGCCGATTATAGAAAGTAGCCGCCCAGCTCTCGCTATGTCGCTGGATGAATCTGCTTCTAAGTTAGCGCTGGCCATGGTCCAACCAAGAGCGCCTAGTACAGTCGAGAACAAAGAGCTAAAAGCGAAAATAGATAAAATTCCAAATACCAGTGACCATATTCCTGGATCAGTTTTATTTGTCTTCATATCTCCCTCCTTATAATTAAAAACGTCTGCTTAACTATCTTTATATTATCATTTATGCCTGCATTTTTCAAGCTACTTTAATCTTCTAAGGCGTTTACAACTTCGCCCACGACAATTATTGCCGGGCTATCGATTTCGTATTCTTTTTCTACAATGGAAATTAAATCCGTCCTTATGACCTTTTCTTCGGGCAGACTTGCAGCTGAAATCAAGGCTGCAGGATAATTTTTAGGAAAACCTGCTTCAATTAATTTCTCTGCAATATTTTTTCTATCTCTTCTCCCCATCAAGAACACTATTGTTCCACCAAGCTCATGGAGGGCGGCAAAATTTATGTGGTCGGCTGACCGCTCCAAGCTGTGGGCGGTCATAACCGTAAAGCTCCGCGCCATCTTTCTGTGGGTGATGGGAATATTATTTAAACCCAGAGCCGCAATTGAAGACGAAATGCCAGGTACAACTTCCGTTTCGATGCCCAGTTTATTTAAATACAAGACTTCCTCTCCGCCCCTGCCAAAGACAAAGGGGTCTCCGCCTTTAAGCCTGACTACAGTTTTGCCAGCGGCCGCTTGGTCGTAGAGGATTTTACAAATTTCCTCTTGAGGCATAAATTCGCCCCCACCAATTTTCCCTGCGTAAATTTTTTCAGCGGTCGGATTTAAAGATAAAAATTCCTCACTTATATATTTATCGTAGACGATCACGTCTGCAGCTTCAATTGCCTTAAGCCCTCTTACAGTTACCAGGTCGACTGCCCCCGGCCCTGCGCCAACTAAAATTACTTTTCCATTTTTATTTTCCATGGCCACCTCTCTTCCTATTATTAATATTATAACACAAAAGAAAATCTTTTTGCCTATAAGTTTTATCAATAGCAAAAGTCCGCCTATTAATTTTTTTTATAAAATGATTAATAAAAATTTTACAGGGTATAGGTCATTTGTTGGGGAAACCCAAATATTAAGGAGGAAAAAATGAACAATAAATTTTTAAAAATTTTTAGCTTAATCCTAGCTGTATTTTTTGTAGCTGGAACATTGGCTGCCTGCCAAAAACCAGCTGACAAAGCTGAAACAAAGCCAGCTGAAGAAGCTAAGACAGAAGAAAAAACAGAAGAAAAGAAAGATGAAAAGCCAGAAGAAAAGACAGAAGAAGCTAAAGAAGCCGAATGGCCAGACTTCAATGGTCGCACACTAAACGTTGTTGCAACAAGCGACAAATACGTAAAGCTCTTCGACAAATTCACAGAAAAGACAGGAGCCAAGGTAGAATTCCTCTCCATGTCATCAGGTGAAGTTATCAACAGAACAAAGGCTGAAGGCAAGCCAATGGCTGACCTATGGTTTGGCGGCGGACTCGACGCATTTATGGCTGCAAAAACTGACGGCCTACTAGAAAATTACATTTCACCAAACGCTGCTGACGTTGATCCAGCTTACAAGGATGCAGATGGCGCATGGATTGCAAAGGGCCTAACAGTTGCAGGTTTCATCGTAAATCCAGACGTTCTAAAGGAAAAGGGACTTGAAGCTCCAAAGACATGGGCAGAACTTGCTGATCCAAAATACGCTCACGAAGTTATCATGTCAAATCCAGCAATCTCAGGCACCAACTACGCAGTAGTTAAAGGCCTCTTGGATTTGTTTGGTGATGAGGGTTGGGATTACATTGAAAAATTAAATGCCAACATCGACTTCTACGGCAAACGCGGCAAGGACCCTCAAGAAAAAACTGCAGCAGGCGAATTTGCTATCGGCATTATCCCTGTTGACAACGGTGCTTTCAAAGTTGCTGAAGAACAAGGCCTAGATGTAATTTATCCAGAAGACGGTATTCCATGGGTACCAGAAGGAGTTGCAATTTTCAAGGGTTCAGACAATGTTGAAGTTGCAAAATCATTTGTAGATTTCATGCTAACAACAGAAGCCCAAGAAATGATCGCAGAACTCGACGGCAAAGACTCAGCTCAAATTATTAAACCGGGCGTAAAGGGTCTAGAACTCGGCCTACCACAAGATAAGCTTATCAAACAAGACCTATCAACCTTTGGTAGCGAAAGACAAAACATCTTAGACAAATTCCTTGAAATTTCCAAGGGAAAAACAGAATAATATAAAAATTAATCTCGCTTAAGAGAAAAGAAGGAGCAAGTATGAAAAGAAGACAGCTATTCCAAGTATTAGATTATTTAATCGTAAGCCTTTTGGTGGTTTCTGTCGTCCTTTTCATCCTTGTTCCTTTTATTTTTGTTTTCAAAGAGGCGATTATATCCGACCACTCCCTGGATTTTTCGTCCATGGTCACCCTCTTTAAAGACCAGGGCAAAACTATAACCAACACCCTAAAGATGGGTTTACTTACTACATTTTTTTCATCTCTGTCGGCACTGGCCACGGCAATTATTATTTACCTGTCCAGCAAAAATATGCAGAGAGTGCTTTTGACTTTACTTAGCATAACCCTGATCTCGCCGCCCTTTGTCACAAGTTTATCCTTTATAAATCTCTTTGGCAGGCGGGGGGCTATCACCTACCATCTTTTGGGCTTATCCATGAATCCTTACGGACTCTGGGGGATTGTCATGATGCAAACCATCAGCAATTTATCTTTGAATTCCCTCCTCCTCTTTTCATTTATAAAATCAATCGACCAAGACATAATTAATTCTGCCAGAAATCTGGGGGCCAACACGAGCAGCCTAATTAAGGATATTATTTTACCTGCGGCCAGGCCCGGCCTCAAGGCTGTCGTATTATTATCATTTTTTAGGTCAATCGCAGACTTCGGCACCCCTGCCATTATCGGAGGCAACTTCAATGTGCTCGCTGTCGAATCTTATTTTGCAGTTATAGCCGAGGGCAATTTAGCCAAGGCCTCTGCAATCAATGTTTTATTGTTAATCCCCTCCCTACTCATGTTTTTATTTTACGGGAGGGACTTCAAGTCCATGGCCCCGACGGCTGCGGGCGTGACTTCGACTTCGGAGATCAAGATAAAAAAATCGGGCAGTCTTTATTATCTGCTCTTGACCATATCGGGATTTTTTCTCTTGGCAGTTACAATTCTCTACGCGGCAATTGTCATGTCGGCCTTCACCAAATTTTACCAAGGGCAAATGTACTTTACCCTGGAAAACTTCGTGGAGACCCGGCCATATATAACGGGAACTGCAATTCGATCGGTCGTCTACTCGCTGATCTCTGCAATCTTTGGATCTATAATCGGACTCCTCATCGGCTACTATTTAAAAATTAGAAAGATGAGGGTCATGAAATACGTAGACTTCTTTGCAAATCTACCCTATATAATTCCGGGAACTTTTTTCGGCCTGGGCTATATACTGGCCTTTAAAAATCCGCCACTGGTCTTAACGGGGACGGCGACCATAGTTGTCTTGAACGTTTTGTTTAAGCAGCTGCCATTTTCGTCCCGCATGGGCGTGGCTGCCATGGAGGGGATTTCAACCGACACCTTAAATTCCATCCGTGACTTGGGCGGGTCGCGTGTTGACGAAATCAAAGATGCGGTTATACCACTTTCGCGTGAGGCCCTTAGCGTTAGCTTTGTAAACGCCTTTACCACAACCATGACCACCATAGGGTCCATTATATTTTTAATTTATCCGGGCCAAAAGGTCTTGACCCTGGTCATGTTCGACGTAATTCAATCCGCCAAGTACAATGTAGGCGCGGTTATAGCCCTGTTGATAATTGTAATTTGCCTGACTGTAAACGGACTTTACAGGCTTTGGATGAGGAGGACAAATGTTTCTAGAAGTTAAAAATCTAACAAAAAAATACGGGGACAAGTACGCCATCAAGGACGTGTCCTTTGAACTGGAAGCCGGCAAACTCATGTGCTTCCTAGGCCCATCGGGCTGCGGTAAGTCCACAATCCTAAAAGCCATTGGCGGCTTTATAAAATTTGACGGCGACATATTTTTGGACGGGAAAAACATTTCACATCTACCGCCCGAAGAAAGGGAGGTCTCTACAGTCTTTCAATCATTTGGCCTCTTTCCACATATGACTATAATGGAAAACGTGACCTACGGTTTAAAGTTCCGCGGTTTCGACAAGGAAGCTCGGATAAAAAAAGGCAAGGACATGCTTGAAAAGGTTGGACTGGCCGGTTACGACAAGCGTAAACCCCACGAGCTATCGGGCGGAGAAAAGCAAAGGGTGGCAATAGCCAGAAGTTTGATTGTCGAGCCAAAATTATTACTCCTAGACGAGCCCCTTTCAAGCCTTGACGCCAAACTCCAAGTGGAAATGCGGTCGGAGATCAAACGCTTCCAGCACGAATTTGGGATCACGACAATCTTTGTCACCCACAATCAAAAAGAGGCCTTTGAAATTTCCGACAACATTATGCTTTTAAATAAGGGCGAGATTATGCAAATCGGGACAGCCGAAGAAATTTACAAACACCCAGCCAATGAATTTGTTTTAAATTTCATAGGCGATTCATCGAGGATCGATTCGTCTTATATCCGCCCCGAAGACATTACAATAGCTGATGACGGCGAACCTGCAAAAATTATCGACTTAATTTACCAGGGGGAAATCTCAAAGCTTACACTGGACTACCAAGGCCACAAACTGGAAACCATATTTTTAAATCGCGATTCCGATTACAAGATCGGCGACACAATAAATATTAAAATCAAAAGGAGGGACTTATGAGAATCTTACATGTGCTCCAGCAATTGCCAATGAAGACAGGATCTGGAGTTTACTATACGAATTTAATTGAAGAACTGGACAAGCACGGCCACGAAAATATTATGCTTTATGCAAATCAAAATGAATTTGATTTCCCAAAATCAGACCTGCGCTTTGAAGTAGAATTTAAATCTGACCGCCTGCCCTTCCCAATCATGGGCATGTCCGACGTCATGCCCTACGATTCAACGGTCTTTTCCGAGGCCACGGACGAAATGTTTGACAAGGTCCTTGACGCTTACAGGGAAAAATTAATTTACATCAAGGAAAATCTAAAGCCGGATATAATCATCTCCCACCACTTATTTTTGGTGACAAATCTTGTCAAGGAAGTCTTTGCCGACCAAAAGGTCTATGCTTTCTGTCATGGGACCGACCTCAGGCAAATTGGCCAGCACGAAAAATTTAAAAAGATGCTGCCCAACATTCCAAAACTCGAGAGAATTTTCACAGTTGCACCGGGTGAGGATGCAAAAATTTCTGCAATATTTGATATACCGATGGAAAAAATCACTTTAATTGGCGGCGGCTTCAACCAAAATATTTTTAATACTAATTACAAGGCTGAGCCCAGAGATATAGTGAAAATTATGTACGCAGGAAAGATCTCCGAATCCAAGGGCGTCTTTGCCCTGGCGGATGCTTTACCCTATATAGAAGAGGCCCATCCTGATGTTGAACTCCACCTGGTTGGCCACGCAAACGAAGACCAAAGAGAAAAATTATTTGCTAATGCAAAAAATTCTGATAAGCTCTTTGTCTACAATTCCCAAACCCAAGAGACCATGGCGGAAAAATTAAAAAATTCAGACATCTTTGTCCTGCCATCATATTATGAGGCCCTGGGACTCATTGCAATCGAGGCCCTGGCCTGCGGCAAGCTTGCAGTTACATCTGATATAGCCGGCTTAAAAAACCAATTGGGTGACAAGGTGAGTGGGTCGGGCGTAATCTTGTACACAGAACTGCCGCGCATCTACGACCTGGACAAGCCAGTGGCAGAGGATATACCAGCCTATGAAAAACGCCTGGCAGCTAATATCATCAAGCAAATCGAAAAAATAAAAGCCGGCTACAAGATACCGGCAGACATCCAAGAGGAAATCGACAAAAATTCCTGGGAAAAATTGGCCATGAGGGTCTTGGAATATTTAAAATAAAATTGAGCAGTCCAATGGGCTGCTTTTTTATTATGTATTTATTCTCTATATAAAAATTTCTTGGAATGCTAATCGGTTTTGTCCACCATTTTCCTCAGACTCTTGTACTCACTCAAAAAAATTCTTGGCGACCATAAAGGATCGCCCCTACGGGAATTTTTTCTTCGTGAACAAGAGGTTGCGTGAGTCGCTGCTTACCAATCGAGCGTCGTTATCACTCGCTCTCTTGGGCAGGGCTGCAAGGTTCGACGCTACAGACCGATTAGCAAATAAAATAAATTTTATATACAAATCACACACATACATGCAAAACAATCAAACAAAATTTTTCCAATGCACAGGCGCGTATGCCAGGCGTATTTTTTCTGTGATTGAAATCCCTTTTTTTATTTGTCTTTTGGTGTTATAATCTTAATTACACGAAGGCAGAAATTATCTGTTTATTAATTATAGGAAGGAAAAAATGAGTCAAGTTAAAAATCACCGTTTGGAGCCAACTAAATACATTACTTTGGGCTTTTTAGCCGTAATTATAATCGGCGCCCTACTTTTAACCACTCCCCTTGCCACAAAATCTGGCAAGAGCGTGGGATTTTTGAATGCCTTTTTCACTTCCACATCGGCCGTCTGCGTTACGGGTCTGGTGGTTGTGGATACGGCAACCACTTGGAATCTCTTTGGCAGGATTGTCATCATGACCCTGATCCAAATCGGCGGCCTGGGTTTTATGTCAATCGCGACCTTGATCCCCCTGATTTTAAATAAAAAAATCGATTTAAAGGATCGTTTGATCTTAAAGGAGCAGCTCAATCAATCCAAACTCCAAGGCATAGTTGTTTTACTCAAAAAAGTTTTTGCAATTACCTTTGCCATCGAGCTTTTGGGTGCAGCTTTTCTTTCACTGGCCTTTGTCCCCCGCTTTGGTTTTATAAAGGGCCTGGGCTACGGGATTTTTCATTCGATATCGGCCTTTTGCAATGCCGGATTTGATTTATTTGGCGGCCACTATGGAAAATTTTCGTCCATAACCGGCTTTTCCAATTCGCCCTATGTGCTACTTACCATCTCCACCCTGATAATCTTGGGTGGGATCGGTTTCCCAGTTATTATAAATCTGATAAATCACTTTAAAGACGAAGAACGCATTAGTTTGCATTCAAAAATCGCCCTAACTGCAACTGGAATCCTCTTGGTCTTTGGCACCATAATATTTTTTGCCCTGGAATACAATAACCCAACCTCTCTTGGCCACATGGGTTTTGTGGACAAAGTCACAAATTCATTTTTGCAATCGACCACCACCAGAACGGCCGGTTTTGCCAGCGTAGACATGAGCCGCCTCCGCGAGGGGACACTCTTTATGATGATCATACTCATGTTTATCGGCGCATCGCCTGCCTCAACCGGCGGCGGTATCAAGACGGTCACCCTGGTCGTTTTAATTATGAACATCCATTCCATTATCAAGGGCTCAGAGGACGTAAATATTTTTAAAAGACGACTCCAATACGGCACAGTCCGTAAGGCCATAGCCATATTTTTAATTGCCATGATCTTTGTACTGGCGGGGACTTTTATAATGGTAAATGTCGAACCCGAATATAATCTCTTGAGCTCGCTTTTTGAATGTACCTCGGCCATTGCAACCGTCGGCTGTTCAATTGCAGGCAGCCAGTATCTGACAAGCCTTGGCAAGATTTTGATTTCGATCTTTATGTTCGCCGGCCGGGTCGGCATGATCACACTTTTCATCTCAATGGCAGGAATCACCCTGGATTCAAACGCCAAGATTAAATACCCTGAAGAAAATATTTTAATAGGATAGGAGAAGATATGTTAAACAAAGGAAAACAATATTTAGTAATAGGCTGTGGCCGCTTTGGTTCAACCGTTGCAACCACCCTTGAAGACCTGGGCAACCAAGTTATGGCAATCGACATTGACGAAGACGCCCTGCAAAAAATTGCAGACCGGGTCACCTACTCTGCCATAGTCGACGTCACTGACGAAAACGCCCTTATAGACATTGGCATCAGAAATTTTGATGCCGTCATCATCGGCATATCCACCGACTTTCGTGCGGCCATTATGTCAATACTCGTCGCCAAGGAAATGGGCGTCAAACTCGTAGTATGTAAGGTTGCTGACGAAATCCAATCCAAGGTTATGAAAAAAGTCGGAGCCGATTATACCATCATGCCCGAGCACAGCGTGGGACGCCGCCTGGCCTATAACCTGACATCAGAAAATGTCGTCGACCAAATGATATTGTCTGATGAATTATCAATCTACGAAATAAATGTCCCAGAAAAATGGATCGGCAAGTCCATCGGCCAACTCGATTTACGTAAGCAGCACGGGATAAATATTATAGCCATAAAAAGAGAAGGCAAGACCATGTTGACGATACGGCCGGATGTTGTATTTGAAGCGGGAGATACGATTATACTCGCCGGCGACAATGAGATTATAAAACATATTTGAGGTTAAAATTGTTTCTTTGACTCGTGCGAATTGTTTGCCCCTTGCGGCGTAGGACCTACTACGCCTCAGGTTCAAAAATTCTGTACTTCGTCAAATAATTCAATTTTTCCTCTCAAATATTTACTAAAGATGTTCTGATTGGTAAATCTTACGGCCAAAGCAAATTCAGAGAGGGATATAAGAAGAGCGAATTAAAAAACCAATTTTATTTGCTTATTGTAAATAAAAACATAAAAATTATTAAGAACGTAGGTAGCGTCCGATTTATCTCGGACATTAAAATGCCGATTGCCCCTTGTGGGCATGAGGCATTTTTTCTTGCTAAAGTGGCGTATATGTGTTATAGTTTCTTTGAAAGGAGAATGCGGATGGATTATATTTTGCAAACAGAAAATCTCAGCAAGGCTTATGGAGACAAGCTTGTTTTGGATAATATTAATTTAAAAATAAAAGCGGGATCCATATTTGCCCTTATTGGGGAAAATGGCGCTGGCAAGACTAGTCTATTAAAAATTTTATCAGGGCTGGCAAAGGCAAGCCAAGGAAACATAGACTATCCGACTTTGGATAGGAGCGATGACAGGCCTGTAATGAGTCTGACTTTGGAGGAGCCTGGTGTGATTGAAAACATGACCGCCTATGAAAACTTAAAGGCCAAAGGAATTTTGTGCGGAGCTAGCGAGGAAGAGATAAGGGAACTTTTGGATAGGGTGTCTTTGACTGAGGCCGCCAATAAAAAAGTTAAAAAATTCTCCATGGGTATGAAGCAGCGGCTGGCAATTGCCCTGGCCCTTTTAAACAAACCCAGTCTGGTATTTTTCGATGAACCTATAAACGGTCTTGACCCTCAAGGCATCAAGTGGTTTAGAGACTTGGTCCTTGACCTTAATCGCGATCTGGGCACGACCTTTATTATTTCCAGCCACATTTTAAGCGAGCTAGGCCTAATTGCAAGCGACTTTGCCTTTATGCACCAAGGCAGGCTTATCCTAACAGCCACTGGTCCGCAACTGAATGCTTATTGCCAGAAAAATAATATAAGTCTGGAGAATTTCTATTTTAACCTATTGCAAAATCCATTTAAAGGGGTGGACTTATGAAAAGAAAAATCGACTACCAATTTTATATAGCCTCCAGGTCTAAATTTCCCTATGTAATTTTACTTATTCTGGGAGTTTTTACTATGACCTTTTACAGCTTGGTCTACCTATCCTCGACTGGCATTTTAGAAGTGCCAGAAATTGCTGAAACTGCAAATCGTTTGGCTCAGATGACGACCTTGGAAATAGTTTTAAACTTCTACTATTCTGATAAAATAATATTATTTGTTGGAGCCTTCGTGGCCCTATTTTCCTTAATTGAATTTCAAAAGGGTTATATAAAGGCGGTCTATGACCCCTTTGCACCCAAGATTCAAACGGTCATTTCAAAACTCCTTGTGATCTTGGCCTACATTGTGATCGCCTTTGTTCTGGTTTTGGTCCTAACCCTAATCAGCAGCGCAACATTTTTGCCCCACAAGGGCTTTGGCAATGTCGGAAAATTCATCGGCCTATCCCTGGTTCAAATATTAGTCGAATTTGCCTTCGCTGGACTCATCATGTTCTTCTCCATAATGGTTAGAAAAACAGTTTGGGCCCTCCTGGGCACCCTCTTTTATATAATGTTTGCGCCCATAAGCATTTACAGCGTAATCAACCAGCTTGTAAGAATCCTTAGCGGAAATAAAACATTTAAAATCGCAAGATTTATCCCCTACGGCAACACCTATGAGCTATCCATCTACGATTCCAAGGCGCATTTTATAATGGCCATAGTCTCGTCAATTATATTTATAGGCCTGGGGATTTATTTAAACAAAGCCGCCTATGAGAAGAAAGATATTAACTAATTTGCCGTTAATTCCGCGATATTTTGCAGCTAGGACGCCGTCGATTGGCTAGCAGGTCTCGTGTCAGAGATTCCCAAGAGAACGAGTGTAACGATGTTCGATTGGTGAATCTTACGGCCAAGGCAAATTATGTCAGTGGGATTAATTTAGAGAAGATAAATAATTTTATCAAATATTTACTAAAGATGTTCTGATTGGAGAACATCTTATTTTTATATTATGGAAATTAATATAGAGAAGATAAAAAATAAATTAATTCTCCTACGGATATTTATGTAGCCATGTACCGTCCACTTGCAGCCACGCCCAAGAGGCGAACGCGAAAGCGTGAAGACGATTGGCTAGCGTTGACTCACGCAACCTATTTCTCAAGAAAACGAGCCAAAGGCGATGTTTGATTGATTGAAATAGTCTGAGGAAAATTGTGGACACCTCGCACACGGAGACTCAATGTCCCGTGGTCGCGCGCGTGGCCATTTTTTGTATTAAAAAAGCTGTGGGTCCTAACCACAACTTTCTATTAATTATAATATTTGGCTTGGGCTTGCCACATTTCCTGGTAAATTGGATTTTCTTTTAAGAGGTCTGTGTGGGTGCCGGTTGCTATTATTGTTCCATCCTTGAAGATGGCAATCCTATCTGCGAACTTGCAGGCGCTCATCCTGTGTGACACAAAGATTGCGGTCTTGTCTGCGGAAACTTTTTTAAAGCTTTCGAAGACTTGCATCTCTGCCTTGGGGTCGAGTTTGGATGTGGGCTCGTCAAAGAGGAGGAGGTCTCCGTCCTTGTAGAGAGCCCTGGCTAGGGCAACTTTTTGAGCCTCACCACCCGACAAATCAATTCCGCTCTCATAGAGGTCCTTGTAAATATAAGTGGTCAGGTCCATGTCCTTGTTAAAGCCGGCTTTGTCTAAGGCCGACTGGGCTTGGCTTCGATCATAATTTTCCCTGCAGGCAATATTTTCTCCCAGCATAAAGGAGAATAGAAAGAAATCTTGGCTGACTGTTCCCAATTTGGATTTTTCCTTTGTTAAGTCTGGCCTTGATCCATTTACATATAAATCGCCAGCAGTCGGCTGGTAGAGCCCGGTCAAGAGATTTATAAAAGTCGTCTTGCCCGATCCATTGGCGCCGACAATTGCAATTTTTTCGCCTTTTTTCACTTGCAGGTTCAGATTTTTTAATTGCAAGTCTTTGCTATCTGGATATGAAAAGCAAATATTTTTTGCATCAATAAGATAATCTGTCGAATTTTCTTGATGGCCTGCAAAAGTTTTTTCTTTTGTAGCCTTTAAATTTATTACATCGTAGAGAATATCGATCTTGGGGTCGATGGCCTTTTGGTAGCCAATGGTTTCTATAAGGACCTTGACTCCTTCGACAATTTCTGCAAAGGCGCCCTTGTATATAAGAAGGGCCTCTATGCCAAAGAGTCCGCCTATGGCCTTGACTGCCAATACCAGCAAGAAAAGAATGTCCACTCCCGTGAGGACCAAATCGTTTAAGCCCCTGGAGAGGCCGGTCCTTATATTTATTTTTTTATCGTGCTTGAGCCCTTGGTCAACAAAATTTTCCTGGAGCTGGCCCTTAATAAAATCTTTTTCATCGTAAATTTTTATCTGCTTGAGCCTATCGTAGTCGGAGAAAATCCTCATATAAAAATCATAGATTTTATATTTGTCTGCGTAGAGGCTGCGGTCGATTTCATTTTTCTCTTCGACATTTTTTCTAATTTTAACCAGAGCCAAGGCAAGTAAAACAAATATTACGACCACTATTAATGGGAAATATGCCGAGCCCAAAACTCGTATGTCCACAGCTTTAAAAAGTGTAGGATAAAAAGTCCCCAGGGAGATCAAGCCGATAATTATTGTAAAGATACTGGAGGTAAAGTCGCAAAATTGGTAGACCATTTCATTGTAAACTCCGCCCATGCCCTCGGTTTCCTGCCTGTGTCTGGAAATTTTCTTCTGATAATCTTTGCTGGTAAAGTCTTCAAAGGTCAGGTCAAAAATTCCCCTGATGAGGAGATTTTTCTCCTTGCAATTTAAGTAGTCGGTGATTTCCATCTTATAATTTTCGCTCATAGAAGAGAGAAAATAAACAATTGCGTATGCGGCTGCACCAATCAGGGCGATGGTAAATATTTCCCTGGCTGACCTACCATTCACCAAACTGTCCACAAGCTTGGATGAAACAAAGATTAGTACAAAGGGTTCGATGGCCTTGAGCAAGCAATTCGCAAAGAGTATTGGGAGGATTTTTTTGTCAATCTTGTGGATGTCTTTTAAGACTTGCCTAGTTTTCATAGTCGTCCTCCTTATAGTAGCTGGCTTGGAGATCGTACATGGTCTTGTACTTGCCCCCCTTGGCCATGAGTTCTTGGTGGCTGCCGGCCTCGACGATTTGCCCGTCCTCCATGTAAATTATTCGGTCGCAAAAACGAGTTGAATTTATCCTGTGGGAAATAAAAATCGAAATCTTGTCCTTGGAAATTTTTTCATAATCCTTGTAAAGATTTTCTTCGCTAATGGGATCCAAGGCGGCTGTTGGTTCGTCCAAGATTAAAATATCGCCGTCCTTGGCCAGGGACTTGGCCAGGAGAATCCTCTGCATTTCTCCGCCAGAAAAACCAGTGATCTTGTTGTTTTCAAGATTGATAACCTGGCTATCCAGACCGTCTTCCAAATTATTTATCCTTTTGGCCAGGCCCAGCTGGTCAATCAGAGCAGAAACTTTTTCTTTGTCCCGGTTTTTGTTGTCAATATTGTCAATCAGGCTGCCGGGCAGGAGAAAATAATCTTGAAATAAAATACTCATCCGTCCATAGACCGATTCCGTGGAATAGGCGTCCAGGTCCTTGCCATTTACATACAAATTGCCAGCGGTCGGGCGGTAGAGGCCGGACAAAACTTTTACCAAAGTGGTCTTGCCTGCTCCATTTTCTCCGACTATTGCCAGCGAGTCGCCCATTTTTAAGGACAAATTAATATCTTTTAAAATCTGCCCGCCTTCCTTGTAGGCGAAGGACAAATCTTTTAATTCAATGGATTCTATTTTTTCGAGTGACGGTCTGGTGTCAACAAAATTGTCTTTGCCAATGAAGTCCCGATATTTGCCACAGGCCAGCGAAATCCTCTTTAAACTTGAAATGTGGCCTGTAAAATTGTTCAGCCATTCGGAAAAGCCCATAACAAGCGTCAGATAAAAAACAAAGTCGCCGACGGAAATCTTTCCAGCCATGGCCATCTTGGTCAAGATAATATATGTAGCCAGGTCTCTGGCAAAACCCAAGCCCGCCTCGATTCCGGAAGTCGCGTTGGCCTTTCTGGTATATTTTCTCAAGATCTTGTAATAGGACTGGGAAAATTTATCCAAGTAGGCAAAGATAAGTGCCAGAGTCTTGTTTAATCTGGCCTCCTTTTGTGCCGACTCGTCACCAGCAATCCTATAAAGATAATAGAGCCGCATCTCCTCCAAGGACATTTGGTCGGCAGTCGTGTTACCAAACTTGATCAGCCTATCTTGCATGTAGTAGCCCAGGGCGGATGTCAAAATTAAAATGGAAATAAGAAGGGGCGAAACCCTAGAAAAAATTACTGAATAGGTCAAAAAACCTAAAAATGAAGTGAGTAATTTGGAAAATCTAATGGCCGACCAAGCGCCATCAGCCTGGTCACCGTCAAAGGCAAAGGCCTTAGCCCTTTCAAAGAGGGCCCGCTGGTCTGCGCCCTCAAAGTCCTCCAAGTCCTTGGCCATGACTGCCCCCATAAGGTCCAAGCCGTAGAGCATGGAAACCTTGGATTGAAAATACCAGGTCCTCTCCTCTGCCCAAACGCTAATAAATTTTAAAAGCAAATACAGGGCAAAGATGGCCATGAGTTTGTATAAAAATTCTCTCATGTAAAGGCCATCCACCAAAGAATCGGCCAGGGTCTTTGTGATCAAGGCCTCGACCATGGGAATGAGGACGGCAATAATGGCTGCAAGAAAAACAACCAGGGCCCCCATCCGGTCCTTGGCAAACCAATTTTTTATTAGAAAAAATAAATTGTCAAAAAAATTCGATTTATGTTTCATTATGTAAGTCTCCCTTTGTTTCAATAAGTTCATTATAACACAGATGTGTGGAATGTAAAAATGCTTAATTCTAATATTACTTTATTTTATTGTACCATATATATCAATTGCGTACAAAAAAAGGAGGGTTAATCCTCCTTTTTGTTTGCGTATGGGTTGATGTAACCTTTTTCCATGCCGGAATTGTAGGCTTCGACTATATTTTTCACGCCGAATTTTTCATAGATTGAGGCTATGTGGTTGTAGAGGGTGCGTTCGCTGATGTGGAGTTTTTCGGCAATTTCCTTTTTGCTATCGCCCTTTACAAGTTCCGTGAGGACTTCCACTTCCCTGGGGCTGAGTTCATTTACGATTTCCACAGCCTTGGCCTGGGTCTTGCCCTCGTGCACTCTCCTTAGCCTTTCCATCATGTCCCCGATTTCTATGGACTTGTTGATAAAATCTTTGGCCCCGTATTCAAAGGCCCGCTGCCTATAATTTTCCAAATCATAAGAGGTCAAGATGACTATCTTTTGGTCGGGGAATTTTTCCAAGATTCCACCTATCATCTCCAGGCCAGTTTTTTCTCCCCGCAGATTTATATCCAGGAGCAAAATATCATAGGCATCTTTTAAATTTGCGTCCAAGTCTTCCGGCCTAGATATATAGGTGCACATTTCGACCCCCTCCTGCTCTTCCAAGAGGACCTTTATAGATTGGCCCAGAATCTTGTGATCGTCTAAGAGTAAAATTTTAATTTTCCCTCACCTCCATGAGTACTTGGGTAAACAACTTGTCCCCCTTCAAATCATAATTTATCTTTCCAGAATTGGACTCAACCAAAAGGGTCAGAATCAAAATTCCCCTCTTGGAATCCTGAATCTTTTTGAAATCCTCCTTGGTCGCCCCGTCGCTCTCCAAATTTATCAGGACTTTATTATCCTCCATGCTAAGACTATAATTTAAATACCTACCCTCCGAGTGCTTGTAAATATTGTTGACCAGCTCCTTAGATATCAAAAGCAAGAGGCGTTTTAACTTTTTATCCTTAAGAGTCGCGGCCTCAGGCTCTATATCCATGTTGAGTTCCAAGTTCTTGTCCTTGTAAAGGCTGGCAATATTTGCGAAGACATGCTCCAAGGAAGCACCCACATCAATGTCATCGTAAACATTTGATTGATAGTATTTCATAATCCCCCTGGCCTTGTCCTCCAGGTCGGTCAAAATTTCTTTTACGAAGCCCAAGTCAGGGTCCTTGGTCGACAGGTAATTTTTAGAAGCAAAAATATCCTGGACAATATCGTCGTGGATAACGCGGGCAAATTCTTCCCTCTCTTGACCAATGTGATCAGACAGATAATAAAGCTTGTAAATCTTGTCGTAGATATTTTCTTGTTCTTTAAAATACAAGGTCAAAACTAACTCAAAAAATAAATAGGTAAAATGATACATCAGGTCTATTGATTTTGGATCAATACCGAATATATAAACTGTAAGGCCAGCAAATACTCCAAAGCCCAGGGCCAAAATTAGCAAAGACCTCAGTGTCAGTGGTAATATATTAATATTTTTAAAATTTTTTATCTTTAAAAATCTCACAAGATAAATGCAAATAAAAGCATAGATCAGGTAAATAATTTTAGTATTAAAACTAACATAGTCCAAGGCACCAACGGCAATGGGGACCATAAATAAAATACTGTATATTAAAGAAGTCCTAAAAGAAATTTTATTATTAGACAACTCCACTGCAACAAAAATAATAATTACACGCCTAGCTAAATTTAATATTTTTCCCAGAACTACATAGTCTTTTACCAAAAGACCTGTCGCTTGAAGAATAGCAAAATACATCAGTATAAAAGCATGGATGCTAATATTTTTTAACATTTTCTTGTACATATACTCACCCCAACCCCTCTATAGCTTTATTTTACCATATAGAATGTAGTTATCACAGCCCTTTAAGAAAATAAGACAAATTTATAAACTTATAACTTGATCAAATCTTTTTAGTGTATTTTCATCATTTACATGGGTAATGACGATGACAATCTTATCTTTGATTCCAAATATCAAATCAAAAATAATTTCGCTTGTTTCCTTGTCCAAGTTACTTGTGGGCTCATCAAAAATCATAACATCATAATCCTCTACTAGGAATCTTGCAATGTCTATCCTTTGTTTTTCACCTGTAGATACTTGGTTCCTGCTCCCTTCTTCAATAGACTTATCTAAAAAGCTGTCATTAAATTTCAATTCCCTATAAAGACCATTGTTAGCTTCAAATTTTCTATAGAGCTCTATGTTATCTCTTACAGATCCATCAATATAAAAGTCGTTTCTTTGTATATAAGCAACTTTCTTATATAGGTCGTCGGTCAAAATTGTATTTATATCTTGCTTGTTTAGCTGGATCTCGCCTCTATACTGGTCTGAGCCATAATATTTCATTATTAGCTTAGCAAGAGTGGACTTTCCTCGCCCGGATTCTCCTACTATGGCGTAGGTTTTTCCTTTTTCAAATTTTGTATTAAAGTCTTCAAAAATTATCTTATCTTCTGCAAACTTAAAATCCAAGTCTTTAATGTCTATGGTTGAAATATTGTTTTGAATTAGTTGACCTTTATTTTTCTCTGTTGATAAAATTTCATCAAAACTTTTCATGATGTCGCTAACTGTCCCCATCAAGTTTTTATTATAGGCTAATTGTTGCAAGGGATTAAACACGCCATTTAACAAGTTTATTGCAGAAATTAATAAACCAACTGTAATATCTCCCCTAAGAGCAAACCATACCCCTATTGACATGCAAGCCAATTGGGCAAAAAAGCTGAAAAAAAGTCCAAGGTCATTGGCAAGTCTAGATACAAATATATATGAAAACCTGCTTTTTTCATATTGTTTATCCCTATCAAGGTATTTTTTCAAAAAAATATCAGATACGCCAAGTAGTTTAATTTGTTCAAAGCCTTTTAGATGATTATTTATTACCTTTAAGTAGTTCGCACTTTCCTCTGAAAATTCATTGGTTTTTTTAGCCATTATTACTCCCGGCAATTGGGATAAAATTATCGTAACAAGGGAAACCCCAACGAATGATAAACCCAATTTCCAATTGATAAAAAATATTGTTCCAATACTAACCAAGGCCGATATAAAGTTCGCAACAATCTCGCATCTAGGTGACAAATAGTTTGTTTGCAATAGATCAATGTTTTTTGTAAAATTGTTCAAATAATATTCATTTGACTTTGATACATAATCGTTCATTTCCTTTTTATTGACAGACACATAAAGGTCTCTTTTGGCATCTCTAATTATGTCTGATACATTTTTACTCTTTATATACGTGAATAAAAGGGAAACAATAAACCATCCGATTACAACCTTAAGACATGCTAATATTTTTGAAACAAAGTCTACATCTTGGTTAACTACAACGTCAACAACTGTTCCTAGTCTAACAGAAAACATTGCAAATAAAACCGCTGACCCTATACTTAAAATCACCGCCAAAACATATGTCAACCAATGTTTTTTGATTATTTTATTCATAATAAACCTCCTTTAACATTTTTCATTCTAGCATGAGTTAAAAAAGATTACATGAGTAAATACTGCAATTTTTATTTTTTCAACAAAAAAATTGTGGGTTTTTAGGCCCACAACTTTATTTTTTATCTTAACTTTTACAATTTAATTTCTTTATTGGATATTTCTCCCGGCAGGTCATCGTGGGAGATTATAAAGGTTATCCTCTTATTCCTCTCTTCGTTTACCCGGGCGTAGATTTCACGGGCTGACTTGTCGTCTATGTTGGATGTAATTTCGTCTAGGATCAAGACATCTGGGTCTCGGTAGATGGCTCTGGCGAAGGCTATTCTTTGTTTTTCTCCGCCAGATAGGTTGGCGACCGCTGGATTTATAATTGTGTCCACAGTTTTGTTTGCAAAGATTGGGGCCAGGAGTTTTTCATTTTCAATTTTATTTCTCATTTGCCCTTGCTTATTTTTATCTATGATTATATTGTCCAAGATGCTTGCGTTGTAGATCGAAGATTGCTGGCTGAGGTAGATTACCCTTTCTCTTAAGTCCTCATTGGCCAGATCCATCATGTCCACGCCGTTGTATTTGATGGTTTCGATTGGCCTAAACTTGGTCAGGTATTTTACCAGAGTCGACTTGCCAGTTCCGCTGTCGCCCTTGACCCAAACTATGTCGCCTTTGTTGAAAGTTTCGTTAATATTTACTGTTCTTAAAAATTCTCCGGCGCCAATGTGGTCTAGGTCGATTTCCATATTTTGAACTGGGTCTAAAGTCTTTTTGCCATTGGCTTCTGCCAGGCTTTTTACTTCGTCAATAAATCCTGTAGCGACTTTATAGTCTCTCTTGTTTAAATTTGAAGAGACGATTGATGATACGGCTGAAAAATAAACCGGGATAAGGAATATTACTATCATTATAACCCCTGCTTGGTATTCGCCCTTGGTCGCCATAAAGAGCATGTAGAGCATGATTATAGACCTGACGACCTCGTTAAAGCCGTGGATTATATAGCTGACACTTTGGGCGTAGACATTTACATCTGCCATGGATTTAAAAATCTTGTGGACGTCGTCATCGATTAAATTTTCTATATAGGAAAACTTGGATAGCTGTTTGAAATCATCCACATTATCTATAAAGGACAAGACCTTTTGCCAGCCGGCGCTCGTCTGTTCTTGCATGACCTTGGATTTTTCAAAGAGCTTTTTGTTTAGGGCCTTGTAACCCAAGATATTTATGGGGAGAACCACAGCCATGGCAAGGGCGATGACCCAATTTACCTTAAATAAAATGGCGAGGGCTCCCAAAATTATAATTATATTTGACCAAATATTTATGTAATCTCCGGTCATAAATGAATAAGTCGAGTTGACGCTCATTATAATTCTTTCAAGGACGTTTAATGGGCCACGATTGGTGAGTTCATCATATTGCATCTTGTGGGCTTGGCCAAGTGAGTTAAAGAAATTATTCTTGTTAAACTCCAGGGCAAATTTCTCCCTAACATAAATTAAAAGCACCCTAATCAAGTAAGAGGCCACAATAATTCCTGCCAGAGTGTAGATCATAGCGTTGTCAATGTTGATGTTGTTGGCCTTCCAGTATTGGATAAGGGCCGGCGGCACCAAAGTAATTACCGCACCAATAATTGCAATCAAAAGCATGGTTATAAAAAATTTTTTATATTTCATGTTTTCCTCCCATTGTTTTATTGTTTTATCTTATTATATCATAAAAAAAAAAAAAAAAATAAAGCTACATTTAAATTCTGCAAAAAATTGTGGGCTCTTAGGCCCACAACTTTAAATCTCCTATCCGCCTTGGACGGTTTTATTTTTACCAAACTTATAGAGGGCCTGACAAGTAATATACAAGATTATAATCCAAATTATTTGAATGACTAATCCCTTGCCGTAATTTTGGTCCATGGCCCCTGACAAAATCTTGCTTGGCAGGTAATAGATATAGGCGAAAGGCGAATAGAAGGAAAGTTTTTGTATAAAGGCTGGAAAGAAATCTATTGGCATGAGCGACCCGCCTAGGATTGCAAAGATTTCAAAGATCAGGTCCCTCATGGTGATGGTCTTTTTCACCCAAAAACTCAAAAGCCCTATTAGCATTTGTACCAAAAATAAAATTATATAGCCGGCCAGGGCTGACAAAATTCCAAAAAATATGTGCCTGATCTGACCCTTGTAAAAAATTGTGTAGATCAAAATATAGGCGGCCATGGGCAGGGCTGATGTCGTGATAAAGATGCCCAGCTTTTCAAAAAATTTCATCAATATATAGTTGACCGGGCGCGATATCCAGATAATTATCTCCCCTGAATTTATGCTGGTCCAGACTTCATAGCAGATGTACATGGCCGGGGTAAAGACAAGTGTCAGTATGGACAGGGCCAAAAAATACATCATTATGCTGGATAAGGTAAAGTCGCTAGCCAGCTGGTCAATGTTTGCAAAGCGCCAAAAGTAAAAGCTAATAGCAATTTGGATCCCAATCGACAGGTAGGAAAATTTGTAATTGTGGGCGAAGGCCTTGCGTTCGAGCTTGCCCATTTTAAAAAGTCTCAAATATTTTTTCATCTTAATTACCTGCCCCCGAGTATAGGCTCATTGCTTTTTTAGCAAAAATCTTAAATAGGATTTTCATGACTGAAAAGGACAAAAAGCTGACCAGCAAATAAATTTTGTAATCCACCCTTGCAAAGGCAATCTTGGTCGGCAGAGTGCTCATAAGTGCCAGAGGAATTATATAAATAAAAAACTTGTAAAGGCCCTTGGGGAAAATATCCGTGGGATAGGACTTGGCCTTTAAAAATGAAAAAGTCAGGTCTCTGATATAATAAATTTCCCCTAATTTAAATGCTAATAAAGAAAAAGAATTGTACATAAATTGCAAGGTCAGGGTCGCAAAAACCGATGTTGTTAAAGCAAGCAAGACTAGAAAAGCAGACAAATTATATGTTATAAACGAATAGATGATAATGGCGAGACCAAGACCAGCGTTAAGTAAAATATAAATAAAATTCATCCGACTTAAGACCAAAATCGCAAAGGGACTCAGACCCTTGGTCATCATAACATCAAATTCGCCAGAGATAATCTTGTATTCCAGGTCCCTAAAGCCAAAAAATATTTCGCTAACAGCCAGCGACACCATATTAAAACCGACCATGAGGCTGATTTCCTCTACTCCCCATCCGTCAAATCTAACTCCCATGCCCTTGATGGATAGCCAAAAGACCAGGGTCGACATGATGGAAATAAAAAAATCGAAAACGCTTAAAATCGCATCGCTTTTAAAAACGGTCTTTTCCTTTATATATAATATAAAATACCTGCGTAAAATTTTTAGCCTATGGCTGATAGTAGTCATACAAAATATCCTCCAAGTCTGGCTTAGAAAAAGAGTAAGATCCTATGTCAAAATGAGCGGACAAAAACTCACCTGCGGATTTAGCTTGGTCAGCAGGCAAAATATACTTGTATTCGCCTTGGATTTCTTCAACAAAAAATTCTTTTAGGTCGTCCAATTTGATTTGAGATGTCAAAACCATCTTCTCTGCCAACTTTTCCTTGAGCTCCGTCCGGGTCAGGTCGATTAGCTTGTGGCCCCTGTTGATTAAAATAATTTTATCGCAAAGCTTCTCCACATCCGTTAGGTCGTGGGTGGTGATTAAAATTGTCTTGCCCTCAGTCCGGATGCTGGATAAAATTTCACGGAAGGCGAGCTTGGCTTGAATGTCGAGGCCCAAAGTCGGCTCGTCATAAATAAGTAAATCGGGTTCGTGGATCAGGCTGGTCAAAATTTCGATCTTAATCCTCTGACCCAAGGACATGGTCCTAACGGGCTTGTCTAGTAAATCGCCTGCGGATAAAATCTCCACGTACTTGTCCAGGGTCCGCTGATAATCTTTGTCGGAAACATTGTAAATGTCCTTCATCAAAAGCAGAGACTCCTTGGCCTTTAGATTAAACCAGAGGGATGACCGGTTGCCAAACATAAGTCCATAGTGCTTGGACAAGTCCTTGATGTCGGTGCTGGGTTTATAGCCCATTACGTCTAGGTGGCCAGAGTCCAGCGTCAGTATGCCAGCAATCATCTTTATAATTGTGGACTTGCCAGCCCCATTTGGCCCAATCAGACCAGCTATTGTCGCTTGGCCAACGTCAAAGGAAATATCCTCCACGCCCAGCTTGCCCTTGTATAATTTTGTAACCCCATCAAAAGAAATAACCATAAAGCCTCCTTGTTGAATTTATTATAGCATAAGTGGGAGGAATGTAAAAATGCTTAATCCATTTTATTCCACACACCCTTAATCTATTTTTATTTTCCCTGCTATATGCTTTATTGATAAGAAATATATTCTTTGTTTTTCCTCAAGTATTCTTCATATAAATCCCTATAAATCTTAGATTTATCTAACAAAGATTTATGTGAGCCAACTGCTTCAATAGATCCATTATAAATCACAATAATTTCATCAGTCAATTTGGCCAATAAATCAATTTTATGAGAGACTACCAAACCTCTCTTCCCATCTAGGTATGATTTCAATGCTTTCGCGTCTTTCGATTCACTAATCAGATCAACGCTAGTAAAAGGTTCGTCTATTAAAAAAGGGACATTGCTTTTTAAAAGCAGCATTCTGGCTAAGCAAATTTTATTCTTTTCACCACCAGATATTGTCTTACCTCTTTGTCCAAATTTTCTTCCTTCAAGGTATGTTAAATTAAACTCAGAAACCAGCCTAGAGTAGTCTTCTTCCACATAATAATTATGAGATGCTATTATTAAAGATAAGTCCTTGATGGCGTCTGAACTTATTAATTGCAAGTTATTAACAAGTTTATCCCAAAATTCTGCCCCATCATAATCGGTTCTGGACATTTTTAATGTGTGTATAATTATATCTTTATCCTTTACACTTAAAATGTTTTGACCGCTTTTAATTTCCAATAAAGATTCAAATATTTCCCTTTGCCTTTGATCAAACCTATCCGCACTTAGAGGATTCTTGCCAAGAGTAATATTGTATCTTAAATCATCGTCAAAAATTTCATTTTCTTGTGGATAATACTTAAACATACTCAGTCTTAAATTTAAGTCATATTCGTCTACCTTGTGTCCGCCAACTATAACTTTTCCATCAGTTGGCATCGTTTCTCCTAAAAGCAAATCAAATAAAGAAGACTTTCCTTCTCCCGAAAGACCAACAATTCCATACACCTTATCTATATTAAGATTTATATGATCAATTATTTTTCTATCATTATAGTCAAGGGAGACATCCTTCATGAAAACCTCATAATTATTAGCTAGTAATAGGTTTGGCTTAGCATCAAAAGAAGATTTGTTCCTGTTATATAAAAGTTCTATATTATTCTTTGAGTCATTAATTGTTTTTATAAAATATAAGGGAAGATATACCGACTGAAAATATGCAGTTATAGCAATAAAGCTAGATATTTCTAGTCTTCCATCAATTATTTGATACATAGAAATTATAAAAAATATAACCAAAAATATTTGCTTAACGCTATCAATAAAACCATTGCCCAGCCCAGCTAAAGTCAAAGACTTTTGAAAACTCCGGTCTCTCAAATCAATTTTATCATTTATCTCTTCTTTACGAGTATTAAAATTTGAGTTATTCATAATTGTCTTTCTGTTTTCTATAGTTTCTAGCATAATTGGATTTAATTTGAAAATTTCTTCTCTTAGCTTGTCGTAATGATAGCTACGTTTCTTTTGAATAATCTTCACACCAAAAATTGCAATCACATAAGATACAAGAATCAAAAGCGGAAAAATTTTCATCCACCTATATGTAATAAACAAAATAACTAAACAAGTAACAATATTTATTACTCCAAAAAATAAATTCTTGCCCAAAAGCTGGGTTGAAATTTGCTCTGCATCTCCAAAAACAGAACTCATAAAAGCCCCTGATCCCCTAGTCTGAATAACAGAGCTCTCTTTTATGCTAAGAGACTCCAATAAATCCAAACTAATATTTTTTTGAACAATAATTTTAGCCTTGTTCAAAACATAAATCTCTAAAAAACTTACAAGTATTAGAGAAAATCCAATAATTAAAAATGAGAGTATTTCTTCTTTTAAGAAGCTCCCCTCGCTTATGCTTTGAATCAACTTTTTTTGAACTATAGGTGAAAGGACAAGCAATATATTTGTGACCAAAGCCAAAATTAATAAGTTAAAATATCCCCTCTTGTTGTCTTTTGTATATAAAAATCTATAAATTGTTTTCAAAAAAACCTCCCCGCTATTATACTGATAAAATCTGCCTTAACTGATTATCACTTAATTTTGTAATTAACAATAATGACAATTCAGTCATTTTTTTAGAGTATCTGCACCAGAAAGGATTTACGTGCAATCGCCTTAATTTTTCACTTTTTGCTTGAAATTATTATAATAAATTAAGAAAAAGTAAATCTTCCTTTTTCTTAGTCTTCTAGGTCAACAATAATCTCGTATCCAAATGTTCTGATTACTTGCTCTTGTTTTCCATCATAATCTGCCATCGATATTTTAGCTTTTCTTAGCTCTTCACCATCTGCTCCAAGGATACTTACATCTTTGGTATCCGAGTACTCATCTTCAGACCTTTCTTCTAGAATCTGCCTTGATCCAGATCTTGCTTTGATCTTTTGTCCATCAAAACTAATTGAATCCATGCGACCAATAATATCATTAAAGGCTGCAAATTTAGCAGTTTTAGAAAAATGCCTATCATATACAGTAACTTTGAGTACTAAGACTAAAACAAGGGCAATGATTATAGCCAGAAAAATTTTATTTATTTTATTTTCGCTTTTCTCCCACATTCTACTAACCTCCTATGATAAAAATATTTAATTCTACTTTTTTTACGTATTAATCGATGTGAACTTTTTCCAAGCCCAGATTATAAGCTTCAGTTAGATTTTCACAAAAAATATAACTAATCCTTGATTGTCTATTGTATGGATATATACTTCTTCATCTGAGTATTATTCTCATAATGAGTATATCCTCTTTATCTGTTTTTGTCAAGTTTTTTTGTGTAACTTTTGACTTGTATTTTATATTTAAGTTTATGAGATGAGGAGTTCTGTACTAGGAGTTCATAGCTGAGCTTTGGTCTAGTTTCTACTTTAAGATTTACTGAATCACTAAAAAATTCTCTGTATATAGTTTTACCAGTTTCTTTTAAAATAACAGTATAGTCTTCTCCTTTTACAGGATATACATCAGATATTTTAATAACGAGTCCATCATGATTAGCCCCTCTCCAGGTGCTCATATCAAAAGAGTATGTCTTGTATCCATATCCCTCTATGCTTTCTGATTCGTCAACATTTGCAGATCTAAGTCCAGTTTGCTTAAATTCCTGAAGATTTAATTTTTCATAGTCTTCATCACTTATGATGCTAACAATTGAATCATTTGTAAAGTCTGCTTCTGTTTTTTCTATAATTATATTTACCTCTTCATCTGCAACTAGCTCTGTGCAAATTGCTAGCGATAAAAATATAGCTAGTATAAAAGCGAGCACTCCACTTATCTTTTCTTTCCAATTTTTTATAATTAGCATTCTTTCCATATTAGGTCTAAATTCTATATTCTGATTATATTTACTTGCTCCTAAGCCTAAGAGTTTACCCATTGATAAGCAATATCCCTTTCGATTTTCTATATTATCACCAAGTTTATTGACAACAAGCTTGTCGCATAGGATTTCTATGTCATTTTGTATATATTTGGATGATATCCAAATAAAGGGATTGTACCAATGAAAGCATATTGCTATATTTTTTATATAAGAGAAAACTATATCGTATTTTTTTATATGGGTCATCTCGTGATAAATTGTGTGTTTTAATAAGTCATCATCTTTTAAAATTTTCTCCTGTAAAATTATTTTCGGCTTAAATAGACCATAAGTTGCAGGCACTTTTGTATTATCATTTAAATACACTCTAACCTTTCTTTTTATATTAAAACTTTTAATATAATCTTCAATTCTTTTATCCCCAGTAACTAAAATAGAGTTTTTCATTAACTTGTCTAGTTTTATGACTTGTTTTATCAGGTAAATTAAAAATATTATTCCTATAATAACCCTATAGTATTTCCAAAGATATTCACTAAAGCTATTATTTATCGCCCACAGCATTTGATCAAAATTAATTAGAGCCTTAATAAATATATTATCTTTAATGGACTCAGGTACTCTTATCATAAGGGTAAAAGGTATAATTAAATAGACAATCATTATCGTCCACAATATTTTATTAGCTCTTTTTATGCTATTTAAATTTAATTTTTTTCTTATTAGCAGTATTAATGCTAATAAAAATAAGGCTTTCAAACTTCTTTGCATGCCATTAGATTTGATTATGCTTAAAATCATTTAAAAATATAAACCTTAAAAATTATCAAGCAGGTCTTTTATAGCTTGAGCTTCTTCCTTATCAATTCCTTTAGTCTTTAAAAATGTCTGAGCTACATTTAATAGAGAACCTTGAAATAATTTTTCTATAGCGCTTTGTCTTTCGCTTTCTAAGCCTTCTTCTCTGGTCACTATAGGTTTCAATGTGTATTTTGGATATCTTCTACTGATAGCCCCCTTATCCAAAAGTCTGCTTAAAAATGTGTAGCATGATGTCTTTGCCATTCCATGTTTTTTATTAAGTTCTTTCCATAACTCTAAGGCTTGAATTTCTCCATTTTCATCCAGGCATTCGCCATCCCATAACATTTCCATTACCATTAATTCTCCATCTGAAAATTCCATTTGATTCCCTCCTTTTATTGTTTTTTCATCATGAGTATATAACATTTTTGAATTTTAATCAAGACTTAAATTTATTTTCTTTTTTAATTGTACTCAACAAAAATATTAACCGTTTATAAAAATCACAAATTTTTCTTGCATTTTTCGGGCTTTAGTATTAAAATATATTCGAGGTGATATTGATGAAGAAGTTATACACTGGCAAGACCAAGGATGTATATGAAATTGATGACAAGACTGTTCTTTTAAAGTTTAAGGACGATGTAACTGGCAAGGATGGAGTTTTTGATCCAGGCGAAAACCACGTTGGCCTAACTATGGAAGGCGCTGGCAAGAGTGCTGTTACTATGACAAAATATTTTTATGAAAAATTAAACGCTATGGGCGTTAACACTCACTTTGTTTCAGCTGACATTGACAAGAACGAAGCCGTTGTTAGAAAGGCTAAGGTTTTTGGCAAGGGCGTAGAAGTTATCGTTCGTTACAGGGCTGTGGGTTCTTTCATTAGACGTTATGGTCTCTATGCTGAATCTGGCGACAAGCTTCCTACTTATGTTGAAATTACTTTGAAGGACGACGATAGAAACGATCCTCTCATTACAAAAGATGCTCTAGCAATTTTGGGCATTATGTCTAATGACGAATACGAAGAGCTTGTTAAGCTTGCTGCAAAGACTGGCGATTTTGTTAAGGAAGAGCTGGCCAAGAATGGTCTTGAACTTTACGATATCAAGTTTGAATTTGGTATGGTCGATGGCAAGGTTGCCTTGATCGACGAAATTTCAGGCGGCAATATGCGCGCTTACAAGGACGGAGAATACGTTGAACCTTTGAAACTCGAAAAGATTTTCTTGGGTTAATATTACATTTATATTAAGTAGATAAGACTAGCGTTTACGGACGCTAGTTTTTGGTTATATATGTAATATAAATACGAATATGTATTATAAGATACGAGGAGGTATATTATGAGAAAAACTTTAAGCATTATGCTGGTTAGTTTGCTTGCTATTTTTGCTTTTATGTCAACCGACGTTAAGGCAAATGATATGGTAGATTACCTAGTAGAAAAGAAAATCGTTGAAGGTGATGGAAGTGGCGATTTGAAATTGGATTCACCTATCGACAGGGCTTCTTTTGCAAAGATCGTTGTCTATGCAATTGACCAAGTCGAACTTGCAGAAAAATTAAAACCTGCTGCTCCTATTTTTAAGGATATGAAGGCTGGCGGCTGGGCAAATGGTTTTGCCAATGTTGCAGCTACCAAGGAAATCGTAAATGGTTACCCAGGTGGACTTTTTGGTCCAAGTGATTTGGTTACTTACGAACAAGCCATCAAAATGCTAGCAGTTGTTGCAAACGGATCTGACCTTCCAAAGGTTGAAAAGGCTCCTGGTCAAACTTGGGCTACTCCTTACATTGAAAAGGCTAGCGAACTTGGAATTTTAAAACACTTAAATGTTACAGACTACAAGGCAAACGCAAAACGTGAAGACGTTTTCAACATGCTTTATGAAGTTTTACAACTTAAAAATCTGGCACCACAAGCTTTAAATATCAGAGCTATCGTTACTGAACTTACAGATGAAGGCGCTAAGCTCCAAATTTTAAATGCTGGCGATGCCAAAGACCTCAAGGTCGGCGACAATGTAGCCTTCAAATTTGCTAAGGAAATTAATCCTGCAAATTATTTAGGCAAGGCTATTGATTTTAAGTTTGAAGGAAGCGAAGTCAAGGAAGTCAAAGTTGCCAAGGAATACGAAACTCTAATCGGCTCAATCGCAATCGGCAAGGACGGCAGCCTTTACATGAACGGTGAAAAACGCGGCTATGTTATCGACGAAAAAGAAAATGCCGAAGACAGGCTACTAAACATTGTTTATAATGGAAAGAATTATTCACTTGCAAACTTTAGAGCTGATGCAAATGACAAGGCCGACTTTGGTCAAGTTACTGTTCACAACTCAAAGGTTGTATTTATCAACGCTTTCAACTTCAAAGATGCTGCACCTGTTGTAGATTTCAAGGGCAGAGATATCTATGTTGTTAGAGATGAAAATCCTAATCAAAGAAAGAAATTAAACCTAAGCGAAATTTGGGTTTATGACCGCAACGAACTTACAAAGGGAACTGACACTTCAATTTCTATTGACGACGTTCTCCACTTCTATGACAATGACAAGGTTGTCGTTTCCAAGAAGACTTTAAGAGATGTTGAATTTAGAATTCAAAACGGTATTATCATGGTTGACGGCAAAGAATTCCCACTTGCTGACAAGGATGGATTCAGAGCTGTTCTAAACCTACAAGACAACACATATGACACAGTTGTTCCTACCAAGATTAATTCTATGCCAACACTGCTTTCAATGGCAGGTCAAAAGAACACAATCGCTGTTGATATCTTTGACAATGTCCAACTTATCAGGGGCGACCTATCACAAAAAGAAGAGTTCATGATCGTTGATGCTTTGACAGCTAGCGAGGTTCGTCTAAAAGATATGACTAACCGCACTATCGAAGTTAAAGACAGCCTAGGCATGTCAATCAAAGATGGCAACAGAGTTATCAAACTTTCAGACTTAAATGTAAATGATTTGGTTTACGTTTTCTCAGACAAAGATGGCGTTAAGAAGATTGCTAAGGTTTCAACTCTAGGCGAATCAGCCAAAGTTGACAAGGCTGGAGACAATTTCAAGATTGACCTTGCTCCAAGTCGTGGACGTTTTGCTCTAATCAATGTTAATGGCAAGACCTATGAACTCAGCAAAGACAGCTTTGTCCTAATTAAATCAGGCAACACTTACAAGTTTACAGACCTAGACTTTGTAAGCAAATACGCCAACAAGGACAAAGACCTAATGGCATCAATCGTTACAACTGCTGATTTCGAAGCTGCAAACACAGGAGTTAAGCTCCCACTATCAGCTCGTAATGATTTAATCTACGCTATCCTCTTTGACAACTTTGAAGAAACTCAAAGCGTTAAGGAAAAAGTTGTTGTAAGAATGAAAAACGGCTTTGACCAAAAGCTAGACAAGGCAATTATTGCTGAAGACGCAAAGGGCAATGCTGTTTCCTATGAAATTTTCAAAAACGCTAATATCGAAATGCTAAATCCAAACGATATCGTCAAACTATCGCTTGGCGAAAATGGCACAGTTGTTAGCGCTGAAAAGGTAATTACTCCAGACATGAGAGTTTACCTAATCAAATCTGTTTCAGAAAAAGACGGCATTACAACTATCGAATTCACACGCGAAGAAACAAAAGAAGACTTCACAAAAGTCTTGGCAAGAGATGCAAAAGTATTTGGTCGCCTCGAAGAAGGTGCCAAGATGCGTATGATGGTTGTAAACGACGACATCGCAGTTCTTGAAATCGTAAAATAAATCTAAGATAAAAAATATAAACGGGGCGAAATTTTAGGCCAGCTTTTCTGGCCTAGCCTCGTTTTTTGTCAGAAAAATTAAAACGCTTTAAAGGAGGAAATTATGAAAAAACTATTAGCCATAGCTCTAGCCAGCCTCATGGTCTTTAGCCTCATGATACCAGTCAAGGCTGCCAAAGAGGACTCGGCCAAGCTGGAAGAGCTAATCAAATTCACAAAAAAAATATTCCAAATCGCCAACGACTTTGACGATATATCAACAAGTGTAAAAGATGATTCCTATTCCATCGTCTGGGCTTACAAGGATGAGAAAAAGCCCGAACGAGTCCGGGTTCAATACGACAAAAAAGGAAATCTCATCGACTTTTATAATTACATGAACACTGACGCCAAGACCAAGTCAGTAATAAATAGGACCGACGCGGAAAAAATGGCCACAAAAACCTTAAATGCCCTTTATCCAAAGAAGGCCTACGATTTTTACCTGACCGATTCCCAAGCGACTGGCGAGACTTTTACTTATGAATATGGCTACAAGTACAAGGATACTCCGATTTATATGGCCAAGATATATGTGGAAGTCAACAGAAAAAACGGAAAAATCCGATCGGTCTACACCCAATCTTTGGGCAGGCTGGTAAATGAGATTGACTTCAAAGACCTTGAATTTAAAAACCCTGCAGACAAGGCCTATGAAAAAATGCTAGAGAAAAATCCCCTTTATCTTTTCTTGGAAAGAAATGACGAGGACAAACTTTATCCTTACTACAGATTTTTAAATACGACTCCAATTGTCGACGCAAATACCCTCGACCTCTTGGATATGCCAATGTACTTTGACTACGGGGCATTCGAAAAGGCAAAGGATGCAAACGCCATGGATGGCCTTAGCAAGGAAGAGGTCAAGGAGCTGGACAAGGTTAAAAATTTAAAATCCAAAGACCAAGCCATTAAAAAAGCTCAGGACTTTTTCAATATTAAATACGACAAGACCAAGTACCTGAACCTTTGGAAAAATTATATGTCAGATATGTATGAATACAATATTGAATTTAACACTGGCAAAGACGCCAAGGAATATATTTCCGCTGGCATCCGCGCAAACGACTTGCTGCCCATCTCCTACCACAAAAATGTTTACGAAGAAGGAGGCAAAAAGGCCAAGGTCGACAAGAAAAAAGCCGCAGATATTATTGAAAAGTTCAACAAAAAACTGGACTTAAATTACGACATGCTTATCGAAAACACAAGCGACTACAATGTCAGCCGTGAATATTACAAGAAACGCGACGAATATTATCTGATGGGCGAAAACTATACGCTGATGGCAAACGACAAATTCCTGACCGAATATAGGCTATCTTATTCCAAGGACGACACGACCGCCCCTTACACCAAGAAAAAGATCGACCAAAAAGCAGCCGAGGCCGACATCAAAGACAAGGGCAAATGGCAAAAGGTCATTTATGTAGAAACTTATAGGGACGATGACAAAGGGCCAAACAACAAGGTCAAAGGCATCAAGGCCGCATACGCCTTTATGGAAAAAATAAATCCTTACGACGCAGTTACCGGAGACTTTAAGACTTACGAATACAAGAAACCTTTGAACGAGCCCAGTGGAGATGTGCCTAAAGACTTGGTCGACATTATCGACGCAGGCTTTGGGGTTGCCAGCGAAAAATCCTACGACGACTACTTCGATTACAAGGATTTGCTCTTAAATGTCTATAAGCTGGCCAATGACTTTGTGCCTGACCTAGACAAAGCCATGGAAGACCTGGCCTTTACAAAAGTTTTTGATGAGAAAAAGCTCGACAAAAATATCCCATCAGGCGAAATCTTTAGGGCCTATTACAAGGCAAAACTAGATTTATCCGACGAACTCGACGCGACCTACTTTGCAAAGACAAATGAAGACGCAAAATTCGCTTCATATTTGCAAATCGCCCGAGCTTCCAAAATCATCGATAAAAACTACAAGGCCACCGACAAAATCAAAGTCAAAGATGCATTAAAAATAATCTCAAAAATATATTTCAAATAAAAAATAAAAGGAGGCGGAAAGTAAAAACCGCCTCCTTTTTTGTGAAATTTGCTATAGAAATTGTGCCATATAAAATGGAATTTTAATAATATTTCCATCCTTCCTATAATCCTTGGTGTGAATTATATATTCTTTACCAATCCTATCTGAATATTTTTTTGAAAATTCATCCAGTGATCGGTGGGCCCGATAATTTGACGACTTTACTTCTATAGGATTTATTTTATTTTTATCGGTCAAAAGAAAATCTACTTCAAAAGTTCGTTTTTGGTCTTTGTCATAATAGGAATTAAAATAAAGCTTATGCCTATTAAAAGCCAGGGTCTGGGCAATAACATTTTCGTAAACCATTCCCAAATTTTTTGATAAATTATTTGCCAAAAGTTTTTTATAAATAAGATTTTCTGTGAAATCCTTATCCTTAAACATAAGACTTACCATAAGGCCCGTATCTGCTAGGTAGATTTTAAACTTATCCAAATTTAAATTGCTGGACAGGCCTACATTTGGATCGTCAGCATTGTAGGCAAAGAGGACAGTTTTTGAGGCCTTAAGCTCAGCCAATTCCTCCATAATTGAACTGGCCCTATGGTTGTTAAGGACGCTTGACACCTGGTATCTAGAGGAATTTCTGGCGAGTTCAGCTGGTATGGACTCAAACAAAAGCGATATCTTACCTGTTGGATCAATCTTATAAAAATCCTCCAGATACAAATTCAAAATATCCCTTTTTACATCATCAACAATCCTAAAATTATTTTCTTCTACATAAGCCTTAACGGCCTGGGGCATTCCGCCCACCAAGATATAAAGCCTAAATTTTTTCATCATATTATGGTTTTGATCATCTCCCAAAGAAATCCCCTGGTCAAAGGCCTGCTTTAAGAGATTGTTGGTAGTCTCATCGCCAATTGCCCACAAAAATTCCTCAAAATCCATGGGAAACATTTCAATCCGCCTCTCCTCGCTAGGAATCAAAATATCCTGAACATTTTTCTTAATAGAAATCAAAGACCCCGTCTCAATGTAATCGTAACGTCCGTCTGCAACTAGTCTTTTAACAGCCTGTCTGGCCAAAGAATTAAATTGAACCTCATCAAAAATTATCAGAGAATCTCTCTCGTGCAAGTCTACACCATATTGCAATTGCAGTTGGAGAAAAAAATAATCCAAATCATGCAAATCATCAAACAAATCCTTGATAGCCTTTGGAGCAAAAGCAAAATCAATTAAAATATAAGACCTATATTCATTTTTTGCAAATTCTTCTACGATTGTGGACTTGCCAACCCGTCTGGCCCCCTCTACCAAGAGGGCAGTCTTGCCATTAGAGTTTGTTTTCCATTCCATCAGGTCTTTATAGATTTTTCTCTTAAACATGCGCCCTTCACCTCCATATACTAGAAAAAAACAAATCCGCACTTCATTTACCTACATTATACCACAAATCCGCATTATAATATAGGTCGTTTTACCACAAATCCGCATTATAATATGGCCCGTTTTACCACAAATCCACATTATAATTCTGTAATTTGCTGTCTAATTTGCGAAATTCTTGGGAAATTGAATCGGTTTGTCTACCATAAATGTAGACGCTACATGACCGATTCAATTTCCCCCAACGAATCTCATCAAATTTTCCTGCGAAATAACATTATAAAACCCCCAGGCATATTTTTTCCTGGGGGTGTTTTAAATTACCAATGATTTTGACTCAGAATCTCGCTCTGCGGGTAGCGGCGATCCTGAAATGGTCGCCATTCCACAAGCCTGATCCTCCTTGTTGGGTGAAGGTTTGTGGGTCATGCATGCACAAATGTTTTTACCTAATCTTCTCCGTCCCAAGCTTCTTTTTGGTCCATCATTTGGAAAACTTTTTTAGCTAAAATTATGGCTAGTACAAATGATAAAAAGTCCGATATTGGTCCTGTGTAGACCAATCCCATTATGCCAAAGAATTTTGGAAGTATTAGTGCCAAGGGGATAAAAAATATTACCTGCCTGGTCAGGGACAAGAAGGCCCCCCACTTGGCTTCACCAATCGAGGTTAAGAGATTTGTCGTGATAGGTTGGATTGGTATTAAAAAGGTCATCATTAGATTTATCCTAAAATAATATCTGCCAAATTTAAAATATTCTTCGCTGCCGTCTCCAAATAAATGTAATATTTGATTTGGAGCAAATTGGAAGAGCAAAAATGCAAGAGTAAGGATCCCCATTGCCCACTTGGCACTTGTGAGATATGCTTCCTTGACCCTCTTGTAATTGCCGGCCCCGTAATTGTAAGAAACAATTGGTTGCATGCCTTGGGAAATGCCAAGGGCAAAGGCAAAAAATATCATAAAGACCTTCATGCAAATTCCCACAACTGCCAGGGGAATCACAGGACCAAATTCACTTTGGGCCCCATAGTGGACCATGGAGTTGTTCATAATTATTTGCACGAAGAGCATGGAAACTTGGTTTATAAAGGGTGCTATGCCCAGCTTTAAAATATTTACCATATAATCTGGCCTGAATTTAAAATCATCTTTTGTTAAATCAACCGATTTAAAGTGGCGGCTGTAGGAAATTACCATAAGGGCCGAGAGGACTTGGCCAATAACGGTTGCCCAGGCGGCTCCAGCCATACCCAAATCCAAGGCAAAGATAAAAATTGGATCCAAGATTATATTTGCAAGGCAGCCCACAAGAATGGCATACATAGAATACTTTGGCGATCCATCTGCCCTGATTAGGGCCGTGCCTGCATTAGTCAGGATTAAAAATAAAAATCCATAGGAAGTTATATCCGTGTAGGTTTTGGCGTACTCATAATTTTCTGCTGTCGCCCCAAAAATTGTTAATAGAGTTGGCAAAAAAATTTTTACTAGAACAGTTAATAATAATCCTGAAATTATAATCATCAAAAAGCCAGACCCCATATACTTGCCTGCCTCTTCTTCTTTTTTCTCGCCCAAAGATAAATTAAATCTGGCCGCAGCGCCAATGCCGATTAAAAGCGACAGGCCAATGCACATGGTGGTTAAAGGAAAGGACACATTGGTCGCAGAATTTCCCACAACACCTACGCTGTTTCCTATGTAAATCTGATCGACGATATTATAAAAAGCCCCCACAATCATTGCAATGACAGATGGCAGGGTAAATTTAAAGAGCAGCTTTGAAATTGGCTCCGTGGCCAAAACATTTTCTTTTTTCATATTCGCCTCCGTGAAAGTATTATAGGAAGTATTATAACACAATTAGATCTTTTAAAAAAGTCATGTCCACCTTTATATTTGCAGGATAAAAAAGATCATCCGCACAGAGGCTCTGGCAAATTATTATCTAAAAAAATCTTTATAATCTTTTCTATACTTTTATACTCAGCACATATTGTACAAGCAAAAATTTCCAACAAAAAAAGATGGCCGCCGCCATCTTATGATTTACATTATTTGTTTTTATTTCAATGCTAGGTAGGTATTTCCTAGAGTGTGGTTAAAGGCTGCTTGATTTAATTTAGCATCCATTTGATTTAACTCGTTAAAGTTAAGGTTAAAGTAGAGTTTTTCTTGATTTAGATAATCGTTCCAAGTTGTATCAAAGTGTCTCCATTCGCCATTAATCTTGACTACGTTCCAAGCGTGGACATCATTGCTGACAACCTTGGATTCAAGACTAGCGAGCTTTGCCATTAGGTCAAATAGTTCTGCGTATCCGCTGCAAAGAGCTGTGTTCATTTCGTAGGCAGCTGGCCAAGTATTTTGCCAATAGCCAGATGGCGATTGCAACTTATAAACGTCTTGGGTTAATCCCACTTCGTTGTAGGTCAGCTTGTCAATTATAAAGCGATTAATTTTTTCTAGCTTTTGTAGGTCTGTCAAGCCTGGTCCCCAAGAATTGATGACTGCTTGCATTTCTTTTTTGTAGCCCCTGGTTTGATTTTGCAGGGCTTTGGTCTTTTCTTCATCGTGAGGAGAGTGGAAGCAGTAGTAATAGTTTCCATTTTCTTCCCTAATGCTGTATGTTTTAAAGAGACCAGCTGAATCGACTTGGTTTAAATTTTCCTTAAGGCATTCAGCTATTTCTTTTTTATCTTTTTTATCTAGACTTACACAATGCATGTTGTCCTTTGATCCTATATAATACTTTTCAACATAAACGCCTTCAGGTTTGCCCTTTATATTGTATTCAACACCACACTCAACCTTGCCAGCCTTGGCTGTGTAATCTTTTATTACATTTTTATATGCAGTTTGACTAAAACTTAATAATATCGATGCATAGAATAATACAAATTTGCCTAACATCCTTAACTCCTCCTTACTTAAACACTATATATTGTGCTTACCCTTTCTTTAGTTATTACTTTATTTCTTATAATATATATGTCGTCTGAATTTTGTAGTTATTGTTCATATTTTTTAGAAAATCCTTGTAAAGCTTTATTTATAGCTCTTTTATTAGTTTAATCTTACCCTTTTATTCTGGTAAAGTCAAACGATTTTCCTAATTTTTTCTTTAAAAAATTAGATTTTCTTTGGATAATCTCCTATCATTTGTCCCTAGATTAATTTTTTAGTAAGGAGATAATTAAGAACTAATTCTAGATATAGTACTATATATTGTGGTAAGTTTTTTTAAAAAATACTTTCCTTTTATCTTAAAACACGGGATCTATTTCCCGGTTTGGACTTTGTTTTTCTTCAAGTTTTCTTTAATATTTGATTTTTATTTCAAAAATTCTCTTGATTTTATATAAATATAGATGTTTTTAAGATTATCCTATGTTTTTGCCTAAAAATAAAATCATGTTAGCAGTTAAATAAAGATTCGCCTAGCATTTATTTTCCCAATAAAAAAGAGCCAGGGGATCCTGGCTCTTGCCTATAAATATTAAATTCAAAAAACGAGGCGGTTTTTATTTTCCGCCTCCTTTGTTTTTTATATATTAGATTCTATTTATAAATAAGATGTGATGTCATCAAAGACGGATGATAATTTTTCTGTGTCCTTGGCGCCTGCCATGGCCATATCTGGTTTGCCACCGCCGTTACCACCTAGGGCTTGGGCGATTTTCTTGACGATTTGTCCAGAGTTTACCCCTTCCTTGACCAGCTTTTGAGTTGTTGAGACGAGGAGGTTGACCTTGTCGCCGTTTTTGGCGCCGAGGATTACCAAGATGTCATCAAACTTGCCCTTCATTTCGTCGGAAATGCTTCTGAGCTCATTGGCATCCACATCTTCAAATGTTGCAGCAAGGAGTCTGTGGCCCTTGTAGTCGACAATCTTGGATTCCAAATCGCCTGCAGCTCCAGCGAGAAGTTCTGCCTTTAGGCTTTCGATTTCCTTCTTGAGTTCGCGATTTTCGCCTACAAGGTCTTCGGTCTTTTGCAAGAGGTCACTTGGCTTTGTCTTTAATTTGCCCGCAAGATCTTCGATTAACTTTTCCCTATCCAAAACATATTTGTAGGCAGCGTGACCTGTGATGGCTTCAATCCTGCGAACGCCTGCGGCTGTGCCTGTTTCCATAACGATTTTGAAGAGGCCGATTTCGGATGTGTTTTTAACATGGGTTCCCCCGCAAAGTTCCATGGAGAACTTACCCATCTTTAGAACGCGGACAATTTCCCCGTACTTGGATTCAAAGAGGCCCATAACGCCTTCTTCTTTGGCTTCCTTAAGAGGTTTTTCTTCAGTGACAACTGGGATTGCTTCCAAGACTTTTTCATTTACAATTCTTTCAACCTTGGCAATTTCTTCCTCGGTCATGGCTTGGTAATGGCTAAAGTCAAAACGCAAGCGGTCAGCTTCTACCAGTGATCCAGCTTGGTGAACGTGGGTGCCCAAGACTTGACGAAGGGCTGCGTGCAGCAAGTGGGTGGCAGAGTGGTTGCGTCTGATGTCTTCCCTGCGGAAATTGTCGATCTTTGCAAAGACCTTGTCTCCGACCTTGGCTGAGCCATCTGTAACCTTGACGCTGTGGAGGAAGAGGCCGCCCTTGGTTTTTTGTGTGTCGATAACGTCCATAGCAAAGCCGTCGCCTGTAAGAGTTCCGATGTCGCCAACTTGGCCCCCGCTTTCCCCGTAGAAGGGAGTGTTAGCAAGGACAACTAATGCCTTGTCGCCAGATTTAATGGAGTCGACTTTTTTGTCATCCATAAAGATATTTGTAATCTCTGTATCGCCTTCAACTTCGCTGTAGCCAGAGAAATCGTTTGACAGGCCTTTGAAGATTTCGTCGTTGCCATCCTTCTTCCAACCTGAGTCGGACTTGTCGATGGCTTCGCGTGCCCGGGTCTTTTGCTCTTCCATGGCGGTGTCGAATTCTTCCTTATTATATGTTAATTTATTTTCGCTTAAGATTTCCTCAGTAATTTCAGCTGGGAAACCGTAAGTGTCGTAGAGTTCAAAGACGTCTGCCCCTGACATTTCAGTTTTATTTTGAGCTTTTAGGTCTTCCATCTTGGCATCTAGAAGTTCTGAACCTGTAAAGATGGTGCGTTTAAATCTTTCTTCTTCAGTTTGGACAACTTCCAGGATAATTCTCCTGTTTTCGTCAAGTTCTGGATAGGCTTCCTTCCAGTCATCGATGAATTTGTTGATAATTTCAACCAAGAACATATCCTTGATGCCAAGGAGCATGCCGTGTCTTACCGCCCTTCTCATAAGTTTGCGCAAGACATAGCCGCGGCCTTCGTTTGAAGGGACAACCCCGTCTGAGATGAGGAAGGTCATGGCCCTGGTATGGTCAGCGATGATCCTCATTGAAGTGTTGGTCTTTTCTTCGACGTCGTATTTTTTGCCCGACAGCCTTTCAACTTCGGTGATAATCTTTCTAATAGTAGAAATATCGTAGACTGATTCTACATTTTCCATTACGCAGGCAATTCTTTCAAGGCCCATGCCCGTATCGATATTTGGATTTGGGAGGGGATTGTAATTGCCATTAGCGTCCTTGTCAAATTGGGTGAAGACCAGGTTCCAAACTTCTAGAAAACGGTCACAGTCGCAGCCAGGTTTGCAGTTTGGATCTCCACAACCAAATTCCACGCCCTTGTCGTAGTGGATTTCAGAGCAGGGACCGCTGGGTCCAACTTCTAGCTCCCAGAAGTTGTCTTCCTTGCCCAAGCGGACAATGCGTTCTTCTGGGATTCCGACCTTGTCCTTCCAAATGTTGAAGGCCTGGTCGTCGTCCTTGTAAACGCTAACCCAAAGTCTGTCCTTGTCAAGGCCCATAACCTCAGTCAAAAATTCCCAGGCCCAAGTGATGGCTTCTTCTTTGAAGTAATCGCCAAAGGAGAAGTTGCCCAACATTTCAAAAAATGTAAGGTGCCTGAGGGTCTTGCCAACGTTATCTATATCGCCAGTGCGAACGCACTTTTGCGAAGTGGTCATCCGTGAAGCTGGCGGTGTGGCCTCCTTGGTAAAATATTTTTTAAGTGGTGCCATACCAGCCCCAATCAATAATAAGCTCTTGTCGTCTTTTGGTATTAGTGAATATGATGGATGAACGAGATGGCCCTTGGATTCAAAAAATTTTAAAAATCTGCGTCTTATCTCGTGCATACCAATTTTATTTTCTGTCATTTTCTATCCTCGATTCTTCTTTAATTTTATTTTTCCTATAATCCTTGTATTCGTTGTAAACAACCTGGCCAATAATCACAATCGGCAGGGCAAAGATCATGCCCACAAAACCGAAGAGGAAGCCCCCAATCAGTATTGCTATAAGCACTGTAAAGGGGTGCATGCCCAGAGTGTCTGCAAAAATCTTTGGCATAATAATGTTATTTTGTAGCCAGTTAGAAACTGGGAATATAATTATAACAGCCAGCGCCTTGGCAGGGCTGTCTATAATTGCAAATATAAAGGCTGGTATAAATCCAACCAGGGGTCCAATATAGGGAATAATATCCGCAAACATGGAGATAATCCCGATTACAAAGGCAAAGTCTACTCCAGCTATGGTTAAGAAAATGCTAATCATAATCCCTAGGGCCAGGCAAGACAGGAGTTTACCCTTTACATAATTGCCGACCTGTTTATCGATCTTGGATAAGACTTGCAGGGTCTTTTCCTTGCGTTTTTCTGGAATCAAAGCCTTGGCCTTTGCCACAAACAATTCCTTGTCCTTCAAAAGATAAAAGACAAATAGAGGAATCAAAACGATCATCAGAGTCTTGGAAACAGTTGTCTTAACCCCAGACAAAACTCCTCCCATGTTCTTCCTGGCCGTTTGAATCATATTTTGTATAAATTCTCCCCAATCAACCGTCTTGATATCAAAAAGCTCCTTGCCAGCAATTTTGACAGACAAGTCATTTACCAGCTGTTGGGCTTGGTTTACATATGAAGGTAGGTTATTTATAAGCTTTTTAAATTCTTGGACCGTCTTTGGCAAAATTGTAAGAGAAAAAATTACCAAGATAACCAAAACTATCAGATAAATAGCAGCAATAGCCCGGGTCCTATTCATATATTTTCTCTTCTCCAAGCGCCTAACCGCCGGATTTAATACATAGGCTATGATGAGCGATGCAATAAAGGTGTTAAATAAATACCTCAGGCTCGCATTGGTCTTTAAAATCAAATAAAAAATAAAAACTGCCAGGGCAATTAAAAACCATTTAAAAACCTTTTTTGTCGAGACCCTAATCTGCTTATCCTCATCCACGTGCTTGTTGGCAATCTGTATCAGATAATACAAGCTCGTCAGCATTAAAATGCCAAGGATAATCCAAATCGCCCTTTGAACCACAACGTCAAAGGTGAGTTTGTTAAGAGATTCTCTTATCAAATCCAAAGCGTCCATAACCGTTACCTCCTTAAACTCAATATATAGGTAAATTATACTCCATAAAAGGCTTTCCGTCAACAAAAAACCAATGGCCAATCGCCTTTTGCTTTGCTTTTAGCAAAAAATTAGTAAAACTTTAAAAAATAAAGTCCCAAACAAATGGCAAAATAATTTTAAAAACAATTTTAAAAAAAATAAAGCAAAATAATTTTAAAAATAATTCACAAAATACAAAGCAAAAAATTTGTAAAAATTTTCTCACATAAAATTACAAACAATTTCAAAAAAATTCCACAAAAAAATTGTGGGCGTCGCCACAATTTAAATTTAAATTATTTTTACTTTTCCAAGAGCTTTAAAATATCAGCCGGCCCTTTTAAAAGAATCTTGTCGTGATTTAAATATTCGTCAGTCCCCCACTCCGAGGCCCCGTAGGCTATGCCGGCGTCGATTGCAGCCAGATGGTCGCTAAGGGCGTTTCCTATATAAATGGTCTGGTCGGGATTTAAATTATTTTCCTTCATCAAAAGGACCAACATGTCACCACTAGGCTTAGGATTTTCGACATCGTCCTTGCAAACAAAAGTATCAAAAAATTTATCCATGCCGTTTTGGTCTAGTACAATATGGCTGCCAGTTCGGTCGCGGTTGGTAGCAAATCCCATAAAATTCGCCTTACTCTTAAGCTCTGTCAAGACCTCCTCCATGCCAGCGAACATTCCAATCCCGTGGGCCAGCTCGTCAAAATGCGCAAAAAGCTCTCCCATATTTTCTGCATTTGCCTCGATCTTAAGGGCCGCTAAAACATCTATAACTGGAAGGTGTAGTGTAATGGCCTTCTCCTCTGCAGTCAAAGGCCGGCCGATTTTTTTCATAGTCATCCGCTCAAAGGCCTCAATGGTAGCAAAACGCGAATCCAAAATCGTCCCGTCTATATCAAAAATAAAATTCTTAAAAAATCTCTGGTCCATAAAAACTCCAAAATAAAAATTTCAGTAAAAATAAAAATTACAATATAAAAACTATAGTCTAAAAGCCATCAAAAAACTTTCTATACACACTTTATACACTTTTCATATAATAATAAATAAGAAAAGACTCCTGCTAATTCAGCAATTGAAAATTTTTATCAATTGCCTGACTAGAACTCTTTTGTTTAATAAAATTATTTTATTTGAATTTTTTTACATATAGAAAGCATGAATTATTTATGCTTGAAAAATAAAAAGCTTAAACTGTAAACAAATTATATCTACAACTAGCAATTTCTAAAAATATATACGAAATCAATATCTTAAATCATCTTATGCTTTTCTTCTTTCACAAATAGCTGAGTTAAAATTTTTAAAAATAATAAAAAATTAACTCTTACTCGCCCTTGCCTTCCAGCCATTTTTTGAGTTCTCTTTCCATTTCGCTTTCTTCTACTAAATGGTCGTTTTTGATTTTTTGCCTTTGGTGCATTTTTTTCTCCAGCTCTAGGCTGTCTTCGATCATTGCAAAAAAGGCCCTTGACCCCATCCGACTTGCGCCTTCGTTAAAGGCAAGCGTAGACTCGGCAAGGTCATTGGTCACCACGACCATTTTGTAGCGGTCAGCGTACTTGTAGGTCGCGGCCTCTATAAAGGAGTCGGCGGTTTCGTTTTCACGTGTAAAGACAATGGTGAGATCATCCTTCTCGTAGGTCTCACCCCGATTGTCCTTGACCATGTGGCCATCGTAGACCACGATAATCTTTTTACCGATGTATTTGCCGTAGCTCGATAGAATGGTCTCCAGCGACCGCCTGCTCTCTTCCAAAGATATTTCCAGGAGGTCTTTTAGGTGACTTGCGTGTATTAAATTGTAGCCATCAACTATAAAAACTTCCTTCATAAGCTATTTTAGATTTGTTTTTTGTGGTATTCGTAAAAAACTATTGAGGCGGCAACTGCAGCGTTTAAGGATCCAACACTCGATTTTTTATCCATGGGTATGGTTAAGATTTTGTCGCATTCCTTTTTTACGCCCGGCCTCATGCCCGAGTGCTCGCTGCCAATTACCATGACCACGTCCGAATCAAAGACCTCGCCGACGTCGTCCCCCTCCATATCAGTCCCCAGGATAAAATAACCTGCGTCCTTTAAATCTCTAAGGGCACGGGATAGATTAACTACCATTATAATAGGCAGGTCCTCAAGTCCCCCTTGGGCAGTCTTAATAACGGCCGGTGTAATGTGGGCCGACCTGTCCTTGGTAATAATAATTGCGCTTATGCCAAAGACCGATGCAGATCTAATTATAGATCCAAAGTTGCCCACGTCTTCAACTCCATCCAGGGCAACTATAGCCTTTCTGTCTTCTTTTGGCCTTGATAAAAATTCGTCCAAATCCATGTACTCATATTCGGGTACTTCCAGGCAAACGCCTTGGTGGGAGGACTTGAATTTATAAAAATAATTCCTGTCTTCTCTTACTTCTATACCTTGATCGTAAGCCATATCCAAAATTTCCCTTAGCTTTGGGGCTTTTTTATCTTGAACTATTAAGCGAATTTTTTTACCGTCTGCTTTCAAGGCTTCGCTAACAGCTCTAATTCCAATTATCTCCACTATCTTCTCCTTTTTATCTCCTCATAAAGATATTCCAGTCTGTCCTCTGCCCCCGACAAATACAGGGCGCCAACTAATGCTTCAAAGCCAGTTGCAATCCTATAGACCTGAATCTTGGTGTGCTTGGGCGGGTGCTGGCTCTTGTTTCTGGCCCTTCTAACCAGGTCCAGCTCCTCTTCGGTCAAGAGCTCTTCGATGTTTTTAAAGTCTCTGCACTGGGCGTTGGCGGATACATAGCGAACGGCCTCCTTGTGGAGGTCGGCCACGTGCCGGTCCTCTTCGACCAGGTCCCGCCTAACCATGAGCTCGTATACAGCATCGCCCAAAAATGCCAAGTTAAGAGCATCCATTAGGGCATATTCTTTCTTTAAAGCCTCTGCCACTTAACACCGTCCTTGGTATCCTTGAGGACAATCCCCTCAGCCTTGAGCTGGTCTCTGATCTCATCAGCCCTGGCGTAGTCCTTATTTTTCCTAGCCTCTTCTCGTTCTTGGATGAGGGCGTCTATGTCCGCATCAATCGTTGTTTCTTCGTCTTCGATAACGCCAAAGATCAAAACAAAATCGTCAAAGGCTGACTTTAGGTATTTTAAATCTTCAAGAGATGAAGATTCATCCAAGCTTGTGTTTATTAATTTTGCCAAGCTGAGCCAGTCAGTCACAGCGTCTGGCGTATTTAAATCGTCGTCCATGTGGGTTCTTAAATCATTTTTAATTTGATCAACAGAAGCCCTTAGGTCCTTGTTTTCTGGTCCTTCACTTGCTTTTTCAATCAGGCCTTTTAGCCTGTCCTTGGCGTTTCTCAAACGACTTATCATGGCCCTTACAGAATCGATGGCCTCCTTGGAATAGTTTAGGGGCTTCCTGTATTGGGCGTTTAAAATGAAAAATCTGAGGAGCTCGGCCCCTTCTTTTTCTATAAATTCATGGGCGTAGAAAAAATTGCCCAGGGACTTACTCATCTTGACATCGTCGATATTTATCATCCCGTTATGCATCCAGTAATGGGCCAGTGGCGCGTCGTTTAATGCCTCTGATTGGGCGATTTCGTTTTCGTGGTGGGGGAATTTCAAATCCTCTCCACCAGCGTGAATGTCAATGGTCGACCCAAAGCGAGACCGAATCATGGTCGAGCACTCGATGTGCCAGCCCGGCCTACCCTGGGACCATGGGCTATCCCAATAGGGTTCGCCCTCCTTCTTTTCCTTCCACAGGGTAAAATCGAGCGGATCTTCCTTCTCGGTGTTCTCCTCAATGCGGGCGCCGATTTCCAGGTCTTCGATATTGCGGTTGGACAAGCGGCCGTAGTCTTTTAACTTGCGGACACGAAAATAAACCGACCCGTTGGCTTCATAAGCAAAGCCCTTGTCAATGAGCCCTTGGATAAAATCAATAATATCGTCCATGTGGTCCGTGCAAGTTGGGTGCTCGATTGGATATTCGTAAAGCCCTAAGTCCGTGTAATCGCGTTCGACCGATTTGATATAGCGGTCGGAAATAGTCTTGATATCAACGCCTTCTTCGTTGGCCTTATTTATAATCTTGTCATCCACGTCAGTAAAATTGGAAACATAAGTTACATCGTAGCCCTTGAAGATAAAATACCTTCTCAAAACATCAAAGGCAACTTGGGGTCTGACATTGCCCAAGTGCATGTCATTGTAGACGGTTGGCCCGCAAACATACATGGTCACTTGGCCTTCTTTTATGGGTTTAAAATCTTCTTTTTTTCCACTATAAGAGTTGAAAATTTTCATAATTCCTCCTAAAATCCTATAATGTTAGATGCTAGGGTAAAGTAAACTACAAGGGTCGTCGCGTCTGCGATTGTCGTAATAAGGGGCGATGCCATAATAGCCGGATCCATCTTGAGCTTGTAGGCTACAAGCGGCAAAAGGCCGCCCAAGAGCTTGGCCGCAGTCACTGATCCAATAAGTGTCAGAGAAACTGTGAGGGCAATATTTGCCGGGGCCCCGTCGATGTAGATAATCTTGAAATAATTTACCACAGCTAGGGCCAGGCCACAGATTATGGCCACCTGGAGTTCCTTAAAGACGATTTTTAGCCAGTCCCTGGTTTCGATCTCCCCAGTTCCCAGGCCACGAATAACAAGGGTCGACGATTGTGAACCCGAGTTACCGCCGGCGCCCATTAGCATGGGTATAAAGCCGGATAAAAATGCAGTCGAGGCCAAAAGCCCTTCGTAGCCGTTGATAATCCTCTGGGTAATAGAAGCCGAAATCATGAGGACAAAGAGCCAAATAATCCTGTGCTTAGCGTGAGTTACGACCCCCGTTTCCAAATACTTATCGTCAGTTGGCGTAATAGCAGCCATGATTTGGAAGTCTTCATCAGCCAATTCTTGCATCAAATTAAGGATGTCATCAACAGTGATAATGCCGACGATCTTGTTTTCTTTATCGCAAACTGGCAGGGCCTCAAAGCCATATTTTCTAAAGGTCTCAGCAACCGTCTCTTCGCTGTCATGGGTATTTAAATAAATCACATCTGGATTCATCAGATCTTTGATATGTGTCTCTGGTGAGGCGACAATTAGCTCACGCAAGGAAACAATTCCCTCTAGCTTGCGATTTTGGTCAGTAATATATAGGGTATAAACTGTTTCCTTCTTGATGCCCTCGGTCTTGATTTTGTGGAGGGCCTCCTTCACCGTCATTTCCTTCTTTAATGAAATATATTCTATTGTCATAATCGATCCTGCAGAATCTTCAGGATATTGCAAGAATTGATTTATAAGCTTGCGGTCTTCGGGTGATGAATACTTTAAAATCCTATCCACCAGATCAGAGTCAACCTCTTCCAAGAGGTCCACCTTGTCGTCCATGTACATGTCCTCGATAATGCTCTTGAGCTCAGTATCTGAAACAGTGCGGACAATTTCCTCCTGCTGGTCGTAGGACAGATTATAAAAAACCTCGCCAGCCATATCCTTGGGCAGGGTCCTATAAATAATTGCCCCCGTCTTGTCGTCCAAGGTGTCGATCAAATCTGCCACGTCAACCTCGTTTAAAACCGAGAGTAAAACGCGGACGCCTTTGAAATCCTTGGCCTCCACAAGCTCCTTTAATCTCTTCTCTATCCTGTCAAGCTCTACAGTTTTGTTGTGTAAGTTTGACATAAAAACTCCTATTTAATAATTATTTGAGCGAATATAAAATACGCAGTTAAACTCGTCGCGTCAGCAATAGTCGTAATAAGTGGCGAGGCCATAATAGCCGGGTCCAGCTTGAGGGCTGCAGCCGCTATAGGAAGTAGTCCTCCCACCAGCTTTGCACCAAGCACAGCCACCACCAGCGAACAAGAAACGGTCATGGCCACATCTGCCGGAACCCCGTCAAGGTAAATAACCTTAAAATAATTTACAATAGCCAGGGTGAGGCCACACAAAAGTGCAATCCGCATTTCCTTCCACAAAACCTTGAGCCAATCCTTGCCCCTGATGTCGCCAGTGGCCATACCGCGGATAACCAGAGTCGACGATTGGGACCCCGAGTTACCACCCGTATCCATTAGCATGGGGATAAAACCAGCCAAAAACGGAATCGAAGACAAGAAATGCTCATAGCCGTTAATAATATTTTGCGTAATAGTCGATGAAATCATCAGAACCAAAAGCCAGGGAATCCTGTGCTTGGCCAGGGTAAATGGCGAAGTCAAAAGGTATGGAGTCTCGTTTGGTGTGGTAGCAGCCATCTTTTGGAAGTCTTCCGTGGTCTCGCTTTCCATAACATCCATAATATCGTCAACAGTAACGATCCCAACCACCCTGCGTTCATTGTCTACAATAGGCAGGGCCTTGAAACCATACTTCCTAAAAAGATTAGCAACATCCTCCCTGTCGTCGTGTGTGTGGGCGTAAATAACATCCGACTCCATCAAGTCTTCAATCACATCGTCATCATTTGCCACCAAAAGCTCTCTTAAGGACAAAATCCCCTCTAAACGACGCTCCTTGTCAGTTACATAAAGAGTATAGACAGTCTCCTTATCAATGCCCTCGCGGCGGATCTTTTCCAAAGCATCGGCAACAGTCATCTTCTTCTTCAAAGACACATACTCAATAGTCATAATAGAACCCGCAGAATCCTGAGGGTACTTCAAAAACACATTAATCAGATTTCTCTCCTCTGGAGAAGTATATTTTAAAATCTTGTTGACAACAGAAGCCGGCATCTCTTCAAGCATATCGACCATATCGTCCATATTCAAATCGTCCAAAATATCCTTGATTTCAACATCAGTCGACACATCTATAATGGCCTTTTGTTGCTCAGAGTCAAAGTATGCAAAAACCTCAGCCGCCAAATCCTTGGGAAGCATCCTATATAAAACAGCACCCGAAACCGGGTCCATCTCGTCAATAAGATCAGCAATATCAATCTCATTTAGAGAAAGCAAAAGCTCACGGGCCGCCTTTAAGTCCTTCTTTTCAATCAAAGCCCTAAACTCATCTGAAAGCTTCTCTAATTCTAACATTCTCTTGTTTTCACTCATTGTGCACCTCCTTCTTATCATATCATTATAACATATAGAAGAAAGGCATTCAATCAAAATATTTTTAAAAATATAGTTTTATCCGAGATTTTGCACTTTCTCAAAAATGGCTGTGGCGTAACGGCGATCCTTGCACGCGAGGCGGTGGTTACCATAAAGGTAACCCCTACAACTTCCGCCTCGCATGCAAATGGTCGCCACTCGACCACGAAGCTGGTCGAGATTTATAAAACGTAATTTTTATTTGTAAGCGTGCGGGCGGACAATTTGAAAAATAAAATGCAATTTGCATTTCAAAACGCAAGGCCGGACAATTTGAAAAATAAAATGCAATTTAAATTTAAAAATGCAAGGCAAAGCAATTTGAAATATAAAATGCGATTTAAAAATATTTTTTATTCTTTGTAAAAACTGCTTGACAAAGACCAATTTCTTATGTATAATAGTTTTTGTTGGTTGGGAAAACTAACCAATGGCAATGAGACGAGCCGACAAAGGACAGAATTTCTTTACACCTGAGGTGTAAGAATTCTGAATTTGTCAAAATAAATATTAAACTATCGGGGTGTAGCGCAGTTTGGTAGCGCACGTGCTTTGGGAGCATGGGGCCGGGGGTTCAAATCCTCTCACCCCGACCATTTTTTTATAGGGGGTATTTATGAAAAAATTTCTAAAATTTGTTCCCCTATGTCTCTTGGTAATTTTAGGATTATTTATCCATAGTTCAAACACCCGCTTTGTGAATGAAGCACTTGCAAAAGGCCTTGAGGTTAAAAATAGCCTTGACCTTGAAAAGACCTACGGCATAGTTTTAAAAAAATCTGTGCAGGCAAGTCAAAGAGAGCAAAAATCCGCTGAACAAAGCGTAAAGAAAGCTAATATACTATTACAAGCTGAGGGTTCTGGTCCGAATTACGATGTAAATCCGTCAGATGGGACGGATTTCAAGGAGGTCTACAAGGACTCTTTATTTATTGGAGATAGCATTTCAAACGGCTTGATGTACTACAAGCACGTAAAGGCCGAAAATGTTTTAGCCGATATCGGACAAGACCTTAAAAAATCTTTAAGAAGTATAGATAAAATTACAAAGAAAAATCCCAAGTATATTTATATAATGCTTGGCATGAACGATTCAATTTACGTGGATGATGTAGATGTCTTTATCGAAAGGTACAGGAGCCTGATTAGTCAGATCAATCAAAACTTGCCCAAGACCAAGGTTGCAATCACGAGCATCCTGCCAGCTGACAGCTCAAATAAAAAAGCTATGGCCAGGATCAACAACCAAAGGATCAGCGCCTACAACGCAGGGCTGGCAGATTTGGCAAATGAATTTGGCATCCCTTTTATCGACCTAAGACCCTACCTCAAAGCCCATCCCGACTTTTACGAGGGAGACGGCATCCATCTTAATAGAAATTTTTACCGCTATTGGTTGAAGTTTATCCAAGAAAATTACAAGGAGGCATAGGTGAGAAAAACAGCACTATTCTTGGCAATCCTGCTAGGATTATTCACACTTGGCTGCGGCAACAAGACCGCCAGCAATCCAGAAGATAAAGCAGAAAATCAAGCTGAAGACAAATCCGAAAAGCCAGCTGAAAAACCTGCAAAGACAATCGACGAAATCTTCGAACTCGCCAAAGAAAATATGGACACAGCCACCATGGACGACAAGGATTCAGACATGTTATCCCTTGTTATTGGCCTGGACGAAAGCCTCTACAGCGAATACAAGTACATGTATCCAGAGACAAACTTAAACAACAACCAAATCCTGGTCATCAAAGGCTCAGACAAAAAAGCCCTCAAAGATGCCCTGGACAAATTTTTGAAAAACCAAATCGAACTCTATTCCAGCTACCTGGCAGCCGAAGCCGAAAAGCTCAAGGCCGCCGAAGTCTTCGAAGTAGACGACTACGTGGTCCTCTTAGTTGGCGACACAAAGGAAGAAGTTCAAAAAGCCAAAGCGGCAATAATAAAATAAAAAATATAATATATGTATTCAAACAGCCTGATAAGGGCTGTTTTTTTGTGGGGTTTTCCCACGGATATTAATATAGCCATGTACCGTCCACTTTATCGTGGACACCTCGGTCACGGAGACTCGATGTCCCGTGACCGAGATTATGTGGACCGAATTTTTTCTAAGTGAGGACAAGAATCTCAAGGAAAATGTGGAGCGAATTTTTCTTAATTGCCTGCAACAATTCTAAAGGAGAATGTCTCCCAAGATTCTTGCCCCATATATTTTTCAAATCACAAATTTAACTACAAAAAGGCGGTGGCTACAATAAATGTATCCACCGCCTCGGTTTTTCTTTTGTATTTACTTTAGCAGCAGCCTCCTCCACAGCAGCCGCCTTCTTCTTGGTCGTATGTTGATGGGGCTGTAGAGCATCCTTGGAAGGCTCCAAAGTGCTTTGTCCTATCTCCAATAATGTCAAAGTATTTGGCCAGACGGGTGTTTTCGATCATGGCAGAGGTATTGCCACAGACGGCCAGGGGTAGGTCCTTGTAAAACCTGTGGTGGTCGTCCAAATCAAAGTAGTTTTCCATGCCGGTTATGCCGCCCCTGTAGATGGCAACTTGCCCGTAATTTTCGCAGATGTCTTCTATCATGTCTGGGAGTTTGACAGCCTTGATGGTGTGGGAGTAAAATTCTACATTACCCACCATGTCTTCGATTTCTGGATTGTCTATAATGGACTTAAAGGATTTGATATACCTAAAGTCTTCCCAGCCGATTTTTTTGAGCAGGCGCCTAAAGTCCTCTATATACATGGCTCCACCCAGGCATTCGCCCCTGAGAATCAAATCCATAGAGATTTCTTCGCCAAAGCGTCTATCGGCAAATATATCTGAGAAGAATAGTTCGCCACCTGGCTTTAAGACCCTCCAAATTTCCTTGAAGACTTGTTCCTTGTAAGGGCTGAGGTTGATAACGCAATTTGAAACTACAATATCCACGCTGGCGTCCTCTATGCCAATGGATTTGAGGTCCTCGATATAGCCTTTTTTAAATTCCACATTGGATTTTTTGTAGGCCAATTTTTCTGCCATCTGGTCTTGGTATTTTCTGGCTATAGCAAGCTGGTCGTCGTTCATATCAACGCCAATTACCCGGCCATTTTCTCCGACTAACTTGGCCAAGGTGTAGACATCATAGCCTGTCCCCTCTCATGTCAAGCTTATGACAAAAAAGGGTTTATAGTTATGTAATTTAAAAGAGAGTGATTGCTCACTCCCTTTGCTACTTCCATATTATGTTCAACACTTCGTTTCCTTCACAGAATACTGATTCTATATATTTCTCCATCAGTTCTCTGGTAAGTTTAGTGTTGTCTATTACTTCTTTTTCTTCTTTTGCTTTTTGTATTTTTTCTTTTATTGCTTGTATTTCTTCATCTATCAAATTTTTAGAGTCAATGAATTTTTGTCTATTCATCTTGCCTAATTTATACTTCTCAAAATTTTGCATTTTTTTAGCTTCAAGATCTTCGATAGATTTTTCCATAGGTTTAACTTTTACTTTTTCATCCTTGTTTGGAGCTTCTAGACCATATTTTTCCTTTATTGCTTCAAATACTTGCTCTTCAAGGATTCCTGCTCTTGAGTTCTTATGTTTTACATTATTACACTTACATATCCTACAAGAAAAATATGTGTGAACTCTTATAGTGCCATCTTGCCTTTTTCTTTTTGATTGAGTACATCCTAGAATGTGATTGCAAGTTGGACATTTTGCAAAACCTTGTAGTGGAGATTTTTTTCTCCATTCATAATCGGTATTTTTACCTTTCATAAATAGATTCTTCTCTTTAATCTTCTGAACTTTTTCAAAGTCTTCCTTAGATATAATAGCTTCATGGTTATTTTCAACTCTTCCCCATTCTTCTTTTGGTTTGAATTTAAAAGAAGATGGATTTAATACTGACTTATCTTGCATATTGAAAGTGTAAGTTCCAGTATAATTTTCATTTGCTAATACATCTATTACATTGCCATTAGTCCAAGTTGGTCTAGGCTTTTTCGCAGTTCTAATTATTGAATACTCAAAATCAAGATTTGTTAATTCACTCTTTCTTTTTGATGGTGTCGGAATTTTTTCCTCATTTAATATCTTAGCTATATTTCTTGAAGATATACCATCAAGTGCAAGTTTGAAAATCTTCTTTACTATCCAAGCTGTTTCTTCATCAACTATGATTTTGTGTCTATCATTAGGATCTTTCATATATCCCAATGGTGGACTCCATGCTAAAAACTTTCCTTGTTTTTTAAGTGTGGTCATAGATGACTTTACCTTTTCAGAAATATCTTTTGTGTAGAAATCATATAATAGTCCCTTGAATTGAATGTCTAAATCTGTTCCATTTCCTTTTTCTTTGTCACTATCATAGCCATCATTTATGGCGATAAACCTTACTCCTAGGAATGGAAATATATTTTCAAGATAATCTCCAAGTGTTATATAATCTCTCATAAATCTGGACAAGTCTTTTACAATTATCGTCTGGATATTATTTTTCTTTACATCTTCGAGCATTCTTTGAAAGGCTGGTCTATTTTCATTTGTTCCAGAATATCCGTCATCAACATATTCTTCTCTTGTGAAGTTTTTAAATTCTTCATTCTTGTCGATATAATCATTTAGATAAGCTCTTTGATTTATGATACTTTCACTTTCATCAGTCTTTATCATATCTTCAACAGATAATCTAATATAAAGAGCAATCTTACTCATCGTGTGTTCCTCCTACCAAATTATCTATATTGAATTTAAAGACTATTTCAAATTCGTGTTTATCATAAACTATTATTTTTTCAATTAAGCTATGGATTAAATCTCCAGGTAGCTTATTCAAATTCTTTGAAGCATATAAATCATTTATCCATTTTGTTGATTTTAATCTTTCTTTTTTAAGTTTTGATATATTAACTTCAATTGCTGAAATCTCGTTATCAAATGTAGCCATATGACTTTGAGAAATCTCTCTTTTTAATAGATACTCGTCCCTATCAATCTTACCTAAACTATATTCTTCATAGGATCTTTGAATGATATTTTCTTCATTTAGATTTTTTCTTTTAAGATTTTCAATGTCTTTCTTAAAAGTATCTATCGCTTTATTAAATCTAGCTTTAATTCGATTAACAAATTTTGTCTTGCTAGTTGTCTTCATAATAAACTCAGAAATCTTATCACTAATAGCCTGATCCAAATCTCTTTCCATAATGAATACTGATTTTTCGGGTTTTATACTTCCACTAAATCTCTCATTCTGAAATGAATAGTAAAGTCTATCTCTATTTTTACCATAGATACGAGTTCTTCTATTAAGTTCTTTGCCAGTATTATCATTGATTACAAGACCTTTAAATCTGTTCTCATAGTCCCTATTTTCAAAATTGTGCATTGGCGAACTGAAAACATGATTTTTCTTTCTTTCTCGTCTTTCTCGTAAGATTCTTTCGTGAACTTCCTTAGAAATGATTGCTTCATGTGCATTCTCACAAATTATATACTGACTTTCATCTACAAAATGTTGCTTAATTCCTTTTGCAAGATTTTGTTGCTTAACTCCTTGTACTAAAGTCCCCGTATAAGCTGGGTTTGTAAGCATTTTAGAAATTGTCCCTTTATTCCATTCAGGATCATCATCTTCTCTGTAAACTCTCCCAGTTTTATAGTAAATCATTCCAGGAGCATAGCCTTTTTCATTAAAATGCTTTGCGACTTCATATTGGCTTTTGCCTTGAAGAGTCAAATCAAACATCTCTTCCACAATAAATCTAACATTTTCATCAATTACAAGTTTTTGACCTTCTTTAGATTTTTTAATCTTGTAGCCATAAGGTGGAACAGAACCAATAAAGTATCCATTTCTTGCTCTATTGTGTTTTGAGGTTTTTATCTTAACTGAAATATCCTTAGCATACATATCGTTGATAATATTTTTAAGAGTAACCTCAAAAGATTTCTTTGAATCTGTTTCTTTGACTGTATCCAATTTATCATTAACTGAAATAAATCTAACACCTAAAAATGGAAACACTTTATCAATCAATCTTCCCATTTCAAGATATTCTCTTCCAAGTCTTGATAAATCTCTGATAATAATACAATTGATTCTTCTATCCCTAATATCTTGCATCATATTCTGAAATGATGGTCTTTCAAAGTTTGTCCCACTATATTCATAGTCGGTGTAAACTTCTAAAACATCTATATTTTCTTTTAATGCATATTCTTTACAAGATAGTATTTGAGTTTCTATTGAGTATGATTTTTCTCTCCACTCTTCTGTTCTTTCATTAGATAGTCTTGTATAAATTCCGGCCTTAAAGACTTTTCTTTCTATCTTTTCACTTTTCTTTTCAATATATCTTTTGGAAGTTCTTGCCATTATAAAACACCTCCAACTAATTGCATTGGCGTCTTATTTTCAAGAGCATTTCCAAATACCTTATTTATTGAAATCAAATTTTTCTTTACTTCGGACTTGTTTCCACTTTCTTCTTTTATAAGGGTCTTCAGTAAGTTAACTGTTTCCAAATTATTAAAGACAAAATTAATCTCATTATTTTCTCCGATTTCAATTCTATCTATAAATGATACAATTGTTAGTCTATTTAGACTGCTTAAATCAGTGGGAACAATTTCGGAAACCAAACTGTCCTTGTTTTTCATCTTTTCTTGCAAGTTGGCAAGTATATTTTTCTTTGTAGCAATTTGTTTCTCTATTTCCCTGATTTTAATAAGATAATTTTTTCTGAACCTTTCAAACTCTTCAGAAGTTATAAGTTCGTCTTCTAAGTCCATATATAAAGATTGTCTAAGTCTTTCGTACTTTCTTTTTTCTGAGTTTAAGCTTTCAAAATCAATGTTAAATGTTACTTTTGATACATCTAACTTATTAACTTGACTTAGTAGTTCATTATATTTTTTTAAATAATCTTTAAGTGCAAAAAGAGTCATATCCAGTAGATAGTCTTCTTTTATACTATGTCTTGTGCAATCTCCTTTGTTATTATAGTGAGAACAAATATAAAAAATATTATATCCATTCTTGGACTTAACCTTTCTTCTAACCATTGAAGATCCACAATCTTTGCAATAAAGCATTCCTGATAAAATATGTGGTATATCTGCCGATTGTTTTACATCTCGAAGCATCATCTTATTAGCCAAAGCATAAATGCTTTTTGAAATAATAGGCTTATGAGAGTCGTTTATTACAATCCAATCTTCTTCATTTACTTCTACTTCTCTCTTAGACTTGTAATTTAGTTTTCTAGTTTTTCCTTGTTCAAGCACTCCTATATAGACCTTGTTTGTAATAATCCTATTGACCATTTTTGCGTCCCATTTAGAGTCTTTAACAATAAAACCAGTAGTATGATTATCGCCAGAATTTTCTTTATGCTTAGATGGTGTTACACAACCTATGCTATTTAAAAAATCTGCAATAGCCTTAGACGAATAACCGTCTATCTTCATATTGAAGATTCTTTCAATTATATGAGAAACTTCTGTATCAACGACTAACTTATGTTTGTTTTTGCTATCCTTCTTATAACCAAAAGGAGCAAATGCACCAATAAATTCACCATTCTTTCTTTTGATCTCTTTTGAAGATTTAACTTTCATAGAAATATCTCTACAATAAGAATCATTAATAAAGTTTCTTATTGGAAGAATTAAGTGTGTATCGCTTACATCTGCATTTTCACTGTCATAGTTATCGTTTACGGATATAAACCTTATACCTTTTTCTGGAAATATCTTTTGTAGATATTTACCTGATTCGATATAATCTCTCCCGAAACGGGATAAGTCCTTCACAATAATTGTTTTGAACTTCTTATCTTCAAGATCTTGAATCATCTTCTTAAATTTTGGTCTGTCAAAATTAGATCCTGAAAAGCCATCGTCTACATATTCAGCAACAACTTTAAAATCATTGTCCCTTGCATATGATTTGATAATCTGTCTTTGATTTGAAATAGAATTACTTTCTGTGCTATCTCCATCCTCTCTCGATAAACGAAGATACATACAAGCAAATTTTTCCATCACAAAACCTCCTTAATTTGTATTTGGGCAAATAGTCATTAAGGAGTTCTTCTACCACTTATATTTTACCGCACCCAAGTTTTTAAGTCAGCACCCCAGCTTATAGTCTTATACAAGTTCTACATAAATATAGTTCTACAATATCTAGTAAGTCGAGGGACTCTTTATCACTTTGAGTGTAAGTAATTTTTTTAGAATAATCTTCTTTTGATATTTGCTCTTTAGGTTTATATTTCTTCTTTTCTTTTGTATTCATAGGTTTTACCTCACAATATAAAATTAAAGTTTTTTGACATTGACAAGTGCCTTGGATTAGCAACATAGGAATCTCACCTCCGCCTCTATTCAGGATGAGCCGGCTTCAACCTTAGAAGTATCATTATCCTCATTTTCTTCATAGCGAATAGGGTATCCCTCCCTATATTCAAACTCTTACTTATCGCTCCCTTTCTTCTTCCCTTGCTTTTAGCTTAGCAGTACTTGTTTTGCCGAATTGTTCAGCAGAAAGATCTTGGCGGATAGGTTATCACGCTCCAAAAATGATTAACGTCTTGTCTTGGTCTATTCAGTTGTTAAGGTTCAAAATTTATTGAGAGTTATTAATCTTTTTAAAATTTGACCATCAAAAAATACTTATCTTGATGAAACAAAATTGTTTAAAATTACCCTCTTATACTTAACAGTGAAAAGAAGCCTTTCTTGCTAACCAATTTTCAAAAATAAATTTGGTTAAATGAAAAAGTCCAATTCCCACTGCATAAGTAACAGTGAAAATCAGACCCTCTTGGTAACTGTCATCTAAAAGTCTTCTAACATTTCCTTTAGTTTTTCTAAGACTTTATTACGCCTTTTAATAACGGCTGGATTAGAAATATTCAGTTTAGCGGCTACTTCTCTAATTGTTTCTTCTTTATAAAAAAGACTTTCTATCAAATCCCTTTCAACAGGGTTGAGTTTAGAAATAGCTCTTCTTACTTCTTCAATCATTTCCTTTGTTTCGATAATTTTTTCAACATCAAATTCCTGATCTTCCAAATTTTCTTCAAAATTACCATCATGATCATAGGAACAAAAAAAGAAACAGTTATTTAACCTGTCTCTTCTTATTTGATATTTCTCTTTATTTAATTCACTATGATAAGCAAGATATACTTCCTTGCTAACAACTACTTTCTTCCCTTCTAGAAATAAATAATATTCTTTGTCCATTAATTTTTCCTCCTTGTTGACATGAATTTCTTTTGTTTGAAAATGAAATTCACACAAGGAGGACTTCTAATTCTATGCATATATTCTCCTGGGCATAAAAAAAGACCGAAAGAAAATAAATTCTTTCAGTCAATAAATGCCAATATTAAATTTAGGTGCAAACCACCCATCATGGATATTATATATGCACTTAAGTACACATAAAATTCGTATATGGTACTTTTTTCATTCGGAAATAGTACGCAATAAGTTCGTCATAAATTAATTTCTTAGATGCTCATTATTTCTTCAATGCTACGACCGTCTTCAAGTTGACTAATAGCAGTCGGTAAAGTATATCCCCAAATTATTACACCAACCAATGCAATTGCTTCCTTTTTTCTTTGATAATAAACAGTTCTCTCTAAAGACACACTTCTCATACAAGCTTCATCAGTAATCTTTTTTTCAGAAATGTAGTAGTTATAAATAATCTTATGATAGATTTCTCCATATTCTGGATAAACTTTTATCCTAACACAGGCATCATAAATTATTAAAAGCATAAGCTTACTATCCATTACATTGGAAACTCTATTATTAAACTTTTCTTCAACTTTTTCTGGAGCAAATGTAGAAAGATACAAGTAAGCAGATTCTGAAGTTGATCCATAGTTTTCTTTACTCTCAAACATCATAAAATTTGCCCTGCTATCTACTGCCCAGGTAACTTGTCTATATAAACTTAAAATAAGTTTTGCAGCTGAACTGATTTCTTCAAATTTCAAGTTGCTATCTGCATACAAGTTCATTATATTCTTTAAAGTTTTACTTATTCTCAATCTAATCACCCCAATACAACTTATTTACAAACTTGAATGTTTGTGCTATAATATGAATATAAGTTCAGTTTGTATTATATCTCAAATTGAAAAATAATTCAAGCACTATTGTTCGTATTAAAAGTTATAAATGCACATTAGTACAGGAGGTTAAAATTATGGCTTTTGCGGATAGATTAAAGGATTTTCGTGAAAAAGAAAAGTTAAGTCAAGCAGATTTTGCAAAGATGATAGGAATAAGTACAAGAACTCTTGTACATTATGAAGACGGAGAAAGATACCCAAGAGATGTCGAGGTTTACAAAAAAATAGCTGAAGTTATGGACTGTGATTACAATTATCTTCTAGAAGAAAGTGACGAATTTTTAAATCGAGTTTATAACATGGGTGGCAAAAGAGAATTAGAAAAAGCTAGAGCATTAACAGAAGGTTTAAGCTCTTTATTTGCTGGTGGAGAAATTTCTGACGAAGATAAAGATGCTGCTTTTGAAGCTATTACTCGTGCTTATTGGGAAGCTAAAAGAGAAAACAAGAAATATGGTCGTAAGAAAAAAGATTAGGTGATTTTATGAGCATGAATCGCTATATATATGATAAGGTTAATCGACTTATAAAAAAATATAAGACACGAGATCCTATCGAATTAATAGAAGCTTTGAATATTAACCTGGTATATCTACCTGAAACAAAAATACTTTTAGGAATGTATCATTATATTCAAAGAAACAGATTTATTTTTATCAGCAGTAACACAAATTTTAATAGAAAGACGATATTAGCACACGAATTAGGTCACGATCAACTACACAGAGATTATTGTATGAGAGGTGGAGCTTTTCATGACCAAACAGTATTAAACCCAACAAACAAATTTGAAACTGAAGCTAATATTTTTGCGGCTCACTTATTAATAAGTGATGAAGATGTCCTAGATAATATCAATGATCAAGTTTGTGATTATGAAATTGCTGGAAAATTAGGTGTAGATATAAATTTACTAAATCTAAAAATTTCTGAGTTAGCAAAAATGGGCAAGTTTAATAAACCAGTTAATGTTAATATACCTCAGGGAGATTTTCTTAAAAACTATCGCCCTGAACATGATGATTATTATTAGGAGACTCTATGGGAATTTTTATTGCAGAATATTTTTTATTAATCCTTTCTGGAGTAGTTTTCTACTATCTCATCTCTACCTACTCTGTAAAAATCTCAGCATTTTTAATTGATTTTATAGTTGTAGGTTTAGGATTTTATATATCCATAAAAGATAAACTAGATAACAAATTAGCTATTCCCCTTTCAATTACAGTAGTAATAATTTATGGAATATTGCTAGTTTTAATAAATCAAAAGCTACCAAAATTTAGTAAGTTTTTAAACTATATAATTGCTTTTATAGGATCATCAGTCGCCCTATGGTTGGCACTTGATTTTATAACAAACACTCTAGCCGCTTTTAAAATAATAGGTCAAACTTATCATCAATTACCAATAACAAAAAATATGATGATAAATTCCTTTATACATTATGTAATTGTATTCTTGATTAGTATTCCAGTGTTTAAAGGTAGAATGAAATTCATATTCGGAGGAAATTATGAGTAGAGAAATGGATAAAAATAAAGACGAAAATCAGAAAAAAAAAGAACTTCAAATCAGATCATCCGCTGCTGAATACTTGACTTTTATTGCAGCTAACGGTGATGATGGGGAAGCTATCGAGATTAGATATGAAGATGAGAATATTTGGCTAACTCAAAAGATGATGGCAGCTCTTTATGATGTAAGTACTGCAGCAATAAATCAGCACTTAAAAAAAATATTTGATGACAATGAATTACAAGAAGAAGCAACTATTAAGAATTTCTTAATAGTTCAAAAAGAAGGTTCTAGAAATGTTTCAAGAGAAACAAAACACTACAACCTACAAGCAATTATTGCAGTAGGTTTTAAAGTAAATAACGAACGTGCCGTCCAATTTAGAAAATGGGCAAACCAAATTGTAAAAGATTTTACAATTAAAGGTTGGGCAATGGATGATGAACGACTAAAAAATTCTGGCACAAAACTTACCAAGGATTATTTCGAAAAATTACTTGTAAAAATTCGTGAAATTAGATTATCTGAGAGAAGATTCTATCAAAAAATCACAGATATTTATGCCACATCTTTAGACTATGACCCATCTGCAAAAGCAACAAAAAGATTTTTTGCCGCTATTCAAAATAAATTGCACTATGCAATTCATGGAAAAACTGCAGCTGAATTAATTGTAGATAGAGCCAATCACAAAACTAAAAATATGGGACTTACTACTTGGGAAGGATCTCCAGATTCAAAAATTCATAAATATGATGCAGTCGTTGCAAAAAATTATCTAAACGAAGAAGAATTAAATCAAATGCAAAGAATTGTTTCATCATATTTGGACATGGCAGAACTGCAAGCAGAAAGACATATCCCTATGACTATGGAAGATTGGGAAAAAAGATTAAATGGATTTTTACAATTATGGGATAAAAAAATCTTAAACGATGCAGGAAAAGTATCTGCAGCCCTTGCTAAAAAACACGCAGAGAGTGAGTTTGAAAAATATAGAATTATACAAGATAGACTCTACAAAAGTGATTTTGATAAGTTCTTAGAACTAGAAGATGATACTAAAAAATTAGAAAAATAACTTAATAAACGCTTAACGCTTATAAGGGTCTGTAAATAATTTTGTGTATCAACCTAAATACTGATAACGCCTTGTCTTGATATATTCGATTGTTAAAGTTCAAATATTGTTTAGATTTCTTTTAAAATAGAAAGAGGACTTATGCTACTAGGCATAAATCCTCTTTTCTAAATTTTACTGTTTAAAGACTTTAATATTTCTTCCTATCAATTATTTAATTTCCATGATTCCGCCTTAGCTTTTGCATTTATAAGGTCAGAATAAAGTCCATTATTTTTAATCAGTTCTTCGTGATTTCCACGTTCTACTATTTCTCCATCTTTTAAGACTAAAATCTGGTCAGCATTTCTAATTGTCTTTAACCTATGAGCAATCATTATTACTGTCTTATTCTTTGTTAATGATTCTATTGCTTCTTTAAGCTTATCTTCATTTTCTGGATCTATGCTTGCTGTGGCTTCATCAAAGATTATGATGTCCGCATCTTTTAGCATAGCTCTGGCTATGGAGATTCTTTGTTTTTCTCCACCAGATAGGCTTGCTCCACCTTCCCCAATAATAGTGTCATATCCTTCTGGTAAAGCTTCTATAAATTCATGACATCTTGCTTTTTTAGCAGCCTGAACTACTTCTTCATGGCTTGCATTTTGTTTTCCAAATTTTATATTGTTTTCAATTGTATCTTCAAAGAGATAGACGTCTTGAAATACCATGGAAATTGAATTCATAAGATTTTCTATCTTATAATCCTTAATATTCTTTCCACCAATTAAAATTTTGCCAGAATTTACATCCCAAAATCTCGCTATGAGATTACAAAATGTTGTCTTACCAGATCCAGATGGACCAACTATGGCAGTCATGGTATTTTCTTTTATCTCAGCTGATACATTTTTTAAAATTGGTCTGTCATCATAAGAAAAGCTGACATTTTTAAAGACTATATTGTGATTTTTTATAGGCTCTGTAATACTTCCTTCTCTCATATCAGGCATAGAATCAATAAAACCTACAGAATCTATGGCATTTTCGCAAGCTCTTAGGATTGCCATGTTTGATCCTGCCCCGATTAAGCCTTCAAAGATAATAAAGGATGCCATAATCATAAGAATTGTTTCAGCAAGTGGAAGTTCACCAGATAAATTTAATTTTAATGATAAATAGACCATAGCCACTGTTGTTATTCCCATTACAATTCTTTGAATTACTGTGTATGGTGCTACAGATATTTCTAAATCTAAAAGTATATTTGATGTATCTTTTATAGACTTTCTTAAAGCCCTGTTATTTTCTCCACCAAGATTATAGGATTTTATAACCTGCATACCTTGTAAAGTTGCTAATACTTCTTTTGTAAGTCTTGTTTGTGTTTCTGTCATCTTGTCTGCATTAGCTGATGATTTTTTCTCCATCATTGATGTAACTATAAAGAATACTATTACACCTGCTACAGCAACCAGTCCTACCTTTACGTTAAAAATTAAAGTTCCAAGGACAAAGACTAGAGTATTTAAAACTCCACCAAGTACAAGAACCAAAAGCATAGGCACCCACATTTCTGCTTGGGAAAGTGAAGATGTAGCAATAGTAGTTAATCTTCCTAGTGAAAAGCTTGAAAAGAAACCCATAGGAACTCTTTTTATTTTTTCTCCTATTTCTATCCTCTTATGAGCTGCCATAAAATATCCAGCGTGTGTTTGTGCCATCTGTGATGATTTTTGTGTCATAATTTTGCCAACAAGGGATATAACTAATATTCCAAGACAAACAAAGATTGCCTTATAGTCTAAAGTTTTAGAGAATATATTTACTAGCATATAATAAATTGCACCAAACTCAAGGGCATTAAATACTGCGTGCAAAAATCCAGCGAGAATAGATTTCTTAATATATACCTGTTCTTCTTTTGAAAAATTCCATATCTTTTTAAACACATTAAGCATTTTCATCACCCCTTAAATTTGCAGCATACATTTCCTTATAAAGTTCTGATGACTTTAATAGTTCTTCATGAGTACCATAAGAATCTAATTTGCCATCTTTAATAACAAATATCCTATCTGCATCAACAATTGTCTTTAGCCTATGAGCGATTATGATTAAAGTTTTACCCTTAACCAGATTTGCCAAGGCGTTTTGTATGAGAGCTTCATTTTCAGGATCTATATAAGAAGTTGCTTCATCTAAAATTACGATTGGTGCATTTTTTAGCATGGCACGAGCTATAGATATTCTTTGTCTTTCTCCTCCAGATAGATGACCTCCACCTTCGCCAACTCTTGTATCATAACCGTTAGATAGATTCATAATAAAATCATGGCAGGCAGATTTTTTACATACATCTATAATTTCTTCGTCAGAGGCATTCTTATTTCCAAGCCTAATATTTTCCTTTATAGTCATATCAAAGAGGAAATTGTCTTGGGATACAAAAGAAATAAGTGAAGACAAGTTTTCGAGCGACACATCTTTTGTTTCTGCTCCGCCAATTTTAATAGATCCCTTATCTACATTCCAAAATCCAGCAATAAGTTTTGCTATTGTGGACTTGCCTGACCCAGAAGGACCAACGAGGGCTGAAACAGAAGATTCTTTTATTTCCATAGAAAGATTATCAATGACTTTCTTTTTTCCATCGTAAGAGAAGTCTACGTCTTGAAGTTCTATATTATAGGATTCTATTTTTTCTCCCTTGTCAATATTTTCTAACTCTCTTGAATCTAAAATTTTTCCTATTTCAGAAGTTATAGTTGATATTCTTGACATATCATCCATATAGTTCATGATTTTTAAAATGCTAGAAACCGTAGCAAAGGATAAGACGATTAAGGTAATTAAATTTCCTAAATCAATACTTCCATTTATATAAAATAAAATCCCAAAGGGTATGATTGTAATAATTCCCATAGGAGAAAGTAATCTACCTATGGCAACCCTATTCATAGATTCACCCATCCAGTTATAATAAAAGCTTGCATTGTCATAAACTGCATCAGCATATTTTTTATAAGATGATTCGCTTTGATTAAAGGTCTTGATTACTTCAATACCGTTTATATACTCGACAATAGAATTATTCATGTGTTGACCAATAGCAACTGACTTTCCAAACATTTCCTTATAATGAGCATTCATTACAGACATCATGGTAGCCATTCCTACCACAAATGGAATTAGTGATAATAAAGTTAAACGCCAATCTAGTGTAAACATGTAAATAAACAATAGAATAGGTCCTACTAAATTTGCCGTAAATTCTGGCACTAAGTGGGCAAGGGATGTTTCCATAGAATCAACTTGCTCAACTATAATATTTTTTAATTCTCCAGATGTTCTTGAAAGAACATCTCCCAGTGGCATCTTAAAAAGTTTCTTAGAAATATCATTTCTAATTTCTCCTAATGAATTAAAGGTTGCGGTATGGGAAATACTTGTTGATATTCCTGCCGCCACTTCTTTAATAACAAATGTTATTAAAATATTTATGCATAGTGGAGTATATAAACTCATATTATTTGCACCATTAATTAAGTTTACAACGATTTTTGCCATGTATATATAGGAAAAAAAACCTGCCACCACTCCCACTATCGCAAGTAGGACGGATGCAAAATATGATCCTTTTCTTTTACTTACATATTGTTTTATTAAATCCATAAAATCCCCTCCTAAATATTAAATTTTTTTCCCATTAATATAGCTAATATTTTTTCTTTATCCTCCTTTGTAGAAAATTCCTTAAAAGAGTATCCGTCTAAATAAAGAATTTTATTGCAGGAATTACACAAAAATTCATAATCATGGGAAATTATAAGTATAATTTTTTCTTCTTCTTGTAATTTCTTCATTCTTTCTGAAATAATTTGCATATTATGTCCATCTAAACCACTTGTTGGCTCATCAAATAAATAAACATCTCTTTCTAAAAGTTCTGCTGAAGCAATAGTTAATCTTTGTTTTTGTCCGCCTGACATGATTTGTGGATGGATGTCTTTTATATTTTCTAAGTTAAAATCAGCTAATATTTTATCTGTATCTGCATCTTTATTATTTAGTTTTAACTCGTCTTCTGCTGAAACTTCAAAAAGATTACTATCAGGATTATTTGACAGGTAGTATATTCTTTTTTGCCTATTTCTTTTGTTTAATTTTTCTCCATTTATAGATATAAAACCACTATCTTTTTTCATAAGTCCACTTAAAATTTTAAACAGAGTAGATTTGCCTATGCCATTATCCCCAATAATTCCATAAATATTTCCACTTTTAAATTCGTAGGTCAAATCTTTTATAAGGACATTCTTATTATAGGAAAAAGAAATTTTTTCTAAGTTCATAGAATTTATCTCTTTTAACTTATTTATTTTAGGAGATATTTTATTTAAAGAAAAGAATTTTAATCCTAACTTATTGAAAAAATCTTCACTTTTTGATAATAGTTCTTCCTCTGTAAAAACATTGCTAATTTCCCCATTTTCAAGATAATAATATTTATCCACTACTCCTCTAAGGTAGTATAGCCTATGCTCTGAAATGATTATTGTCTTTTTATTTTTCTTTAATAAAAGCATAAGTTTTCTTAAAGCTTCTACACTTTTCATATCTAGGTTAGCAGACGGTTCATCAAAAACATAAATAGGTGGATTAAGTGCATTTATTGAAGCAATTGCTATTTTTTGTCTTTCTCCACTTGAAAGATGAAATAAGTTTTTATCTTTTAAATCTTCTCCATTAATAGATTTTAAGGAATTATTGATTATTTCATCTATTTTTTCTCTTTCTATCCCATAATTTTCAAGCCCGAAGGCAATTTCATCTTCTACATTTTCTGCAAAAAATTGACTCTTGGGATTTTGAAAAATAGATCCTACTTTCCTCCCTATTTCATATAATTCTTTTTCCACGGGATTTATTCCATCTATGGAAATTTCTCCCTTTAATTTCCCTCCATAGAATTTATAAGCAAGACCATTTATAAGTCTTGTAAGGGTAGTTTTCCCACAACCACTCGCCCCTATAAAGGCAACACATTCCCCATCATTAATTTCCAAATTAATATTTTTTAAGATGTTTGCTGAATCTTTACTGTAGGCAAAGCTTACATTTTTTAACTTGATCATCTTAATAACTCCTCTCCAGGAAAATCATGCTCATTGTGATAAAGATGGTGATTAAACAAACAATAACATCAAGATTTCTAAATTTTATTTCTCTTCTTGAGCTATGTTTTCCAGATGCAGAAATTCCTCTTACTTCCGATGCGGCAGCAAGTTCTTCAGCTATTTTTGAAGATGAAAACATCATAGGAACAAATAAATATTCCATCGTTAAAAATGGTTTTTTAATAGAAATTAATCCTCTTAATCTCAACGAGTCGATAATTTCTTTAAACTCACTTTTAACTACTGGGAAAAATCTCATCATGAAAATAAGTGGCAAAGCAACATTTCTATGAATTTTCATTTTTTTCATTATTGCCATTATCTCTCCTGGAGGTGTTTTTAAAATTGGTATTACTGATAGAACTATAACTAATGTTCTTATAACTATAAACAGAAACATATCTGGAATCAAAATGCCAAAACCTTCACCATTTGAGACAAATCTCAAAAAACTTAAAACACCCATTGCAATAATTAGTTTTATAGTAGATTTGCTATATCCTTGCAGTGATACATAAATAACTAGAATGGCGGCTAATAAAAAAAATACAGTATCTTTGGACAATACTGAAACCAAAAATACTGTACTTAAAAATACTACTAATTTGGAACGTAAGTCCAAATGCATCATTTTATTATGCCTGTCTTTTTAAAATGCTTTTCTGTCATCTTATTTCCTAAATAGCAACCAATAATTGCCGCCACAATAGTACATGCTAAAGAAATAAGAATCCATTTAGGATTTGTATAATACTGAGTTTGTATTTGAACTTGTTCTGGAGATACGCCGGACTTAATGAAGGCATCTTTAAAAAACCATATTTCGCTCATACCATGAGCCGCTCTAGTTAATGATGTAATTATCCAAGCAATAGTAATTCTTTTTATATTCCTATAGCTATCTGTACCAAGCATAGATAACTCTGCAATTATCCCGCCACCTACAAACCATGGAATCATAAAAGGACCCATAAAGACAGTTGCTAATATAGCTTGTATAATATTATAAATTAGTGCAACTCCTGGTTTGCCTACTTTCATAGCCATATAAACAAAAAATGGTCCTAAAATTAGTGCAGTAAACACAGCATTAAAAATCATATTGAAAAATAATGATGCCCCTGTAATCATTGAAAAAGCAATGAATACAACAATCATGATTGCAGAAAAGATTCCTATGGTTGCTAAATCTTTTATAGTTAATTTTTTACTTTCCATAAATATTCCTCCTTGTATAGTATGTTGCAGGCTCCATTAGAATCTGCCACCTTTCTTTGTAAGCTATATTTATGTTAGCATTATCTAACTGTAATTGCTTGACCAATTAGACCGAATTTGCTATTTCAGATATCTTTCTGTATTCAGAGGGTGTGATCTTGTATTTTTTTTTGAAAGCATTCGAGAATTTAGAGTGGTCTGTATAACCAACTTGAAGAGCAATTTCAGTGATGGTAAGTGAGGATTCTTTCAACAAATTTGCACCTACTTCCAATCTTTTTTTTATTATTGTATCGTTAACAGTTTCTCCAAAAACACTATTATAACATTTTTTCATTGTAGTAATTTTTATGTGGAATTTCTCAGATAATTTCTCATAGAGCAATGTTCTATTATAATTCTTCAGTACATACGCATTTATCTTTTTAGCGATTTCAATATTATTTTTAGCAAAATACTGTCTATCACTATAAGATGCATTATTCTGTACTGTTGTAAGGTACAAAAACAATTCTTGAAATTTGACTTTTAAATATGCAACCAAAATATGATCTGGTACTTTATACATTTCAAAAAAAATATGGTCAATCTCTGATGTAGCTCGCTGAATAAAAAGTTTATTATCGTGGCAAAGATTAGCTAAAACCTCTTCATATTTAATTCCAAACATTTTCTCTAAAAGATGTAGTTCATCATCAAACTCCGATGGTGTAATACAAAAAGTAACGCCGTGATAATGACTAATGGGGAAAAATGATTCTTTAGAGCTGTTGCTTATTAAGTTAATCGCAAAATCTCCAGCTTCCATGTATGTTACAGTTCCATCTCTTAATACGCATTCGAATCTTCCTTCTCTGCAATGATTGATTTCATATCGTCTCTCATTAAGAGAATTTTTAGGAATACTACTTGTAATTTTTGATGTGTGTATATCGTTATAGAATACTCTTACTCCCTTAAAGATTTCATACTCTGTAATGACATACTTTCCATTTTCTAAGCCATCATACTTATAAATCCTGTTTTTTGAATTCTCCAGTATTTTTTTCTTATTCCTTCCATATAGATGACTCATAATGTCAACTTCTTTATCAATATTTTTTAAATAGCATTTCATTTCTATACTTCTCCAGCATCATGAAAATCAGAAATAAATTTCAATATATCATCTGCAACGATTTCCCAACCAAAATCCATCATCATATCATGACCAATTTTATTATAAATTACGAATTCAGAATTATAGTAAGTTACCATTTTATATATTGTCTTATAATTCATAACTTGATCATTTCGAGTTCCTAAAATTAGGGTTGGTACATTCTTATTTATTTCGGATTTTTCTAAAAAAGTAGAAAAACACTCATTAAAATTTTCAGGAATAAAATATTCATTTTTTATATACGATGGTTTATTTTCAAAAAATAATTCTACAGGATATTTTTTAATAAATTTATTATTATATAATTCCAATAAAACTTTTTTCATTGGTTTTTTGTAAAACATGGTTATTAGGTCATATTTCATACCCCAAGGTGCAACAGGGCACATTAAAATACATTTTTCTACATTTTTTCTATATTTTGATATATATTTTTGCACAATTGAAGTCCCAACAGAATGTCCAATAATGATTATTTTTTTATCTAAATACTCAATAAAATCATTAATTTGTTCTACATATTCTGATAATAAAACTTTTCCTATATTGCTACTATTTCCTCTGTTGTATAAATTTACAGAGTATACATTATAGCCTTTTTCATAAAAAAAGGTCATAAAGTGAAAATTCCAACACCAAGCTGCATGATTTGCACCATGTATAAAAACAAGATTTTTATATGATTTAGCTTGCAAATGCTCAATATAATAGAACTCTGTCTTTTTCCCATTATTTGAAATAATTTTATTATTAATTTTCTTTAGTTTATTCATCATAGAGTCCCTACATCATACTCAACATTTTTATTTTCAGAAATATTTTTAATTATTCCAAGTTCAATCATTTCTCGAAAAATTACTTCTGAATCAACCAAGTCAAAGGGTCTAATTTTTCTCACATCTAATTTACAATCGCTTAATAATAACCTTTCTATTGTTTTATACAAAATATATGCAGATATGGTATAACTTTCTGCAGCAGTGATTTCTAATGTTAATGTTCTATCTCTTCCACTTTTTTTACCTTCTACTTCAATTTTATATACAGTTCCATCAAAATTCACATCATTTATTAAGTCTAATTTATTTATTAAAATACTATTTGCATCTTTCCAAGAAATATTCTGATCCGAGATTTCAGAGTAAATATCTCTTAATAATAAGTCCCTCTTTTCATTGTAATATAAGTTATTAAAATAAATTTCATCTATATCTAAGGAATTTGCAACATCTACTATCTCATTATTAATAAAAGGTTTACAATAAAAATCTCTATCAAAACAATTTAGATGTTTAGTCATACAGCTGTTATTTATTTTTATATATTTCCCAAATTTATAATAAGTTGACACAAACCCGTAACCCATATCTGTGCTCATTAATATATCTAATAATCCAGAGGCTGTCACCTCTCCTCCACAAAAATAAGAAATCTCCATCTTAGAAATTTTATCATAATATTTTTTCTTTACCCAAAAAGGAATAACGCCACTAAATCCAGGACAATCCCCTGCGGATATTACCACTACAGAATTTATGCTATCTTGTATGTTTTCACAAACAAATTCGTCTCCAAATGCATCTATATATATTTTATTATTTGAAATAATTTTTTTAGCAATATATTTCCCGTAATAGAACGTCGGACCTATACAATTTATGACTATGTCTACGCTTTTCAAAAAAGATTCAAACTCATAAGCATTATAAATATCAAATATAAAATGTCTTTCCAAAGTTTTTTTACCTGATCTACTTGCTTTTACAAAGCTAATGTTATTTCTATCTAAAAAATCACACAATTTAGTACCGACCTTGCCATTTGAGCCTAATACACCAATCCTATAGCTCATAACAACCATCACCTCATTTTCTGTAATAAATTTTCTATAATTTTATTACAATTCTCTTTATCCATAACAGTAAAATGGTCTGCATCTATCGTATAATATATTATATTTGTAGTTACTAATTTCTTCCATAAATTTTCGGCATCATTAAATAAACCTTCCCCTTCCATAAAAAAGTTATCTGTTCTTAAATTTCCATGCACGAATTTCAATACCCCTTCATACGGTGAAGGTTCGTATTCTGATGCAGCTAAAAAATGTTTCTTAAATATATCAAACTGTTTAGCATATTGAGGGGGAATCAAATTTCCTCCCTCATAATCCATTAACATATTGTATAAATTTTTGTTGATATATTGGGTTTCTCTTATGCTATTCTCGATACTATTAATTCCATTTATTTCCATGTATTTTACTGCATTTTCTATATCTGACCAATATATATGGTTATCACTTTGCCTATCTCCAATTACTTCTCTAAAAATTATGCCCATCAGAAAATCAGAATCCAAATATTTTTTTAAGATATTATTTCCAAATAATATCTTCCCTTCATTCAAAAATGAACTAATAAGAATTACTTCAGATATATTTATGTCTTTCTTAGATAAGATATTACCTGTTTCTAACGCTAATAATCCACCAACGCAGTGACCTACTAGGACTATTTCGTTCTCATTAAATTTTGAAAGTATGGAATCAGAATATTCATTTGCTAAATCTCTATAAAACGATTTATTGTTAAATTTTCTAATATTGTCAATTCTAAATCCATATATTGACACATTTCCTTCTTTTTCATTCAAAGCTCTTATGAAATTATTATATACATTAAGCTCTCCTGTTCCATCGTGAAATAATATATAAATTCTCCTAGGATTATTGCATTTTGATAATTCAATCATATTATCAACTTCCTCAATTTTATTTTGGATTTCACTGTTATTAAAATTATCTATAAATAATGCCAGATCTTTTAAAATGGGATGTTTGAATATTATTTCTGAAAATTCTTTCCATTTTAATTGTTTGGTTTTAGGATATACATTCCATATTTTTGTTATCAATTGTGTTATTACTAAAGAGTCGCCACCAACATCAAAAAAACTATCTGTAGATTTAATGTTATCAGATTGTAATATTTCTTCCCATATTTTAATCATTTGCAGTAATGTTTTTTTATTTACTTCTTCGTGGTTTTTAATAGAAACCGTATCCATAGAATCTTCTTTGTCTATATTATCTACAATCACAATTTTATCAATGCAATCATCATCAATAACATCTTTAACAATCTCACTATCTATACAATAGCTTTCACTAAAATTACCAATAAATAACCTTTGTCCTGTAAGTGCTAAATCACTATCTTTTTGAGGAAAATCAACCCATATATTAGCTTTACACGTTTTAAACATCGTTTCCCATTGTTCATAAGTAAAAAATACGCCGTTGTTTTTTGCTCTATCATCGTAGAAGCTTGATAAAGCATCATTAAGCTCTATTGATGTAAGCAAGAATTCAGGTTCGGTTGTTTCATCTATAATTACAAAAATCCCTTTGTCATTAAGAATGTGATTTATATTTCTCAATACCTCATAACCATTTTTAGAATTATGTAACATATTAGCACATAATATAACGTCAAATTTTTCATCACCAAACCCTTGTTTATAAATACTATCATTTATATCATAAATTTTATAATGTACATTTTGAGTGCCATATTTCTCCATAGCTTTATTAAGAAAATAGTAAGATATATCTGTATAGTAATATTCGAATTTTTCATTTTTTATTTTATCCATTATATATCTGGTTGTTCCACCTATTCCCGCACCTATTTCTAATATTTTAATAGATTTTTTCTCATGTGTTTGTATGTACTTATGTACTACATTACCTACTAACTTATTAAAAAGTCTGCTCCCTTTGTTATCGCTGTATAGACCAATTGCACTGTTTTCTGCTCCTTCTGGAAATAAAATATCTACTGTTTTTATTTTTTTCTGTAAAATATCCAAAAGAGAACGAGAGCATTTATTCATATAATCAAAGAAATCTTGACCATAATTTATTGTTTCTTCTATTTTCGCAAAATTTTTCCAATAATCTTCATTTATTTTTTCAATATAAGAATAATCTATAAACTTATAGCCCTCATCATTCTCAAGTATAATTTTTCGTTCTACAAGAACTTTTAACCACTTCGCAATAAAGTGTTCATAATCAGAATCAATTTCGAGCATGTCGATTATGTCATCTAAGCTATAATATTTATTATCTCTAAATATTCCTCCATTATAAAAAGTTTTGAACATATCACGTAAAGAAACATCATTTGCATTTTCAACCCACTTTGATAGATTACTATCATTTATTAAATCTACATACTCAAGTTCAAACTTTTCAACTTCATTCTTGATATTCTCTTTAATAGCAACAAAATTTTCTTCTCTGTTAGATAATGGGGTAATCTCAACCAAAGCATCATTATTTATGATTTTCATCCTTTTTATTCTGCTTTTTTCTTTTAGATATTCTACCAATTCATCTCGATTATTAAGTATTTCATTTTTTAATTCTTCATTCATAGCTCCTACAGGCGATTTATATGCTATTTTCCCTCCTTTCTCCCAAATTAATATGCCTTTTTCATTAAGAGAATTAATTAAATTTTTTATATTTTTCATTAAAGTATCCCTTCCTCATAAAAATTTCCATTTTGAATAATATCACTGTTTTCTAAGAACGATTCATTTTCTATAACTTCTAATAATATGTGTTCAAAAATTTCAAATTTTTCTTTTATTTCTTTTTCATCGAATACATTTTCTAAATAATCCCAATTAATTATATATTGTCCATTTACCAAACTAACCTGTAAATCAAGATACACCCCTGGTGTCTGAGTTAAAATATTTTTAATTTTACCTATATTATTCATATTAATATCGATATCAAGCCCGATCGTATTAGTGTATACTATCGGCATATTTACATATGTTTTTCTATTTTGTTTCTTTAGCTCTCTCAATACTTGAGTCCCTTCAAAAGACATATGTTGAAGGTCTTCAAATAAATTGTTTTGTATCTTAATCATTCTTTCATATAGCGATTCATTAACATTGTAATTTATAGTATGAAGTATATTTGATGTATAGTCCGCAATTTCCCCAAAATAATCATATATATCTTTTCGATTATTTATGACAATCACATTTATTGTATAATTTGTAGACTGACTCCAATAATGCATAATTTCTGAAAAAACCGATAAAATAATATTTGATGTAGTTACTTTATATTTACCAGAAATATATAATAATCCCTTAACTTGTTCTTCTTTTAATGTTATTGTAAGTCTTTTAACTTTCCCAGAAGTTTCTTCTATTTCTAAATTATTTTTTATTTTTAATAAATTTGGTGCTGGAAAGATTTTACTAATCTTATTTTCCCAATATAATTTATCTAATTCTAACTTATCGCTATTTATTTGAATCATTGTTCCTCTGTCCAAACTAATATTCTCTATATCTAAATTATTATACAATAAGTTCAATTCATTGAGTAAATACATAATACTTGGTGCATCAAAAAATACATTATCAAAACAAATATGCAAAATCGCTATATTTATATCTATATTCGTTATTTCAACTTTAAGAGGAGCAAACAGCTGTTCCTTATCAATTGAATAAATAATTCTATTTCTTATATCTTCAATAAGTTTTTCTTTCATTTTAGATGAATAATCACATAAGTCATTATATTTTACTTCAACATGATCTCTATTTGAATTTTCAAAATACTCACCGTCATCACTAATAACATTTCTAAATATCTTATATTTACTAATTATTTTATTTATTGCATCATTTATTTTTAAAACATCTAATTTAATGCACTCCAACTCAATATAGAAATTTGCATTTTGTCTTACTAAATTCCCATATCCAATTCTATTTACCCAATATGAATGTTGCAATTCTGTTAAAGGCATTTTTTCTTCATTTAATTCTAGAAAATCCTGCTCATAATTTTCATATGAATTCATTTCATTCTGCATTGTATCACATATCTGAATAATAGAATTACTTTCAAATATGTCTTTTATGTTTAGACTTGTATTATATTTTGAATTTAATTTAAATAGTATATTTAGTGCTATTAACGAATCCCCTCCATTTTCAAAAAAGTTTGCATTTATATCATAATGCGAATTTTTAGTAACTTCCTTAAATATTTCGACTACATCTTTTAAGAATCTCTTTTTAGAATGCTCATAAGGATTTCTTTTGCAGGTAACATTTATTTCTTCTACCATTTTCATCAATTTTTTAATATCTATTTTCCCGTTTTTATTTGTCGGAAAATTGTTTATATAAAGAAATTTATCTGGAATCATATATTTAGGAATGATACTCCTAAGTAGTTCTCTGTAATTTGATTCTAATTTTCTGTAATTTGATTCAACATCATTTCTTATAACAAATGCATATAAACTATTCTTTTTATCATTAGCTATAACTTTTACATTTTTAATTTTCAACTTACTTCTAATAGCTTCTTCAATTTCTCCAAGCTCAATTCGATGCCCTTTTATCTTTACCTGTGTATCTTTTCTACCTAAAAATTCGATTGTTCCGTCATCCCATGTTCTTCCACTGTCACCAGTTCTATACCATCTAATCCCGCCTTCTTCAAAATATTTTTTCTTGGTTAAATCTTCATCGCCATGGTAACGTTTAGCTACTCCAACTCCACCAATTAAAAGTTCACCTTTTACATAGTTGGGGCAAATTCTGCCCATCTCATCTACTACCCTATAGACTTGGTTTTTAAGTGGTCTTCCATATGGAATTGATATCCAGTCTTTTGGTATTTCCCTTGGTACATTTAAATAATTTGACCAGATAGATGCTTCTGTTGCTCCACCCATAGCAACAACTATAGAATTTTCTTTTCCGCTTATCTTATAAAATCTTCCTGGTAGTTCTTTTGCTATCCAATCTCCTGATAACATAACAATTCTAAGTGGTAAGTTTTTCTTTTCACCCTCTGCCATAGTTACGAGCATGTCAAAAAGTATAGGTACAGAGTCCCACACACTTACATTATATTTTTCAATAATTCTAATCCATTCATCAGGATTACGATAATTATCTTCATTAGTTGTTATTAGAGTTCCACCTACACAAAGTATTCCGAAAATATCATATACTGATAAGTCAAAGTCTATTGCTGACACCATAAGTAACGTATCGTTTGAATTAATAGAATATTTTTCATTTAAATCATTAATAGTATTAATGGCACTTGTGTGCATGATCTCAACACCCTTTGGCACTCCTGTAGTACCTGATGTCATTATTATATAGGCTGAGTCAAAAGGGCTTACTTCTATAGGCTTATCAAGACCTAAGGATTTGTCTATAGCTTTGTCTAAGTCAATTAAAAAAACGTCTCCCGTATCTAGTTTGTAATTTTCTATTGTTTTATTGTCACTGATGACAAACTTTATGCCAATTTGTTCGTATATTTTACTTCGTCTTTCGCTAGGTTGATTTATTCCAACAACAACATATGCCGCTCCAGAAAATAGTATTCCAAATATAGCGTAAATTTGTTTGCTCGATCTTGGGAGAGTAATGCCTACATATTCTCCTTTTTTTATTCTATTTTCCTTTAAAAATCCAGCTATTTTTAAGGATTTTTCATATAAGTCTATATAAGATATTTCTTCTTTAGTTTCTGAATCTATAATTGCAATTTTTTCTGGATTTTCTTTTACATTTTTTATAAATCCATCATATAATCTCTCATCAAGAAAGTTTAACGGAAGAATTGATTTAAGCTCTTTTTCTCTTGCTAGTTTTTGATTTTCTGATAGTACATCAAATTTGCTTTCCCAATTTTCCTTTTCTGTTAGTCTTAAAAGTTGTTCTTCTAAAGAATTTAACATGTCATCTAACATTTTTTCAGGGAAAAGTTCATCTACACTATCCCAACATAATACTAAATCTCCATCTTTTATATAAGATTGGAAATCTAACCATACTCCTGGAGTTTGTGAAACCATATATGTAATTTTGCCCAAAGCTTTCCTTGAAATTTCAGTCTCTAGTGGATAGTCTATGTTGCACGCAAAAACTACAGGTGAAACATTAAGACTTGTACCCTGTGATTTCGATATATCTCTTTGAACTTGTACTCCACTATAAGATGAATGACTAGCATTGTCTATAAAGGTTTCGCTTATTCTATTCAAAGTTTCTAGGAAAGAAGTATCATTTTTTCTTTCATGTTCTACTAATAAGATATTTGTAAAGTCTGCCACCATATCTTTCAGGTTTTCGTTTGAAATATCTCTATTAAATAATGGTAAATTTATAAAAAACTTATCTTGGTTAGTCCATCTTTCTAGAATTAAAGCATACGCAGTTAATAAAACCATTGATGGCGTAGATTTATAGCTTGCTGCAAGTTCTTTTATTTTGCTCCATTTATCTTTTTCAATAACTCGTTTTCTTCTAGTAAATCTCGTTTCTTTAATTTGTTCAGGAGCTTTCTTTAATGGTAAATTGGGTCTTTCTATCTCAAATGAGTCTATTTTTTCTTTCCAAAACTCTTGATCTTTTTTATAAATTTCAGAGTCTACTTCAAGATTATTTATATAGTCTTTAAAGGTATAACTGTTTAGATTGTCTAATTCTTTTCCTAAATACAATTCTCCTAATTCTTTTAAAATAAGGCTCAAACTCATTACATCAGCAACTAACAAATCCAAATCAAAGAAAATTTTATTTCTATTATGTGATAGATTTGCAAGTTTTAATTCTGCTACTTCTCCTATTTCTACTCTAAATTTTCTATGCGATAAATTTTCTCGTATTTCATCTAATCTAATTTTTCTTTCTTTTTCATCTAAATTAGATAAGTCAAAAACTTCAATTTCTTCACTAAAAGGTTTATCTAATATTTCTTGCTTTCCATCTTCTGTGAATCTTGCTCTGAGCATTGGATGTCTATATTGAAGTTTATTCCACGCATCATTCAATCTTTTATAATCTATATCTTTTCCATCTATTTCAATATAGGCATGACAACCCACTCCACCTAGAGTTTGATCATCACTTCTGCCTATAAAATAAGAATATTGAACATCTGTAAGATTGAATGAATCTTTGCCATCATTTGATTTCTTATTATCTTTTGAATGTTTCTTAATAATTTTTGAATTAGCTACTAGGTCAAACCATGAATTAAGTGTAGGCTTCTCAATGAGCTTTGCGAAGGATATTCTAAGTCCTTCTTTTTTAAGAATTCCTGAAAGTTGCATTACTTGCATGGAACTTAAGCCTTTTTCTATTAAATTGTCATTTTCTTTTATGTCTGATTTCTTCAAGGTATCTTTTAACCATTTTTCAATTATTAGTTTAATTTCTTTTCTCGCATCAAATTCCATGTTCTGCTCCTTTCACTCTATTCTTTTTAATTTATTTCTATCAATTTTCCCCAAAGCAGTTAGCGGCCATGAATCTATATATTTTATAGAATCTGGCAATTTAAATTCCGCTACATTCTTATTTGCTAGAAATGTCCTGATATCTTCTAATGAGAGTTCGTCCTTCTCATCTTTTAATATGAACACTCCTATTTTTTCTCCCAAAAGTTCATCAGGTACTCCTACAACTTGAACATCTCCTATATTCTCATTAGATAGTAAAATATCTTCAATTTCAGAAGGCGTAATCTTTTCTCCAGCCCTATTTATTGTTTCTGAAATTCTTCCCACTACCTGATAGTTTTCATCTTTTAGTTTTCTTGCCTTATCTCCAGTTTTAAAATATAAATCTTTGTCTATACATCTTTTATTTACTTCTGGAAGCTTATAATAGCCATAAATTGTGTACGAACCTCTGACTATAAGTTCTCCGTACTCTTCATCTTTGACTTCTTCTCCGTCTTCATCAACTATTAACAATTCATCAAACTCACTTATAGGCTTCCCTTGAGTTGTAAATATAGTTTTACTATCATCATCTAAAGAAGTTGTCATAATCAGACCTTCAGCTATTCCAAAAATTTGTTGTAGTTTGCAACCAAATTCTTTTTCTATCTTTTCAGCAAGTTTTTCTTCTAAAACTGATCCTCCAACTTGAAGAACCTTTAATGAAGATATGTCGTAATCATCTTCCTTTATAAAATCTATACATATATTTGCCATAGCAGGAACTAAGCCCGTTATCGTAACCTCCTCTTCCTCAATTAAAGGCAAAATTTCATCTGGACTTGTTACTGGGCATAGAACAACTTTGCCGCCTATAAAAAATGTTCCTAATATCCCTGGGCAACATAAAGGAAAGTTGTGAGCAATAGGAAGAGAAGCTAGATAAATACTGTCTTGATCCATTTTACATCTCTTTGCAGTTTCTTTCGCTACATAGATATAATCGCAGTGTCTCCTTGGTATCAATTTGGGTATACCAGTTGTGCCTCCTGATAAAAGTAATAATCCTATCTCTTTATAATTGATCTCTATTTGTTGAGATAAATAATCTTTATCATCAAGATTGTAAAAAATTTTATATCCTTGATTATCTCCAAGAATATAAACTTCAAAATCTATATTTAATTCTTCCTTTACTTCTCTTATCATATCAACATATGAAAAGCCAAGATATTTATCCTTAGCTATATATGCTTTTGCCCCTGATTTTTCTAATATTCCCTTTATTTCATTTTTCCTATGAGCTGGAAGTGATAATACTGGAATCACACCAATCTTAAACATGGCAAAAAGGATAATAACAAATTCGTGACAATTAGGAAGTTGAAGAACGATTCTATCTCCCTTTTTAAATCCAGCTTTCAATAAACCATTGGCATAATGGCAAGCTTTTCTATTTAATTCTTGATATTAAAGTTCAACATCTCCATCTACTAAGGCAATTTTATCCCCATATTTTTTAGCACAATCTTCAATAAATTCTCCTAAGGTTATATGCGGCCACACTTGTTCATCATAAATTTTTTCTAATTTTTCTTTTAATTCAATGTTCATTATTTTTCCTCCAAGCATATTGCTCCGACATATTTGCCATCATAATTTAATGGCTGTAATCTACTTATTATATTGTTTTTATTATCGCTAATTTCTATAACTTTATTTCCACAAGAAATTATTTCAATTTCTTTCAAATTTCTTATAAGACCAATCCCATCACATTTAAGATAGGCTTCTTTTGCAGTCCAATATCTATAGAAACTTATTATATTGTTATCTATATTTGTGATTTCATCTTTAGTAAAACAGTTTTCTAATATATCCTTAAACTCAAATTTATAATTTATTTTTTCAATATCTACCCCTACTTCTCTTTTAAAAAAAGCTAACAAAACTAAGCCTTCAGTATGTGAGATGTTAAACTTTAATCCTAGAGTGCTTTCTACGTAGGGTTTATTATTTTTATCTCTTTTGACTGTTAAATCATCAATTTCTTTTTCTAGTAAACCTTTTAGGGCTAAATTAAGTATTGCCCTTGATACTAGATAATTAATTTTTGCTATTTCTGATTTATAATCCTTTGATTTTATTATCTCCTCTTTAGTTAAGTAAGGAAGTAATTTTTCTTCTAATAATTTATCTGTATAAGCCTTAATTAGTATTAAATTATTACTAGCTAATTTATCTTTTAAATCTTCTAAAGTAAGAAAATCTTTAATTTTTCTTATCTCATATTCTTCAATTTTCATTTACTTTTATAAACTCTTTTATCTCTTTAATGACACTATCAGGAGATGTGTTGACAAACATATGCTTGCCATCTATATATCTATAAGTAAATTCTTTTGTTGTATAATCTTGCCATTTTGTAAGTTCATCTAGGGTCATTTCTTGATCTTTATCTCCCATAAGACCTAGTAAAGGTGATTCTAATTTCTCAAATTTTGTGTCTTGATAGTCTTCATCTATTACAAAATCTGCCCTAAGCGTTGGCAAGAAAATAGAAATTAAATCATTATTATCTAAAATTTCTTTTGGTGTTCCTTCATATCTTCTCAAGCCTTCTATAAATCCGTCATCATCAAGATGATAAATTGGAAGAGGTTCTTTATATAATGGTGCTCGTCCTCCTGATATTATTATTCCTCTTGGATTTATGTAATCCGAATTTTTAATTCTTAATGCAAGTTCATAAACTATTTTTGTTCCCATACTGTGTCCAAATAAATAATAAGGTTTTCTAAAATCAAAATTTTCTTTCATATCTTCAAATAAACTATCCACTAGGATGTTAATGTCACTTATAGCCCTTTCAGAAAACCTGTTTTCTCTTCCTGGATATTGAGCAACAAGTAATTTTATATCTTCAAATTCATCTTTCCATTTTCTAAATGCAGACACTCCACCACCTGCAAACGGGAATATAAAAAGATTTGCTATTATATTATTTTCATTAATTTCTTTATTTAATATTTCAAAGTTTTTTGACATAAATTCACCTTTTTATTTATTTTCTGTTAGTATTGGCTAACTCAAAATTATTATATACCATTTGATAGCTTTTATCAATAGCTTTGAGATGTTTTTAAAAATATAATTTTAAAAATAAAAATAGCATAGACATCTCATTATGCGAGTCATCTATGCTATTTACTATAAATTATAATCGAAATGTTTTTTTAATTTTTCAAAAGTTTCATCAGAAATAACATGCTCTATAAGACAAGCTTCGTCTTCAGCATTTTTTGCATCTATTCCAAGTCTTATAAATACGTCCGTTAAATATTTATGCCTTGTATACATTTTTTTGCAAAATGTTTTTGACTCCTCTGTTAAGTGTATTATTTTATCTTCACCATAAATAATCAACCCTTTATTTTCAAGTTTTTTTAGCATTCTTGTAATAGTGGGTCTTTTATACTCTAAGTAATTAGCAAGATCCATGTTTCTTACTTCATCTTTTTCCAAAGATAAAATATATATAGCTTCTAAATAATTTTCCTCTGCAAATTCCCTGTGTAGAATGGATTACCCCTCCCTTAAAAATAAAAATAATTACATCCAGATTTAGTAAATACGAAATTAAAGAACTTAAAAAATGATTTCCTTAATATTTACACTATTTCATTATACTTATAAAAATCCTTATTTAAAAGTAATTTTTGCAATATTCCTCTAGATTTGTCATATATTGTTTATTAACATCACTTATACTATTAGTATATGAGCAAGCACAGTAAGTGCATATGCACTTACTAAAAATGAAATAAGAATACTACTATTATATCGCTTATTTTTTTCCATTTTACTTGTTGGGGAATATCCCCAAACCCCTAAATTTATAATGATTAAATTCAGTACAAACTCTTATAATAGCCCCAACGCAAACTTGAATATTATCTCAAAAAGTGATAAAATATAAATACTAAAAAATTAAATCAGGAGATTTCCAGACGAAATATATAGAATAAATTAAACCTGTAAGTCAAGTTATCCTACTTGAATTTACAGGTTTTTCTTTTTTATTTCGATTAATAAATTTATTAAGGAGGTCAAATTATGACAAGTAGATTTAGAAATAACGGAATTTATTTAATGTTATCTGACGAGGAGTTAGAATTGCTAAATGAAAAACATAAAGCATCTAAGTGCAAAACTCTTAGGCAATTTATTATGAAATGTATTTTAGAAAAAGATATTTATGTATTAGATATGGATGTCTTTCGTGAAATGTCAACAAATATAAGTCGTACTTCAAATAATATAAATCAAATTGCTAAAAGGGTAAATACTACATCAATTATATATAAAGATGATGTAGAAGATTTAAAAAGCTTATTAGAAAATCAAGCAAAAGATATTTTCTCTATGCGTAAAAAAATATACTCTCTTACTAATTCTAATAGCATAAATACTGAGAAAGAATAATGGCAATTACTAAAATTCATCCTATAAAATCCACTTTAAAAGTAGCACTTGATTACATTATGAATAGTGATAAAACAGATGAAAAAATTCTAATTTCCTCCCTAAACTGTAACCCTATAACTGCTCATTTAGAATTTGAACAAACAAAAATAGAATGTAATTCTAAAGCAAAAGTTTTAGCAAGACATTTAATTCAAGCTTTTGCACCTGGAGAAACTACACCTGAAGAAGCACACAAAATTGGAATTGAATTATGTGAGAAGGTACTACAAGGAAAATATGAATACGTAATAACAACCCATGTAGATAAGGAGCATATTCATAACCATATTCTATTTAATAATGTTTCTTTTGATACAGGTAAAGCCTATCAAAGCAATAAAAAATCTTACCATCAAATTAGAAATTATAGTGATGACTTGTGTAGAAAATATAAGTTATCTGTTATAGATGAAGACTATATGAAGTTTAAAAATAAATATAAAACTAATGGGAAATCATATAAGGAATATATGGAATTTAAAAAAGGGACATCTTGGAAATATAGACTTCAAATATCTATTGATCATGCTATTCAAAAGTCTAATAGCTATGATAACTTTTTAAAAACTATGGAAGAATATGGATACGAAATCAAATTAGGCAAGTACTTATCTTTTCGTCATAAAGAACAAGGAGAAAAAGGACGATTTATTCGTGCTAAAGAAAATACTCTTGGAAAAGATTATACCAATGAAAAGATAAAGGAAAGAATCGAGAATAATATGAATAAAAAGTCAGTAAAAATTGATTTTGATTCTTCTACGAAAACATATAAAAAAGTCGACAATATAATAGACTTAAAAAATAATAAAAAGATACAATCTTCTGAAGCTTATGAAATATGGGCAAAGAAACACAATATGAATACTATGGCTGATACTTTAAATCAACTCAGAAAGTATGGGCTGACATCTAATATAGATCTAGAAAATAAACTTCAACAAGAAGCCATTAATAGGCAAAAAACTTTAAATGAAATTAAGAATATAGAAAAAGATTTGAACGAAATCTATACTGCAATTGAAGCTTTAAACACTTTACAAATAAATAAATCTATTTATGAAATCTATAAATCAAACTCTAAAGATAAAGAATTTTATACAGAATATAGAACTCAAATTATCACATACGAAAAGTCATTAACTACTTTAGACAAAAACAAGTATAAAAATTTAAGTATAAAAGAATTATCAAATATTTACGATGAATATAAAAGTAAAAAAGATATTCTTATGAAAGACTACTCTAATAAGAACACCTTGATTTACGAGCTTACTCAATTAAGAAAAAATACAGATAAGTATATTAATAATGAGTTAATATAAGTAATATATTTTTAAGATATTTAGAAAATAGGTTACGAAGTACTGTAACCATGACTTTCTCTCAATTGGTTCTGTAAAACCTGCTCTTCCCAATAGACTGTAAGCTGCTATTTTTCTTAATCAAAAAAATGCACTTTTATCACTAAATTCTGTGGTTCAAATATTTGTAACCTAATTTGGCACAATTAACCAATAAGGATAAATTTTAGATTATATCTTCAAAAATAAAATCAATTGTGATAGTATTTGACCCAATCCGCTTATTCTGCTTGTCCATTTACTTGAAGCATCCACCACTTCTAAATACAAACTTTTTTTATAAAACATGGTCATTTAAAAACATCATTTTGTTTTTTGTTACTTCTCTTAATTGTCTATTAAATAATTGTCTATTAAAGTTTTCCATTGCTATTATTTTTAAGTCTTTCATTTTGAAATGTTTAGATCTATGTTTTCACAGGACGATTTTACTATTTCTTGCTTGATCCATTTCTAATACTTAAAGATAATATTTTTCACCATATTCATAGTCTAAGTACTCGTCTAATTCTGCTTTTAACATTTGTTCCACTGTCTCACCTAAAATATCTTCTATTGTTTCTTGTGAGTCTTGCACTTTCTCTGAACGATATTATTCGATTTAACACTTTAGATATTTTATTTAATCTTATTTCTAATCTTTTATATACATAAAATATTACACAGTCACTCCTAAGAGTGCCTTAATATTAGTTCTATTAAATAAAGAACTTTTTAATTCTATTATTTAAAATATACAGGTTTTACATATCCATATTTCATTGCAATATGAACCATCTCTTGATAATTTCTAACACCCAATTTTTCGTATATGCGATTTAACGCTGTCGCTAATGAACTTTTACAAATATTACATTCCTTTGCGACTTCCATTCTTGTAAGCCCTGAACAATACAAATTAATAATTTCAATTTCTCTTTCTGTCAAATCATAATTCAAGTTAGTGTTTGCATTAAATATTAACTCTCCATTTACTACATCATTTAATTTCTTTACTAAAACTTTGATATTCTCATCTTTGCATATGAACCCTTTAGTACCTATTTTCTTCGCTTTCTCTTCAAAGCCTATTAAATCATATCCAGTTAGCATAACGATTTTTTGTTTTGGATATTTTATTAATATCTCATTAGCAACTTCTAATCCATCCTTATTGCCCTTCATTTTACTCAAATTAATATCCATTAAAATAATATCATATTCTTTTTTTTCTAATATTGATCCCAAATTAAAAATATCATCAATCAAATCAACAATATCTATTTCTTCTTCACGCTCTAAACTATATTTTAAACTATTAGAAAACATGGTATGGTCATCTATTAATAATATTTTCACAGATCACTTCCTCCTCTATAGGTATAGTTACATTAATTTTAATGAATGGTTCAACTTTGTCATAAAACTGATCAATTAATATTTTCCCATCTAATTTTTCAATTTCATCTTTTATAATCTCTAATCCTCTTCCATTCCCTATCTTTATATTTTCATAATCAAATACATCTTCATGATTGATTACGCTAATATATAATTCTCTATTATCCGTTTTTATATTAATCTCAGAATAATTTCCTTTTGAATGTTTGTATATATTTATACATAATTCATGCAAAATCTTATAAATAACCATATCGTATGGATAATTTACAAAAAACTCTTTATCACAATTTAAGTCTATTAATATATCATTTTTGTTAAACCTGTTCCTTAAAGATTCTATTAAATTATAGTAATTGTCTGCTAATGGTAAATCATAAATAATTGTAGGATTATATAATTCAATCTCGGACCTTGTAATTCCAATTAATTTATCTATTGTTTTAATTGACTCATCTAAAAATTCTTTTTCTCCTAAAAGAATATTCATTTTTATAGCTATTATATCTTGTAATATATCATCATGTAAAAAGTTTGAAATTCTTTTGTTATAATTCTTTTCTATATTGTATTGCTGTATTTTATTTCTTATCACTCCATTTGGATCTTTCTGTTTTTCAAAATAAAAGCAAAACATTAACATACTCTCTTTGTATATTGTTATTAGACTTATCCCCATATAAATAACTCTCCTTAGACCTTGTCCAAATAAATTTACAAATACTATAAATATACATAAAAACATACAGTCTATAATCATCAAGAGCATTTCATTTTTGTTTATCACTTTAGATGAATTTTGTTTTTTTAGTAGTATGAAATATAATGTAGTCAAATATATTGAATTCAACAAAAAGTATATTTCCAGCTTTTCTAACTTAGCGTTATTTATAAATATTCCGCTAAATATATATATAAATATTGAGGCAATAAATAAAAATGTTACCCCATATATTTTTGCACCAAACTCAAATAATATCTTTCGTTTCTTGTATGCCATAACAAAAGGACCAAATGTTATAATTACATACAAAATATAATTTATTATCTCTGCATACCCTAAATCAAGTGACTCAAACAATATAGCTAAAATTGTAAAAAATATAATAATCTTATTAAGTATTTTTATATCTATTAAATATGCACTAACGACTTTGAGTAAATTTGCTGTAATTACAAACACCGTTATTAGCTTAAATGTTGTGTACATATTACTTTTTAAAAAATCAAAAACGTCAACTACTACAAAAATATTAATACATAAAGTAGCTATTATAAAATTTTTAATCGTCTCCTTAACTCTATCTAATACCAAAATTTTATAGCTTATGTATCCGTATACTGTAAATAAACACAAAGAGAATAGTTGTATATTATTAATGCTATTATTTCCCAAATGACTAAGGACGAAATAACTAATCACACCTTGAACTATTATACATAAAACTAATAATACACTTTTTCTATTTATCATATACAGTACCTTCCATTTATCATGTTATTTTTAATTAATATCTGACTTTCTAAATATTAATATTGTTATTGTAATCATAATAAAAAAGACTATTAGGGATATAGTTGTAGGTCTAAGAGTTCCGTCTATAAAGTTTTTATTTATAATTACATTTTTTATTTGAGATAGCGGAAAAAATGTAATACTTTTTTTTATAAATTCTATAGGTATTATTCCCTGTAACATTGATATTACTACTGGAATTGCTAAAGAGATCCCTATTGTTTCTCCGATACTTTGGGTTGCAAATCCTAATAAAGAATAAATACTCGTTAAAGACATAAAGCATAAATTAGAAATAATTATTATTCTTACAATTTCAAGAATATTATTATAGTCTTTGATTGGTAAAAATCCATACTTTAAGCTTCCCATTATTCCTACTATAATTGGATACAAGTTAACAATTATAAAAGAAGCAATCATCAATACAATCAATTTTGATATTACAATGTCTTTTCGACTAATTCCTGAAGAAATCTGTCTTTGTATAATCTTTGAAGAAAAATCACTACCTATAAAATATCCACAATAAACCGCAATGAAAAATGACATAAATATATCTGAATAAGATTTTATAAAACCTTCATACCCACTGCTTATATTTCCCTGTACGGTATCTTGAAATCCACTTAATATTGATAACAATGTTACACTTAAAATTAGCACATAAAAAAACTTATCTTTCTTCAATCTTTCTGCATTAAATTTAATTAAGTTCTTCATTGTCTCCCTCCACTAATTTTATCATATATGTTTCTAAATTATCTCTTTTTATTTCTGTTTTACAGTTATTTAGTCTTAATTTTTTTATAATTTCTAGCTCTTCATCTTTTGAATATATGCCTCGAACCTCTAAAGTATTATTTTTTAATCTATATTCTCTTTCAGGGCATGCTATTTTCAATATATTATAAACTTCCTCGATATTTTCTCTATATCCTATAACAGATGTGCCTAAATCTTTCGTTAATTCTGTTTTTGAAACCACCTGTATTATTTTCCCCTTATCAATAAATATGAAATCTGTGGCTATCTCATACAATTCTGTTAATATGTGGCTAGATATTAATATTGTCTTATTTTCTTTTTCTATGAAATCTCTAAAAATTCTTCTTAGCTTTGATACGGATATTGGATCGATTCCGTTTGTTGGCTCATCTAAAATCAATAAATCAGGATTTTTCAAAAAAGCTATTCCTAATCCAAGTTTTTGCTTCGTTCCTAGCGATAAATTTTTAGCTTTCTTTTTTAAGCTATCCATTATTTCTAGTTGTTGGAATATTTCCTTTTGCTCCATTCCAAATTCAATCCCAAGTTCAATACAAGCTAATCTTATATTTTCTTCTGCAGTCAATCCGGAGTAAAAACTTGGAGTTTCAATCGTTGCACTGATATGTTCTCTACTCTTTATCAGTTCTTTTGAAAAAGATTTATTAAATAATTTTATAGAACCTTTTGTAGGAAAAATATTTCCAGTAATTATTTTAACTAAAGTAGATTTCCCAGCTCCATTTACTCCTATCAAACCATAAATTCTATTGCTTTCTATTTTTAAATCTATATTCTCTAGAGCGATAGTCTCTTTATACTTTTTAGAAATATTTTCTAATTGAATTACATCCATTTACGCTCAATCCTTTCTAATCTTCATTTGATTTTTCACTATTTTATTAAATTCTTCATCTTGAAGTTTCTCAATATTATTAATATCATCAGATAAAATATTATTTACATCTTCAACTTTTTGAGAATCTTTAAACAACTTTTTAGTCTCATCTTTAAGATGGTTTTTGTTTTGCTCTTTTAACGATAATTCTAAATTCTTTTCTGAACCATATACAATAACATTATTGTCACTTTTGGTTTTATATTTATAAACATTAGGGCAAACACATTTCAAAGTACCACTTAAGGCAAGCACAAGATTAGAATTCAGGCTATTTCCTAAACCTATATTCAATGCAATAATTCCATTTCTATTAAGATGCGCTTTACAATCCTCAAAAAATTCTCTAGTAGTTAGGTTTATTGGCATAGATATATTCTGATAAACATCAAGTATTATTAAATCATACATTTCATCTGTACTATTTAAATAATTCCTTCCGTCAGAAATTATAATTTTATCATCACTTTTATTAAAATAAAGCTCTCTTAAGTTGACAATATTTCTATCTATTTCTATCCCTGTAACTTCAAAATTATCAAAATTTTTATGCAACAAAGTAGACATAGTTCCCGTTCCATAACCAATAATTAAGATTTTATGCTTGACTTTATCATCAAGTAAATTATTAATCTTAACAAATTCGTCATAATAATATCCTGATTTCTTTTTATTCTTATCAACTTTTATTGACTGTGCGCCAAAAAATACATTTGTTTTTAAAGCTAATTTTCCATCATCATTTTGTGATACATTAATATAATTATATTCTGACTCTTCTTCGTGCACAGGCTTATCAAAGGCTAGACTTGTTGTTGATAAATATAACGACATACAAAGCCATAAAACACAAATAATTGAATTTAATAAAAAGTTCTTTTTTATTTTTTTGCTATATAATATCAAAATAATGGCTAGTACCGCTCCAAATAATAGAAAAGATCTTTTTACGCCTATTTTGGGGATTACTAATATAGTTGGTATCATTGTTCCTAACACAGATCCAAATATGTTGAATAAATATAAATTTCCCATTACATTTCCAGTTTCATCTAAAGAAGTTATACTTATTTTTGCTAGCAGTGGAGAGATTGTCCCCATAAAAATTAATGGAACACTAAATAATACTATGCTGCAAATAATAGAAGATATCATAATTATATTCCCTAATTGCACTTCAGAAGCCAATATTATTGACCCCATTATAACTATTTTAGACGTTAGTGGTACCGTACATATGAACAAAAAAGATATTAATAAATTTTTAACAATCCTTTCCTCACAAGTTCTTGTTTTTACTAATTTATCTGCACGTTTACCCCCAAAATAATTCCCAATTCCTATACAAATCATTATTAAGCTAATTTCAATTAACCAAATTAGAGTTGTTGAGCCAAAATAAGGAGATAATATTCTTGTCGCACTTGTTTCAATTCCCATTATACAAAACCCTGATATTAAAGCAGTAAAGTAATATATAATAACTTGCTTATTTTTATTTACATTCATATAGGCCCCCCATGTTCTAACTATTTTTTATATTTTTTTATGATTTTAACAAACAATAAAGATATGTAAACTAAAGATATTATATCTATAATTAAATTTGCTCCAATTTTGATTCTTTGAAATAGAAACAATTCTCCATAAAAAAGTAAACGAATTGATTCTAGTAAATTTCTCTTTCCAAAAACCACTTCTAATACTCTAATAATCCCAAAAATTATTATTATCAAATTCACTAATGCATACATCAAAGAATAAACTTTCACACACTTGCTACTTTCCATTGTATATGCTTTCCTTTTATTATATATTTTTTCATTATAAATATAATTTAATAATTTCATGGATCTACCATGAATATTCGGTTCATCAATAAAATCTGACAAAATCCAATATCCATCTAATCTTAAAAATGGATTCAAATTAAATATTATAAGAATTAAGTTAAATATAATTAGAGCATCCATAGTGTTATTTCGGATCATTACCGCCGAAAAAAAATACATAAATAATCCAACAAGCATTTGTAAATAAATCCCAGCAAAATCTATGATTAACCTTTTTTTATTACTTAATTTCCATGAATCACTTAGGTTAACATACATAACAGGTCTAAACATATATACTCCTATACCAATATTACCAACTTTACAATCAAGTGACTTAGATGAATATATATGTCCTAGTTCATGAACTACGAAGATTAAACCAAATGATATAAAAAATAGAAAATAATTAATACTGTTTATTCCGTTAATAAAATATATCCAATTAAATTCCTTTATATATTTTAGAGATATTACACAATAAATTATACTCAAAATTATTATAAGTGTTGGTTTAAATATAAATCCAGGTAATATCATTTTTAGTTTATCACCATCTATTATTGGTAAATGAAACCAAAATTTATATTGACTACTTTCATTATATTCGCTAAATACCCCAGTCATTATTAATCTATTATTTATTAAATCTTCTAATTCTGATTCTGATATCTCAAATCCTTCATTATTTAATTCATTTTTTACTTTATTTATGCTTTTTGTACCATCAAATTTTTTAATTATTTCTTCTACAATTGGCGTAACTCTTACCCTTTTCCCGTTATCAAAACTAAGTAGTAGTCTTCCATCATCTAGATATTCTTTAACGTAATGATTAGTCTTTAAATTTTCTACCATATTTACATCTCTAAAAATTTATACTTAATCGAATTTATATATTCTCTTAAAACTTCTTTAGCATTATTACAATAAGGGTCATTAATATCACCATTATTTTTTATAGCTGCGTAGGCACACCCACCGCCACAGAACGGAGCAATTTCACAATCCAAACATCTATCAATGTTCAATATACATCTATTACTCCATATTGAATATGCCTCTTTATTAAGACTAACTCTTTCATCGTTATAAAATCCTATAGCATATTGGGGATTTCCTATTGCTTCAGGACACGCATATATGTTACCCTCTGGATCATACACATAATATTGTCCTCTATTAGCTTCACAATACGTGTATTTTGCAAAATCTTTTTTTGCATTCTCAGAAGTTCCTCTCATTATATGAGATATTACTCTAAACATTGATAATCTATTTTCCATATAATTTGGAAACTTTTCATTTAATTTTTTTATAATCTCATCTTCCGATATTGTGTCCACAGCATTATCTGCAGTATGATCTGTCACAGGTGCTAAATCGAATCTAAAATTAGGGCTATCTATCCATTTTTTTGATTTTAAAAAATCTTCAAGCTCTTTTAAGTAGTTAATATTATACTGATTTATATTAACTCTTAAATTTATTTGCCTTATTTTAGTATTTACTAATAAATCCAATCCATTAACTATATCGTCAAATGTTCCTTTACCATTTTTATAAACTCTTCTAGAATCATGAATTAATTTAATTCCGTCAATAGTTATCTGTACGGAATCTATCGTATTTTCAAATCTTTTAAAAATATTTATGTAGTTTTCCACATGACTTCCATTTGTTATTATACTAACTGGAATATTATTTTTTTCAGCAAACGACAAAATTTTAATATTTATATCTTTGGTAATAGGAAGAATAGGTTCTCCCCCGAATAATTGAATTCGATGCTTTATATTTGGTTTATTCTCTTTTACTTTATATATAAAATCACAAATAGACTGACATTGATTATCACTAATAACTTTTTGTTGATTTCTAACCTTAGAAGGTTCAAAACAATATACACAATTCATATTACAAAACATAGTAGGACAAATAACATGAATCACAGATATATCACATAAATATTCATGAATTTTCATTTGTCGTTTCATCTCATTTAACTCATGATTTCTATCTTCAAATATATATCCTCTTTTCTTCAAAGAATCATATATATTTTTTTCTCTAGCATTCAAAGCTTTAATGTTATCTTGTTCACTAATTAAGTTTCACAACTTTAAAGCTAAAAACGTTAAATTATACTAAATTCTCCAACAACACAAACAAGAAATATATTCTTCTCTTTCTTCAAGCTCTTCAATTTCAACTTCCGTCCAAAGTTTCACTTCATTAACTGATTTCATAAAAGTTCTCCTTTCTAAATCTTAGTAAACAACGCAAATACAACTTTTGTTGTACTGTCTTTATAATATTATTTAATCTTATTTTTGTCAGCTTACTTTTGTCTTATTTTTCTATATTTACGATATTGAATAATCGATTCTTCTAAAAGTTTATTTCAAGGACAATTTTCTAATTCTGTTAAGTTTACGTAATTTCGCAAAACTTTGAAATTTTATCATATATATTAATATCAATTGCAAAAATAAAATTACATATATGAAAATTAATGATCATTGCTGATTAATTTTAATTATCTACTAATAGTTTTTTGATTTAAACTTGTTGTTATGTTTATACATTATTATATTAAGAATATTAATGTATAACCGATATTGCAAACTTATCAAAAAAATAAAGGCAATCCTAAAACCTGCCCCCTATAATCTTTTACCTTTCTATGCTATTATCCTTTTTCTTCTTTTCATCCACTTTCATATCCCCTTTAGTCTTAAATTCCTTTAATTTTCCTAGTGTTGATGCTTTTGCTTTAGTATGCTCTTTAGCTTTTAATAACTTTGCAGAGTATACTTTTAGATTTGTGTATTCCTTATTATCCTTTCCCATACTTTTCTTTTCTTTGCCAAATAGGTGTACAAAATCTCCTTTTTTCAAATTTTTTACTTGATTGATTTTGTCATTATAGGCGTAGCAGCTGATGAATTTTGCATTTCCTTCCTTGTCATTTTCAGCAATAGAAAAGGAGGCTACTTTAAAGTCCCTCCCATCTTTTGATTTTAAATCTTTAATTTCTATATCAGTTGCTATATTTCCATCTATATTTAATGTATCCTTTTCTTTATTATCAATATCTTTCATCTCTTTATCTCCTTGTTCTTGATTAGCTTCTAAATTTTCTTTTAACTCTTCTTCGTCTATATATTCAATAAACTTTTCATCAATAAGACCCATAACTGAATCGTTCATATAATTATCATAGGCATTATTAAGAACATTATCATTTTCTACTCCTGTTTCAAGAGATATAATACCTTTTACAAATTCTTTATGATTATATTCTGCTAAAAAATCTATTGTATTTTTCATGCTTTCAAAATTTGTATTTTCCATATTTGCTATTGTTTTTATATCACTTGCGTATCTAACAGAATCCCATTCATACTTTCCACTTTCTTTGTTAAACTCTACTCCTGTGGCTAAAATAAATTGCTTTCCGTCAAATAAGGTAGCTTGATTATCTTTCACATCCAATACCATAGTGTCTCCAAATTCAGTTTCAATTACATTTCCCTTTTTTATATTCATTTTTATTCCTCCATTTCTATTTTTATCTTTCTTATCTGTTAAATCTTTTATTTCTTCTTCCTTTCCGTCACTAATAATAAATTGTTTTATTTCTTCAACTGTTGGATCATCAATTGTAGTCTGGATAAATCCAACTAATTTATCTTCTGAATCGGCAAAATTTTTAATTCCATATTCAACTATATTGTTGATTATTCTCTGAGTATTACCATCAAAAGAAAAATTTTCTCGAATAAATTCATTAAATCTATCTCTATCAAATTCCATATTCTTTTTCCTCTAATAATCTCATTAAAAGTTTTATCTGCCACATGGTTCACTATTATTTATTTCTTTTATATTATTATTTACTGCTAAATTTCCCTTATATTCCTTTAATTTATCCATAATAGATGTTTTTTCTTTCCTTTCAAAATCTCCTATTTCCTGCACTTTACTATCTCTAAAATCAGCATCATTTCTATCTATTATTCCATCTAAATCCATATCTTTAGATAATGGATCATAGAAGTTGCCATCATCATCTATTTCAAGTCCCATTACTTCTCTCAGTTTTTCTTCATTTACTGATACAAGCTCACTAAAATTCCAAAAGCCAATAGATGTCTTTATCTGTACTAGCTCTTTTAAATCACTTGCATCTAAGGGATCATAGGTGTATTGAAAGCTGTCAATTAGGTTCTTATCTACATAGGTGTTCATCTTGTAATTTATTAAATCTAAACTTACTTGTATTTCATGTTTTTCATCTGGTGTAGTTGTATAAGCTATTCCTATATCTGTTAAGTCAGGAAATATAGTATCAAAGTCCTCTAACCTGTTTTCTTCATCATATTCTCTGTTAAGGAAGTCTATCAATTCTTCCTTTACTTCTTCTAGTAATGGATTATCTTGGCTTATATCTTCACTTTTTCCCATATCTAGTAAATTATTTACTTCTGCAAGTCTCAGTGTCTTATCCTTTAAAAGTTCAGCTTGTGGAAATGTCTTTTGTATTTCAATTTTAGCTGTTTGAAATTGCTCTTCTGTATCTTTTAGTTTTGAAATTGTATTTTCTAATCTTTCTGGTAATTTATCCAATACATTATCCATTCTTGTTATATTACCTATTTCATCTGTTCCAAACTCTCCTCTATATTCTCCCTTACCTTTTAATATAAAGTTATATTTATTGAAAAAAGAATCATATTTTATGGATAAATCAAAATTTCTATATTCACCTATTTTTTCTCCATCTTTATCCATTTCCCTATATATTTTAACTCCCTTAATTTTGTTCAACAAAAACTCTCCAGCTATTTTCTTATCTATATACTTCTTTCCGTCAATAATTAGAGAGGTAAATTTATTATCTTCTTTTAAATTTTTATCTACTTCTCTATAAGGCTCAACATTTTTAATATCTTCCTTTAAGTTCTCTATCCTTTCTTTTAATCTTTCTATTTCCTTTGGATAAAATTTAACTACTTTATCTTCCAGCTTGTAAAGATTTGATTTAAAATTGGACTCTAGCATTTTAAGTTTAGAAACTTCAACATCAAGGTCCATCTTCTCCTTTATTAATGGATTTCCTGTTGCAAGAGCTTTGATTTCGGCATAGTTTAATGTGGCTTCGTCTACATCTTCTGCAACTCTTACAGGAGTCTTTGAAGTCATAATTTGGGAAATATATTTTTGTTTATTCTCTAAGGTTTGGAATAGGTAGGCATCAAAAGTATTTTCTGTTACATATCTAAATATATGGACTTCCTTATTCTCATTTCCCTGCCTCACAATCCTGCCTGCCCTTTGAGAAAGATCAGCAGGTCTCCATGGTATATCAAGATCATGGATAGCGATTAATTTATCTTGAGCATTAGTACCTGCTCCCATCTTCTGTGTTGAACCAATTAATACTCGTATTTCTCCCTTTCTTACCTTATCAAAGATAGCGTCTTTTTCCATATTGTTTTTTGCCTTATGAATAAATTCTATTTCATTTTCAGGTACTCCCATATCTATAAGTTTTGTTTTAATATCATCATAGATATTAAAATCACTACTTGGTGTAGACATATCACAAAATATTAATTGAGCAGATTTTTTATCTTTATATTTATCCCAAATGCTAAATACATTTTTTATACAGGTATTTACCTTACTATTAGGATTATCAGGAAGTAAAGGATTAATTAATCTTTGATCTAATGCCATCTTCTTCCCATCATTTGTTATTAATAGCATATTATCAACACTTGAATCTACCTGCTTATCACGAACCTTATCTGCTCTCTCGGAAAAAGTTTCAAGAATTTCTTTTTGTTCTTCAGTAGGCTTTGTTTTTATAGTTTCATAATGGGCAATTGGTGTAGGAAGATTTAAAACATCAGCTGTTTTAATATCCATAAATCCTTTTACAGTATTCATAAGTTCAGGAAGATTATAAAATTTTGCAAATCTGGTTTTGCTCCTATAACCATTACCCTCAGGATTTAATTCTATTGCCGTTATCGTTTCTCCAAAAGTAGATGCCCAAGAATCGAAATGTTGCAATTTCATCTTTTTTAATTCATCATACTGTAAATATCTCTGCATGGTATAAAGTTCAGCCATACTGTTGCTTACTGGTGTACCTGTGGCAAATACTAATCCTTTATTATTAGTTATTTCATCCATATAGCGGCATTTCATAAGCATATCTGATGATTTTTGTGAATCTGTAGAAGTAATTCCTGCTACATTCCTCATTTTAGAAAATAGATAGAGGTTTTTGTATGCGTGGGCTTCATCTACAAATAACTTATCTACTCCCAGTTCCTCAAAGGTTACAACGTCATCTTTCTTATAATCAGCATTTAGTTTTTCTAACTTTGTCTCTAATTTTTTCTTTGTTTTTTCTAATTGCTTTACAGTAAATCTTTGATCCCTTTCTCTTTTATATTCATCTATATAGTCAATTATTTCATCAATTTGACCTTGCAATTCATATTCTTGTCTTTCTTTTGATATAGGAATTTTTTCAAATTGACTGTGCCCTATAATAACAGCATCAAAACTTCCTGTAGCAATACGACTACAAAATCTTTTTCGTCTATCTGGTGTGAAGTCTTTTTCTGTAGCACATAATACATTAGCTCCTGGATAAAGTTCATTAAATTCTCTTCCAAATTGCTCTACAATGTGGTTAGGAACAACAAACATTGACTTATTACTCATACCAAGTCTTTTTGACTCCATGGCTATACCTATCATTTCAAAGGTTTTTCCTGCTCCTACTTCATGGGCAAGTAAAGTATTTCCACCAAACAAACCTCTTGCTATGGCATCTTTTTGATGTGCTCTTAATTCTATTTCAGGATTCATTCCTTCAAAAGTAAGATTAGATCCATCATATTCCCTTTGTCTTATGGAATTGAATCTTTCGTTATAATCTTCTACTAATCTATTTCTTCTTTCCACATCATCAAATATCCAGCTTTTAAATTCTTCTTTTATCATCTCTTGCTTACTTCTTGCAAGCATTGTTTCTTTTTGATTAAGCACAGATTTTTTCTTTCCATCACTGTCTTCTACTTGGTCAAATACCTTAGTATCTCTTAAATTTAAAGTATCTTCTATCAATTTGTAGGCATTTACCCTATTTGTACCATAGGTAAAAGAAGCAAGGTCATTGTCCCTATCAGAGCTTTTTCCTTCAACTCTATATTCTCCTGTAAAGTCAGAATACTTAATATCTATATTCCACCTTGATGAAACTGGTGTTTTCAACAAATCAAACATAAATTTTTTGTAATCTTGTTCCGGTATCCATGTTGCACCCATTCTAACTGTAATCTCACTTGCATCTAGTGCTTTAGGCATTACTTCCACTAGCTTTGCTTTTTGAAAATGTAACTCTTCTAATTCTTTTTTTAAGAGTTTACTATCCTCTAGATTTTCTTCCTTTCCTAACTCTTTTTCGATGTTTTTAATATAAGAGTCTACAACTTCAATTTTATCTCTTATATTTCCAGACAAGTATTCATCAGCACTTACGTAAGGTCTTGAAAAATCTCCTAGCTCATTAGCAGACTTAAATGGATTTATATCATTAGGTTCAAAGGAATCTAAATTTAAAAATATTTCTCCCTTTAATTCTTCTATTAATTTATCTCTTGTTTTTCCTGTCAATTCTTCCATATAATCAAAATTTATTTTACCTTTTTGACTAATAGAGAGTACCAGAGCATCTATTGCCCTATCTGTATGATCTATTATTACAGCTTTTTTTATAGTTCTCTTGTTAAAGATATCAGATTTTCCTATAAAGTTGCCTTCTTTATCTAATTTCTCCAAAGTTGAAATTAAAGAAAAATTGGCATCTTCTCTAAATAACTTTTTATTGGTTTTTGAATTTAGTCTTCCATGTTTGCTATTGAAATCATCGTAGAATTTATTTAGATTTTCTTGTTCTTTTTTTATCTCTTCATCTGAATAGTCTTCTTTTTGATAGGTTATAACTTTCCTTAGACTTTCATTTAATCTTAAATATTCTTTTACCTTATCTTTATCCTTTTCGTTTAAGGATATTTTTTGCATAATTGAATTTTCTCTAAAATATATTTCATCATCCACTAAAGCAAAAGAATAGTTTTTAACACTATCATCAGCTGGTATTGTTTCTTCTCCTAAATCATCATTTATTTGAGCTTCTTCATACCTACCTTGAATATTTTTAATGGCTTTTTTTAGTCCTTCTTCTAAAGAAATATTTTTATTTTCAATACATGCAAGGCTTGTCCCAAATCTTGACGGTATTTCTTCCATAGTCCCTATTACCATCTGAGGATTATCTACAAAGTATTTATTATATATTAGTCCTTTTGCATCTTTGTCTAGCTTTATCCAGTCTTCATCTGTCTTTAATAGCCTATCTCTCTTTTTTAAAAAGATTATATCTGAAGTTACTTCTGTTCCAGCTACCCCTTTAAATGTAGTATTTGGTAGTCTTATTGCTCCTAAGAACTCTGCTCTTTCCGATATATATCTTCTAACATCTTCACTTTTTTTATCCATTGTTCCTGAAGATGTTATAAAAGCAATTATGCCTCCATCCCTAACCTTATCTAAAGTTTTAGCAAAAAAATAATCGTGAATTAGAAAGTTATTTCTTTCATACTCACGATCTGCTACTTTAAATTCTCCAAAAGGAATATTTCCTATGGCCACATCAAATAGGTTGTTAGAAAAATTGGTTTCTTCAAATCCTTTTATTTGTATATTGGCATTAGGGTAAAGTTCTTTGGCAATTTGTCCACTAATGCTATCTAATTCAACTCCATAAAAGTTTGACTCTTTCATTTCTTCAGGTAGATTTCCTATAAATCTCCCTGTCCCAGCACTTGGTTCTAATATATTTCCTTTTTCAAAGCCAAGATTAGAAAGACTTTCATAGATAGAGTCTATAACTACTTTCGGCGTATAAAAAGCCGTTAAGGTTGATTCTCTTGCCCTATTATATTCTTCCCCAGTTAGATTTTCTTTTAAAAAGTTTCTTGCATCAAGCCATTGACCTTCCTTTTCTTCATCAAATACATCAGAAAGTCCTCCCCAGCCGATATACTTTGCCAAAATTTCCTGTTCATCTTTTCTTGCACTTCTATTTTCTTTTTCTAAAGCCTTTAAGACATTTATAGCTTCAATGTTGTTTTTTAATCTCTGTGAAGGTGGTAGGTTTTCTTCTTCATTAATAATTTTATAGTTTTCTAAAGAAACTTCAGAAATCCCTTCTATATTTTCTCTATCAGTCTTTTTGTCTTTTTTAACTTCTTCTTCGTTATTATTGTCAATATCTTCAAAGCTGATTTGGTCTACTAGTTCCCCTTTATCAATAGATTGTTTTTCTTTTTCACTAGATTTATATACTTCTAAATCAAGATTTTTGTAATCATTAAAAAGAATTGTTTCACTTCCAGTAATAAAACCATTCATTAGTCCTGTGCTATCTTCTAGTTCTATAGTTTTAGGACTTGTATTATCGTTAATGGCGGTTATAGTGTATTCTTTTCCTTTGTATCTAACACTCATACCTTCTTTAAATGGATTTTCTTCTTGCCTTGTTCTATCATTTTCTATTTGCTGATTTAAATATCCATTTAAAAGCACTTCTCTATGTTTGTCATCAAGTAAATAAGGTAAGTTACTTAATATGTCCTTATAACTTTTATATTTTATAGCTTGATTAGAATTTAAAATATATCCATTGTATCGTAAATTTTGTCTTAGAGTTTTTTCTTTTATATCTAAGATTAGCTCTACATCAAAGCCTTCTTTTCCATCGATTGTCTCCTTAATACTATCTGGGATTTTTAATAGTCCTTCTTCTATTTTCTTTGATAGTAGTAAGTATTCTTCATTTTGAGGATCAAAATAGTATTCTCTTTTTTCTTTGATATCCTTATCTATTAACTTGGAAAGAACTTCTTTTTTATCTCTTATTTCTTCAATTTTTGATTTTTCTTCTTGCGATAAATTTATATTAAAAGTAATTTTATTTTCTTCATTTATATGTGCTAAATTTTGATATGCACCACTGATTTCAAGATTTTTATTAAAAACATATATATCATTATAATAATCCGGAAATTGCTGATTAAAACTTTGAACATCTATATCATAGCCTTTCTCAAATTTTGTAACTTTATCATCAGCAATTTCAAATAATCCTTCTCTTTCCAATTCTAATACATCATTTAAATTTGTAAGGTTTACTTCTTTCATTTTGACAGTAATTTCATCAAACAAACTGTCTATTTTTCTGCTATCCTCAAAAGATTTCCCTTTATATAAATTGTAGATCTTTCCTTGTGAGTTTTCCTTTCTTGGATAAACTCTAATTCCTGTTTCTTCTAGTTCTATATCCTTTGTTTTCTCTTTATCTACTAAAGCATAATAAAATCCTACTTTTACCGCTATTTTATCTTCTACAATCTCTTTTGTTAATTTTTCTTCTGCTTCATTTCTTAATACTTCTAAAGCTTTTAAATCGCTTCCTTTAAAGGAATGTGAGAATAGTTTTAAGTCCTTATCAAAATAGGCATCATATGAATAATATGTTATTTGATTATGGTTATTATCATATCCACTAGAAATATTTTTTATTTTTAAATATTTATTATCCTCTGTTTTAACTATATCACCCACTTTTATAGAGAGGATTTGCTTATCATCTTCTATATTGTTTTCAAGTGAATTATTTAAATATTCTCTATATCTATGTTCTATTCTAATGCCTAATTCTTTAACCTTATCTATTGACTTCATATCATCTGGAAGATTTTCCTGCTTATCGGCAACTTCTCTCATGATTTTTGCATATTCTCTTTGGAATACAGAGTTAAAACTTGCTAAGGTATTATTTCCTAAGTTTTCTCTTGCCTTTATAATTTCATTTTCTAAAACTTTATCCTTAACTAATACATCGAAAAGTATATCTTCAATTTGGTCTATGGAAATTATTTTTTCATCTATCTTATTTTCTTCTATAGTTTGATTAAGTTCTATCTGACTTTTTCCTATTTGTTCATAAAGAAATTCAAAGTCTCTTTGGTTGATCTCATTTCCATCACCTATGTCTATCTTATAGTGATCAACTATTTTTCCATCAACTATATGGTTAAAATAGAATTTGGAATACCCCTCCCACTCATCAGTCATCTGACTATACTCATCTTCTCCTAAGGTCTTATTATGAAGTCTTATCTTTTCATCTATTTCCCTTATTTCATCTAATAGTTCTTTAGTCAGCCTTTGTCCTGTATAATCTTTTTCTATTAGACTTGAACCCTCATTAAACTCAATTATCCAATAATCATCTTTTATATGGCTATCTAAATCAAAACCTATATTCTCTTTATTTTTATTAGGATAAAATTCCTTAAATTCTTCAAAACCATTTACTATATCATCATCTATAACTTCTTTGTTAGAATTAACTACAATATTTGGAATATCATCATATCGACTTTGACTTTCTAAAAGGTAATATTCTCTTTCTTCTATTTCTTCCTTTTCTTTAATATAAAAAGTGTCATGTATTCCCTCAAGAATAATTCCATCGTCTAACTGGTCTAATGGTATATCTAATTGTTTTTCAAAGGCTATGGAATATATTTCTTCTTTTAAAAAGTTTGGCATAAATTCATCATAAATGATAAGTTTTCCATCATCACCTATACTTGCTACAGACTGTCCTTGATAATAATATATAGAACTATTATTTGTTCTTTCTATATATACATCATTATCAGTTGGAGGCAAATCATCTTGATAATTTATATACTCCTGGCTTTCTTTTTCTGTTTTATTTATTTCCTGTTCTGTTTTTTTCTCCCTATTTTCTTGAAAACTTTCTTCATCTATATATCTATTCTTTTTAATAAGGTCATTAATTTTTCTTGCAACATTGGACCATGATAGTTGTATTTCTTTTGCATTACCTTTATTATATTTTATTCCCTTCGCATCGTGCCACTCACCACTTTCTCTTGCAGCAGATAGTGCATGAGAACTTCCACCTACGCCATATTCATTTTTCAAGAAATCTGCTTGTTCTTTTAAATCATGCTTTTCAGTAAAAAATTCATATATTCTTTTCTTTCCATCAGAAAACCCACTTCCTCTTTTTAAGTTTTCATCTATCTCATCTTGTGTTATAAAACTCTGAATAGGTGCAATATCCTTTAAATTTGACCTATATAATTTTCTTTCTATTTCTAGATCATTGATATCATTGTACATTCTAGATAATTTATAATGATGAAATCTTAAAATATCAGGATTAATCTTATATTCTTCTAAAAATACCTCGTATTCTTTTCTAAGTTTATTTATAAAATTTTTATCTTCAATTTTTTTCCCGAGATTTTCTTTTTCATCTTGGAAGCCTCTCCCTTTTATATCATTAAGAATCGCTAAATATCTGTCCTTAGTTTCATCAGAAAGATCTCTCTTTAAATACAATAATTTTTCTGCTATTTTTTCTCTTTCATATGTGGCACTTTCTATAACCTCCACGTTGCTAGCAAATTCTCCTCTATTTAATAAATCATTAATATTATTAGCTAAATGTTTCCAAGAAACTATTTGCCCTTCTCTATATCTTGCCTCATCTCCATCTTTAAAAATTGCTCCTTCATTTCCAAACCATGCAGATATCTTTCTTCCTTCAATTTCAAGACCATTGGCTCCCCTATATATTTCTTTCAAAAAGTCTGCCTGTTCTTCTAAAGATTTACCCTTAGAAAATTCTGCTATTACTGCTAATCTTCCATCTTCATGATTTCCTCCATGTATTAAAAATGTATCTATTTCTCTTTGACTTATTGGATTTGAGAAGGATATTTGCTCTCCCTGATTTTTAGCAGAAAAAAAGGAAGTAGACTCTACTTCCTCATTTTTTATATTAGGATTATCTCCCTTTCCCCTATTTCTTGTAGGGTCATATCCATGTTCTTCTTCAATCTCAGATATTTCAGATAGTTCTCTTCTTTCAGTTCTTCTGTCAGACCCCAAGTTTCCATCATTTTGACTTCTTCCCTCGTGATAAAGTCCTCTATCTCTTTTTCCTTTGATAGAAGATGATCCATCAATGTCCCTTGCAAATACATTATCTGACAATCCTCTTCTTTGTTCTCCTTGAGAAAGTTCAATCTCATCCTTCCCCATCTGTTGAGTTTCTTTAAATCTATTTCCTTGGGAATTGCCATATTGGGTATTAGGACTTCCATGCCTTCCTCCAATTCTTCCATCTTGTATGTCCCTCCCTGTCTCTCGAAGGAATTCTCCTTGACGATTGGTGTGTAAATCCCCTCCTCCATGAGGTATTCCTTGCCTGCCAATGTTACTTTCTCTTTCATCTTCCAAACCTCCTTTTTTAAAATTTATTTTACCGTTTATATCAGAACTTAATTTATTATAACGCTCCTTAAGCTCTTTTGTCTGCTCCAAATCTTTTCTTTCTTGAATTTTCTCTAAAATTTCTAATCTTTTTATTTCACTTCCCAAATCAAGTAAGATATTTTTACTTATATTAGCACTTATACTTAATACTTTGTCTATGTCCGAACTTGATATTTTAGACAGTAAAGATAAGTTTTCTTCTTTTAACTGATATGAGACCTCTATTCTCTCGCTTATAGAAATTTTTACGGATTCTTTTAACAAATTAAAAAGGTCTACCTTTTGAATGCTTTTTAAACTTTCATCAGATAGACTTTCTAAAATTTTATTGAATTTTCCTCTAACATTACTTTCTACTAAGGCATCAATTTTATCTTCTTGGCTTAATAGAAGCTTACTATCTTTTTCTTTAAACTTATCTATCAGGTCATCTAGTAAGTTTAAATGCTTTTTGCTATCATATTTCCATAACTTTACCTCAGAAATATTATGATTAATACTTACTGTTTGCCTTATGTCGAAGATATATTTTATCCTTCCACTATCTATATCTAAAAGTGGTATTCCTTTTTCGCCTCTTTTAACGCTTCTACCTATACTTTTCCAATAATCAAATTCTGCACAGGCTGTTGCTTTTGGATCCATATTGTATATAGATATTTGATGTATATATGGATACTTATAGTTATTGCCTGATACCTTTAAATATTCCTCATATTTTTTTATATCTTCCTTAAATTCTTCTTTTGCAAGATAGATTGATCTGCTTAAATCTACTATATCATATCTTGGCATTTTATCCCTCCTCATTATAGTGATAAAAATGAACTAAATTTTTATATATTTATTTATTAAACTTTACTTCTTTCTATTTTTTTAATTTCTGTAAGCAAAGGATAACTTTAAAATGTTATTTACACTATCTTTTTATTGCAATTAAAAAACGATTAGTTTGTTTACTTTTCTAATCGCTTTAACTGCCTTTATCCTATTGCTTCCAATCCAACATTGCTTTTTCTAACTTTGAAAAATTACAATTTGCTCTTCTTATAATTCCTGTTTTCTTTTGATTTTTGTATATTTTTTCTACCTTTATCAAGATCTTTGTTTTTATTTTTAAACAAAAAGCATATTCTTTTTGAAATAAGTCTTTATATCTGATATCTTCAAGTTCGTTAAAATCAATTCTTTCATAACAATCAGTCGGTACAGGAATCATTTTCTTAATATCCAATATAGATAATATGTGCAATTTTTCTTTATCAGAATAATATTTGTAAATATCTCCATCTATAGTAATACTATTATCGATCACTTCATAAATTAAAAAATGCTCATCAGAAACATTCTTCCATTTTTTGCGTTTTCCTTTGCAGAAGAAATTGGAATAAAAAATAGAAAGGTTTTAACCTCTCTGTTTGCTTTAATATTTTACCTTTGGGATGTAGGTAGTGATACACCTTCTTTAATGCTCCACCTTTAACGGTAGCGGGACACCATCTTTATCTGATAAGAGTATAACGTATATTTATAGTAATGTCAAATAAGCAAATTTCCTAATGCCTACTCTTTTATCACTTATATTATACCCTATTTCTTTCATAAATCATTCCTTTCTTCATTCCTATAATTATATTCAAGTTTTTATAATCAATTTACTTGTAATATTTACATATAGTATTTTTTATTTCTTCTTCAATTTCTTTTAAAAAATTCTCTTTATATTCCTTACCCTTTGCTATATCACTTAATCTCATTTCCCATTTTGCTGTTGTCTTTGGAGATTTAAACTCATCTATAACTATAGTCACTAGGTTTAATCCCTTTCTAGTTGATATTAGGTTTTTCTTTTCTCTTTTTATATAACCTTTGTATATCAAATTTTCTATTATTCCCGCTCTTGTAGCAGGAGTACCAAGTCCTTTTCTTTCAACTTCGACATCCTTAACTAATTCATCATTTCCAGCTATTTCCATAGCTTTTAAGAGTGTGTCTTCAGTGAAGTGTTTAGGTGGTTTTGTATATTTCTCTTTTATATCTTTATTTTCAATATATAAAAAATCTCCTATTTTTACATCGGGAAGTTGTATATCTTCTTTCTTCTTTGATTTATATTCTTCTAAATATTTTGTAAACCCTTCTTCTGCAATTATTTTATAAGTGTTTATAAATTCAAACCCGTCAAATTCAGCCACTATCTTTGTTGTATTTTCTACAAGTGGGTATCCAAAACTTGCATAGAGTTTATTTGTTATAAGTCTATATACTTTGGCTTCACTTTCCGGGAGATTTGAAATATCCTTATTTAATGAACTTATCGTTGGAATTATTGCATGATGATCTGTAACTTTTTCAGAATTAAAAACTACCTTAATTCTTTCTGTGTCAAAATCATTTTTTCCTATAATATTATTTACAGTGCTTTCTATCATGTCTACTGTCAAATATCTTGAATCTGTTCGTGGATAGGTAATATACTTCTTTTCATACAGGCTTTGGGCATAATCTAGGGTTTGTTTTGCACTGTATCCAAAATACTTATTACATTCTCTTTGAAGTGTTGTTAGGTCAAAGGGCAGATTAGGCTTTGTAATCTTTTCTTTTTTAATTACATCGGTTATTTCAATTTTTTCTCCGATTAAATTTTTAAGCTGCTCTGCCACTATCTTGTCATCAATTCTATCTGTCGACAGTGTAAATCCATTCATGGAAATCTCCACTGTATAATATTTTTCTTTTTTAAAACTATTTATCTCATCATCTCTATTCACAATCATTGATAAAGTTGGTGTTTGTACTCTGCCTACACTATAATTTTCATTATATAGACAGGAGTAAAGTCTACTTATGTTCATTCCAACAAGCCAATCAGCTATGGCACGAGCCTTAGCTGAATCAAAAAGATTATCATAGTTACTTCCATCTTTTAAGTTGCTAAATCCTTCTTTTATGGAAGAGTCTTCCATTGAGGAAATCCAAAGACGTTTCATTTTCTTCTTACAATTTGCCATCATATATACAAGTCTAAAGATAGCTTCCCCTTCTCTACCAGCATCACAAGCATTAATAATGGTGTCAACTTCATTACTATTCATTAGCCTTTTAAGAATATTAAACTGTTTTTTAGTTGTCTTCGTTACCTCATACTTGTATTCTTTTGGGATAATAGGTAAATCTTCAATTCTCCACTTCTTATATCTTTCATCATACACATCAGGATTTGCCATTTGTACTAAATGTCCAACACACCATGAAACAATATATCCATTCCCCTCATAATATCCATTATTTCTATTTTTTGCTCCTATAACTTTTGCTATTGATGCTGCAACACTTGGTTTTTCTGCGATTACTAATTTCATTTTTCCTCCTTTAGTTTTTTAATAAAAAAATGAGAGATTAAATTTTCAATCCCTCATCTTTTTATAGCTCTACTGATTTTTTATTTTTTCTATAATATTTATTCCATTATCTATTACATCTTCAAACTTTATGTCTCTAACATAAAGATTTTTCTTCGAATAAGAATTCCATCTGTATAAAAAAGCTTGATCCGTTTTTAGCATTCTCATTAAACTTATGATTTTATCTATATCAAATTCTTAATTATACAATCAATCATTTCAACTTAGCTTTACTTATATATTAAGTTTGTGCTGTCTTTTTGTTCATCGTTTTTTATTAAAGTTCCAGAATTCTAATTGTACTTTTTTTATAAATTTACACGATAATTGAGTTTATTGTTGTCCTTAATCTACTGCTTAAATCATTGAGAAGATTAAAATTCATCTTCATCTGGAATAATTTCTGTATCTTCCTTATCTTCAAGATCATAATCCTCCCCTTCAGATTCATAATCATCTTCTAATTCATTATAATCTTGCTCCTCTTCAAAACTTTCCTCTTCATTTTTTTTATAGATTTTGAAGTAATATCCTGCACCCATTACACCAACAATAATTAAACCCATAAATAAATAAAGTCCTACCCCTGATTTCTTTTCTTCTTTCTCCTCTTTCTTCGGTTTTGCCTCCACCGGTTCTTCTTTTTTCACTACTTCTTCTTTTGGCTTTACTTCACTTTCTCCTTCAATCATATTTAGTAGATCTTGTTCTCCAACTTCTGTTAGTAATTGTACATTTTCTTGATTTTCCGAATGATCTACAATGAGGTGCATAGTTTTTCCACTCTTTGTTTGAAAGGTTAAAAATTGTCTAACATCTATTGGATTTTCCTTTTTTTCATCTCTTGATGTTTGATCTTCTACTTTCGGTGTAATATCCTGTCCATTTTTATCTACATTTTCTATAACTGTTCCTCTTGCCTTATTTTCTTTTGTAGCTAATGGATTAATTGCTTTAGTATTGCCACCTTTAACAAGTTTAGATGGCTTTTCTTTTTTATCTACTTGCTCATTTTTTATGTTATTTTCTTGTATTTTTGGCACTTCCTGATAAGGAATTTTTTGACTCTCATTAGATGGTTCATATATATCTTCATCAAATAAGCTTTCTAATTCTTTACTTTTTTCTGGCAAATAAATATCATTTGACTGATTTTTTATTTCATTATCATTGCTCTTAGCTATGGATATGCTTGGCATACTTAATAGTAAAAGGAGTAGCACCAAGGCTACCCCTAATCTTTTTTTCTTCATAGTTATCTCCTTTTCTTACTTTATATTCTTAAAGACATAAACTGCCTTTCTGCTATTATCCCATTCTATACTTTGATCTTTTTCATCTCTTATATCCCCACAGCTTGCATTAAAAGCTTTAGCTATATTGGAAATAGATGCGTGAATTCTTCCATTTATAATTACAGGTTTAGTGTCAGAATGATAAATGTTTCCTTGACTATCTTTCATAACACCAGTATCTATATTTAATCTTAGAGTTTTTTTAGGTAAGGCTGTATTTTCTTTATTTGAAAAGATAGCCTCTCTCTTACTATCATCATATTCTACATTAAACCCAAGAGTATAAGCTGCATATCTAACAGGTAGCATAATGCGATTATCCTTAATATATGCTTTTACATCCATATACACAGTAGTTTTCTTTCCATCTTTTATAATGTTATAAAAGTTTTTGTCTACTTGGAAAACTGCAAATTCTTTTTCATCTTTAACTTGTTTCTTGCCTTGTTGTTCCTCTTGCTTTTTCATCTTGTTAAGATCAAATTGATTTAGGATATTCTTGTCATCAGCTTTCAAAAGTTCGTCCCACTTCTTATCTTGAGATTTCTTATCTTCTTTCTTCTCTTTGTTTTCTCTTTGGAGTTTTAAAAGTTCATCTAATTTCTTAGATAAGTCTTGATTTAGATTTTTATCTTTTTCATCTTTAGCTTGTTTTTCAAGTTCTTCTTTAGCTTTTTTATTTGCTTCCTCGATTAACTTCTTTGCTTCTTCGATTTTCTTATCTAAATCTTTTTTTAGCTTTTTAATTTCTTCTTCAGAAGTTTTTTGTTTTTCTTCTAGCTCTTTAATTTTCTCTTCTAATTCTTTTTTTGTATTTTCAGAAGATTCTTTTAAACTATCAATAGCCTTTTGAAGCTCTTCAATTTTCTTACAACATTCTGACTTAGAATTTTCTGTCTCTTTCTTTTTAGACTCTAAGTCTCTTATCTTAGCATCTTTTTCATCAAGAGCTTTTTCTAAGTCCTTAATTCTATTATCTTTATCTTCAATTTCTTTAGTCTTCTTTGCAAGTTCCCCTTCTAAAGACTCAAGCTTTTCTTGCATTTCTTTGATTTTATTTTCGTTTTTATCTGTCTTTTCTTTCTCAGCTTCTAACTCCCATTTTGTAGATGAATAATCTTCTTTTAGTTTTGCATTTTCATCTTGTAATCTTTTTAATTCATCTTTAAGCTGAGTAATTTCTGCTATTAGTTCATCATTGTTAGAATTTTTAAGTTCCTCAATTTCTTTATTCAATTGAGCAATCTTATTATCTTTATCTCTAATTTCTTCTTCTAGCTTAGCTTTTTCTTGTTTTAGTTTCTCTCCATTATCTTTGCAAGATTCTAACTTTTCCTTTAATTCATCTATCTTTGTTTGGTCTTCTTGTTTCTTATCATTTAAGTCTTTGATCTGATTTTCCAAGTCCTTAATATTTTTAGTTAAATCATCAATCTTATTGTCCTTTTCATCAATATCTTGCCCTGTTAAATCTGTTTGAGTATCAATGGAATATTTATTTGGATTGTATATAGTCATCTTTCCTTGATACAAATCATTGTTATAATCAAATTCAAGTTCTACACTATCTACGTTCTTATCAAAGACAAATTCTCCATTTTCAAACCTTAATCCATTAGGAATAGATTTGAATCCTTGATTTCCGTTGAAACCAAAATGATTTTCGTAAAATGGATTTTGTTTTGGTCTATACTCAACTTCTTGATTATGGAATACTCCCTTACTGTTAATATTTGGATTGCCTAAAACTTTTACAGTGTGCAATTTATTTCTTGAAAAAGCATACTGTTCAATTGTCTTCACAGACTTCGGTATAGTTATTTCTTGAAGGTTATTTCTTTCAAAAGCATTATGTTCAATATTTACCAAAGTATCAGGTAAAGTTACTTCTCTAAGTCCACAATTGAAGAATGCTAAACCACCAAGATAAGTTAGACTATTTGATAGTTTTACCTCGTCTATACTTGCTTCGTAAAAGGCAGCATAACCTAAATGCTTAACAGAATCAGGAATAATTACTTTATCCCAATGTTTGCCACGTCCAAATTCTCTTTTAAATCTTAGTTCATCGTTTGAATGACTTAAAGAATAATTTCCATTTATAGACTTCGTTCCTTCAGGAAATACTAGAATATTTGTCTTCTCTTTCTTTTCTAAGCCTTTATCACTGAAGGCAATTATATTTCCCTCAGAGGAATACATAAAATCATCTTCCGTCCACTCTACCTTATAATCTGTACTTGCATATACAGGACTTACAGCCAATATATTCACTAAACTTACAAGTAGCATCATCACAGCTAAAATTCCACTGGTTATTTTTTTCATAAATTTTCCTCACTTTCATTTGTATCTTTTCTTTTAAGTTCTTGTCTTTCTCTATTTTCTTCTTCCTTATTTTTTCTAATAATAAATAAAAATTCATCAAGAGATATTTTTTGACTTCGAAATTCCTTGATGACCTCTAAATTTTCTATTTCTTCTTGTTCCTCTGCTAATAACTGAAGTTCTATTTCAATTTCTTCTTTTTTCTTTCTTAAATTCTTCTGTTTTTCTATGTTTCTAATTAATTTTTTATTCATAGATTTTTACTCCTTCCCCCTTATTTTGGTCTACCAAAGGAATAAAAGTGATTTTTCCAATACCTTGAGTTTATACTGGCATATTGGATAGGATCTCCTGCATGGAGCATCATTCCATTTCCGGCATATATCCCTACGTGAGAAATTGGCGTACCCGAATTATATGTGCCTTTAAAGAAAATAATATCCCCAGGTTTTGCCTCGCTTGGAGATATTGGATTACAATAGTTTTTATAAATAAGCCAAGCTGTAGTTCTTGGCATTCTCTTTACACCAGACTTTGTAAATGACCAACATACAAAACCTGAACAGTCAAAGTTAGATGGTCCACTTGCTCCAAACACATATCTTTTGCCTATATGTTTTTCTGCTTCATTAAATAAGGCTTTGGCAGTTTCAGAATCAAAAGCAAGACCGGGATTTCCAAAGTTTGGATTGTCTATAATCTCTCCCAAGTTCCCATAGCTTGATCCAAAATATCCACTCATATTTCCCTGACTATCAAGTAATGCTAAATAATGAGCCATATTTGTTTCATAGTTTGCAAATTCTTCTCTTGCTATTTCATCAATACTTTTCTTTTTTATAGTTAATGTTAGAATTCTATAGGTATATGGATTTCCTTCACTGTCATATTTTGTAATAGACTTTGAAGTATATTTTTTCTCATACATTTGATTAAATAGTTTTTTTAATTCCTTTTGTATCGCTTCAGCTGACTTAATCTCTCCATATCTTGCTGTTAAATAGCTAAAAAGCTCGTGTAGATCATGACCAACAGAATCTCCTTTTATATGATATTCATCATAATTTGGATAATTTTCTTTAATACTATCTATTTCATCTTGTAATGCATATTCATAACTTGTAAATTCATTATTAATATCCATTAAAACTTCTTCTTTTGATAGATAGCTTGTAGCTATAACATTACTTGTTAATCCTGAAGTAAGACTGCCAACATTGCTAATTCCTTGAAATAGCATAAAAAAAAGTCCTAAAATACAAAGGGCAATTAAAATTTGCTTATATCCTTTGTTTTTTAAAACTTCCAATGTTTTCTTTCCAATATTAGCGAAAGATTTCTTTATTCTATTTACTAAACCTTCCCCGTGTTTCTTCCTAAAATCTCTCTGAAACTTCTTTTTCATAAAAAATCGATTCAATTTATTAGAGTTTTGATAAGCTTTAGTCTTCTTCAATTCTTCAAAATTTCTTTGAAAGAGGAGTTTACTTTCTTTCTTATAAATTTTTCCTTCTAAAGATTTTATTTTCCTTTGAGTTTTTAAAGGTTTTTTTCTTCTAAAATGGCTAATTTCTCTACCTACAACTTCGGTAGTTCTACTAAGCTTATAAGCAGCGTTAACGCCTGCATTATCATCTTTCCCACTATATAGATAGTTTGCCGTCATAGCACTCGCAAAAGTAATAGGTTTTTCTAAACCCGCTTTTTTTGACTTTTTCTTATCCTTAATTAACTCTTTTTCTTTTTTATTCTTTTTCTCATATAGTTTTGATATTTTATCTTCCTTTTTATAAAACTTATCTTTTTCACTTTTGTTATCTTTTTTAGAATGGAATTTAGTTTTATTTTTTGTATCTACCTTATTTTTTTCAGATACATTTTTAGAATCCTGTACTTCTTTTTTTGTCCTGGTGTATTCTTTCTTTGGATCAAAGTTGCTTTTCTTTATAGTATTATCAAAAGCGTCTTTTATTTGTCTTTTCTTTACCTTGTTTTTATTAGAAATTCCACTATGATTTAAATCAAGTTCATCTACTTCAAGATTCTCATTTTTTATTACGTTTTTTTCCTGTTTGAAGATTTCTTTTTTCGTGCCTATTTTTTCTTGATTCTTTTTATTTATATTATATTTATCTTTATTTTTTTCAGATTCACTTTTAAATCCTTCAGATAGGCTATCCTGTCTAAATTTCCCACTAGAAACCCTACCCATTAGCATATTTTTTTCTTCTAAATTTCTAACTTTGCCTTTGAAATATTTGCTATTTTGTTTTTTATTAGTATTCAGGTCTTTAATTATTTTTTTATCTTCTTCATTTGCCTTATATGATGGATCTTTTCTTCTAAACTTCTCATTTAAAGATTTTAATTCTGCTTTTTCCCCTTTATCCTTAAACTGACTTTGAGATTGATAAAGTTTTTTAAAGGTGTTTTTTTGAAAGCTTTCTTTCCCTTTCTTACCAAGAATAGAATAACCATCCCAATTTTTTCTTTGCACATCAGAAGATGGTAAATACTTATAGTCATCTCTTGTATCCCTATAGGATACATTGCTATCACTAAAGTTAATGTCATAGCGATCTATGACACCATCATTATCTGAGTCCTGTGATAATGGATCATATGTTGAACTTACCTCTCTATTAAAATTCTTATCTTCTTTTCTAAATCTCCTTATTTTTTTCTCTGGCACATCATTAAAACTTTCACTCTCAACGTTTTTCTTCCATTTTAAATTACTATTCCCCTTGCAATTTTTTTGAGGAGAAATGCTACTTTTTATATTAGAGTTATTTGAAATTACTCCATCATTAAAATCTTCTTTAAAATTACTTAGCCTGTATTCTGTTTCTTGCCCGTAATATTCACCATATCTACTTTCCTCATTTTCTTCCATTTTTCTATGGTGCCGTTGCGAATATTCCGGCTGATATTCATTATGATAGGAGGCTTCTGCAAATTTTCCCTCATGGATTTTTCTTTGTCTTCTTTCTCTATTTGGATTTTCTTTTTCTTTGAATAAATCCTGACTATTTTCTTGCAAATGATCTGAGTAATATTTAGAGTTTTCAACATTATTGTCTATGTTGTTCCTGCTTTTTACTTTATTTATTTCTTTTTTTGAAAAATCTGATGGTCTCTCTGTATTACTGAATTTTTCATTACTTTCTTCTTTCTTTTCTGATATAAGCTTGGTCTTTGGTACATCTCTTGGGTTTACTTTCCCTTTCTTTTTCATATACACCTCCTATTTCATATTTTTCTCAATCCTTTCTTTAGCTATTTGACAGTAATCTTTGTTTATGTCGATTCCAATATATTCTCTGTCCATCCTAATAGCTACCATTCCAACAGTTCCTGAACCCATAAAGGGATCAAGAATCAAGCCTTTTTTAGGACATCCTGCTTTTATACAAAGTTCTACCAGTTTTGGTGGAAATACCGCATAGTGTTTTCCTTTAAATGCACTGGTGTTAATAGTCCAAATATCTCTATTGTTTCTAAACTTAGGGACATTATCTCCTATATATTCTCCATACTCTCTTGCTTCATTTATGCTCTGTCTTTTAGCTCCTGTACCTTCTTGTAAATACTTATTATTTTTTCCTCTTGCCCTCATATATCTTTTCTTGCTTATTTCTTTAATTGGTTCTTTCATAGCGTCAAAGTTATAGAAATACTTTCTTGCTTTTGATAGTAGGAAGATATGTTCATAAGACCTTGATGGTCTATCTCTACAAGACTCAGGCATGGCATTTTCCTTATGCCGAATAATATCGCTTCGCAAATACCAACCGTCCTCTCTTAATTTTAAAGCTAGTTGCCAAGGTATCCCCATTAAGTCTTTTGCCTTGTAGCCACTGAGTTTTTCTGTAATAGACTCTTTTTGATCACTTCTTCCTTCTATGTTTTTAGGATCTTTATATTCTTTTTTGCTTCTTGTACCTGCATAAGAATCTCCAATAACTACCCAAAGTGTTCCTTCTTTTTTTAATACTCTTTTTACTTCTCTAAAGACTTCAATTAATTTATTTAAATATTCCTCCGGACTTTCTTCTCTTCCAATTTGTCCTTCTGCTTTATAATCTCTAAGTCCATAATATGGAGGAGATGTAATACAGCAATCAAATGTTTTATCTGGAAATTCCTTTAGAGCAGAAATTGCATCTAAATTAATAATATAGTTAGTTTTTAACTTCTCTCTGTCTATCAATTTCTATCCCTTCCTTTAATTCTTCTGGTTTAGTTGTCATTAACTTATACAATTTTGTATCTTTAGGGAATCTATCTACAAAAGGTACTATTGTGTTTCCGTAGAATAGTAATCCCTCTCCCTCATTGGAATTTGTTACGTAGGATAACTGATAAAGAGATATATTTAACTTGTTAGCTAAAATTTCCCTATCACCACTAGCTTGATTAAGCATTAAGATAAAATCTGTGTTATCAAATATATTTTCTATTTCAGGACTGGCTAAAAGGTCCTTTACATTTTGAGTTAAACCTGTTGGAATACCTCCCCATTTTCTAAATCTCTTCCAAATTTCTATGGAATATGAGGCTGTTTGTTCTTCTCTTAAAAGCAAATGGAATTCGTCACAGTAATATCTGGTTTCCTTCTTATTTCTATTAATAGTTACTCTATTCCACACTTGATCTTGAACAATTAACATACCTATTTTTCTAAGTTGCTTTCCTAATTCCTTAATGTCATAACAAAGAATTCTATTTCCTGTATCTACATTAGTCCTATGGTTAAATACATTAAGACTACCTTTGACATAAATTTCCATTTCTACCGCTAATTTTTTCCCTACATTTTCTTCTTGTTTTAAAAGTAAATTATATAAATCTTCTAAAATTGGCATATTTTCAGGAATGGGATTGTCGAAGTAATCCTTATATAATATTGGAAGACATCTATCAATTACTGAAGTTTCTTCTGCACTTAATCCTTCCTTTCCTACTACAAGTTCAAACAGTGAAAGAATAAAGTCAGACTTTAAAGATAAGGGATTGTCTTCATCGGCATAGTCTACATTTATATCCAACGGGTTTATATAATCCTTACTTGTTGGCGATATTTTTATAACTTCTCCACCTAATGCCTTAGTTAAATTTCCATACTCACCTTCAGGATCACAGATAATGATGTCATCTTGTGTGATTAAAAAAGCATTGGTAATTTCTCTTTTAGCTGAAAAAGATTTACCGCTACCAGGCGTTCCAAGTATTAAACCGTTTGGATTCTTTAAAAGCTTTCTATCTGTCATAATGATGTTACGACTTAAAGCATTTAAGCCGTAGTATAAGCTCTCTCCTTCTAAGCACAACTCTTCTGTTGTAAAAGGAATAAAGACTGCTGTAGAGCTAGTTGTAAGTCCTCTTTTTATTTCGATTTCATTTTTCCCAAGTGGTAGGGAGGAAATTAGTCCTTGTTCCTGTCTATAGTTAAGATTTTTCAATACACAATTATGCCTACCTGCTATTGAATTTAGTTGAAAGATTATATTACTCAATTTCTTTCTACTTTTTTCCATATTTGTAAACAAAATAGTTATGACAAACATTCTCTCATTATGATTTTGAAGTTCTACCAATAGTTTCTTAGCATCATTACCATAGGTAATTAAATCGCTTGGAAGAATATCAATATCATATCCTGATCTTATAGCCTTCTTATTTTCTTCAATTTTCATTTTATCCAAGTCCGTTATTTTTCTTTTAATCATCTTTATAGCTTCTGTTTGATCAATGGAATTTATATGAAATGTTACAATCATATTTTCTTCAACCCCTAAAAATTCTGATAATAATCTATCTGATAATTCAGGTGCTAGAATTTGCAGAAAGTTTACTTCTCCAAAGTATTCTCCAATTTTAAATTGATTGTGAGATGAAAAGTTAAATGATGCTGGTACTATATAATCCTTCGTAGATAGTCCACTATATTTTAGGTCTTCAAAGGAAAAAACAAAATTCTTATTTGGATTTAATATATCGTGAATAACCTTTAACCTTTCATATCCACTTAATACATAAGCTTTTACTCCCATCTGCTTAAAGTTATTTAATATATCCATTTCCATTCTTTCAAGTCTTGTAGTTGCCTCTTTTAAATCTTGTGCTTGTAAGCTAAAGGTGATATACATATATTTAGTAAGTCCATTATTTCCTTTTTGACTCTGATTTTTTAGCATTTCCCTGTACTCTTTTCGTATTTCATTATATGAATCGTTTCTATCCGGAACATTGATGTTTTTTTCTACTTCTTCATTTTTTCCTATGCGATTAATATATGAAAGTTCTATATCAACACTTGGATCAAAATAGTTTAAAAAACTTGAAAATTCATTAAATATGCTTTCCTTATCTTCTTCTGTTGAAAGCTGGTAGTTAATATCTAAAAAACGTATCATTTTATTAAATTTGTTCTTCTCAACTTGGCAAATCCCATTTCTCAACATTCTTAAATAAGGGATTGTTTCTTGAACGCTCTTTTTCTTCTTCCCACCAAAAAAGGAAAGCTTCTTTTTGGGCTTTCCTTTTTCTTTAGAAATATTTGCTTTTTTCATCTTTTTTTGACTTATACTAATGCTTTTTAAATCTTCTTTTTGTTTTTTTAAATTTCTTTTTTCTTGATTTAATTTTTTCTGTTGTTTTTTCTGTATTTGATTCATTTACTCCTTTCCTTTCTTTGTTTCTTTATATCATAAATACATTCTGTCTTGTATATCCTTATACTTGTCTGTCTTTTCTTATCTATAATATACTTTAAATATTTTTCAAAATAGATCCCGTCCTTTTCATAAAGAGTTGCAAATATTATAGGAAAAGACACACCTATCATAATTAACATAGATAGGTCATTAGGCAGCACTTTTTTTACCATTAAATATACTGGAAAACCTATTAGACCTGCAATTGTAAATCCAATTAATTGTCTTTTTGTTAGATTTAGAGCTACCTTTGTTTTTACTTTTGTTAAGTCCTTTGGGACATTTACATAAGCCATTATTCTAAACCCTCTAAGTATAAGCCATATATGTCTTCTCTGTTCAGATCTTCTAATGATTTTCCCATATTCACTGCTATTTCTAAGACTTTTTCATTCGTTTCTTCTCTATTATCTAAAACTTCCGATGTTTTTCTTATAATCATTCTATTTTGTATTTCTCTTGTAATATATCCCCCTATTAAAAGTATTGGGAGTCCTATTGTTCCAAGTGTTTTTAAATTAATTTTTTTGTCCTTTTTTCTTCTAATTTTCATCATCTTCTCCTTTTTTATTAATGAGCATTTAAAATTGATTTTGCAATACTTCCTGATTTCATCATAGTTATACCAAGTATTAAGGTGTATCCTAGTAATTCAAAAATACTTTTGTGTATGTCTGATATATTTAAAGTCTTAACAAGTACGGCATAAATTCCTACGCATATAAGTAAGAATAAACCTTGCAAGCCAAGTGCGAAGAGCCCTCTTATATAGTTTGTTCCAATACTTCCCCATTCTTTATTACCCATTGTGGCAAAAGGTATGGCGCAAACTGAAGTATAAATATATATTTCTATCATCCTGCCGTATAGAATAACTGTAATGAGTATTGATATCCCTTGAATTATCATCTTTACAATTGATGTCTCTAGTACTATAGTCATTAATTTTCCTATTGACTCTCCTTTTAGGCTATCTACCATATTAGCTATATCACCCGGAGAAACTTTTGCACTAGCATTTGCCACACCTGCTGCCTTTCCTATTAAATTCTGTGCCACATCAAATACTGCCATAGAAAAGTCAAAAGCATGAGATACAAGCCATACTGCTATCCACATTTTTATCATATATTTAAAAAAATCAAAGGTATCTGTGTCATGCATATTATTTTTGTTCATTACCATTTGAATTAATTCAATACATAGTACAGCCGTTATGATAAGACCTGCTATGGGAAGTATAACATTTTCTGAAATAGACTTTATGAAGTGGAAAACCTCCGAGTTCCATCCACTCGGAGTCTTTCCTACCTCATTTGCTATCGTTGATACTTTATCATTTATATCAAGGAGCATTCCGCTTAAATTTTCCTTGATCATATCAATAAGTATCTCCGAAAAAAACTCTTTGATCTTATCTACTATATTAAACATTTTATTTTAACACGTTTGCTAATAGCGGTATTAGTTTTAAACCTATGAGTACAATTCCCCCTCCAGCCATAAGCTGCTTAATGCCTTGAGATTTAGCACCAGATAGTGATAGGTAATCCTTTGATGTTATCTCCGGATTTTCCCCCACTTCACACCGTGCATGCGACTTTCACCGCACACGGCGTTCCATCACAAGAAAGATTTTCACGTTTTAACTAAGACTTACACACTTCGTAACAAATTATTTTTTTCTAAATTAGTGGCAATCCTGCCATTTTTCTAAGCTTATTACATTTCTCGATCTGCTTGACCGTTAAGCCAAGCTCTTTTATATATTTTTGGATTGTATCTTCTTTTGTTGCATGGATAAGTATATGAACTGCTTCTGTAACAAGAATTAAGTTGCTATAACTGTCTGTACCGCCTTGTTCAAGCGATATCTTGTGATGGCAATGTATATCGTTTGGTGTAAGTTTTACACCTGTTACCCCACATCTGCCATATTGAGCTGCAAAGAGCGAGATTCTGTTGTCTGCAAACTCTATACTCTTATCAAGTACAGGATGTCTCATCAACCAAACAAGTGTATCTACATCAATTTGCAGATTTTTATGAATAAAAGCTCTGCCCTTTACAGTGTATTTATTTACAACCTTTTTCTTGTGTTTTGCGTCCTTTGTCCTAATATATCCAACTGGAATTAGCGGATGTCCATTAAGGAAGCGAAGCTGTTTACTTTTTCCATATTTTTCTTTGATAAATCCTTTGTTTAGCGTTCCACTGGTTTTAATATCAAGTCTGTTGTTCATCTGCTTTTTAATGTGAAAGGCTATTTTAGCAAAGTCCAAACTTACATTTGTTGCTATTTGGTAGTAATTATGCAAGCCTGAAACAGTGGCATTATACTTGGCTATTGCTTTGTACTGTTCCTTTTCGTTTGCAGGTCTTTTTATATCCGCAACACATTTAGAAATATTTTCTTTTGCATTTTTCAGTGCCTTATCACTTATATGCGACTGTACAACAAACTTTTTGCCTTTTGGTTTAACCTTAAGCTTAAATCCTAAGAACTCCGAATACCTTTGTTTTAGATTTGTTATTTTAGATTTTTCTTCACTCACATTTAGTTTTAATCGGTCTTGCAACCATTTTGTAACTGCCTGATAGGTTCTTTTTGCATCGTAGTAATTACGGCAAAATATCTTAAAATCATCAGCATACCTTACAATGTATATTTCTTTTAGGTTGCTTGTTCTTAAAGCTCTGTAAGTATGGCTTTTTATCTCTGTTCCTTGACTGTTCGTTCTCTGTTTATATGGATAATGCGTAGGCATTGTCAGCCATTGAGATGAAACCCACCAATCTAATTCGTTCAAGACTACATTAGATAGTATCGGTGATAATATTCCGCCTTGTGGTGTTCCCTTTGTTGGTGTAATTACCTTTTTATCGGGCATAACTATGTCTGCTTTAAGCATTTCCTTAATTATACAAAGTAACTTTTTGTCATGGATTCCTAAATTCCAAAGCTGCCTTATGAGCTTTGCATGATATACGTTATCGAAAAATCCTTGTATATCAATATCGACTACATAGTGTAAGTGCTGTATCTGCATTAGTCTTGCACATTCTGCAATAGCGTGTTCCGTACTCCTGTTAGGTCGAAACCCATAGGAACTGTCATGAAACTTGGCTTCACATATCGGCTCTAATATTTGCAAGATACATTGTTGTACAATTCTATCTACAATAGTTGGTATTCCTAAAGGTCTAATTTTCCCATTAGGCTTTCGCATTTCCACTCTCTTTACAGGGCGTGGCTTATACCAATGAAACTGTTTTTGTATGAGAGAAATGTATTCTTCTTCATTTAGCCTTGATAGATGTTTTATTGTTCTGCCATCTACCCCAGCCGTATGACTTCCTTTGTTCCCTTTTATACTACGATAGGCAAGTTTAATATTTTCTCTTGAAGTTATCAACTCCATTAAATTTGAAAATACTTTATTATTACCGCTATCTTCATATAAATCATCAAGGACTTTTTGCAAGTCATAGTATTCCGTATAACGGATTTTGTTTTGTTTCAGTGTTTGTTTCGAAGTGGACACAGTCACCATCTCCTTTCGGATTTGATTTTCTTTGTCATACTCGAAGCTGTGTTTGTCTTAATTTCAGTTCTTGTACTTTCCTGTGACTGGTGGCTATCCCTCCACGAACTTATTATTTTCGCTTCATAGGTACTGTGCCACCACTTTCACCGAGATAAAGAATGGTTATATGCTGTTTTTTACAGTCATTTTCCCATTCAACACTTCATTAGCATTAGACTGCTTCCATGCTCTTGGCTTACCACGTTCCGACAATCTTATCTTTGAATACGTTTAGGTTCTTCCTCTAAGCCTGTGTTTAGTTTTCACCATATCGCCTGTAACGATATATGGATTTTCATAACAACCATTCTTACTCATCCACAAACACCCCATCTTTGATGGGAATTGCCGTTAGGCAAATTCAAACGTTTAGACCCTTACATTCGGAAGTACGTCAGTGCTTTGGTATACACATTCTCACCATGCGTATTCGACACCCGACATATAGGTAGCACCGTCCACCTCTGAACAGCTTTCGTGTCTGATGTTAATATCAGTCTTACGGCTACTCTCTGCCGACTTCACCGAGCTTTTGACAATGAAATAGTCTAATATTCATTGCCAATCGGAGTATCAGTGTAGGCATTTCAGGGCGTTACCCCGTCATTCTACCTATCAGATTGCCAGTTCTCCTAAGTTTTGAACTTTCAGTCCTTCGACTTAGTGCATAAGCTTTTCACTTATGAACGTGTCGCACGGTTGTCATTCCCATAACCTTCCATCAGGTTGATAACACCCCATGCTCCAAGCCCTGCACCAATTGCTGTAACTAATATTTTTAATACATTTACTGCTTGTGTAAAAAATTCCATTTATATTTCCTCCTCTTTTTCTTCTTTTTTAATTTTATTTATGTGCTTTACGATAAAATTTTTAAATGTCTTGTCTTCTTTTTTTGTTTCCTTAAAATATCCAAAAATATGGATGTATTCTCCACTTTTAAATTCCTTCACACTTTTTGCCTTTTCTCCGTAGAGATTACAGTAGATATATTCTTTCTTAACCTTTCCTTCTTCTTTGTTCTTTCTAACTATTGTGAAGTTAGCTACTTCTTTTTCTCCTTCCTTTGTATCTATTGCAGTTGTTTTTATTTCTCCTACTAGATTTCCATTAATATTTAGCATTTCTCTTTCCATTTGTTCTATCTCCTTTATTCCATAAAAAAAGCGATAGTTTTCTCTATCGCTTCTACTTCTAATTAATTAATATTTCATTTTTCTCTGTATCTTATTTTTTCGGCTCATCTCGTATATATTTCATTCTTCCTCCTTTGGGCATAAAAAAACACCGAAATGTTTTTTTCGGTGTAAATTTCTCTATTTAATTTTATGGTTTTAGTAATTCTTTCCAGTTTTCTATAAAGCCAACATGTCTTAATTCAATATTTTCATATCTTGCTATTAGTGCTATTAGATCATGATAAAAATTTTTGTAATTTTCTTCTTCAGAAACTATTTTAAGATTAACTAATGTAGCAAATATTGTATTGTTTGAAATATTATTTTTTAAATATTCTTTATATAGCTTTGGTGATTTTGTAAGCTTTGCTCCATATAGCCTGCCATAATGGGCACATATATTTCTTATATAGGCAAAATTTTCTATCCAAGATTCAAAGTAATGGTAGTCTGTATGAAAGACTTTTGCAATTTTACTTTTATCTTCATTTTTCATATTCTTATACATTTTAGATAAAGTTCCAAAACTTGCTACTTCTATCACTGCATAGAGTGGAATTTCTCCACCTTCATAATTGTCTTTAAAGTTTTTTATAAATGGTGAGCGTCTATTTCTTTTAACTTCCCTTGCTAATTCTTCTAGTACCCTTTCTTGTTCCTTTTGTTTCTCAAAATTATTCATATCTTTATATGAAAAGTTCCCATATCTTAAAGAAAAATAGTTTGTGATAACTGCTCTTAAAGAAACTTCAATATGCTCTATTGTTTCAAATATAAGCTGTCTAAGTTCTCTATCAAATTTATATAAACTTACAATATCTTCAAAACTTATTCCTGATATATATCTTCCATCTTTTTTTAATGTGATACTATAAGCTTTAATCAGCCTGTAATAGGATATTCTTCCAAGAATTTTCTTAGCATAAGTTTTATCTTCTACTAAAAGTCCTAAGTCTATTAAGTTTTTTACTTGATTTTCTATACTAATCGGTTCTTGATGAATTTTTTTCATTTTTTCTCCTAAAATCAAATGACCCGACTTGGTCCGCATTGTTAAGAGGCGTGTCGGGTACTGTTGACATTATTATATGCTATAAAATATTTTTTGTCAAGTAATTTCTTTTAATCTTTCCTAAATATCTATCTTACTTCTAATTTTAAATTTATTCATCTAATATTTCAACTACCATACTCTCTTTTAACTTAACCTCATCTTTTCTCTGCAGGTATTTCTCTATGTCAAATATATTTCTCTTATCATAATCTTCAAGGAACTTATAATTCTTATGTTTGGTTATGTCAAATTTATCTGAAAGAAATGGTCTAACTCCTCTTAATTGGTAGATACATTTCCCACCATCCATTACAGTTATTTCATCTTGACTCATTAATTCTTTTCCAGTTTTTTGATAGTTTAAACCAAAACTCTTTTGATTTGATCTTGTTTCTGATGTGTTATATAGGTCTATGGTTTCTTTGCCTAGGCTTTCAGATAATTCTTTTAATGTTGTTCTTTCTTTGCCCCCTAAAAATAATGTAGAATCACAATTGCCAACTATGGTATCGGCATTATCTTTATAGATACTTTTTAGTTGTGATTGTGCCTGTAATATTATACAAGCTGATATTTCTCTACTTCTAATAGTTGCTATCAGCTTTTCAAATTTAGGAATTAAGCCGATATTTGCGAATTCATCAAGTAGGCATCTCACATGAACAGGAAGTCTTCCGCCATATTCATCATCTGCTTTATCACATAATAGATTAAATAATTGTGAGTACATTATTGATACTACAAAGTTAAATGTATCATCTGTATCCGATATTATTACGAATAAAGCTGTTTTCTTTTCTCCAAGTGTATCAAGCTCCAGTTCATCTTCTTTCATTAAGTCCCTTAGTTCTTCGATATCAAATGGAGCAAGCCTTGCTCCACAGGATATAAGGATTGATTTGGCAGTTTTTCCTGCTGCAAGTTTGTATTTCTTGTATTGTTTTACTGCGAAATGATTTGGCTTTTCTTTTTCTAATGCTTCAAACATATAGTCTACTGCATTTTTAAAATTTTCATCTTCTTCTCTTACCTCACTTGCATCTATCATAGCAAGTAAAGTTGTAAAGTTCTGTTCTTCTTTAGGAGCTTCATACCAGATATATCCTATAAGTGCTGTGTAATAGAGTTTTTCAGCTTTCACCCAAAAATCCTCAGTTGATTTTTCTCCTTCTCCCTTAGTATTTGCAATTATTGTTTGTACTAATTTCAAAATATCTTTTTCACTTTTCAAGTATGCAAAGGGATTATATCTCATGGATTTTTTAAAGTTTATTGTGTTTAGTATTTTTATCTCATATCCATTTCTTTCCAACATTTTCCCACATTCCAAGACTAATGTTCCTTTTGGATCGGTTACTACATATGAAGAGTGCATTTGCATGAGATTTGGCTTTACAAAAAACCTTGTTTTACCACTACCAGAACCTCCAATTACCATTACATTTTTATTTCTCGCATATTTTGGATTTTTAGGTCTATTGTTCATGGTAAGTCTTTCAGTTTGAGTTAGTAGCACATTGTTTTCAAACTTCTTGTCAATGTATGGCTCAATGTCTTTTTCATTTCCCCATCTTGCCGATCCATATTCTCTGCCCTCTCTAAACTTTTTTGCATTTTTCTTTTTCTGTATAAGGATTAACTTAATAACTACTGATAGAATTAGACTGGGTATAAAGTTTTTTATTTTTAATGATGGAATATATTTTAAAGTATCTATTTGACTAAAAGCTACTAGAATTCTATCTATTATATCTCCTCCTACATAAGAGTTGACATGGCTTGCAAAGATATTTCCTATATAAAAAAATAAGAGGTAAGGAAGATTTTCTAATACAAATTTCTTCTTATCTCTTATCTTAAAAACATTTTTTATATCTTTTATTATTTCATTTAGTATTTTCGAATTAATCACTTCCTCTCCATAAAAAAGAGTAGATTTCTCTACCCATTAGTATCTTATTTATCTTTTTTATATATTATTACTGGAACTTGTTTTATTTTTTTACCTATCTTTTTTCTTTCCAAGACAAAAATCATATTCTCATTTCTTTTAAAATATCCTAAATCTCTATGATAGCTTATACCACACTTGCAATGTAATAGACCTATAAACTGTTGCTTCATCTTTGAGTTACATATGGGACATATTCTTTTATTTGTCATTTTAAACCACCATTATACTTATATTTTACTTTCAAAGGTATTTTTTAGTTTTTTCCCTAATGCTTCTGTTCTCATTTTTTATCTATAGATAAGAGAAATTCTTCTACTGGATGATTCCATCTTCTTTTTCATAGTATTCAACAATAAAGCTATTCATGCCTTCTCATCATATATATTATATATCTAAGTGCTTTTATTATAAACTTTGTTCCTGATGCTTATGTTTAACCTTATCTCTGTCAATAGTATCTTTGACTTTATCCTTGAAGTTATTAAGCCTTTCTATTACAGATTTTCTTTTTCTTGACTTATCTTTAGTAAATTTCTGGACTGTCTTTTTAAAAGCTTGTTCCATCACTTTTATATCTTTTGCTTGAAAAAAGATAATGTTGTTTCCATTTTCTAAATCTTTCTTTATGGAAAATTTCACCCCATATCTTTTTAATTCTTTTTTCAATGCTTTTAAGTCTATGTCATTTAATTCTAAGGTTTCTACTTTACCTTTTTTTACAAGATCTTTTACTTTTACTTTTTTAAATTTTTCTAAGGGTCTTGACTGTTCTGTCTGCGCTTTATGTTTATTTATTTCTAATATTTTCTTCATCAAATTTATAACTTGCTTGGCTGTAACTATCCCCGCTTTTTTTACTATGGCTATTGTTCTGCTATTTATATCATCATTTTGCATTCACTCACCTACTTTCATTCTTTTTTTAATATTTCATAGGCTAATTTTGATTTCTCCTTCATTTTTTCTATTCTTCTATTTTCTCCTGTAAATATAATGGGACTGCATATTTCAAGTATCCTTGAGTAAATTCTTTTATCTTTTATAGTTTCAGGATTAGTTAAAGCTGATATATTTAAGTTTGTTGTTATAATTAGAGGTTTCCCACTTCTATATCTACTATCTATTATGTTAAAGATATGCTCAGCTGCAAAATCTGTATCTCTTTCCATTCCAAAATCATCAATAATTAATAGTTTCTTATGATTTAGGTTATCTATATACTTACTCTTATCAATCTCAAAGTTAGTCATATCATTTAAAATTACTGAAAAATTTGTCATTTTGACTGATATTTCTTTTTCTAGTAAAGCATTTGCTATAGCACTTGCAAGATATGTTTTTCCACATCCCACATTCCCTATGAGAATTAATCCTATATTATTTTCATATATTTCATCAAATTTTTCCACATAATTTTTTGCTACTTTTTCATGCTCACTATCTTTGTCCATATTTTTAAAATTCCAATTTAATAAGATAGGATCAGAAAAACACTCTTTTTTTAAGTGTTCAATTTTTAAAAGCCTTTTATTTTCTTTTCTTTTTTCTTCCTCTAATTTTTGTCTTTCTTTTTTACATTGACATAAAATACCAACTTTTTTTATTTCTCCAAAGAAGTCTATTTCTTTTTCAATTGGTGTTTTACATTTTGCACAATATTTTAATCCTGTTTCTTGATCTATATAACTCCTATTTTCTTCATCTTTTGATGGACTATTTGTTTCTGCATTTTTTATTTTCTGTTCTAGGATTTCTTTTATTAATTCCATATGCTCCTCTCCTATCAAGTATTTAAAATTTCTCTCCATATATCCTCATCGTTACTATAGTCATAGTTTTCTCTTTTCTGATCTTCTCTCTTTATGACTTCTATGTTTCTAATACTTTCATCTGCATTGTATAAGAGAGTCAGTAGATAAGCATTAATGTTTCTAATATCCTTTGGAGCATTTTCTCTTAGGTATTTCAAAACATAGTCTATGTGTTTATACTTAAGACTTAGAAATCTTTCTTTAAAATTTTCATTGGATATATGCCTCCCTCCTATTTTAATGTTTGTAAAGCTAGTTAAGGCTTTTACAAGTACATTTATCATTACATCTACTTGCTTCTTTTCTTCTATTCTTACTTTTTCAAAGGTTTCATAAGATATATTCTTTTTTATAGTTTCTTTTAATTCTTCCTCCTCCAAAGTTTTTTTTGATTTTTCTCCTAGCTTTTCTAAGGGGGATATGGGGGTGGTATTATTAAAATCAGTATTATTAGTTTCAGTATTATTAATATTAGTATTATTAGAGTCCTCTTTTGAAACTTCTTGAGGTTTGTTTTCTAAACTTCCTGAAGTTTGTTTTTTAAACTTCTTGAGGTTTGCTTTTGAAACTTCTGTAGTTTTATTATTTTCTGTGTAAATAAAGTTCTTTACATAGAGTAAATTTGGCTTTCCAAGTCCTAACCTCTTTTTTTCTAATAATCCTATTTCTTCAATTTCTTTCATTACTTTGACCGACTTATTTCTCCCCCAGTTTAATACTTCCATAATTTCTTCTATGGTATAGATGATGTATACCTTGTTTTCTTCATCTAACCATTTATTCTTAATTGACAAGCTCATTCTATCGAGTAGAATTCCATAAAGAATTTTTGCTTCTACGGATAGTTTTTTAAAATTTAAGTCGGTGAATAAAGTTTTGGGAATCCTAAAAAATGAATATTGTTCTGATTCATTGCCATAATAGTATTCAAATTTAACTATTTCTTTCATCATAACCCCCTTTCTTTTCATATAAAAAGAGATAGCTTTGATTTTGCTATCTCTTTTTCATCGTTTTAATCTATTTATTTTTATATTTAAATTACTTTTATTCTTTCATTCACCCCTTCTATCACTTCTATAATAAAATATCCTAGCACTGGTAAACCATAAGGACTGAAAAGATATGCTAGTATAATTGCCTCTATAGCAAGTGCTTTTTCTCCATGATAAACAGATCCTAAAAATCCCATAATAGCGATAAATGAAATCAGTTTAAAAAATATTGTGCTGAGTCCTAATACAAACGTTAAAAATAGAGTGATGATACTTAACGCTATACTAATAGGAAACAATATGATTTTTAAAAAAACTCTAAATATTATCATATTCTCTTCAATCCTTATTACTTATGTTTTCTTTTCTTTTTTGTTAATTTAATAAAAAAGATGACAGACTTAATCCTAAATCGTCTTGTTTAAAAGTTTTGTGGAAGCCTTTAAACTTTGATTTTAATGGATTTATTGTATCTGTCATCATTATATCACTGTCCCCTGTTCCGCTCTCACCTATAACTATGTATTTTCCATTTTTTTTAATACATATGTCTGGAAAATTAATTTTTTCTTTATTATTGTAAGAATAAGATAGATTACTAGTTATAATTTTATCAGAAAATATCATCTCGCTTTTATCTACCTTTTTCACCTGTAAATCTAAGTCATATTTTCTTAATATAGATTTTGATAAAATATATTTAGAATAAACTTCTCCAAATGATTGCAATGAATTAAATAATTGATTTGATAAATTCCCTACTGAAATTATTATCCCATAGCTTACAATTTTACTATAAGCCAGCCATCCTGATATAAAAATTAATAAAACTTGACTAAATGTATTCAAAAAATTTATCAAAATCCATAATTTAGATAAATTTTTTTCTAATGTTATTTTATCATTTCCTAAGGAGACTGAATGATTTTTTATTACTCCTAACATTAATCTCAATGAAGAATAATTATTTAGTATATGACTCCCATTTATCATATTAAAAGAATTTGATTGCAACTCTTTATATTTTTCTGATACATTGTTGATTTCATCAGATATTTTATCATCAAAAAATTTAGGTATCACCAAAATAATTAAGCCTAACAATATAGATGTTAACACAATAATATAATGAAAACTAAACAATGCTAAACTTGAAAAAATTACTCCACTAAGTATTGAAACCAACTCAAAAAAACAACCTATCCCATCACTAATTATTTCTATATCATTTGTACATAAATTTACATATTCATCATAATTTACGAACTTATCTTGTTTTGAATTACTTGAAAATTCTAAAACCAGCTTCTTAATAGCAGCACTTCTCAGATCAGTACAAATTTTTTGTGTTAGAGTCTCTTCTTTAATTCTACGAATATAATTTGAGAATAAACCTGATATCCAAGCAATAAAAGACAATAAAATATAGTATAAAAATTGATAAAAATTCTGTTTTAATAAAAAATCAAGACTTTTAGCTATTAACAATGCACCTACCGTACTAGCTAAAACAAAAAAACTAGATAACAATGTAAGAATAATTGTTTCTTTAATATTTTTTTTTAATATTTTTATCATCTTTATACCCCTACTAAAATAATTAGCTTATATTTCTTAAATAAAATTCTTCCAATGTTTCTTCTTTTCTAAAAATTTCATAGACTTTTATGCCATTATTAACTAATAGACTAACAACCTCTGAACTGTCTTCTATATTTTCTTTAACTCGAATCCTGCCATTTTGAATATCAATTTTGGAGATTTCTTGTTCCTTTAATATCTCTACAGTTCTATTAATATCTGAAGTGTAGATTTCTATATAATTAAAATCTCTGCTATGCAAATCATCCAAACTTAATTTATCTATCACTTGACCGTCATTAATAATCGCTATTTTATTTACCAAGTTTTCCAACTCCGGAAGTACATGACTAGAAATAATAATAGTCACTCCATTTTCTTCATTTAGTCTTTTTAATAAGTCTCTTATTTCTACTATCCCGGTAGGATCTATTCCATTAATAGGTTCATCTAAAATTAGAAGTTCTGGTTCCCCCAAAAGACATACTGATATAGCTAATCTCTGCTTCATACCAACTGAATAGTTTTTAACTACCTTACCATCATCGTAGTTTAATCCAACTAATTCTAAAGCTTTCTTTATAGTGTCCTCATTAGTAATGCCTTTTTGAATGGCAAAATATCTCAAATTATCTTTACCTGTCAAATTACCAAACAAGGTTGGATTTTCCAAAATTGCTCCAATTTTCTTTCTTCCTTCTGAAAGATTCTTCCCTCCAAACAATTCATAATCACCTTGAGTTTTCTCGGTAATTCCACAGAGAATTTTCATCAGTGTTGATTTTCCAGCACCATTTTTACCAATTATACCATAGATATCTCCTCTATTCACTGTTAGCGAACAGTTATTTAAAGCGTATTTGTCATTATATTTTTTTGAAAGATTATCTGTTTTTACTATAGCATCCATAATTCACCTCAATTGATTTCTTTTCTACTAAATCTTACATATCCGCTTATTAGATAAATTACAAAGACAAAAACAAAACTAATACCAGCTGTCTTCATAAAGCTATTTCCAATTTGCTCTGTTGCCAATCCTAAATCTAATAGCTTGAATGGTTGTATTAGAAGAAGGTTATTAAATACATCGTAGATTTTTCCTTCAGTCATATACATTCCGATTTGAAAAACTGATGGAATTATAACAAAGGAAGTTGCAATGCCTAGAGCCACATTGTTCAATAAATAAGTTAATCCCATGACACCATTGTTTACATTTATCATCAATACTATCATTCTAATCAAGAAATAGACAAATCCGATATATAATCCTACAATGGATTCAGATCCCACTAGATTTTTTAATAAACTGAATAATAAAATCAATCCTCCCATTATTACTATAGAAAAAAGAGTAAAAATTTGTAAAGTAATAAGGTCACATACAAATATGTGCTTTCTACTAAGCCCCATTGATAGTAGCTCTACTTTTATATCTTTTTTCTTAAAAATAGTTACACTGAAAAAAATTGAAATTATAATACTAACAATCTTTAAAAATGTTTCCATAGATTCAAAATATTCTCCCGAATTAGAGTCTATGGATGAATAAATCATACTTCCTAGTAATATCAATGTAATAGCAAAGATAAATTTAAGATAATTTCTTGTATGAAAAATTCTAAAAATCTCCGCTTTAATATATTTCATGATCTTTTCACCTCTCATTGATAAACTCAAATCTATTTAGTTTACCTTCTAATTTTATTTTATTGGGCGTATTTTGATTAAATATCTCATCATAATTTTTTAAACCAAGTTCGCCTTCAACAATAGAGAAATTCAATATATTGTCTCCTTTAAACTCATTTTTTTCTCCAAAGATTCGGGATTTATTTAAATTTAGTTTACTATCACTAATATTTGTAGAACTCATACTTAAATCTGATAATTCTAAATCAAAATTTAATTTGTTAATCGTTGAATCAGTAAGATCAACATCAATTGCATTACCCTTAATTCCTACATTCTTAAGCGTTGCATTCTTAATACTTATTGAACCAACTCTATCATTTATAGAAATCTTATCTATGTTTTGGATAGGTCCTTCAATTACCAATTTCAATTTAGATGATTCTTCGTCTAGTATTCCTATTGGTTTTTGTTTTAATAGCTTGTTAGAGATACTAATTACACTATTTTTTTCTTCGACCTCTATAGGACTTACATAGTCTGATTTTAAATTTTCAATCTCTACATTGTAATTTTCACTTGTATTGGATACTAACTCTATATTTGTAATATTTGTATCAATTTGTAATTCTTTGATTTTTTCAAATTCTTTTGTTCCTGTATAACTAGATGCCACTACAGGATCTAACCCATTTTTGTCAATATAATATTCATCTTCAGATAATTTTAGATTTAGCTTTCCGCCCATATTGCATCCGACAAGAGTTAAAACTATACCTAATGCCAAGATAATCCATAATTTCTTTTTCATATTAAAACCCCTTTCTAACTATTGATGCTTTTTCCCTTGATTCTTTTTATTATTAATTTCCCAATTAGGTTAATTATTTCAATCAATATTCCTGTTGCTGAAATAACTAAAAGTATTACTCCCAGTAGCAAACATAAACTTGCTATCGAAAATCCACCTAAAAAGAAATTTTTTACTGTTCCAATAACAAATAAGATTACCGTGAAATAAGTAGCAGCTATTAAAAAAATAGCTGTAAACAATAAAGCCAAGAATACTATTAATCCCACCAAAATTGTTGGTAGTGATAAAATACTTAAGGTAATTATTGGTATTCCTTTAAAAATTTTCTTAATCGAACTATTTTCATCTTCCCAGTTATCTATTTTCATAGATAAATTTAAATCCCTAGCAATTTTATTTACATCATATTGATTTGGTATTTGATCTTCATCCGCTAAATTCATTTCATCAAATAACTCTGAGTAAAATAGAATCGCCTCTTCTCTTTCTCTGTTATCAAATTTCTTTAATTTTTTATCCAAAGTTTGTAAAAAAGATTTCCTAATCATCTCTACCCTCCTTACTTTTCATAATAAAATCATCTACTGTATTTTTATACTTTGACCAGCTTTCTAATTGCTTCTCCAATTCTTTTTTTCCATCATCCGTTAAAGTGTAATATCGCCTATTTCTTCCATTTATGGATTTATTATATGTTGCAAGATAATTGGATTTTTGCAACCTTCTTAATACTGGATAAACGGTAGATTCTGAAATATTAAATTCATCTGATAACTCTTGGGTCAACTTGTACCCATAGGTATCTTCTTTATCGATTGCTATTAAAACACATAGCTCTAAAACTCGAGTATCTATTTCAAACATCTGTATTGCATCATCTCCTTTCAAAACTATTCCGTTTCATTTATTACAAAACCATATTTGTTAATGCTTTAAAATTTATTTAATTTTAGTTCTTTCTTTTTATAAACTATGACCTAATTATAAGTTTATCAACTAATCAACACAATACTATATGACGTATAATATTGATATCTATATTATATGAGGTATAATAATAAATGTCAAGATGTATGCCCTTTAATTCTTGATATTAACATTTTTTTGAATATTGTTAATTACCATGTTATACTGTAAATAGTAATACTAATATGTATTAAGGAGGTCGTTGTATGGATTTAAGATATTTTGAATATCTACTAGATGACGAAAAATACTATACAAAATTCACGGTAAACGATGTAGCTTTTACTCTACCCGAAATTTTTAAGAATAATTCAGATAAGTTTGATATTTATTATAGTGAAGATTTTCACTGGAAAGAAATTCGAATGAAATATCCCCATCTATTAACTCAGGGATGGAAAATACATATATCAGCGATATTATCAGAATCACAAAATATACTTAATATTGTATCAAAAATTTGTTTCAATTATAATGTCTCTTTTAAATTTGTAAGAACTCATGGTGAATTAAAGTTTAAGAATGTTAAATATGCTGATAGAAGTTCTTCTGGAAAGTTTATTACTATCTACCCTAACTCTGAAGAACAATTCATAATTTTGTTAGATATTCTACATAACTCTTTACTCGGATTTAAGAATGGTCCATATATCCTAACTGATAAAAGATGGAGGGACGGTAACGTGTATTTTCGTTATGGTGGATTCAAAACAATTAAGAAGGTAAATGATCAAAATAATTATTACATTTATACGCCTGAAGGCAATCTAATTGTAGATGATAGAGACCCTTATTATAAACTTCCTGATTTTATTAAAGAGCCATCTTTTATCCAAAAAATAGAAAATGAATATATTATTGACGATGAAGAATTATCTAATTTAAACAAGTATGAAATTATTGACGTTATACACTTTAGCAACGGTGGAGGTGTGTACTTAGCTAAAAGCATTAATAACCATAGTAAATGTATTATAAAAGAGGGCAGATTGTCAGCCGGGCTAGATGGAGAAAATATTGATGCATTTACAAGAATTAGCAGAGAGTTTAAATATCTCTCAAAATTATTTGATGTAAAAGGCGTAGTAGAGCCTATAGAGTTTTTCAAAGAATGGGAAAACAATTACCTTGTAGAAAAATATATTGATGGCTATGTTTTAGATGACTGGATAAGGCTTAATTTCCCTTTTATTGCTGATTCTACAACAAGAAATTCATACGCTAATAGAATAATCAATATTCTTAATAAACTTTTGGACATAATAAATGAGATACACTCAAAAAATGTTGCTATAGGTGATTTACAACCAAATAATATAATAATAAATGATGAAGATGAAGTCACTATTATAGATTTAGAAGTTGCATCTGATGCAAACGCTGATAACTCTCTAAATATAAGAACTCCAGGATTTATGGATAAAAGAGCAAAGACATCTGAAGAAAATGATATTATTGCTTTAATTAACATTGCTTGGTATTGCTTTTTACCTATTGGTCCAATATCCAGCATTAATAAAACAATTATAGCAAATCATTTTAATCATATTAAAAAAACTTTTAGTCCCTCTATTTCTAATAAATTCTATGAGTACATCTATAAATGTTCCAACTTATTATCTTTTGGAGATGACTATATCAAACTCCTTACAGAAAATAATAATATTTTAGAGATTAGTATAAATAAAATTATGGAGATAAAAAATTCATTATTGTATACACTTGAACAAGATGCAAATTATAATTCTATAAAATTATTTCATGGAGATATTAGACAATACGAAACCGAATTAGGTATGTACAATTTTTTATATGGATCCTTTGGAAATATTTATACATTGTATAAATATAATAAACTAAATGATTCATCACTAGATTGGATTGATAAATTCTGTGATTTTAAAAAATATAATGACCTTGGATTGTTTACTGGAAAAGCAGGCATTGCCTCAATATTATATAATATTGATTTAAAAGAGAGTGCAAATAAATTATTTAAAGAGGTTACTGATGAACTAGATTTAAATAGTCCTGATATTACCCTATTATCAGGACTTTCTGGAATAGGACTTTCATTGATTGAATATTATAGAGTAACTAACGACTTAAACATTTTATATTTAGTTGAAGACATCGGAAGAAAAATGATTCAAAAATTAACAGATAAATATTTTGAAATAGAACCTATAGATGATTTTTCTCCAATTGGTTTGTTAACAGGATGGACAAGTATATCATACTTTTTAATCAATCTTTATAAATTAACAAATAGAGACACATACATTAATTATGCTCATGTTGCTATAAAAAAGGATCTTGCTAAATGTAAATTTGATGGTGCCTTATACACAGAATATAATTCAATCTTGTCACCATATTTGTTAGGTGGTTCTACTGGTATAGCTATTTGTATAAAAGAATTTCAAAAATTAGGCATTCATGATTATGATAATCAATTTGAACAAATACTAATAAATATTAATACTACAAATTTCTATGGAGTCGGTTTATTTAGAGGCGTTGGTAGTATGATATTGTTATCCACATACGCAACAGATAATAAAACAGCTTTAATAAATAAATCTTTATCTTTATTAGAATTGTTTTTATCCTATAATGATAATGAAATTTTAGTTCCTGGAGAATTTTCCTATAAATTCTCCAATGATGTTTTTTCTGGTACATCTGGTATTTTATTATTACTATATGACATCTTAAACAATACTACAGACACGTGGATTCCAACAATTAAACAATAATTACTTAGGTATAATACTTCATATGTCAGATAAATATTTATTTCTGATGTGTGATTTATTATAAATATTTTGAAAGGAGGATGCTTTATGTCAAAGAAGATTCTAGAGTTGCAAAAAATGCAATCAAAAAAAGCTGATAAAGTTGTATCTAGAAAATCTGGTACAAGTGGATCTTGTACACTTAAGAGTGCAATCAGCCTATTTTGCTAATTCTTTAAATAGCTGATTTATGAGTCTGTTTATTTATTTTTGAATAATTAAACAGAGAATACGAAACAGTTGCTATTATGTGTTGTAATTTAAGCACAAATATGGCAACTGTTTTGTTCTTTTGTTTGACATTCCTATAAATTATACGATAGCCATATTTTAAGTAATTACATTTACGATTGATAATATTATAATTAATTATTTGCAAAAAAATAAAGGCAGTCCGAAGACTGCCGATATTTATCTTTCTGCACCTTTGCTATGGTCTTTCTTAGTTGACTTAGTTTTGTCATCTGTCTTAAAGCTTTTTATTTGCCCTAATATGGACTTTTTATCTTTATCTTGACTCTTTACTTGTTCTTTTGCTTTTAAAAGCTTAGAAGACAAAATACGGACATTTTTATGTTCTTTCCCGTTGTTATCGATACTTGTTTTTACTTGTCCAAATATTTTAACAAAATCTCCTTGTTTTAGGTTCTCTAAATCTTTTGTCTTATCTCCATATGCTGAACAATTGGTATAAACTTTATTGCCATCGTCATCTTTTGAAACAATTGAAAAATTACATACTTTAAACTTTTCTCCATTTGCATTTTCTCTTTCAAGATTTTCTACTTTGCCTGCTATATTACCCACGAGATTTATGAGGTCATCTTTTTCTTCAAGTTCATTGGTATTTTCAACAATCTTACCTTGTTCTTTCATATCATCAATCATATAGTCAAAGTCATCACTTAGTAGACCCGTTGTGTCATTGTTCATATATAAAACATAGACTTCTTCAAGTGCCTTTTCATCATTAACACCTTTTTCTATACTAACAAGTGCTTTTATAAAGTCCTTGTAATTATCATTCATCATTTCCTCTAAATTTTCTCTAATATCTTTGTATTCCATATTTTCCTCCTTGTACTAAATAAGGAGAGCTATTCGCCCTCCTCTACCTTTCTTGTCCTTTTTCACTTTTTTCTTGGTTTTTATCTTTTTCTTCTTCTGATTTGAATTTTGATATTTGTCCCAATATTGATGGTTTCTCTTTCCTTGCGTGAAGATTATCCTCTACATCATAAGTTGATTCAAAATAATCACTATCTTTAAAATCATTGTCATACCTATCTGGTATTCCATCATTATCAAGATCTTTTGCTAGTGGATCATAGAAGTTTCCATCATCATCTATTTCTAGTCCTAGTGCTTGTTTTAAATCTTCTTCATCTACTGATACCAGATCATCAAAACTTGACATCTTTATGGCTTCAGTCATATCTTTAAGAGCTTGTGAATTAGATATATCTTCTTCTACAAAAGATTCTGTTTTAATAGCTACATCATCTACATACTGAGTCCATGTTTTTTCTTCCAAATTTACCTCATATTGAATCGAATGCTTACCATCAGGTGTTTCTGTATAGGCAAGTCCTATATGACTTAAATCAGGGTATAGTTTGTCGAAGTCTTCATAGCTATTAGATTCTGAAAACTCATAGTTGGAATAATCAACTATTGCCCTCTTTAAATCTTCTAATAGTGGTGATTGGTTTTCTAATTCTTCTACTTCTCCCATATCTAAAAGTTTATTAATTTCAGCTAGTCTTAGTATCTTTTCCCTTAACTCATCTGCTTTTTCAAATGGTTTAGTTAATTCTACTTTAGCATTTTCTAAAGATTCTTTATAGTTTTCAAGGTTTTGATTTAATCTTTCAAGTCTTGAAGGCATTTTTTCAATGGCATTATCAAGTCTTGTTATATTACCATCAGTAGAGTTTGAAAACTCTCCAAAGTATTCTGCTTTTCCTAGTAGTTTAAAGGTGTGAGTATTAGTCATAAAATTATATGAAACTTGTAAGTCTAAATTTCTATATTTACCAATAACTTTGCTATCATTTATCTTTACCTTTTTTATTTCTTCTAATAGCTTCTCTCCAGCTTCTTTCTTATCTAAAATTTTATTTTCTCCAAGACTGATTGAAGTAAATTTGCTATCTCCTTCTCCTAATTTCTCAACACTTGCAATATCTTCTTTAACTGCTTTTATTTCCATTTCAGTTTTTAAAATACTTTGAGGATAAATTTTATTTACCTTATCTTCAAGCTTGTATTTATTAGACTTATAGTTTGCTTCTAACATTTTTAGTTTTGTAACTTCGTTATCTAAATCCATTTTTTCTTTAATTAGGGTATTTCCAGTAGCTAAAGCCTTAATTTCTGAATAAGATAGACTCGCTTCATCAACATCTTCTGCAACTCTTACAGGCGTCTTGCTTGTCATAATTTGAGATATGAATTTCTGTTTATTCTCTATTGTCTGGTCGAGTAGGTCGGGGATATTACTATCCCTTTCCCCTCTAAGAACCGTGCATGAGAGTTTCCCCTCACACGGCTCAAGTTTTTATAAGCCCTAATTAAAGAGCCAGCGTGTTTTCTTCATCATTTATATGCAATTTTCTATGACACCAAGGGTGTACTAAAGTTTTAAGGGTAATGTTATTTTGAATTGTTTGATGTACTCTAAAGTCTGTATCAATAGTTATTTTCTCTCCACAAACAGGACATATTCCATTTTGCATTTTATACAGTCTATTTATAACTGTACGTCCTTTAAGTTCGTTTCGTATTTTTAACTCTTCCCTTTCTTCAAAGTATATTTGCCAATTTTCATCAAATGGATTTGCTTCAGCTTGTATCTTGGTAAATCTTTTAATATCAGTGTCTGTAGCATATTTAAGACGAAGATAGTATTTCTCGCCATTTTCCATTCTGTCGCCAGTTGCTACACTGAAAGTCCAGGTTCTATTTCCAATGGTATGGAAGTATTTCTTAGCTATCCATTTTCTACCTTTCTTTGGGTGTCTACGAACGCACCAGGTCCACAAGCTTTTATATATTTCATAATCAAGTTTTTCAAAGGCTTTAGATGAAACATTATATTTCTGATAGTTTACCCAACCTATAATGATTGGATTTAATTTTCTAATCAAAATTTCTTGTTTCATTGACGGATTATCTTTTATGATTCGTCTGATTTTATCGACAATAGCCTTGAAGTTCTTATCAGATGGTTTTGTAAGCAACTTATCTTTATACATCCTAATATTAACTCCAAGAAAATCAAAACCGTCATTTATGTGTGTTATGAGTGTCTTTTCCTCTGATAATTCTAAACCTCTTTCAGCCAAGAATTTTACAATGATTGGCTTTACACCATTTTCAAGCAATTCTGCACTTTCCCCTGTAACGATGAAATCATCTGCATATCTAACAAAGTTAACCTTTGGGAAATATGTTTTCTTATTTACTGTTCTTCTATGGTATTTCTCTTTGATTGCTTTTTCTAAACCATCTAATACCATATTGGAAATAATAGGTGATATTGGTGAGCCTTGGGGACTTCCTGTTTCTGTTGGAAATAGTTTTTGTTTTTCTATATATCCACACTCAAGCCAAAGTTTTAATAATTTCTTGTTCATTGGGATATTATTTAATATCCATTCATGACTTATATTATCAAAACAACCTTTTATATCTCCCTCAAGTACCCATTTTGCAGATTTCTTTTTATTGAGTGATGTAAAACACTGCTCGATAGCATCTTGTGTACATCTTTTTGCCCTAAATCCATAAGAATTAGGATCAGCAGTAGTTTCTGCTATGGGTTCAAGTGCAAATTTATATAGGGTTTGCATTGCTCTATCTGTCATTGTAGGAATGCTGAGAGGTCTTTTCTTCCCATTTTTCTTTGGTATATACACTCTTTTAAGAGGCTTAGGTTTATATCCTCTTAAATTTAACTTTTCTATCGCCTTATACTTTGCCTGTGATGTTAGCCATAATTCACCATCAACACCACTTGTTTTCTTGCCTTGGTTTTCAGTTACCCTCTTAATTGCCAAGGCTTTTGCATAAAATGAATTTGTGAGTAAATGCTGTAAGGATTTTACCTTTCCATATTTACTCATTTTCCACGCTTTCACAATACGCATTTGTAGTTTTTTAACATAGCTTTCTGCTAGAGAAAAATCTATACTTTCCCAGTTTTTAGCTCTGTTAGTAGTAGCACACATTTTACTGTTCATTTGCTTTCTCCTTTCAAAAATTCTACAAGTTCTCTTGTGATTAAAAACCAAATGGAAGTCTGCACTCTTTCAAGTTAGGGCAAATTTTGAACCCCTATCCATCTCATTACAAGATGACATTCGCTTTTTCCATTCTCCTTTACCTGCACCATTATCAGCATTTCTTACGATTTGCCTTGCCTTATGGCAATAGTACAGGCTTACCATGTTTCACTTAATTAACATTGATAACTTAGGCTCTACCTCTCTGCCGGTAGTCTTTTTGTCCGTGTAATCCCACTGTGGAAAGGATTATCCGACTACACACCATTTTGATTCAGGCTTATCAGCAACTTTAGCCTGCTCGCCTTAACGACATTTATCAGTAGTTCACATATGTTAGCCATATTATCAAGCCTCGCTCCCTAACCGCCTTGTTGCTGGCAGTTTCGGTATTCCCTCACGGTTTTACCTCAAGTAGGGCTACTTTAATATCAGCTTACCACACCTAAGTGCAGTCGATACTCGGCTCAACTAACGGAATAGTTGGTTTGGTCATTTTGCCAAACAGTTAAATTAAGCGACTTCATGTCGCACCCACAAATACGCATCGAATGTATTCTCAGTTACATACCTAAAGATATTTACCTTATCATTTTCATTACCTTGACGAACAATTCTACCACTTCTTTGCTCTAGGTCAGACGGTCTCCAAGGGACGTCTAAATCGTGTAAGGCTATTAATTTATTCTGTACATTTGTACCTGCTCCCATTTTTTGAGTAGAGCCTAATAATACTCTTACTTCTCCTCTTCTTACCTTAGAGAACAATTCATCTTTTTGTTTGTCTGTATCTGCTTCATGGATAAAGGCTATTTCTTCTTTAGGTATTCCCATATTCACTAGCTTGTTTCTAATATCATCATAGATATTAAATTCTCCATCTCCTTTTGGTGTGGACATATCTGAAAACACTAATTGGGTCGATGAATTTTCTTTTGTCTTATCCCAGATCGAAAAGATGTTTTTAACACACACATTTACCTTTGAATTAGGATCATCAGGAAGTAGTGGATTTATTAATCTTTGGTCAAGGGCAAGTTTTTTACCATCATTTGTAATCTTTAGCATATTATCTTCTGTTGGCTCGACTTGATTGTTTCTAACCGCATCAGCTCTTTCTGAAATAGCTTCTAATATTTCTTTTTGTTCCTCAGTAGGTTTTGTTTTAATAACTTCAAAATTTGCTTCTGGTACTGGCAAATTTAACATATCTGAAGTCTTTATGTCTGCTACTTCTTTAAACATGCTCATCAGTTCTGGCAAGTTATAGAACTTTGAAAATCTTGTCTTTTGCCTATATCCAGTACCTTCTGGAGATAATTCAAAGGTGTTTTCTGTTTCTCCAAAAGTTGAAGCCCAAGCGTCAAAATGTTCTAATCCTCTTGCCTTTAAATCATCATACTGAAGGTATCTTTGCATGGTATAAAGCTCTGTCATTGAATTTGATATTGGTGTACCAGTAGCAAATACAACGCCCTTTCCATCTGTCATTTCATCCATATACCTACATTTCATATACATATCCGAAGACTTAAAGGCTTCACTTTGACCGATACCCGCCACATTTCTCATCTTGGTATGCAAGAATAAGTTTTTGTAATTATGAGCTTCGTCTATAAATAACTTATCTACTCCTAGTTCTTCAAAAGTTATTACATCATCTTTTTTAAAATCATCATTTAGTTTTTCCAGTCTTACCAAGAGTTTTTTCTTTGTCTTTTCTAGTTGTTTTACTGTGAAATTTTCTCCTCTATTTCTTTTGTTCTCATCAATAAAGGAAACTATATCATCTATTTGGTCTTGTATATGCCTTACCTGGTATTCCTTAGACATTGGTATTTTTTCAAATTGAGAGTGTCCTATAATGACTGCGTCATATTCTCCCGTTGCAATCCTACCAATAAATCTTTTCCTATTTTTCGGTTGAAAGTCTTTTTTATCGGCCACCATAATATTTGCTGACGGATATAATTGCATAAACTCTCTACCAATTTGAGTGGTTAGATGGTTAGGAACTACAAATAATGACTTACTTGCAAGTCCTAACTTTTTAGATTCCATAGCAGAAGCTACCATTTCAAAAGTTTTTCCTGCTCCTACTACATGGGCAAGCAGTGTATTCCCACCATAAAGAGTCCTTGCTATGGCATTTTTTTGATGTTCTCGAAGTCTGATTTCAGTATTCATTCCATCAAAAGTTAAGTTAGAACCATCAAATTCTCTATTTCTAATTGAATTGAATTTTTCATTGTAAATTTTTTCTAACCTATATCTTCTATCAGGATCTTCAAATATCCAATTCTTAAATTCTTCTTTAATCAATTCTTGCTTTTGACTTGCAAGCATAGTTTCTTTTTTGTTTAATACAGAAGTCTTTGAACCATCATCATTTATTACTTGGTCAAATACCTTTGTATCTTTTAGATTAAGAGCATTTTCAATTAGCTTATAGGCATTTACTCTACTTGTACCATAAGTCATATTAGCAAGGTCATTAGTTGAGTCGACACTTTTACCTTCAATGTTCCATTCACTTGTATGTGGTGAGAACCTAACATTTATATTCCACCTATCATAACCAGGTGTTTTTAAAAGGTTAAAAGTAAAGTCTTCTATATCTTTTTGTGGTATCCATGTTGCTCCTAACCTTACATTTATATCAGAAGCAGTGAGTTCTTCAGGCATAACTTCTTGTAATTTCTCTCTTTGATATTTGAGTTTGCCTAACTCGTTTAATAATGTATCTTTCTTTTCAGAAGGTGCTAAATCTATTACATTTTCAATTTCTCCGATATATGAATTGAGGTAGCCAATCTTTTCTCTAATATTTCCACTTAAATACTCGTCAGCCGATACATATGAAAAATGAAACGGATCGTCATTGTTAAAGTTCTCAAAGGGCATTCTGTTATTTATTAGGTCTGTATCCTTAATATCTAAAAATATTTCGCCCTCAAGTTCACCAATTAAGGTGTTCCTATCTTTACTTGTTATAGATTCCATATATTCAAAATCTACATATCCCTTTTGTGAAACTGATAAGACTAAGGCTTCAAGGGAAGTATCTACATGGTCTACTACCTTTGCCTTTGTTATTGTTCTTTTTGAAAATATATCACTCTTTGCTTTGAAATTATCCTCATCATCAAGTATTTCGATTGATGAAACCAAGGGAAAGTTTGAGTCTTCCTTTAAGGCTCTAGTATTTGATAAGGAGTTAATAAAGCCATGTTTCTTTGAAAAGTTATCATAGACTTCATTTAACTTTGCTTGTGACTCTTTTATTTCCTCATCAGAGAAATCGTCCTTTTGCTTTTCTATTACATCTTTTAAAGCATTCATTACATCAAGATAATCTTTTATCTTTTCTTTGTTTTTATCTGATATATTCTGCTTGATTAAGACTGAGTTTTCTCTTAGATAGACATCCTCATCAATAATGGTATAGGAAAAATTCTTAACATCGTCTGTTGCTGGAAGACTTAATTCTTCATCTTCCAATAGCTCGACCTCTTCATATTTTGAATTTGAAGATATTTCCTTACTTGCAAGATCCATTAAATCTTTTAGATTTTCGTCTTCTTTTTCATCACAAGTAATAGTATTTCCATATCTTCCAGATACTTCTTTCATGTCCCCTAATACCATCTGAGGATTATCTACAAAATATTTATTATAGGTCAAACCCTTTTTATCAGTTGCAAGATGAATCCAATCGTCATCTCTTTCTATAACTGAATCTCTCTTCTTTAGAAAAATAATATCTGAAGTAACTTCTGTACCAGCAAGTCCTTTAAATGTTGTATTAGGAAGCCTCATAGCTCCTAAAAACTCACATCTTGCATTAATATATTTTCTAACAGATTCATCTTTTTTATCCATAGTTCCAGATGAAGTTATGAAGGCAATAATTCCTCCATTTCTTACCTTATCTATTGACTTTGCAAAAAAATAATCGTGAATCAGAAAGTTATTTCTGTTATATTCACGATCATTAACTTTAAAATCTCCAAAGGGAACATTTCCTATTACCAAGTCAAAGAAATTATTTGAGAAGTTTGTTTCTTCAAAACCTTTAATTTGAATATTAGCTTCAGGATAAAGTTCTTTTGCTATTCTTCCGCTTAGACTATCTTTTTCTACTCCATAGACTTTAGAGCTTCGTATTTCACTTGGCATATTACCGATAAAATTACCGACTCCTGCAGATGGTTCAAGGATATTCCCAGTCTTAAAACCCATATCTGTTAGAGTCTTATATATTCCATCCATTACCTCTCTAGGTGTATAAAATGATGTAAGAGTGGACTCTTTGGCATTCAAATACTCTTCATTTGTTAGATTTTCTTTTAAAATGTTTCTTGCTTCAAGCCATTGACCTCCCTTTTCTTCATCGAAGACATCGGCAAGACCACCCCAACCTAGATAATCAGCAAGGTAGGCTTGTTCATATTCTCTTGGACTCCTATTTTCATTTTCAAGTCTTTTTAGCATTTTAATAGCTTTGATATTTTTATCTAGTCTTTCTGATGGTGTTAGGTATTCTGAGTAGATATGATTTTTCAAATCATAATTTCTAGCAAAACTTAGTCTTTCCTTATTAGGTTCATAGCCTAGATTATTTAAATCTTCTTTACCCCTCAATAAGTTTTCGGCTGCTTGTCTTGGGACATTGTATCTATCCATCATTTGGTCAATTTCAGGATTGTGGTTATCTATAAAGCTTTCTTGCTCTACTTGTCTTTCAATTTGTTTTTCATGCTCAGATAATTTGTATATCTCATAATTTCCACTATCTAAAAGGTCATCAATCTTTCTACTTTCCTCAAATGTTTCACCCTTATATAAGGGGATTTCTTTCCCATTAACTTCTACTTTAGTTCCTGTTTCAATTAAGTTAATTCCATCAAAGATATTCTCATCTTCTAAAATAAATTCCTTACCAACTTTTACTGCTAGTTTTTCTGATGTTTGACTTAGATTTTCAAAGATTTCTTCAAGGTATGAATCGTTTCTATATGGAATTACTTCCGAACCCCTAATCATACCTCCCATATATTCCATATTATCTCTGATAGTGACAGTTTTAAGTCCTCCACTTAGTTCATCAAAATCTGTAATGGTGAAGTCCTTATCTTTATATCTAACTTGATCGCCTATCTTAAACTTAGGCTCTATCTTTTCCTTAACTTCTTCTTGTAATGATTTTTCCTCACTTAATGCAACTTGTTCTTCTAAATATGAAAATTCACGCTCATTTACTTCTTCACCATCACCAAGGTCAATCCTATAGTGTTCGACAACTTCGCCGTCTACATAGTGATCAAAATAGAATTTGAAATATCCGATATAATCATCAGTCATTTCTCCAAATTCATTTTCTCCAAGAGTTTGATTATGGTCTTTAACATCAATATCCTTTTGTCTTAGGACATTAATTAAGTCTTTAGTTACTATCTGCCCACTATAATCGGGAACTAATTCGTGGTTTTCATTAAATTCTACGATCCAGTAATCTTTTCTATTTTCAGTGTTTTTGCCATCAAAAAAAGAAGCTTCATCAGCTTCCTTTTCTTGGCTTATTTCATTTTCTAAGCTTCCACGTATTCCTTGATTGCCATTTTCTTCACTGTTGCCATTAAGTTGTTCATCTGTCCTTGGTATTCCTCTGGATTCTCTCTCATCATCTTCTCTGTCAATCCTTGTGCTTTCATCATTTTGACTTTCTCTCTCTTGATAAAGTCTACTGTCTGATTCTGAATTTCTTTCAGATGGTTCAAAAGTGTTTTCTCCTCGTACATTTCCTGAAGTTTCTTCCAGTTCTCCATGTCCTCGCTCCCTACTAGGTAAGACAGTCTTAGAACTGCGTATGTCGGATTCGGATATCTCTCCATAAATTCCAGATCCTTCTCCATCATGTCCAAGGTTTTCTCTTCGATCTTCATCGCTATTTCCTCTGTCGCTTCCATCTGTGAAAACTCGTCCATCTCTACTTCTTGACCTATCATCTCGTCTATATAAATCATCTTGACCTCCTCTATCTTTATTTATATTTTCTATATCTCTATTATAGTCGCCACCGGCCCTTTCTGTCAGCAGCCTAGCACGATCCATTTCCTTAGATTTTTCTATTGTGCTATCTATAATATCTTCACTAACCCTTGATATTACAAGACCTATCTGTTCTAAAGAAATAGTATTAATCCTCGTAAAATTATTTTTTAAATTTTCCATATCCATAGGATAGACTGTATTAAACCTATTAGCTACCGCATAAGATATTGAGTCCCTCATAAACTTTTCAAAACTCAGTCTATCCTCTATATCTATCCTTAAATCAGCAAGAGCCAAATTAATATAATTATCTCCATAAATTCGACTCAAAGAAAATATATTTTCATTGAGTGAATCACTAGCTTCGAATGAAGAATCTCTTATTATTTCTTTTAAAGCCTCGTTATGATTTTCGTGGTCAAACTGCCATAAGCTAACCTCATTAATATTCCTATCCATTGATGTGGTCTGACTAATATCAAAGATATATGAAATTCTTTGATTTACATCACTTCCAACTAAAATTGGAATACCCTTTTGACCCCTCATAACAACTCGACCAAAATATTTTTTCCACATATCAAAAGTCGCACAAGCTTTAGCTTCAGGTTCTTTGTTATATATACTTAGTTGGCTAGAAAAATCATATTTCTGGTTATTGCCTATAACTTTTAAGAGTTTTAAATATTCTTTTTCATCTTGTAACACTTCATACTTTATTGCTTCTTGTATATTCTTAAAATCATTTACTTGCATTTCCTACCTCCATTCTATGAATTTCTTTTATAATAGCTATTAAAACATCAACCACAATAGAATTGCCGGCCTGCTTATATAGTTTACTTGAGGTGCAATTTTTTCTTCTTGGATGTACTCCCTCTAGTTTGTCAATATCACAGTCATCAAAGCCCATGAGTCTTAAACATTCTCTTTCTGTTAAATACCTATATTTACCATTTCCAATATCTATTATTCCAGAATTGGGTACTCTCATCTGTTTTGTAGAAATAGTATAAGAAAAATCTTTAATCACTTTTAGTCGCCCTCTAAAACTGTTATCTATGCCTTTATTTAAAAATTTCAGCATATAAGGTTGGGTCATTGTATAAAGTTCACTTACATCCTTTTCTAAAAATTCACTTAGTGGTCTAGTTTCTTTCCTCTCCAATTTATTAAAAGAAAAGTTATTTGCTCCAAGACATGAAACAACAAATATCCTTTCTCTTTTTTGAGGTATCCCAAAGTCCATTGCATTTAAGATTTCATATTTGCTTTCATATCCAAGATTTTCTAGCTCTTTTAGATAAATAAAAAAGGAGTCCCTCATATTTCTATCAAGGACTCCCTTTACATTTTCCCAAATTATTCATTTAGGTTTATCTTTCATTTCTTTTATTATTCTAATTGTTTCAAATAGTAAGCTTGATCTAGTTCCTGAGTTTTTTACTCCTCCTTGTTTTTTTCCTATTCTTGAAAAGTCTTGGCAAGGACTTCCATGCATAATTAAGTCTATCTTTTCATTAGGAACTTTATATCCTACTACTGATTTTGTTTTATAATCTTCTCCATAAAGTGCGTTGTATGATTTAACACAAGCCTTATCTATTTCTACATAATCAACTACTTCATAAGGTATCTTCAAATTAATAATAGCCTTTCTAATAGCACCTATGCCACCGAAAAGCTCTAATATCTTCACCTTATTCATTTAGATTATTCTTGTACCTATCTACAAGCTCCCTTATACTATCTTCTATTTCTCTTAAAAAGTCTTCTTTATCTACTTCGCCAGAGCTAATCTTTGCAAGTTTCATCTCCCATTCAGATGTTGTTTCTGCTGATTTAAACTTATCCTCTACAATTGATACAAGCCTATTGCCTTTTTCTGTTACAAGTAAATTTTTCTTATCTCTTCTTATGAGATCCTTATGGATAAGATTTTCAATAATTCCTGCTCTTGTTGCTGGTGTTCCTAAACCTTTTCTCTCCACTTCTATATCTTTATCCAAAGATTCTACTCCTGCATTCTCCATAGATTTTAAAAGTGTATCTTCATTATAATGACTTGGAGCTTTTGTAAATTTCTCAGATATATTTTTAGAAGTTAGCTTAATTTTATCTCCAGTCTTTACATCTGGTAATTCATTTTCTTGTCTTTCTTTCCCATAAGGCTTTAAATACTTGGCATAACCTTCATCGATTATAGCCTTGCCACTTGCACTAAAGTTAAACTTGTCATATTCATATCTGATTTTTCTACTAGATTCCTTTAAGTTATCCGAACATGAAGCAAGTAATTTATTCTTAATTAGATTATAGATTTTGCTTTCTTTATCAGATAAATCTTTGGCTTTTCCAATACCTGATATAGTTGGAATAATTGCATAGTGGTCTGTAACTTTAGATGAATTAAAAATAGACTTAAAGTTTGATTCATTGATTTTAAAATCATCTTCAAGTCCTTTTAATAATTCTTTCATAGTATTATCCATGTCATCGGTTAAATACCTGCTATCTGTTCTTGGATATGTGATTAGCTTCTTTTCATACAAGCCTTGTGCTAGATTTAAAGTGTCATTTGCTGAATATCCAAAATATTTATTTGCTTCTCTTTGTAAAGTAGTGAGATCATAAGGCTTATCTGGTTTTGTGCTTATTTCTTTGTCTTCTATCTCTGTAATAACTATTTCATCTTCTAGCAAGTTTAATAGTTGTTCTGCAACTTCAATTTTATCAATCCTATCTGATACAAGTTTCAATCCTTCATAAGATAGGTCAACTGTATAATATTTTTGCTTCTTAAATAGGTTTATTTCACTATCTCTTTTAGCTATTAAATATAGAGTTGGTGTTTGTACTCTACCAACAGAATATGTTTCCTTGTAAATGCAAGAATAAAGCCTACTTAAATTCATTCCCACCAGCCAATCTGCAATTGCTCTTGCACTTGCCGATCTATATAAGTCTTCAAAGTTTTCTCCATTTTTAAGATTTCTAAAACCATCTTCAATAGCTTTGTTTTCCATTGAAGATATCCAAAGTCTTTGAATCTTCTTCTTACATTTAGCTTGATTATATACAAGCCTAAAAATAAGCTCTCCTTCTCTACCAGCATCACAAGCATTTATAACTGAGTCGATGTTCTTATCGTTTAAAAGTTTCTTTAAAATTTCATATTGTTTCTTAGTGCTTTTAGATACTTCATAAATATATTCTTCTGGGATTATTGGAAGAGTGTCTATTGTCCATTTCTTCCATTTTTCGTCTATCTTATCGGGACTTGCCATTTGAATTAAATGACCTACACACCAAGATACAATGTATCCATTCCCCTCATAATATCCGTTTTTTCTTGTTCTTGCGTGGGTTACTTTTGCAATTGTAACTGCTACACTTGGTTTTTCTGCTATTACTAACTTCATTAATACCTCCATAAATAAAAAAAGAGCGAAAGATTTCTCTCTCGCTCAAAGTATTTCTCCTGAATATCTTATTATTTTCGGGAGAATTCTATTACTTATTAATTTCTTTTTCTAGTTCTTTAAGAACTTTTATAATCTCTTCAAAGTTTGGATAGTCTCCATAAATCATTTCCGACATAGCCTTATAATCTTTTTCTATTTCAGAAAATCGGTACTCTCGTGGGACTAACCTTAATCTACCATTTAATGCATCTTCATACCTTGCCCACTTTCTATGGTAGAATTTCATTTTAAATTCAGTCACTTGCTTTAGTAATTCTTTATCCTCTAAGGCTTTGTTTTTAAAATCTGAATTTGCTATTTTATATAAGTCATAAAAGTGTCTTGCATATCTGTGGGGCATAGGAGAAGCTTCTGGTCTATTTGCTTCGTGGTGTAAAATTGTTGCTTTTTCCCAAAAAGTTCTCTCTGCTGATACTGTTCTTATGCAAGTTTTTTCTTTAAATACATTTGGATAGGCTTCACTAATTATTGGTGAAATTTTAACTCCAATTGCAGGTGTCCATGCTGCAAGGCTTCCTATTTCAAGCCTTATATTTTGTGTCAAATAATTAGATTCAAAGATTTTAGGATATTTACATAGAATTGTTTGTGGGTATATTGTATCTATTGAAAATTCAAAATCAAAATCTTTTAAATCTTCTTCTAAAACTTTTAAAAATTCATCTCTTAAAAATGTTTCTGTCTTTTCATTAACTGCTTTGTTGAATTTATCTTGCTTGGTATTCGACCTTTCTAACCATGGTTCTTTTTCTTCATATCCTAATACTCGCCAATCTAAGATTAGATCTATATCTTCAGAAAATCTTTCAATGAGTCCAAAACATTTTGAAAGTGATGTGCCACCCTTAAAGGTTAAATATTCTTTCCATTTATTTTCATTAAATAGATAGTCTAAGATAAAAGTAACCCAATAGTCTTTTTCAATGACTGCTTCAGATATATTTTTCTTTCTTGCAGTATTGACTATTAAAACTCTTAAGTCTTCTTTGTTTTCTATATAAAACTTATTCATTTTCACCCTCAGAAATTTCTCTTATTACTTCATAAATCCATGATGGAACTGATTTTGACTCATTCATTAAGTCTAATTTTTCTTTTTCAGTTAAGTTTTCTCCTATCTTTTGTATAACTTCGCCGGTTATATCTTCTTTGCCTAAAGACTTAATTGCCTGAATAACTGTTGCAGTCTTTAGGGACATATTGGCAATTTCTCCTGGATTTACTTTTTTAAATTCTAAAACCGTATCCCCAATTTTATATTCCTTATATCTTCCACTAGATATATATTTATAGTGAGTTGGAACTTGTGTTGAAAGTCCTAATAAGTTTAAGGCTGTGCTATTATATGGTGCAATATTCCAATTGTATTTTCTTGCTATGGCAAGTGCTAATTCGTGAATTGATACTGCTTCGTACTCTCCAATTAATTCACTGTATTTTGGATTGTAGTAGAAGCCATCAATGATACGCTGAATTTTTCTTTCATCTGCTAATCTTTTTAATATCTGTCTAACCGTAGCATTAGATGCAATACCTAAAAAGTCATTTGCAAAAAATACTTTATGTGAGTCAAAACTATTTATTTTATCTGATATTATTTCCATATATGAACTCATTACAATTCTCCTTTGTCACGGATATTGTATCATATTCGTGACAAAAGTTCAATTGTACTTAAATTTAATATCCTTATAATAGTTCATCATCTTCATCTAAAGATTCTTCATGACTTTCATCATCGTCATCATCTTCTGACTCACTAATATAATCCTCATCATCTTCTTCAAAGTCTTCCAACATTTTATCTTCTTTTACTTTGACTACCTTAAAATAATATCCTGCTCCTATAACTCCTCCAATTACAAGTGCAACAATTAGAAATGAACCTATCCCGCTTTTCTTTTCTTCTTTTACTGGAACAGTCTTAGGTTCTTCTTTTTTTACTTCTTCTTTCTTAGGCTCTTCAACCTTTATAGTATTTTTATCTTCTGATTCAATCATGTTAAGTAGGTCTTGCTCTCCTACCTCTGTTAATAATCTTACATTATCTTGATTTGATGAGTGGTCCACTATTAGGTGCATAGTTTTTCCACTTTTGGTTTGAAATGTTAAAAATTGTCTTACATCTACTGGATTTTCTTTATCTTTTTCTGTATCTCCACTAGGTGTAATATCTTTTCCATTCCTATCGACATTTTCAATTACTGAACCTCTTGCCTTATTTTCTTGTGTCGCAAGATTATTTACTGCCTTTGTATTACCACCTTTTACAAGTGGTGTTTTCTTAGGCGGATTAGTTGAAGGCTTGGTTGCTTCACTAGTATTTCCTGGTATTCTTGGAACATCTTGATAAGGAATTTCTTCTTTTGATGGTGTAAAAACATCATCTTTCAACATTTTTTCAAATTCTTCTTTTTGTGGTTCATAGATTGATTCGTTTTGACTTTCAATCTGTCCTTCATTTGTCATAGCAAATGTAGTTGCTGGTACTGTAAATGTAAAAAGGAGTAACGCTATGGCTACTCCTCGTTTAATACTCTTATTCATTTTTCTATCCTTTCTTATTTTACATTTTTAAATACATAGACTGCTTTTCTAGCATTGTCCCATTCTATTGTTTGGTTTTTACCATCTTTAATATCTCCATGACTAGCTCCGAAAGCTTTGGCAATATTTGAAATTGAAGCATGAATTCTTCCATTTATAATCACTGGCTTAACATCTGAATTGTAGACTTTTCCATCTGAATCTCTCATAACACCAGTATCAATATTTAGTCTTAATGTCTTTTTAGCTAGGATATTATTCTCCTTATTTGAGAAAATAGCTTCACGAGTAGAGTTGTCATACTCAACATTAAAACCTAGAGTATAAGCAATATATCTTACTGGAATCATAGTTCTTCCTTGGTCTACATAAGTTTTTACATCCATATAGACTGTTGTCTTACCATCTTTATTGATAATGTTATAGAAGTTTTTGTCTACTTGGAAAACTGCAAATTCTTTTTCATCTTTAACTTGTTTTTTATCCTGTTGTTCCTCTTGCTTTTTCATCTTGTTAAGATCAAATTGATTTAGGATATTCTTGTCATCAGCTTTCAAAAGTTCGTCCCACTTCTTATCTTGAGATTTCTTATCTTCTTTCTTCTCTTTGTTTTCTTTTTGGAGTTTTAGAAGTTCATCTAATTTCTTAGATAAGTCTTGGTTTAGATTTTTTTCTTTTTCATCTTTAGCTTGTTTTTCAAGTTCTTCTTTCGCTTTTTTATTTGCTTCCTCGATTAACTTCTTTGTTTCTTCAATTTTCTTATCTAAATCTTCTTTTAGCTTTTTAATTTCTTCATCAGATGATTTTTGTTTTTCTTCTAGTTCTTTAATCTTATCTTCTAATTCCTTTTTTGTATTTTCAGAAGATTCTTTTAAACTATCAATAGCCTTTTGAAGCTCTTCAATCTTCTTAAAGCATTCTGACTTAGAATTTTCTGTCTCTTTCTTTTTAGACTCAAGGTCTTTTATCTTAGCATCTTTTTCATCAAGAGCTTTTTCCAAACCCTTAATTTTATTATCTTTATCCTCAATTTCTTTAGTCTTCTTTGCAAGTTCTCCTTCTAAAGACTCAAGCTTTTCTTGCATTTCTTTGATTTTATTTTCGTTTTTATCGGTCTTTTCTTTCTCAGCTTCTAACTCCCATTTTGTAGATGAATAATCTTCTTTTAGTTTTGCATTTTCATCTTGCAATCTTTTTAATTCATCTTTAAGCTTAGTAATTTCTGCTATTAGTTCATCATTATTAGAATTTTTAAGATTCTCAATTTCTTTATTCAATTGAGCAATCTTATTATCTTTATCTCTAATCTTTTCTTCTAATTTAGCCTTTTCTTGTTTTAGTTTCTCTCCATTATCTTTGCAAGATTCTAACTTTTCCTTTAATTCATCTATCTTTGATTGGTCTTCTTGTTTCTTATCATTTAAGTCTTTGATCTGATTTTCTAAATCACTAATTTTACTTATTGAACTTTCTATAACTTTTTTACTACCATCTGTATCATCAGCTTTAGCTAGTACATTAGTAGTTGAGGTTGATGTTAAAACTAATAAAAGAGCCATAAAAAAGGCTCTTAGTTTGTTCGTATTAAATTTCTTCATTATGAATGTTCTCCTTTTCTTTTAATTTTTCTTCTCTTTTTCTATCATTGATTTTCTCCATTAATTCTTCCAAGCTAATATTGTTCCTCCTAAGAGTTACAATTATTTCTTCATTTTCAACTTGTATTTCTTCGTCGCAAATTTCCTTGTATTTTGCATTTAGATCTTTTAATTTCTCTTCTATTTTTTTCTTTTTGTTTCTAATACTTATAAGCTTTCTGTTCACATAATATCTCCCTTCTATCTTGGTCTTCCAAAACCATAAAAGTGTGATTTCCAATATTTTGAATTTATTGATGTGTATTGAATTGGATCTCCTGCGTGAATCATCATTCCATTACCTGCGTATATTCCTACGTGAGATATTGGTGTTCCACTGTTATATGTTGAATGGAAAAATATAATATCTCCAGGTTGAGCTTCACTTGGACTGACTGGGTTACAATAGTCTTTGTATATTCTCCATGCAGTTGTTCTTGGCATTCTCTTTACACCAGACTTTGTAAATGACCAACATACAAAACCTGAGCAGTCAAAGTTAGATGGTCCACTTGCTCCAAACACATATCTTTTGCCTATATGTTTTTCTGCTTCATTAAATAAGGCTTTGGCAGTAGCTGAATCAAAAGCAAGACCAGGATTTCCAAAGTTTGGATTATCTACTATTTCTCCTAAGTCCCCATTACCTGATCCAAAGACATCTCCCATATTTCCCTTAGCTTCAAGAAGAGCTTCATAATGAACTACATTATCTGGATAATCTTTAAATATTTCCCTAACAACTTCATCCATTTCTTTTTTCTTTAAAGTTACAATTAACTTTTTATATTCGTACTCTTCTTTTTCATAGCTAGTGTAAGGATTGCCACGACTATCATATCTAGTTCTTGCTACTGTTCTTGTTCTAATTTCAATTTCTTCTTTAAAATCAAGTTTATACATCGTATCGAAAAGATCTTTTAAAATTCCTTTTACTTCAGATGCTGATTTTACTTCTCCACATCTTGAAGTTATATAGGATAAAAGTTCATGGGTATTATGACCAATTTCTCCTTCTTTGTTTATGATGTATTCATCATATCCAGGATGACTTGTTTTTACACTTTCTATTTGTGATTGTAGGTCATATTCCATTGATGAAAATTCTTGATTTACTTCACTTAGAACTGTATCTTGTGATAGGTATGTTGTTGTCATTACTGAGTTTACTGAATTGCTTAGTCCACTCATACCAACACTTCCACCACCAATCATGATTGATATCATAAGACCTAGTCCTATTACTAGAAATAGAATCATCTTACTTTTTCTTACGATTAGCTCTTTAGAAGCCTTACCTAGACTTAAAATAGCTTTTTTAACTCTATCTACAAGTCTTGTTTCGTGCTTTTTAGCTATCATGCTCTTCATTTGCTTTCTTTGGTAAAACTTCTTAAATCTATTTTTCTTTATATAGGCATCTGATTTTTTTAAATCTTCCAAGCCACTTTTAAACTCCAACTTACTTTTTCTATTTCTTATTTTTTTATCAAATTTAGATAGCTTTTTTAATGACTTTTTCTTTTTGTCTAGCTTATACTTCCTTATTCCATGCTGGAGTTTAGAGCTTACATTAGCGGCCTTTTCTCCAGATTCTACACCAGTATTGTCAGATCCTGAACTTAAATAATCTCTCACCAACTCTGAAGACTTAGCTCCAGATAATAAAACCCCAGAAGATAGACCTCCTTTAGTTTTGTTTTTTAGGATATTATTCTTTAGCTTACTTTTAGACTTTTCAAGCTCTCCAATCTTTTTATCTGAGATAAAATCTTTAACATCTTGTGCTTTCTTGGAATCTTTCGTTGTAACTTTCTTAGATTCATTTTTTAAGTCATCGATTTTCTTGCGAGTAAATTTATCACTTTCATAATTTTTTCTTTTGTAGTAAGTCTTCTTTTTATTAACTTTCTTTTGTTCTGAAGGTTTAAGGCTTGTTTCCTTTTCATCCTTCATAAATTCTTGATTATTGTCTTTAAGCTCAGAATTATCAAAAGTTTTTTCTGTATCAACTTCGCTTATCTTATTTTCTTTATCTATTTCTTTAGAAATTTTTTCCTTATCTCTAAACTTATTTTCTTGATAAAGTTTCTGCTTTTGCTTTTTATCGATATTAGCATTACTGTCGTTCTTGCTTACTTCATCTTTAACAAGCTTATCTATTCTATATATTCTCTTGCTCTTCTTTGCTTCAATAGGTTTTTCTTCACTTGTGTGGATTCGCTTAGACTCTCTCTCGTTTATTTTGTCTTGGAATTTATCCTTACTATGAATAAGTTTATCCTCGTAATTTTTGATAACTTGTCTTTTACTTGATGCCTTCTTATTGCTTATTGGTTGAGCCTTAGCTGAAATATCATCTGTTGTTAGTTTATTAGAATTAATATTTCTACTGTTTTCACTATCAAAATTTACTTTTTTGAAGTCTACATCTAAGTCTTCATCAAGTTTAAAGCTTTCATCTGCCCTTATTTCAAGATTAGTTTGTTTTGTTTCTTCAGTCTTATTCTTATTATCTAAAACTTCTTTTCTGATTTTTTCCTTGTTTTTAGACTTCTGAAATTCTTTTAGTTTATCTTGTTTTCGATCTTTAGCTAATACATTCTCATGAATAAGTTTAGATTCTTTTTCTGAAATTTTATCTCCGAACCTATCCTTAGTCTTAATAATCTTATTGGTATAATCATCTGAATGAACAAGTTTACTTTCAAGATTCTTTTCAGGAGCGTCCCTATTTCGTATAATTTTCTTTTGAAAATCTTTTTTTAGTTTTTTATCCATATCACACCTACTTAGCTTCTTCTGGTTTTGTTGTCATTAGCTTATATAGCATGGTGTCTTTAGGGAATTTATCAATAAATGGAACAATAGTATTTCCAAAGAATAAGAGTCCCTCACCTGCGTTTGAATTAGTAATATAGTTTAACTGATAAGGCGATATTTTTAATTTCTTAGCAAGAATATCTCTATCTCCAGATGCTTGATTTAACATTAGAACAAAGTCTGTATTGTCAAAGATATTTTCAATTTCCTGACTTGTTAAAAGGTCTTTTACGTTTTGAGTTATGCCTGTTGGAATACCACCCCATTTTCTAAATCTTTTCCAGATTTCTACTGAATATGAAGCAGTTTGTGGATCTTTTAATAAAAGGTGGAACTCATCTATATAGTATCTTGTAGACTTACTTCCTCTATTTAGGGAAACCTTGTTCCAAACCTGGTCTTGAATTACAAGCATACCTATTTTTTTAAGTTGTGTTCCTAGCTCTTTTATATCAAAGCAGAGCAGTTGCCTATTTAGGTCAACATTTGACCTATTATTAAATACATTAAGACTTCCCTTAACATAAATTTCCATTTCTGTTGCGAGTTTTCTACCAACTCCCTCTTCTTGAGATAGGAGCATATCGTATAAATCTCCTAATATTGGCATATTTTCTGGTTTTGGGTCTTCAAAATATTTTTGGTATATCTTTGGTAAGCACCTATCTATAACTGATTTTTCTGCAGCAGTAAGACCAGATCCTCCTACTACAAGTTCAAGCATAGACATTATGAAGTTTGCCTTATCCTTTAAAGGTGCGTCCCCATCTCCATAGTTCATATTTATATCTAGTGGATTAAGGTAGTCCTTTGATTTTGCTGAAACTTTAATAACTTCTCCATTAAATTGTTTTACAAGGTTTGAATACTCGCCTTCAGGATCACAAATAATTACATCATCGTCTGTTACAAGAATTGCATTTGCCATCTCTCTCTTTGCCGAGAAAGATTTACCAGAACCTGGTGTTCCTAATATTAATCCGTTAGGGTTCTTGAGTTTCTTCCTATCTGCCATAATTAAGTTTTGGCTAAGGGCATTTAAGCCATAGTACAAAGAATTTGCTGAATCAATAAATAGCTCTTCTGTTGTAAAAGGCATAAATACTGCCGTTGATGATGAAGTTAAAAATCTTTTTATCTCGACTTGGTTAACTCCTAGAGGTAAGACAGAAACAAGTCCTTGCTCTTGCTGATGAGATAATCTTTTCACCTGACAATTATGTCTGTTAGCAATTGATGAGATTTGAGCAATAGTATTTTCTAATTTTTGATTAGTCCTAGCAAAATTCATCATTACTATGGTAACTACAAAGAGCCTTTCATCTCTATTTTGTAAGTCAGATAACATGGACTTAACATCCGCACCAAAAGTATTTATATCTGATGGAATAATATCCATATCATATCCTGCTCGAACTGCTTTCTTTTGTTCTTCAATTTTCATTCTATCCAGGTCTGTATTTTTTCTCTTAATGAGTTTAATGGCTTCTGCTTGTTCAACTACATCTATATGAAAAGCTACATAAATATTGTCATCAATATCTAAAAACTCAGATAACATTCTGTCTGATAACTCACTTGCAAGTATTTGAAAATGGCTTACTGCTCCAATATATTTACCAAATTTAAAATTATTTACTGGTGCAAAATTAAAGATATTGGGAGTTATATGTGACTTTGTAGACTCTTTCTTCTTCAAATCTTTATATGAAAAATAAAAGTTTTTGTCTGGATTTAACATATCGTGAACAAGTCTTAGCCTTTCTTCACCATCAAGGCTTTCTGCTCTTACTCCCATAGATTTAAAGTTAGATAAAATATCTACTTCAAGTCTATTTAACTTTGCTCTTGCTTGCTCTAGGTTATCGGCTTCTGTTGTAAAGGTTATATACTTCATCTTTTTAAGTCCGTTATTGCCCTTTGCAAGTTGAAGCTTTAACATCTCCCTAAACTCTTTTCTTACATCGTCATAGAAGTCTCCCTTATCAGCAATTTTAATTGCATCTTGTAGGTCTTTATTTCTTCCTAATTGATTTACATACGAAAGTTCAATGTGGACACTTGGATCAAAAGAATTTAAAAAGTTGGCAAATTGGTTAAAGATTAAATCTCTATCTTCTTCCAATGCCAACTGGTAATTTATATCTTGAAATGAAATTGTCTTTGAATAGTTTTTTTCATCTAACTGGCAAATCCCCTCTGGTAACATTCTTATATATGGAATTGTATCCTCAACAGTAAATCTCTTTTTCTCTTTCTTTAAAAGTAAACTTAGAAGACTATTTGTTGGATCTTTCTTTGTTTTTAGCCTTCTTACTTCCTTTCGGTCTTTTTTTAATTGTTTTTCCCTTAGATTTAAGTCGCTGATTTGCTTTTTTCTTTGCTTCAAGGTATGCCTCCTTTCTTATTCTCTTAGTTGGTTGATAAAACTTATGAAGATAGAAAAATTTAAAATATTTTTCAAAAGTTAAGGTATCTTTTTCATATAAGGTTATAAAAAAGATTGGCAGGGTTACTATTAGCATTACAATGATTGAAACATCATTAGGTAGATATTTCTTCATAAATATATAGGTTGGTATGCCAATTAGTCCTGCCACAGAAAAACCTATAAGTTGTCTTTTGGTTAAGTTAAAGGCAACCTTTGTTTTAATCTTGTCCAAATCTTTTGGTATTGGTACATATGCCATTTTAATCTCCCTCTACTTCTTCTTTGGAAAGTTCAAGTATATGGTCATAATTAGATGTTGTTTCTTCTTCTAGGTAGCTAATTCTTTCTTCTAATTCTTCTTGTTTTTCTTCATTTCTGTCATTGTATTCTCCTTGATACATAACAAATTCATTGTGACATCTTCCGAGTCTATTTATTCTTCTCTTTAAGTTTCTAATCTCTTCATTTCTTTTTTTCTCTTTTAAGATTTCATAAGTTCCTCCCAATAAAATTCCAAGTCCCAATAAAGCACAATTTTTCTTTTTTAACATTTATTCCTCCTAGTGCGTATTCATAATACTTTTTGCAACTGTTCCACTCTTAAACATCATAAGTCCAAGTAGTAGAGCATATCCTAATATACTAAACAAGCTTGCGTGAATATCTGTAATCTGTACCGTTCTTATTAAAACGGTGTAGATACCTAAACATACCATCAAAAACAAACCTTGTAGTCCCAAGGCAAAAAGTCCCTTGATATAATTTGTTCCAATCTGACCCCATTCTTTATTTCCCATAGTCGCAAATGGTATGGATGATACTGATGAGTAGACATATATTTCAAACATACGCCCATATACTATTAAGGTAATAGTTAAAGATATACATTGAATTGCAATCCTAACAAGGCTTGTTTCAACTAATATCATTATTAATGCACCAACATCTTTTTCTTTTAATGTATCAACCATTGCAACTATCTGATCTCCTGAAACAGTGGCAGAAGTAGTGATTACCCCTGCCGCTTTGTTTACAAGATTTTGTGCCACATCAAAGACTGCCATTGAAAATTCAAAGGCATGGCTTGCAAGGTAGACTGCTATAAACATCTTTATAATGTATTTGAAAAACTCAAAAGTATCTGTATCGTGCATATTATTCTTCTGCATAACCATATTTATGAGTTCAATACATAAAACTGCTGTTATGATAAGACCTGCTATTGGAACAATCACATTATCATTAATGTTTTTTATGAAGTTATATACTTCTCCATTCCAACCCATTGGTGTTTTTCCAACATCAGTTGCAATAACTCCTACCTTGTCATTTATATCTAAGAACATGGACTCAAGATTTGCTTTGATACCTCCGAGTAGCATATCCTTAAAAAATTCAGTTAGCTTGTCAAAGATACCAAACATAGACTTTCTCCTAATTTAAAGCATTTGCAAGTAGTGGAATTAATTTGATACCGATTAGTACAATTCCTCCACCAGCCATAAGCTGCTTAATACCTTGAGATTTAGCACCAGGGTTATCATTACCATAACCTTCCATTAAGTTAATAACTCCCCACGCTCCTAAACCTGCACCAATTGCAGTTACAAGTGTCTTTAAAACTCCAACTCCAGCTGTAAAAAATTCCATATTATTCCTCCTCGTTTTCTTTTTTATTTTCTATTTTGTTTAGTGATTTAACTATAAAGTTCTTGTAGACCTTATCTCCCTTTTTGTTTTCTTTGAAATATCCAAAGACATGGATTAAATCTCCTTTTTCAAATTCTTTTACAATTTCTACCTTTTCTCCATATACTGAGCAATTTGTATATTCTTTGCCCTTTCCGTATTTTTTAACAAGAGCAAAATTAGCTACTTGAACATTTTCTCCATCTTTTTCAAATCCTGAAAATTCAGCTTCCTTAACTAAATTTGCATTAATATTTATCATTTCTCTATCCATTAATTTCTTCTCCTTAATCTAAAAATTTCAATAAAAAAAGCGACTGAACTTATAATTCAATCGCTAAATGTCTTATATATTAAATTGTTTTAAGTGGGACTTCTTATCCTTACCATCTTAACCTCCTAATTTTGAATATAAAAAAAGACGATAGAGTTTTTAATTTCTATCGCCTATTAATACCTTATTTCTAGTCTTCTAAAATCGATATTTCAAGGTCTATCGCTTTAAATATAACAGTTATTCCTACTTCTTCTTTTACTATTTTTTCAAATAGCTCAGCCATATCATATGGGGACATATCATATATATTTTCATACCATTCATTACTTTCATCGTACATTGTCTCACATATTGCTTCAATATAATTTTTCTTATCCCTTGTGAGTTCTGTATCACTTTCCAAAATAAACTGCTCACCATTTATATTTAAAATGATTGTTTTTTGTATAGGTGAATTAAACTTAAATAATTCTGGCAATGTAATTGCAAGTCCTTTTGCAATTTTATCAATATTTTCTATTGATATATTTCTCTTCCCAAGCTCTACATCCGCAATATATGTCCTATCCAATCCACAAGCTTTAGAAAATGTTTCTTGTGTAAATCCACGAGCTGTTCTTAATTTTCTAATTTCCTGACCTAATTCTTTTTTAATCATACAATAGTACCTCCGTATGATTATATATTAGCACTTTGTCGACTATAAGTCAACCGTCTATGAGTCACAAATTATTTTTATATCATAAATTTATTTTAAGGATTTTAGATTTTGAGTTTAATTTTATTTTATCTCTGTTTTTCAAAAACTCCTCCACATCAAATAAATTCTTCTTATCATAATCTTCAAGTAATCTATAATTCTTATGCTTTGTAATATCAAATTTATCAGATAAGAAAGGTCTTACTCCTCTTAGCTGGTATATACACTTACCACCATCCATTACAGTTATTTCATCTTGGCTCATAAGTTCCTTACCAGTTTTTTGGTAATTTAGACCAAAAGATTTTTGGTTGGATCTTGTTTCTGATGTGTTATATAGGTCTATGGTTTCTTTTCCTAATGTTTCTGATAACTCTTTTACTGTTGTTTTTTCTTTTCCTCCTAGAAAAAGTGTAGAGTCACAATTACCAACTATTGTATCTGCATGGTCTTTATAGATTGCTTTTAATTGAGATTGTGCTTGCAATATTATACTTGCTGATATTTCTCTTGAACGAATTGTTGCAATCAGTTTTTCAAATTTAGGAATCAAACCAATATTTGCAAACTCATCAAGTAGACACCTAACATGAACAGGAAGTCTTCCACCATACACATCATCTGCCTTATCACAAAGTAGATTAAATAATTGGGAATACATTATTGAAACTACAAAGTTAAAAGTATCGTCAGTATCTGATATTATTACGAATAAAGCAGTTTTCCTATCTCCAATTTTATCAAGTTCTAGTTCATCTTCGCTCATTAGCTCTCTAAGCTCTCTTATATCAAAAGGTGCTAGTCTTGCACCACAAGATATTAGAATTGACTTGGCAGTTTTTCCTGTAACAACTTGTCAAGGACTTTCTAATCATTTTTATCGACTTTTTGATGTTTTTCTCTCTCCATTTCTCTAAGCATTATGCGTTGTAATTTGTCTTGCATTGTTTCCGTCGCATTTTCATTAAAGTGAACAACAACCTCATAAGTTGCTTTACCAATTTTCTTTATAGTTTTTATCCCTGTATTCTGTTCATTTTTATTTTCGTGCATATATTTTTCCTCCTGTTTGTTTCAATAAAAAAGACGATTAGATTTTTAATTTTCTAATCGCCTTTTAAGTGTCATATTTACATTTTTATTATCTCTGGCATACTTTGATACCTTTTCATACTTAAAGTCTTTAATAGTGCCTTTCCACCTCTTTTTATCTATAAAGATTCTCCTACATCATAGTTCATTTTTTTATTTAAACCTTTCTGTCTTAGTTTGTCTTTATCTTCTTCATACCAATTAAGGATTGTTACATAATGGTCTTTATAATATTTCCCAGAGCTTTTGATATATCTTGATAGCTTTTCAATCATTGTATCTGTATGACTTTGCAGCTTATCCTTTAACTTATGGTATTCTTCTTCAGTTAATCGAACATTTTGATATTTTCCGTAAAAAGAAACTGGGGCTGCTTGGTTTTCTTTTTCTCCTCTCCCCTTATCTATACTAACCTTATCTAATCTACCCTTACCTATACTATGCGGACAAATGGTTGACACTTGGTTGTCATTTGGTATACCAAGATTTTCAAGTTTGATATATGCTCCATTTTCTGTTTGTGTTAAGCTTTGTTTTTCTGTAATATACATCGTTTCTTTTCGCCTGTCATTCCTGATGTAGTTATTTATCTTCCAATGAGTAATTACAATAATTCCCCTTTCAAAGACAATTACAAAGCCTTTTGTTATTAGGATTTTTAGATCATCTTCATTTGCTCCTATGATTTTTATTATCTTCTTTGGATTATCCACAAAACCATCATCATCTGCCCTCATTGATAAATGAAAATACAGGCATTGACTACTTAGTGGCATATCCAAAAATAAGTCGCTATCCACTATCTTTAGTGAAAACATTCTTTTATCTGCCATGCTCTCCTACCTTTCTTCAAATAAAAAAAGACGATAGTTTTTACTTCTACCGCCTTACATAAATTATTTTGATTTTTATTTTTGTATATTAAATTTTTAAGTCTTTATTGTTTAACATTCTGCTAAACAACATGTGATATAAATCTTTAGATGATTCTTCTATCTTGGTAATACTTGATATTTTATTTCCTGCATCTTTTGACGATGCTCCACAAAGATAAAATGCTTCATTGTCTGTTCCATAGTCTATGGCAATATATCTATCGTGATACTTTTTACCTGCTATCTTCAGCTTCAGATCTAAATTAGGATAGTCTTTTCTAAAATCATCTAAGATATTTTTTGTAAGCATATCCTTGTTTTTAACATTATCACTAAAGACTATGATTTGAGTTTTATCTCTTGCAGCTCTTAAAAGTTCTAATGTTTTAAGCCCTATATAGTTATCTATAACATAAATACTTTTCTTTGCTGATTTATATATTTTGGTATAGGCAACATCAGCTTCTATCTTATTTCCATTCATCAAGAGAAAATGTTTATATGTTTCCGGGTCTATAAAATTATCCATTACCTTTTTCAAATCTTCTTTAGTAGCTAATGTGTTAATCTTACTATCTATCCTTGCAATATCATTTGTGTTTTGATTTGTTTGAATTGCTATTTGAACTAATTCTTTTGAGCTGATAAAATCTTGGTTTTCAATGATGAAGTCTTTCATCTGCTTAAACATTCGTATTAAAGCTTTGCTCTGTTTAACGGCAAGTTCTCCCCTTAATACAGTCATAAGCATATAAATACCTTGCTCTGTAAAAGCATAAGGTAGTTTTCTACGACCACCCCAACTTGATGTCGATTTTTTCGATATCAAGTTTTCAAACTCTGATTTCGTCAACTGAAACATAAAATCATCATCAAATTTCTCCGAATTATTTTTTACTTGTTCGTTAAATCTTGTCGTTGTATACCCATAGATTTCTGCAAGCTCAAAATCAAGCATAACCTTTTGATTTCGTATATAGTAAATCTTACTTTTAATTGTAGTTTCATCTATAACTACAATTTCCTTATTTTTCTCTGCCACAAAATTCACCTCCTATATATTTTTGGGGCTACAACTTGTAGCCATTTTCTCTTTATTTCATTTAGCTTACAGTTCTTAAGCTAATTATCCAGCATATTTTAAAAGTCTAATTTCTATAATTATACCAAAAATGTTAAATCTTTTCTATCTCTCCCTCTCTCTCTTCACCTATCTCTATCTCTTGTCGGACATGGATTGGACTCATTAAGGACAATGTCCTCTGTTTATTTTATCTGTGAAAAATTCTTCTTTTAATTTTATCCAATAATATCTTTTGTTTGTTGTCATATCTGCTCCTTTCTTGATTTTCGATAATCGAAATTCTTGATTTCCGATTTTCGGAATTCTGGACTTCTGCTTTTCGGAAGTCTTGTTATTGTGGTTATTTAAGGGTGTAACTTTTCGTTACTCCCTTATATTTCTCTGGTCATATCTTTTTTGCTTGGTTTTACTTTTTCTTTTACTTTCCTTTTGACTTTCTCTTTTGTCTTATCCTTGTTCTTGGATAGGTCTTTGTATTTCTTTATTTGTTTTAGGATACTTTCTTTTTCTTTTTTATTTTCTTTGGCTATGACTTGCTTAAAGGCATATTCCATTACTTTTATGTCTTTGGCTTGGAAGAATATTTCATAATTTTTGCTTTCTTTGTTTTTCATTACTGAGAAACTTACTCCAAGTTTATTTAGTTCTTTTTTTAAGTCTTTGAGGTCGCTTTGATCTATGCTTATATTTTCTAGTTGTCCTTTTTTGTAGAGGTCTTTTATTTTCATTTCATCGCCCATAAGGCTTTTTAGGTTGCCATTTGCTTTCTCTAAAGTTTCATTCATCTTTTTTCTTATTTCTTTTTCTAAGTTGATTGATTCTTTTGCTGCCTTTATTGTGTATGTTATTATGGTTTGTGCTGCTTGACCTGCTTCTTTGCTTATTTCTTCGTTTATCATGCTTTTCTCTCCTTTGTTTGAATTAAAAAAAAGGAAGTATAAGCTTTAATTTTTCTATACTTCCCTTTGCTTGTTTTTATTTTATTGTTCTTGGTGGTGGAATGCTTTATTTTGATGTTTTTATATATTTCTTAGGTATTTGTACCTTTTATATTTTTTAATAGCTTAAAATACCTTTCCACCTTTAGTAGTTTATGTGTGTTCTTTTGTCTGATAGATAGTTTTTCATGTTGGAATATATAATCTGTATTTCTTCATTGTTCATTGCTTTTATTTCTTCTGTACTTTTATATGTTTTATATGTTCCATCTTGATCTGCTTTTATGAGTTCATCTATTAGCTCTTGCCTTTTATTCATCTCTATTACCTCCTAGATCTGTCTTTATTTTCTTGGTCATATTATAGCTTGGATAAGATATTTTTACCAGGTTTTATCTTTCTTGATTTTTGAAATAGTCTTTAGTCATTTGTCTTTTTTTATTAAACTTATCACTATCTTTCTTATACTCTTTTATCTTTTCTATGATACTTTCTTTTTCTCCCCTCTTAATCGCCTTGTCAATCTCAATACTTAGGTCTATGCCATAATCGTCATTGACTGTCTTGACTGCATACTTGATATGGTTGATACTTTCGTACTCTTCTTTGATTGATTGTGATTGTCTGTTGAGTTTCGATATTTCATCTTCAAGGCTTTGGATTTCTTTTTTCCAGTCTTTAGACTTAATCGCCGATGAGCCTGTTATCTTTTCAAGAATTGCCCTTGCTCTTTTATATTTATCTATCTCATCTTTATGGGAATTGTAAAAGCTGTCTTTGAATAGGGATTTACTGTTCCATTCCTCAAAGACTTTTTTGTTATCCTTGATGATGTCCGCATAGGCAAAGCATTTATTTAAGTTTTCTATTCTTGTGGTTTTCGCCTTAATGTCTTGACTAACCTTCTTATTTTGGGATTGTAATGTGCTTATCTTTTCTTGTAGGTCGGCTATGGTTTTAAGATTGTTATCTTTCAGATATATTCTTGCTTTGGAAAATCGTCTTAGGTCTGCACCTATCTTTTTGTTGCTTGCATAGGGATTTAACTTTCTTGCTTTTTCTCCCTGTAAGTCATAATAAATACTGATGTACTCATAGAGATTAAAGAGTTCCGCCTTGTTCTCATATTCTTCTTTTTTCTCCTGTTTGTATTCATCATATTTTACTTGCAGACTTCCAAGTAACGAGCCTATCCAAGATGTAAGTTTGGATAGCTCCTCTTTTAATTTTCTAAATTCTAAATTCAAGGCGATGATTTTTCTGTTTTGGTTTCCTCTCTCTGTCTGTATGCCTTTTTTCTCCATCTGATAACTGCTTGTGCCTAAATGAATTTGCGGGAGTTCTTCTCTGCCTTGTTCTTTAAAGGTGCGTGGATCTATCCTTTTATTTATGTTGTTCCTTGCCAAGTATTCGTTTGCTTTCTTTGAAAAGTTTTCTCTCCACTCTTTTGCTTTGTCAGGTTTGTTCCAATCGTTCAAATTTACTTTTCTTGATTTATAGTTTCCGCTTTTCAGTTTTATCTTTCCTCCGTTTTCATCAAGGATATATTCTTTTCTGCATTTCGGTTTCCAATTCCCTTTTTCGTCTATTTCTCTAAGGGTAAGTAGGATATGGGCGTGTGGTTGTTCTTCATGATCGCTTGCCATAGGATTATGAATATTACAGTCTGCTATCATACCTTTAGAAGTAAAGTTTTCTTCTATAAATTCGCTGATTAATTTTATTCTGTCCTGTTCATTTAATTCTCTTGGAAGTGTAAATAGCAGATTTCTTGCAAGTTGTGAATTTTTACTTTTCTCTATTTTTTCAACACTATTCCATAGGTATTCTCTGTTTGAAAACTCTTTCGGGATATGTTCCGGCAGAAATATTTTTGAGAATACAAGGTCTTCTTTTTTAGAATAGTCATGTGTTTTTCCATAGTATTCATCTTGTAATTTATCTCTTGCATTGTATGCAGCTTTTGCAATCACGCTATGCCCTTTTGACCTTGCCACAATATCTACATGGGTATGCAAACTTTTGATTTCCATTGTCTTTTCCTCCTTTATCTGTTTTCAATTTTGGGATTTTACTATCCTAATGTTCAGGTCGTATCTTCGCTCCCTTTTTCAAAGGGCGCAAAGATACACCGTTTGACTACGGTGCTTTGCGTTCCTGCGGAAAGCTTATAGCTCCGCTAAGGAAACAAAAACGCTAAAGCATTTTTATTTGTTCAAGGGGGCTACTCCCCCTTAGACCCCTGTGAACTTTGCTTTTTGTAGATTTTTCAAATCCACAAAAAAGCAAAGTGTTAAAATGTTTCTCACTTTGCTCTATCTTAGTTTCTAATACATTTTTGTCTTTTCTTATTCTTCCTCTGTCAGTTCTTCAAAATCATCATTTGCATTTTCCTCTTTAAGATTTGAATTTTCTTCTAAGTAGATTTCTTTTTCTTTTAAATGAATTTCTGTAAGTTCTTTTAGCTTTTCTCTATTTCGATTATCGGAAAGTACATAATCTAAAAAGGCATAGATTAAATCATTATCTGTATTTTCTTCTGCTCCGGTTATCTGTTTTTCAAATTTCTCAAACACGCCTCCTTTTTCTACTTTTCGTTTCGTGTCCGCCTTTCTTTTTAGCTGTGATTTCTTTTGTCTTAGTTGCTTGATTTTGTTTTCCGCCTGTTCTTTTTTCTTAGTTTCTTTTTCCAACTGGCTCATTACATTTTCTAACTCTTTCATTTTTCATTCCTCCATTTCAATATTGTTGTGTTCCAAACAAAGAAAGGCTAAGCACCTTTCTTTGATACTTAACCTTTCAGCATTTTTTAGAATTTATCTTCTAAAATTTTTCTTAGCTTTTCTAAAATCTTATCCCTCCTTTTTCCGATTGCTTGATAGCTTACTTTCTTACTTCTTGCTACACTTGATAATGTTTCATCATTAAAATACAAACGCTCTATGATGTCCCTTTCTTCATCATTCAGCCCTGACATAGCCTTTCTGACTGTTTCAATTAAGATCTGTGTTTCAATTATTTTTTCTACATCCACACTCTCATCAGCAAGGTTATCTACAAAATTCCCGTCATGATCCAATGATGAAAAAAAGAGCAAGTGGTTTTTCTTGTCCACCTGCTCTAAATACTTTTCGTGTTCTTTTTCTCGCCAGTAGACTTTATAAATATCTTCACTGACTTTTACCTTTTGCCCTCTGACATAAAGGTAATACTCTTTTGCCATAAGGTTTCCTCCATTTCTTTTTTGTCTATTTGTTTTTCAGACAAAAAAGGAGGACTCCTGCATCTTGGCATAAGAAGTCCTCTAAAATGAACGAAATCTGTATTTTCTATTAGCTTGTTTAATGGGTTAGCAAAGTATTTATAAAAGCATAAAGATATTAGGGTTACGGAGAAAAAGGAGAATTTTTATTATCCTGATTTTTCTTTAATAAATAACATATTTTCATCCTTTATCCTCCATATTATATTTAAAGGTTTTACATAATTGTTCCTTCCTAAAAAGTTTTGTTCTATCACCTAAACGAGCAAAACCAAATTATCAATTACGAAAAATATATAACCTCATCGCATACCTCTTCTAAAAATTCATAGTCATGAGATATTATTAAAATCAAATCTTTCTCTATTCAGCAAAACAAGTTCGCCTATTCTCATTCCAGTAGAAGCCAATATATCAATCAAAGCAAGATCCCTAATATTTTCTGCACTATCCCTCATCTTTTCTAATTCTTCGTTAGAATATGTTTCTTTTATTACTGTTTCTGATTTATCATCGAGGTAATCAAATAATTCATAAAATAGCTGCCTCTCCATGGGCAAGCTATCTTCAAATTCTTTTTCCTGAGCTTTTTTATATTCATCTATCAGTTTTTTATTCTTCATCCGTTCCACCTTATTCAAACAAAGATTTTATCAGTATTTTTCTCTGAGAATATAATCTCCTGAATATAACCATACAGATGAACCATCATCCTTCTTATATTCTTCCCAGAACTTAATATCATCCGTTTCATTATCAATAGCTATACGATATGAAGAAAATCCGCCTCGCCCATCAATAGGAGGCATACGCTCTAGTTGATACTTTTTTACCATGCCAATTTGTTGTTCTTTTAGCAAGCGTAGCCAATCTAACGCCTTATCCAACTGTTTTAGATCAGTTAAGCGTTCTTTTTCCCCATTTTTTAGGGAAACTATAACTAATTCTCTCTCTTTTTCTAATATATTTATTGCATACTTCATACTTTACCCTTTACTATAAATGCCTAAGCTACTTCACAGCAATACAACCCCAACCATCATAGACCCCGTCATATTCTTCTGCCAAATCCATGAGATACCAGACAATTTCATCGATATTCTCAAAATCATCTTCTCTTCCGACCACAAGTTGATATGGATATTCCGTATCATAAGCTTCGCTGTCATCATTACTTTCCGATTCAAGTTTTTGAAACCCTTTTTCTATCACTTTCGTTAGAAATGCTTTTCTTTGTTCTTCGATCTTAAAGTACAGACAATGCTCAAGAATTCTTGGTACCAGGCTGTCGCCATCATTTTTTATTGCCTCGATGAGCCTCATATTCATAATACTTTGGTATTCATAGTTGTCAGGATAAAGTCCCTTAAAATACATTTCCCAATCCTTATCTTCAACTGCTGCCAATGTGTATACATAATCAGGGAAGTTTTCTGATATCATCTCAGATATTTCATCTGCATAACCCGACTCATTCTTAGCATAGGCATAGATATGTACACGCTCGTCGCATTTCACTACGCCTGCCAAAATATCTCCATGTTTTTCAATAATCTCTAACACGGCGTCTTCTACCTGATATAAATATTCCCCTTCTTCTCTTGTAGGAAATCCGTTGTCATCAGCATTCTTATATAATATTTGTAATCGTAGTCTTTTAGGGTAGTTAGAAGTTGACTCGAAGTCCATAAGAGCTAAATTGAGCCTAATCACAGCTGGCAAATCGCAGGCAAATGCTCTGCATAAATAAATGCCCCAATCTTCATCAATTTCGGCAGTTTCTTGAGTTATAACCCTCTCAGTAGCCGCATTTACGCTTTGCTTTCTTTTTTCCACTTCTTCTTTACATTCTTTTACGACTCCCAAAGCATTCTCATCCTCAGGATCAAGCTCCGCCCAGCGCATTGCATAGGGGATAGCTTTTTCTTCCTCATATGCTAAATACTGATACCCATATGCCATACGCATATTCCATTCCGCTTTGTCTTTACCCTCTGCTCTAACTGAATTTAAAGTGTCTATGGATTTTAACAACATCTTATCACCAATGAAATTAGGAATTCCTTTATTATCGTCACCGATAACAGCGAAGTTTTGATATGCACGAGCAAGCTGATAACATACCTTATAATCTCTTTCTCCGATTGAAATACTTTCCAATGCATCTATACATTCCGTATACTTGTCTTCGTCTGTAAGCTTGTCTATATACGCAAAAAATTCTTCCCTGTTTTCTTTTTGATATTTCATAATTACTCCTTATTTATCTCATTTTTAATCTATTTTCTTTTCCGAAAAATCTATCTATAATTTCGTTTGTAAGATGAAAGTTGTATGTTTTGTTATTATACTTTTTCCCATCATTTTTATCCTTTTCCCATTAATAAATTTTATTTTTCTATTTCAATACCATTCAGATATGCGAATTTAATCATAATTGCTCCATAAAATTCCGAATAACTCAAACTAATATTTTCTGTAGGTATACTTTTTAATGATTCATAAAAGCTAATATACCTACTTTTCATTTTATTTTCTTTGAGAATTTTATTGAAATACTGCTGTGCTTTATTTTTCCCAGCAAAATAGTACATATAGTATAACAAACTAGCTGATGTACAACTTCCTTCTAAAATTCTATCAATATTGGCTTGAGTGTTCTCAAAATAATCAAAAATTGGAATAATATGTATTTTAATAAGCTTGCTTACTTCTTCCACAGTACATTTATAGCTTGCACCTGCAAGTTGCCACCACTCATGCGGTTTTCCTGAACTTAACGAGCCTAAATCCCCGCCATATATAAGGCCATGATTGATACCAACCTTTTTTATGGATTTGGAGTAAATACCAATATGCGGAATAAATTTTACGCTATATTCGCAATTGTACCTGCTTGCCTGAAAGTATATTTCAAAAATAATATCTTTATTTTTAGCAACTCTCTTTAATTTTTGGCCTTTAGCAAGCACCTTAAAATCAGGGAATTTACTTGCTATTTCTTGCCATGCTTCTTCACATAATTTTCTGGGTTCCATTTCTTTATTATTGCCTTTCACTCATTTATCTTTTATCTAACATTAAAAGCACAACACCGCAAATCGCAAGTATAAGCCCACATATACCTATGAAAACTCTGTAACCTTTCTCGCCCCACACTTCAAAAATAAAGGCATGGCGTGCCTTATCCCCTCCTGTTGCTCGATACACCCATTTCCAGTCTCTTATCGCACCTATTAAAAATAATAGTCCGCCTGCTATCAACACATATTGATAATGTGCTTTTAAAAATTCAAATACTCCGTCCATATTGTTTCTCTATTTCCTCCACCAAGATTTCTTTGTTTCCGCTTCATGAGTAATTTTCAATGTGTCTTGCTCCGGAAGAGCAATACCTCTGCTTAATGTGATTTTATGCTTGTCTTTTTTTGAAAGCCCTATGGTCTCACCATCCTGTAGGTCTGCATCCGTAAGGAGTATGTATGATACGATTGAAGAAATAAACTCCATTAGCTTCCCCGGAATTTCATCTGCATCTATTATCTCAAGTTCATACTTTCCAAACACGTCCATTCCATAAGTGTATGCGGATATTCCCTTGTCAGTTTGATAAAGACCGAACCATATCCAGTTAAAAATAGGCAATGCCTGTTCTTTAATCATTTGAGCGGAGTCGATATAATAATTTGGTTCAAAGACCACTCCGCTTGTAAATACGCCTATGGCATTTTCCTGCATGCTACAAGCTGACACAATCTCAGTATAAATAAGTCCTCTTTCTTTTATATCGTCTCCATCACCTAAAACAGCAACGACAATATGTGCCTTATGGCTTTTGGTAACCTCTACCGCTTCCCTCCACATATAATTATTGGAAGCATTGATTTCCGCCTCTTCGTTTGGCACGGGAGCCGGGAATTTACTGATAACCACCCGACATCCATTGATATCTGTAACGATTGCATCGTCAGCTTCATCTGTTAAATCTTCACTTGGGATTTCAATCTTCCACTCATCTCTAAGATCTTTTATCAGTTTATTCTTATCCCAACAATCCTCTGAAAGCAGAACGCTTCCACAAAATTTTCCTATACTATCGCTATTCAAAACTTGCACCTCCACTCTCTCATTTAATTAATAAATCGTAATCAATACATTACCATTGGCTTCCAATATCTTTTTATAAAAGTCTTTCATATTTTGGAAATAATCCATAATTTCTTCTTTAATTTCATCAGCTTCTTCCTCATAATCCCAAATATTCGGGTACAAGTCTGCTTTTTTACACTCTTCCATACTAAATTTTTTTAAAGCCTTTTCTATATCGAAACTTTCTAATGTTAAAACTATATCTTCAATCCTTGACTTTTCTGTGTATGCCACAAACTCTTTATGAGCATTTTCTCTCCTGCAAAGGTGAGTTGTGATATATATTTCATCGTCTGTCTTATCTCCGTTACAGATATAGTCTATCGCCTTTTTCAGCATTTGATTTTATTCACTTAATTAACTGTAATTCATGAACCAATTCTATAGATTATTTTTCCAATATTATATATGTTGATTATTGCACTAACAGGCTCTTTACCCTCTTGCCAAATCCATCCGGAATATATTGTACGATATCCGTTATACCCTTCAGACAGAATCTCAAATTCAGCATTTGAGTACTGTTTTGCATACTCAGTTAAACTTATGGCTTTTCCTGAAAAATCCCCTTCACAAACTATTTTATCAAAAATTAATATATTACAATCATCAATGTCAATTTCTGTAAAATCAATTTCGCCAGTATAAATAATTTCTCGTTCTTCTGTATATTGGAATATCTTATCTAGTTTTAATCTCAGTAACCTCTCTTGGTATTCAATATTTATAATACGGCTATCATGTAAACTTAGAGGAATATTGCTTTCTCTATTTCTTATTAATTCCTTGCTCATAGTAACCTCATGAATTCGAATTTTTCTTCCTGAATTTTTTTATATGCTTTCATAAGCTTTTCCTTATCTGTCTTATTCATAAGAATCCCCTCTTCAAGCTTATTCCTCATTGCTCTTCAATCTCTACAAACTTGAAAATTCTTTATCAAATGATAAGTATCCTTAAATCTCAGCCCCCAAATCTTTCTATCTCTTGTAATTTCATCATAAATATCTTCAAGTGTAGACGCCGGTGATAGTGTTCCTAAAATATAAACTTCTAATTCAACTTGCCCTATTTTTTCTATTTTATCTAATAGAACTCCCAAATCTTTATGATTGAACCAACAATCTGTACTAAGACAATATGATGTGTTCTGTTTAGTACACGCAATTTGACTGTTTAAGAAATCGTCCATATCGGGTTTCTCTTTTTGTAATAAACGAGTACAAGCTAAATTGTATTCTAACTTTCTCGGTCTTTCATCTACTGATGAAACGAAACAAACTCCATATTCATTATCAAACTTTATTACAACAACATCTCCCGTATTAAAGTACGGCACTCGTTTTATCTTACTTTTTGGCACTTTGACGGGTTTGAGATTTTCACGCTGTAATTGAATTGCTAATTTATCTAAAACCTTTTGTCTTTGTTTCAATGCTTTGCTGTCGATTTCACGCCAAAATTCGTTAGCACCTTTTTCAATCACTTCTAAAGCTCTGTTTTTTATCTCATCGGGCAAATGTCCTATTTTCCATAAAGAATAGGCAAGGGAAGTCCAGTAAATCTCTGCGTAAAAATCATTAGAGCAATAAATTTTTTCGTCTGCCAGCATTTCCGCTATAATTTTTTCTGCACTTACTCCGTCCTTATAGTTTTCTACAACATAGTTGTAAATATCATATCCGTCATCACTGTCTATTATCTTTACACCGTCTATTGCCATAGAAATACACTCACTTTCATTCCAATTTATAATTTATCTACCAAACATTGTTTCAAGCCATTTTTTTGCATTTTCAGAATTGCCGTCTATGGGCGTTGTATGATTGTTTGTAAAAGCTTCCCACTGCCAGTCCTCACCACCTACACAGCCTATTTTTGTGTACTCTTCCAAAAATTCTACAAACGAATTTGCCATAACATAACCATGTAAATCGCTTCCATCATGGCTCAAATATACGATTTTTCCATAGGTCTCTTCTTCTAAATCAATAGCCAATAAATCACCATTTTCTACATCCTGAAATGCCAATTTGTTGTGAAAAATCTTGTCATATGGGTTGTTATAGTCAGGATAACAAACATCAATCCAATCTTTTCTGCTTTCTTCGCAAATAGCAATGAGGTCAATACCGAAGTGTAAAGAACCCGCAAATATTCCCGCTAACTCATCCGGCAAGGCTAAAAGTTCTTTATCTTCACTGTAAAGACTCCAGAAAAACTCTATGTGAGAAGATATATTCATAAGTGCCCGGCGAAAATCCTCCGGCAGCTCATAGCCTAATTCTTTTTCAATGTTTGAAATCTCTTTTTCTGTTGCAACTTCCTTACAGATAATTTTGCTCGTATATCCGCCTAATTCATCGACTCTATCTTTAAAGCAGGTGAGTCTCTCCAATATTTTCTCTTTCATGGCACAAATCCTTTTCCCTTCATAAAACCGGTTTTTTTTAGATTCAAGACTTACCTTGAACACAATTTTCCTTCAGATACAAGCATAGTAATAAACTCCTCAAAGCTATTAGCAAGAACTTGAATCTCATAATCATATTCTTGAAAGCATACTGATACTTTTGGTTCTCCCTCGTTGCCACAGTCTCTATAATCTAAATAAATCATATCATGTCCACCGGATTCTGTATCTGCAATAATAATTCCTATATCCCGTGGATATTCCCATTCTGTAAACCAGAATTCATTGCCATATTCCCCAAATATGGAATGGCTTTTTTTGCTTCCTATACCAAAGAAACCTGTAATACTAATTTCTTCTACTTCATTTCCTTTGGCGTATTCGTTTATCCAATAGTTTTTTATCGGTTTCCCACCATTTTGAATTTTCATCAGTTCAATATACGATTCCGGCAGCCTATATCCGAGCTTACTTTCGGTCGTAGAAACCATTTCGTCTGTCAAAGTTTTTTCGACATAGTTTTCAGTAAAATATTCATGTTGATGCCAAAAATTTTCTAAATTTATTTCTTTTTTATTCTTCAAACTTTTCCTCCACATTAAAAATCACTTCGCAATCGCAGCCGGCACCATTTTCTTCCAAAAATTCTATTACCTTTTCACTTTCTATATTTTTAGCTTTCAGGAACTCATTTGTTAAAGAAAAATCGTGCTTACATTCTATTGTTTCTGATTTATCATCGAGGTAATCAAATAATTCATAAAATAGCTGCCTCTCCATGGGCAAGCTATCTTCAAATTCTTTTTCCTGAGCTTTTTTATATTCATCTATAAGTTTTTTATTCTTCATTTTCCACCCCTTGAAACTGTGATAACCAAATTATCAATTCTTCAAATACAGATATATTTATGTCATAATATATGAAATTCTTATACTTCCTCTCCGTTACTAACCCTGCTTTCTTTAGCAAGGATAAATGATAAGATATGGTTGAGTTAGATAAATCATATTTTTCAGCAATTTCTCCCGCTGTGAGTGATTTTTGCTTCAAGGAAAGTAAAATATCACGCCTCACAGGATCTGCTAATGCTTTAAATGTATTCGGAAATCCCACTAAATTTACCTCTTCTAATCTATTTTAATGCTCGTCACAAAACTATTTCGATTTATTTCTAATTAGATTGTACTACCTTTCGCAAACAATGTCAATTCTATTTTGAAGTTTTTCGAATTACCTACATGCTATTCGATCACTATTAGCTATTGCTAATACGCTCATATTCTTTTCCCGGTATCCCTGCTCTTTTCAAAACCTTTAGCTTTTCCCGTTTTTTCTCCTCTCGTCTTGCCTTATACCTTTCCTCATACTCCTGTTGTTTTCCATTTGCTTTACGCTTTAGATAATTTTGATGAAGTCTGTCCCTTCTCTCATTAATTTTTCGTTCTTCTTCCTCAAGTTTTGATCGTTCTTCTTCGTTTAATTCTTCTTTTGGAACTTCATAATTCCCTATGAAGTTAAAATATATTTCTATCTTTTGCTTTGATGTTTGACTGCCTTTTCTATCCCTTTCATGAATGATAATCTTCTCTACAAATTCATTTATCATTGTGTTTGTGAGTTCATTAAAGTTTTCATAACGACTAATAAGGGATATGAATTTTCTTGCCCTATCTGTTTCATTTTCATATCTTGATATTACAAGTTCTAAGTCTTCAATCTCTCTACTTAGATCTCTTTGCTCTGTTTCGTATTGGCTATTAAGTATCTCATATCTACTACTTGGTATTTTTTCTAGTATCATATCCTCGTAAATACGGCACATAAGCCTTTCTAACTCTTGTATCCTCGACTTGTTATTAATTAGCCTTACTCTTTGTTTTTCTATCTCTACTTTTTCCTTTTCTTCCATTTCATTTTGAATGGAACGGATAAAGGCTTCATTATCTTCTCCAAGATAATTTTTTATATCTTTTAATGTTTCTTGGATAAGGTTTAAGACTACTTCTGCTTTTATCCTGTGAGCTGATGGACATAGAGTTCCGCAAGGCACTTTTTTATAATTACTGCAAACATAATAAGGAATATTCTTATAGTTATTTGTCCTATGAACATACATCTTGCTCCCGCAATCTGCACAATACATCAATCCTGTTAGTGGGTGATATTCGCCCCAACCATCAGGATACCTTTTTACATTTCCTCTTATCCTTTGCACATTATCAAAGGTTTCTTGGTCTATGATTGCTTCGTGAGTATTTTCAAAGATGAGCCATTTATCTTCGGATACATATTTACTTTTCTTATCCTTGAAATGCTTTCTTGTTTTAAAGTTAACTGTATGCCCTAAGTATTCTTTTTTCTTTAAGATACTAGCAATTGTGGAACTACACCAACGATAAGGATATTCAAAGTTTTTGCTTTGATGTAATCCATATCCCATTTTTTGCTGATGATAAGCGGGTATATCTATCTTATCTGCTTCCAGTATCTTTGCTATTTTGTATGGTCCTGCTCCGTCCATTGTAAGATTAAATATTCGTCTTACTATCTGTGCTGCTTTTTCATCTACAACCCACTTATCTTTGTCTTTTTCATCTTTGATGTAGCCATAAGGTGGAGTGCTTGCCGTATGCTTTCCGCTTTCTCCTTTTGATCTAAATGTAGATTGTATTTTTCTTGAAGTATCTCTTGCATACCATTCATTCATAATATTTCTAAAAGGGGTAAAATCATCTTCTCTGTAAAAGCTGTCTACATTGTCATTGATAGCAATCAGTCTTACGCCCTTTTGTCTTAATATCTCCATACATTGACCGACTTTGAGATAATCTCTGCCGAGTCTACTCATATCCTTTACGATGATACAACCAATATTTCCAGTATTTACTCCATTCATCATTTCCATAAAGCCTGGTCTATCAAACTGTGTCCCGCTTATTCCGTCATCTGTAAAATGGATGATGTTGGTTAAATTATTCTTACTTGCATATTCTTCAAGGATTTTCTTTTGATTAACGATTGAGTTACTTTCTCCTTCAAGTTCATCATCTCGACTTAATCTCTCATAGAGTGCTGTTATCTTTTCAAAATTCCTCACTTTTTCCTCCTTCCTCTTAATTTCTTAAATAAAAAAGAATTAAGAAGTACATATTTCACTAAAACAGTGATTAAGTGTTCTCCTTAATTCTATTACTCCTGCTGCCAGCTTATATTTCTTATATTGCTTAACTGCAAAATGAGTAGGATCTTTCTTTTCAAGAGCTTCAAAAAGCCTATCAATTGGGTTCATATAGGTTTCGTCATCTTCTCTAACTTCACTTGCGTCAATCATATCTAAAAGTGTCTTAAAGTTCTTTTCTTCTTCTGGTGCTTCATAATAGATATAACCGATAAGGGCAGTGTAATAGAGCTTTTCAGCTTTTACCCAGAAATCTTCTCCTGCCTTTTCTCCATCTCCCTTAGTGTTGGCTATAATTGTTTGGACAAGTTTTAAAATATCTTTTTCACTTCTCAAATAAGCAAAGGGATTGTATTTCATAGATTTTTTAAAGTTTATTGTATTTAAAATCTTTATGTCATATCCATTTTCATAAAGCATTTTTCCACACTCTAACACAAGTGTCCCTTTAGGATCTGTTACTACATAGGAAGAGTGCATTTGCATTAGGTTTGGCTTTACATAAAATCTTGTCTTGCCTGATCCAGAACCACCTATTACTAATACATTTTTATTTCTAGCATATTTAGGGTTTTTAGGTCTTGAGTTCATTGTTAGTCTTTCGGTATTAGTTATTAGTACATTGTTTTCAAACTTAGGGTCAATGTATGGAGCAATATCCTTGCTTTCTCCCCATCTTGCAGATCCGTATTCCTTACCTTGCCTATATTTCTTTTTATTTTTTCCTTTACTATAAACAATTAGCTTAACAAGAGCAGCAACTGAAATACCTACTAACAAGTCCCTTGGATTAAGGCTTGGTATATAGGATAAAGTTCCTATATCAGAAATTCCCACCATTATTCTATCAATAATATCTCCTCCTACATAAGAATTGATGTGCTTGGAAAAGATATTTCCAATGTAGCAAAAGGATAAATAGGGAATATTTGCTAATATAAATTTCTTTGGGTTGTCTATTTTAATTAAGTTTTTAATATCAGAAAGAATGGCTTCCAATATCTTATTCATCGTAGAAACCTTCGCTATCTAATAAAATTAGTAGATAGTGTCTTCCCTTTGGTGTTATAAATGTTTGTATTCCTACAAGTGTACCTAGTGGATCAACCCATTCTTTTACTTCAAAATATCCCTTGTTCTTGTCTGCATAAGGTAAAAGTTTCTTTTTCTTATCTCTATAAATTAATCCCTTATCCATTAAAAAACTTATAAACTGGTTTTGTGGTATTCCTAACTCTTTGGCAGTATTTCTAAAGTTTGTAAGTAGGTTATAATCTACTAATTTGTCATAATAATCTGCCTTTGGTCTTAATTCGTTAATTTCTTCTTCTCTCTCGGCAATAATTCTATTGGCTACAAGAATTGCATCTGCAAGTAACTCTTCATTTGTTTTCTTTTCTTGCCCTACTACATATCCTCCATTTTTTCTAATACTTGGTAAGACTTCTTTAGTTACCCAAGCTTTGAATATTTTTGCTTGTGGTAGTTTTGATGAGAGGATAAGTGAATACAATCCTGATTCGTTAATTATTGAAATATTCTGTATTCCTCCAGGGGTGTTCCATTTCGTTACACCCTTATCTTCTTCATCTACATGGTCATAAACAGCTTTTCTTGGATTGACATATCCTAGCATAGTTGCTACTTCATTTGCTATAAAGAAAAACTCACCGTCTTTTTCTATAACAGTGAGTTTCCCAAAATTCTTATTTTCAAATGTTTTTAAATTACTTATCATAAGCTTTGCTCCTTATGTTTATTTTTAACTTTATCTTTAGTAATGGTGTCCTTAGCCATATCTTTAAACTTATTTATAGTCTTCGTTATTGAATCTTTCCTATCGGCCTTTCTTTCAGAAGCCTTAACTGCTTTTTTAAAGGCATGTTCCATTACCTTTATATCCTTAGATTGAAAAAACACAGAGTGGTTGCCAGTTTCCTTATCTTTCATAACAGAAAACTTCACTCCGTGTTTATTTAAAATTTTCTTTAGTTCTTTTAACTCAGGATCTTTTAGATTAATTTCTTCTAACTGTCCCTTTTTAACCATATCTTTTAGTTTTACTTCTTCTCCGTTATTTTTTATTACATTTTTCAAGCCTCCTTGTTCTTCTATTTGCTTGTGTACTTTCTTTAAGGCATCAAGAATTGCTTTACTTGTTGCTTTTGCAAGTCTTACTTCAAGATTAAGACTTGACCTAGATACTTCTTCATTAATCATCTATTCCACCTCCATATAAAAGTAATTCTTTGTATTTTCTTAACTTCTCTTGATGGATTTTTCTTCTAAAATCTTCTCCCGTAACTTTAACTGGTATTGTCATTTCAAGTATTCTTGAATATATTCTCTGATACTCAAGGTCAATATTAGGATTTTGAATAATTTCCAATGATAAGTTTGTAGTAAAAATTGTCGGCTTACCCTTTAAGTATCTTGAGTTTATAATGTTATATACTTGTTCTCTTGCATAAGATGTATCCCTTTCAATTCCAAGATCATCTAAAATTAACAACGGAATGTTTGATAGGTTATCTATAATTTCATTTGAATCTAGCTTAAATGCTGATTTTTGTATTTGGTTTATAACCTGAGATAAATTCATAATCTTAACTTTAACTTGTTCTCTTGCAATTAATTCATTTGCAATAGAACAAGCAAGATAAGTCTTTCCACTGCCAACATCTCCATAAAATAAAAGTCCAACATTGTCTTCCTTCATTTGTTCAAAGCTTTTAGCATAGTTGTAAGCAACCTTATAGGCTTGACCTTTTTCATTTAAGAATCTCTCAAAAGTATATTGGTGTTGGTTTGGCGATGAAAAACAATCGCTTTTTAGCGATGATATTCTCGTTAACATTTCTCTTTCTGCATTTTCCTTATCTCTTTTTATTTCACATTCACATTTAATTCTTGGAATAAACTTTGTAAATCCAAGGTCAAGTAATTCTCCATCGACTCTTTTACCACATACCTTGCAATAAATATGTCCATTTCTTTCAATATCATTTTCTCTTAATACAAAATCTTTTAAGTTCTTCATAAACTCTCTCCTATATCGTAATTCATTTTCCTTGTTGTATTATTATTAATATTTTTTGCCTGATCATTAAGATACCAATTGATTATTGTTGCCTTGTGATCTTGATACACTCTGTTATTTGCTTTCATATATGACGACAACCTATCAATGTATTCATTAATTCTACTTCCTAACTCATTTGTTAAGTCCTTGTATTCTTCATCAGTCAAAAATATATTTTTATATATTCCATAAGGATTTTGTCCCTTATTAAAATCATTCTTTCTTAACTCATTATTATTAATATTGTTATAGTTACTTTCCGATTTTCGAAAATCTTGACTTTCGATATTCGAATCTCTTGAATTTCGATTATCGAACTTCTGGAATTTTGTTTTTCGAACTTCTTGATTTTTTAATTCTATATTATTAAATATGCTCATAAAGTCTTTAACATAAATTCTGTTAGGCTTTCCAAGTCCTTGTCTTTTCTTTTCAATCAGTCCTATTCCTGATTTAATATCAAGTTCAGCTATTAATTTATTCGCTTTTTCACTTGCACAATTAAATTGATCTTTTATACTTTCAATTGTGTAGTAAATAAAGACTTTTCCATCTTCATCTATCCAGCCATTTTTATATGAAAGACCCATTCGATTAAGCATATATGAATACAAAACTTTAGCTTCAATAGAAATGCTCTCAAAAATCTCATCTTCCATTAATACCATAGGTAACCTAATGAAGTTATACATCTCAGATTGCCTATTATAAAAATAATCAAAATTCATTCCTGCCTCCTTTCTTTGAAATAAAAAAGACGACAGAATTATTACTTTCTATCGTCTGAGATTTGCATATTAAATTTTCATCACAAAATAAGACTCTTTAAAGAATCCTTTGTTTTATTGGTATGCTATTTACAATACCCATTGTTAAAATGGATACTCTAAGCAGCACACCAACTATTTATTTTTTGAGTTTTAAACTTTGGTAGAAGTCTTGAACTCCTTATATTTACATAACTATTTGCCTCTATCACTATTATGACACGAAACCCGCATCCCAGGTCAAGGACGGTCATACATTCAAGGGCAGCTGGAATTGGTGAGCCGCAGCCGTAGAAATGCTTGACAATTTCGTCAGGAACCAGGGCCCTGGCTTCGCTGACATACTTAGGTAGATCGTCCAAGGCGCAAGAGCAAATCTTGGTCTCCATTATACCGTCTTCTTCGCCAGTAATCTTTGAATAATACTTTCTAACCTCTTCTCTAATGTCTGTCATAATTTACCTCCTTATACATAGACATATTTAAATAATTCTATCTTTTCTATAAAAAAATTAATAATCCATCCGCTCTTTTGAGTGGCAAATGCAATCGGGGCTGTCAGAAAAAATGCTTGTAAGCTGGTCCAGCAAATGGCCCAAAACCTTTTGATTTAAGCTGTAGTAGACATTTTTGCCCTCCCGCCTGCTCTTAACCAACTTGGCCTCTTCCAATTTTTTCATATCAAAGGACAAGGTCGGCTGACTGATATCAAATTTTTCCAAAATCTCACAAGCGCATAGCTCGCCGCAAGAAAGCATGTCGATAATCTTCAAGCGTTTTTGATCAGAAATTGCCTTGAGCTTTGTGGATATATTTTCATAAATGTTCTCAACCACTAAAAGTCACTCCCTTCTTAATCTAAATTTATTATAACATACATATAGAAAAAATTCAATATGTTTTTGCAAAATTTTTAAAAATTTTTTTCATAGCTAGGGCCATGACAGCCCAGCCATAAAACTAAAATCAAAATCATCCTTTAGAATTGCGTACACCTCAAACAGGAAGGTTCGATAACCCGCGCTTGACTTTCTAAATACCTCCTCGCCAGGCATATACATTTCGTTCATACACATACACAGCTCACCATACACAAGCCTTCATACACATACACATAATTTATACACATACGCAGCTCACCATACACAAGCCTTCATACACATACACAACTCATCATACACATAAGCTATACACATACACACATCTTATACACATACACAGCTCATGGTACACACATTTCACACACTTACACATTGCTCACTCATACATATAGCACGCATATATTCACCCCCTCCTAGTCCGCCGCCTGATAAAGCGTTACGCTTCACTGTGGATTGGAGAAGAAGAATGGTTATTATTAGTGATGAAGGAGCATTCTAATTGTACAGAGAAAGAGGAAATTTAAAAAGTGTAGGAATAGAGAAAATAGAATGAGAAGATAAAAATAAAGAAAAATATATAGGAGGAGATGCAATAGGAAGAGAAAAGGTAAAGAAACGTATATAGGAGGAGATGCAATAGGAAGAGACAAATAAAGAAAATTTGCAAAAATAAATAAATATCTACAAATAAAAATTTGCACAAACATTTCCACAAATAAAAAAGGCACTCTACTGTGCCTTAAGGATTCTCTGCGCTTTTTTATATTTTTCGACTCTTTCCAGGTCTTTATCTGTAATCGTCTTTAATCTTTTTAAATTCATATTGTCTGCCAGGTCGGACAATTTTACCTGCCTGGCGATAGAGTTTTACCCTACGGATATGAATATAGCCATGTAGCGTCTGGTTTATCCCAGACATAAGGCGAATGTGATTGCCCCTTATAGGCATGAACATTCGGCTCAAAACCCATTCTCCTACGAACATTTTTCAGCACGTATGTATGCACTATCCACCTAATGGCAGTGGCGTAACGGCGATCCTGAAATGGTCGCCACTCGTTCGTGCGGACTCGATGTCCCGCGAACGAGCCTTCTTCTTCGAATATTTTTATTCGCTTTCTTTGAACATTTTTTCCAGTCTTTCCCTCCGGCTTCTCATGTCCATGTTGTTTTTCATGAGGTGTTCATTTTGTTTTTTCATTACAAAGGTCGAAGCGACTCTTACCACATACATGAGGACGCTGTAGAGGACTGCCTTGAGGGCTGAGGCAAAGAGATAGGCGCCGGAGAAGGTATTTTGGTGGCGGGCCACTAGTAGGCCGTTCATTTCAAACATCCTGCCAATAGTATCTATGCCGGTAAAGGCCATCATGACTCCCAGGGCCACCATAATCACCGTAAAGATCAGGGGCGAGTAGGAGTGGTGGGAAGTCATAAAATCAAAGGCGTCATAAACTCCAAGCGACGAATAGAGCATAAAGTAAAGGCTATAGACAAAGACGAATATGCTCATTAAATCCAGGTACTGGCCGACCTCGCTGGTCCTGAAGTTTAGATTATAAGTATGAAGGCTCTTGCTATCTATGATTTTGATTCCTATAAATATTACTATCAGGGTAATTGCAGTGTATATTATCCTGCCCTTAAGACTGGTGTAGCCCAGGGCTTTTGTTTTTTTCTTGTCTTTTTTCATTGTAATCATCCTTTTTTTAGAAAATTCTATATTTATTCTACCATAATTTAATAATTATTGCCAGAATTTATCTCTTATTTGTATTTTGGGATGATAAAGGGCCTGCCGTCTTTAATTATTACGTCCACTTGGACTTCGTAGACCTGACGGATGTTTTCCGCATTTATAACTTCCTCTGGCCTGCCAAGGGCGACTATCTGCCCCTCTTTCATAAGGGCGATTTTATCTGCAAAGGCCGAGGCCAGATTGAGGTCGTGAAGGACTATTATAAAGCTCTTGTCCTTGGTTTTTTCGATGGTCTTCATGAGCTTAATCTGGTGGTTGATATCCATGGCTGCAATGGGTTCGTCCATAAGGATTAGCTTGGGCGATTGGGCAAAGGCCCTGGCCGTCATGGCCCTCCCCTTTTCTCCGCCGGAAGTTTCGAGTATTGATTTATCTTTTAAGTCTGCCAATTCCATTATATTTATTTGGTCGGCCACGATTTTTTTATCATTTTCAGACAGCTTGCCCGTCCAAGATAAAAATGGATACCGTCCCATCTCGACCACTTCTTCGACTGTAAAATCAAAAGAGCTGTTTGGATTTTGGTGTTGGACGGAAATAATTTTCGCCCGGTCTTTTATAGTATAAGAATCTAAGTCCCTGCCGTCCAAAGTTATTGAACCAGAATCTGCCTGTAAATAAGCCGAGATGACCTTTAATAAGGTGGTCTTGCCGCAGCCGTTGGGGCCAATAATTATTAATTTGTCTCCTTCTTCAAGTGTGAGATTAATATTTTTTAAAACCTGATTTTTTCCATAGCTGAAGTTTAAATTCTTGATTTCTAGTATGCTCATTGGAGGCTCCTCTTGTGCTTGATAAGAAGGACCATAAATAGTGGCCCGCCAATTAGTGATGTGATAATGCCAACCGGGAGTTCAAAGCCTGAGATGAGCGACCTGGCCAAGGTATCGGCCAAGAGCATAAAGATTCCCCCCACTATCATGGAGGCCGGCATCAAAAACTTGTGGTCGCCGCCAAAGATTAGCCTGATAAAGTGTGGGACTATAAGGCCGACAAATCCGATGATTCCGCTGACCGAAACCGCCAGCGAAGTTAATAATGCAGATAATAAAAGAAGATTTCGCTTTAATTTTTTTACATCCAGGCCCATGGATATGGCTTCTTCTTCGCCCATTACCAGGAGATTTAAATCCTTGCCGTGGTAAATTGTAACTATAAAGGCAATTAGGGTCGGTATAAAAATCGTTCCAACGTGGATCCAGCTCTTGGCGTTAAAAGACCCCATGGTCCAGGTGATAATAGCCATGGCCTCGTCCCTGTGGACCATCATTATAAGAGAGATGGCTGAGGATAATATTGCCGAGATAACTATACCTGTCAAGAGGACCGAGTAATTGTCCACCCCCCGCTTGGTACGAGAGACCGTGTAGACTATAAGCGATGTAATTATTGCACAGGCAAAGGCCGATAGGCTGACAAGCGTGTGTCCAAAAAAGCTGGTGGCCGGCAAAAATACAATTGCCATGGTCGCACCAAAAGCCGCCCCTGATGACACGCCCATTACAAAGGGATCGGCCATGGGGTTTTGGAAGATGGCTTGATATGAAGCCCCTGCCATTGCGAGTAAGCCTCCTGTTAGAACCGACAAAATAATCCTAGGCAGCCTTACCTCAAATATGATAAAGTGGATGGGATCAGTAAAATCAATCCCATCCACCCCATTTCTTATTAGATTTTTTATGGCAGCAATTATGGTCGCAAAGCTAATATCAATCGAGCCAAAGCCGATTGCCAGTAGCATTAGGCAGATTAAAGCCGCCAAGGCCAATAAGAGAAAAGTTTTTTTCATAAATTAAAATTCCAAATTCTTTAGAACTTCTGGGTGGGCAATCTTTAAGAGAGCCTTGATTCCTTCGTCAACCACGCGAGCTGATGGTCTAGAGAATATGTCTGAATCTATTTCAATTACCCTGCCTTCATTAACAGCTGATAGGCCCTTGTAAACCTTGTCTGTCTTGACTTGGTCGATAGCAAAAGCTGGCACTAACATGTAGTGTGGGTTTAGGGCGATTAATTTTTCCAAGGTATACTTAAAGCCTTCTGCATCCCTTGGGCCATTTGTAAGGCCGGCAATTCTTAGGATATCATCCATAAATGAATCCTTGCCGTGGGTGTATTCACCGTATTCACCTGTGCCTACTACTATATATGCAGTAGGAGCTGATAATTTTTTGGTGTATCTTTCAACGCTTTGGAGCTTTGCCTTCATGGTTGCAACTAGGGCTCTGGCTTCTGCATTTTTGCCTGTAATTAGGCCAATTGTTTCGATTGACTTGTAAGTTTCTTCCATTGACTTTGGTGTTTCCATGGCAAAGACCTTGATGCCAGCCTTTTGTAATTTGGCCAAAACTTCTTCCTTAAAGTGAGTTTGTGCAAGCACACAAGTTGGCTTCAAGCTAATCACTTTTTCAATGTCAGGTTCCATCATTGAGCCGACTGATGTTACTTTTTCAGCTTCCTTAGGGAAGTTGCAGTAGTCAGTTCTGCCTAGGACCATGTCCCCTGCTCCGATTTCAAATAAAGTTTCAGTTACTGATGGAGCAATGGATACAATCTTGGAATGAGTTTCATTTATTTCGTACTTGTCGTTTTTGACAGGAAGTTTAGCTTCTGCTTTCTTGTCAAAAGTGACAGCTTTTGCAGCCTTGTCCCAGCCAACTTGGTAGTTTAAAGTTTCAAATAAAATCCTAAATGGAACATATACTTTGCCGTCCTTAGCGATTGTCTTGGTATCCATTGTAAAGTCAGTGCCGTTTACGGTCATGACATTGGATCCAGCGGTAAAGCTGATTTTGTCTTCCCCGTCAACGACGGTTAGAGTTTTTTCTTTGGCTTCAACTTCGAGGCCGTAAGTTTTAATTTGGTCGCCATCAATAAATGAGCGAGCATTTTGTGTTAATAGGTCCTTTGATTCGACCTTTTGTGGTGCAGCGCTTAATCCAATTGAGAAGATCATCATAAAGGCCAGCACTAATGCGAGTAGTCTTTGTTTCATTTCGAAACCTCCTTTTTAAATTTGCCTACATTGTAGCACAAGAGTTTTTTAATTGCAATTAATTTTTACAAATATTTTTACAAATAAATGATAATTCCCTATCAATTTGCTTGCAATAATTTATTTTTCGTGTTAGAATGAACTTGTTGATAGCTAATCGATATCAGGGAACCGGTAAATCCGGACAGCCCCCGCTACTGTATAGGCTGAGCGACCTATTGCCACTTAAAGGGAAGGCAGGGTCAACGCTGTGACGCCGAGTCAGGATACCTGCGACTAGTTAGAGACGCTTCGGTGGGAAGGGTCTAATTTTTTTAGTACCCTCCATTATATCTGTCGGAGCAGAATATATAGGAGGTTTTTTTATGAAGAAAATTCAAAAGAGACTGGCAGCTTTTCTTCTCTTTGCAATGGCAATAATGGTCCCAAATACCACCCACGCCATGCACATAGCAGAAGGATTTTTGCCAAAGGTTCACGCGGCTATTTACTTTGTAATCGCTATCCCCTTTGTGATTTACGGGATCAAGTCAATTAAAGACATCACAGTAAATAAGCCTGAAAAGAAAATGCTCTTGGCCCTTGCTGGCGCATATGTATTTTTGCTATCATCGCTTAAATTACCAGCAATGACAGGATCATGCTCACACCCAACAGGTATTGGCCTTGGGGCAATTCTATTCGGCGCAGGCCCAATGTTTGTCCTTGGAACAATTGTTCTAATCTTCCAAGCCATCTTACTTGCACACGGTGGACTGACAACTCTAGGTGCTAACGCCCTATCAATGGCCATTATTGGTGCCTATATAGCTGTCGGAGTTTACAAGCTAATGAAGAAGATGAATGTAAGCGACCTAATAGCTGTATTTTTAGCAGCCTTCCTATCTGACTTAGGGACTTACATCGTAACCTCAATTGAGCTCGGTCTGGCCTTCCCTAATCCAACATTCGGTGCATCAGTCCTAAGCTATTTGGAAATTTTTGCAATCACCCAACTTCCAATTGCTGTAATGGAAGGTATCCTAACAGTCCTTATTTACAACGCAATTGTCAAGTACGAAGGAGGCATTTTATATGAAAAAGTCAACTAAGATAATCCTCATCATCTTATTGGTGGCTCTATTTGTAGTGCCTTTTATGATTCAAAAAGACGCAGAATTTGGCGGAGCTGATGACGCAGCTGAAGAAAGAATAGCCGAAGCAAATCCAGATTTCGAACCTTGGTTTGAAAGTATTTACGAACCAGCCTCAGGCGAAATCGAAAGCTTTTTGTTTGCCTTCCAAGCAGCTATCGGCGCAATTGTTATAGGCTATTACTTTGGCTATAACAAGGGCAAAAAACAAGGAGCAAGAAAATAATGACGATTGACCAAATCGCATACAATAATAATTTTACCAAGAAAAACCCGAGAGTGAAAATGCTCTTGGGTTTTGCCTTACTTATTTTATCCCTGAGCATTAATAATCTCTATGCCCAGGCTCTAATCGCTATAGCCGTGGTTCTAGTCATGATTTTTGGGGCAAAAATTCCGGCCAGACCACTTTTTAAATTATATAAATTACCCCTTGGTTTTATTGTTATTTCATTAATCGCAATGGTCCTTACAATAACAAAGATAAAGGAAAATGTCGAATACTATATTATAATAGGAAGACTTTACATCGGCACCAATTCCCAGGCCCTTACAAGTGCCTACCAGACCTTTGTGAGGAGCTTTGCATGTATAACTTGCACATACTTTATGGCCCTGACCATACCCATCAACCAAACCATTATGATCTTTAAGGACCTCCACCTACCTCGAGTTTTTGTGGAGCAGTTTATCCTTATGTACAGGTATATAAACTTTTTTATGATGGAATTTAAAGACATGCATGTGGCCATGGAATTAAAACACGCAAACGATACCAAGTGGATGATGATTAAATCCTCTGGCCTCATGGGGTCCAAGCTCTTTATAGACATGCTAAGTTCTTACGGTGAATGGGAAGATGCCCTGGACCTCAAGCTATTTGACGGAAATTTTTATTATTAGGTGAACAATGTTAGAAATCAAAAATTTAAACTACTCTTACCCCCAAAGCAAATTTGGGATCAAGGATATAAATTTAACAATTGAAAAATCAACAGTCCATGCTCTGGTGGGCGAAAACGGTGCGGGCAAATCCACGCTCTTCTTCAATATACTGGGATTAAATACGCCCGGCTCTGGACAAATTTTTTTGGAAGGCAAAGAAGTCATTTTCAAAAAGAAAGAGCTAAGGGACTATAGGACTAGGGTCAACCTTGTCATGCAAAATCCAGACAAGCAGATTTTTTACTCAAATGTCAGAGATGACATAGTATTCCCTCTTAGAAACCTTAAAAGGTCAGATGAATATATCGAGGCCAAACTAAAGGTTCTTGCAAACAAACTCGAGATAGAAGATCTGCTTGACCGGCCTGCCCACGCTCTTAGCTACGGGCAGAAAAAACGGGTGGCCATAGCAGGAGTCCTTGCCATGGAGCCCGACTATATACTATTTGATGAACCCACAGCGGGCCTGGACCCCCGACTAACGGAAAACATGACCCAGCTGATCAAAGCCTTGGCAAGTGAGGGCGTTGGCATTCTAATTTCTTCCCACGATATGGATTTTATCTACGACATATGCACCCATGCCAGCGTTCTCAGCCAGGGGCAAATAATCGCATCTGGGACCAAGGACCAAGTCTTCTGTCAAAAAGAACTTTTAGAAAAAGCCGGCCTCAGACAGCCGACAATAGCCAGGATAAAATCCGAGTGCAAGCTCCCAGATATAAATACAATTGAAGACCTTATTAAGATTTTAAACAAATAATGTTCCACGTGGAACATTATTTTTATTTGTGTTTTATCTTGTGCTCTAGCTTTTGTTGTAATTAGCTTTGCTTATGTGTTTTATATTAATCATATCTTCCTTTATTTTTATCGCTCACCTGCATTTTTATTTCTAGTCGTGCTTGACGATTAGTTTTCTTTGTTTTTAACTTGCATTTAAAGTCTGACTTTTATTTGCATTCTTGTCTGCATTATAAGTTGTTACTTATTAATTGTTCCACGTGGAACATTTTTTATTTTATATGCTCTTGTGCTTGTACTTTTAATTTTAAATGGCAATTTGTTTTTCAAGTTTTGTCGCTTTTCATCTTTGTTTAATAATTAAAATTTTATTTCAACTTTCCTGCCCATATGCTTCTAATTTTAAATCACAGTTTATTTTTCCAATTATGTTAATTTTCATCTTACATTTGAAATTATTTTTTTATTCCTAATATGCTAGCAGCGTGCCTTCAATTGCAAATTGCGTTTTTCATTTAACTTTACACGGCCTTGCGTTCATGATTTTAAATTGAAATTTCTTCTTCCAATTCTGTTGTCCCACATCTTTGATTTGCAAATCGCATTATTATTTCAAATTTCATGACCGTATGCTCGCAATTTTAAATCACAATTTATTTCTTGATTGTTCCACGTGGAACATTTTAAAAAATAAATCCCCTTAGTCTTTTATTCTTGGCCCTTTTATGGTATTATAATTATAGGAGGGCTTATGGCAAATATTTTATCTTTTTTTAATCAAAAGGGCGGCGTCGGCAAGACTACAACGACCTTGAACTTAGCTGCAGCCTTGGTTGACAAGGGCCGCAAAGTTTTAGTTGTCGACGTGGACCCCCAGGCAAATTTATCCTCGGGTCTCACAGATGATTCCACGAAAATCGTGGGCAATATTTATGAGCTCATCATGGAGGATGCAGATATTTCTTCTGTGATTTCCGATACTACTCACAAGGGCCTAAAGCTCATTGCTGGATCAAGTGATTCTGCAGGTATGGAAATCGAACTAGCTGTAAATGGCAACTGGCATTATCTCCTCCGCAATAAATTGCAAGAGGTCAGTCCTCTTTACGACTACATTTTTATCGATTGTCCGCCAAGTCTGGGCATACTTTCGCTTATGAGCCTGAACGCTAGTGACGGAGTTATATCGACCATCCAGTCTGAATACTACGCGCTTGAGGGCGTAACACAACTGATGAAGACGGTTAACCTGGTCAAGGAAAATTATAATTCTGGCCTCGAAATCAAGGGTATCCTCTTAACTATGCATGACACCAGAAACAATCTGGCCCAGGATGTAGAGGCAGAGGTCAGGGGATTTTTTAAGGACTTGGTCTTTAAAGCTTCCATCCCCAGAAATGTAACTCTGGCGGAGGCACCCAGCCACGGTCTATCCATTTTTGACTACGATAAAAGATCTGCCGGTGCCCAAGCTTACAAGAAGTTTGCAAACGAATTCGACAAGCGCTTTAGATAAGGAGTCTATATGAGAAAAAATAAATCACTGGGCAAGGGCTTGGATGCACTTTTCGAACAAGTCGAAGAGACCAAGCACATCCCTAAGGAAGAGATCCAAGAAATAGAGCTAAGTAAAATTAAAGCCAATCCCGACCAAGTTCGCAAGGACTTTGACGAAGATGCGATCAAAGAATTGGCCGAGAGCATAAAGTCTCACGGACTTTTGGAGCCAATCCTGTTAACTCCATTTGAAGATGGGTATATGATAGTTGCAGGGGAGAGGCGGTACAGGGCGACCATTAGCCTGGGCAGGGACAAGATCCCAGCAATTGTTAGAGACTTCCCCAAGGAAGACATCAAAAAGCTTTCCTTGATTGAAAATATTCAAAGGGAAAATCTAAATCCGATTGAAGAGGCCCTGAGCTATGAAGAACTCATGAAGGAAGCTGGCCTAACTCAGGCTGACTTTGCCAAGGAAATCGGCAAGAGCAGGAGCCATGTGGCAAACGTCCTTAGACTCTTGAAGCTTGACCCCCACGTAATGGAAGATGTTAGGTCTGGGGCTATTAGCTTTGGCCACGCTAAAGTGTTATCTGGCCTGCCTCTAAAGGACCAGCAGGTCTTGGCAAAGAAAATTAAAGAGCTTGGCTTAAATGTCCGTCAAACTGAAAAAGAGTCCAAGAAGGCCAAGGGCACAGTAGAAAATATTTTTATTAAAGAGATTGAAGAGGACCTGCAAAATAAATTTATGGCTAAGGTCCGCATCAATGACAAAAAGGGCAGAGGGTCGATCGTCATAGACTACCATTCCATGGACGAGCTGGACCGACTAATTGAACTATTAAATCACATTTGATATAATAAGAAGGGTGATTATATGAATTTAATGGACTTAAGGCTAATTACAATTGATAGCTTCACGCAGTGCCGCTTTGGCGGTAACCCGGCCGCAGTTGTGCCGGAGTGCGAAGAAGTCCCTCAAATGTATTATCCGCAAATTGCAAATGAGATCAACCTCTCACAAAGTGCTTTTATCCACAACCGTGAGGGCGGCAGATTTTTTATAGAATTTTTTACCCCGACTCAGGAAATTAAATTTTCTGGCCACGCAGCTATAGGCGCCTTTTATGTCCTGTCTAACATGGGCTACATCAGGCCTATAGAAGAGGGAACCAAGAGGGCAGAGCTGGAACTTAAAGACGGGGAAATACTAGATGTAAATATAGATTATATGGACTATGAAGTCGAGAAGATTGGCATAGTTATGGATAATAAATATTTTAAACTAGAGGATGCCGGCGTCGACAAGTCCAGGATTGGACAGATTTTAAGAATCGAAGAAGACAAGCTCGGCGACATTCATCTGGGCGGTTACTTTAACCACGACCTGATTGTCTTTGTCAAAGACAAGGAGACCTTGGATATGGCAAAGCCCGATATGTTTGACCTGATAACTTTGAGTGAAGACCTCAAGGCATCTGGCTTATACCTAGTCTACGCCTCAGTTGACGGGGACAAGAAATTTGCCTACACCAGGTATTTTTCACCGGCCATCGGATTTTTTGAAGAGGCGGCCACAGGTTCTGCAGCGGCTTCAGTTGGAAAAATCCTCTTGGATAAAATCGGGAGAGACCACATTACAATCTACCAAGGCCAGGCCATGAAGAGGCCCAGCTTAATTGAGATTTACAGGGAAGATGGCCAAATCGTAATGAGCGGAGTTGGCAGGATAGTTACTGATAGCGTAATGCATTTATAAACTGCATCTACGTTCATCATATATATAATAGGAAGAGAAAAGCAAAATATTTTTAAAATTATAGGAGGACAATATGAAATTAATTGATTTAAGCTTAAGAGATTACAATAAGGAAGTTTTTGGAGAAGCTCCAGCACCAGGCGGTGGAAGCGTTTCAGCCTATGCAGGTTCACTCGGTGTTGCCCTAACTCAAATGGTTGGCAGCCTCACAATCGACAAAAAAGCTTTTGAAGGTCTCACAGAAGACGAAAAAGCTGAAATGAGAAAAATCCAAGCTGAACTCGATCCAATCAGAGAAGAGCTAGAAGAAATCGTTGACACAGACGCATCAAGCTTTGATGATGTTATGGCAGCTTTCAAACTTCCAAAGGAAACTGACGAAGAAAAGAAAGCTAGAAGTGCAGCTATCCAAGAAGGCTACAAGAAAGCTCTTGAAATTCCTCTAAGAGCAGCTGAACTCTGCTTAAAGGCTCTAAACCTACAAAGCATTTACGCAAACTGCGGTAACAAAAACGCTATCACAGACGTTGGAGTTGGCACACTTCTACTTCAATCAGGACTTGAAGGCGCTCTCTTTAACGTACTAATCAACGTAAATTCAATTAAAGACGAAGAATACGCAAACGGAATCAGAAAGAAAGCAGACGAACTTCTAAAAGAAGCAGCAGATAAAAAAGCTGAAACTCTAAAGATCGTTTACTCAAAACTCCAATAATATGATTTATCTGGACAATGCAGCAACCTCTTGGCCCAAGCCTCCCTCTGTAAAGGAGGCTGTGGCCCAGGCTTTTGACTATGCTGCAAACCCGGGCAGAGGAGCTCACCAGCTGGCTATGAAGTCAGCTCGTGAGGTCTTTAAGGTGCGCGAAAAAATAAAAGACCTGATAAATGCAGAGTCTACAAAAAATATAGCCTTTACAAAAAACTGTACTGAAGGCTTAAATATCGCAATGTTTGGGTCTCTCCAAGCTGGAGACCACGTCATTACAAGTGTATATGAACACAATTCCATCCTCCGCCCCCTCCACGTTTTAGAGGAGAGGGGAGTTGACTTGGATATTTTGGATTGTCCAATTGATGACCTTCCAGATAATATCCTAAGAGCCATCAGGCCAAACACGCGGATGGTTGCAATCTCCCACGTGGATAACTTGGTCGGCAGGGTCAAGGATATCAAAAAAATTGGCAACAGCCTATCCAGGGATATATTATTTTTGGTCGACGCAGCCCAATCCATTGGCCACATGCCAATAGATGTGGAAGAGGCGCGGATTGACCTCTTGGCAGCACCTGGCCACAAGGCCCTGATGGGGCCCATGGGAACAGGCTTTTTGTATGTACGTGACGAGACCGCTGTGCTACCCTTTATGGTTGGCGGCACGGGATCACGCAGCCAGTCCCTGGTCCACCCAGACTTTGCCCCCGACAAGTACGAGGCAGGGACTGAAAACCTCCACGGAATTGTGGGCCTGGGCGCAGGTATAGACTGGATCAATGAAACTGGCATAGAAAAAATCGAAGCCCATGTCAAGGACTTGGCCCAAACTTTTTATAGGCTGGTAAAAGATATGCCTGGAGTAATAGTCTACGGGATTGAATCGGAAGACCAGATTACAAGCATAGTAAGTTTAAATATAAGTGACAGGGACAGCGCCGAGGTGGCCATGGCCCTAGACAGGGAAGGGGAGGTTGCCGTTCGCAGCCAAATGCACTGTGCACCGCTTTCCCACAAACACTTCCATACCCTAGACCAGGGCATGGTAAGATTTTCCTTTGGCTACTTTAACACCATGGATGAGGTCCATGAAGCCGCAAAAATTTTAGAAAAAATAATTCAAGATAATTAGGTAAAAACATGTTAGAAAAATATCAAATGGAAATTATCTACGGGCTAGGCGGATTGTCGGCAATACTTTTAGTCCTGGTTATAATAAACATGAATCGAATCAAAAAACTAAAAAATCGCTTCGACAAAATGGCCGGCTACGAAGATATAGACCTTGAAAAGCTACTGGGCATACTTAGAAAAGATATAAATGACATCCACACGGGAAATATCTTGAGAGAAGAAAAGATTGCAAAATTGGAGCAGGCCTACAGCTTTACTATAAACAAGGTCGGCTTTTACAGGTACAATGCCCTGGCCAACGAAAAATTAGGGCGAGGTGGCGACCTGTCCTTTTCGATTGCATTTTTGGACTCCTATTACAACGGCTTTATTTTGACCAGCATCTACGCTGGCAGCCAGTCCATCAGCTATGCCAAGCCAATTAGAAACAAGGGATCCAATATCCCCCTCTCAGAAGAGGAGCTAATCGCCATAGACAAGGCAATACGCGGCGATATTATAGAATAGAAAGAGTGAAATTATGGATTTAAAAAAAGAAATAGCAGTTATAGAAAACTTTCCCAAAGAGGGCATATCCTTTAAGGACATTACAACCCTCTTGCAAAACCCAGAAGCCTACAGGGAAGCGGTCAAGCAACTCGCAGAACCCCTAAGAGGCAAGGGGATCAAATACATTGTAGCCCCTGAAGCTCGCGGCTTTATCTTTGGATGCACAGTCGCAGTTGAGCTGGGCATAGGCTTTGTCCCTGTTAGGAAAAAGGGCAAGCTCCCAAGGGAAACTGTATCCTACAAGTACGAAAAAGAATACGGGGAAGACGAACTCTTCATCCACAAGGACGCCATCAAACCTGGCGACAGGGTTGCGATTGTCGATGACCTACTGGCAACAGGCGGAACCATTATGGCCTGCGAAAAACTCCTCAAAAATATGGGAGCAGAAGTTGTGGATATAGGATTTTTGATCGAACTAACCGGCCTCAAAGGCAAGGACAGATTGGAAACCGAAACCTATTCCATTGTGAAATATGAATTCTAATAAAAATTTAAAGTAGTGGCTGACTTAATGTCGGCCATTTTTTGTGGGAAAATTTAGGGAGGGTGATAATTGCTTTGGGAATAATTTTTATATTTAATATTTCGACCGCTGGATATCGAGTCTCCACGGACGAAATGGCCACCATAAAGGATGGCCTCTACCTTAGTGCTGACAAGCATCCGTAAGAAATCATCTTCATCGGAAAATCGCTCTGCGGTGTAGGGGTCGCGGTTAATCCCGACCATTTCAGACCCGATACCAGGTTTATCCCGGTTGAAGAGACGAGCTTAAATGTATTTATAAAATTAAAATAACATTATATAAATAAATCTTCAATTCATTAGGAACATTAATCATAGCTTTTCCTAATCCAATCCACGGTGAAGCGTAACGCTTTATCAGGTATCGGACTAGGAGGGGTTAATATATATGTATAATGAGTTGTGTATGTGTATAATTTGCTGTGAATGTGTATAATTTGTGTCAATCGAAGTATCGCTCTGCGTTGTAGAGGCTACTTGCAGCCACGCCCAAGAGGTCAATTTCATGTAGCGGCGATCCTGAAATGGTCGCCAAGAAATTGACCGATTGGTATGCAGGAAAAATTCGGTGGGGTGTTCCCAAAAAGTTGGACAAATAATTTGTTCATCTAAAAGAATGCTTTCTACTTGCTAACTAAATTTTTGAATGCGATTGTCAAGGGTTGCGAAGCAACTTGCATAGCCCTTGACATAAAGCTTATTCAAAAATTTAAAATTTGGCAAGAAAGCTTCTTTATGCTCTTTCTTTTTCTTCGTAATACTTGGCCCTTTTTTCATTGGGGCTTAGGTAGTTGTTCTTTTCTTTTATTCTTGTGTTGTTGTAGTATTCCACAAATTCATCTACTGCCTTTTGTAACTGCTCTAGGCTTTTGAATTTTGTTTTACTTAGTTTTTCTCTTTTAATTACTGACCAGAAGCTTTCTATGACTGAGTTGTCTAGGCAGTTGCCTTTTCTTGACATGCTTTGGTAGATATTATTTTCTTTTAGTAGGTCTTGGTATTCTTTACTGAAGTATATGATGCCTTGGTCTGAATGAAATGTTCTTCTGTATTCTGCATTATTGGTTTTTCTTATGGTTTCTTTTGCTAGATCTATGAAGGGTTCTTTTCTCATGTTGTCTACTACGTTGTATGAGATTATTTTCCTGTCAAATCCATCTATGAAGGCGTTTAGGTAGGCCCATGTATAGTTTTCTTTGTCTTTATATATTTTTACATAGGTTGTGTCTGTAAAGAGTTTTAGATTTGGCATTGTGGAGTCAAATCTTCTTTTTATTCTGTTTGGTATGTCTTTTAGGCTTCCTAGGAATGTGTATGGTTTTCTGGTTTTCTTGGTTTTTATTTGCATGCCCAGTTCTTTGTATAGTCTATGGACTTTTTTTATGTTTATTTCTTCATCCATCTTTAATACTGCGTGTATTCTTCTTAGTCCATAGTTTGGATGAGCTTCTCTTATTTCTAGCATTTTAAGTTTTAGTTCTGAGTCTTTGTCAGGCTCTCTCATTCTGTCTAGATTGTGGTAGAAGGTGGATCTAGCTAGTCCTATTACTTCAAGAATTGTCTTTAGTGGGTATTGTCTTCGGAGGTCTTCGGCAATCCTTGTTTTTTCTTCGTTTTTTCTTGAAGTCGAATCCTCCTCAACTCTTTTAAATATGCGTTTTCTATTTCAAGTCTTAGTAGCTTCTCATCTTTTTCTTCTAATTTTTTTATGAATTCGTTCTTGTCATCTATGTTTGAATATTTGCTTTTCTTAAGGTTTTTATCTTTACTCAATTCTTGGCCTTCCCTTCGTATATACTCAGGAAGGAGCCTTTGGTAGTATTTGTATACCCAGCTTGAAAATGTCATGGCTGGTATGCCATGGCTCTTAGCAAACTTTGTTAGGGCATCTCCCTTCCTTAGGTACAATTCTACTAGATTATGTCTTTCTTGTAAAGTTAAGGTGTTTCTTTTGCTTGAGTCCATAAAGGCATCTGGTCCGTATTCGTTGTGTGTTTGGATCCAGCCTTGAAGGGTTGTTTTGGGGATGTTGTTTATCTTTGTGAATTTTCTAAGTGATAGTTTTGAGTTTAGATATTCTTCTACTTTCTTCTTTTTGTAGTCTTTAGTGTAGTCCATGTTCTCCTCCTTTTGTGTCCAATTTTCGGGGAACAGGACACGGTCCACATAAAGTGGACCCTACACGCTTCTCTGGATTTTTCCTGATTCAATAACCCATTTTCCCACCTTAATCATCCATAACCCCCAAATTTTTCCTGCCTTGCAATTATTATGCTAAAGTACTATAATTATCTTAGATATGAGATATAAATTCACTAGGAAAAAATTAATATGGGTATTTTTGCTTTTGCTTGTATTTATCTGGCTTATATTTTTTGCAAAAAGATCTCAGACTTACGAAGTTTATGACGAAGACAATCGCCCTTGGCAGATGACTGTGGTCCGCCCCCTTTGGTCCAAGTACTCCAATAAATTAATCTTTAAATCGGAAGATAAAAAATTCGTCAGGGACTTTAAGGGCAAGTACGAGCACAATATTTATAAAGTCCAGACCGGCCGGGTGAACGACGAGACCAACTTTGACATAGCCTTTGGGGTTTACAACAAGGCCCCCTCCCACCAGGTCTATGCCAAACGCATGTTCATCTACTATATCGATGACGGAATGCTCAAACCCAAGTTTCGCTGTTCGCGTTTTATCAGGCCCATGGTGGACTTTACCCTGGCCGATTTAGATGGCGACGGCTTTGATGAAATCTACACCATAGAGAAATATAAGGACCAATATTCTTTGAATATGTACAGGCAGTACGATTTGAAAATCGAATTGATTTCATCATTTGATTTGGATTTCAAGGCAGATTTTTTCCTAATAGACCAAGGCCTATTTATTGTAGGCGACCAAAAACATCAAGTGTACTTAAAAAATGAGGAGGTAAGTATATATGAAAACTAAGAAAATTATAGCTCTAATCCTGGCACTAATGCTAGTATTTGTATCCTGCAAGCGCCATGACGGGTCTACGAGCGGAGACAAGGAAAAAGATCCTGACCCAGTAGAGGTTAAGGAAAAGGAAGACAAAGACAAAGACCAAGATAAAGATAATAGTAAGGCCGAAAATAAAATTAACGAAGCCCAGCTCTTGTCCTTTTTTAAGCTAAAGGGTCCTAAGCAAGGCGATTTTGCTTACGAAAGGCCCCAAGCCAATGTCGAGCCCTATGTAATAGAAAAAAACCTGGCCAATGTAGATGGCGTTAGCGATTACATGCGTGAAAAGCAACCAGACGCCATTAAGTCAATAGAAAAAGACGGTTTTGCTGTCACTTACGAGCTTTGGCAACAGCCATTTTCCGTCTATGAAAACAACCAATACACCTTTAGAAATTCCTTTGTAACGACGGACTCAGTCCTCCACCTTTATAATATAATCTATCTGGGCCTCTTGGAAAATATGGAGGCAAATGGCTTGAGGTCAAAACTCCTGGCCATGACAGAGGGCCTCTTGGAGACATCTCTAAACGACCTGGACGAGGACCCAGCTTCGATTAGAAATGCTGCTTTATTTTACACCGGCCTCAGGCTCCTTGGCGAGGATGCCGATGTGCCAGCAGAGGTAGAGGAAATATCTGATGCAGAGATGGCCAATATCGATGGTGAATCCATGGCCATATCCAATATCACCGGAGCCCGAGTCGACTACTCTATGTTTAAGGTCCGCGGCAACTACACCAAGTCTGAAGACTTAAAATCATATTTTAAGGCCAATATGCTCTATTCGCAAAACTTTTTTAGAGTCTTAGATTTCTCCAATGAACCCGAATATGAAGCCATTCGCTCGGCCATCCTCTTATCCAGGCTACTGGTTATAGATGAAAAGGCTGCAGACCTCTGGAAGGAAATCTATGAACCCATCAGCTTTATGGTGGAATCAACAGAAGATTTAACTCCTTTAAAGCTCGCTGAAATCGTTTACGATGTTACTGGCGACAGCAATTTTGATAAGGAAAAAATTAGCTCAGACATAGTCGTGAAAAAGGTTGCCGACGTTTTAAAGTCCATGGAAGGGCCGAAAATCAATCCGACCAAGGGCATGCAAATGTCCTTGCTCCCACAAAGGGCGGTTGTGGATAACATCTGGCTCCAAGGACTCATCGACGATCGTCCAGCCTCCATGCGCCCAGTCGCCTCTGGTGTAGACGTAATGGCAGTTATGGGTAATTACCTGGCCTATAGGATTTCATCCACAAGTGAAAGGAATTTACAATGGGATGAATTTTTGGACAGGCTGGAAACCATTAAGACCCAGGTATGTTCCAGGTCTGAAGAGGAAAAAAGATCCAATATCTACCGGACCTGGCTGTGGACACTTGAGGGCTTTAACAACCAAGATTTAACTGGCTATCCGACCTTTATGCAAAATGAAAAATGGGCCTACAAGGACCTAAACACAGCCCTAGCATCATGGGCCCAACTCAAGCACAATACAATTCTTTACTCCAAGCAATTTGGGGCAGAAATGGGCGGCTTTGAACCAATCCCAACCCACCACTATGTAGAGCCCAATGTCGAAGTCTATCAAAGACTCATTTGGATGACCGATTACACAAGGGAAAACGCAGAAGCTTATGGAATTCTTGACGCAAAGAAAAAGAAAACCCTGGAAGATTACAAAGACCTCTTGGAATTTCTATCGGCAGTCAGCGAAAAAGAACTCCGTGAAGAAGCCATTAGCCAAGCCGAAAACGATAGGCTAGAAGCCATTGGCGGAGAGATGGAAAACATTTTCCTAGGCTTCTATGTACCACCAGAAGATGAAGAATTTTCCATAGGAGCCAGCGAGAGGGAAACCCAAAATATAGCCGACATCCAAAGGGTAGGATCCAATGCAGTGGGCGAACCCGAAGGCTCTTACCTGGAAGTAGGTAGCGGCGTATTCTCTGATATATATGTAGTCTTTAGGTCAAACGGCCAATACTATCTGGGCAGGGGTGCGGTCTTTAACTACTACGAATTCCTCTCTGAAGAAAGGATGACCAACGAGGACTTTGCCATGAGACTCGGCGGCTTCTGGACAGGCATCAGACAAATGGATATGGAAAATAAAGAAGAAGTAGAAATCGTCCACCCATTCTTTGAAAAAGAACTCTATGAAAAAATAATTGACAGATTTTATTAAGAAAATTGCAGGCCAAAAACCTGCAATTTTTTTGTGGAAAAATCTAATTTATAAATTTATAAGTAAACAAGCTCTAATGCAAAAAATAACAGAAGAGGAAAAAGTCTCCTGTCGACAAGAGAGAGTAAAATCTTCTGGTGTTAAAAAATATTAGCTCCCACTCGTTCATCTTTTTCTCCCATTCCCAATCCTTATCCCAATTCTCACTACTTTTAAACAAGCAACCTATATATAAATAAAAGCCGTCCACCCTCTATCTAGATTCGCACTAAAGCGCAACGCTTTATTGTGTGGCGGACTAGTAACTGTTGTTTTTTACTTAAATTGAATTGAGCTTTTATGATTCTATTAGTAATGTTTAAATGATGAGATGAGTGATGATGGTTAACGGGCAAGTGTTAATGGATTGGACTACATAATTAGCTTTAACCATAATTTCTTTATAATTTTCATACAAGTATCACTTTTATTTAAAAAACTCCCGACTTCTAATTACATTTGCACTACAGCGCAACGCTTTATTGTGGAGCGGATTAGAAAGATTCTATTCTTTATTAAATTATTTATTAATAAAGAGTTTTTGATCTATTACTTTGAATGATTCATTACTTAGTAGATGTTAAGTAATAAATCAATATATGAGAAAGTGAGTGGAAAATTTCTTTGAACAGACATACACTAATGTTTAAATGATGACAAGTGTTTAAGCAATTTTCTTCCACATACAACTTCCAATAAAAAACCACCCTTGTGGGGTGGCTTACCATCTGCTGGGGTAGAAGTCTGCTTCCTGCATTTGTTCTGCTATGTCTTTGATCTTGTAAGTTTTAAATTTGTCCAGGTTTTTCTTGGCCATATAGGTTTCGGCCAGGGCGACCATGGCGTCTACCAGGCTATAGTCGTAGTCCAATTGAAGGTTTTCTTCGACCATGGGCAGGTATTTATCAAAGAGCAGGCGGTAGGGCGATGAGACCTGGCCCTCTTCTTTAGGGCTAGCAAGGCCAGGCATGACCTTGGCCTCAAAAATTTTTAGGGCTTCTTCTTCGGATATTTTTTCAAAATAATATTCGTCGCCTGATAAGTTTTTGAGTTTTTTAATGGCATCCATATAGCCCATTTGAATGAGCTTGTCGGCCTTTTGGGTGTTGAAATTTAAAACGTTATTAATCTTGGTCGAGGGTTCTATAACGATAGCGTCCTTGGGGAAGTTCCTGTCTCTTAGGTCCTTGGGGTTGGCCCTGATAATGACTGGGGTTAGGCCCATATCCACCACCATATTAAAAGGAATCCTATTGTACATGCCCCCGTCCAAAAAATATTTGCCGTGGAGCTTTTCCATCTTAAAAAACGGCAGGTAGGCAGACCCAACTATATAGTCGAGGAGGAGGTCCTCCTCAATTTGGTCTGCAAAGACGTCCTCGGCCTTTCTGTCGGTCACATTTAAAGTGGCCAGGCCAAAACGCATCTGGGACTGTCTAATCTTGTCCTCTTCTAAATTATTGTAAACCAGGCGTTTCAAAGGCTCTGGTGAAATTGTTCCATTTTTAAAAATCTTAATGGCGTTGGCAATTATAGTAAGTATATCGTCGTTGTCGTCAAAAGCTTTAATTTCGGGTTCCTCAAATTCGGACATGTTAAGTGTCCGCCACATTTCCTTGCACTTGTCGACCTCGCCGCAGACGATAAAGGCCCCGTTGATGGCCCCAATCGAGGTCCCGACAACAGCTTCAAATTCATAACCCAATTCCTGGAGGGCTTGGTAGGCTCCAATTTGGTAAGAACCCTTGGCCCCGCCGCCCTCAAGCACTAATCCGTATTTAGTCAATTCCTTCCACTCTCCTTGGCACAAATATACAACAATTTTTTAAAAAAAGCAATAGGCGTCCTCAAAATTGGGTAAGAGTCTACAAATGGAGGACTTATGAACAGCTTTGATAAAAATAATTTAAATAACAATGAGGACCAGGCCCAAAACCTGACCCCCTTGGATATAAATACAATAAAAGCAGACCTGGCAGAGGAAATTCAGAACCTATATTTGACCGAGAAAGAAGGGTTTTTAAAAAAACACTTCAAGCGCATATCCAACCTTCTTCACAAGGCCAAGGAAGAGGCCCTGGAAGATGTCATGGTGGACATATTTAAGGACAAGAATGAGGGCACTATTGACGAAGTCATAACGATTGCATCTAATATCAATGTCCTTTTGGACTTCAAATATCGCTTTGTAAATCTGGGATCATTTTTCGCCCCCATCTGGAAAGTCCTCTTCCCGTTTTTCCTATCCTTTGGTGCTGTCTTATTAACCGTGAGGTCTATCAAGGACCTGGACGTCCGGTCCCTCTTTGGCATATCAATCGCGACCTTCGTCCTCATAGTTTTGGTCATAATTGCAGTGGCACTCTCAATGGCCTTTTTTATAATCAAAACCCGGCACAAGCGGATGTTTGCCATCTATATAAACGAAAGATTAGAATACATCATCCACTCAGAATTCCTCAGGGGAAATCTGGTTGACATTAATAATAATAAAAATATGAAAGGAGAAAACAAATGAAATTAATTGCCTACAAAAAATGCACCACCTGCAAGGGTGTGGAAAAAATGCTGGAGGAAAAGGGCATAAAATACGACTACAGGGACATCAAAGAGGACAACCCAAGTGCCAAAGAATTAAAGGACTGGCACAAAAAATCCGGCCTGGACATCAAAAGATTTTTTAATACATCCGGACAAATCTACAGAAACGAAGGACTCAAGAACAAACTCCCCGACATGACTGAAGAAGAAAAATACAAATTGCTGGCCACAGACGGCATGCTCGTAAAACGCCCAATCCTAATCACCGATGACGGAGACATCTACGTGGGCCCAGATGTCAAAAAATATATAGAAAATATGTAAAAAATAACGCCCCGCCGGGCGTTTTTGATTGGGAATTCTTGTTAATCAAAATATAAACAAAGCATAGATAAAATCAATTGCTTTTAGTTCTTTATCTTGCCTAAATATCTATTTACAAAAATAATCAATGTTAAAGCTTCGGTTATAAATATAGCAAAATTTAATCCCATTAATGATAATTTTAAATTAATTATTGTTATAAACATTAGCAAAACTGCCAATGCGTTTAAAATTATTGAAGTATATAAAACAAATTTTGATTGATTAATCGCTTGTAGGGCCAATTTATAGGAATATGATATACAAGATATTGAATTGACGGCAATGAAAACTAAAATGTATTTTTTTACAATTAATATAACATCTCTATTGTTACTAAATAAAGTAACAATATTTTTATTAAATATAAGTATAAAAATTGCACCTATAAAATAAAATGCCAATGCAAGTCCTGAAGAATACTTAGGATACTTTAACATGTTTTCTTTATTTGAAGCTCCACTTTCAATACTAATCATACTTAAAACTGCCGAACCATATACATACTTGAATAAAAATAATAAACCAATAATCGTATTTATTATTACATATCCCGCATAATCTATCGTCCCTAATCGAACTAATATCATATTAACAAAAAGTCCATAGGCTGAGCCATCTATAATTTCTTGTAAGATTAAAGGTATACTCAATTTAAAGTGATTTGAAGTGTTTTTTAAGTAATCATTTAGGCTTTTCAAATCAAATTTTATATGCTCTCTCAAAAAATATGAATATAAGAAGATGCTTATAAGCATAGTAAAAATTGTAGAGTAACCTACAAATTCTACTCCCATTTTTGGCAATCCAAATTTTCCCAAGACAAAAATATAATCTAAAGAAACATCAAGAAGCGATGAAAAAATACTTATATATAAAATAATTTTCGTCTTGTTCAAGACCTTACAGGTAGAAGTGTATGCAAAAGTAATAAGCTGTAGCAAGACATAGAAAGTCATTGGTTGTAAATATTCCATTGCTTGAATAAGTGTTTTATTATCTAAATCAAATAAAGCAATTAAAATATTCTTCCCAAATAAAAAAATTAGAATAGAAAAAGATAAACCAATTATTACACTTAAAAAAATTGAAGTATAAAATTCAAATGAAAATTTTTGATCATCTTTTTCTCCAAAACTTTTACCTAAAAGAATATTCAAAGTAATAGTTATTGCCCCTAAAACTCCCGCAATCATCTCCAATGTATTCGAAACAAGTGAAGTTGCATTTAATGACTCCATTGAAATATTGCCAACAATCGCCACATCAGTTGCTCCAATAAAATATGATGCTATCATTTGTAAAAGAAGCGGTATTGCAAATTTGTTCAAATCTTTTATTATTATTTTCTTATTCATATTATTACCATCCATTAATAATATCTAAAGGCCTTACATGCTGAAATAAATATTTGCTATCCATAGAATCATCTATTTCTTTAATTGTAGAGCCTTTGACATCTAAATATAATTATGCCTCTTTTAATAAATCATAAATCCAAAAATCTGTAGCTTTTTCTTTTTTATCTATTATTTCTTTTACAATAAATTCCATCCTATTCCTAACCCCTTAAACCCTTTCATCTGTAACTATATGTTCTACCCCCCTGCGGTCTGACTGGAGATAGTCTTTCATAAAGCTTGGATAGGCCTTATATTTATCAAGGTCTTCTATGGGTATCCAATGCATGGTCTCTTTGACGCCGCCCATTGTAGTGCTTTGGCTATTAAGATCCTTGTTGCCCTTAGGCTTAATCATATAATAGAAGGTGATTTCGTGGCAGTCTACTCCTTTTAAGCCTGAACTTCCAGTAAAGAAATTTTCATGGATGACGGCCAGATAATCCACCTCATAGTGGATCCCTGTTTCTTCAAATAATTCTCTTTTTACAGCTTCTTCAGAAGTCTCGCCCAAATGGACTCCTCCCCCAATGGAGTAGTAATAGTCATCGACTTCATTTCCTGCAAAGAGGACGCAAGCATCTTCCACTATAATTGCTGCCGCCCTATATCTAAACCACTTATTTTCTTGTCTAAAACCACAATCGACTTCCATTTTTATCTCCTTTGAATTCGTTTTTTATTTATATATTATTTTATATTCTTATGATAAATATTACAAGTGGATTTTTCTTTGTGTTTTTTGTGAGCGGTCAAACGATTATACAAGAGCTTGCGTGAGTTGTTATACCAATCGGTCAATTTTTTGGCGACCATTTGCGTACGAGGCGGAAGTTGTAGAGGTTACCTTTATGGTAACCACCGCCTCGTGTGCAAGGATCGCCGCTACAGGAAATTGACCTCTTGGAACATGTTTTTAAAATAAAAAATATAAATGTGTTAAAAATCCCCTTCCTGGGTAAGTATGTGAAGTATCGTAAAAAAAGAAAGGATGATTTAATGAAGAAATTAATTTTAATAATGGCCCTGGCCCTAGGTTTTGCAGGCTGCCAAAAGCCAGCTAACACACCTATCCCAGCAAAGGCCGAAACACAAAGTGAAAGTAAGGCAGATATTAAAACAGAAGAAAAAACAGATACAAAGGCAGATGCTGAAGTTATCAGCCTAGCTGATGCCGTAAAGGTATTTACAGACAAGTATCCAAATGCAAGCATCGAAGAGATCAGCTTTGAAAAAGAAATGTCAGGCGACGAATACGAAATCGAAGGCTTTGATGAGACCCACGAATACGAACTAAAAATTTCCGCTGCTGACGGTTCAATTATCAAAGAAGAAGCAGAAAAAGACCGGACAACAAATAATCAAGCTATTGATTTATCTCTGCTTTCAAAGGTAGACGGGCTAATCGAAAGCGCTCTAAAGGACGCAGGCCCAGATTATTACTTGGATTCATATTCCCTTGATTTTGAGGAAACCAGATCCTTCAATCAACTAGAAATCGAAGTTAAGACCCAGGCCGGCAAGGACATTGAATACGAATACAATCTAGAAACCGACGAATTGATTAAAAAAGATAAGTAAAATTTTCCCCCAGAGATGGGGGATTTTTTTTAAGTTATTTATTTCGTACTTATATATCCAATTTTCTATCCCAATATTTTAACATATTCAATTCAAATTTCTATTCCAATTTCTTTGGAATATTCAATGCGAATTTTTTATTCCAATAATCTATGTTGTTAAAACAACATGGATTTTGAAAATTATTGTTCTCATCAAAATACCCCCTTATTGCCGTGTCTGGATTTAAGAGGGCGGTGAATAATGACTGGCATTTATTTTTTACAAAATTCTTTATTGCAAATTTTTTATATTAAATTCAATTTCTTATTCTAATTATACACGTTGTTAAAACAATATAGATCTTAAAAATTACTATTTCACAATTTCTTTCAAACTATTTGTTTCATACTTGTATTTAAAAATCAGCCTATTTCATCCAGTAAAATAAAATTCCCCTAAACATTTACAAAAATATCTTAAGACAAATCCCTACAACCCACATAAAATATAAAAGTCAAAATATCTCAATAATCCACATAAAATATAAAATTAAAAGTATTCCATTAATCTACGTTGTTAAAACAACATGGATTTTGAAGTTTTTTTGCAATTTCTTATTACAAAATTTTTTATTGCGTACTTATATATCTAATTATATCTAATTATATCTAATTATATCCAATTTTCTATCTCAATTTTCTAATATATTAAACTCGAATACTCTATTGTCTTTTCTATCCCAATAATCCACGTTGTTAAAACAACATGGATTTTCAAAATTATTTTCTATTGCTAATTTTTTATTATATTTAATTCAAATTTTCTATTCCAAGTTTTTATTCATTAATATTTTTCACACAAAAAATGACAACCGACCATCCAATTGCCATTTATTTTTTTATTCCAAATTTTTTATAAAATATCCTATGGTCACTATTATTATTAGTATCAAAGCCGGGTGGACTTTGAGGACCACGGTTAAGACCACGGTTAGAGCCATTAATATTATTGCAGGCCAGGTTTTTTTGTAGTTGGAAAAGAGATTTACAAAGCTCATTGTAATTAGGGCCAGGACCGCTGGTTTGGTTCCAGTCATAAACTTTTCTACGTAGGGGTTGTGCTCGATCAAATTAAAAATCAAGGTCAGACATAAAATTACAATAAAGCTGGGTATTACAATTCCCACCGCCGCAATTATGGCGCCAAAATTCCCTGCTATGTGCTTGGCAGATGCCACTCCAATATTTACCGCCAGGGGCCCGGGCACGCTTTGGGCCACGACCAATACGTCCATAAAGTCTTCTTCGCTAATGTATTTCTTTTTGATAAGTTCTTCTTTCATTACTAGAATCATCCCGTAGCCTCCGCCAAAGCTGATAAAGCCGAGCTTCAAAAAGGTCAGAAAAAATTTAAAATAATTCATAAGATCATCCTCACAAAGCCCATTATAAAAATTACCAAAATCGGGTGAACTTTTTTAGAATAGATGAGGCCAAGACTCATCAAATATAAGACAAGTGATGTCCAATCGACCATGGCTGGTTTAAAAAGCATGGCAATGGCCGACAAAATAAAGCCAAAGACGGCCGGGCGGAGGGCCTTAAAAATCTTTTCCTTAACTGGCGACTTGTCGTATTTTTTAATGACATTCATAAGGAGGATAAGGAGCAAAACGCTGGGCAGGCAGACTGCAAAGGTGGAAACAAAAGCGCCTAGCATTCCCATTTTTTCCTTGCCAATAAAGGTCGCCGCATTTACTGCAAAACTCCCCGGGGTCATCTCAGACAGGGTGATTATCTCGTAAAAAATTTCCTCTGTGATAATGCCCGCCTGGATAAATTCCCGCTTAAAAAGAGGGAGCATGGCATAGCCGCCCCCAAAGGAAAATAAGCCTATCTTAAAAAACTTTTCAAATAAAATCCAAAGCATTAATGGTCACATGCCCCTTTATTTTTATCAGCCTCTTTGCACTTGCAAGTCTTTTGGCAGTCCTTGCAGAGGCCGTAAAAATTTAATTCATAGTCCTCCACCAAAAAGCCTTCGTCTTCGGCCAATTTTAAAAGGCCTGGCACAGGCTTTCTCATGGTCTCAATGACCTTGCCGCAGCAGGAGCAAATCATGTGGTTGTGGTCTCTTTTTATATTTTTGATCTCGTACCTGACCACATTGTCTTTGAGAACTACCTTGTCCAAAATTCCCAGCTTGTTAAAGAGAACAATATTCCTATATATGGTTGCCGTGCCGACATCGTGGTCTTTTTCCAGTTCGGCAATGGCCTCTTGAATGGTAAAATGCGACTTGGTCGTATTAAAAAAATTGTATATATGCCTGCGTGGCGTAGTAAATTTGTAGCCGTTGTCGTTTAAAATGCTCTTGACTTGATTTCTATCTAATCCCATCTTTGCCTCCTCTTAGTCTTTTAATATATTCTAATTATATAATAAGATTTCTCAAATATCAAGCGTATTGAGAATTTATTTAAATTTGAAAAGCCTTTTGATTTTCACTTTTAAAAAAATATTTGTATATGCATTTTAAAATCACATTTATGCAGGTCATTTGAATTATAACTTCATATCTGCTATAATAAATATACAAATTCCTTTGCATAGAAAGGGCTTTTGTGGTATAATAGCTGTGGAAAATGTGAGGAATTTTGAAGATATTTTTTTAATTTTTTTAGTTTTTAACAGGCCAGCCTGGGTAAAATGTGAAAAAAATCACTCGATTGTTAATATCCTTTAACAAAAGGCATTTTTCAATCTTTATAAGAGTTTTTTAAGATTTTTTCGCCAGGTAAAACTGTGTAAACATCAAGTTATTAAATACATTTAACATCTGTCCTGTGAAAAACACTTTCAACATACTTGGAAAGTTTTTAACAGGCTGTGAAAAGAGGAAATATGACCAGTGTAGAAATTTGGACGGAAGTGCTGAAAAAAATGCAGGCTGAATATTTTATGTCGCCTACAGAATTTTCTGCCTACATCCGCGTTTTAACTCCTATTTGTATCAAGGATAACAATTTAATATTACTTGCTCCCAATCGCTTTACTTTAAATATTGTAGAGAGGCGGTTTATAGACCATTTGGAAAAGGCCATGGCTGGGATTTCTACCATGAAACTAAGACTTATCACTCCAGAAGAGGAGGACAAGTATGTCAAGGAAGCTGACGAAGTCTTACCTGAAGTGGATTTTTCCATGCCGGGCATAAGGCCCGTTTTGGATCCCAAGTACACTTTTGAAAATTTTGTTACCTGCGATGCAAACTCTATGGCTCACGCAACTGCCTGGGCGATTTCCAACAATCCGGGTACGGTTTTTAACCCGTTTTTTATCTACGGTAAAAGTGGAATTGGCAAAACCCATTTGATGCAGGCAATCGGCCACAAGGTTTTGGCTGAAAATCCTGAAAAGCGGGTCCACTATGTGTCGACCGAATCCTTTACCAATGAACTGATTTTTTCCATTAGAAATACCAAGGACCCTTCTATGAAGGCCAATTTTAAAAACAAGTACAGGAATTTGGACGTTTTACTTATAGACGATATTCAGTTTTTGGAGAGCAAAGACGTGGTCCAAGAGGAATTTTTCCACACCTTTAATGCTCTGATGAGCAAGGGGGCTCAGATTGTAATGGCTTCTGACCGCCTGCCCAAGGAGATTAAACCTATAGAAGAGCGTTTGGTTAGCCGTTTTGAATCGGGAATTGTAGCCGATATCAAGATGCCAGACAAAGTCACCCGCTATGCGATTTTGGAAAAGACTTCTGAATTTAACAAGTACCAGGTCCCATCCGAAGTTATGTGGATAATTGCAGAAAATATTACCAACAATATCCGCGAGCTGGAGTCGGCCATTAGGAGGACCGATGTCAGGGCCAAGTTTATGAATGTTGAGCCCGGCGATGTCAGGGGCTACGAGAGAATTTGCAATGGGGTTTTATCCGAGATGAATATGGCGGCCAGGAGAGAGGTAAATATTACTCCCGACCAAGTTTTGGAATACGTTTCCCAGCGTTTTGGAGTTGAGGTTTCAGATATAGTTGGTTCTAGTAGAAGCGCCCAAGTTTCCAAGGCCAGACACATTTCCATGTATCTGATCAGGGAGCTTACCGAACTTTCTTTTCCAAATATTGGAGCTTATTATGGCAAGGACCATACTTCGGTTATTTATGCTTGGAATAAAATCAGAAATTCCACAGCCAAGGACCCGGGCCTAAAACGCTCAGTTGACAAGATGGTAAGGGAAATTAAAAAATCATCCTTCAGATGATGTTTATAAATATCCCCAAGATATAAACAAGGAAAATCTTATAGGCAATGGCTTGTGACCATTTTTTAACATATTTCACAGGCCCTACTACTATTACTATATTTATAGTATATTATTAAGGCAAAAATTTTTGCACTTAGGAGGGAATTATGCATTTTATAATTCGAGTTGGTGATTTATTATCAGCTATTAGAATCGCTTTGCGCGGTGTTAGCAAGGGTTCTCAGTCTTCTCTTTTAGAGGGCATCCTCTTTGAAACCAGGGGTAAGGACCTGATTCTCTATTCAACTGATCTGAGGATTTCCGTTAAAACCAGCGTGGAATGCGATGTAAGAGAAGAAGGCAAGTATGTTTTTAATTCAAATATAATTTACGATATTGTTTCAAAACTCAAATCCAACGATATGATTGAGGTTAAGGTTGACGGGGAAATGGGGGTTAAGGCCACTTCGGGCAGGAGCCGCTTGAATTTCCAAGCCTTAAATTCTGGAGATTTCCCAGAGTTTCCAACCCTTAACGACGACACCAGATTTACCATCAAGGGGGACGCTCTTAAAGACCTCATCAACAAGAACAGGATTTCAGTTTCTATAGATGAAAATAGGATGATCTACACAGGTATTAAATTCCAGGTAAACGAAGAAAAGCTAACGGGCGTAAGCCTTGACGGCTACAGGGTTACCATTGTGGATAAGCCTATTCATTCAAATGCCAATGATGAATTTATAGTCCCTTCTGTTTCCCTTTATGAAGTGGAAAAACTGGTCAAGGACGATGACGAAGTTACTATAATGCGGGCCAAAAATCACGCCATGGTTTTATTTGGATCAACTGCAGTCTACACCAGGCTCTTTGACGGGGACTTTTTCGATTATTCAGGCCTTTTGGCTGAGTCCGGTCCAACTGAAGTGGTCCTCGACAAGGATGTTTTCAAGGAATGTTTGGACAGGTCCATGATTGTGGCCAAGGGCAATTTAAATATGGTTCGCCTGGACATAAAGGAAGGAAACATGCACCTGGGTTCAACCGGAAATTTGGGGGAAACTTCAGACGATATGGAAATTCAAAAAGCTGGCGATGACCTGGTTATAGGTTTTAATCCTAGGTATTTAAAAGAAGGGGTATCCCTCTTTGCCGACAAGACTGTCCGCCTGGTTTTCAGGGATTCAGCTAGCCCCTTAAACGTTTACGGAACCAGCGAAGACGGCCTTAAATATATTTTACTACCAGTGAGGTTACAAAATTGATTTTAGAAGTTAGACTTGATACAGAATTAAAAAACGCCCTCAAGCTGGCGAGCTTAGTTGATTCTGGCGGAGTTTCCAAACACCTGATAAAGGACGGCCAGGTCAAGGTAAACGGCCAGGTTGAAACCAGGCCCTCTCATAAGCTATCAGACGGGGACGTGATTGAATTTAATGGCGAAGAAGTGACTATTTCTATTATATAATGGAATTAAAGAGCATTTTATTTTACAATTTTAGAAATTTTTCCTATGAGTCTTTGGACATAAGGCCCGGCATGAACCTGATTTACGGGGAAAACGGGGCCGGCAAGACGACTTTTTTGGAAGGCCTTTATCTGGCCTTAACTGGAACTGTCTTTAAGGACACCTATTATGATTTGGTAAAAAGAGACCAGACCCAAGCAGGAGTCAGGGCCAAGTTCAAAGAGGGTGTTCGCGATATGGAAAAAATCGTCTATATAAAAAAGGATAATGGGGTCCTTCGCGAGATTAACGACAAGCGGGTGGGGAGGATTAGAAATTTCAAGACCCACAATGCGGTTGTCTTTGAACCCTACGATACTTTTATTATAGATGGGAGCCCGGGACTTAGGCGGCGGTTTTTGGACGATATGATCCAGGATGTCAGCTTGTCTTATGAGAAAAACCTTAGGGACTTCAACAATCTTTATAGGCTACGGAATGAATATTTGCAGACGGCAAATCCCAAATTTCACTTGGATTTAATGGATGATGATTACATCAAGCTTTGCCAGGCTATAAACCATGACCGAATCAAGTATATGGAGCTTCTGGAAAAGAGGACGGCCAGGCATCTTTACGATATAGATCCCAATTGGAAGGTCAAATTTTCTATAGACTATTCCTGGGACAGGGAAAATCCAGGTGCCTTCAGAGACCAAGCCTTGGCTGAAGATTTAAGACGTCGATATTCCACCTGGGGGGTTCACAAGGACGATATAGTCATTGAATTTAATGGCCAGCTGGCAAAATCATCTGCCTCCCGTGGACAAAAGAGGGCTATTGTGGTCTCTATGAAGCTGGCCAATCTGGATATATTGAAGCGATTATCCAATCGCGAGTCCATAATTTTGCTGGACGATTTATTATATGAGTTTGATTCCATTAGAAATGCGAATTTAGAAAATAAAATTAAGGGTATGACGGCATTTGTGACCTCGACTTCACTGATGGATGCGGATGCGATTATAGAAATAAAAGATAACAAGATGAAATATTTATAAGAAAGAGGTATTTATGGAAAATAAAAAGAGAGAGTATGGAGCTTCTAATATCCAGGTTTTGGAGGGCTTAGAACCAGTTCGTCTAAGGCCTGGTATGTATATTGGTTCCACATCTGAAAGAGGTCTCCACCACTTGATTTACGAAGTTGTGGACAACTCAATCGACGAGGCCTTAGCTGGCGTTTGCGATACCATTAGCGTGACAATTAACGAAGACGGATCTGCCACTATTGAGGACAATGGTAGCGGTATTCCAGTAGACACCCACCCAAAGACAGGCAAGTCAACAGTTGAAACAGTACTTACAATCTTGCACGCAGGTGGTAAATTTAACAACGATGCCTACAAGGTTTCGGGCGGTCTCCACGGGGTTGGGGTTTCAGTTGTAAACGCCCTTAGTGAATGGTTGGTGGCCACTGTCAAGAGAAATGGCAATATCTACCAGCAAAATTTTGCCCGCGGCAAGGCCATTAGCGAGCTAGAAATTGTGGGCAAGGCTGAAGGTACAGGCACAACTATTTCCTTTATGCCAGATGCAGAAATTTTTGATACTGTTATTTTTGATTTCGATACCCTAGAAGATAGGCTAAGGGAAATGGCCTTCCTAAACAAATCGGTTAGGATTGAGCTGGCTGACAAACGCCCTGGCCAAGAAAAGGACAAGGTCTTTAAATACGACGGCGGTATCCAAGAGATGGTCGAGTATTTAAATAGGTCCAAGACTCCTATTTTTAAGGAAATAATTTACTTCGATGAAGAAAGAGATGGCCAAGAAGTTGAATTTGCCATCCAATACACAGACGCCTACAGTGAAAATGTGGTGACCTTTGCTAACAACATCCACACACCAGAAGGTGGTAGCCACTTGTCAGGCTTTAGGACGGCTTTAACCAGGACCATTAACGACTACGGTCGTAAATTTAATATTTTAAAAGAAAAAGACTCCAACCTTTCAGGTGATGACGTTCGTGAAGGGATTACTGCAGTTATTTCAGTTAAGCTGGCCCAGCCACAATTCGAAGGGCAAACCAAGGCAAAACTTGGTAACTCAGAGACTTCTTCCATTGTAAACTCTGTTATGGGCGACTGCCTAACAGCTTATTTTGAAGAAAATCCAAAGATTGCCAAGGCAATTATCGACAAGGCAATTAAATCACAACGCGCCAGAGAGGCCGCCAGAAAGGCTAGAGAAATCTCCAGGTCCAGGTCCATCTTGGATTCAGCGACACTTCCTGGTAAGCTTTCAGACTGCCAATCCAACGACAATGGAATTACAGAAGTTTTCATCGTCGAAGGGGACTCAGCTGGTGGTTCAGCTAGACAAGGTCGTGACAAGCACTTCCAAGCAATCCTGCCTTTAAGGGGTAAGATTATGAACGTTGAGAAGGCAAGGCTGGATAGGATTTTGGGCTACGAAGAAATCAAGGCCATGATCACAGCTTTTGGCACAGGTATTGGCGAAGATTTTGATTTGGAAAAGCTCAGATACGGAAAGATCATTATCATGACGGATGCTGACGTCGACGGTGCCCACATCAGAACTTTGCTCCTCACATTCTTCTTTAGGTATATGACTCCTCTTATCGAAGAGGGCCATGTCTACATTGCCCAACCGCCTCTATACAAGGTAACCAAGGGCAAGACTTTAAAATATTGCTACTCTGACGATGAGCTCAGTGAATTTTTGGATGAAATTGGCCGCGACGGCATCAATATTCAAAGGTACAAGGGTCTTGGGGAAATGAACTACGACCAACTTTGGGAAACTACTATGGATCCTGAAAAGAGAGTTCTCCTCCGCGTTAATATCGAAGATATGAACAAGAGCGACGAGATCTTTACCATGCTTATGGGCGACAAGGTAGCACCGAGAAGAGAATTTATAGAAGAAAACGCTAAGTACGTTTCAAACTTGGATATATAGGTGAATTATGAGACCAGATAATATAGTAGATGTAAAAATAGAAAAGGAAATGAAAAAATCTTACCTGGATTACTCCATGTCCGTTATCGTTTCAAGGGCACTGCCAGATGTTAGGGACGGGTTAAAGCCAGTTCACAGGAGGATTTTGTACTCCATGTACGACCTGGGCAATACCTCATCCAAACCTTACAGAAAATGTGCTCGTACGGTTGGGGACGTTTTAGGTAAGTACCACCCTCACTCAGACACGGCTGTTTATGACGCCATGGTAAGGCTGGCCCAAGACTTCAACACCAGGTACACATTGGTAGACGGCCACGGTAACTTCGGTTCTGTGGACGGGGACGGGGCTGCGGCCATGCGTTATACAGAGGCCAGGATGAGCAAGCTGGCTGAGGAAATGCTAAGGGATATCGACAAGGAAACTGTTGATTTTTCTCCAAACTTTGACGAGAGCTTGCAAGAGCCAAATGTTCTCCCTTCACGCTTTCCAAATCTCTTGGTAAACGGATCTTCGGGTATAGCTGTTGGTATGTCAACCAACATGGCTCCCCACAATTTGGTAGAGGTTATTAACGGCCTCTTCCATCTCATGGATAATCCCGATTGCGATTACAAGGACCTGATGAAATATATCAAGGGACCTGACTTCCCAACAGGGGCCAACATAGTTGGAACTGCTGGCATCAAAAAGGCCTACAAGACTGGGCGTGGACTTATAACTCTGCGCGCCAAGGCTGAGATTGAAACCACTTCCAAGGGGAGAAACAGGATTGTCGTTAGGGAAATTCCTTACCAAGTAAATAAATCCAATTTGATTATTAAGATTGCCGACCTTGTTAAGACCAAGGAGATCGACGGCATTACAGATATTAGAGACGAGTCGGACAGAGAGGGCATGAGGATTGTTATCGAGCTAAGACGCGATGCTAATCCAAAGGTCATCTTAAACCAACTCTACAAGAGGACCCAGCTGCAAACCACCTTTGGTGTAATCAACTTAGCACTTGTAAATGGGGAACCAAAGACCCTTTCCCTCAAGGAACTTTTATATTATTACCTTGAACACCAAAAGGAAATCGTAACCAGGAGGACCCGTTTTGATTTGGCCAAGGCTGAAGCCAGGGCCCACATAGTCGAAGGTTTACTGATTGCCCTTGATAGGATCGATGAAATTATCAAGACCATTCGTTCATCCAAGGACGACGCAGAGGCCAGAGATAGGTTGATGGCAGGCTTTGGACTTACAGAAATCCAAGCCAACGCAATCCTTGCCATGCAACTTCGTAGGTTAACAGGACTTGAAAAAGACAAGCTCCAAGCCGAATACGAAGATTTGATTAAGAGAATTGCCAGATTCAAAGAAATTCTTTCAAATGAAAGATTGCTTTTAGAAATTATTAAAGAAGAGCTGACCGAAATTCGCGACAAATACGGGGATGAAAGAAGGTCAGAAATCGTCTTAGACGAAGGCGACATCGATATCGAAAGCCTGATAGCTGACGAGTCAGTGGTAATTACCATTTCCGACCGCGGCTACATCAAGAGGGTAAACGAATCCGCCTACAAGACTCAAAGACGCGGTGGCAAGGGCGTTCGCGGCATGTCCACAGCCCGTGAAGACGAGCCAAACGACATTTACACTTTGACCACCCATGACAAGGTATTTTTCTTTACTGATAAGGGCAGGGTATTTTCACTCCGGGCCTTTGAAATTCCAGAAGCAGGTAGGACAGCCAAGGGAACTGCGATTGTCAATCTCTTGCAAATCTCTGGCGACGAAAAAATCTCCGCCATCCTACCGGTCAAGAAAAACGAAACCAAGGAATACATTACCTTTGTTACCAAGGGCGGTATAATAAAGAGAACAGAGCGTGACCTCTTTGCCAATATCAGGTCGACAGGTATTGTTGCCATCGGCTTAAACGAAGGTGACGAACTCATTAGCGTCTACCTAACCGATGATAACGAAGAGATTATTACAACCACCAAGAAGGGCAAGGCCATCAGGATTAAGGCAAACGACATCCGCCCATCAGGCAGGACTGCCCGTGGGGTAAAATTAATTAGCCTGGACAAGGACGACGTAGTTGTTTCATCTGATCCAGTTATGCAAAACGCCAAACTCTTATCCATAAGTGAAAAGGGTTACGGCAAGGCCACTTCAATTGAAGAGTACAAGTGCCAAAGCCGGGGCGGCAAGGGACTTATAACCTACAAGGTCACCAAGAAGACAGGCGACGTGGCAACCAGCCTTGTAATATATGAAAGCAAAGACCTGCTCCTCATCTCATCAAACGGCACAATCATCAGGATTGACGCAGATGGCATCAGGGAAACAGGCAGGGCCACATCAGGGGTCAAACTCATGGACCTAGTCGATGAAACAATTGTTTCAGCAATTCAAACGGAGGAATAATGAATATATTTAAAAAAGACGGGACAATTTATATTGATGGCGAATTAGATATCTTTAACGCCCAAGATGTCCGCGTGAGAGTTTTAGATGAATACGAAAAATCCAAGTCCGATATAGTCCTGGACTTTTCACACGTAAGCTTTATGGACTCCACAGGTCTAGGCGTCCTTATCTCCATCCAAAAAGTCTTAAACGACGACGGCTACAAGCTAAGGATTGTCAATGTGGACCCAAAGATCAAAAAAATCTTTGTTATAACAGAACTTGAAGAGGTGTTTGATATAAAATGAGCTGCGAAGATATTAAATTAGAATTACCTGCCAAGGCAGAATACACGACTAGCCTGAGGCTTTTGGCCTCGGGTATAGCAAGCCGGGCTGGTTTTGATGTGGACACCATGGAAGACATCAAGCTAGTTGTAAGTGAGATGCTTGTCATGGCCATCAAAGACGACTTTGATAAATTTGTCACCCATATTAAACTTTGCGATAAATACTTGTCCATCTTCTCATTAGTTGAAGAAGACCAAAAGGACGATTTATCTATAAAAATTATGGAAGCCCTCTGTGATGAACTGGAAATCCAAGAGGATTCCGTTTGCGTTAAATTTAAAAGGGGGGCATAGATGACAAAGTCTACGGTCGACAAGAAACCCAGCAAAGAAGAATTAAATAAACTGTTTGAAGAATTTCATAAGACCGGAGATCCTGCCATTCGCGACCAACTGATTGAAAAAAACATGTACCTGTGCGATATCCTAGCCCGAAAGTATGTAAACCGGGGCATTGACTTTGACGATATCTACCAGGTAGCCTGCATTGGCCTAATCCTTGCGGTGGATCGCTTTGAGCCATCCAAGGGCTACGCCTTTACCTCTTATGCAACCCCGACTATTATGGGTGAGATCAAGAGGCACTTTAGGGACAAGGGCTGGACTATAAAAGTTCCCCGCCGGATCCAAGAGCAGTCCAAAAAGATTTCCAATGCCAAAATCCACCTCAGCCAAGTTATGGGCGAGGCGCCAACGGCCAAGGATATAGCGGACTTTTTGGATTTGTCTGAAGAAGAGGTAATCGAGGTCATGGAGGCATCCAAGGTCTACACACCAGGCAGTTTGGATATTTCCATAGAATCAAATGACGATGGCAGCGAACTCTTTTTGTCCGATGTCATTGGGGACGACGACCCAACCTATGACAGGATAGAAAACTTAGATTTTATCAAGCGGGAGCTGGAAAATTTAAACGAAATCGAAAGAACCATTATTATCGAAAGATTTATCAACCGCAAAACGCAAATTGCCATTGCCGAAGAGCTTGGCATTTCGCAGATGACGGTTTCCCGGATAGAAAAACGCGTTATCAAAGAACTACAAAAATCAGCCATTAAAAACGGGACTGTAGAAAAAAAGGCCAAGGCCAAGAAATAATGTACCAGAAAAAAATTTCTTCCCTGGCCCTCAGGGCCATGGTCCAAGAGCTGGATATGATTGATAAACCAGGCCTGGTCACACCCCTATCAAACGGATCCCATAGAGATATGGATTATTTTTTGATGCGGCGGGGGATTCGGAGCCTGGAAACTTATTTTGAACAAGCCTTTTCTCTGGGCTTCTTTAAAGAGCCTTTTTTTAAGGTTAGAAACTTAGGTCAAAGGGCGGAACGCCAAATGTTTAGAGCAACCGGCGGAGTGAACACCCACATGGGGGCCATCTTTCAGCTAGGGATCCTCGTCTACTTGACCGGGCGGATAAAATCTCGGGGCTTATTTATTGATAAAAATAATTATCAGGTGGAAATCTCCAAAGAGCTGGAGGATTTAAAATTAAATTTTCTTTTGAAAGAAAAGAAAGTCGGGGCCCGGGCCGAGGTGGCCTCCGCCTATCAGATAACTTTTGACAGCCTGGCCTATAAAAAATCCGACCGCCTGTATTTTATTATTTCAAAACTCATGGATACCAATATTCTACGGAGGGGCGGAGAAGACTTGCTAGCCCAAGTTCAGGACCTGGCCAAAAAATCTTTGAAATCCCAAGAGGCCAGACGCGACCTTCGAAAATTAATTGAAAAAAATAGCCTGTCTCCGGGCGGAGCGGCTGATATACTTATAAATTCCTTTTTTATTCAGACTTTTTTGGCCTATGAAAAATCTTATTCAGAAAACCTTAAAAAGCAAATCCTAGCCACTAAGGAAGAGGTCGGTTCTATAGGTTACGAGAACAAAATTATTTTGTCCCTGGTTTTTCCCGGCTGGATAAAGACTCATGAAAAATTTTTAGACTTTTACGAAAAATACAAAAAAATTTACGACAAAAATTTTAAACTTATTAAAGAAATCAAGGACCAGACTGGATACAGGGCCATCTATGACTTAGGGGATGCAGATCCAGTAGCCGTAAAATTGGCGGCTGTTGAATTGGAGGCTGGTTCCCTAATTGACATAGACGTCTACGGAAAAAACCTGGTGGATAGAAAGGCTCTGGATCTGCCCCAGCGACTTTGCTTGGTCTGCAACCGACCAGCCAAGGCCTGCATGGTTACCAGACGCCACGATATATCAGAAATTATTGCAAGATCATTGGAGATAATAAATGAAAATTAATTCAAGAGAAAAATTAGCAGAAAATATTTACGAAATTAAATTCACCGACCCGGCCCTGGTTAAAAACGCCAAGCCCGGGCAATTTTTAATAGTCCAAACCAACGAAAAGTCCGAGCGGATCCCCTTGACCATTGCCGACGCCGACAAAGAGACTGGCGAAGTCACTATAGTTGTCATGGAGGTGGGCGATTCCACCCATGATCTTGTAAAGGCTGATGAGCTTTATCACGTCTGCGGACCCCTTGGAAATCCATCAGACCTGGCTCTTATGGACGAAGAAGATTTAAAAAAAGAACACGTAGTATTTTTGGCAGCTGGCGTTGGAGCGGCCCCCGTTTATCCGCAGGCAAAATTTTTGCACGACCACGGGGTCAAGGCCGATGTAATCCTGGCCGCCAGAAACGAATCCTTACTTATATACGAAGACAAATTGGCAGCAGTCGCCAATTTGCACATAGCAACTGATGACGGGTCCAAGGGCTTTAACGGCCTTATCACAGATGCCTTGGTGGACTTGGTTGACAAGGGGGCGGACTTCACCCGCATTGTCGCCATTGGCCCTATGATTATGATGAAGTTTGCGACCCTGACTGCAAAAAAATTATCCATACCTATAATTGTCTCCCTAAATCCAATTATGGTTGACGGGACAGGTATGTGCGGATCTTGCAGGTGCATGGTCGAGGGCAAGGCCAAATTTGCCTGCGTAGACGGCCCGGAATTTAGGGGCGAGGAAGTGGACTGGGACGACGCCCTAAGGAGGCTAAAGAGATGGTAGATCTAGAAATGCAAAAAAATTTAAAACCGGCCAAACGCGACCGGATAAATCCAGCCGACCGACCAGCTGACGAGAGGATCCAGGACTTCAATGAGGTCAACCTGGGCTTTACCGATGAAGAGGCTGTCGTCGAAGCAGAACGCTGTGCAAATTGCAAGGACCCCAAGTGCGTTAAGGGCTGCCCAGTTGGCATAGACATTCCAAAATTTATTATGGAAGTTAAATCTGGCGACATCGAGGCGGCTTATAAAACCATTCAAAGCTCACACGCTTTCCCCTGTGTAACTGGGCGTGTTTGCCCACAGGAAATCCAGTGCGAAAGCCTGTGCATCTACAATAAATTAGCCAAGCCCGTAAACATCGGCAAGCTGGAACGCTATGTAGGCGACAAAATGCGGGGCAAAACTCAGGCATCTAAGCATGAATTTATAGGCTCTGTCGGTATTGTGGGATCGGGCCCAGCCGCCATGGCCTTGGCTGCAGATTTAATTCGCGCTGACATCAAGCCCGTAGTCTATGAGGCCTTTGATAAGTTGGGCGGCGTTTTGGTCTACGGGATTCCTGAATTCCGCCTGCCAGCAGAAATTGTAAATGAAGAAATCGAAAATTTAGTCGCATCTGGCATGGAAGTTCACAAGGGAGTAATTGTAGGGAAAACCATGAGCTTTGACGACCTCTTGGCCATCCACGACTATGTATTTATAGCGAGCGGCGCAGGACTTCCAAATCTCATGGGCATACCTGGCGAAGAGGCCAACAATGTTTTGACCGCCAACGAATTTTTAACACGCGTCAATTTATTAAGGGCCAACGACGAAAATTATAGAACGCCCATGCCGCTTGGAAAAAGTGTGGCTGTAATTGGTGGCGGCAATGTGGCTATGGACGCCAGCAGGGTGGCCAGACGCTATTACGATTCGGTCGACCTGTATTATAGGCGGGCTTACGAGGACATGTCAGCCCGGGTTGAGGAAATCGACCACGCCATTGAAGAGGGCGTTAACATGCACTTTGGCTATAGTCCAAAGGCCATTGGCGAAAATGAAATTATCTTTACCAAGGACGGCGAGGAAGTCAGACGACCTGCAGATTTGGTAATTATAGCCATTGGAACTAAGCCCAATAAACTAATCGACTATGAAAAGGAAAATATAAAAACTAAGGACGGGCTCATAGTCGTTGACGAAAACCTGCAGACCTCAAACCCACGGATCTACGCGGGCGGAGATGCGGTCACCGGCGCTGCTACCGTTATCTTGGCCTACCAATCTGGGAGGATTGCCGGGAAAAATATAATTAAAAAATTAAAGGAAAAATAAAATGATTGCAGAGACCCTTATAATTCTGTTTGTAATCGCAATATACAAACGCTATTCATTTGAAAATTTGTCCAGCCTGCCCGAGCGGGCCTGGGGATTTTTGGCGGCCTTTATTGGGATAAAGGTTATAGTGTTTTTGTGTATTAAAATCGGCGTGGACTTTGGCGCCCTGAGGTTTTTCTCCCTCATGAGCCAGACACTACTCTTCGCCTTTTTGTATTTCAACAGAGATTATAGGGGTATTTTATTGGTCTTTATTGGGAGCCTTCTAAACTTTATTGTCATGTTATTAAACGGCATGCGGATGCCCATAAGCGGAGAATATTATAAGCTCATTGCAAGCCCCGAGGTCTACCAGCTGACAGAAAGTGGAGCCAGCTTCCACCATTTTATAATGAATGAGACCACTAATTTTAAATTTTTGGCAGATATCATCCCATTTATGCGGCCCTATCCCTTCCCCAAGGTCGTGTCCATTGGAGATATACTTTTGGCGGCGGGAATTTTGGTCCTGGGCCTCAGCGTTTTAAAAGGAGATTATGTAGATGAAGAGACAGTTTAGACTTATACTTTTATTAATAATGGCCTTGGTCTTTGTTTCCTGCAAGCCTGGAGACAAGGGGACAGGCGAAAGCGCCCAGCTTGCCGAAGAAGTGGAGGCAAGTTCAAAGGAAAATAAAAATACGGATATAAACTTAGATTTAGAGTCGAGCTCAAAGAAAGAAGAAAATGCAAATTCAAATTCAAGTTCTAATTCAAGCGAAGATGAAAAAGAAAAGGCAATTTTAAATTCAAATTCAGAGGCAATAGAAAAGAAAATAAAAAATGAAATTGCAAATGAAGATTACCAGGCGACCCTCATGGTGGCAGGGGACATTATGTTCCACTCCCCCCAATTGGACGCGGCCAGACAAGGCGACGGGACCTATTCTTTTATGAATACCTTCCGTTACCTGCGACCCCTCTTGTCCAAGGGCTACGCTCTTGCCAACTTTGAGTCGACAATCGCCGAGGCCAATTTCTCTGGCTATCCGGCCTTTAGAACTCCACATAATGCCATGAATGCTATAAAATTCGTGGGCTTTGACATGGTGGCCCTGGCCAACAACCACTCCCTTGACGGGGGCCTGGCAGGAGTTGTTCGTACGATTGAAACCGCAGATTTTTACCAGTTGGCCCACGTGGGCACTTACAAGGACCCAGAGTCCAACCTGCCAACAATCGTAAATATCGAGGGCAGGGACATTGCATTTTTAAATTACACTTACGGCCTCAACGGTCTTGACCGCTACATTGAGGGCAAGGAGTATATGATAAACACCTTGAACGAAGACAAGGTTTTGAAAGACATTGCCGACGCCAAGGAAAACGCCCAAGGGACAATTGTCATCGTCCACTGGGGAACAGAGTATAGGCGGACGGCCGACGATTACCAAAAGTACTGGGCCAAATTTTTCGCAGAAAACGGGGTCGATATAATTCTTGGCTCTCACCCACACGTCATCGAGCCGGCGGAATTTATAGACCACGATGGCTTCCAGACCTATTGCATTTATTCCATGGGTAACTTCCTGTCAAATCAAAGGCGGGAGTACATGGGCGGTTCACCCTATGGTGAGGACGGGGTCATTGTCGAGCTCCAGATTAAAGCAGCTGGCGACAGGGTCTACGCGGACACAGTAACCTATCACCCGACCTGGGTCCACAGGATAAATAAACCCCTGTCTTTTACAATTTATCCTTGCGAGGCTGGATTAAATGGCGAGATCAATGGCGTTGACGACTTTATAAAAAATCGCCTCCAAGAATCCTACGATCGAACTATGGAAATTTTTAAGGACACAAATGCAGATTCTTAATTTTAAAGTCACAAAGGACGCCTACAATCTCAACCACGCCCTTATGGACCTGTCCATTTCCCACAGAAATTATCGCAAGTACTTTTACCAGGACAAAATTTTTGTGGACGGTGAGATTATCCACGGCAAGGCGCCGGTCTATGCTGGATCGACCATCACTTTTCACATAGATGACGAATTTGATTCGGCCGACCAACCTTACACGCTGGGCGCGCCCGAGGGGGAAATTTTATTTGAGGACGACCTCATTGTCGCCATGAATAAGCCGGCCGGGATTTTAACCCACGAGACCAAAAATTTCGACGGGATAACCTTTCGTGACTACGCAAAAAATACTTTTTATAAATTAGGCATCCGCCAGCAAGTACGCTTTATAAATCGCTTGGACTTGGACACTTCGGGGATAATTTTAATCGCCAAGTCGGACCTGGCCCAAGGCCTTTATTCGAAAATCCACAAGGACACGACGGTCAAAGAATATATAGCCATTTGCAAGGGCAACTTGCACGAAAAAACTCCGGTCGACTTGCCCATTGGCCGCCACGAGGAAATCGGGACCAGGCGGATAATAGCACCCCAAGGTCAAGGTCAAGAGGCCCACAGCATTTTTACGCCCCTTTACAATAAGGGACCCTATTCTATTATCAAGGCCCAGATAAAAACCGGCCGGACTCACCAAATCCGCGTCCACTTGATGAGTTTAGGGATTCAAATTTTGGGCGATGTCATGTACGGGGTGGGGATTGACGGCATGTATCGCCAAGCCTTGCATTCATTTAGATTAAGGACCAATGCGGGCGGGCGTGAGGTCGATGTCTTTGCAGAAATGCCAGAGGATATGAAAGAATTGATTAGGAGAATATTTTGATGAAATATTTATTTATAATGTCAACCAAGGCGGCAGGTGGAAAAAATTTGCCGGATGAAAATAAAATTCAAGCGGCCATGGCAGGCGAGGATTATGAGATTATTTACACGACCTACGCTGGCCAGCCTTTTGATATCGCCAAGGACCAGGCGGCAAAATATGGATCTGATATAGCCATCTACGCCTGCGGAGGAGACGGCACCATCAACGAAGTCGCCTCGGCCCTGGTGGGGACGGATTCTTTTATGGGGGTCCTGCCTTGCGGAACTGGTAACGACTTTTGCCGGACCGTCCACGAAGGCAAGACTGTCGACCAAGTTCTAGCTGAAATTAAAAATGCCCAGAAGACCAAGATTGACATAATAAAAATGAACGACCGCTATTCAATAAACATTGGATCAATCGGCTTTGACGCCGCCGCAGTCTACAGGGTTGTAAACAATGTCAATAATGTCCGCAAATACAAGGGCATGTCCTACCTTGTGGGTGCCCTTCAGTCACTAAAAAACGACCGAGTCTTCCCACTTTCATACGAGCTAGACCTGGTCGACGGGAGAAAAATTTCTGGCCAAGGAGAATATTTGCTCCTGACACTTGCCAACGGATCCTATTACGGAGGAGGTTTCAAGCCAGCGCCATTGGCTGACATCAGGGACGGGATCATCAACCTTAGCCTGGTCGAAACTTTATCCTATCTAAAAGTCGCCCTCCTTATGATGAGATACAAAAAAGGCAGGCATCTCAACATGAAATGCGTATCTACTTATGAGGTAAAGTCCGGCAAAATCAAAAGCCTGGGCCAAGACACCTATCTCAACTACGACGGCGATGTATGTAAGACTAGGGAGATCGATTTTGAAATCCTCCCCCAAGCCATTAATTTTTTGATGTAAACAAGGCCATGAGAATGGTCTTTTTTTACTTATTTTACAAATAAAAATGGTCGAAATTAATCGACCATTTAAGCAATTTTAATAAATTTTAATCTACATAATAGACAAGGATTTTACCATTGACACCAGAAATTACATAATCGATTACCAGTAATCGGGTATCTCTATCAAAATCCAGCAAAAGATCATTGCTAAACTTCTTCGTTTCTCCATTTTCCTTGATGCTATAAGGGAAAATGTGTCCAAGAGGGATTGTTTTTCCTTCAATGATAATGCCTCCCTCATTATCTTTTGTAACACCATCTGCGCGTAGTTTATCTGCTGCAGCACCAATACGATTGTAGAAGCCAAAGGCTAGAGGAAGCTTGATTCCATTTTCAGAAACCCCATACATGCCACCAGGCAAGATACCTATATCAATTGATAAATTCTCTTCAAAATCATTTTTATCTATAAAATATATATAATTGTAAACTGGTAACTCTACTTTTAAATTTTCTCTGCCAGCCTTATCCAAATTTTCATTTAATTCTTCTAAAAATTTGATAGTATTTCTAGAATTTTCATAGAAGCTAAGTTCTTTTTTCCTTTCTGGTTCACCATATAATATAGAACTTCTCTCCTTGTAATAGTATCTATTAAGGTAAAACCTTTCCCTCTTTCCATCGTGATTTACATAGAATTTAATTCCATCATCCTTGCTTTCGACCTCAAGTTTATAGTCGCCGACTACTGAATTATTTAATTTTTTTACCGCTTCAACACTTACAGGACCTAGTTTTTTTACATCATCATATTCATTGTATTCCTCTGTTTCGACATGGTTCTTAAAAATAGTTTTGATGACAACTTCGCCCTTGTCCTTATCATAGTCAACAGAAAAACCAACAAGATCTCCTAAATCGCGGAGTTTAACATAGTTGTTGCCATCGATTAAAACAGATTCAAAAGAATACTGGTGGTTGTCAACCAGGCAGGTAGTTTCTCTGGACTCACCCTTGGCCTTGGAATTCTTTGGTGTAAACAAATCCTTAGATCCAGAGTAAGCCTTGCCAAGCTCAATGGAAATCATATTTTGGTCTTTGTCAAAGCCTACATCAAACTTTCTATCAGTAGAAGAAACAATAGCTGCAATGTCCCTGATCCTAAAATAATTGCTGCCCTTAATCACATAGCCATTCACCTTTACAGCTTGGCCATCAAGACTAAGCTTGGGTGAATTCATCACGGCATCGACAATCTCAACCTTTTCCTCTGGTCCAGCATTCAAAACAGTGGCAAAAACCATAAGAAAAGATAAAAGTAGGATAAACTTTTTCATACATACCTCCTAAAATATTAATATATTAATATAATTATAGAGAAAACAGGGAAAAATATCAACAAGTGTAAAAATGACCTTAAAAATATAAAACAATGTGGTATAATAAAGGAAAGAAGAAAAATATCGATAAAAATACATAGAAAGGACTATCATGGCAAATATTGAACTATCCCAAGAATATGAAAATTTAAAAAACGAAATCCAAGAATTAAAAAACACCTTGACGGAAACGATTTTTAAATACGATGAACTCAAATACATCATATGCAAGAACATAAAAACCCAGTATATGCTAGAGATTGGGACCTTGGAATACCTGGTCTACAAAGATTATTGCCAGTATCTCCGCCTCAAACGCAAGGCCGAGAGAATACGCTTTCACAAATACCGTCACGAAAAAATCGACCTCAAAATGATCGACACCGACCTTGACAAAGAGTTTGCAGAATATCAAAAACGCCTTGACGACCGGGCAGAGGAAATCACCAAGGCCGCAGGAGAATTGGAAAAAGAAGTCCTGACCACAGAAGAGACCAGGGAAATCAAAAGCCTCTACAGAAAACTCATCAAAAAACTCCACCCCGACCTCCACCCCGACCAAAGCCCAGACAAGATCGAACTCTTCCACAAGGTCGTCCAAGCCTACAAGGACGGCAATTTAAGCCTAATGCAAGTCTTGGCCGAAGTCGTAGATGCAGACGCCGAGGTCGAGACCAAATCCACTATGGAAGAAATGGCCGAACAAAGATATAGGCTTCTTAATAGCATTGATGCCGTCAAGGAAAAAATTCAACAAATTAAAACGACCACCCCATACATTTGGAAGGAAATCCTAGACGACCCCATCAAAAAAGAAGAAAAAATCGCTGAACTCAAAGAAGCCCAAAAATCTTTTAAAGACGCTATAGACACACTTGATGAAATTATAAAAAAACTATTGGAGGAGACCGATGACAGATAAAGACCTAGCAAAAATTGACGACATAGAAAAACTCGTCCTCATATCCGCCCACGCTGGAGGCCTTGACATGCCCAAGCCCTTCGAAAGGGAAATCTATTTGTTCGACACCCATGTGGCAGGGACGACCCACATAGAAAAAATCAAATCCATAGAGCCCCTCCTTAAAATCGGCGACAAAGTAAACTTCTACCGGGAACCAACCAACCCCCACGACCCCCAAGCCATCCGCATCGAAACCACCGGCTACCAAAAAATCGGCTACGTCCCCCGGGCCGACAACGTCGTCTTCGCCCGCCTCATGGATGCCGGCAAAAACCTCTACGGCAAAATCACCTCCAAAGAGTGGCAAGACAGCTGGCTGAAGGTGGAGATACGGATATATCTGTGGGAAATATAAAACGACTGTGATATAATGAAGGGAAGAATAATTAAAAGGAGGATCATATGGCAAAGCGTATAGAACCTGATTTAAAAAAGATAGGTGAATATTTAACTCTAAAAAAGGGGGTTAGTTTTATAATTCCTGAGTATCAAAGAGCATACTCATGGGAAGTTAAACAATGTGATAAATTCTGGCAGGATATAGAAGATTTTATTTTAGCAGGAGCTGAAGATCCCTATTTTTTTGGCACCATAATAATAAGCTGCGAAGATAAAGATAACAAGCTCAATCTAATTGATGGCCAACAAAGAACGACAACTTTTATTCTGCTTTTTAAAGCCCTATTAATATGCCTGGAAGAGGCTATTGAAGACACCAAAACCTATGATAATCCTGAAAAATTGAAAAGAACTCTGGGCATGAAAAGAGACAGGCTTTTAAAAATCTTATACAAGGCTGAAGACGATGAAGTCTATGATATCATAGAAGATTTTTACAATCATGATAAAGAGGATATGTTAAACAACTTATCTATTAACGAACTTTACAAAGATGAACTCAGCATTATTTTAAATTCTAAAACTTTTGCTGAAGCTGAGAAAAAAGTTACAACAATTAAATATAAGCAAAAAGATAATAAGTACACCAATTTCTTTAGAAATTTTAAGTATTTCTACAATAAACTTAAAGATTTGTCTCCAGAGGATTTAAATATTTTTGCTGACAATGTCCTTGACAAGACAGAAATCATAGAAATCCGCAGCTGGAATGTTGAGCAAGCCATTACAATGTTCAACTCGCTAAATTCCGCAGGCATGCCATTGTTGGATGCAGACATTATATCAGCTCAGCTTTATTCTAATGCTGTTAATGAAAAAGAGGACTTTATTAACAATTGGTCTGAACTTAAAAAAATAGTTTCAGACTTAGAAAAAAGCAATGTGGTAAATATAGATGGCATACTCAAACAGTACATGTATATAAAACGCGCCATAGATAAAGAATATATATCCGAAGGCCAATCCGTTGATGTATCAACACCTGGTATTAGGAGATACTACACAGATTTAAACAAAAAACTTCTGGAAGATCCTTTGAGGCTAACCTCAAGATTTTTAAAGATAGCAAAAATCTGGGATAGAATAAAAGATTACTCCATAGTTCAGCTGGCTTTTAAATTTAATGAAAACATAAAAGTTTATTTAATCTCTTACTTGTACAGGTTTGAAGTGGACGAAATAAGTGAAAAACTAGTGTCAGACTTTATGAACTACCTACTTAAAATATTTGTAGTCCTTGAATTGGTAGATACGGGATTCTCAAGTGCTAGATTTAAATCATTCTTATTTGGATTAAATACAAAGCTTGTAGATGAAAATATAGACCCTCAAAATATCCAATATGAAATAAAAACCCATATAGAAAAAAACTGGAATAAAGCTGATCTAAAAGAAAGAGTATTAGATTACACAAAGAACCCTCTGGTATACTTGGATGAATACATTTACTGCAAAAAAGAAGGCAGCAAATTTATCTTGCCTGAAAAATACGAGATTGAGCATATAATGCCAAGAAGCGGCAGAAATATAGAGCAAATCAGAGAAGATGCAGGTCTCAACAAAAAAGAAGAATTTTTGGATATTGTCAATAAATTAGGGAACAAAATTCTTTTAGAAGATAATATCAATAGATCACTAGGAAACGAATGGTTTAGATCCAAAATCCAATCCTCAATAAAAGAAAAAGCTGGCTATAAAGACAGCATGTTTTGTCTGCCAGTAAAGATCGCTGAAAAGTATGAGGATGACGACATGCCAAGATGGACAGTTGAGGACATAAATAATAGAAATGAAGTTATTGCAGAAAATATAATGGACTTTATTTTTGAATAATAAAATAGAGATATAATACAAGCTTAACACTTTAGCAAAGTCATTGTAACAAGGATGGTATATTATTAACATGAGGGGGTGGGTGGATGAAGATCAGGTTTTTAGGTGAGTCAGATCCTATTTACTTATTGCACGGCAAGGTTTATGATGTTATTAGTATTGAGAAGGAATGGTACAGGATTATTGACGAGGAGGGCGAGGATTATTTATATCCACCTGATATTTTTGAAATTGTTGATGATAGTCCTATAAAAAATATAGCAGAGAGTATGGAAAGCTTATATGAGAAAGAGTCAGAAACATATTATAAGGGGGTATGAGCATGAAGTATAGTGAAGTAGGTTTTAGAGCTTTTTATAATAATTTTATTGCTGTTCCACTTAAGGATAGTCTGAAAGACCTAATAAAAGACTTTCAAGGAGCAGATAAAGCAAATTATATTTTAACATATGGATACATTGATCACACAACAGGTTTAACGCTTGAAGTGTTGGCTGCTGCCTTTAAGGGTAATGAAGGTTTTCTCTTTGCAGCTGGAAACCCAGAAATATCATTAAAGATTAGAATTGGATCTGTTATGGATGATGAATGTTTTTATTTTGATGATGAAGACGGGAAAATGTATAAAAGTTATGCAGACAAGATAGAAAGCTTAAAAATCTATTATGCGGGAGATGAAGTGGAAGAATCTCGCAATATGCGTTTCTTAGATCCATCAAGAAGCCCAGAATATCCTGATGATTTATTGGTATATCTTGTTAAAGACGGAAATGAACTGGAAGGGTGCTGGGTACGTATTGAGGCTTTAGGGGAACATAATATGATCGGAATTTTGCTTAATGAACCTGACCAGGATTTTGGTTGTCACATAGATGATAGAATTGAATTTTACGTGCAACATAATGATTATAAAGAAATATCACTATGGGCTAATATGAATCAAAGTGCAAGAATCACTGCTGAGGATTTAGAAGATGGAAAAGTGTTAGAAGCTGCCATCCACACTTGTAACGAAGAGCCTACTGAAAAACACTTGCTGGATATCATGGCGATTTTAAAAGATAGCTATGTGTGGATTCCGTGCAATGCTATAATGAGCGATGCAGATCAAGCAAGATTGACCGCTAAGGATATAAATATTGGTGAAGAATTTACTACTCATGATGAAATAAGGATGGTTCCTGATATATTACAAAGTGAAGATGAATTTTTCTTCCCTGTATTTTCTAATATAGAAGCAATGGGCGAGTATGGAAATGGATTCTCCAAAGTACAGAAGCATTTTTTGGAAGCGCTTGAGCTCGCAAAAAACAATGATAGAGACCTGGCAGGCATAGTTATAAATGCATTTTCGGAGCCCTATATACTATATAAAGAATTATGGAATTTATTCGATAAGACGGAATCTTATTAGTATTCATTTTTTATTAATGATGAAAAATTTGTTTAGTTAATAAGCACACCCATGCCCACTTTTGTGGGCTTTTTGTTTTAAAATGTATCATTTAATACAAAAAATTTGACTATTAAAATTTTGAGGTGTATAATTGTATTAAGAAGAGGTAAGTTTATGCGTAATGACTACAATCGTGATTATACAATAGATGAGATTAGGGAGATTCTTTCTATTATTAAGACCTGTGTAAGTAATGATAATTATACAGTTTCACTTAATGAAAATAGGCTTGAGAATATTGATTTTATCAACACATACAACCTGACTCCTGCTAAGCGCAAGAGGATTCTTTTGAGTCTTGAGGTGGAGGATTTTTGCTATTCACTTAATAATCTAAAGTCTGGCTTTGAAGATGAGATCTTATATATTTTTGCACCTATTGTTACATTATTTGAAGCAGATGGCGCAGAATCCTTAGTTTCTATGTATATTAAGTTTAATATCATTGACAGTAGTAGGGGGGATTTTATTGTAGTTGTGTCTTTTCATGGGCTCAACTATCTGATTGATTACGTTTTTAAATAAGGAGGCAATATTATGGCAAAAAATAAATTTTTCTGCGATGGATGCAGAGATTTTGTGGACTATAAAATCATAAATGAGGATATGAATCAAAATTTAAAGGGTAAGGATTATTTTTTTAGTGGTAAGAGGGCTTTTTGCCAGTCTTGTGGCAATGAGCTTTACCCTGATGAGGTCTCTGAATATAATTTAAAGACCTTGTATGATGTTTATAGGAAAGAAAATTCAATTATTTCTCATGAGGATATTAAAAATCTTCCTGAGATGTATGATATAGGCAAGAGGCCTTTGTCGACCTTGCTTGATTTGGGTGAGCAAACTCTGACTCGTTATATAGACGGTGATCTGCCTACAAAGCAGTATTCAGATTACTTGCAAAGGGTTCATGATGAGCCAGTGTATTATAATGAGATTTTAGAAAAAAACAAGGATAAGATTTCTGATGTAACATATAGAAAGTCAAAGGCTGCGGTTGAGGAGATTTTAAACTCAAAATCCATAGAAAAGACCAAGATTAAATTGGCTTGTGATTATTTGATTAACGCTATTGGAGATATAACTCCTTTGGCTTTACAAAAGTGCTTGTACTATTTCCAAGGTTTTTTCATGGCCTTTAATGGTCGCCCTGTTTTTAATGAGGACTGCGAGGCCTGGGTGCACGGGCCTGTTTACAGAGAAACATATAATGAATACAAGGATTATAGCTTTAATCCAATTGAAGCAAGGGGAAATTTTGATCAATCAGGTTTTACCCAGCAGGAGTTTGACATATTGGACAGTGTAATCAATTATGCCTCATGCTACAGCGGCAAGGTTTTGGAAGAAATCACACACATGGAAGAGCCTTGGCGCAAGGCTAGAAAAGATTTGCCGGCCTTTGCACCTTCTAATGAGATTATTGTAAAAGAAGATATTTGCGATTACTTTACCAAGGTTAAGGATAGGTATGGAATGATAAACCCTTCTGACATGGGGGATTATTTTAAGGATATGTTCATAAAGCAGTCTATCAAAAATAATTCTCTGCCTATGGGATTGAATCTCAACGCTATAGATAAGGTATCTGACAATATTATGGATAATTATGATTCGGCTTTTAAGGAATTAGTCAAATAAAAATGCTAAACAGTTGAACTCAAAATGCCAATTACTTGAATGAAAACATGCCAAACACTTGAATAAAAACTTGCCAATCACTTGAATATATTTAATTTATTGCGAGAAAGACGAATGCACAAGTAAGTTTTATGCACGAACAGGTAAACATTTGAGCGAGAGAGGGATCTTTCGCTTTTTTTGTACGAGCAAAGACGTTATAGAATTATATTTTGATTTTTATGAAATAAAATCTGAGTTATGGTATAATAAATTTAAGAAAACAGTTTATTTAAAATTTTAAAAACATTATAAAGAGTGAAAAATATTTTGACAGAGAATTGGAAGAAAATCGAACTGTTTCCAAAATGGAAATAGTTCAAAATGAAGGTAATAGAACTGACTACTATAATCTAGATGCAATTATAGCTTTAGGCTATAGATATATAAGTAAACAGGCTATTTAAATTTTTAATACATAAAGGAAAGAGTGGAAATTATGTTGACACAAAGACAGCAAAGACAAGCAGCAAGGGAATTTGCGAAAAAATGGGAAGGCGTTGGTTACGAAAAGGGCGATTCTGCCAGGTTTTGGCTCTCTCTTTTGAATGAGGTTTTTGGAGTCGACAAGCCTGCGGATTACATGAGATTTGAAGACCAAGTTATGCTTGACCACACAAGTTTTATTGATGGATTTATCCCATCTACCCACGTACTTATAGAGCAAAAGTCAATTGACAAGGACCTCCGCAAGGGGATCAGGCAGTCTGATGGTTCTATTCTCTCACCCTTTCAACAAGCCAAAAGGTATTCTATTGAGCTCCCTTATGATGACAGGCCCAGGTGGATTGTACTTTCCAATTTCAAGGAATTCCACATCTATGATATGAATAAACCACAAGCCGAGCCAGAAGTCGTCTACTTAAAAGACTTGGAAGAAGATTATTACAGGCTGAATTTTTTGGTTGACGAAAGAGAACAGTCCATTAAAAAAGCTTTGGAAGTTTCAATCAAAGCTGGTGAACTCGTTGGCGTTTTATACGACGCCCTCTTGAAACAATATCAAAATCCAGAGGACAGCAAGACCCTGCAAGACTTAAATGTGCTTTGCGTTAGACTTGTATTTTGCTTTTATGCAGAAGATGCAGGTCTATTTGGCAAGCACAATATGTTTCACGACTACCTGGCCAAATTCAAAGACTCGCCCTCTAGTTTTAGAACGAGTTTAATCCAACTCTTTAAAATTTTAGACCAAAAAGAAGATGAAAGAGACCCATATTTATCTGATGATATATTGGCCTTCCCCTATGTAAACGGCGGACTCTTTGCCAAAGATGATATAATTATACCAAGGGTAGATGAAGAGATAATTAATATAATTTTAGACCAGGCTTCGGCTGGTTTTGATTGGTCAAAGATAAGTCCAACTATTTTTGGTGGAGTTTTTGAATCAACCTTGAACCCAGAGACCAGAAGGTCCGGAGGTATGCACTACACTTCAATCGAAAACATCCACAAGCTAATAGACCCCCTCTTTATGGATGAGCTCAGAGCCGAATTTCAAGAAGCTGTAGAGATAAAAACTTTAAATATAAAACAGAAGAAACTAAGAGACCTCCAAGACAAGATTGCCTCTTTGAAATTTTTGGACCCAGCTGCGGGCAGCGGAAATTTTTTAACCGAGACCTACCTTACCCTACGCAGGCTGGAAAACGAAATTTTAAAAGAGCTTTACGGCAACCAAATCGTTATGGGCCAAACCCACAACCCAATCAAGGTTTCCATCCGCCAATTTTATGGAATAGAAATCAACGACTTTGCAGTGTCTGTTGCTAGGACCGCCCTTTGGATTGCAGAATCGCAGATGATGAAGGAAACAGAGGATATAATCAATATGAATTTGGATTTCTTCCCGCTGACAAATTATGCAAATATTGTTGAGGGCAATGCACTAGAAATAGATTGGGAAGAGGTTGTGCCTAAAGATGAACTGAACTATATTATGGGTAATCCACCTTTTGTGGGGCATCAGTATAGAAATAAATCTCAGATTGATGATATGCTATTAGTGTTTGGATCTGATGGATATAAAAAATTAGATTATGTTTGTTCTTGGTTTAAAAAATCAGCTGATTATATTGAGGATAAAGCCATACATGTTGCATTTGTATCAACCAACTCTATTACTCAGGGTGAGCAGGCTAATTTAATGAGTGAATTATTTAAAGAATTAGATTTAATAATAAATTATGCTTATGAAACATTTGAGTGGATTAGCGAAGCACCTAACAAAGCCGCTGTGCATTGTACTATAATAGGATTTTCTAGACAAAAGTATCAAAAAAATAATAAGTTTATTTTCAGCAATAGTATTCAAGGGAAGAAAGTAAACCATATTAATAATTATATATTGGATGCACCTGACATTATATTAAAAAATAGATCAGAAGCACCTAAAAATATGATTAAAATGATAAAAGGGAGTCAGCCCACAGATGGTGGAGGATTAATTTTTTCTGAAAAAGAATATGAGATTTTTATCGAAAAATACCCGAATAAGCAATATCTATTTAAAAGATATATGGGGGCTGATGATTATATTAATAACAAAACTAGATATTGTTTATGGTTAGATGGGGTGAACCCAAACGAATATAGAAATATAAAAGAAATAAGAGAACGACTAGAAAAAGTGAGTGAAATGAGAAGCAAATCTCCAACTAAAAGTGTTATAGAATGTGCAGATAGTCCATATTTATTTACTCAGATAAGACAGCCCGATACTGATTACATTATGGTTCCTCGGGTTTCGTCTGAAAGAAGAAGATATATACCTATTGGATTTGTGGGTAAAGAAGTAATTGCAAGTGATTCTACACAAATAATTCCTGAAAATAATATGTATTTATTTGGAATATTAACCTCAAATGTGCATATGGCTTGGATGAGAGTTGTTGCTGGAAGGTTAAAAAGTGACTATAGATATTCACCATTTGTATACAACAATTTCCCTTGGCCAAATCCCACAAGCGAGCAAAAGGAAAGAATAGAAAAGACGGCTCAAATGATTTTAGATGCAAGAAATCTCTATCCAGATTCTTCGCTTGCAGATCTTTATGATGACTTGACCATGCCCCCCGAATTAAGAAAGGCCCACCAGGAAAATGACAAGGCTGTTATGGAGGCCTATGGTTTTGATTGGAGGACTATGACTGAATCTGAGTGCGTGGCAGAACTTATGAAATTGTACCAAGCGTTAGTAAAATAAAAAATCAATTGTTGACCAGAGGTTTTGACCTCTGGTTTTTGTTTACTTTACTTTGCATTTAGTGTAGAATAAATGTGGTGGCTTTTGTTTTTTGATTATTGCCACCGAAGAAGAATTTTTAGGAGGTTTATTATGGATAATATTAAAAAAGTTTTAGAGGTTTTGGGGAGCGTTGATGTTTTTTACCTGGCTACAAGTGTTGACGGCAAGCCAAATGTAAGGCCTTTTGATGTGCATACAGAATTTGAAGGGAAGATTTATCTCGTGACCAAGAAGCACAAGAATGTTTACTCTGAGCTCAAGGCCAATCCTTATGTGGCTATTGCAAGGGCTACTGGTCAGGGCTATTTTAGGATTTACGGTGAGCTTATCGAGGACGACCGCCGCGAAGCGCGTGCTAAACTCGTAGACGACAATGTGGAACTTTGCAAGGGCAAGTACGCCGCAGATGATGAGGACACAGCTGTTTTCTATTTCAAAGACGCGACTTTAAATCTGATGGAACACGGCAAAGACCCGATTGTGATTGAGTTTTAAATGAAATTTAAAAATATTATTTTTGATGTGGACGGGACTCTTTTGGATTCCCGTTCGCAGACTATAGAGGCTTTTGACCGCCTGGCCATGGATAAAATTGGCCGCCACTTGGAGGGGGAGGAGAGAGACTTTGCCTTTCACAATCCTTCGTTGGAGACTTTGAAGGCCTTAGGGCTAGAAACCAATGAGGAAAATATGGCCGAGCTTTACAGGCACTTTCACGATTTGTCTGGGAGTTTGAAATTTTTCCCCGGCATGAAGGAGGTCTTGGACCAAATAAAAACTAAAGTTAATTTTATGGGGATGGCGTCCAACCGCGACATCGACGAGTGCGAATACGCCCGGGCCCACAATGGTCTGGGTGTCTACTTTGACGACTACGCCTGCAGGGACCATGTGGCTAATCCCAAACCCTCTGGCGACATGCTGGTCTGGTATATGAAAAAGCACGGACTAAATCCGGCCGAGACCATTTATATTGGCAATGCTGTGACCGACCATATGGCCGCAATCGACGCAGGAATAAGTTACGGAATTGCAGAGTGGGGGACCACGGAATATCTACAGGAAAAGGGGATTTCATTTAAAGAGCCAAAAGATATTCTCAAAATTTGCGGTTAAAATCGCGATATTCTCGTGAAATTTAATCGGTTTGTCTACCATAAAGGTAGACGCTACATGACCGATTAAATTTTTCGCGTCGAATCTCATCGAAATTACGAAGCCCTGCCCAAGAGGTCAATTTCCCGTAGCGGCGATCCTGAAATGGTCGCCAAGAAATTGACCGATTGGTGAATCTTACGGCCAAAGCAAATTAAGATTGATACAAAAGTAAAACGATTTTCAGAACGTTGTAGCAGAAAAAATTTTGCCCTAAAAGTTATACATTATAAATTAAATATGTGCTCATTTGTTGTTTGTTCTTTGAGAAATTTTGTGCTATAATCTCCCTGTAAACAATTTAATGTGTGAGCAAAAGGGAAGTTGGTTTAAGCCACACGGTCTTCGCCACTGTAAAAGCCGAGGGTGCATCTCACTTGACGGGAAGGGATGTATTTGTTCGAGGCAAAGAGTCAGGATACCTTTCACATGTAATTTCTTTACGAAAGATAGAGAAGTTTATTTTAACTTCCTCTATATTTTTAAGGAGGATTTTTTTATGACAAATTTGAGAAGAATTTTCGCACTCTTGCTTGCTCTTGCCCTTGTTTTTTCATTTGCAGCTTGCAGCAAGGTTGACGAAAAGAAGGTTGAAGAGCCTAAGCAAGAAGAAAAGGTAGACAAACAAGAAGAAAAAGCTGAAGAAAAGCAAGACGAAAAGGCCGAAGAAAAGACTGAGGCCAAAGACGATTACTACCCAGTAACTGTTGAGACTTACAGTGCTGATGGAGAAAAAATCGAACTTACTTTTGACAAGGCACCTGAAAAGGTCTTGTGTGTTTACCAATCTGCAATTGAAAATATGCTTGCCCTTGGCCTTGGCGATAGGGTTATTGCAAACGCAATGCTAGACGTACCTGTAAAGGATGAGTGGAAGGACCAATTTGATAAGGTTCAGTACTTTGAAAAAGCTCCGTCAAAGGAAGCCGTTCTTGATATGGCTCCTGATATGATTATTTCATGGTCCAGTTATTTCCGTGATAAAACTCTTGGCGATGTTAAGTTTTGGCATGACAGGGGTGTTAAGACCTATATCAATTTAAACAGTGGCATCATGAAGCCAGACAAATTGGAATATGAATACCAAGACATCAGAACCCTTGGCAAGATTTTTAACAAAAACGAAGAAGCAGAGGCTTTGATTGCTGAAATGGAAAAGAAGATTGCTGAAGGTCAAAAACTTTCAGAGTCCAGAGAGCCAGTTACTGCTGTTATTTTAGAAATCGAAGGCGACAACCAATTCAGAAATTACGGTGAGGATTCAATCGGAGGAAACATTGCAAGCTTGGCTGGAGCTAAATTGGTTTTTGACAAGAATGGTAAGTTTGGCCTGGAAGAATTGATCGAACACAATCCAGAAGTTATTTTTACAGTTTACTTTGGAGATGAAAAGCTTAGGGATGGCGAAAAAGAAAAGATTTTAAATAACCCACAATTGCAATCCTTGGACGCTGTAAAAAATGGCCGTGTTTATCCAATTATGCTTAGTGAAGTATACTCATCTGGCGTTAGAACAGCCGATGGTATCGACACTATCGTAAACGGACTTTATAATGAAAGATAAAAAATTTAGATGGCTAATGCTAATATTACTTGTAGTATTAGCCATTTCTATTATCTTGGGCGTAAATATTGGCTATGCCAAAATCAATTTTAACCATGTTTTAAAAATTATCTTGTCCAAGATCGGTTTTGGCGTTGATGTTAGTGGGATTCGCCCACAAGATTTTGACATCATTTACCTTATCCGACTGCCCAGACTTATCCTTGCCCTTGTTGTCGGTATGAGCCTTGGCGTGTCGGGTCTTGTAATGCAGGCTGTAGTTAAAAACCCTCTTGCAGACCCCTATGTGCTCGGCATAAGTTCGGGCGCAACTTTTGGAGCAACCCTGGGCATTACCCTTGGCATAAATAGGATTTTCGGATCAAATGCCATTGGTGTATGTGCCTTTATTGGAGCCTTTGCCATTGCAATTATGGTTGTAGTTTTGTCCAACATCGGCTCGCAATCGTCGACATCCAAACTCCTGCTTTCGGGTATTGCCCTTTCAACTGCCATGAACACCCTGTCCTCAGTTTTAATATTTTTATCATCAAATCGTGAGGCCTCGCGTGAACTAACTTTTTGGCTCATGGGATCTTTGGCAGGGGCCAAGTGGGAAAACCTCACAAGGATTGCCCCCATCATTTTCCTCTGTACGCTTGTATTTTTCACCCAGCACAGGAATTTGGACCTAGCACTTTTGGGCGACGACATCGCCATCACCATGGGTGTTAACCTAAACAAGCTAAGGCACATCTACCTACTTATCATAAGTATAATGATTGGTTTTGTAGTCTATGTAAGCGGGATTATAGGCTTTATTGGCCTCATCATCCCCCACGTAGCCAGGTTTATTGTGGGCAACAGCCATAAAAAGCTGGTGTTTTTGTCTGCAATCTTGGGTTCCATCCTTTTAATCTGGGCGGACATAGCTTCGCGCGTCCTCATTCCATCCACAGAGTTGCCCACAGGAGTTGTTGTAGCTCTCATAGGCGCACCGTTATTTATATATTTAATTATCACAAAATCTTTTAGGAGGAATTAATGATTATTACAGAGAATCTTTCTTATAGAATTAATGGCAAAACCCTTATAAAAGATATAAATTTGAAAATTGAAGATAAAAAGTTTGTCGCAATTATCGGGCCAAACGGGTCGGGCAAGTCGACAATCCTACGGTGTATTTACAGGGCTAACAAAAATTATACGGGCAATATTATTATTGATGGCAAAAACTTGCAGGACATAAAGGTAAGGGATAGTGCAAAAAAGCTCGCTGTCATGAGTCAGATAAACGATATGAATTTCGATTTTACGGTTTATGAAATGGTAATGCTTGGTCGCAGCCCCCACAAAAAATTTATGGAGAGGGACAACAAGCACGACAAGGAAATTGTCCAAGCAGCCATTAAAATGGTTGGCATGGAGGGCAAGGAAGACAGGTTCTTGTCCAGCTTATCTGGTGGGGAGCGCCAAAGAGTCCAACTTGCACGCGCCTTTTGCCAGGAGAGCGAAATTTTAATTTTGGACGAACCCACCAATCATTTGGATATTAAATACCAGCTGGAGCTTTTGAAACTCGTAAGAGACTCGAAAAAAACTGCAGTCGCTGCCCTCCACGATATAAATTTGTCACTCATGTTTTGTGATTACCTTTATTGCTTAAAAGACTCCCAGCTCATCGCCCAAGGCACGCCTGAGGAAATAATTACCGACGAGATGATCTACAAGCTCTATGGAGTAAAATCGCAAGTCACAACAACAGATGACGGAATAAAAAATATTATATGGAAGATATAACACGCCTCAAAGCGTGTTTTTATTTGTGCTTGATTGAAATTGATTAGGAAAGGCACTTAAGATATGCTGATATTAATCCGCACTAGATAATGTTTTGCTCATTTGACTGGACTTATTTTTTTTTTTTGATATAATTGTGATATAATAAAGCATAATAAATAAAAAATATTTAGGAGGCTTTATGATTTTAGCATCATCTTCGCCCAGGCGGAGGGAAATCCTTGAAATGTTTGGTATTGATTTTGTGACCATGGCGCCGGACATTGACGAGGATATTATAAGAAATAAATATGATTTGGCGGACAAAAATGAGAGGGAAAAGTGTTTGAAGGCCCTGGCTCTGGCAAAGGCCAAGGCTATCCAAGAAAAGGTCGGCGATGACCAGATTATTTTGGCGGCTGACACCATGGTCTTTGCAGACAGGCCACTGGGCAAGCCCAAAGATGACGAGGACGCTCTTGAAATGCTAAAATCTCTAGCAGGCAAAAGCCATGAAGTCTTAACGGGTTTTGCTATTATAGGTAAATATGATATAATTAACAAAACGGTTACATCCACAGTTCGTTTTATCCCCATGGATGAGAATTATCTGGCCTTTGCCAAAGCCTATGTGAAGGATGGTTATTCCACGGGCAAGGCGGGGGCTTATGGGATCCAGGATAGGGGGGCGTATTTTGTGGATATGATTCAAGGCGATTATTATAATGTTGTGGGGTTACCTATAGAATCTATAAGGCATATTATTTGCGGTTAATTTCGCGACATTCTTGTGAAAAAATTTTTTAGTCCTCGATGTACGCTCTAGTACACCTGCGTCCTAAAAAATTTGTTTCACGTCGAATCTCATCGAAATTTCCTCGCAAATTTAGAGAATCAAACGTATGTACATTAGAACGTTGGTAGTGGCCGATTTATTTCGGCCATCTCGGGCACGGGGTTCGATGCCCCGTGGTCGAGGATGTAGGCTACGGATATTTATGTAGCCATGTACCGTCTGGTTTATCCCAGACACCTCGTACGAGCAGGCTCGATGCCGCGAGGACGAGATTAAATTTGCAACATTTCTGCCATACATATGGCGTATAAAAAATTAAAACAAAAGGAGAGGGATTATGAAAGAGAAAGATGAAAAGGTTAAGGGGGCAAGTTTAAAGGGTTATGGCCTGATTTTTAAAACTGCTCCTCTGGCAGTGATTTTTCACGTTGTTTTTACAATTCTTAGGGGCCTTAGCCCAACTGCCATTGCAATTTTTATGGGTCTTACAGTTGATGCTGTTATTGACCAAGTTGGAAAGATGGATGATCTGTCTTTAGTATTTAAGTATTCGGGAATTTTGTGTGCCCTTATGGCTTATCAGATGATTTCCAAACCGCTTTTGGAATGGCTATCATCTGTTATTAACGTTAAGCTTGAGGGTGTTTTAAATGAGATGATTATCGACAAGCATACCAAATTAAAATATTGGCGGCTAGAGGATAATGAGTCTTTGGATCTTATTAAGCAGGTTGATAAGGATACTTTGTCACAATTTTCAAATGTGATTATGACTTATCAGCAGATGTTTATTGTAGGTTTTACAGTTGTGTCTGCTATGATTACCATTACTAGGTATGTTTGGTGGATTGTGCCGGTTACTTTGGTAATTGTTATGCCGCTTTTGTGGCTGGCCAATAAGGGTGCTAAGAAGACCTATGAGGAAGACAAGTCTTTGAATGACAAAAAGAGGTATGTCGATAGTCTTGATGAGGTGCTTTTGAGCAAGGAGGCCGCAAAAGAACGTTACTTATTTGATTATTCTGACCATTACAACGAAAAAGACCTAGATAAGTTTATGCAAATTCACGATGCTCAGTTTAAGGTTATGCGTGACTGGTTTATTAGAAGCAAGGCTGGGTCAGTTGTTTTTTCTTTTATTGTGCTTTCAGTAGCTATTATTCTTTTACAACCTTTAAGGGCTGGCCTTATTAGTTTTGGTATTTATTCATCCTTGATCGGTCTTATTACTGCCCTTGTTCAAAGCGTTGGCTGGACTGTGCCCCAGGTTATGGATGGATTTACAACCGCCAAATTATTTTTCAATGACTTCTTTAAATTTATGTCCTTTGACGAGGAAGAGAATGCTCTCGTTAGACCAAATGAAGTTCCTGATTTTGAATCTATAGAATTTAAGGACGTTCATTTTACTTATCCGGGTACAGATCGTGAAATCCTAAAGGGTATGAGTTTTAGATTTGATAAGGGCCGTCACTATTCATTGGTAGGTGCTAATGGTAGCGGTAAATCTACAGTTATAAAGCTGATGCTTGGTCTTTATGATAATTATGATGGGGAAATTTTGATAAATGGAGTAGACGCTCGTACAATTCCTCTTGCTAAGAGGAGGGCGTATTTCTCTGCAATCTTCCAAGATTACACGATTTTTGGAACAAGCATTAGAAATAATATTGCTATGGGATATGAGAATCGGGAAGCAAAAGTCGATGAAACCATTGACGATTTGGATTTGAGGGATATGGTTAACAAGTTGCCGGACGGCATCGAAACTGAAATTGGCAAGCTGGACCAAGAGGGAGCAGATTTATCTGGCGGTCAAAGACAGAGAATAGCCTTAGCTCGTGCGGTTGTATCCGATTCTCCAGTTATAGTTCTGGACGAGCCAACTGCCGCTATGGACCCAACAACTGAATCCAAGCTTTACCATAAAATGGGCAAGCTAACCAGTGGCCGCACAACCGTTTTTATTTCACACAGGTTGGGGTCCACTTCGCTTAGCGACGAAATATTTTTGTTTAAAGATGGCAAGGTTTATGAGCACGGCACACATGGAGAAATGATGGCTTTGGAGGGAGATTATTTTGAAATGTATAACTCACAAAAGGAATGGTATTTATAATGAAGGGTCTAAAGAAATTTTTTAAAACATTTAAAGATGTTACACCAATCGCATTAAAACCTATGTTAAAGAAAAACTCCAAAGACTTTTGGATGACTTTAATATCATCTTTTTTGCAATCGACATTTTTGGGATTAAATATAATTGTTCAGGCAAAATTTTTCCAATATGTAAATGAGTATATAAATGGTGGGCCAGTCCAAACTGTTGCATTGTGGATGGGAATATTCTTTTCGTTTATAATATTTCAGCAAATTATAAATGCAGTTGTAAATTTCTACATTAACAAGTTTATCCAATCTGGCTACAAGGTTATAGAAAACAATATGATGAGGAAGATAAAAACTTTAAAGCCCCTCTATTTTGAAGACCCAGACAATCTCTTGAAGCTTTCAAGGGCAAGGGCAGGGGCTCAAGACGTCATCCTTTTCTTGGTCCTTTTGATTATGAGCATAGCTGGATACCTACCACTTTTTATCATTCCAACAGTCTACATGGCAGGCAAAAATGCAAGTTTGGCCTTAATCTTTCCACTGCTCTTGCTACCAGCGATTTTGGCTTATTTTGTCAAGGTAAAAATATTTGTGAAAATGCGCAAAGAAGAAACACAAATAACCAGAGTTCGTGATGAGTACAGAAAATACATTGTGGGGCCAGCTGCCAAAGAAATGCGTATGGGGGGCTTTTATAATTTCTTGTACGGAAAATACAAAACTGGATGGGAAGCAGTAAAAAGCTTAAAGCTAAAGGCAAATTTAAAAATATTTATAATAGAAACCCTCCTGCAACTAGTATCTGCAAGTGCATATGTCGGAGTAATTTATCTGATAATTCGAGCCACCCTCTTGGGTGATGCTGATGCGGGATTTTTAGCAGCCACAATTGGGTCAATGGAATTTATGTTTAAAATGATTGAAGAATTTTTGACCAACTTCTTCCAACCAATAGCGGAGAGATATAGCGGTATAGAATTTTACTTGCAGTTAATGAATGAACCAGACCAGGAAATCGGGAAAAATCTTACAGATATAGAAAAAATAGCTGTAAGAAATCTGTCATTTAAATATCCAAAAGCTGAAGACTATGCAGTAAAAGATGTTAACCTAGACCTAGAGAAAAATAAATTACTCGCAATAGTTGGGGAAAACGGGTCAGGCAAGTCGACCCTCTTAAAATTAATCCTTGGCCTATATGATAGCGCGGAAGGGAATATAAAATACTACGACAAAATGAATCAAGAAATTATAGGACCCAACCTAAGGGAAAAAGCAAGCGCAATCTTCCAAGATTATTATAAATACAAAATGCAATTGGATGAAAACATAGAAATCTCAGACCTAAATAAAAATGAATCCTATAAGGGAGCCCTAGAAAAAGCTGGCCTCTCAGAAGAAATGGCAATCTTTCCCCAAGGAGGATCTACAATTTTGGCCCGGGACTTCCACGGAGTTGATCTCTCCGGAGGCCAATGGCAAAGGGTGGCAATCGCCCGTGGCGTCTACCGCGACCGCGACATCATCGCCTTTGACGAACCGACAGCAGCCATCGACCCACTGGAAGAATCTGCATTATATAATAAACTCCGCGAAATCTCTGAAGGCAAAATTGGCCTCTTGATTACTCACAGAATTGGATCCGCCAGGATCGCCGACGAAATCGTCGTCATGAATGGGGGCAAGGTCAGCGAAAGGGGCACGCATGAGGAGTTGATGGAGAAACAGGGAGAATACTTTTCAATGGTCGAAGCACAGGCCAAATGGTATGAAAAATAATTTGTTGCTAAAATTGCGCCTTTTTGCAGTGTTCGACTTTTTCGTCACTGCGGCGTAGGCTCTACTACGCCTCATTCCTAAAAAGTCTCAAGCTACAAAAATCCATCAATTTTATCTAACAAATTTTGTATAGAGAAGATAATTTGTTTTTCCTCGCAAATTTAGAGAGGGATAAAAGTCGAGAGAATATAATTTTATTTAACAAATTATGTAAAGATGAATCTCATCGAAATTCCCTTGCAAATTTAGAGAGGGAGAAAGGTAAAACGATTTTTAAGAACGTTGTAGAGGCTGCCTTTATGGCAGCCATTAAAATCGAGGGTTGAACCCTCGATTTTATTTACAAAAATCCATCAATTTTATCTAACAAATTTTGTATAGAGAAGATAATTTGTTTTTCCTCGCAAATTTAGAGAGGGAGAAAAGTTGAGAGAAGATAAGTTTTCCTTACGAATGTTTTTGTAGCCATGTAGCGTCTGGTTTATCCCAGACATCTCGAACGCGGAGACTCGATGTCCCGCGATCGAGGTTTATCTCACGCAACTTGTTGCCCAAGAAAATAAATTTTTTGCCCACGTTGATGAGAAAAGTCTCGCCTCAAAAGCCAAAAATCCATCAATTTATCTAGCAAATTGTGTATAGAGATGACAAGAAAGCAATCATTAAATTTTGATTGCTTTTTTTGATGGGAAAGTTTTGCTAATTAATATTTACATCTATTTAGGATGAGTATATAGATTTTTTTTGTAAAAAACAATTGTTCTTGGTGATTGGTATTTATATAAAGTTAGATTGGGATTACAAGCCTAAGTCGTAGAGTGAATAAAATTATATTATAAGCTTTATATGTTTAGGTGTTTATCGCAACTTATAAAAGGCCATATACACCTAGATATGAGCATGTATCAATAATTAAATTATTTTAATATTTACATTTTCTATTGACTTATAGTTAGTCATGGCTTATAATGGTTGATATGTGATATTGATAATCATTATCAAAAAACATATCACAAGGAGGTTTTTATGAATAATTTAAAAAGATTTTTACTAGCAGGGCTTATTGTTCTAACTGGATTAGTAGCAGCCTGCTCAAAGCCAGCAGAAAAAGGTGGTGAGCCAAAGGCTGAGGTAAAGCAAGAAGCTAAGACAGAAGAAAAGAAAGACGATCACGATCACGATCATGACCACGATCATGCAGAAATCAACAAAGAAGATGTTTCTCTTGATATGTGGAAGGGCGATTGGAACTCAGTAGATGCTTACTATGACGATCCAGTTGTTAAAGAGGCTATTGAAAAAGCTGCAAAAGAAGAAAATATTACAGTTGAAGAATTCATCGCAAATATCGATGTTCGTAGAAAGACAGATTACAAGGGGCTATCAATTGATGGCGACACAATTACTTTCTATGATGGAAAAGTTGGAGAAGGCAAAGAAGTTGCATCTGCAAAATATGTTTTAAAAGATATTCTTGAAGTTCAACATGGCAGCAAGACTTTAAACTGGTTTGTATTTGAAACTGACTCAAAGGATGTTAAGCCATTGGTTGGTCTTATGCAAATTCATGGTGAAGATCACCTTGCCCACTATCATACAAGGTTTGCTGATTCAATTGAAGAAATTAAAGATGAAGACAGCAAGTTATATCCAACTTATGTTCGTACTTCAACATCAAGTGAAGATGTTGCTGAAGAGTTAACAGAATAATTGGGTTCTAGATGAAAAGAGGAAAATTTTTTTTAATTGGTTTTTTCCTTGTACTTTTCACATTAGTTTCGTGTAGAAACATTGAAGATGGAAGCGGCACCAAAGAAAAACCTTTAGTGTACGCTTCTTTTTTTCCTATATATGATCTTACAAAAATGATTGCGGCGGATGATGTTGAACTAAAGAGTTTTATGCCGACAAGTGCGACTGTGCATGACTGGCAACCGACGCCTCGCGATATCAAGCGTTTATCAGAAGCGGACTTGCTTATTATTAATGGGGCGAATGCAGAGAGATGGGTTGATAAGGTTCAAGAGAATTTACCGGACTTAAAGATTGTCAGGCTATCTGACAATGTCGACTTGATTAGCTATACTGGTGCGGCAAGTCTTGGTGATTTTCAATTGATGACGCGCTATGATTTCAAGGACAAGACGAATAATATTTTATTTGGCCACACTCATGAAGACTATTTGCGTTTGGTTTTCAAAAAAGACGATGGCACAATGTCTCAAGACGAACTTGTAAATCTTGGAAAGAAGCTGATGGAAGATGTAGGTGTGGAAGTACGTCAAGATACCAATTTAGATATTGAAGATGAAAAAGTTTATAGGATAAAGATGCGTCACGAATCGGGCGAGCTTCATTATGAATTGCCTGAGACGGGGAAGTGGATTGTATTTGCTGATAGACTGCCGGAGGATATTTTGTCCTACAAATTTGTCGGCTTGGACGATGAGGAGCTCGTTGGTACCGAGCTTTTGAGGGGGAGCAGTCAAGGTGTTGATAAAATCACGTACGATCCGCACTCATGGCTATCGCTTAACAATGCAAAGGCTTATTTAAACACTATTGCTCGTGAGATTACAAAGCTCGTCCCAAATAAAAAGTTTATGATTGACTCGAGGCGTTTTAATGCGGTTGATACTTTGAATTTGATGCAAAATGAATTTAGGGATAAGTTTAAAGAGCTTGATAAACGAGAGTTTATTGTCATCCACTATGCCTTTCAATATTTGGCTAGGGATTTAAATCTAGTCCAATATCCTCTTCAAGGTCTTACAAGCATTGATGATCCAAGTATTAGGTCAATGGTGCGTGCGATTGATTATGCAAAAAAAGCTGGTATCAAGACGATTTTTACAGAGTATGGTGCTCCAAAATCTATTGCACGGGTAATTGCAGAGGAGCTTGATGGAGGCAAAGTAAGTTCGCTGGCAAGTATGGAGTATGCGCTTCCGGGCGTTGGTATTGACTCGATGAGTTATATTGATTTGATGCGAATGAATCTTGAAAATTTATATGAGGAGCTAAGTGATGAATAGTATTGAGATAAGAGATTTAAATTTCAGTTATGGAGAAAATCAGGTTTTAAAAGATATAAATCTCGAGATCAAAGAGGGCGAGTTTGTTGTAATTATTGGCAGCAACGGAAGTGGCAAGTCTACTTTTATAAAAAACTTGCTTGGTGAATTGAAGCCACAAACTGGATATGTTGAAATTTTAGGTAAAAATATCACAGATTACAAGGATTATCACGATATTGGTTATGTACCGCAGATGAGTGTTGCACAAAAGATTGCTTTTCCAATTACTGCGCGTGAGATGGTCGTGCTCAATCTGTACAGCGAGTTTGGTTTTTTTAAATTTGCAAAAGCTGCCCAATACAAAAAAGCTGATGAGATTTTGGAGTATTTGGGTTTATTGGAACACAAGAACAAACCCATTAACGAGCTGTCAGGCGGTCTGCAGCAACGTGCAATGATTGCGCGTGCAATGATCAATAATCCTAAGATTTTAATATTGGACGAGCCTACAGCTGGCGTTGATGAGGCAAGTCGCCATGCGTTTTTAAAGTCGATTCAAAAACTAAACGACGACAAAAATCTCACGATAATTCTCGTTACCCATGAGCTTGACGAAGTTATGGAGTTTGCAAATGTTGATAGCACATACGAAATTCAAGATGGTGTGCTTGTAAAAAAGTTTAAGGGGGGAGAAAAATGTTAGAATATGCTTTTATGCGTAAGGCTCTTTTAGTTGGATTTTTTCTATCTATAATGGTGCCTGCTATTGGCGTTGTAATGGTTAATCGCAAAACCTCGATGATTGGTGACGCCCTTTCCCACAGCGCTCTTGCAGGTGTAGGCATGGGACTCATACTTGGCTTCGACCCCTTGATTGGAATGGTTATTATATGTATTTTTGCGGCTTATTTAATTGAAATTATTCGTCATCGCTTCCCTCAATATGGCGATATGGCGACGGCAATTATTATGAGCATTGGCCTTGGGCTTGCGTCGATTTTGTCAGACTTTGCACCGGGTGGCACTAGCTTTGAATCATATTTATTTGGAAGCATTGCATCAGTCACAACAACAGATGTGATAAATGTAGCGATTGTGTTTGTTCTCGTACTTTTTGCAAGTATCAAGGAATACGCAGGCCTACTTGCAATTGCAATTGACCACAACACTGCAAGGCTCTCGGGTGTTAATGTAAAGTGGATTAATGCCGTATTTACGCTTTTAAGTGCAGTTACGATTGCCATGGCAGTAAAACTTGTTGGTGCACTTATGGTAACATCTCTGATCGTTTTACCAGTTGCAACCACCCTTATTGTAGCAAGATCTTATAAGCAAACCCTAATCACAACGATTATACTTGGCATAATATATATGATGACAGGGATTACCGCATCTTATTATTATGACATCAAACCAGGTGGAGCGATTATAATTGCAGCGCTTGTAGGAATGTTTGTGTTTTTTGTATATGGAAAAATTAAGAAAAGATAGCTTTTACGATAAAAATATATATAATTGCACACAAAAAAGACGCCGTGGAGGCGTCTTTTCGTTTGTATTTAGTTGTAATCCATGTGATTATGTTGTCTAGGAGAAGAGTTTGTCCTTTGATTAGGCCGATTTTTGCCATTTAATTATTCTATAAAATTTTTGGGTAATAATAGCTATAAGATATTTAATATAGAAAGGAAGATAATTATGAAGAAATTTTTACCTATTATAATAGTAATTGTTGTACTGGTTGCAATTTTTGCTGGCATGTACAATGGTCTTGTTGGCCAAAATGAAGAGGTTGACTCTGCATGGGCCCAAGTTGAAAATGTATTGAAGAAGAGGGCAGACCTCATTCCAAATTTAGTTGAAACGGTCAAGGGCTACGCCCAACATGAAGAAGATATTTTTATCAAGGTTACCGAGGCAAGGTCTAAGGTTTTAGACGCCAAGACTCCTGAAGAGGCAGCAGAGGCAAACGCTGAACTGTCAAGGGCTATCGGCGACATCAATGTAGTTGTGGAAAATTATCCAGAACTCAAGGCCAACGAAAACTTTATGGCCCTCCAAGCTGAGCTTTCATCGATTGAAAACGAACTTTCAACCGAAAGAATGCGCTATAACGACAAGGTCAAGGTTTTCAACCAAGACGTCAAGAGATTCCCAAAGAAATTGATCGCAGGCATGTTTGGCTTTTCACCTAGGGAATATTTCCAAATCTCGGAAGAGGATAAAGTTGCCCCAAAAGTTGACTTCAACAAATAATTTGCGGTTAATTTGCGGTTAATTTCGCGATATTCTCGTGAAAAATTTTTTTAGTCCTCGATGTACACATCAGTACACCTGCGTCCTAAAAAAATTATTTCACTTCGAATCTCATCGAAATTCCCTCGCAAATTTCATGTAGAAAGATATATGTGATGTTTCTACAAAAATTCATCAATTTTATCTAACAAATTATGTGTAGAAAAGGCAAGTGAAATATAAAAAAAATAACGCGAAGCGTGTAGGGTCCACTTTATGTGGACCGAAAAGTCTTGCCCTAAAAGTAAGGCGAAGCCATCTTGAACACGGGGTTCGATGCCCCGTGGTCGAGGATATAACATACGAACGCTTTTATAGCCATGTAGCGTCTGGTTTATCCCAGACATTCGGCGAATGTGATTGCCCCTTGTGGGTATGAACATTCGTCGTAAAAACCAATAGATTACGGATATTTTTAAGAATGTTGTATGGGCGATCCTGAAATGGTCGCCAAGAAATTGACCGATTTGTATTAATGAAAGGAGGGGAGTGATTTATGAAAAAATTTATAAATATTTTGATGGCATTTATGATGATATTTACATTTTCCATAAATGCGGATAGGATAAGTGACTTCGACTATGACTCACTTCCCGACCAAGACTATTATTTCTATGCTTACGATGAGACGGGAACCTTGTCCGAGTCGTCTAAAAAATTTATCATAGACCACTCCAGCGAGCTCTATGACAAGGCCGGCGTCCAAGTCGTGGTCGCGGTCGTAAATGATTTAAACGACATGACCATAGAGTCATACGCGACCAGGCTTTTTGAAAAGTGGGAGATTGGCGACAAAAACGACCAGGGCCTTTTGATCTTGGTTAAGCCTAAGACCGCCAGTTCAAAGGGGGAAGTTAGGATTGAAGTTGGCTACGGGCTCATGAAAATTATGCCAGCCCAAAGAGCCAACCAAGTTATCCAAAATGTCATGATTCCCGAGTTCAAAGACGGTAACATGGAAAAGGGCATCATGGATGGCTACAATATAAGTTTAGGTCTAATAGCGGATTATCTGGGCGTCAAACTCGAAGGCATCAGGGGCGTCTCCACAGATAGCGGAGAAGACGCCATGAGCGCCATTAGATTAATAATCTTGCTCTTAATAATATTCTTTCTTCTAAAAAGCGGAGGCCGAGGCCCACGCATCTTCTTTAATCCATTCAGAGGCGGGACCTACTACGGTGGTAGAGGTGGCCGTGGTGGCTTTGGCGGTGGATTCTCCGGAGGGGGAGGACGAAGCGGGGGAGGAGGTAGCTCCGGCTCCTGGTAGGATTAATTTGCGGTTAAAACGGCGACCTTCACTCGTTTCGAAATGTTTGCTCACTGCGGAGGGCACTTGAGCCCACCTCATTCGCAAAATTTCTGTACTTCGTGAATTTCATCCGTTTTTCCTCGCAAATTGTATGTAGATGCACACCTGCGTCCTAAAAAATTTATTTCACTTCGAATCTCATCGAAATTACGAAGCCCTAGCCCAAGAGGGCAATTTCCCGTAGCGGCGATCCTGAAATGGTCGCCAAGAAATTGACCGATTGGCTAGCAGGTCTCGTGTCAGAGATTCCCAAGAGAACGAGTGGAAACGATGTTCGATTGGTGAATTTTACTGTCCAAACAAACTATATATAAAAGGATTGGTGTATAAGAATGAAAAAATATTTATTTAAGTGCTTGATGTTAATATGTTTTTGTATTTTTACATTAAGCTCATGCAAAAATCAAGATTTTAAAGAAATTGTTGATAAAGAAATTGTTGATTATGAAATGGATATAGACGAAGTATATGATAGCGAAAGAGGTTTTGGCAACGATAGGTTTACCATATATTCATTTTCTGTAAGTGGAAACAAAGATATGGCAGGGCTTAAGCCAATTAATGACCTTGAAAAAAATAAGCCGATGAGTTTAAAAGATATAAAACCGAAATTAGAATATATAAAACAAAATCACAAAGATAAGATAAAAGATATATCAGAGATCGAGGATTTTATTCGCGATTTGGAAGCTGATGAAGATGGCAAGTTTATGTATTTTGTTGAAGGCGGAACTTATAAGCTTTATATCTATAATCCAAAGACTAAAAATGGATATTTGTTTGTGTTTGTAATATAAAAAAATCTTATTAATTTAAATTGATTGTCTGCCCACATTTCTATGTGGGCTTTTTATTTACATAAAAATCACTCATCGCCTATAATTTTTCTCTATAACTTTATAATCGTTATTAAATTTTCTTATAACGCTTGAATTTTGAGTTAATGTCGTTGTACAATTAGAGTAGTTGCAGGGGGGCATCCGGTTTTAGCCGTCTTGCACTAGCAATAGTTATTGGCGACAAAGCTAATACAATTTCATTGTTAAATCTCCACGAAAAACGACCTAGGGCGGTCGTTTTTTCATTGTCTTTAAAAATATACACACAAGTGGGCTTGTCTTGGAGGAGAATTTTTGCGGCCCTTGTGTTATAATTGCAATAGAAAGAGGTGGGCGGATGAATTGGATCAACGCTTTTGAAATTATTTGCTACATTATTGTTTGTATTTTTCTGGTCGATGTTTACAGAAAAAAATTGACAAGGGAATTTTATTTGTTTATTTCGGCGGCCATAGCTGGCTTTGCCCTGGAGCTTTTGGCTGTTAGACTGACGGATATCTACCATTATTCTGATTTGTATTATCTGATGGTGGGGGTCAAGCCTTATCAGTTTCCATTTTTTGGCGGCCTTATGTGGGGGGCGGTTGCTGTTTTGTCACTGAGACTAGCCGAGCGTTTTAAGCTGAATGATTTCAAGACGGCGGTCCTGGCTGGATTTTTTGTGGTAACCATGGATCTGCTCTTGGACGTGGCGGCCATCCGCTTATCGGGCGGCTTTTGGTTTTGGGATGGCAGAGAGATCAATCTCCTCATCAACCACCACACCTTTATGTCCGTTATCTGGGTGAATTTTTTGGGCTATATGTTTGAAACGCCCTCCCTCATTTACTATTCCAAGTCTTATTGGCGGCGAGGGGAAAAGTCCGTAGGCAAAAATATTTTGGCAGCGATCATAATTGGCCTTATGGGAGTTGCGACAGTGGGAATTTTGAGTTTTATTTCATTGAAGCTAAACGACTTAACCGACGAATGGTTTTCCTTCTTGGCCTTTGGAATTTTGTGGCTTTATATTTTTATAAATCTTATAATAAATCTAATCAACAATCGCAAGCGGATTTCGATTGGACTGACCGATCCGGCTCTTACGATATTTTGGCTGGCCATTTATTCTTACTGTATAATTGGCTTAGGATATCTGGGAATTTTAAGGGCAAGGCCGCTTTACGGTCTTTTCGCTTGTTTAATATTTGCCCTCACGATTTTTATTTCCCTAATTAAATTTGAAGACTAAAAAAGAACTTGCAGGTTATCTTGCAAGTTCTTTTATATAATAGGAAAGTTTTTAAGAAAAAAGCCGCGAAAATTCACGGCTTAATTTTTTTATTGGGGATTTGTGATAAGTGCCATAAAAGTTATGAGTTCGCCGTCCACGGATGGGCTGGTGATTATGACAAAATATGGCTTGTCGCAGATGACTTTTAAGATTTTTACTTCTTCGATTGCTGGTTCTGACTTTACTCCTGCCAGTATGGTCACGGCCTTGGCTTCAACTTTTTTCTCGTCTATCTTGAGTTTGGCCACCTGCTTGATGGACCTGGTCCTATAGGTCTCATCGCTTGGATTTTGGACATTTTGGTCTACGGCAAAGTCTTTATTTATAAATTCACTCTTATTATTTTCCATGGTTTTTAAGAGGTCGATATTAGAAGTTAAATCAATCTTTGGCGTTTTCAAAACGACATCGTAGCGGTCAAAGTATTTTTCATTTGTAATGGCATCGACCATGTCTTCAAGGGCCTTCTTGTAAAGGTCTTCACGGCTCATCCCGTCCACTTCCTTGGGGACCATAAAGTATACGCGGGCCCTTTCCTTGTCAACCTTGGCTTCCTTGTAGACGGCGGTAAAATATTCAGTTTGGTAGCCGATTTTGCCCAGAAGCTCTTGATTCATAAAGGGGGCTGTGACTTCGCCGTCAAAGGTCTTGAACTTGTCGTCTGCCGTTAAGTCTTTGTCAAATTCATCTTCCCAGGCTCCAAAAAATCTGGTCGCATTTATAATTGAGAGGTCCATGTCCTTGTAGTTGGGTTCCAAGAGGACTTCGCCCAGGACTTGCTTTTGCAATTCTACTGCCAAGTCTTTGGCTTGGTCTGGGAAGCCGACGACCTTTAAAATTCCGTCGCCGCCCAAGGCCTTGATGCCCGTATCCGGCTCATTGTTAACTAAAAACAGAGATCTGGAATCGATTAGCGATGGCTTTAGCTTGTAGGTCTGTAAATCCTTCATAGGAAAGCCGGGGAAGACCTCTTCGCTTTCCATAATTTTGGAATAACGGGCCAGTAAACTATAAACAGAATTTGCGGAATGGGGCGAGTAAATTAAATTGTCCCCTTTTAAAATTTCTGAATTTATGTTGCCCTTTAAAATATTGGACGCATCCATTATATCTTCAAAGCCCTTGAGGCCGGCCGCATTGTTAAAGGCGATGGTCTTTTCGTCAGGATCGGCAATTTTATCCTTGATAGTGCCGAAATTTTTATCGCCGCCAATTGTATATTCGGATTTTTTGCAGGCGGCAAAATTTATGGCCATTAATATTGATAGAATTAAAAGAATTTTTTTCATCTTTTCCTCCTTTTGTTTGCGATTAATTTCGTAAAATTACTTTACTATATTATAAGGCAAAACAAATGATAATGCAAATTTTTTGCCAGAGCCGGCAAGTCTTGACAAAAAATCAGATGTGTTATTATACGATTATATTGCAAGAAAAAAGCCGCAGGTCTTGCGGCTAATTTTTTTGCTTGAAATTCTTTAAATGTTTTTATTTGGGATTGGTGATCAGGGCCATAAAGGTTATGAGCTCGCCGTCCTTATAGGGGCTGGTGATTATAACAAAATATGGCTTGTCGCAGATGACTTCTAGGATTTTTTCATTATCAATCGGTGTGGCTGTCAGATCTCCTTCCAGAATGGTCACGGCCTTGGCTTCAACTTTTTTTTCGTCGATCTTGAGCTTAGCCACTTGCTTGATAGATCTGGTCCTATAGGATTCATCGCTTGGATTTTGTACATTTTGGTCAACGGCAAAGTCTTTGTTTACAAAGTCCCTCTCATTTTTTTCCATGGTTTTAAAGAGGTCGATATTAGAAGTCAAATCAATCTTTGGCGTCTTTAAAATTATGGCTGAATAGTGGTCTGAGTATTTGTAATTTGTAATGGCGTCGACCATATCCTCCAAGGCCTTTTTGTAAAGGTCTTCACGGCTTATGCCATCCACTTCCTTGGGCACCATAAAGTAGACACGGGCCCTTTCCTTGTCGACCTTGGCCTCCTTGTGGGTGGCGGCCAAGTATTCAGTTTGGTAGCCGGTTTGGTCTATAAGCTCTTGATTCATAAAGGGGACTGTGACTTCGCCGTCAAAGGTCTTGAACTTGTCGTCTTTGGTTAGGTCTTTGTCAAATTCGTCTTCCCAGCCGCCGAAAAACCTGGTCGCGTTTATAATTGAAAGGTCCATGTCCTTGTAGTCAGGTTCCAAGAGGACCTCGCCCAGGACCTCTTTTTGCAATTTTTTTGCCAGGTCAGAAGCTTGGTCTGGAAAACCGACGACCTTTAAAACCCCGTCGCCGTCCAAGGCCTTGATGGGAGTATCTGGTTGGCTGTTAACTAAAAATAATGATCTGGAATCGATTAGCGATGGATTTAATTTATAAGTCTCTAAATCTTTCATAGGAAAACCGGGGAAGACCTCTTCATTTTCCATGGCCTTCGAATAGCGGGCCAAGAGACTATAAACCGAGTTTGCAGAATAGGGCGAGTAAATCAAGTTTGCCCCTTGCAAAATTTCATCATTTATGTCGCCCTTTAAAATATTGGACGCCTCCATAATATCTTCAAAGCCCTTGAGGCCGGCTGCATTGTTAAAGGCTATGGTCTTTTCATCAGGTTCGCTTGCCTCACCTTTTATCCTGCCAAAATTATCATCGCCAGTCTTCTTGCAGGCGGTAAAATTTATGGCCATTAATATTGATAGAATTAAAAGAATTTTTTTCATCTTTTCCCTCCTTTTGTTTATGAGTAAAAACACAAAACCACTTTACTATATTATAACACAAACAAATGAGAAAGCAAGATTTTATTAAAAAAGTCTGCTTGTGATTTAAAAAACCTCCGAGTCTTGACAAAAGAAAATAAATAGGGTATTATATGAAATGTAAGCCCACGTAGCTCAGTCGGTAGAGTACATCCTTGGTAAGGATGAGGTCACCAGTTCAATCCTGGTCGTGGGCTCCACTTATATTTAAAGTGGCAGAACAAAGAACCCGAGTGGGTCAACAATTATTACAAAGGAGAGTTTGAAAAATGGCAAAAGAAAAATTTGAAAGAACCAAACCGCATGTCAACATCGGTACAATCGGACACGTTGACCACGGTAAAACAACAACAACAGCAGCAATCACACTTGTACTAAACAAGAGATTTGGCTCGGGTGAATTCATCGACTATGCACACATCGACAAAGCACCAGAAGAAAGAGAAAGAGGAATCACAATCTCAACCTCACACGTAGAATACGAAACACCAAACAGACACTACGCACACGTAGACTGTCCAGGCCACGCTGACTACGTAAAGAACATGATCACAGGTGCAGCCCAAATGGACGGCGCAATCTTAATCGTAAGTGCAGCAGACGGACCAATGCCACAAACAAGAGAACACATCCTACTAGCAAGACAAGTAGGCGTACCAAAAATGGTAGTATTCTTAAACAAAGAAGACCAAGTAGACGACCCAGAACTAATCGAACTAGTAGAAATGGAAGTAAGAGAAATGCTCTCAGAATACGACTTCGATGGCGACAACACACCAATCGTAGTAGGATCAGCCTTAAAAGCACTAGAAGATCCAGACGGAGAATGGGGAGATAAAATCGTAAAACTCATGGAAGCAGTAGACGAATGGATCCCAACACCAGAAAGAGCAACAGATCAACCATTCCTAATGCCAGTAGAAGACGTCTTCACAATCACCGGCCGTGGAACAGTAGCCACAGGAAGAGTAGAAAGAGGAACAGTCAAAGTAGGCGACACAGTAGAACTAGTAGGCCTAACAGACCAACCAAGAGACGTAGTAGTAACAGGCGTAGAAATGTTTAGAAAACTCCTCGACCAAGCAGAAGCAGGAGACAACATCGGTGTACTACTAAGAGGTGTACAAAGAGACGAAATCGAAAGAGGACAAGTCTTAGCAGCACCAAAAACAATCAAAGCACACACCAAATTCAAAGCAGAAGTATACGTCCTAACCAAAGAAGAAGGCGGAAGACACACACCATTCTTCAACGGCTACAGACCACAATTCTACTTCAGAACAACAGACGTAACAGGAAACATCGAACTAGAAGAAGGCGTAGAAATGGTAATGCCAGGAGACAACGCAAGATTCACAATCGAACTCATCACACCAATCGCAATAGAAAAGGGATTAAAGTTCGCTATTCGTGAGGGAGGCCGTACAGTAGGCGCGGGAGTAGTAACAGAAATCGTAGAATAAACAACAATCAAAGCAAGTACATTCGTACTTGCTTTTCTTGTGCTTTTCTTATGGC